>NZ_WHLY01000002.1:5227732-6512965 GCF_009296315.1 Salmonirosea aquatica
CGCGCCTACGAGGTAAATGGTGGGACTACCGTATTCGATGATGCTCTTGGGCTGGATCTTATAGTTGTCGATATCGCCAAAATTCTGCCCATTCGGAATTCCCTGGGTGTCCAACTCATCCCACCAGGCCTGAAATTCTGCATTGCTGCTCTCAATCCCGGTTTTATAATCACTATAGTCTGTATTGACCATTAAAAAAGTAGCCGCGGCACCTACCAGGGCCAGTCCGGCAACACTCCTGATCAATACAGCCCGACGTTTGTATTGGGTGGCCTTCTTTTGCAATGCGGCGAGTGCCGCGTCGGGTTTCTGTGGGGCGACTTCGACGGGCTTTTCGGGCGTTTTCCTGGTTTCTGTTTTTTCAGGTGCCTTGGTAACGGCGGGTTTTGGCTCGGCCGCCACTGGCTCGGGCTTTTTGGTAGAAGGTACCTCGCGTTCCGGTATTACCGTCACTGACCGAGGGTGCGTTTCGTTGGGTTTGGTTTGTTGCGCCGTGGCCGGTTCTTCCACTGGTTTAGCCGGAGAGCTAGCCTGCGTTTGGCCGGCGTTGGGTTGGGGTTTGATTTCCGTGGGTTTGTTCTGCTGCGCCGTAGCTAGTTCTACTACGGGTTTCGTCGCAGGAGGAGTCTGTGTTTGAATGGGTTGGCTTGGCGCTTGGGCCACCGTTACCTGGGAGGGAGCTTCTTTGTAATATCGGATTCCGGTGATGAGTACCTTCCACTGATTGTCAATTTTTTCGGCGGTCATCTCGGCGGTTCGGAGCACGGGGCTGTACCTGAGCGTGGGCTTGTTGCGGTGAGTATTGGTAAAATGGCTCCGGAAATGGACCTGCACATAAGGTAGCTCTTTGCCCTGCTTTACTTCCGTAACGTTGACCTCCGAAATCTTGATGGAATACTCAGCGCTTTTGGTGTAAAAAAGATCCAGTTTTTCCAGGTAGGTCTGCACTTTTAGGTCGGTGTAGCCCTTGCCCGAGGTGGTGTACTCGGGACTGGTATCATCCTCGATGATCGCGTTCGTGCTGAAAATCTGGTTTTCTCCGGGAATGAAACTATTCACAATGATGAGCCTTCGTCCCTGTTGTCCCACTTCACTCGAGGTCACGGAGTTCAGCAGATCGTTCAGATGGGTTTCGATCACTTTCCTGGCCTCTGCCTTTATTTCGATGATGTCATCGGGCGACAGCTTCGTGGCATCCTGGGCCAAGGCTGGACAGAAAGAAAAGAATCCGAAGAGTAGGCTATATAGGTAGCGCATTGGTTAAGGGATTTTTATGGGGCAAATCAAATCTTAGGCTTACTGAGGGTAGATCTGGATTTCGACCCGTCGGTTTATTTTTCTGGTTTCTTCCGAATCGTTGCTGGCTTTGGGCTCCGCGCTGCCTTTTCCCCGCCATTCCATCCGGCTGGCCGCAATGCCTCGCTCCTGTAGGTAGCGGTACACTTTGCGAGCGCGGTATTCCGACAGGGTTTCGTTGCGAACGGGGTTGCCTACGTTATCAGAATGTCCCTCGATTCGTATGTTTCGGTCGGGGGAATTCCTGAGCATGAGCACCAGCCGATCCAGCTGCTGGCAGGCTTGTGGTTGCAGCTCATACGTACTCTGAATGAAATACAGGATAATCCGGCGGGCTGTATCGGCCAGTGGCACTGCATCGTCGGCTACCGGGGGTAGGGAGCTGGCTTTAGCTACGGGCTGGCCGTGATCTACCTCACCCGCAGGTGGCGGGGGCAGCGTTAGGGTACGGTAATTTAGACCCTTGGCGAGCTGTACCACTTCGCGGTGCCAGGGTACCCCCTGTGCGTTAAGGACCCGCAGACTGTAGGTACCTTCGGCGCAGCGAGCAAAAGCTGATTTTTCCTTCCCCTGACGTATGGGTATCGTATCGCCTGTGGTGGAAATCAGCATATACCGAACTTGGGGGGAGGCGTTGGGTACGTTCATGGTCAAAAGGGTAATTTCCGGCGTCATTTTTATTTCGTAGCTACTATGGCTGCCATCCATTTTGTCCAGGATCAAGTTGCCTTGGTAGGGCTGGTAGCCCGCACTTTCCACCACCACACTCACAATATCCGCATCTTCGAACGTCACGCTCGGGGTAGGTACGGCCGGAGTAATTTCATGACAGTCCTTTTTCTCTACCTTCGTGTACTGTAGGCAGAGGGTAGCCTTTTGAATGGGCTGGCTGCTCACGGCGTCCTGTATGCTGAAAGTCCGGATCACTTTTTTCTGCGTTTTCGTTTCGGTAGTCGTGGTTAAGGTATAATCCTGCTGCTGGCTTTGCATATAGGGTTTGTCATGGGCCTGCTCATCGAGTGGGATCAGCGGCAACGGCACAAAAAACGGCAAATCGCCAGGCGCGGCGGGCTGTTTTAGGGTCGGAATGACCAGGGTACGGTAACCCGTTTTTTCGACGATCAGCGCTTGACCCGCCACCGGAAATTCCAGCCGGTACCTTCCCTCCGTCCCACTTTCAGTGATTTTCAGTCGCTGCTTGTCCACCAGCGCGTACATCGTAGCGCCCGTAATTTTGCTTTGGGAGTACGCATCACTCACGTAGCCCTCAAGGCGCAAGGCCTGAGCAACGCATTCGGGGTAGGGCGTGGCGGTCAGAAAACTGGCCAGTAGCACAAATCCTATGCGGGCCGCCCGGCTCATTTTATTTGTCGTTCTCCACCACCCCAATATTCCCGAGCAGCACCGACCAGTTGACCTGTTCCTGCCCATTGACCTGCTTTTCGTACGATTGTAATTTTACCTTCACATCCTTGCGGGTCACATCGCTGTATTTCACCGATTCTCCCTTTTCGCTAAAACCCGTAAAGGTCTGACTGCCTATAATCCGACCGTAGTAATTACCGTCTTCGGCCTGTTTGAACTGATCGACGTACTCGATATTACTCCACTTGATCTGCACTTCCCCGTAGGGAAGCATCTTGAGCCGCTTCAGATACGATTCGATACTCTGCTCGGTGATGGTATTCCGGTTTTTGGACGAAACCTTGATTTTGGAATCGGGCAGGAATAGCTTCAGGGCGTTTTTGACGGCCGCATCGCGCTCGTTCATGGAGAAATTCCGGCTGGCGATCACCTGTAGGTAATCCGCAAATTGCTCCACCACCACCAGCGCTTTTTTACTGTACTCCTGATATTCCTTTTCGTCCAGGGTAGGTTTGCCGGCGGGTTTCTCGGGTACCTTGGCGATGGGCATCTTTTCGTCATCGGGCATGATCAGATCCTTGGGCGCGGGTTTGCTGCTACAATAGCGCCGTACCTGATCGAAGGCCGAAATCAGAAAGGACTTGGCCTCTTCGGGTTCGCGCAGAAGTTGGTGGCTCCCGTTTTGATAAATAATCGCCACCAGATCCCGCTTGTTGATGGAGGCTGGCTTGCCCGTTTCGGTCAGGTAATTGATGGCTCCGCCCTCAACCCGGATCGTGGCCGGAATGACTTCCAGAGGCGTAGCCCTGATGAGCACATCGGTAGGACAGCCCGTGGTGTTGTAAAACTTTTTCAGCGTCATGCGGGACGTTTCGGGATCGGTCGGGAGATTATCGATGACCAGGTACATGCCGTACGCATTGAAAGCCACGATCACGTTTTCGCGGTCCATCGTGCGTTTGTGGGGCGTATCTCCTTTTTTTTCTTCGTACTTCAATTCCCGATCATCCGCCTCCACAATGCGGTTGGAAAAAGAACTGCCGTTGCTCCAGTAGAACTTTTCCTGTGCCTGCGCGGGCAGGATCATTCCCAATCCCAGAAAGACCAGCGCTGTGATCCGGAATGTTTTGAGTGGATATGGTCGTTTGAAAATCATATTCCAAAGGTCTTTTAGTGCATTATTTTGACTTGCCTGAAAGATTGAAAAGTACCCCGAGGCCCAACATGCCCTGATGCATTTTTACGCCGCTCTCGGCAATGCGGTACTGCTCATTATTCTCAAGGCTTTGGTACCAGCGGGCATCCATCACGATAACGTACCCTCGTTTTTCTACCAGGGTAGCCGATAGCCCGCCTACGACGCCGTAGGTTGGGGCATCGGTGCATTCGGCGCAATTCCTGACTTGTTTTTCGGCATTTTCAGCACTGGTGATCCGGGTGCTGCCCTGACCAACCTGCACCGCCGCGTACCCACCCAGCGTCACACCTACCCTGACTTTGCTCAGGCGGGTCGACAAAGTGAAGGTGAGGGGTACCATCAGGTTTTGCTGTTGCCCCTCGGCGGCCGTAATTTCCTGGGTACCCTGCGGTACGATCAGTCCGTAAGTCAGATTGGTGTAAAGCGCGTCGATCTGCACGGAAAGTGCCTTGATTCGGTACCCCAGGGTTGCGCCGGCCTGGTAGGCGAGTTTCGGGTCGTTCGCCAATGCGTCGGTGGTGGGCGTGGCTACCAGGCCTGCGCCAGCACCCAGCCGCAAGCCAAGAAAGAGCCCTTTCCGGTTCCAAAAAACGGGAGGAGGGACGGGGCGTTTGACTAGCAAAGCTGTGGGGTTGCCGGGTTTCTGCGCCGGGGCAGGGGGGACGGTGATTTCTTCTACCTCGCCATTGCTCCAGACGATTCGGCGTACGTCCTTTTTGGGAATACCGTACAGAGGCCCCTTCGGATCGTTGGGCTTACGGTACAGGATATCGGTTTTATTGATTTCATCGATGACGACCTCGAGCGAGGTATTATCGAGCTTCTGGATGACGTCCGGCTTCTTCGGGGTTTGAGCATACCCGTTGCTGCAGGTACCCAGTACCACGAGAAACGAGGCCAGTAATAAGGATAAGTTCCGCATCAGAAGCTGAGAGTTAGGTAAATACTTCAACCGGGTAGTATTGATTAGCCAAAATTAGATGGGACACCAGCGGCAATCAATACGTCAACTGACGTATTTTTTGATGTACACAGGGAGGTAGGCAAGGCCTTGAAGAAAGATTCAACCGTTTACTAAATGCTTTTGAATAACCTCTTATTAGTCATTAACTTAGGGTGTGGATTTCCTGTGAACCGTAAAGAAGCTGCTTGCATTAAAAAAAAACGCGGTGCTTATGTTTCCTTTTTCATTGAGAAATCCGACTAACCAGGAGAAAGAAAAGAAGTTAGGTGTATCGTTTCCTAAACCTATGATCTGGAATGGCCAGCTATTCATTTACCTACAATCAGGAAATTGGCCATCAGGGGCAGAGCCTGGTGCCGCATTATCCAGGCGGTCGATCGGGTGTGACGATTGGCCCGGGGTACGACCTGGGACATCGGAGCCCGCAGGAAATATACAACGACCTCACCGCGGCGGGCATCGACCCTGAAACCGCCTATGCCCTGATCGATGCGGCCCACAAGACGGGTCCCGATGCCGCCAACTGGGTGGCTCAACGCGGAGGAATCATCATTACCGAAGAGCAGCAGCAGGCCTTGTTTGAAAACGTACTGGTACCTGAATACGAGGAACGGGCCAAAGATCAACTCCTGAGTTTTGTCCAAAACCACGGTGGATTTTCTCCCGAAGCCGCGGATTGGGAATCTCTTTCAGAAAAACAGAAAGAGATTCTGTTCGACTATGTGTACAACACGGGCGGGCTCTCCCGGTTTCCGGAATTGACTGCTGCCGTCCTGAACGAAGATTGGGAGGAAGCCGCGTATCATTACGAACGTTTTTCGGGCGATGAGCCGCTGGCGTACCGGAATCAAATGTTCTATCAGCAGTACCTTGATCCTGCCTACATGCGGGAAGAAGCGGACTGGCCAGGAACCGAAGCCGAACTTCCGGCCGAAATCGAGGAAGATCTGTCCGATCAGATCGAGGATTTGTACGCGGATGACGGCGATTCACCTGATACCCCAGAGGCTGATAATACTGACGACTGGTACGAAACCTATACTTGAAACTACACTACATACTACCTAACACACTTACCCTTTCAGTTATGATCGCGCAACGCAATGACGAGTATACGCAATTTGGGATTCGTAGTCTTCGGGGTCCCCGGAATTCTCCGCCTGATCTTTACTTCAATCAGCTGCTGGCGCGTAAAAGTCTTGATGAGATGGAGGATACAACACTTGGAGTCAGGTTACGGAAACAACGGGAACAGATTGCCCGCGACCTGCACGATGGCATCGGATCGCAGCTTACGCACATTATTTCCAGGCTGGATATGCTGGTGCATCGGAATCCCACATTCGAGCATCAGTTGATTGATTTACAGGATTTTGCCCGTGACACGGTTCAGCAACTTCGGGAAACGATCTGGGTACTTAATCAGGGGGAAATAGCCTACGGAAATCTCACGGAACGTATCCGTGGCCTGCTTACCCGGATCTCGGCCGATGTGACCTGCCCCACGATAAAACTGACGGCCTACGGCGACGCTTCCACCCTGCTGGATCCCCAGCTGGCTTCTTCCATTTTCAGGATTGTGCAGGAAGGCGTGAATAATGCCATGAAGTACGCCCAGTGCAGCGAAATCACGGTGTGCCTGGCCACCGACCAGCACAGCCTTACGCTGCTCATCAGTGATGATGGGAAAGGGTTTAGCGCCGAGGACGTACCCAAAGGCTACGGATTACTCAATTTCAAAAGCAGAACGGAGGAACTCAATGGCACTTTTGTGCTCAATTCTTCGGATGACGGGACGGAAATACACATCGAGTTTCCACTGCCTCAACCCATAAAATACGTCATTTGACGTATTTTATGACTGGTGACGGATATGTTACTTTGTGATAATGCATGAACCCACTTGCGAATTTTCGGCAAATCAGAGCATAAAAGCAACAGAACCGTCATGACAAAGATCAAAGTAGGGCTTGTCGAGGATAACCCCACCATTTCCCGGGATATTTGGGAGAAACTTTCGTTGAGCGATGATATTGAACTGGTTCTGCGTGCCGTGAACGGTAAGGATTTGTTCAAACAGCTTTTACGCACGGAGGTACCCGACGTTTTCCTGATGGATATCGAAATGGCGGAGATGGATGGCGTAACGACCACCCGGCTTCTGAAGGAAAAGTACCCTCATGTCAAAATCCTCATTTTGACCATATTCGATGACGATAGCAAACTTTTCGAAGCCATCAAAGCGGGCGCATCGGGTTATTTGCTGAAAGAAGAAAAAACCCACATCCTCATCAATGCCATCACCGATGTGCTGGAAGGCGGCGCACCCATGTCGCCCATCATGGCTTCAAAGGCACTGGATCTGCTGCGGCAGGGCTCCGGCGATCTGCAGATTCAGTCGGTATCCCGTTCGGCGGAATTGACCCTGCGGGAGAATGAAGTGATGGAATGGCTGGTGCGCGGGCTGAACGTTCGTGAAATCAGTGAAAAACTCTTCGTTTCCAACAAAACCGTTCGAAAGCACCTCGAACACATTTACCAGAAACTTCACGTCAAAGGCAGCGGTGAGGCCGTGGCCAAGGTAATCGGTCGGATGGCTTAACCAGCGGTTGATGCTCATTCAAACACCACGTCGATGGTGTGGCTGGCCCGTACGAGCCTCCGCTCAAAGCGCCCTGGATTCCAGCGCGGCATGGACTTCACAAGCCGCACCGCTTCCTCATCGCAGCCATAGCCCACGCTCTTGATCACCGTGATATCCTGCCTCGATCCGTCGGTATTGACCACGAAAGCTACCTTGACTACTCCCGATATGAACGACCGTTCGGCCGCTTCCGGCGTACGGCGGTTACGGGCCAGCCAGAACCGCATGGCGCTTTCTCCCCCCGGAAACGAAGGGCTTTCGTCCACAACGCGGTAAATGGCTTTGGGGTCGGGCGTCTTCTTTTTCGGCGCGGTGGCCGGTACCTTGGGTTTTGGAGCGGCCGCAATTGACGCTTTCACATCTGGTTTTTTCTCTTCGACCGGTTCCAGGTTCAGCTTGGGAGGGGCCAATGAAACCGTGTCCGGCCTGATTGGGGCAGTGGTATTGGCAGGTACCTTCGCTACTTCCGGAGTCGCGATTGTCTTGTGGTCTTGAAGAGCGTACCAGATTGTACCCCCCACGATCATAGCGATGACGACCGAGGCTGCCACCCACACGCTTACATTGGATTTGCCCGGCGTAGGCGCTGGGGCAGCAGGTACCTTCTCCACGGGGCGGGGCGGGGGAGGCGGGAGTAGAGGTACCTCAACGGGCATGAGCTCGGTCCGCTCATCATGGATACGGATCGGTTTTTTGGGCGGTGTGGGTGGAGGGAGTACCTGCGTGGTTTCTTCGGGCGCAGTCGCAATCTCCTTCGGATGCAGGTGAGCCAGGAGTTCGTCTACGGTTTTGATGCGTTGCTGTGGGGACACCACCAGGCAGGTGGCTACGATAGTACGGTACTTGTCGGGTACCTTCATCAAATCGGGAATAAAATCGAGGTTGACCACCCGCTTCATGAATTCGATGCGGCCGGCCTCGGAGGCAATACTGATGTCATCGGCTCGGAAGGGGAGCTTTTTGCCGTTAAACCACACGTAGATCGCCAGAATCCCAAAACTCCACAGATCCACATTGGGTCGCAGTTCCCGGGCTTCCCATTGCTCGGGGGCCGCGTAGGCATAGGTACCCGCCCCGATGGTATTGGTCACGTACGATTTGTCGTCCACACTGGCCTGGCGACTGATTCCGAAGTCGGTGATGAGCGGAATGTAAAACCCCCGCCGTTCCACGATCAGGATATTGGAGGGCTTGAGGTCACTATGAATGATGAGGGGGCGGTGCCTATGCAGGTAGTTGATGCCGTCGAGCAGGCCGTCCACGATTCGATCTTTCTGAGCCGTGGTGAGGGTATGCTTGCCCAGAAGCTGACTGAGATTGCCGTGTTCGTAGTACTTCATCAGGGCCACATCGTGGGTACCGATGCCCGGTAGCCTGATCCGCTGGCAATCCATGTACCGGGCTATGTTCGTATGTTCCAGGTCACACACCCGTTTGTATTCGCTCAACAGGCTGAATTCCTCCATGTTGGGCTGTACCTTGGAGAGCTTGAGGGCGATGTATTCATTGCGCACTTTGTCCCAGGCCTTGAAAATCTTGCCAAAACCGCCTTCTCCCAGCAAATCGTTGTCGGGGTCGTAGTCGAAGCGGTCGGTAAATTCGTTGGCAGTCATAGGCTTGCTGTACTTAGGGTTTCGGTACCGTTATTAGTATTGATTCAATACTTACTGACCCGGATGTAGTCGATCTCAAAGCTTCCGTAGCTGGCTTTGCCACAAACTCCCGTGGCGCAATTGTAGAAAATATCCAGCCCGACCGGGCCCGCCAAGGTGATGCCTGTATCCGTGAACCAGGTACCTTTGGTGCAGTCGTCCGTAACGGTGAGGGTACCGTTGATGCTGCTGACGGTAAAAGTGGCTTCGCGGCAGGAAGTAGGAAAGTCACGGGTAATACTGGGTTGTCCGTAACGGTTCACGCGCAACTTGCGCACGCCATCTTCGTACAGGATGACCAGGGCCAAATCCCGATTGCCGTACTCCTTCACGGCAAATTTGATCTGGGCGAAGCGGGGATTGCCGGAAGCGAGATCTTCTTTGCCAAATTTGGCCTTGATCTCGAAGTTGGTGAGTCCCGAGAGGTCCTGCGAATGCTTTAGGCCATAAATCACCTCATTCTGGACGCCCGTCATTCGCATGACCAGATAGCTGTTCGAGACGCTCAAAAATTCACCCGTATTGCCATTGGTGTTGTATTGCCTGGTCCAGGCTTTTACATCATTGGGATCATTAAAATCCAAAGTAAGGACAGGTGTGGCGGATTTGGGCTTGATGGTAACCTCCTTAATTTTGGTGTTCGAGGTACCCACCGCGTTGGAAGCAATCAACTTGACACCGTAGGTACCTGCATTCTCGTAGCGGTGCGAGGCATCCTTCGTTGTGGCGGTACCCCCGTCGTTAAAATCCCAGGTATAGGTCGAGGCGTTGCTGGAAGTGTTGGCAAAAGATACCGTACAGGGAGCCTCACAATTATTATTGGCGATTGTGAAATCCGCTACGGGGGCCGGTAGGCTGGTGACCACCCGCACATCCTGCGTTACGCCGTCGCTGCCGCCGTCGCCCCGGGCGATCAACTTCACGGCGTAACGATCCCCGGAGTTGTAGGTGTGCGAGGGGCTCTCTTCATTGGAGGTACCCCCATCGCCAAAGTCCCAGGCATAGTCGGTGGCGTTACTGGAATTATTAGTGAAAGTCACTTCGCTGGCCCCGGGTATATTGTTTACCTCAAACGTATACGAGGCTTCCGGTGGATCGGGAATCTCGGTCTGGCAGGAGATGGTACCCCCAATCAGCAGGGAATACAGGCATATTTTGGAATAAAGGCTTTTCATGGTGATCAGGAATTTTGACACTACGTTTTTAAAACTTGAACATTTTGGTCTATTTGCTTTATACTAGGTCGTTTTTTGAAGGTGAAGGGTAACAAAAAACTTCACATCGGCCTGGATTCCCAGATGTGTACCGGAGGTGGCGCAGACCGGTCGGGCTGAGCGGTGATTTCCTTATCCAGTATCGCCACCAGTGACTCTTCGGTACCCACCGATTCGATCTGGATCAGATAAGCCGAAAAATTGTCATTCGTCATGCCCTCACATTCCTCCCGGAGGGAAGCCATAATGCTTTCGGTCGAAGCAGACTCGCTGCTCACTTGCCCCAGGTGATACTCGAGCAGTCCATCGTACACCCGTTCCAGTACCCCATCGGTACAAAGAAAGAAATAGTCGCCCGCCCGGACATCATCAATGATTTTGAAGTCCGCCTGATCGGGGCGGGAAGCGGACAGAACCCGCGTGATGACGTTTTTTTTGGGATGCTCCCGCGCTTGTTCTTCGGTGATCACACCACTCGCAATCAATTCATTCACCCATTTGTGGTCGCGGGTCTGGTAGATTATTCTGCCCTCGCGCACCTGGTAAATCCGGCTGTCGCCCAGATGGGCCATGGCTACCTTATTATCCAGCAGCAACAGCAAAGTCAGGGTGGTGGCCATGCCCGCCGAATCGGGGTCTTGTTTCTCAATGGATTCAAATACTCCTCGGGTATATTCCAATGCCTGCTGCACCTGGTCTGTAGAAGCCAGGGCGTCGGGATTCTGTGCGAAATACTCGCTCAGGCAGCGGCAGGCTTCCGCACTGGCTACTTCGCCCCGGTGCTCTCCGCCCACGCCGTCGCATACCAGAAACAGGCGATCGGCCACAGTAGCGTGTCCGGGGGGTGGGAATACACTGTCTTCATTGTGGGTGCGGTTGCCCGTTTCGTTGAAGCAGACCGGCTGATAGATCGTGATGCTCATCGGAGTAGGTACCTGGTTTATTTTATGATAACGGTAGGTGAATAATCGGTTTCCTGGACGATCCGGGAGGCGTCCTGGCCGTTGGTGGCCGTGATCAGCGTTTTAATGACCACCTTGGTTTTACCCATTTGAATGGTGTCACCGTCGTTCAGGTACACCATGTCCTTGGGCCGGAGCGCGGTGGGGTAGGCATTGACGAAGGTACCATTGGTACTCATTTGCTCGGGCGTGCCACTGGTCATGGTCACATCCGACAGGAAAAAATCGTACCCTCCGCTGCGGCTGGGTTTTACTTCCACGATGCAGTGGTTGCGGCCCATGTAGGGGTCGTCGGTTTCGATCATGATGTCACAGGGTCGGCTTACGCTCTTGCGACCCACGATTTGTCGGCCAATCCGCAACGGGTGTGTTTGGGGAGGAGCGTTCTCGTCATGCACTACCAGCCAACCCATTTCGGGAGCAGCGGCGGCTGGCGGCGGTGCTGTCCGGGGCGGGGGAACAGGACGAGGGGCCGAAGGGATAGCGGCCGGGGTACGCGGCGGAACGGTAGCCGTCGGGGAACTGGACGCCGGGGCAACAACCGGAGTAGCTTGAGCAGTACCCGACGGCGTGCCCCCCGCAATGACGGGATTGGGGTACCCGCAGGTAGTACATTTGATGATCGGGGTGGCTGTGTTGGTGACCAGCAGTCGGGTACTGCATTTTCTGCACGTTATCTCCATAGATCAGGAATTTGAATTAAGAAAATAGCGAATGGTCGTGATCATCGTAACCATCCTGAAAGGTGGAGTCAGAATCAGTATCCGGCTCATCATCGAAAGCCAACTCATCGGTTTCTGCTTCAGGATCATAGTTATTGAGCAGGGCGTCGTCTTCGGCGTACGAAAACTGCGGTATTTCGTCTTCCCCCACCTTCATTTCTTCCAGCGGTTCAACCTCCACCGTTACAATCGAATGGGTTTCTGAATCGTACGAAAAACCCATCTCGATCTGTCCGTCATTGTCGAAATCCAGGCCTACCACGGGTCCTTTCTCATCGGTCAGGAAAGTGATGGCGTCGATGGTATTGTTCCGATCGCTGTCCAGGGTGACCACGTATTGCCCCGCTTCCTGATGAATCGATACCGGGAGTACTTCGTGGGAATCATGCCGGGTACCCGCGTTATAAAAACCCATATCCGCCTCAATGGGTACGAACTCGATGTGTTCGATTTCAGTGGCACTCATCGAGAAGGGCTCGATCTGGGAAGCGAACGTTTTTCCACTTTTCGCTTCCAGGTCGTAACGGGTATCCAGAATTCCGTCCCCATCAGTATCCATCAGTACCATCGGTGACTGACCGTTGATGCGGCCCATCAGTACCTCGACCTGACCGTCGCCATTCTTATCAATTCCCGTCCAGACCAACTCCCCGCGCTCGGCCACAATTACATGCTGAAAGGCAGCTGCCAGATCGGGGGAGTCGTTCTGTAGATTTTCATAGCCGGGATGGATGATCGGTTCCGCGCCTTCGAGCCAGTGCTGTTTCTGGTCTTCGGGTACCGTATCCCACTCGGTCTCGGTGAAGGTACTATAGAAGGTACCCCGCCAGGCGAATAGACCCGCCGGGCCTACCTCGGCGCGGGCCGTATGGAAAGCTTCGAGGAAAGGTAAGTCGTCCCCAACGGTCGTAGCTACCTCCGGAATGTCAGGTATTTCCAGGAGAGCATGATGCTCTTCGGGAACGGATGGCGGGGCGGCAGGGGGTACCTCCGGCCGCGTAGCTGGCTGGTGAGGCGCAGCGGCTCTGGGGCGGGGCGGGGCGGAAGGCGCGATCGGTTCGGAGGGTAGGGGTACCTCCGGTTCAGTATCCAAGTCCAGAATGGGAGCCGTCAAGTCCGTCGTTTCCGGGGCTATGGCCGGCGTGGCGGCGACCGCCTCATTGGGCAGGCTGGTGATCACGATTGCTCCCAAACCTATTGCCAAGGCACCACCCGAAGCCAGAACGATCTTTTCTTCTTTGGAAAGCTTCTTCAACGCCGGTTTCTTAGGTACCACCGGCATGGCCATCACCGGAGCAGCGGCAGCAACGGGGGGCGGAGCCACGGCCGGTGCGTTGACCAGACTTTTGGCCCAAATCTGTGTTTTTTCAAAATCAGGATTGGTCATGGAGAGTAATGATGAGTGATTAGTGATGAATGATGAGGGGCCCGCCCCCGCGGCGGCTGGCGCACCAGTGATGGAGGGGTACCTTTGCGATAGCGTCCAATAATCCAGTATTTATTATCCACTTTTCAAGGTATCAGAGGCTTTTTGCAGGCCCGGCAATTTTTGGTTTTTTCTAATAATTCAAAAGGTTGCTGAACGAATGTATGGCAGTGCGGACATACATAATTGATCCGGTACCAGTCTTCCAGCCCGTTGTAGGACTTGCGTTCTTTGCTGAGTTTGCGCGAACTCAAAAAAGCAATTCCCGCGAACCCCAGCGGAATGGCACTCCCAATAAACCCGAATACCTTATATTCAGGCGGCAAAGTCTGGAGCAACAGCGGCCCCATGACGGCCCCGATCGGAAAACCCAACCCCTGGATGCGCGAATTCATGGATTCCTGCATCTGTATTTCGGCCAGTCGGTACTTTTTCTCGCGGTACTCATCGCTGACCTTCTTAAGGTTCCAGGCGATTTCCCTCAGCTCTTCATCCTGAGCCGGAGGTTCCTCGTAGGCGGGTAGCGGGGGCGGCACGACTACCAGTGGTGGGGGTACCTTAGGCAGGATAGCCTGCGGCAAATGACCCTGCGGTAGGCGATCCTGCGACGGATGTCCCAGAATTTGCTCCCACGATAGCAGGGTCTGCCCAAGCTTGATCTGGCTAGTGGGCGTCACTTCCTTGCGGTACACCCGCATACCGTTCACGAAAGTCCCGTTCGCCGAACCCATGTCCTGAATCTCCCAGGTGTTCGTAACCGGACTCAATAAAGTGAGCGTGGCGTGGGTGCCGCTCACGTCGTGCGCGTTGAGTACAATCGTATTGCCTGGTTTCCTCCCGATGGTGATTCTTTTGGTCGAAGGATTCATTTTTAATAACAGGCTATTAGTCAGGTACTTAAATTGAATGCTTTCTTCATGCGGCATAGTCCGCGAAGGACGAATGCAAGTAGCAAAATGCGCCCAAGTAATAAAATACGTCATTTGACGTATTTCGTAAGGCCCTAATCTTCAATAACATTGCAACGTCATTTCACCATAAGATCCGACGTTTGCCATGCTCACCACCAACCTCACCGGAGAATTGATTCGCGCCGTCCAGATCGCCCAGGCGACGGCCCGCGAATACCGTCAGGCTACGTTTTCACCGGCGCATCTGTTGGTAGGGTTGCTGCACAATGATGTGGGGCTGGGCAGTACGCTCGTCGCCTGGGATACCGACATCCAGTTCATTCGCGACTGGGCGCAATACAAAATCGAGAAGTACCCCAAGTCGGCCCGGACGGTGGAAGAGCCCACGGGCGACGAGAAGATACTACTCACCATGGAAGTGGCGGACGTGATCCGTTTGAAACTGGGACAGTCGGAAGTTTCTCCTTTTGCCGCGCTGATTGCCATGAGTCGGCCTGAGGTAGCTTTCAGTAAAAATGAACTCAAAGCCTTTCCCCTCACGGAATCCTTTTTATTAGAGAAAGCGCTGGCCGAAGTGGAAGAAGAACAAGAGGTGCCTATACCAGGGGTACCTTCCAACGGTCAGAACTCACCTTCCAGTGCGAGCCCCGCTTCAGGGGCCGCGGGGCCCGCAAAGGCTATCGCGCGATTCTGTATAGATAAAATCGCGATGGCCCGGGCCGGAAAACTGGACCCCATCGTGGGCCGCGAACGCGAAACCCGCATGATGGTCGAGACACTGGGACGGCGTACCAAGCCTAATGTGATCATCGTGGGCGAGCCGGGCGTAGGAAAAACCGCTCTGGTCGAGGGCCTGACGCACCAGATCATCGGCGGAAATGTACCGGCGCACCTGCAGAATGCCCAGCTTTTTCAGCTCGACATGGGAGCGCTGATCGCCGGAGCCTCCTACAAAGGAGAAGTGGAAGATCGCCTCAAGAATATTATTGCCGAAATAAAGCAGTATCCCCGCGCGCTCCTTTTTATCGACGAAATCCACGTCCTGATGGACCCGCAGGGAGGCGTGACCGGCCTGGCCAATCTGCTTAAACCCGAACTGGCGCGTGGCGAACTCACCGTGATTGGGGCCACTACGCTGGACGAGTACCGCAAGTACCTTGAGCGCGACGAAGCGTTCAGTCGCCGTTTTGAGATCGTGAAAGTAGAAGAGCCGGACGATACCCGCGCCCGCCGCATGATCGAGAAAGTGGTACCCTATTTTGAAAAACACCATGGTCTAAGCATCGACCACGAGGCCGTGAAAGAAGCGGTGCTGCTGTCGCGGCGGTACATTAAGGATCGTCGCCTGCCCGATGCGGCCCTCGACCTGATCGACCGTACCATGGCCGCCCGCAAGCTTCTGACCGAAACTACTTCTCAGGAAATCGATTACCTCACGGGTGAATTTGAACGGCTCAAAGCCGAAAGTAGCGAGGGGTACTTGCCGGGCTATATGGATGAACTTCGCTGGTTTGAGCAGCAACTCCACGACCGTCTGAGTCCGGTACTGTTGGGACAGATCGAAGAGCTGAACGATATCAAGGAAATAGACGATCCAGAAATGGCCATCGAAGCCCTCACCCAATTGCTGGCTAAGGTAGGGGAGCAGTCTCAGCAGCATAAGGAGCTGGTGGACAAGACCGACATCGCCGCTGTAGTGGCGTACAAAACGGGCATTCCGCTCGGTAAAATTCAGGTCAATGAACAGGAAAAACTCCTGCAACTGGAAGACCACCTGCGCCGGCGGGTGGTAGGGCAGGATACCGCCATCGAGATCATCGCCAATGCCATCCGGCAAAACCGTTCGGGGGTAGGTGAAACCGGAAAGCCCGCTTCCTTCTTCCTGTTGGGTCCCACCGGGACGGGCAAGACGGAATTGGCCAAAGCCGTATCCGAACTGCTTTTCAACGACGAAAAAGCGCTGATTCGGTTCGATATGTCGGAGTACGCCGAGGAACATACCGTATCGCTCCTCAAAGGTTCACCGCCGGGCTACGTGGGGTATGAGGAAGGCGGCTTGCTGGTGACCCGCATCCGGCAGCAACCGTTCGCGGTGGTACTTTTCGACGAAGTGGAAAAAGCGCATCCCAAAGTCTACGACATCTTTTTGCAGATTCTGGACGAAGGCCGCCTGCACGATACCCTGGACCGGGAAGGCGATTTCACCAACGCCATTCTGCTGTTTACATCGAACATCGGTTCGCAGTTCATTGTGAAGGAATTTAACGAGGGTAGGGTACCTACTCAGGCCGACCTCATTCAGAATATGGAGGGGTACTTTCGTCCCGAATTCCTGGGGCGGCTCACGGGCCTGACGCCCTTCCGGCCCATTACGGAGGAAACCATCCGGCGCATTTTCAATTTTCAACTGCGCCCCCTCCGTAAAAGCCTCGACAAACTGGGCATTACACTGACTATTGACGAAGCTGCTGAAATTGCACTTTCCAAAGAAGGCTATAACCCGCAGTTCGGGGCGCGACCCATACGGGCAGTCATCAGTAACCGTCTGCGGCAACCACTCTCGCAAATGATTATTTCGGGCGAAATCGGCAAGGGAAGCACCGTGAACCTGACCCTAAACGGAGAAGGGGAGTACCTCTGGGAAAAACAGGACGTACCAGTGGCGGCAGTATAAGCAAACCATTCACAACCGCGGGGGCGGACCCCCCATCATTCTAATAATGGCAGGACAATTTGACTTTATCAGACCGGGAGGCAACGTAGATCCCGATGCAAACAAAGGCTACGAGAAAATAGAGGCCCTACCGCCCTCGCGTACACTGTTCGTTTCGGCGTTTAATGCTTCACCCGAGAAAGAAATGGTGACTGGGCTCGAAACCATGCAGTCTGTATTCGACCATTTCAAGCCCCAGGTGGAAGCTGAATTCGAGAATGAGGAAGGAGCGCCCGTGTTTGAAACCATCACCTTCGGCAAGATGAAAGATTTCTCACCGGAAGGAATGATGGGACAGAGCCCTTTCCTGAAGGAACTGGCCGGAAAAGAGAACAACTACGACCGGTTTTACAAAAACCTCAAAAACAACCGGCAACTCCAGAAAACCCTCAGCGATCCCGAAGCCCGAGCCGCCTACCTGAGCGCCCTGCAAACCATGATCAGCGAGTTAAAGGAAAGCCTTTGAGGTATCTATTGCGGCATTCATTCATCATTTATCATTCATCACCGCGGGGGCGGACCCCTCATCATTATATTACATGGCAAAGCAACAGGAAGAAACCCAAAAATCAGTTGAAGAAGCAGCTTATCGCGACCCTGCGGCCACCGCCGCCAGCCCCTCCGTCCAGCCGCTTTCTCTGAACGAAAGCCTGGAGGTTCTGAAACCGCAGGGCGGCTTCAAGTTCATAGAAACGACGGTGGAGGGAGTCCGGGACATGAACCCCCAGAAAGCCGGTGCCAAAGCCAGCTACCTTTCCGACGAAGATACCGAAGCGGAACGCCGCGACCTGCTTCAGCGCCTGGAAATGTGGGCCGCCCTCATCGGCGAATCCGACACCGTGGAGCAGATGCAGGCTAAAGCCCGACAGGGACAGGAAACCAACGAACAACTGCTGAAACAGAACCAGGCCCGGCTCCTGGAAGAATCCAAAGCCCTGGAGGTAGCCTACCAGGGGCTGGCAACCTTCATGCTCAACACCGAGCAGCGCGAAATTCCCAAGCTTACCATCGTGAACGCTTCTATGGATCAGGTGGCGGACATCAAGGACGGCGAAGTACTCAACACCATCGACGAAGAGCTGCATAACAATTACCAGGTGTATGACCTGAGCGACAACTATTCCCTGATGGTCATACCCGGCTACATGGGCAAGAATACCGTGATCGACGCCTTCGCCCGCGTGGCCAGCAAGCATAAGGTAATGATGATCACTGACTACGAGGATTTTACCGACGCGAAAGAAGCCATCTCGGCGTTTGAGCGGGGCAAACTGGCCGACGCCAGCAACCACAAAGCAAACTTACTGATGGCCTGCAACTGGTTGGTCGGCCGGGGCGCCCATGATGATCTGGGGGAAGAGGAAGCGCTGCATATCCCGCCTTCCACGGCTCTGGCCGGACGGATGCACTCGGTGTTGATGTCGCAGCCCGTCGCCGGAGCTACCTACGGGATGCTGATGGGAGCCGAAGGTACCCGCTTCAAAATCGATCGCAACCAGGCCGGTGATATGAACCGTCTGGGACTAATCCCGATGCTGTCGGCCTTCGGGAAGGTACAGGCGTTCTCGGATCGGACCATGTTCAATGGCGACAATGTGGGCCTGCAGACCTACTCCGTCGTGCGGGTATTCGACTGGATCAACAAGGTACTGGTGGATTTCCTGGATCGCTACGCTTTCCAGAATTGGACTTACGATACGGACGACAACCTCCGCAAGCAGATTTCCAAGTTCCTCAATTCCATTACCGGCTCCAAGAAACTCATTAAGGATTATACTGTCAAAGACATCCGGCGCGACCCCAACGACATCAAGAATATCATGCTCGATATTTCGATTACGCCGCACTTCTCCGCCCGTAGTTTTCTGGTGAGCCTGTCGGGCATGGACGGCGGCGACGAGTGGAATACTGAGGTTAAATAAGCTAAGTCACGCGCGGCTCCGATCCAACATCCAGTATCTTAAATCCAACATCAAAAATCCAATACCTACCAACAACAATCCATTTTTTTTCAACTTAAACATTTTTTCAATCATGGCTTTTGAAGCAACAGTATCCATTGACGGCGGCACACCCCGTAAACTCCATCACTGCTCGTATTCCGTGTCGCAAAGTGCCGATTACGTGACCGGAAAAACTACTTCTGAGGTATTTGCAGGCAATGTTTCGCTCGTCGTGGAGGGTATCAAAGAATCCGAGTTCTGGAAACTTGCCATCCACCCCACCAAGCGCAGTAAAGGCAAAGTCGTATTCAAAGATCCCGCCGATATCGATAAGGATTTCAAGACGGTTGAATTCGAAGATGGTGCCGTGGTAGGATACAGCGAATCTATGGATGCAGGTACCACGGGTACCATGACCGAGAATGTCACTATTTCGTGTAAGAAACTCACCGTGGACGGAGTCGCTTTTGAGAAAAAGTGGTAGCATGCCCCATGCCCGTGGTCTGAGGTGGTTTGTAGCACAGGCAACTCTTACCACGGGAAATTTAAAGAGGGGTTTTATGCGACTTAATTCTAAATTCTTGCATTTATGGGCATAGTAATAATTCCTGGCTTGCCACCCACCCTCAGGGATGTTGCGAGCAAACTCTATCGCTATGGGTACAGGCTCTATAAGCAAGGGGCAAACACTTGGCTTTTGACGCCTCCCAAGGGTAAGTTGGGTATGTATATAACTGACGACCAATTGGTCGTCGGATTGAATAAAGAACTGCGTGAGATTGAAAAGGAACAGGGGACGCTCCAGCTGTTCACTCAGTTCGATACTCGATGGGGAAAAACGGTGTATGGAAATAAATCGACTGACACCACGATGAAAGAAGCCGGTTGTGGCCCTACCTCATTGGCCATTGTCATCAAATATTTGATGGAAAATGATTGTCTTACCGAGGGTGATGAAACAATCTGCAAAACAAGCAGCAGCATTACTCCGATAGATACTGCAAAATATGCAGCCTCCCATGGCCGGGTTTCGGGACATGGTACCGCCGGAGATCCCATGATCAAGGGCATTAGCGGTCAGTGGGCCGGGTACGATGGCACGAGGGTTTCGTTAGACGAAGCCGTATTTTATTTGCAGCAAGGAAAACTGATCATTTTTCTGTGCAAAAGCTGCAAAGGATATGGATTAAAAGCCAAACTCTCGGACAAACCCAAAGTAACATACGCGGGGCATTATATGGTACTTTCGGGAGTGGAAGGTACCAACGGACCCGACCAACTTTTCAGTGTCATGGATCCAGGGCGTAATGAGAATAAAGCCATGCACTATATACGTCGGAAAGAACTAGAAACCAAGGCGGGCGGCTTTTGGTGGGTTTTTAAAAAGCAGGAACCCGCCATGATGGTTTGTTTGCCGGAAGAATCCTGACTGCTCCTTATTCGACTTGAACATTTTAAAAATATGCCCGACTTACGCGTTTTTTTCCAGGGTCTGACGCCAGTCATTGATTTTCCGTACTACTATTTTAGTCGTTCGAAAGGAAAGGTACTGGTGTGTACGGATTACAAATCCGCCAAAAACGGGGTAGAGGGCCTGCTATCGAAAAAAGAACTGGGACTAAAAGGCTATGAATGGCAGTGGCATCATGTGGTGGAAACCAACCACCTCAAGCCGCTTTACGATCCATTGCGGTTAGCGATCATAACCAATGAATTTGCTCCCTGTGTACTGGTCAGTATCGAGGAACATACCTATTACAGCACGAATTTTCATGTGGGCGAAAGCCCTTGGGTGGCTTTTGATATTACCAAACCTACCCACAGCAATTTGCAAGGTCGCGAGCGGCGCACCTACGTCAATCGGCTCCGGGCCATGTATGATGCGGTGTATACCGGGCGCGATATGGTACCCCTCAAAGTGATTGCCAATAATGTCCTCGATTTCAGTATGGACAGTTTTTGAAAAAACAACAGCCATGCCCTTTGAAATACTGGTACCCCAATGTGTGATTCGTCCCTCGTACGCCATTCTGGAACGCGCTTACGGCGATTATCGGGGCAATCCCGCCCCCGCCGGACCTACCCCCCGCAACCAGTGCGCGGTCAGGATGAGTGTGGCGCTGGGGCGGGCGGGGTTCGGACTCGAGTCATTTCCGGTGCCGCGCCGGGTGAAAACCCGCTCGCATCTGCCGGTACCTTTTGTGGTAGGTGCCCATGAGTTGGCCAGCTATCTCGAAACCACCATGGGAAGGCCGGAGCGTTTTCCCGGCAGGCGGTCCACCGCCGACCTGTTACAAAACCGGAAAGGGATTATCTATTTCAACGATTGCTTTCGCCGGGAGGACGGCAGCGCGGGCGATCACATAGACCTTTGGAACGGCTCGGTTTATTTTAATCAGGTCAATAATTTACCCGCCGGAGCTGAGGACCCACGATCTTCGGGAAATCTGTTCGGCAGGAGTAACCGGGTCTGGTTCTGGGGCTTGGCCTGAAAAGATAATTACATCAAAGGTACCCTGACCGCAAGTTGATACATCAGTAAAAATACTCACCATGATTGCTCGCGTAAACATCACAATTGGCGGAACGGCGCTGGATCATTTCGATAACCTTTCCATTGCCCAGCCCTTCGACGACCATCACACGATGGACGTTCGGCTGAATACGGGCGATCTCAACGAGGCGCTCGGCCTGGATGGGGCGGGCAGTTCGGTCAATTTGGGTCGTCTGACGCAGGATTGGGCGGGACAGAAGATCACGATCACCATTTCGCAGGGTGAAACCGACCTGGCTGGTATCCTATCGCCCACGGCCGATCAGGTGTTCGAAGGGCTGGTGACGAAAATCAGTTTTCAGATGCGGGATTCGGTGAACAGCTCCATCGTCCTCACTGCCAAGAGTCCTACCATCCTGCTGGAACAGGGTGAAAATTCCTATTCCTTTACCGAGATGAGCCTTGCCGGCATCGTCAGTCAGGTATTGGATTCAACGGGAGCAAACTATATGGTGTCACCGACCAATAACCCTACCATACCGTACGTGACCTGCTACCGCGAAAGCAGCTACCATTTTATGCAGCGGCTGGCCCGGAAATACGGCGAGTGGTTCTGGTATGATGGACTGAAAATCATATTTGGAAAATCGGGAGCTTCCAACCGCGGACCAATCGCGCTTGAGTACGGAAGTACCTTGCTGGATATGGCCTACGAAAGCCGGATCGTGGATCTTACTTCTCAATCCGCCCAGTATGATTATTCTAACGACAGTACCTACCACTACGCGGTGGCGGATGGCGATATTACCGCCCAGAACTTTGCCCAGACGGCATTACAGAAATCACGGGAAGTACTTCATGCCGAGAATGTCGATCTTACTTTCCAACATTATACAGACGAAACCTCTCATGAGGACAGCGTAAAAAATGGCGTCAGGATGGATGCCAACCGGCTCGTTCTTTTACAGGGTACCTCCACATTGCTGGGTTTGTCGCCTGGCGGTAAGGTCACGGTCGATGATGCGGTGCAGGTCAATGGGGTGACGCTCCGCACCGATAACTATGGTGAATTCCTGTTGACGAAGGTAGTACATTATGTGGACGCCAACGGGCATTATCAGAATACGTTCGAGGCAATTCCCGATGATCCTGACTATCCCCCGACGAACTACCCCAAAGTGGTTCAGCCCCGGGCCGAAAGTCAACATGCTAAGGTAATCGATACCAATGATCCGGATGCTATGGGCCGGGTGAAAGTTCATCTCCCCTGGCAGTTCCCTGCCGATGCCACCACACCCTGGATTAGGGTGGCCAATCTGATGAGCGGCGACGAAACGGGCGTGTACTTTGTGCCGGAAGTGGACGAAATGGTTTTCGTGGATTTTGATTTTGGCGACCCGGATATGCCTTTCGTTAGGGGTACTTTCTACCACAGCAATTTTAGGCCTGGTCCTAAGTTCTTCGAACCCGACAACAACTTCAAGGGCTTCATCACCAAAGGCGGCAACCACATCCTGATTGACGATACCAACGGCAAGGAAAATATCAGGATTTATAACAAGGATTCTGAAAATGAACTGGTGATGTCGCTCGATGGCGGTTCGCATATCCACATCAAGAGCAGTGGGAAGATAAAAATGGATGCGGATTCCATCGAGATGAACGCGAAAAACATTACGGTAAAAGCCGAAGAAGATTTCAAGCTAACTTCCAAGAATACCATCATGGAAAGTGACTATTCTACCCAGATTTTTGCAAAAAATAGTACGGTAGGCATTGGGTCAGAGACTGATTCTGTGGCTATTTCGTCGCCCACAGAAATACGGGTGCTGAGTGACTCCGAGCTAAAACTGGAAGCCATGAATATAACGGCAGAAGCCTCTGTGAATCTGAAAGCCAAGGGAGGAGTGAACGCTGAAATCGAAGGTGCCGCTCAGGCTACCCTTAAAAGTAGTGCGATGGCCACCGTAGACGGCGGAGCTATGACGATCGTGAAGGGAGGCATGGTCATGATCAATTAAGCCATGCAGCCACTCTACCATTTTCCGGTCGATTTTGCGGCTTTGCTGCAAAAGCAGCCCCTACCCAGGGGTACCTTGAAGGAGTCCGTTCGGGAGTACATCTTTTTGCTGCTGCTGACGCAGCGGGGCGAGTGGCGCTTCGATCCCGACTTCCAGTGTGTGCTGTGGGAAAAGGATTTTGAACAAACCGACAATTTGAATCTGTGGCTCGACGAAGTGAAAGCCGACGTCAAGCGCTCGATCACCCAGTACGAAACCCGGCTGAAAATCAAAATGGTGGACATTCAGCGGGATGAGATTCCGGAATTGAACGAGGAAAATAAAATCAGGCGCATCCGCAACCGATTGACGATCAAGGTACAGGGTGCCCTCGCGGCGAGCGGGGAAAACTTTGACGAAAACTTCCTGATGTTCTTTGGCCCTATAACGGTGGTGTAGGGCCGACTTCCTAATCGAATATGTATGGAAGAAAATAGGTCAAGAATTGGCAGAATTTAAATACTCAAACGCATGAACTGTAAAATATACCCAGGCCCCATAGACAAGGGAGAAGAAATGAATCCCGAAGCAAAAGCTAGCTTCGAGGGAGGATACTTGACGGTTGTGTTGCCTGTAGGGTACGTACTCTGGAGATTCATCTCAAGAAAAAACGATCGGCGATTCGGGGCATTTTGGGTAGATGCTCCTACCATGACGAACCTGATGAACGCGCTGCATACAATCGGTAATTTTTCAGAAGCGCACAAAAAAGCCAACGTGAGAGATAACCTTGCGGTGCTTACCAGTTGGTCGAACCTAAGTTGGCGCTTGAAAATAAGAGTTAGCAAAGAGGTGATCGCCTACATCGGCCGAACCGGAATGCAAAAACACTTTATGGAAATTGAGAATATGACGGCCTTTGGAGGTAGGGCCAAAATGGAAAAAGCTGTGGAGCAACGCATTGGTGGGTTCGATCAATACGTAATTCCCCGTTATAGAGGATTACCCAACGAAAATGACTGGGCTCAGGTGGAACATTTCGCCCATATTTAACGCAACAACCCATGCCCATCGTAGAAAACCGTGCATCCATCAAGCAGCGCCTGCGGGCCGAAGCTGCCCGGCAGTGGGGGTTGGACGAGAACGACCTGAAAAATGGCTCGTTCGATCCGCTCGTGGACTTGCTGTTTGGCGCTTTTGCGGTAGAAACCGAGAAGGTATGGCATGAACTGGAAGTGGCGCGGAGTCGTGTGGTGAAGCGTATGGTCGAAACGGTGCTACCCGAGGTGATCACGGGCATTCTGCCCGCGCATACGGTACTCATGGCGCGTCCCGTCACGGGTCCGGCGGAAGTACAGCCCCGCGACCAGTTTCTGGCAGCGGGGAGCGATAGTGCGGTTTTTTCCTCGGCGGGTACCTTTGAGTTGTCAGGTGCTACCCTACAGTACATCGCCACCGGCAGCCGCATCGACAAGGTAGGTGCCGGTAGTTCGCGGGAAACGGTAATCCGGCTGAATGGTGGGAAATCCGTGGGAGCGTATACCGTATGGATCGGGATCGAGCCACCTACCGTGGGTGAAGTCGACTCCCTGGTACTTTTCCTGAATTGGTCCGCACTCGCCGAGCGGGCGCGTTTTCTTTCCTACACGGCTTCGGTGAAGTTTTTTTACGGCCGCGATGCATCGCTGGCCCGGCTTCCCATTCCGGTGTCAGTCCGCCAAGGGATCTACTCAACCAGCGATGCGTCGGGCCCACAGGCAGGGTACATGGCTCGGTACGAAGAAACGGTGCAGAATTTTTATGCGCCTCATTTTGTCACGCTCGACCACCTACCTCTGACCGACAAACGACAACTGAAAAAATATCCCGAAGCATGGGAGGGTACCCTGGAGCCTGCCGAAAAAGCCCTGTTTCAGCAGGAGTTGTTCTGGCTTAAAATGGTAGCGCCAGCGGCGCTCACGCCCGAAGCGCTCGACCGTTTGGAAATAGCCACCAACTGCTTTCCGGCGGTCAATCGCAAGCTGGTCCGGCAACGGGGCAAGCTACAACCGCTGTTCAATGTGTTTGCCCTCACAGAGGAGTCGGGGTTTCTGGCCATCGATCGGGTGATGAATGGTGATGGCGAAGAACTGACTCCCGTCGGGCAGCATTCTCCGCTCAGCGGAGATAATGTCTATTCCCTGAGAAAACGAAATGTGGCCCGGTTCGACCACCGCGATGCCTTCGAGAAACTGACCGATGTGACGCACCACCTGCGCGACGATCTGGCGGCTTTCAATGCCCTGGACAATTCTATCCTGACCACGCATCTGGACACGATCAACCGGGGCATTACCAAACTGCGCGAGCATCTGGACACGTTTACGCACCAGCTCCCCCTGCTCCATATTCTGGTTCGGACCCGATCGCAGGGTAGCGTGCTGGATGTGCATTTCTGGTCGTCGCTGGGAAGTCGGGGGAATGGTTTGGCGGCGCAAACCAAGCTCAAGCCCGAACCCACCAATCAGCTCAAGACCGATGCTGCCCTGCTCATGGTACCCTCTTCGGGCGGGCGCGATCCGCTGGACGAGGGTCAGATGCAGGGGGCGTTCCGGGAAGCCATCCTGACGCGGGGGAAAGCTGTAACGGTAGAGGATTTCAGGACAATCGCGCGCAGTGTGCTGGGTGATTCGGCCGAGCGGGTGACGGTTCGCAAAAACCTGAGCATTGGGGAGGGGGCCAGAGAAGGAGTCCGGCTGGTGTTGGAAGTCGGTATCGTACCTATCCCTTCCCAAAAGCAAACGGAGGAATTCTGGTTGAAGCAGGCGCAATTGGTGAAAAATAAACTAGAACAATGCTCGACGGGCGTGCTGCCCTTATTTGTACAGGTCGAAGGATTTTCGTGGAAAGTATGATGGATGTACAAGACTTATCGGATGTGCTACGGCTGGTGGCGGTCGATTACCGGGCCGAGGCGGTGGTGCGCGAGCTGATCGAGGCAGGGGTAGGTACGGCCGAAAACACGCTCATCATTCCCGAAGGCGGATTTCAGCGCTCTTTCGCCCGGGAGGTACATGACCTCACGCAGGGATTTGACTACGAGGACGAAGCGCGGAATTTTATCAAAGTCAACGTGCGGCGGGAAGGCGTAACCGACATGATTCCGGCGGGTCTTATTTTTCAGCCCACCATCGACCGGGCCGAACGTACCACCGAGGTGATGCTGGAAGATGCCGAGCTGCACGATTCGGAATACCGGGATGCCCGCAATTTTTTCCTGCCGTTCGATGCCGAGTTCGGGCGCCAGCGGCTGACCGTGGAGCAGTTTGAACACCAGTCGATTACGGATACTTACGCGCGTTACAGTCAGGAGTTGTACGAAGTACTCTGGCCGAAACTCGATTTGGAACTGACGGATTTTCAAAAAGCAACGCTGCTGGAAATTACGATGGAAGCGCATCAGCTCAGTGGAAACTATCCGGCCTGTGGCCGGTACCTTGAAAAAATCCTGGGCCATCCGGTGCACATCGCGTTCGGGTCAACGGCCGAAGAACCCGAAGGTACCCTAGCCGGCGTGGCCACAACGGGTACCTACCCGTCGCTCGGAGGGGTACCTTAGGCGTAAACTGGATTCCGTTCGATTCGTACCGGGATAAAAATTGCGTCAGGATCAGGGTAGGTCCCGTGCCAATGGAGGATATGACGCACTACCGGCAACACCTACCTCTGGGCAGGAACTACCGATTGCTGTCTTTTTTGTGTGATTTGCTCCTGCCCGTGGAAATATCGTGGGTGATGCAGCTCCTGCCCGGCGAGGGCGAGTTTCGGATCAACCGCACCCGGGAAGCGGCGGTCCTGGGCTATTCGACGATTCTTGGTTAATAAACATGACCTATGAAGTACCTGACATTCGACCTCATGCTGCCTGCCCTAATTAGCCTCATCCTGGGTATGGCGGCGGTGGGCGGTTTGTTTTATTTAAAACGCGGCACGCTTTCGGTGGTGCGGGTGATCATCTGGATCGTTTGGGATCTTGTACTTTTTGCCGGGCTGGCCTTCATGGCGATCAAGATCAGTTCCCTGAACGTCAGCTTCCTGCTGGTGACGCTGGGCGCGGCCTTATTGGGAATCCTCTACCTGGTTCTGGCACCCCTGACCTTGACCGGCTGGCAGCGTCCCCGAATCGAGGTTGTGTCGCTCATGGGTCTGGCGCTTTTCTTATTCGGCGTGGCGGCATTTTCTTTGCTGTATGGATTGCTTACGGGTACCCCAATTTCCGTTTTCTATTTTTGGGTAGCCTTGCTGACCTTTTGGGTACCCATTTTGCTCGTTTTTTCCTACGGACTCTGGATGCGCATTCCGGCCCTGAAATACAAATCCTGGCTTTTCCCTGCCCACCTGCCGGTACCCCGGCTGCATCCGGTAGAACCCATGCGGGTGACGATGAATTTTACGCCCCTACCCACGGGAAAAAACGGCCCCTTCGAGGGCTACGAGGTGGAGTTTCCCACCAACGTGTCTGTAGGCGAACTGTTCCATTACTTCATTTCCTTTCACAACAAGCACCGCGAATACAGCAAAAAGCCTATCCAGTACCTCAATGGCAAGATTCCCTTGGAGTGGGTTCTGTACAAATCCGTGACGCCACGGAAGAAACAGTACCTGGACATGGACAAAACCCTGCTTGAAAACCAGGTACTTCCCAACGAACACATTTATGCGTATAGTGAGCAATAAGCAACTTCAAAATCAAGTATTTACCCCATAGCGATGGTACTTCCCGGCATAGCATATCAGTTTGTCAATTGGCGTGATGGCATGAAAATCACCCAAAGCCACCTGTCGGCCCATGACCAGGCCATCCGGGACGCTATCCGCGATACAGCGGCCGTGTTTGTAAATGGCCATAACTATGGACTTCTGCCCGCCGAGGACGGACAGGGCGCGGGCATCAGTGTGAGCGTGATGGGTGATACCATTCAACTGCTCGCCTGCCGGGCCATCACGCCAGGCGGCTTGCGGGTGGAATGGAACGCGGGTGCCGATCCCGATAGCGTCAGCCTATCACTGCTGGACTACCGCAGTCGCCTGGGCAGCGTAGGGATTTTCTATATCGTCCTGCGGATTTCCCTGGCCAGTCTGGTGGAAGCCGGTGAGTACGATACCGAAGAACTGCCGCTCCGCCGGCCGCACCGGGTGCTGAAACCCATGCTGGAATTGCTTTCGGCTCACGAAACCATCGCCGACGGATACACCCTACCCATTTTCCGGGTACGGTTCGAGGGGCAGTTGTTTTCTCCAGATTACGACTACATTCCGCCCACGACGGGTGTTTTCGGCGAAAACCTGCTGTGGTACTACGAAACTTGCGGCAAGCAAATCAACAGCATCCACCAGTCGGCCCTGCTGACGCTGCGCAAAATCAACGGCATGCAGAATGCGTCGGGAGTAGCCAAAGATATCAGCGCTGTCATGGACAAACTTGTGCTGACGGGCCTGCAGGTACTTGACGACTACCGGATGATTGCCAAAGAGCAGCCTCCGGTCTATTTCGTCACGAGCCTCATGCGCTACGCCCGTACGATGCGAATCGCCCTGGACTGCCTGCCTGAAACCAGTCTGGCCCGCTTGTATCAGTATATGCGTAACAACGTGGGAGGTACCACCAAGTTCAACCGTCAGGTACCTGAGGTAACCAAATCATTGATGGATTCCATGATTGATAGCGTCCTTACGGCGGGTTATGATCATAATGACTGTACCCTTTTGCTCGATAACGTGAAGGGGTTCCTGGACTTTCTTGAATTCGTATGCCAGAGTTTGCTGGCCCTGCCCTATGTGGAATCAACCAGCCGCTGGGACATTGCCTGAAAGAGAGCCGATGGCTGATGGCCGATAGCTTTTATCGCCGGGTGGCGTTGGTAATGCTACTTGCTTTTTGAAGGAATAGGTAATTGTTTTATAATGAAATATTTGCAACAATATAACCAAGCACTATCATGGGATTACCCGCCGCACGCGTAGGAGATATGCACGTTTGTCCGATGGTCACCGGCGTGGTGCCGCACGTGGGTGGGCCGATACTACCCCCGGGGTACCTACCGTTTTGATCGGCGGTTTACCGGCCGCCACCGCTACCGGGATGTGCGTATGCACGGGCCCGCCGGACCTCATCGCGATGGGCTCACCTACCGTTTTGATTGGTGGAATGCCCGCGGCCCGGATGGGCGACACCACCGCGCACGGGGGTACCATCATGGTGGGCTTACCGACGGTTTTGATCGGATAGCCAAAGGTGCCCTCGCTGATTTACAACGCCACAGGCTGTTATGAACAGATCACAAGGATTTATCGTAGTCACATCGGTGCTGCTCGCAGGGGGCGGCCTACTGTTTTATGCCCTAAGCAAGCCGCTGCGGTATGATGCCGGAGTAAAAGCCATCAGTATGGAAAAGGAAAGCGAGTTCCGCGCCGAGGTAAAGGTACTGGACAGCCTGTACCGGAACTACGTGTCGGCGACCCTGGCCGCGGACAATCAAAGCGCAATTGCGCTAGCCTCGGCCCAGCTCGACAAGCAACTGTCGGGCATCAAAGCACGCTATGGGGGAACCGGTTCGCCTCCGGCGGTGCTGGCCGCCAAACTTGTACGGAACTATGAGTTTCGGTTGCTGCTCCATCAAAAACTGCTGGGCCGCCGGCATTTGCAGGCCGACGAAGTGAATCGGCTATCGGGTCGGGTCCGGGAGCTTGAAGCACAGAACGCGGAGCTAAAAACCCAAAACCAGATGGTGGAGCAAGCTTTGCTGAATCTGCCCAATTAATGATCTATTGAACAAAAAGTACCCTACTTCTGCATGAGCGCCATCAACAAAGCCGAACGGTCCCGTATGATCGGTTATTTTGCCCTGAGCTACCTGGCTATGATGATTCTGGTTGCTTTGATTTTCTATTATCTGTTCGTGGTAATTCCCAAAATTCACAACCGCGAAACGGCCCTGACCAACGACCGGATTGAAGAATTTGTACAGCATACCGACCATGCCGATTCGCTCGTGATCAAAATTCAGAAAGCACCCGTGGTGGAGTCACAGGCCCTGATTCCCTTTTACACATGGACCAACGACCTCAAAACGGTGTATCAGCAGCCTTTTTACGAAACCATCGTGACCAGCTATACCGATCTGGTCAATGAAATCGCTTTGTCAAAAGCCAAAGATACCACCCTGCCTACGCTGAAAACCAGACTGGTCGCCATTCAGAAAGACAACCTCGATTTGATGCGTCGCAATGCCGAGCTCAAAAATCAATTAACTATGGGCAAAGTGCGCAAATAGTAGGTACGAAGGTACCCCCTAGTTCTTGCTCAGCACAAAGCTATGCTTTCCCTTCTGGGACAAGTCTTTGTTGGTCAGTAAAATCCGCTGCACGGGATGGCCGCTCCACTTGGTTTTGAAGCTTCTGTACTCCATGCCCTCCGTTGAGGGAAAATCGCTGGACGCACTCCATTTCTTCGGATCGTATTTCAGTACAAAAGTCTGCCGATCGGGTGTGGTCAGGCTGACCACACCGGGCGTAGAGGTATCCACATCGGCGATAGTCATGAAAGCTTCCTGGATCGTAGTCGGCTTCTGTTGCATGACGTAGTCATCCAGAATCTCCACCTGGTTTTTGGCCCGATTCAGAGCTACCCGGCGCTTCCAACTGGCGACCCCGGCCTCGGCGGGGTAAGCCTTAGCAATATTCATGTTTAGTACTGCCTCTTTGTCGTTGATGGTACTGCTGGCTTCGGTAGCTTCGAACTCGCGACCCGCTTTCTGACCGACACCATTGATAATGGGTAGGTTGTGATAGTTCGACTGCGTAAACCATAACTCATAGCGCTGGGCCGAGAAAGTGCGGGCGGTATAATTACCGCGCCCGGCGTCGATGATTACCGGCTCGCCCCTGGAATACAGGATGAAATCACCCACGTCGTTGTGGTTATGGCTCTCGGCGTTATGCCCGCCGTGGGTAGCGAGGAAGAAATCAGCATCGGCATCGCGGGCCGTCAGTACCTGAATGTCCGACAGCCAGGCGTCCTGGACTTTGTCGTAAGCGGGTAGGGTTTTATCGATTTTCTTAATCGTCAAAAGATTCTCGATGGAACGGAAACGGTGAAAACCCGTGACTGCCGTTCCGCGGCTGGAAAATTTCCCGACTGCCCAACGGCCCATGTCCACCATACGTTGGTCGTCAAGGGCCTTGCCGAACCGATAGAGCAGCAGTCCATCGGGAATCAGGGTAGGGTCGGCATCGGCAAAATTTACAAAATAGTTGCCATCGATGTGGACTTTGTAAAAATAAGCCCCCATATTTTTGATGAGCTGATTATCATAGATATTCACTTTTCCCTTCGTGGCTTCGTCCAGCATTTCGAGGCAGTCGTACACGCTGGCTCCGGCGGCGGTCCAGTAGCTGGGGCCTTCATCGCAGCCCCCGTCGTCGCCCAGACTATTGAGGTAGCGGTCCATATCGACCATAGCGTTATGAATCATGGATGCCCGGCGGCTTTGATCTTTTTCCAGCATGAGCGTGGCCGATATCCAGTTGGACATAATCCAGGGATTCCAGTTGTTGACCGGGCGGCTTGGACTGTTCCAGCCGTACTCGTCGCCGTGGGTAACCATGGGCGTAAAGAAGCGGACATTGGTTTCGTGGTAGATACGCTTACGCACCAACGGATTGATTTTATCCAGCTGATCGCCCACAAAATAGTCGGCCATTGCCAGAACGCTGGCGGTTTCGGCGGTGAAGAGATCCACGATCGGGCTTTCCACGTCGGGAAGGCCGGTGCGGCCGATGTGCGCAGGTACCCCCCAGTAGCTTTCTTCACAAATCGACCACACGCCGTTCAGGATGGCTTCGGTAAACCGCCCTTTGCCCTCCATGCTTTCGGCCAGAATGAGTTCCATGAGTGCATTGCGCTTACCAAATGAGATACCGCTGTGGCGTTCACGGTCGCCAGAGCGCACGAAATCCAGCGAAATGGAAGCCGAAATGGGTTGAAAAACGTAGTCGAGCTGGGCTTCCCCTGCCTCTACTACCTGGCTGAGTACGGAGTCGGGTACCTCGGTTTTCCACTGAGCCGCAGTGGTGGGGTAGGGCTTGTACTGGCCGTAGGGTACCAGCGCCTGTTGCACCTGCTCTTGGGTATATTTTTGGGCCAGGATATTGCGGGGAGTGATCTGGGCCTGTGCCAGAAAGCAGTTGCTCAGGAAGAGGGTAAGCAAAACGATTTTTTTCATGTGGGGCTAGGAATTGAAAATGCGAAAAATGGACTTTTGAGAAATAACCGTGGGCAGGTACCTACCTTGCTTTTTGATTCTCCAAAGTGAATACAAACTGGTCTTTGGTTTTCAGAGTCTTGTTGGTCAGCAAAATCCGTTGCACTGGATGCCCATCCCATTTGGTCTTGAAACTGCTGTACTCCATGCCCTCCGTTGATGGGAATTCGGTAGCCGCGCTCCACTGTTTGGGGTCATAGTGCAGTACGTAGGTCTGTCGGGTAGGGGTAGTCAATACGACCTTGCCGGGTACCTGCGTATCCACCTCGCAGATGGTCATGAACACCTGCTGAATGGCGGTCGGCTTTTGCCGCATGGTGTAGGCATCCGTGATTTCCAGGCGGTTCTTCTGGCGATTCAAGGCTACCTTCCGGTTCCAGGAAGCAAGGTCGGCTTCGTCAGGGTAAGCGTTGGCAATATTCATGTTCAGAACTGCCTCCTTTTCAGAAAGGGTACTGCTGACCTCCGTCGCTTCCGAAGAACGACCGGCCGACTGGCCGTAGCCATTGATTATGGGTAGATTATGGTGTTGCGACTGCGTGAACCACAACTCGTAGCGCTGGGGCGAAAACGTACGGGCGGTGTAGTTGCCGCGCCCGGCGTCGATGATCACCGGCTCGCCGTTGGCATAAAGCAGGAAATCGCCTACGTCGTTGTGGTTGTGACTCTCGGCATTGTGGCCACCGTGGGTAGCCAGCACAAAACCGTTGTCCGCCCGGGCGGTCATGACTTGGATATCCGAAATCCAGGCATCGCGCACAGGTACGTAGTCCGCAGCCGATGTACCCATATTCTTGATGGTGAGCAGATTTTCGAGACTGCGCGGCCGATGGTGACCATTCAGTTCCAGGGTACGTTCGGGAAATTTTCGGAAAGCCCATTGCCCCATACTTACCATCTGTGGGTCGTTGAGTGCTTTGCCAAAACGGTACAATAACAGCCCGTCGGGACGTAGCTTGGGGTCGGCGTCGGAAAAATTGACGAAATAATGGCCGTCGATATGGACTTTGTAAAAGTAGGAGGCCATTTTCTGGATGAGGGGCAGATCGTAGATCTGGATTTTCTGCCGGGAGGCATTGCCCAGCAGCTCGAGGCAGTCGTACACGCTGGCTCCGGCGGCGGTCCAGTAGCTGGGGCCTTCGTCGCAGCCACCATCTTCGCCCAGGCCGTTGAGGTACAGGTCGAGCCCCAGCATGGCCTGGTGGATCATATCGGCTCGTCGGTTTTCGTCCTGTTCCAGCATCAGGGTGGCCGATATCCAGTTGGACATAATCCAGGGATTCCAGTTGTTGACCGGGCGGGTGGTGCTCATCCAGCTGTACTGTCCCGAATGGGTAAGCATCGGCTCAAAGATGCGCCGGTTGGTTTCGTAGTATATCCGTTTGCGCACCAAAGGGTTGATGGCGTCGAGCTTGTCGCCCACAAAGTAGTCCGCCAAGCCCATCAGCGCCGCCGTTTCGGCGCTGAACAATTCCACCACCGGATTTTCCACGTCGGGCAGGCCGGTGCTGCTGATGTGCGCGGGTACCCCCAGAAACTTTCTTCGCAGATCGACCAGACCCCATTCAGGATGGCTTCCATAAAGCGACCCTTTCCCTCCACGCTTTCGGCCAGCAGCAGGTCGGTGAGGGCGTAACGTTTAGTATAGGCTACGCCCCGATGTCTTTCGCGATCGCCAGTACGTACAAAATCCAGCGAAACTGTGGCCGTGACAGGCTGAAAAGTATAGTCCAGGGCCGCCTCTCCCGCCTTGATCACCGCTTGCAGCACTGTATCCGGTACCACTTTTTTCCATTCGGCGGGAGTAGCGGGATAGGGATGGTACTGATTTTTAGGTATTAAGGCCTGCTTGACTTGGTTCAAAGCATATTTTTGCCTTAGGATGTTGCGGGGTGTCACCTGAGCCTGTGCCCATGAAACGAGCGCAAAGGCCGTCAAAAAGGAAAATAAAAATTTCATAGTTTTTCAAACGGGTGGAAGACAACCTATGGGTACCCTCCTACGGTTGCCACTGATTAAGGGGTTTATCGAACTTCTTACCAGTACTGACGACTTTTTGGGGCAAAAGACTTACTTGTAAAGCCTGGGATTTTCCGGAAGGTACCTCGTACTCGAAGCCAATCAGCAGGGTACCTTCGTTGGGAGCGTCGTAATCGGTGGTGGGAGCGGTGCTCCACGTTTGGAGTTTGGCGTCGGCCGGGTGGTCCACCCGGAGCGTGAGTTGCTGGCCATCTTTCGATAAAACCGCCAGATTATTGCCGTTGATTTTCACGTCGTCGGGAGCCAGCATCACCCAGCGTACTTTGGTGGTTTGATCGGGTACCTTTATCTCATCGCGCACTACCACAAAAGCATCGTCGACGATGCCAATTCCCCGCTGCGCGACGGCGAGTTGGCCTTCGTACACATCGGATAGGTCCGATACGGCAAATTTCAGTTGCTTGCTCTCGCCTGATTTCGTGATTTTGGCGTAGCCCTGCACCTTTTGGTACTGATCATTGACGGTGAGGGTATTGTGGATAAAATTGTTGTAGCGTTTCACCGTCCAGCGCTGGGCGTCCTGCTCTTTCCCCCAAATATTCATCCCTTTGGATTCCAGTGATTCGTATTCCTGACTTCCCAGATCCAGGGCCCAGCGTACACCATCGGCTTCCATCACAAATGAACCAATGTCCATATGGGCATGACTGGCCGAGGGGGTACCTGTTTTGAAACCCACATAAATGGCGTTCGGGTCGGTCCAGGAAGTGCGCATCAGCGCGACGGGACTTTTGCCCTGGCCGGTCCAGAGATTTTTAGTGGGTGGGGTAGCTTTGTCCAAGGGGGTACCTGCGCCCCAGATCATGATAGCGGGTAGCACGCGGTTTCGAGTGAAGCGCGCGGGATCGTCCTGCTGCAGGTACCCTTTTTCAATCCAGAGTAAGGAAGGGTCGTTGCTTTTCCGCGCAAACCAGAACATCGCCGGACTCAGGCTGCCGCGTCCTCCACCCGCATCGCTATAATTGAAAGAGTACCCCGTGGGGCCGGTCATGTTTTCGTAGTAGCGGGCGGTGGCCATGAAGCCGGGCTGCCGCGAAAGCCCGTAGTCGCTGCCAAAGGCTTTTTCCAGGGCGCTCAGAAACAACACCTGGAAGGTGGTGCCATAATTCCAGTAACCGTAGCCTTCGGGGTACGCGCCGTCCGGGGCCAGGTCTTCCAGGGGTAGCTTGATGGAGTTGATGGCCCGTTTGAAAAGCTGTTTGGCCAGATCGGGCTCGTCTTCGTACACCGCCAGGGCACCGAAGGTGATCCCCGCATTACATACCTGATTCCAGTTGTTGGTCGCCCGCAGCCAACTGTTGTATCGCTCATCCAGGGAAGTATTCAGCCCTTTTTCGATAATGGCCCGGCTGATCACCTGGCGTGATTGGGGCGAAAGGGTAGAGTAGGTCCAGTCGTACCCGATGGCCATCGCCATGGTCATTTCGCCTACATCGAGGTAGTGGGTGGGATTCCAGTCGCTGAAACCGGCGATGGCCAACATTTCTTTTTCGGCGCGTCGGGCGTACTTAACATCATCCGTCAGGCGGTAGGCGTAGCTCAAATAAAAAAGCCGCCGGAGGGCTTCCCGCGATTTGTCCAGCAGTCGCCGCCCGATCTGGATGCGTTCGATCGGGGGTAAGTCGATGAGATGATCCGATTCGGCCAAAATGGCTTCGTGTACCTTTCGCCAGTTGGGGTCGGTGTCGATCGTTTTTTGGATCTGCTTTTCTTCTCCCGCCATCATCAACAGGCGTGGGTGCTGCGCGGGCGGCTCGGGAATGGTCTGCGCGAGGGTGGTTAGGAATGGAAAAACAAGCAGGAAAATGGTTGAAAAGCCGCTCATTGTGGCCCGAAAGCGGATCATTTTTTTCATGGAGATTGGGATGTTTTGTATAAAAAAGAAAGCCGCCCCAACAGCAATTCTAATGCTATTGAGACGGCCTGTTTAATTATGAATGAAGGATGGAATGATAGATTTTTTATTCACTCATGCTATCATTCACTCATTCGCAATTAACCTTACTGCCAGCCCGGATTCTGTTTGATCTTGGGATTCTGGGCCAGCGTGTTGAGCGGAATAGGCCACAGGTAGTGCTTGGCCTCGTCGAAAACCGGAACGGCGAAGTCGGTACCCTGGTACACATCGATGTAGGTTTTGCCCGAAACGGGATCCTTCTTCGATTTTACGAGTGCTTTGGGATAACGGGCGATGGCGGCGGCGTCCCACAATATTCCCATCGCCGGAACCGTCAGTTTCTTGCCCTGCTTCCAGCGCATCAGGTCGGGGTACCTTTGCCCTTCCATGAACAACTCGATCCGGCGCTCGCGACGGATTTCCTGGATCAGCGGCGACACCCCATCCCCGGCGTAGCGTGGGTCCACAGGGACGTTGGCCATATCCAGGTGGGCCATCTTCACACGGTCGCGGAGTTTATTGATCGTTAGGTCCAGATCATTCTGCGTGATCGTTCCCAACTCGGCCTTGGCTTCGGCATTGATAAGCAGTACCTCGGCAAAACGCATAATGATGGCCGGTGATTCGCCGGTGTCGTAGGCTTTGCCGATCATGTCCGCGGCGTTATAATGCTTGATGATGTGGTAGCCCGTCGTCGTCGTAAAGCCACCCGTCATGCCGTTGAGCCGGGGTAAGGCAAGCCATCCCCCAGATGGTAGTTGTAGAAAGCGGCATCGGCCGGATGCAGGATCGTCTGCCGTAGCCGGGGGTCACGGTTCTCGAACACATCCTCGATCTTGGCGTCTCCCTTATACAGGGGCGAGAGGGAAATAGGCAGCCCGTCGGTGCAGAGGTAGTCTTCCACAAGGCTCTTGGTGGCTCCGCCCGTGTAGCTGAAATAGGACTGGATGTGGTTGGTATACACCCCTACCTTATACTTGCGCCAGTACATGACCTCGGGGTTGCCCGTCAGGTCCAGTATCCGGTGGTAGGCGTTGTAGTCGGTTTCGGGATGGCCAGTGGAATAGAGGCGGTAGGGGCCCTTGTCCATGATTTCCTGCGAAGCTTTGGCGGCTTCCTGAATCCACATGTTGGGGTCAGTGCCGCCATGGTACTTGCGGTAGGTACCTTCGAAGAGACAAATCCGGGCCTTGGCTAGCAGGGCCACCCAGCGGGTTACCCGACCGGGGGCACCGCCGTCGCCCCAGCTGGCGGGCAGTTTTTCGGTGGCGAAATTCAGGTCTTCCAGTATTTTTTTCATTGCTTCCTCGCGGGGAGTGCGCTCGGCGTAAAGCTCTTCCGAATCGATATTCAGGGAGCGCTCTACCCAGGGTACATCACCATATTTGGCCACTTTGTCGGCATAAAACCAGCCGCGGAACAGACGGGCTTCGGCGATGTACTTATCCTTAACCGCTTGCGTGACATTGGCACGGCCGTAGTTTTCCAGACCCACGTTGATGGCCCGGACAAAATCCCAACCCCGGTAGCCAAACCAGTCGGGATTGGAGGGAACGGTGTATTTGCCACTCCGGATCTGTTGAAAGAACAGGTGACGGGGTTCTAGGGGAGCCATGTTGTCCGAGAGTTCGTCCTGGTTCCAGATGCTGCCGAAGTGGCTGTCGAAGCCATTGTTGTGGCCCTGCAGAATAGGTACGTTGGGTTCTACCCGCACCAGATCGTAAATGCTGTTATTATATACCGCGAGGTCGTTCTCGGTGTTCCAGAAGGTAGCATTGGTAATGCGATCCAGGGGGTACCTTTCCAGGAAATCATCGTTGCAGGCACTGACCGCTACGGCCATCAGGCAGCCCAGACCCAGTTTTAAAAGTATCTTTTTCATAGTGATTAGTTTAAAAATCTGTTGGCTGATAGCGGTTGGCGCTTAGCTTATTTGAATAATTCCAAGGCACATATTTCCAGCAGAATGAAGCCATGAGCCATTGGCCAACAGCTATCAGCGGTGATTAAAATGATACATTGATTCCCAGGGTACCGATACGCTGCATAGGGTACTCGATGGTGGGCGTCTGAATGGTTTCGGGATCGAGCGGCTTGCGGATCTTGGTGATCTCGAACAGGTTCATGCCCGATACGAAAATCTGCGCCCGGCTCATGCCGACTTTACTCACCACATTAGTAGGCAGGGAGTAGGTGAGCGTGATATTCTTGGCCCGCATGTAGGCGGCGTTCTGCAGATAGCGCGACTGACCCTGCACGTTTTTCTTATCGCTGGTCGAGATGTGAGCGGCAGGGAAGTAGGCGTCAGGATTCTCGGGTGTCCAGGTGTCGGTGATGAAGTACTTCTCGACGTGACCCGCGTTGAAGGGATAGAACCAGTTCCAGTTGCCATTGTCAGGTAGGTAGTCGAGCTTGCCGATGCCCTGGAAGAAGGCCGTCAGCCGGAAGTTCTTGTAGGCCAGGCTGGCATTGATCCCGAAGGTATAGCGGGGCGTCGAATTCCCAATGATCTTGCGGTCACCCGGATCAGCCAGCGTATTCTTGCCGGGGCTGATGAAGCCGTCGCCATTCAGGTCGGCGTACTGGATATCGCCCGCCCGCCAGTTGTTACCAATGCGCGATTGGTCGGGAGCATTCTTGACGGCATCCTGGGTCTGGAAAATCCCCACCGTTTCGTACCCCCAGATTTCACCTAGCTTCTGGCCTACGTAGTAAATGCTGCTGTTGTTGGGCAGGGCCCCTGACGGATTCTCAAACTTGGTGATGGTAGCCTGGGCGTCGGCCAGGGCCAGCGTCACGTCATAGCTCCAGTCGGTTTTGATGCGGTCGCGCCAGGTCAGCGAGAGTTCCCAGCCCTTGGTACGCAGGTCTGCCGCGTTGGATTGGGGCGCGCTGGTACCCAGAATGTCGGGGTAGGAAACATTCATGAGCATGTTTTTGGTGTCGCGGGTATAGAGGTCGAACGAGAAATCAAGCCGACTCTTGAGCAGCGTCACGTCCAGGCCCAGGTTTTTGGAGGTCACGGACTCCCAGGTCAACGATGGGCTTACCAGTCCGGGGGCCGACACGTAAGGGATGGCGCTGGTCTGGAACATATAGGGCGACTGTCCGGTACCCATCGTGGATACGTAAGGATAGTAAATCTGATTGCCGTTTCTGTCGGCAATGGTCTGATTACCCAAGGTACCGTAGGAAGCGCGCAGCTTCAGGTTGTCCAACCAACTGGTGGTACCCGCCATGAAGCCTTCGTTGCTGAGCCGCCAACCCGCCGACACCGAGGGGAAGAAGCCAAAGCGGCTATCTTTGGGGAAACGCGAGGTGCCGTCGTAGCGGCCGTTGAATTCCACCAGATAGCGGTCGTCGTAGTTGTAGGTTAGGCGGTAGAAGACGCCCCGCAGCGCCACCTGTGACTTGCTGCCGTTCGTTTTTTGCACACCCGTGGTGGCGTTCAGGTCCGTCACGAGCGGAGTGATCAGCGAGCGGGCCTGGGCGTATACGTAGCGGTTAAGACCTCGTTCCTGGTTGAAGCCCACGAGCGCCGTGACGTTGTGTTTTCCCAGATTTTGTACCGTATACTCAGCAAAAGCATTCAACACGTAATACTGGTTGTAGGTATTCCGGTTCTCGATCCAGTCGTCGCCACTGAAACCGTTGCTGATCGGCGTCTTGGCCAGTAGGTTGGCATCCACAATGTCCACCTTGCTCTGCACGTCCTGATCCATCTGGTTGTAGAGGTTGTAGGAGAAATTACCGGTAACTTTCAAACCAGGCAGTGGTGTCAATGTCATGCCTTGCGTCAGCCAGATGTCATTCTTGGTGAATGTCTGCCGTCCGCCATCCTGCAGGTAAGGGAAGAAATTGGTACCGCCGAAGTACTTGCCGATGTACTGCGCGTATTGGTCGTGGTCGCCGGGCGTGACGTAATATTCCAGATCGGGAAACTGCACGGGCATGATCGGGTTCACCCGCGCCAGCGAATTGATGTTTACATCCCAGTTGTAAAAGTGGGGCTTGTCGCTATTCTGTGAGTTGAACACCACCTTTTCGTCAAAGCTGAGCCAGTCGTTTACCTTAAAATCGGCCTTCATCAGGATGTTGTAGCGCTTGAACTTCTCGTTGTTCATGCGCAGGTACCCATCCTTACTGTACCGTCCCAGGGAGAAAAAGAACTTCGACTTGTCGCCACCCCCCGAGATCGACAGATCCTGCTGGTTGGTGGGCGCGTAGTCAGTCATAATCTTATCCTGATAGTGGTTGAAGCCATAATATTGGAGGGTACCGTTGACCACACCCCACTCATTGGCCGGAATAGGATTCTCGGAGTACTTTTTGGTAGCGGCCACAAAATCTTCGTTGTAGGAAGGGCTTCCGCTGGTCCGCATATTGGCCATGTTACGGGCTTGAACAAATTCGTAAGGGTCGGTCACCACATCCATGTTGAAGATGGGCTTGGCCAGCGAAGTCTGCGCTCCAAAATTGACCTGTACCTTGCCGGCCTTGCCACTTTTGGTCGTTACCAACACTACGCCGAAGGCCGCCCGGGCGCCGTAAATGGCCGCGGCTGAAGCGTCCTTCAGGACGCTGATGCTCTCGATGTCGTTGGGATTGATGCGGTTGATGTCCATGGGTACGTTATCCACCAGAATCAGCGGTGCACCACCATTGATCGACTGGTACCCCCGGATATTGAAGGTCGTCGGCTGGGAGGGGTCACCATTGCGAATACCGATGTTCAGGTTGGGGATCACGCCCTGCAAGCCCTCGCCCGCATTGGCGATGGGGCGGTTTTCGAGCCGCTTGGCATCGGCCACGCCCACGGCCCCGGTCAGGTTTACCTTCTGCTGGGTACCATAGCCCACCACAACTACCTCACTAAGTACCTTATCTTCAATGGCCAGGCTTACGTTAATGACACTCTGGGTACCTACCTCAACCTCCCTGGAGGCATAGCCCACAAAACTGAAAACCAACGTGGTGTTGTCGTTGGGTACGTCAATTTGAAACTTGCCCTCGCCGTTGGTGGTGGTACCCCGGGTGGTACCTTTGATCACCACGCTGACGCCCGGAAGCCCACCGCCGTTTTCATCATTTACCGTACCGTTTATTAGTCTTTTTGGCGATTCCGAACGACTGGCGTTCGTGTCTGAAGGATGGGCGTAGGAGACATTCCCTAAGGGGGGAATGAGGCTGAGGCACGCTACTGCATACCGCAGCAGGATGCGCCCAGATTTTCTGGTAGCATTTTTTTTCATAAATTTGTAAAAGGTTAAAGGTTCACTTATAGGAACTTACATTGCTGAGCTGGTACTTTGGCGAGTGGATGCTCAGTGATTTGACCTGACGGTGGTAGCCTGGCTACTGCCGTTTTTTTGATAATTTATTACATAGGGTACGTAGTTAAATGAAGGATGACTTTAATTCGATACGTTTTCTGTTGCCGATAGTACTATTGAGTCTCAATTCTTTATGTTAGCTCTTCAAATCCGCTGAACTTTACTTCCTCTGCCTTTGCTCCTTCCAGGACTGGATCAAGGTAGCAAGCAACCCGTTGAAGCTTTCAATGGTGTAGTGGAGTTGGTGGAGACCGGGTAACCGCAGGTGTTTGGGCTGGCAGCTGGAAAGTTCTAAACTGTTCCGGTTCTGTGGATCGAATTTCAGTTTAGAAGCTATATTGGAAAGCGATCTAATGGGTCTGCTTGAATTTTTTTAATCAAAAAGATTCTAGTCCGAGCTACACTGATTTTTTCCAGGCTTAATCGTTTAACCAGTAAGAATTTATAAAATTAAAAAGCCTGCCGAACCCAGTTTCAACTGGGTTCGGCAGGCTTTTTGGTAGGTTGCTTTTTAAGTTCAGAAAGCGTTAAGTAGCCAATCGGGTAGGTCTTTAGTCCCAGCCCGGATTCTGCTCAATCGCAGGGTTTTGGGCCAGGGTATTGAGCGGAATGGGCCAGAGGTAGTGCTTACTCTCATCGAATACCGGGTTCGCCCAGTCGGTACCTTTATATACGTCGATGTACTCCTTGCCCGAAACCGGGTCAATACTGGTTTCCATGGTCGTGGGGCTGAATCGAGCCTTATTGGCTTCGCTCCACCGCATACCCATGTCGGGTATCTCGAGTTTTTTGCCCTGCTTCCAGCGCTTAAGATCTTTGTAGCGATGGCCTTCCATAAACAATTCGATGCGACGCTCCCGGCGGATTTCGGCGATCAGCGGCGTGATGCCATCGGCGGTATAGCGCGGATCGACGGGTACATTGCCCAGCATCAGGTGCGGCATCGCCACCCGGTCACGCAACTTGTTGATCGAGGCATCCAGATCTGCCTGCGTGATGGTACCTAATTCGGCCTTGGCCTCGGCGTACGTCAGCAGGACTTCGGCAAAACGCAGAATAATAGCGGGCGATTCGGCCGTATTATATGCCTTGCCAATCATGTCATCGGCGTTGTAATGCTTGATGATGTGATAGCCCGTAGTGGTTTTAAACCCGCCTCCCGGATTGCCCGCCAGTCTCGGATAGGTACGTCCGTCTTCGCGGTCATAGCGGTAGATGTCCGTATCGTCGGGGTGCAGAATCGTCTGACGGAGGCGGGGATCACGGTTTTCAAACACATCTTCAAAGGTTTCGTCGCCCTTGTACAGGGGTGAAAGTGTTATGGGTAGGCCGTCGGTGCAGAGGTAATCCTCTACCAGACTTTTGGTAGCCCCTCCCGTGTAGCCGAAATAAGCCTGGATATGGTTAGTAAACACCCCTAGTTTGTATTTTCGCCAGGCCATAACCTCGGGATTGCCGGTTAGATCAAGAATGCGGTGGTAGGCATTGTAGTCGCTTTCGGGATGGCCGGTCATGTACAGGCGGTAGGGCCCATTATCCATCACTTCCTTAGCTGCTTTGGCGGCTTCTTCCAGCCACATTTGTGAGTCTCCGGCTCCATGGTACTTGTTCCAGGTACCTTCGTATAAGCATATCCGTGCTTTTACCAATAGGGCTGCCCAGCGATTGAGCCGACCCGGCGCATTGCCGTCGCCCCAGTCGGCCGGTAGATTTTCGGCAGCAAAAGTGAGGTCTTCCAGTACCTTCTGCATCGCTTCGGCCCGGGGCGTGCGCGCCGCGTACAACTCTTCGGAGTCGATGTTCAGCTCACGTTCTACGAAAGGAACGTCACCAAATTTCTGGACCTTTTCGCCATAAAACCAGCCGCGGAACAACCGGGCTTCTCCGGCATACTTGTTAATGGTAGCCTGAGGGATATCGGCCCGGTCGTAGTTGGCCAAGCCTACGTTGATGGCCCGGATGAAATTCCAGCCCTGGTAGCCGAACCATTCGGGATTGGAGGGTACATTGTGTTTTCCAGCCCGTACCTGTTGGAACCGCACGTGCCGCGGTTCACGGGGTGCCATATTGTCCGAAAACTCGTCTTGAGCCCAGATATTGCCGAAGTGGCTGTTGAAGCCATCGGTATGGCCCATCAGGATGGGTACGGCGACATCGTTTCTGACCAGATTGTACAGGCTGTTGTTGTATACGGCCAAATCGTTTTCGGTGTTCCAGAACGTCTCGTTGGTAATCTGATCCAGAGGGTACCTTTCCAGGAATTCATCGTTGCAGCCGCTGACTAAAAACGTGACTATCAGCGCACAGCTGAACTTTAAAATATTATTTTTCATATTTTTATCCTTTAAGAAATTGACTTCTGACTAAAATGACACATTGATCCCCAGGGTACCGATGCGCTGCATGGGGTACTCGATGGTGGGGGTGTTGATCGTTTCAGGATCGAGGGGCTTGCGGATCTTGCTGAACTCGAACAGGTTCATGCCCGATACGAAAACCTGCGCCCGGCTCATACCGATCTTGCTGCTGATATTTACCGGCACCGTGTAGCTGAGGGTGATGTTCTTGGCTCTCAGGTAGGCAGAAGACTGTAAGAAGCGGGTCTGGGTTTGAATATTCTTCTTGTCGCTGGTCGAGATGTGGGCGGCGGGGAAGTACGCGTCAGGATTCTCGGGTGTCCAGGTATCCGTGATATAATATTTCTCCACGTGGCCGGCATTGAAGGGGAAGAACCAGTTCCAGTTGCCATTGCTATGGGCGTAATCGGCTTTGCCGATGCCCTGGAAAAAGGCCGTTAGCCGGAAGTTCTTATAAGCCAGACTGGCGTTGATCCCGAAGCTGTACCGGGGAGTGCTGTTGCCAATGATACGGCGATCGCCCGGATCGTCGAGGGTATTTTTGCCGGAGCTGATGATGCCATCCCCATTCAGGTCGGCGTACTGGATGTCCCCGGCCTTCCAGCCACTCCCGATCCGCGACTGGTCAGGAGCGTTGGCTACGGCGTCATCAGTCTGGAAAATTCCGACGGTTTCGTACCCCCAGATTTCACCAAGCTTTTGACCTACGTAGTAGATGCTGCTGTTGTTGGGCAGTGCCCCTGACGGATTCTCGAACTTGGTGATGGTAGCCTGAGCGTCAGCCAGGGCCAGCGTCACGTCATAGCTCCAGTCCGTCTTGATCTTGTCCCGCCAGGTCAAAGAAAGCTCCCAGCCTTTGGTCCGCAGGTCCGCTGCGTTTTGTTTGGGAGCCGAGGTACCCAGGATATCCGGGTAGGAAACGTTCATCAACATATCCTTGGTGTCGCGGGTATACACATCGAATGACATATCCAGGCGACTTTTGAGCAGAGTAACGTCCAGACCAAGGTTTTGAGAAGTCACGGTCTCCCAGGTGAGGGTCGGGCTCACCAATCCGGCTGCGGAAACATAAGGGATTACGCTGTTCTGGAACATGTAAGGAGCCTGCCCGGTACCCATTGAAGCGATATAGGGGTAATAAATTTGATTGCCGTTTGGCGCTAATATTTGATTACCCAATGTGCCATACGAGGCCCGAATTTTCAGGTTATCGAGCCAGCTTGTAGTACCTGCCATAAAGCCTTCGTTGCTGATCCGCCAGCCAGCCGAAAAGGAAGGGAAGAAACCAAAACGATCATTTTTGGGAAAGCGCGAGGTACCATCGTAGCGGCCATTGGCTTCCAGCAGGTAGCGGTCGTCGTAGTTGTAAGTCAGGCGGTAGAACATGCCGCGCAAGGCTACGTGGTTCTTATAGCCATCGGTTCGCTGAACGCCGGTCGTGGCGTTCAGGTCGGTAATCAACGGCGTAATCAGTGAGCGAGCCTGGGCGTAGATGCTGCGGTTGGTGCCACGCTCCTGGTTAAAACCTACCATGGCTGATACATGGTGCTTGCCCAGATTTTGCAAATCGTACTGGGCAAAGGCATTGAGCACATAGTACTGGCTATAGGTGTTTCGGTTCTCGATCCAGTCGTCACCACTGAAACCGTTGCTGATCGGGTTTGACGCCAAAAGATCGGTATCAACGATTTCCACCTTACTCTGCACATCCTGGTAGATGTTGTTGTAGAGGTTATAGGAGAAATTTCCGGTAATTTTCAGGCCGGGGAGCGGCGTAAGCGTCGCGCCCTGCGTCAGCCAGATGTCGTTCTTGGTGAAGGTTTCGCGGCCTCCATCTTCCAGGTAAGGGAAAAAGTTGGTACCGCCGAAGTATTTGCCGATGTACTGCGCGTACTGGTCATGGTCGCCGGGTGTGATATAGTATTCCAGATCAGGAAACTGCACGGGCATGATCGGGCTCACCCGCGCCAGCGAATTAATATTGACATCCCAGTTGTAAAAGTGGGGCTTATCGCTGTTCTGCGAGTTGAATACTACCTTGTTGTTGAGATTCAACCATTTGTTGACCTGGAAGTCGCCCTTCACCAGCAAGTTGTAGCGCTTGAACTTCTCGTTGTTCAACCGCAGGTACCCATCCTTGCTATACCGACCCAATGACACAAAGAACTTGGCCTTATCGCTACCTCCCGAGATCGACAGATCCTGCTGATTGGTCGGCGCGTAATCGGTCATGATACGGTCCTGGTAATTATTATAACCATAATACTGGAGGCGACCATCCACAACCCCCACTCATTTTCCGGGGTAGGATTGTCAGAATATTGCTTAAACTTATCCAGTATATCCTGGGTATAGCTGGGGTTACCGAAGGTTCGTTCGTTGGCAGCATTCCGGGCCAGGGCAAATTCGTAAGGGTCGGTCACCACATCCATGTTGAAGATGGGCTTGGCCAGCGAGAACTGCGAACCGAAGTTGACGGTGACTTTTCCGGCCTTACCGCTCTTGGTCGTCACGAGCACTACCCCGAAGGCTGCCCGTGCTCCATATACGGCAGCAGCCGAAGCATCCTTGAGAACGCTGATGCTCTCGATGTCGTTGGGATTGATCCGGTTGATGTCCATCGGAACATTATCCACCAGAATCAGCGGCGAGCCACCGTTGATGGACTCGTAGCCCCGGATGTTGAAGGAGGTACTCTGTGACGGATCTCCATTCCGGACGCTCACGTTTAGGTTAGGAATTACGCCCTGCAAGCCCTCGCCCGCATTGGCAATGGGGCGGTTTTCGAGCCGCTTGGCGTCGGCCACGCCCACAGCGCCGGTCAGGTTTACCTTCTGCTGGGTACCATAGCCCACCACAACGACCTCACTAAGTACCTTATCTTCAATGGTAAGACTCACGTTGATGGTACTTTGAGTGCCCACCAATACTTCTTTTGAGCCATAGCCCACAAAGCTGAAGACCAGCGTGGTGTTGTCGTTGGGCACGTCAATTTGAAACTTACCCTCGCCGTTGGTAGTGGTACCCCGGGTGGTACCTTTGATCACCACGCTGACACCAGGCAAAACGCTATTGGCATCACGGACCGTACCGGTTACCAGGCGCTTGGGATCATCGATGGAAGCAAGCAGAGGGCTTGCAAAACCCGTACCGCCGAAGGACGGACTGAGGAGCAGAATACCGAGTACAAATCGAAAAATCGACTTGCATAATATCCCGGAGTGTATGTTGGGATAGTATACTTTTATTTTCATACTTTTGTTTGTTTTGTTAAAAGTTAAAAAGTTGGCAAAACGATACGATCCTCTGTCATTGCTTCCAGAGGCAAGAGATCAAAGCGGGGGATTTTCTTAGAGTCGGGAATGCTGCAACATTTCCGACTCTTTTTGTTTAGATGGTTTCCTTATTTTCGATAGGCGAGCGTGTTTTAGTGGCACATAGCAATAGGGTTTTTATCATAAATCCCTTATCGGGAGATTTGATCCTTAATTTCCTTGGTTCGTGCGGATATTTCCCAGTCCTGTAGTGAAGTCTCGTCGCATTGCAACGCCAGAACGATCTCCCGCGCCTGCCGGACGACCTCAATTCGGTCGGGGTTTTCGTCCAGCCAGTTACTCCACAGCTGGTAGTTTTCCTGAGTTGGACTGAGTACCCAGGCACGGAAATCGGCATCCCAGATGAAGTCTTCGCAACGAAATTGGCGGTAGTGGTTCATGCAGATACTTACGTTCTGCTATAGTATAGACGGAAATTTGTGTCCGATACCATTAAAAAATTAAACTTATTTCAGAAAACTTAGGATTAAAACCCAGGGTAGGCTTACAATTGCCTATGAATAAGTTAATTAGCCAGCATTAGAGAAGAGGTCGCGAATTGAGCTTTCCAATGTTTGCGCAACTGTTTCATCGCAATTTGCAGCAGATTGGAAACGGTCTGGGGAGAAATGTTCATCACTGTGGCGATCTGGTCGCGGTTGAGTTCCTGGAAGAATTTCAGGTATACTACTTCCTTCTGGCGGGGCGGGAGTTTTTCGAGCGTCGTTTTGAGCTTAAGGCTCATCAGTCGGGTAGTTTCGCGCCGGATGTATTCCTTTTCTACTGAGAATTTGACATCAAATAGGGTAGGGTGGTTTTCTAGCGAAGGGTTATACACCAGCGCCGTGTTACTGGCACGGTGCATCATACGCCGGAGCGAAGCCATCAGGTACGGTTTGACGGGGATATTTGTATTCAGATTTCTCCGCTTTTCCCAGACATATAAAAACAAATCCTGAATATTGTCCTTCACAAATTCCTCGTCGTCGGAAAATTTGAGTCCATATTCGAACAATAACCGGAAATGAGAATCCATAAGCGTTTCAAAGGCAGAGACATGGCCGGCTAAGGTGCGTTTCCATATTACTTCGTGGTCCTCGGAGGAGGTTGAGAGTAAAGGTTTTTGCATAAGCGATCATGAAGTTTATGTATCTGGAAATTGCCTTTGGGTCAATTCGTCAAACAAAATTTATAAGCACAGGAACGCCTTTCCCTACTTTGGATAGAGGGAATTTTAGTCTGATTGATTTATGTGCTTTATGTGAACCTACCCCCAGATTACTGATACGCGCCAAAGAGAAGGGGTACCTTGGGAAAAGCGTAGAAACTTATGAAGCGTAAGTGACTAATCAATTCATTGTCAACTGAAAAATCTGAATGTACCTGCCCGCGGTTGTGCTGACATAACGATTGTACGCCAGTCGGTCGCCTTTATGCGACCACACTACACCGTTGATGGGACGGTCGTCGTCGGTCGTGGGCGGCGTGAGACGACGTGGCTTTCCATCCCGTAGATCAGTGATAAAAATAGAATTGTCAGCGGCGTATGCTACGAAGTGCCCATCTGGACTGAAATTGAAAGGAGTTTGGATTGAGAAAGGTTGGTGTGTCAGCTGTCGGGGTACCCCACCATTGGGCGATATTCCGAATAACTGAATCAATCCTGCCGGATCTTTGGCCAGAAAACCGATCAGGGTACCATCCGGCGTGGTGCGTAGCCAGTGCCGGGGGCCTTCGATGCCCCTTTGGGAAAAGGTGATGCGGCGCTGGGCTACCCCGGCGGGAGGATTGGGACGGGTAGAGGGGGTGCCTTCCAAAGGATGACCGGGTAGGGGCGCGGTCAGGTTCTCGGGTAAGTCGACCACGAATACCTCGGTTATTGATTGATTGGCTTCATTCCGGACGTTGCCCTGAAATGCCAACGCCCGGCGTTGGTGGCTTCCGTCAGGCTTTTGGTAGCCATTCAGACCAATCCAAGTTTCGTCGAAAGCCCGGTCGATTTCATCACTGCCGGGCCGGGGTACTTCGGTTACCCGCGCCACGACGACGGCAAATGCTTCTCCACTGAATTCGTCCTGGTTGTTGCCATTTACTACCGTTACCGGCTGCGCGGGGTCCATCACGCCGACTGTCCGCAGATCGGCCACCGCCGGATTGGAAGCGGCCAGGTGTTCCATGACCGCATCGTTGTAGGTGAAGCTGATCAACCTGCCGTCACCACTCCACTGATGGGCGTGGGTACCTCCCCGCAAGGCCCCCGGGGTGAAAGGAGGGGTTATGTCTCGCCCATCCAGAAAATGGGGCTTTTGGGGCTGTTCAATAGCAACGAAGACACCCGTGCGGCGGGTCATGGCGTAGGGCTGTAGATTATCCGCGTTGCGTAATCCGTGCAGGAAAAGTACCTCGGGACGGGTAGGTGAAAAAGTTGCCGCTCCCACGCCGGGACCGAAGCTGGTCTGGTTTTGAGTCTGGTACAGCAGCCGATCTTCGCCGTTCTGTACATTCACCATCCTGACACAGCAGGTTTGCCCCAGTTCAGTGTCGAGATTTCGGGTGTCGTACACCAGCCACTGGTCATCGGGCGAAAAAGCCTGGGTATTATTCAGGGTGTGGCCTTTGGCGTCGTGGGTAAGCTGGGTTTCGGAGGGCATGGGGTACAATAGTATGGCGGTCGTAAGCGCACCGGGTACCCGTCCGCCCGATAAAAAAATACTTACTAGAAAAACGTATGCATAATTCACTTCCAGGAGCTATTTTGTTTCGGATTGGCAACAGATGGTAGCATCAATGGGCTTCCAGCCAATTGGCGCCCGAGCCAATTCCGGTTTCCATCTTCACTTCCATCGGCAGGGCATTCTGCATAAGATGCTCCACGTTCTGAGTCAGGAAAGCCAGCTCGTCGCGGTGAGCATCGAAGATAAGTTCATCATGCACTTGCAAAATCATGCGGGACCGGAGCTTTTCTTTCCGGATAAAATCGTGGATATTGATCATCGCGAGTTTAATCATATCCGCCGCTGAGCCCTGAATGGGAGCGTTGATGGCGTTGCGTTCGGCAAAGCTCCGGTTGGTCTGATTGCGCGAGTTAATATCGGGTAGGTACCTCCGGCGTCCCAGAATCGTTTCGGCGTATTCGCATTCGCGGGCTTTCTTAATGGTATCGTCCATATATTGCTTCACAGCCGGAAATTCTTCAAAATAGGCTTTGATGATCTCGCCGGCATCGCTGCGCGAAACTCCCAGATTGCGGGCCAACCCAAAGGCCGAAATACCGTAAATAATTCCGAAGTTGACCGATTTGGCCTGTCGCCGCATGTCGGACGTAACGTTTTCCAGGGGTACATGAAAAACCTTACTGGCGGTGGTGGCGTGAATATCCCTGCCCTGATTGAAGGCCTCGATCATGCTGGGGTCGCCACTGAACGCTGCCATGATCCGCAGCTCGATCTGCGAATAGTCGGCGGAAAGAATGAGGAATTCATCCGACCGGGGGACAAACGCCTTACGGATTTCGCGGCCACGGATGGTGCGAATCGGGATATTCTGTAAGTTGGGATTTGTGGAACTGAGGCGCCCGGTCGCGGTAACGGCCTGATTGTACGAGGTATGAATCCGGCCGGTTTTTGGATTGATCAGCAATGGCAGGGCATCGACGTAGGTCGATTTCAGTTTCTGCAATTCGCGGTAATCCAGAATTTTCCGGGCAATTTCGTGTTCGCTTTCCAGGTCCGACAGGATGTCCTCCCCGGTAGCATACTGCCCGGTTTTGGTCTTCTTGGGATTTTTAATCAACTGCATTTTGTCGAACAGTACCTCACCCAGTTGCTTGGGCGAATTGAGGTTGAACTCGGTACCCGCCGAAGCAAAAATATTCGTTTCCAGCAGTTTGATGTCGTTTTCCAACTCGTTCGAAATAAAAGAAAGCGCGTCGGTATCGACCCGTACTCCCTCACTCTCCATGCTGGTGAGTACGCGCACAAGCGGCATTTCCACACCCTCGAATAGTTTGACCGCTTGTTTTTCGGCCAATTCGGGAATCAATATCTGGTGCAGTTGTAGGGTAATATCCGCGTCTTCCCCCGCGTATTCGGTGATTTCGGCGATTGCCGCATCGCGCATGTTACCCTGTTTGCTCCCTTTTTTGCCAATCAACTCCTCGATCGACACGGGTTCGTAGTTGAGGTATTGCACCGACAACCGATCCATGCCATGCCGTTTTTCGGGTTCGAGCAGGTAGTGCGCCAGCATGGTATCGGCTAGTTTGCCCCGTACATCCAGACCGTAGGTACCCAGGACCATGAGGTCGTACTTTAGATTTTGTCCGATTTTTATGATGTTCTCGTTTTCTAGCACGGGTCGGAAAATCTCGACAATGGCTTGCGCCGCCTCGCGCTCGGGAGGAACGGGCACATAAAAGGCTTCACCGGGCCGGTAAGCGAAGGCCAAGCCTACCAGATCGGCGTCCAGGGCGTCGAGTGAGGTAGTTTCGGAGTCGAAGCAAAACGCATCCTGTTGGCTCAAATAGTAAGCCAGGCTTTCCATTAACTCGGGTGTGTCGACCGTCTGGTAGTTGTGGTAGGTGGTGGCGATCGTCCGCAGGGTAGGGGCCACGGGTTCATCTCCAGGACGCGAAGTTGAATTTTCAAACGCCGCGATGTCTGGATTTGTCGCCGCACTGGATCCAAACAAATCCAGCTGCCCGTTGCCCTTAGCGGTAGTGGAACGTACGGGTACGTCTTCCGGCTCATCTCCTAGTACCCGCTTGCGTAACGTGCGGAATTCCAGCTCGTCGAACAGGGCGCTCACCTTATCGCGGTCCGGTTCTTCGTAGAGTAATTTACCGGCATTGAACTCGATGGGTACCTCTACATGAATGGTGGCCAACTGCTTGCTGAGCAGGGCCTGTTCGGTATGAGCCCGGATTTTTTCGCCCAGCTTACCCGGTACTTCGTCGGCGTGGGCAATAAGGTTTTCGATGCTACCGTACTGGGCAATAAGTTTCTGGGCCGTTTTTTCACCCACACCGGGTACCCCCGGGATATTATCCACGGCGTCGCCCATCAGCCCCAGAATATCCGTAACCTGCTCGATGCGTTCGATCTGCCATTTGTCCAGAATCTCGGGTACCCCCAGTTTTTCCACGCCTTTCCCCATGAAGGCGGGCTTGTACATGTATACATGCTCTTCCACCAGCTGTCCATAATCCTTGTCAGGCGTCATCATGAACACTTCAAAACCAGCCTCCGAGGCGCGCTTGGCTAGGGTACCTATCACATCGTCGGCTTCGTAGCCATCCAGGTGCAGGCAGGGGATATTCATTGCATCCACTAACTTTTTTATGTACGGAATGGCCAAGGTGATGTCTTCGGGTTGGGCCTCGCGCTGGGCTTTGTACGCTTCAAACTGCTCATGCCGGAAGGTAGGCTTGGGGGTGTCGAAGACGACACCAATATGGGTAGGTTTCTCTTTTTTCAGTACCTCGAGCAGGGTATTGGTAAACCCAAAAATAGCACTCGTGTTCATACCGGTAGAGGTGATACGGGGTGCCTTGATAAAAGCAAAGTGCGCCCGGTAGATCAGGGCAAAGGCATCGAGAAGAAAAAGTTTCTGGTCAGGTTTAGAAGACATAGGGTGGGGCTTGGGTACTTGTGGTTAAGTGCTGTTAGCGGTCGGAATTCAGGATTCGCATAATCATTCAAAGATAGTAGCTCGTACCAAAACAAAGGCAGGTACGGCGAAATCTCCCCGGGCAAAATTGCCAATCGCACAACATTTCTTGCTATTGTCTACCCTAATCAGGATATTCGGGCCAAATTTCAAACTATGGAAAAACTTTGCGCAATGAAAATAAAAAAGAATTTATCCCGGTGGGGCAGGCTGGGGGTTTGTCTGGTGCTGCTGTCCTCGGTGTGGATGAGCGCCTGCGAGGGTCCGGAAGGACCTGCCGGACCGGCGGGTCCTTCCGGCGCGCAGGGACCTACGGGTGCCCAAGGTCCTGCGGGACCGACAGGAACGGCGAATGTGGTTTACTCCAGCTGGATCAGAGCCGGTACCTGGACCAAGACGAATGTGTTTGGAGTCGATCGTTTTTATACCGAATTGCAGGCGGATCGCCTTTCCCAGGAAATCCTGGATCGGGGTGTCGTTCTGGTGTACGCCAAGCTCGAAACCGATAACAACCAAGTACGGCAACTGCCCGTTACGGTATACGCCCAGTTTACCGAAGATATCATTGATTTTTCCCTCATTCTCGCAAAAGTCCGGGTTTGGTCCACTCCGGTGCGGGGCCCCGCTCTGCCGGTAGCGCCTTCGCCCAATCACTCGTTCCGTTATGTGCTCATTCCGGGCGGACAGGCCGGACGGATCAGCTACGAGAAACTTACGTACGCAGAAGCCGCGGAACTATTCGGGTTTAGCGATTAGTGCGGAGATTCATCTGCTTTTTCAAAGCGGTTGACCGCTTTGAAGCCAAAAAAAGGCGCAGCTCATGCAAAATGAGTCTGCGCCTTTTCATTAATCGATAGCCGAAGCTGCCTGGGTGCCAACCGTTCGAGAATTTCGAAACAAACGTAGCCCTACGGTTCGATTTCCTTTAGATCCCTTGCTTCGACAGTACCACCCGGGTGCGTGAAACTCAGGCGTTTGCCACCATTGTTCTGGGCCTGTTGTACGCCGGTTAGCGGGTAGCCTGTGGTATCGTAGCTGGTATTTTTGCCTTCGTGGTAAATGACGAGGCGGTGCTCATCGGCATAATAGGTATAATGGGTGTCATTCTGACTGCCCTTGAAGGTAGCTTTAGTCCGGCCGAGCAAGGTACCGGTCGTATCGGCCACTTCGCGGGGCAGTTGCCGCGACAAGGCCGAAATCGCGGTACACAAACGGTCCACTTTGGCTTTGAGGCCGTGGTTGAACATATCACCGACCATGATCATACCCGGCTGCCATTGGCCCATTCCGCCCAATTCTGAAACATTGAACTGAACCTGATTGCCGCCCGTGGCTTGTAAACCATGCAGCAGCGTGGCGACCGTACTTACCGTGACCCCGTGTTCGGCGGCTATTTCACGGATTACTTCTTCCCTTGATTTTTCCATAATAATTCTTCTTCGATACAAAGGTTTCCCGATTTCCAGGAAAAGTTTGTTAAAAAGGCAAAATAATCATGCCGTTAGGTATCATCCAATTTTTACCCGGGCCACAGAGCCAGATGAAAGTTTCAGGATATAATGCTACTCCTTTCCTACCATGCTAAAAAAAGATCCAGCTAGGTTTGATGTAAGAAGATTCACTGCCGGTAGCCGAGGAAGAAAAAATAGGTTTCCGAGATCGTGTCGTTCATAGAAACCAACAGCATCGGGGCCGTTACTTCGCGGACTTTCTTGCCGCTGTAATCCCGCCAGGTACCCAAGTACAAGCTACCTATCTTCTGGTTGTCCCGAAAGATCAGCAAGGTATCTGGTTTGGACTGTACCGTAACATTAGTCAGTTCGGTAGTTCGCCGGGAAGGGATAAAATCGGTGCGAACCAACGTGTAGGTACCGTCGGACTTCTGAGTCACGGAAAGTTGTGGCAACTGACGCTCATCGGTGATGGCTGCACAACTCAGATCGAGACTAGCATTGGTGCGGTACTCGCCCTGTAACTGGCTGATGTCGGTAGAGGGGGCGGGTGAGTCGCTGGTACAGCCCGTAATCAGCGTGACGGCGGTAAGTAAGCCTAGGTAGATGAGTTTGTTCATGTCCGTAAAAGGGTTTGGTTACGAAAATGACGAGTTCGCCAAATCATAAAAGGTTGGAATCGGGAAGAAATTTTTTAGCCATTTCTACCATCACCCTTTTGCGCGCGCCCAGGGTACCTTCCTCAAAATTCCTGATTCAGACTACGGCTCATAACTCCCCAAACTGGCTGTACATTTCCTTGAGCTTGGGATCACGCTCGTTGCTGCGGATATCTTTACGAATCGAAGCTACCCCCTGAATGTCCGTAAGCAAGCCCAGTACCTGATAGGCCCCGAACCGTACGAAATAGGCCGGATTGTTTCGCGCCAGACTTTCCAGTATCGGAATACTACGGCGCTGCACGTCGGAGGGCGATTTGATCAGGTACTTGCCAAAAACCTGCAGGAAGTTGTAGCGGTCCGAAGGATTCATGGTTTCCATTTTCTGCAAAAACCATTCGTAACGCTCCGGGGTAGCCAGACCGGCGTAGTAATTACCCACAGCGGCGACGATGGCATCGTTGGGTGAATTCTCAAAGCGCTCCGCAATCTCGGCGGCATCGCCCGGTTTCCCGATCAGGTAGGCATCAAGAGCCACCGAAACCACCAGGTAGGAAGTGTCGTTGAGCGCCTCGCGAAACAACGGATCGTTGGAATTGTCGCCAAAGGAGGCCAGTGTCAGGATGGCTTCGGTACGTACCTGGGAGTTGGGGTCGATGCGGGCGCGGCTTTGCACGAGACGTTCGACATCCACGAATTCCAGACCGTCGTAATCGGCAAAATTAGAAACGGCCACCTGCCGGATTTTCCAGAAGGGATCGACCATGGCAGTCATCATCAGGTGCCGGATAGTAGAATCGATCAACTTACCTTCCAGATGGGTCAGGGCATCGTATCGGGATAGAAACTTGTCGGCTTTATAAAATTGAAAAACGTATTCGGGACGACTTTTTTCATGATCGACCGTTCCGAGCAGTTGGGTTTCGGCGTCGAAAATCACCAGATCGGGCCGGTGTCTGGCCGGGAACTCCAAGGTTTGCTTCGCTTTGTTAAGCACCACATCGTAGCGGGTCTTCACGCTGTCTACCCACACATCCACTTTGAGCGGCAGGCGGTATACTGTTGTCGCCAACGTATCCTGCAGCTGACTGACTTTCAGGCTTACCTTCTGATTGGCCGATGAATATTGCTGCTCTACCTTAAGAATGGGATGGCCGGGTTTCATGAACCATTGGTCGAAGAACCAATTCAAATCCTCACCCGTCACTTTTTCGAAAGCCAGCCGCAGGTCGTTTATTTCGGCAGTTCCGAAACGGTGTTCCTTCAGGTAGGTCTGCAAGGATAGAAAGAAAGCCTCGTCGCCCACGTACCTGCGCAGCATGTGCATGATCCGTCCGCCCTTGGCGTAGGAATGGCTATCGAACATATTTTCCCGGTCTTTGTAAAAATACCGGATCATGGGTACCTGCTTCTGGTCTGCCTCGCCGAAGTACTGCTTCATTTCCTGCAAATGCTGCCAGTCGGCTTCATCGGTTCCGGTGTAGTACTCCATCCAGAGGTACTCGGCGTAGTTGGCAAACGATTCATTGAGTGGTAATTGTCCCCACTCTTCGCAGGTGACCAGATCGCCAAACCAGTGGTGGGCCAGCTCATGCGCAATCACTCCGTCTGAATTTCCGTCCACCAAGGCGCGGGAGTCGGCCTGTATGCTTTCCTCATGAACAGTGGCGGTGGTATTTTCCATGGCACCTGCCACAAAGTCGCGCACGGCGATCTGGGCGTACTTTTCCCACGGAAAATCCATGCCGAAGATATTGGAAAAGAAGCCGATCATTTCGGGAGTCCGGCCAAAAATAGCTTTGGCATCCTGGGCGTACTTTGGCTCTACATAGTAGCTCAATTCGAGGCCATTGGGCATCAGGTCTTTAGCTACAGCAAAATCGCCTACCGCCAGCATGACAAGGTAGGGGGCATGGGGCAAGGTTTGCTTCCAATGGTCGGTACGGGTACCGTCGCCGTTTCCGACCGAAGCCACCATCAGTCCGTTGGAAAGCGTCTTGTAGGTAGTGTCTACCGTAATGTAGATATCCTGAAGGAATTTCTCATTGGGGCTGTCTACCGTAGGAAACCAGGCGGAGTTGGACTCGGTTTCGCCCTGGGTCCAAATCTGGCGCGGCTTGCCTTCGTCCAGCCCGTCGGCATTGATGAAGTACAAACCCTTGTCGTCAGGATGGTCGTCAGGCTCACCGCGGGGAAGCTCATTGGGCTTGGCGATGTAGTCGATCTGGACATGAAGTGTTTCTTTCCGGGTGTAGGCCCGACGCAGCCGGATAGTCAGTTGACGGCGGTCGTAGGTGTATTCCAGCGAATCGCGAATGGGTTCGCGGGTAGTCTTGTTAGCCAGCGAATCGAACCGGACTAGGGTGTCCAACTGATAGATACGCTGAATATCAAATCCCTTAGCGTCAAGTACTAGTGTATTTTGAGGATAAAAATAGGGTTTGAAAGTAATGACCGCGCTGCCCAGCACATGCTGACGCAGCCAGTCGAAACGGACGGCCAATTTCGTATGAAGAATGTCATTTTTGAGCGTGCGGGTGGGGCGGTAGGGACCCTGGGCGGTCACGATACCCGGCGCCCGGCGGGTGGTATCGGCAGGTAGCACCGAAGAGGAAGCCTGGGTGCTACCTGCCGATACCACCCAAAGGAACAAACTCAGGAATGCTAGTTTGACCGTATTTATTTTAATATTCATACCGGTATTTTGCTTTAATAATCGGGCGGATTTCAAACGGATTGTCCGCCTGCTTTTTAAAAAATCAATACATCCTATCTTCACAAGAATCAACGGGGTTATCCCGACAAACCAGGCACAAAGTATACCAATTTCAAAACGTAGGTATGAAATTCCCTACCCTAGTAGCGAGGTATTGACTGTCTGTGCCGCGCGCCGGGCCGGAACAAATGACACTGCTATGGTAATGGCCACGATGATAAGGGCCGTCAGCAGTACGTCGCTCCACACCAGCTGAACCGGGTAGGCATCCACGAGCGAACTCGCCATACCCATGGAAACCAGCATATACTTCTGCTGTATCCAGCAGAGGCCAACGCCCACAACTAAACCCAAAATTGCGCCGGACAAAGCCACGATAGCACCGACCGACAGGAAAATCCGCCGCACCAGCGAAGCGGTAGCCCCCATGGCGAACAGCATCCGGATATCTTCCTTCTTTTCGATCGCCAGCATACTCAGCGAGAAAAAAATATTGATGGCAGCTACCAAAATGATGAAAGAGAGAGTTACCGTTACAAAGAGTTTCTCCACGCGAATAGCCCTCAGCAGATCGGCATTCAGCTCGTCGCGGTCCTTCACCACAAAAGTTTCTCCCACCGCACGTTGCAATCGGTCACGTACCAGATCGGCGGAGGCTCCAGGTTTGAGTTGGATCTCCAGCGTGGTGCGCTGCCGGCCGTACTGAAGCAGCGTGGCAACCGTGGACAGAGGGGCAATCACGTAGTCGTCGTAGCGGCTTTCAATAAAAAATGTGCCACCGGGCCGAACCGACACCTGATTGAATGCATCGGGCGACGACAGGCTAAGCGTGCGGCGGTCGGAGCGTGGGTACCAGAGCTCCAGAGGGGTCAGAGGATCGTTTGTGGAGATGAGCAACGCCGAGCGCACTCCTTCCGATACGACCGCAAAGGGCGTCCCATTAGGCCCCATCAATTGCAGGTTGCCTTCGATCATCGCGGTATCCAGTTGTCCCCGTTGCGCAAACGTACTATCCACCCCCTTCAGGCGCACGACCGTCTGATTGTCGCGGTAGCGGGCCAGGGCATTGTCTTCAATGACCTGCGTCATTACCGCCACGCCTTCGGTCTTCCGTATTTTGTCAAGGAACGCTTCCGACACTCCAAACCGCCGACCCTCGCGGGCTGTGATCTCAATGTCGGCGTCGAAGGTCTTGAAAATCTGTCGGTTCAGGGCCTCCATGCCGTTAAATACCGAAAGTACTACCACCATCGCCGCCGTACCTACCCCCACGCTTACCATGGCAATAAGGGCGATGATACTGATGAAGCTGCGCTTTTTGTGCGACACAAAGTAGCGCCGGGCAATCCGAAGGGGTACATTCATGCTCCTCTAACGAAAAGATTATTCCGTTTCGTCTTCCTTGTTATCCTCCGCGGGTGGGATCACCAGGTTAGCAAACAGGGCATCCATCTTGGCGGCATACTCAGCCGTGTCGTCGAGGTAAAACTGCAGCTCCGGCACAATGCGCAGCTGGTGACGCACACGCTCACCCAGTTTCTGCCGGATGAAACGTGTATTTTCCTGAATGCCCTCAAACAGGAGTTCTTTTTTCTTCTCGGGCAGGAAACTCAGATAGGCGCGGGCAATGCCCAGATCGGGTGTCATGCGAACGCCCGTGACGGTTACGAAAGCACCATTGACCAGGTGCTGGGCATCCCGCTGGAAAATATCGCCCAGGTCTTTCTGGATCTGGCGAGCCACTTTTTGTTGTCTTTTGGATTCCATTCTGTGTACTTTTCAAATGAGCTAATCGACGCACCGTCGAACCCGACGATTCCGATTATTATTCATAGTCCCCATTACTGACGATTCTTACAAATATCCGCACTTATTTTGTTTTTGTGGAAAAGGGGGGTGTAATTTCGTAAAACTATTCGCGTATCCCAACTAACCTCCTATCTTCTTGCTGAGTTTTTTTCGTGCTAACGCCACCTCCCAAAACATCAGCCTCGTGTTGTTTTTCATGTTGCTGCGTTTGCCTTTTTTGTGGAGCGAGGTACCCCTGCTCATTCCCGAACTAAGCTGGATGCTGGTCGGAGAGCAAATGAACCGGGGGTTCATGCTCTACCGCGACGTGTGGGACAACATCAGCCCCCTTTCGGGCATGGTGTACTGGGCCATTGATCGGCTGTTCGGTCGCTCCCAGTTGGCTTATCAGGTCGTGGCCGCGGTGATTTCAGTATTTCAGATCCTGTATTTCAACTATATCATCCGTACCCGCGATGTGCTACCCGAGCGCAGCCAGGTACCAGGTGCCATCTATGCCATCTTTCTGACCATCTCGTTCGACCTGGCTACCCTTTCGCCCATGCTCATGGCCGCTACCTTCCTGCTGCTAGCGCTGGGAGTCGTGATCAAAATGCTCGAAAAACGACAGATTACGAACGAAATATTCGAAATGGGCTTATACATTGGATTGGCCACCCTCTTCTATCTGCCTGCGGCTCTGTTTATGGTGTGGGCCTTTATTTCGTTGATCTTTTACACAGGTACCACCTTGCGTCAGCACGTACTGGGATTTTTCGGTTCGATTTTCCCACTTCTGATGGTTATGCTATATTTTTATCTGAACGATGGCGTGGCGAGCCTTAATCGTAACCTGCTCACTTCGGTTTTCCAGGTGCGGCAGTATGACCTGAACGACTTTTCTTCGCTGATCATTTCGCTGCTGATCCCGCTGATCGTAGGGGGGCTGGGATTCATGCGGATGCTGACAGCCACGCGGTTTGTCAATTATCAAACCCGAATCCAACAGATGATGGCCATCTGGCTTATTGTGGCCGTGCTCATGATCCCGCTCATGCAGTACCTGGCCCCCATGCAGTTCGTGGTATTCACACCCGCACTGGCCTACTTTGCCACCTACTATTTTCTGAGTTTTAAAAAACGCTGGCTGGCTGAGCTGCTGTTTCTGGGATTCGTGGGCGGAATTGCCCTGATCCAGTACCAGGGGCTGCTGAATCTGAATCCAGCCCTTTCTGTCGGCCGGCTCGAAAACCTGCGAGCCAAACCCGCCTTATTGCCCGACCAGATTCGCCAGAAACGGATTCTGGTGATTGGAGAAGACGAGGGCGAGTACCTGAATAACTTTACGGCTACACCCTATCTGAACTGGGATCTGGCCCGTTATGACCTGAAAAATCTGGATAATTTCGATAGCGTGATCCATGTCTACGATAATTTTCGGCAGGACCCGCCCGACTATGTCATCGATAAGGAAAACGTAATGCCGAAATTATTCAACCGGGTACCCGCCCTGAAAAAACGCTACAAGCCCAGTCCCTGGAAGGGTATCTACGAGAAAACCAGCTAGGTCAGCAGGCAATTTTATTGACCCGGGTTTGGTGCCGGCCCCCTTCAAAATCCGTGCTGAGGAATTTTTCCACGCATTTCAGTGCCAGTTCTAATTCAATGAAGCGCACTGGCAGGCAAATGATATTGGCATCGTTATGCTTCCGGGAAAGCTCGGCCAAATCTTCCTGCCAAATCAGCGCGGCCCGGATACCTTGATGTTTGTTAGCGGTGATGCACACGCCCTGTCCGCTGCCACACAGCAGGATGCCCCGCTCGAATTCACCATTTTCAACGGCACTGGCCACCGGATGGGCAAAGTCGGGGTAGTCGGCCGAATCGGGACTGTTGGTGCCGTAGTCCGTCACTTTGTAGCCATTTTTTTGCAGCCATTCGCTGATTGGCTGCTTATAAGGAAATCCGGCGTGATCGGCGCCAATCGCAATCTTTTTCATTGTATTTGTGTTAAGTAAGGCTACCCTTGTAACAACATTCGAGCGAATATCGTTAGTATTGTCCCTTAAGGGGGCACCGTTACAAAGGTAGCAGCTATACCATTTAGTACCCGAAACAATTTAGAGATTATGAGTCAAAACGTAAAAAACAACGGCCTTCCGGCCGACCCTACCGATATCTCGTTGATGAATCCCGCCGTGCCCGAAGATGAGGCACGGATTAAAGAAGCGTTCCAAGACCGGGACTGGAACGAAATTAAAAGTGCCGATTCCTGGGTGATTTTCAAAGTAATGGCCGAGTTTGTGGAAGGCTTCGACAAACTGGCCAAGATCGGTCCCTGCGTGTCCATTTTCGGCTCTGCCCGCACTACCGACGACAATCCCTACTTCAAGGTGGCTGAGGAAATCGCGGCCAAACTGGTGCGCCACGGCTATGGAGTCATCACGGGCGGCGGACCGGGTATTATGGAAGCGGCCAACAAGGGTGCTTTCGAGCAAGGCGGTAAATCAGTGGGTTTGAATATCACTCTACCCTTTGAGCAGCAAAGCAATATCTATATCGATCCCGACAAGAATATGGACTTCGATTTCTTCTTTGTCCGTAAGGTGATGTTCGTCAAGTACTCTCAGGGTTTTATTGTACTACCCGGCGGGTTTGGTACCCTGGACGAACTGTTTGAGGCTTTGACCCTGATCCAGACCAAGAAAATCGGCCGTTTCCCTATTATTCTGGTAGGTAAGAAATACTGGTCGGGCCTGATCGACTGGATTCAAAATACCCTCCTGGAAGCAGAAAATAACATCAGCGCGCCCGATCTGAAGCTTTTCAGCGTGGTCGAAACGCCCGACGAGGCAGTGCGGGTGATCGAGGAATTTTATTCGAAGTACCTGTTGAAGCCCAATTTTTGAATAGGGTAGAGGACAAAGCTACAAAGGGAAAATATAATTCGATTATTAGTGTGTAGAAGATACCCCACGGCAGGGGGTACCCTGCTTTGTGCCTATGTGCCTTTGGAACTTTGTGCCTTTAAAAAGCCAGATAAGGTACCATTTTCCGCAGGGTAGCTTCATCTAGAATACGTATTTCCTTCATCGCCTCGGCCGATGCAAATGGCCCGTGCTGCTCGCGGTAGCGCACGATCACTTCATTGAGTTTCCGGTTTCGGAAATACGGGTGCCGGTTCAATTCCTGAACGGTGGCGGTATTGATCGGAATTTTAGTGGGTGGGCTCTGCACCCGGGCGTAACGCCGGAGTTCGGAAAGTGCCAGCGAATCCAGGCCAAATATTTCGGGGTACTGTTCGGTAGAATAAAACCCACCGAGGGCATCACGGAATTTGACGATCCGGGCCGATAGTTTACTGCCGATTCCCCGTAACTCGGCGAGTTGGGTGGTGTCAGCAGTATTGATGTCGAAAGCGGTCGGTACCGGGCGTGTAAAGGTTTTGAATTCGCGGAGCGTGGGCGTGGGGGTACCTTCATCGGAACGCGTTTCCGATTCGGCGAATTTCGGTCCGCTGCCCGGCAATACGATGTACCCTTCCAACTGGTTGTACAGCGCGGGTGGGAAATCGTATATTTTCTTCAAATCCTCATTCTTCCTAAATTTTCCGCCTTTCTCCCGGTACTTCTGAATCCGCTGCGCCAGAAAGCGGGGTACCCCCAATTCCTGCAATTCTGCGGTCGATGCGGTATTGGGGTCAAAGGCAAAAAAACGAGTAGGGGGAGCTGATTTTTCATCATCGCGGGAATAGGGTACCTCGTTTTCGCTAAAATTCCGATCGGTGTTGGATGACGAACCTGATTTAGGAATCAAAGCCGCCGTGCTGTCCAGCTGCTCTATCGTGAACGGTACCGTATCGCTTTGAAAAAGCGGAAGCACCCACCACTTGAATACAGTAGGTGTCCAGATTAATCCGAAACTCAGGATGATCAACACCAAGGCTCCGCGTGATTCTTTGGGCGAGATACCCAAGAAATCCTGGATTTTGTAAAGGATTTTGCGGAGCATTTTTGTTGGGTGGAAAGTTGAGAGGGTGGAAGAGCCTAAAAAGCAAGGGTTTCGTAAGGACGGTTTGCGAATTACTCTTTCCAGATCTTCAGCCCAGTATGAGACGCTATGAGGTCGAAATCGCGGTCATTATGACAGAGTTCGATATTAAAATGAAGTGCAAAGGCGGCAATCAGGCAATCGTTTGGTTTGCGGATCGTAACGCCATTTCTGCGCAAATTCGCATATAACTTGGCACCTGCCAAAGCCGCCCCAACCGGATCATAATCTAATACTTGCTGTCTGATCAATACGATTTCGGCTATATGAAAATAATTTGGATCAGAAAATCCTTGAAGTACTTCTTGAATGATTGTTGGTGTAATGAATACCTTTTTGTCGTCTGTCAAAACTTGACTTAGAAAGTTGGACTTTGCAGTGCTGACTCCTTTAAAATGGTCAATCCAAATTGTTGTATCAAACAGAATCATTCGCCCTGGTTATTGGTGTTGCCGCGCATCTGTTCCAGATCTCCCTGCCAGAGTTCGGGCCCCCGGGCGGCTTCTAATTTTTTGAGAGCCAATTTGTAAATTAAATGATCCAGCGCTTTGTTAATGACCTCTTCCGCTGTCTTTGCTCCACTAAGCATCATCGCGTCTTGCAGTAGTTTTTCATTGATCTCAACATTCGTCTTCATAAGCTGCCTTTTATAATTCATTCAAAAATACGAAAATAACCTACCCCTTCAAGGGTAACGCCAAAATGCCTAATTTTGCGCCTGTGCGCTGCCTTCGGGTAGCATTTACTTATCAATCAAATCACTATGAGTCAGGAATCCGCCGCAAGTACTACCCCTACCACTTCACTGCAAGATATCATCGGCCACGCTAAGGAATACGGCTTTGTGTTCCCCTCTTCCGAAATATACGACGGCCTGCAGGCCGTATACGACTACGGACAGAATGGTGTGGAGTTGAAAAACAACCTCAAATCCGCCTGGTGGAAAGCCATGACGCAGCTCAATGACAACATCGTGGGTATCGACGCGGCTATCTTCATGCACCCGCTGACGTGGAAGGCTTCCGGCCACGTGGACGGCTTCAACGACCCGATGATCGACAACAAGGATTCTAAGAAGCGGTATCGCGCCGATCAGCTTTTGGAAGGCAAAGCCGAAGCTTACGCCGCCGCCGGAGAAGCCGAAAAAGGCCAGGCGTTGCTGACCGAAATGGGACGTTTGCTATCGGCCGAGGATCTGGACGGTGTTCGGGAGCTAATTATCGCCGAAGAAATTAAATGTCCGGTGTCGGGTACCGCCAACTGGACCGAGGTACGGCAGTTTAACCTGATGTTTAGTACCCAAATCGGCTCCGTGGCGGAAGACGCCAGCGTGATTTACCTGCGGCCCGAAACGGCGCAGGGCATTTTCGTGAACTTCCTGAATGTCCAGAAAAGCGGACGTATGAAGGTACCCTTTGGCATTGCGCAGATTGGCAAAGCCTTCCGCAACGAGATTGTCGCCCGGCAGTTTATCTTCCGGATGCGGGAATTTGAACAAATGGAAATGCAATTCTTTATCCGCCCTGGTACCGAAATGAAGTGGTACGAAGCCTGGAAGGAAACCCGCCTGAAATTTCATAAAGCCATCGGCCTGCCCGCCGAGAAGCTCAAATACCACGACCACGACAAACTGGCCCACTACGCCAATGCCGCCGTGGACATCGAGTACGAGTTTCCGTTTGGTTTCCGCGAGATCGAGGGGATTCACTCCCGCACGGATTTCGACCTCCGCAATCACCAGGAACTATCTAAAAAGAAGCAGCAATACTTCGATGCCGACCTGGACGAGAACGGCAAACCGTACGGCAATTATATTCCCTACGTGGTGGAAACCTCCGTGGGAGCCGATCGACTTTTTCTGGCTACCTTCTGCAATGCTTACACACGTGAGTCGGTCGGGGAGGGTGATAGCGCCAAAGAACGTACCTATCTAAAATTGCATCCGGCCCTGGCGCCTATCAAAGCCGCCGTGCTGCCGCTGGTGAAAAAAGATGGACTGGCCGAAAAAGCTCAGAGTATTGCCGCTTCGCTGAAATCCTCGTTCCGGACCGTATACGATGACAACGCCGCCATCGGCAAGCGCTATACCCGGCAGGATTTGATCGGGACGCCGTTCTGCATCGCCGTGGACTACCAGACGATGGAAGATGACACGGTTACGATCCGTCACCGCGACTCCATGGAACAGGAACGTGTAGCCATTAGCGAACTGAAAGACAAGATTGGTCAGGCTGTGGCCATCGAACGGATTCTGGAAGCCATCTGAATGCGGTAGTAGAGTATTCCGAATACAGAGCGCGTCGTTTAGAAATAGCATATCTATTTCTAAACGACGCGCTTTTTTTAGTGTTTTGAGTTTAAAATCAATTAAGTTTTTGTAGGAATACTATAAAAATTGAATTTATAGGGTAAAATCTACTAGTGAAAAATATTTATATTGACCGTATTATATTCTGGATTTAGTTACTTTTATAGTAGTATATTGTAAGTATCTATAAATAATGAACCATTTAATTGTATAATTTCCATTTTATCGCTATAATATTTTGCTTACTTATTAATTTGTATTTGTTTAGGGTATTAATCCGGTGGAAATCCACTTTATGGCGGGCGGATGCCATACGTAATTCGCTAAAATCTTAATTCACTTAAACCATCCTTCTAACTATTATGAAAAGAGTAGAGGCTATTATTCGAAAGACCAAGTTTACCGAAATGCAGGAGGCTCTGCACGAGGCAGGCATTGACTTTATGAGCTATTGGGAAGTGCGGGGTGTGGGGAAGGCCGTTGAAGAAAGGTCGTATCGGGGCATCGTGTACGACACAAGTATCATTGAACGAATTATGGTTACCTTCTACTGCCAGGATCAGTTTATTGAGCCTGCGATCAAGGCTATTATGGCTTCGGCCAAAACGGGCGAAATCGGCGATGGGAAGATCTTTATCTCGGATGTAGAAAAAGCAATCAAGATTCGCACCTCAGAGGAAGGGGTAGATGCGCTGAATTAATAGCGAATGATTGGATTTTGGATGAGCTACTAACCCAACGCTGCTTGTTCAACTATTCCTTCACCTAATATCCCCCTCAAAATTCACTCAATCACTCATTCAAAATTCACAATTAATTACAATATGGAAGAGCTTTCTACAACAGTAAGTGATCTGTCGATGTCCGTTGATAACGTGTGGGTACTCATCGCGACGTGCCTGGTCATGTTCATGCAGGCAGGTTTTGCGCTCGTGGAAGTAGGTTTCACGCGTGCCAAGAACGCCGCTAACATTCTGATGAAGAACCTGATGGATTTTGCCGTCGGTTCGCTGGCTTTCTGGGCCATCGGATACAGTATCATGTTTGGGGAGGACATCGCGGGTTTCATGGGCCAGATAACTCTCTTCTTCGGTCCCGACGAAATTGATGGATTGCCCCAAATTACGAAACTAATGTTCCAGACTGTATTTGCCGCCACGGCCGCTACCATTGTGTCAGGCGCAATGGCCGAACGTACCCGGTTTAGTGCCTATCTTATTTATAGCCTGGTGATTACGCTGGTCATCTATCCCATTTCCGGACACTGGACCTGGGGCGGCGGCTGGCTGTCAGAAATGGGCTTTATCGACTTTGCCGGTTCCACCGTCGTACACTCCGTAGGTGGCTGGGCTGCCCTGATGGGAGCGGCTCTTCTGGGACCGCGTGTAGGCAAGTACGCCAACGGCAAACCCCGGGCAATTCCGGGGCATAATCTGGTATTGGGTGCATTAGGGGTTTTTATCCTGTGGCTGGGCTGGTTCGGATTCAACCCGGGTTCACAACTGGCCGCTGCCGGGAAAGATAATGCGATTGCCATTGCCCACATTTTTGCCACTACAAACCTGGCTGCGGCGGCGGGGGCACTGGCCTCCATGATCATTTCCTGGATGCGCTACAAGCGCCCTTCGCTGAGCATCACCCTGAACGGCGCACTTGCCGGACTGGTTGGTATCACGGCTGGTTGTGCGGCAGTATCGTTAGGTAGTGCGGCCATCATCGGTGCCATTGCGGGCGTTGTGCTGGTTTTCTCTTTGGAATTCATCGAGCGTACCCTCAAAATCGACGATCCCGTGGGGGCCATTTCAGTACATGGTGTGTGCGGAGCTTTGGGTACCTTGCTCGTGGGCGTTTTTGCTACCGAAGGAGGGCTGCTCAACGGAGGCGGATTCGCCCAGTTGGGTGTGCAGGCCGTCGGTGTATTCTCAACCATGGGTTGGGTGATCGGCACTTCATTCATCCTCTTCTTTGTCATTAAGAAAACCATTGGCCTGCGTGAATCCAAGCGCGTCGAAGAAGAAGGTCTCGATGTGTACGAGCACGGCGAAACGGTCTACAATATGGTATAATAGAATGGCTGATAGCCAGTAACCAAAAAAAAGAGGCTCCCCGAATGATTCAGGGAGCCTCCTTTTTATATACATCACTCAATCATATCTACACCAGGAAATAGGTACCTTTATAGGTACCCAATCTCACTCTTTAAAAAAGACTCGCTTTACCCGCTCGCCGACTCCGGTCAGAATCTCGTAAGGAATGGTGCCAATGCGTCGCGCCAGGTCGGTGATGGGTACTTCGGCGCCAAAAGCGATCACATCGTCACCCTCTTCGGCGTTGACTCCGGTAAGATCGACCATCGTCATGTCCATGCACACATTGCCAATGGTAGGACAGAGCGCCCCTTTGATCCACACGTGTCCCACGCCGTTGCCCAGCCCGCGGTCGTAGCCATCGGCGTAGCCCAACGCCAGGGTACCCACAAGCGTGTCGTGGGTGATGCGCCCCCGGCGGCCGTATCCGACGGTTTCACCCGCCTTTACGGCTTTGATTTGTGAAATGGTAGTTTTGAGGGTACCTACGGTTTGCAGATGCCGTTGTTCCTGGCCGGATGCTTCCAATCCGTACAGGCCGATGCCCAGGCGTACCATGTCCAGCCGGTATTCGGGAAAACGCACAATACCCGCCGAATTGAGCAGGTGTTTGATTACCGGATAGCCTAAAGCCTGTTCTAATTGCATGGCTCCCCGCACAAAGCGTTCGTATTGCTGGCGCGAAAAAGAATTGAGCTCCCCTTCATCAGCCCCGGCCAGATGACTGAATACACTAAGGACCCGAAGTTGAGGATGAACGGACAAATGCTCCTGCAGCCACTCGTAGTCGTCTTCCACAAAACCCAGGCGATGCATGCCCGTGTCCAGTTTGAGATGCATGCCCGCGGTACCCCGCTGAGAAAGGGGCTGGGATTTGCTGAGCCGGGTGTCGACGAATGCCGTCCATTCGCCGAGGATCTTGCGGCTATAAATCTCGGGTTCGAGACGGTATTCCCAAAGGGTTTCAAAGGTACCCTGTGCCGGGTTCATGACCATGATAGGAAGCATGATGCCGTTCTGGCGCAGGACTACTCCTTCATCGGCATAGGCAACGGCCAGATAGTCCACGCGATGGAACTGGAGCAGGCTGGCTACTTCGGTACTGCCGCTTCCGTAAGCAAAAGCCTTCACCATCACCATGATTTTGGTTTGGGCACCTACCTTATTCCGGTAGTAGTTCAGGTTGTGGGTCAGGGCATCCAGGTTGATTTCCAGCACGGTACCGTGGACTTTCTGCTGCAACCGGTGGACGATTTTTTCAAAATGAAACGTCCGCGCTCCTTTCACCAGCACGACGCTATCAGTCAGATTAGCCAGTGGGAAATCCTGTAGGAAAGCGTTGGTGTCAGAAAAGAAATACCGTTCAGGTACCTCAAACAACGGGGCTTGTTGTGTCATTTCCGCTCCAATGCCTACAAAAATATCAATCTTTTTCTGGTGCAATAACTGGGCAATGGTACCGTACAGCTCGGGAGCAGGCTGCCCGCTCTGCAATACATCCGACAGGATGACCGCCCTCCGGCTGCGGGTATCCTGCTGCGCCAGAAAGTTGAGGGCCATGGTAATTCCCTGAACATCGTTGTTGTAGGTATCGTCAATCACGTAGCAGTGGTGAATGCCCTCCTTGAGCTGAAGCCGCATGGACACCGGACGAAGCGCATGAATGCGCTCCTGAATCACGGAAGGGTCGAGGCCGAAATCCAGCAGAAAGACCAGGCAGTGCGTGAGGTTTTCAAGGGAGGCTTCGTTGCGGAAATTAGTTTCGAACTGGTAGTCGCCCAGGGTACCCGTTAGCGTGATGGTGGTGGCTTGTTCACCCGGAAGGTACCCTACCTGCACCTCGGCATCGGGCGAGGTACCCCAGGCCAGGGTTCTCAGGGTCGGGTTCACATGCCGCAGGATCAGGTTTATCTCTTCGTCGATTTCCCGGTAGTCTTTCCGATAGATCAGGGTCTTCACGTGGGTAAATAGGCGGAGCTTTTCGGCAATTTTCTGTTTCCGGCTGCGAAAACCTTCGTCATGGGCCGAACCGATGTTGGTAAAGATTCCGAGGGTAGGATCGATAATGGGCTGCAGGTATTCCATTTCGTGCGGCCGGGACAATCCCGCTTCGAACAACGCTAGTGTGTGGGAAGCGTTCAGGTTCCAGACTGATAGCGGTACACCGATTTGTGAATTGTAGCTCTTGGGGCTGGCCACGACGCGCTCTGAGGGACCAAGCAACTGAGCCAGCCACTCCTTTACAGTGGTTTTACCGTTACTTCCCGTGATGCCCACTACGGGGACCGAAAATTGGTGGCGATGTCGGGCAACAAGGTTTTGTAGGGCGCTCAGGCTGCTGGCTACTACCCATATAGTAGCATCGGACCAGGAAGTGAGCTGGGCTCTCAGGGTGGGGGTGAGCGAGGTTCTTTCCACCACAAATTCGCGTACTCCGCGTTGGTACAGTTCATTCAGGAATTGGTGGCCGTTGTGATGTTCGCCCGGTAGGGCAAAAAAGATGCTTCGGGCCGCAAAATTCAATTGTCGGCTGTCTGTGAGCAAGTATTGTGCCTGGGTGGTAATGTCGGAAGGTTCGGCTTCGATCAATCGCATGAAAAAGGGTACCAAATTAAGAATGGGAAATGAATATTACAGCCATTTTTTCCAGCGGAAATATAGCAGCATCCCCAGGGTAACAAGCGCCATCGCTGCCCAGGTGGTGTAGTAGCCGTAGCGCTCGTGCAGTTCGGGCATGTTGTCAAAATTCATCCCATAAACCCCCACAATGAAGGTAATGGGCATGAAGATGGCCGAGAAGATGGTGAGTGTTTTCATCACCTCATTCATGCGGTTGCTGATCGTCGACAGATGGACGTCCACAAGGCTGGCGAGAAGTTCGCGGTAGGCATCCAGATTTTCGATGATCTGCATCACGTGGTCGTTCACGTCGCGCATGTAGGGAAACACCCGTTTGGAAACGAGTGGATCATCGGCACGTACTAACTGAGTCAGCATATCCCGCAGTGGCCAGATTAGCCGGCGCGTGTAGGTCAGTTCGCGCTTCAAGTCGTAAAGGTCTCCCAACGACTGACTGTGACGGCCGTTGATGACCTGGTCCTCCATCTGATCGAGTTGGTCACTGAAATTCTCCAAGAGGAGAAAATAATTATCCACGATGACATCCATCAGGGCATACAGGAGGTAATCGGAGCCGCTGCGGCGGGTTTTTCCCACGGAACCTTTGAGGCGATCAATTACCGGGGTGAAAACGTCGCCCGATTGCTGTTCCTGAAAAGAAACCAGGTAATCTTTACCCAATACAAACGACACATGTTCGCCCCAGATACCGCCTGCGCCGGTTTTGCCCAGGTGAAGCATCTTCATGGTAATGAACAGGTGGCCATCCTCATAGGCTTCAACCTTAGGCTTCTGGTAGCTGTTCATCACATCTTCGAGCAGAAGGGGGTGGAGTTGGTAGAGTTTGCCGATCTGCTCCATCACCTGCGGTTCGTGGATACCCGTAACATTGAGCCAGGTGATGTAGGGCTGATCGGTGGGTACCTTCTTGGGAATACAGACTTCCATCGTCGAGGCCACTTCTTCCTGATAAAAGGAATCGTTGTACTCGATGCGCTTGATCACCGTCTTGATGTTCGTTTTCTCACCCACATAGGTAAGGGTACCCGGTGAGGTAAGAAGGTTTTTTCGATGCTTACGATGGTTGGGTCTGGCCATAGGCGATCAGGCTTTTCGGGCTTTTGGTTTAATTATATCCAAGATAAAGGCCCGATCGGACAAAAGTAATACGCTTCCCGGTACGGGCAATGACCAAGAGCCAGTGAATGACCTGCTTCGTATAGTAGAAACGGCCCGAGGGTACCCCCGGGCCGCAGAAGCTTGGCTTCCTCGTAATCAAAATCAAATAACACGTTTCAAGACCTACTCTTTCATATGGTACACCAGGAGCGGTACATGCGTGTCTACGATCATTTTTTTGGTAACACTCGGGTTGGTGATGAAGGCTTCCAGAAAGCCGCGGGGCCGGGTGGACATGACTAGCAAATCCGCCCGGATTTCATCACAGTAGTCTTCGATGCCCTGCAAAACCGAATCGGATTCCCGTACTACAAAATCGTCCGGCATCAGGCTGAACTCGCTGGTGATCTGATCGATGTACTGCTGGTCCGACTGAATGTCGGGCTGCGCGTCCGAGTTGATTTTTATAAAAGATACCCTACCCCCAAGTCGTTGGAACAAGGGGAAAGCCCGGCGCAGAATCTCATTCTCATCGTACTCTAACTGGGTGGCATATACGATTTCTTTGAATTTCTTGGGAGTAGCCTGCGGGGGTACTATGAGGACAGGACAGGTGGCGTCGAGACCGATGTGGGTGGCCGAACTACCCAGCAGCCGATCCAGGAAGCCTCCGGTGCCGGAGCGTCCCAGCACCACCATGTCAGGCCTATGGTGTTTAATAGCGTCGAAAACGGCCGGATGGATTCCGCCCACCGACCAGATGCCTTCCGCGCGGTACCCCTGGTTCTGGGCAGTGGCGACGAATTCTTCGAGTCGTTTTCTGAATGTTTCTTCCAGGTCGGGCGGTAACGGTACCATGCCTGCGCCCGACGGTACGGTCAGATCCGGAACGGGAGGCTGATAGGCATGCAGAATGAGCAACTGGGTTTCGCCCTTATCGGCCAGCGCTTTGGCGGCGTTCAGAGTCCGGTCGGCGTTCTCCGAGAAATCAATAGGAATCAGTATCTTTTTCATGAGATGGGTACATTTTGAGTGACTGCCCAATTTAGATAAATCCTACCTGGGACGACCATTAAATTTATGTGAATAAAATCAAGGATAGAACTGATCCTACTCATAACCGGCCGTTACTCGCCCGCTATGCCCGCCAGGCTACTGCGCACTAACCCGCCAGATGGTATTGCCCTCATCGTCGGCCACCAGGAGCGAGCCGTCTGCCAGCACGGTGACACCCACCGGGCGTCCATGTACCTTACTGGCTTCATTATCCGCCACAAAACCGGTCAGGAAATCCTCCATTTTGCCAGTGGGCCTGCCGTTAGCAAAAGGCACGAAAACCACTTTGTAGCCTACTAGGTTTGAGCGATTCCAGGACCCATGTTGCCCTATGAAAGCACCATTGCGGTACTTGGCCGGGAATTTTTCCTTATCGTAAAAGGCTAAACCCAATGAAGCCGTATGCGATCCCAGGGGTACATCAGGGACGATGGCTTGCTTGACCAGTTCGGGATTTTCGCCCTTGCGGCGCGGGTCCACGTGATCGCCGTAGTACGAAAACGGCCAGCCGTAAAAGCCTCCCTGCTTCACACTGGTTATGTAGTCCGGGACGAGTTCGTCACCCAGCTCATCGCGTTCATTTACGGCGGCCCATAGGGTATTGGTACCGGGTGCCCAGTCCATGCCCACGGGATTACGCAACCCGCTGGCAAACACCTGCTCACCGGTACCGTCAGGATTGATGACCAGAATATTGGCGCGGCGTTTTTCTTCGTCCATGCCATGCTCGGCCACATTACTGGCCGAGCCTACGGATACATAGATTTTGGAACCATCGGCATTGGACAACAGATTGCGCGTCCAGTGATTGTTATATCCACCAGCGGGTAGGTCCAGGATTTTTACGCCCTTGGCCGTCATTTTGGTTTGGCCTTCCTGGTAGGGGAAACGCAGCAGACCGTCGGTATTGGCCACATAGAAAAAGCCGTTCAACACCAGCATGCCAAAGGGCTGATTCAGATCTTCCAGGAACGTTTCTTTTTGATCGGGCTTACCGTCGTTATTGGTATCTCGAAAAAGGGTGATACGGTCGGCGGATTTTTTGGTGTTGGATTCAGCCACGAAAATATCGCCGTTGGGTGCCTGGTATATCCAGCGGGGATGTTCCAGGCCGGCAGCAAATTGCTCCACTTTGAAGCCAGCGGGCGCCTGGGGCGTCTGCCCGTCTTCCCAGCCGATGGTTTTGCTTTCATTCCGCACCGACTCGGTGGCGAAGGGAGCGGGTAGGGTAAGTGAATCCACTTCGGTCTGCACCTGGTCGGGGCCTTGAGCGGTCGCTTCTTTTTTTTCCTGAGAGTCGCAACCCCAAAGGGTGAGTAGGGCGGCGAGGGCCATGCCGGGTACGTGCATACGCATTATCATGATTTTTCAGTAGTTAGGCTAAAACATTGATTGAGTAGGAAACCAAATGGTATCGCCAGAGTACCTGTAAAGAATAATGCCAGAAAGCAGAAGTCCTGTTTGTTAAGCCAGGGGTCAACACGCGAAAAGGCGGGCCCGGGCCCGCCTTTTCGCGTGTTGACAAAGGAAAAATGAAGTTCTATTCTTTGGTGAACTCACCTACCCCTCTGATCTCCACTTCATCACCTACTGTGGCGGTATTGTCGCTTCCTACGCCAAAGTCAACACGATTTATTTTTCCTGTGACCTTAATGGCTGCCATGGGTTTTTTGGTGCGAGGATGCTCCCGCGTTCCGAGGAGCGCCATATCCATCGTGACGGGCTTCGTAACTCCATGCATCGTGAGGTTGCCCATCAGGGTGTATTTTTTATCCGCCACTTTTTTGATAGACGTACTTTTGAAGGTCATGGTCGGATGCGTAGCGGCGTCGAACCAGTTGGCCCCTTTCAGGTCGCCATCGCGGCGTTCGTTATCCGTATCGATGCTGTTGATATCGGCCGTAAGCTCGATCACTGCATCGGAAAGGTCGTCTTTGGCCGAAGTAATCGTGACATCATAGTCTCTGAAACTACCATCCACCTCCGAAATCAATAGGTGGGTAACAGTAAAGCCAAGCTTCGAATGGGCTTTGTCCATTTTCCAGGTTTGGGCGAAGGCGCCGAAGGTACCCGCCAGGAGAGCGAACATAAGAAGAGTTTTTTTGAACATGGTAGCTGCCATTTGATAAGGTGATGATTTAAACAAGTTTGGCTACAAATAAAGCAAATTGGGAATTGGAAGACACAACTATTATACAGATTGACCAAAATAGCCGACCAACCCTATATATTTTATTGATTTTTGCCAGCGCGCGTTCTAGTTCTGAAGCAGGGCGTTCTTGCCCTGCATGGAAAGTTGACCATTCTGTCGAATTTCGATGCCCCGCACCTGCACCGACTGGCCGAGCTGCACGACATGGCCGGGATTGATCACGATCTGATCACACACCCGGGGGATATGGCCGCAGTTCCAGGTGGCCAGATTATCCCACGAACCGCTGGTACTGGATTCGCATACCTCGCCCGAGGTCACGCTCACATTGACTGCCGCCGAGGTGGTTTTGCAGGCAGGTAGCAGGGTGGGATTGAAGGTGAGAATGACGCCGTAATCGCCGACGATGAAGCCTTTGTCGGGAGTTATGAACGTAATATCATTCAAGTTCTGATGCGTGTTGGTCACAACTGTCACCCACGAATTGCCCCCATCGGAGGTTTTGACGAGGGTACCCTCGGCGCCAACGACATAACCCTCCAGGGCCGACAAAAAATAGATACCATTCCAGGTGGCCGATTGACCGGAAGTCTGATTGGTCCAGCTTTGCCCGCCGTTGGTAGTTTTCATAATCAGCCCATTTTCACCCACTACCCAGCCGATTTGATCCGTAACAAAATAACAGCGGTTGAGTCGGGCGTGAGCTTGTACCAGAAGCACGTTCCATGTAGCTCCGCCGTCGGTGGTCTTGATAAGCTTGCCGTTGCTGGTCGTGATGAAACCAGTGCGGTCATTAATGAATTGCAGGTCGAGTAAACCGGTATTGGAAGGGTCACCTCCATCTTTAAAATAAACAGGTGGGGTAACAAATTGGGAGCCCGAAAATGCGATCAACCCAGCCGCTGAATTTTCAAAGTGAGTTCTTAACAGACAGAACCCGGTGGTATCTCCCGTAAAGTAGGCTTTTTCGACGATGTAATTGAAAGAACTTGGCGGGCCCGGCGCTAATAAGGATTGCCAGCTGTTGCCGCCGTCGTGGGTGGTACTTAACGTGAAGTATCCTACCTTCCAACCGAACTGGCTGTTTTTGAACTTGACCTGGCTCAAAGTATTACCCACTCCGTTGCCCGAACCGGTTTCTTCTTTCGTCCAATCCGAACCATTGGACGAAGTGAGAGTCACAGCCTTGGAGTCAGGATGTGCTCCATCTTCCCTAGGTTTGAACTTACCTCCCACGGAAATGATCTTCTGGGTGGTTCCTCCGACTGACTTTAGGGGCAAGTAGGTTCGATGGGGGGCAAAGTTGGTAACCGTACTCAGGTACAACCCACCCGCACCTACCACTACCCCCCGCGATGGAGCGGCGAAAGCCACTGCTTTGGGCTGAACATTGAAATAATTGACATAGATGGAGGTCCAGGTTTGCCCTCCGTCCTGAGATTTAAACACCACCCCCCCGGTTATACCGTATTGGGCCGTTGTCCGGCTGTAAAGGGTACCAGTAATATAGCCGGTTTGGGCATCCGTAAACACCAGGTCGCTCAGATTCAGGTAGGACAGTTCGCGGTAACTGGAGCCAGGGACGTCAATGCTGTAATCCGTCCAGGTCGTGCCGCCATTGGTCGTTCTTGAAACAGCTTTGCCTTCACAGTATGACGAATAGTACGTTACCCAGCAAGAGTCAGGATTGAGGGCGAAGATCTTCTGAAAACTGGAAAACTGGCAAGGCGACGGAAGCGAACTTTTCTGTAGAAACCAACTGGTACCCCCGTCGGTAGTCTTAAAGAGCTGGTCGTTGGTGATGATCCATCCCGTGTTCACGCTACCGAATGTAAGATCGACCAACAAGTTAGTAGTAGGAGCCGCAACTCCCGCCCAGGAAATACCCCCATCAGTCGATTTTAATAATTGCCCGTTTCCCAGGGCATACCCTGTGGTTTCGCTCAAAAATTGAATTTTTCTCACATCTCCCGTAATTGGGATATACTGCTGACTCCAGCTCAATCCCCCATCGATCGACTTCAACAGTAATCCATTCGCACCTCCAATCCAGCCTGTTTGAGCATTGATAAAGTGCACATCGTAAAAAGTATCTTCCCGATTCATAGGTATGGTGTCCCAGGTGGTACCTCCATCGGTGGTTTTCAGTAAAGTGGCGTACTCGCCCACAATCCAACCGGTATTTCCCACAAATTGCACGTCGTTCAGTGTGTTGTCCAGTCCTTCCATGGCGTGCTTCCAGGTAGAAGTTCGTCGGGTGGCTTCCAGCCGATAGCTACCTACCTGGTTCACCACCAGACTATCGAGGGTAGCCTGGGCAATGGGCTGACTGTTTTTAAGCCACTGCCACTGTACATCGGTAAGTGAGGAGGTATTCTTCAGGGTCAGCGGCTGAATCTCACAGATGGTCTGGTTTCCGGAAGGTAGTACGGACACACTGGGTGTACAGTTACCTGAATCATCGGAATAATACAGGGCCGCTACCTCTTGCAGCGTAAGCTCCCGGTTAAACACTTTTACGTCGTCCAAAGCACCTTTGAGGGGGTACCAGTTGGTAATGCCGAGCACCGGAGGAGACTTGGGTCCCATAACCCCCAGAAACAAGTCCTGCTGGTTGACCTGCGTAAAATCGATAGAAACGGGCAGGGTACGTACCAGTTGGGCATCTACATACAGGCGAAACTGTGAGTTGGTAATGGTGTAGGTATAGTAATGCCAGCTGTTGCCGGGAAGCGGCCGGGCACTCATAACGCTATACTGTCCCGCATTGGTTGCTGATTCGAAGCTAACCTGCTGAAGGCCATTCTGTTGGTAGGTCAACCCCTGTACCCCCGGCGGCGAACCCCCGAATCCGTCTCCGCCTTTGGCAAAAAAAACATGGCGACCGTTGGCGTTACAGGCTCCGGTGCCCGGATCCATGCCGCTACTAAGGTCTACCAAAGCCCAGAAAGAAACTGACATTGCGCCGGTCATCTGTAAACTTGCCGAATGAGGTACCCTCAAAAACTGGGGGCTGGCGCAGCCACCCAGGCCCACGGCGCGGTTGGCAACCCCCTTGCGATCCGGTACGAAACCCGGATTGCCCGAAGCCTGGGCGTGGTTGGCATTGGCGGTTTGATCAGAAAAGGTACCGTTGAAAGTATAGTGCGCCACGAGTCCAGGTTGGGCCTTTGCACTGAAAGCGCAAAGTAAAAAAAGAATCAACGGAGAGGCATTGCATGCAAAACGGAAACGACGAAGCGAACACGTAAAGACTAATCTCATGGGTAAGCACTTGAAATAAATAGTATTCAGTCGGTAGGTTCGAAGGGACGTTGTGCGTGCAATGATAAGTAAAATCCCGAATACTACAATCCTTTTTAATGATCTTTTAATTAACCGATTCCGGGTATACAGACTGCTTTTAGAAAGCCTGAGACGTGGTTTTATTCAAAGAAGCTTTGGCTTGTATTTATATTGACAAGAGGTTGTATGTAAGTTGATTAAAGCTAAGAGTATTGCTTTATTTCACTGGTCTGTCGTTGCGTTTAACTCTTCCAATCAGGTTCGTTTCACCCATAAGCACCGGAACACTATCTTGAAAATCTGCTCAGTAGTTTTTTTAAATTGAAACGGAAAAATACGTGTAACTGATTTATTGGAAACACTTAGTGGACAGTGACATTCCGATTTCAAATCCGATTTATGGCTAAAAAAGGACTTTTTAACTATTCCTGAATCAGCACATTCCCACCCTGCATAAGCAATTGCCCATCCTGCCGAATTTCGATACCGTGAACCTGTACCGACTCGGTAAGCGTAACCACATGCCCGGGATTGATGGCCACTTGATCGCACGCCAGGGGCACGTGCCCACAGCTCCAAGTGGCCACGTTATTCCACGTACCGGTAGTGGTGGTTTGGCAGAGGGTACCCGATGAAACATTCACATAAACGGCCTCGGAAGTAGCTTTGCAGTCAGGCAAGAGGGTAGGGTTGAAAGAAAGAATGGTGCCGTAGTCGCCCACAATGTACCCTTTATCGCGGGTTGTGAAGGTAATATCGTTCAGCGTATTATGCGTATTGGTTTCAATTCTGACCCAGGAGTTGCCGCCATCGGAGGTCTTGATGAGGGTACCTTGGCTGCCTACCAGGTACCCTTCCTGCGCCGACAGGAAGTAAATTCCATTCCAGCTAACCGCCAAGCCTGAATTCTGGGTAGTCCAGGATTGACCACCGTTGATGGTTTTTAGAATCAATCCATTTTCACCCACGACCCAGCCCGTTTGGGCCGTGACGAAGTAGCAGCGGTTGAGCGCGGTGTTAGCCTGTACTACATGAACGCTCCACGAGGTACCCCCATCGGTGGTTTTGATGAGCTTGCCGTTGCTGGTGGTAATGAAACCTACCTGATCGTTGATGAATTGTAGGTCGAGCATTCCGGTAGTGCTGGGATCACTTGGATCTTTAAAGTTTATGGGGATTCCTGTGCGGGTCTTGCCTGAAAAACGAAACAAGCCAGCCCCGTCATAGGCCGGGTACCGAGCAATGAAAAATCCGGTGGTATCGGTCTTGAAATACGCTTTCTCAATTATCAGGGAGGTAGGCGGCGGCAAATCGGTCGGAAAAAGGTACTTCCAAGTAGTACCGCCATCCGTAGTAGAATAAAGTGCCCCAAGCCCCACTTTCCAGCCCAGTTGGTCATTTTTGAATTTGATCTGGCGGATGGTATAGCCATTGTTAAAAGGGTACCCACCGATGGGAGACCTGCCAAATCCGGTTTCGTTTTTTACCCACGACTGCCCGGTCACCTTGGACAATAATACCGCCTTAGAATCAGGATGTGTTCCCTCTTCAATTATTCGGGGAAATCCTCCCACCGCAAACACGCTATCAGAAGTACCTCCGACCGAAGTGAGTGGTAAAAAGGTTCGTTCAGAAGGTAACGAAACGGTTGTAGGCGAACCGCTCAGCTTGCCTAAAAATCCGCCCGCACCGACTACCGTACCTTCCGTTGGACTGGTAAGCGAAATCGCACGGGGGTAGATAAAGTACTGGTTGTCAAAAATCAATGACCACGTTTGACCACCATCTTCAGTTTTGAAAATGGCACCGGAATTAACGCCATACCTCGCATACACTCTGGTGTACATGCGTCCAATAGCATAGCCAATCTGAGCATTTATAAAGAGAAGATCGCTGGCTCCAAAGTCGGATAAGCTCGGGTATTGCGCAGGTATGGGAAAGTCAGTGAAAGACCAAGTGAGGCCCCCGTCGGTAGTCCTGGTTACGGAAGAATAATTCTGATCCTGAAAGTAGGTGACCCAAACCCTATTGCGGTCCAAGGCATACAGATTTCCCAGAAAAAAATATTGTGAATACGACTTTTGCAGATTCCAGCTGTCGCCTCCATTTTCCGTTTTGTAGATATTCTTCCCTATGATAATCCAGCCAAAGTCAGCATCCACAAAGCTGAAATTCACGGGAAATGATTCGGGCAGGGGCACGGCTTGCCACGAATTCCCCCCATTCGTCGTCTTATAAAGCAACTCACCGCCCCGCGCGTAGCCTACATTTTGATCCAGAAACTGAATCTTATTCACGTCGCCCGTGGTGGGAAAATACTGTGGCTGCCAGTTCGATCCGCCATCGGTTGATTTAATCAGCAATCCACCGGCTCCGCCAATCCAGCCTGCCTGCGTGTCTATGAAGTTGACCGTATAGAAATGGGTATCCCGAAAGGTGGGGAGGGTATCCCAAGAGGTACCTCCGTCCGTTGTCTTCAGTAGGGTACCGTATTCGCCCACGATCCAACCCGTAGTACCTATGTACTGTACATCGTTTAGTGTATTGTCAAAGCCCTGCATGTCGTGCTTCCAGTTGTCAGTCCGCCTGGTGGCCGTAAGCCGATACGCGCCCGCCTGGCTCACCACCAGGCTATCCAGTATAGCCTGAGCAATCGGCTGTCCGTCTTTTAACCATTGCAACTGTACCTCCGCTGAAGGTACCCCCTTCAAGGTGATAGATTGTCCGGCACAAATCGTCTGATCTGCGGTGGGCAATACGGATAGAGCCGGAGTACAGCTTCCCGAATCGTCGGAGGCATACACGGTGCTGATTTCTGCTGAATTGAGTTCCCGGTTGAATATCCGTACGTCGTCGAGAGCGCCTTTAAGCGGGTACCAATGGGTGGTGCCCAGTACGGGTGACGATTTTGGGCCCATCGCGCCAAGGTATAGGTCCTGTTGGTTGGCGGCCTCGAACGACAAAGCAGCGGGAGATGTATGCACCAACTGAGCATCTATGTATAATTTTACTTCGCTGGTACTCAGTACGTAAACATAATGGTGCCAGGTGTAGCCGGGAAGTTCTCGAGAGAAACCCGTAGCGACTTGCCCGGCGTTGGCTTCAAAAGTAATGCGCTGCTGCCCCTCAGCCAGGTAGGTAAGGCCCTGTAGTCCAGGAGGTGAAACCCCGTAGCCATCACCCGCTTTGGCAAAAAACACCTGGCCGCCATTCGCGTTACAGGCCCCCGTGCCGGGATCCATGCCGCTGTTGAGGTCAACCTGAGCCCAAAAGGCGACCGTTAGGGCGTTGGTTACTTGCAAACTAGCCGAATTAGGTACCCTTAGGAATTGCAGATTACCACAGCCTCCCAGTGCAAGGGCACGGTTAGCTATTCCTTTCCGGTCGGAAATAAAAGCCGGATTGCCCGTGGGTAAGGCGTGGTTGCCGTTGGTGGTTTGGTCGGTGAAGGTCCCATTGAAAGCATAGTGCGCCACGAGGCCAGGTTGGGCGGCAGCTGAAAAGCAAGATACAAGAAGAACACCCAGGAACAAGCAGTTGATCGCCCGCGTACTGCGAAGCGCATGGAAGGATAGACGAATCGTAGAGAATGATTTCATGGGTTTGTAGGCTGATGAGGAATTATTTAGCTTATTCGGTAAGGCGGTGCCTTGATTACCAAGCTATATCAAATAAACCCACAAAAGGTAAGTCGGGCAGGCGGTTTATTCTGCAGGTGTTTTATCGTCTACTTCACAAACCCCACATTCCGCTTCAGTCCTTCCAGTTTTGTCCGCTTCACAGGCGAGCGGCGAAAGATTTCCTTAAAAACTTCCTCGGTGATTTCTTCCCAATCGGAGTTCGTCATGCCCTGTAATTCTGGCGAAAGGTTGAATTCCGGGGTATGATGCGGCCGGGAAAAACGATTCCAGGGGCAGACATCCTGGCAGATATCACAACCGAAAATCCAGTTTTCAAATTTGCCCTTTACTTCCTGGGGAATCGCTTCCTTAAGTTCGATGGTGAAGTAGCTGATGCACTTGCTGCCATCCACTACATAGGGCTCGGTGATGGCGTCGGTGGGACAGGCGTCCACGCACCGCGTGCAGGTACCGCAGTAGTCGGCTACCGGACTATCGGGTGCCAGGTCGAGGTCGAGGATCAGTTCGCCGATGAAAAAGAAGCTACCCATGTCGCGGTTGAGCAGATTGGTATGCTTGCCTACCCAACCCAGTCCGCTGCGGGCTGCCCAGACTTTGTCCATGACGGGAGCCGAATCAACGAAGGCCCGGCCATGTACCTCACCGATATCGGTCTGGATGTAGGTTAGCAGATCCTTCAGCTTGTCTTTTAACACAAAATGGTAGTCTTGTCCGTATGCGTATTTGGAGAGTTTGTAATCGTCGGAGCCTTCGGGCAGGCGCTCTTCAGGGTAGTAGTTGAGCAGCACCGATACCACTGATCGGGCGCCATCCATAAGTTTGCGCGGGTCGAGGCGTTTGTCGAAGTGATTGGCCATCCAGGCCATCTTTCCGTTATAATTGTGGTTCAGCCAGGTTTCCAGGCGCGGGGCCTCCTCTTCCAGAAACTCCGCGCGTGAGATGCCGCAAAAATCAAAGCCCAAGGCTTTGGCTTTGGTTTTGATGAGCGTCGCCCGTTCAGTCTGGATTAGGTCGTCAGTTGTCATAGGGAATAGAAAGCAGGGGAATCCTCAACAAAAGTAATTGCTTCCCGGCCTGAGAATGATAGATTTGTAAAAAAGAACCGGCACACTACATGCAGACGTACGAGGGACTTCGGTTTTTTCTGGATGGTATGCTCTACATGATGGCTCTGTTTTCATTACTGAGCTACCTACAGCAACGCAAGGCGATTTACTGGCAGTATGCTCTGTACATCGTATGCATCACTTTTACCTTCTACCTCAATGACCTGGATTACGGACGGGTCGATTACCAGCCCGGAACCAATTACCTCATATCGGTACTGGAATCCCTGGCTTTTGCCATGTATATCAGTTTTGCCATACAACTTATCGGGATTCGGGAAAGTGACCCGCGAAGTTACCGTATTCTGCGGATCATGCTTCTGGTACTGGTCATCGAAACCGTTTTCGAAAGCTTACTCTTCCTGGGGGGAGCATCCAACGGAATCAAGAGCCTGAGCTACACTCTGTTTCGCTTTGCGTTGGCCGCGGGGGCGCTGGTGGTGGTACCACGTCTGCTGCAGCTCCGGCAGCCTGTGGTGTCCTATTTCATAACGGGTTCGCTACTGTTTGTGGCGGGCTGTTTGCTGGCACTTTTCATCAATTACATTCCGGCTATTTTCACCCGTTCGCTCGACAGTCCGTTCAGCTTTCCGGTTACGTATATGGAGTTGGGGGTCGTGGGCGAGGTACTGTGCTTTACATTGGGTATGTCGCTCAGGAACCGGGAAAACGAACTTGAAAAGATCAGAGTACAACAACAGCTTATCGAGCAACTACGTGAAAACGAGCAAAAACAGCAAAAACTTCTGAAAATCCGGGATGATATCGCCCGAGACCTTCACGACGAACTCGGTGCCGACCTGGCGAGCATTAGTATGGTAAGCCACGCGGCGGTCCACCAGATGAACACGAACCCCGCGCTGGCACGGCAGTCGCTCCGGCAGATTGGTGAAACGGCCCGAAAGGTGATCCGGGTTATGCGCGAGATCGTATGGAGCCTGCATTCGGCCCATGATTCGGCCGATCATTTTGTGGTACGGCTGCGCGAAACCGCCCATACTATGTTCGAACACCATCCCATTCAGCTCCATTTTGATTTCGGGGAAGACAAGGCCACGGTACCCTCATTTGTCCGACGGGATTTGTATTTGATTTATAAGGAACTCCTGCATAACACATTGCGCCACGCCGAAGCCAAAAATGTTCACATTCAGTTCAATGCTACGCGCGACACGATCGAACTGTCGGTGCAGGATGACGGCTGTGGTTTCGATATTACGACTTGTCCGCCCGGCAACGGACTGTTGAGTCTGCGGCAGCGGGCGAAAACCCTGCACGGACACCTGACCATCGACAGTAGTGCCACGAAGGGTACCCTCACCTCTTTTACCTGCCCCGTATTGGAAACCTCGCAATGACCGGGCTTTTAATGAGCAGGCTTTGATGCATTGATTGGTACTATGATAACGGAAATGTCAATCTGGCAGAAGTGTAAGGCTGGCAAGTTTATTTTAACGTACTATGGTGAATTGAAAATTTGACCCAAATATTAATTGTTATATATTTGAAGGTCAGTTAGTTGAAAGAATTAATTTTTGTACTATTTACTGATATTCCAGTTTTTAACAGTAGCATACAGGTAATTTTATGACAGAGAATAACAATCCACAGGAAGATATGACGTGGGGATCGTCGGACTATACTGACAATCCGGAAAAACGCAAAACCGACACTTTTGCGGATGAATTGTCAGAAACTGAACTTTCCGGAGCCGAAACAGAAGCGGCAGACAGCTTTAAGACCGAGTTGAGTGCCGAGGAAAAGCTCAAACTGGAACTGGCCGAATTAAAAGACAAGTACATTCGGCTCTATGCGGATTTTGAAAACTTCCGCCGCCGCACTGCCAAAGAGCGCTTGGAGTTGTTGGGTACTGCCAACGCCGATCTGATGAAGACTATCCTGCCCATTGTAGACGATTTCGAACGGGCCACGCAGTCTTTCGACGCTACCACCGAAGTACAACCCCTCAAAGAAGGTGTGGCACTGATCCACAACAAATTGTACAAGACCCTGGAAGCGAAAGGCCTGAAAGCGATGAAAACCGTCGGTTTGCCGTTCGATGCCGAATTGCACGAATCCATTGCGCAGTATCCGGCTCCGAGCGAAGAGTTGAAGGGCAAGGTAGTGGACGAAGTAGAAAAGGGTTATTTCCTGAACGATAAAGTAATACGCTACGCGAAAGTCGTGGTGGGGGCCTGAGCAAAGGCGAATAAAGGGTACTGTTTATAAAAAATCACATGGCACAGAAAAGAGATTATTACGAGGTATTGGGCGTGGACCGTAAGGCAACGGCTGAGGACATTAAAAAAGCCTACCGCAAGCTGGCGATCAAGTTTCACCCCGATAAAAATCCCGACGACCCCACCGCCGAGGATAAGTTTAAGGAAGCCGCCGAAGCATACAGCATTCTGAGCGACGATGCCAAACGCAAGCGTTATGATCAGTTCGGTCATGCGGGTGTGGGTGGTGGCGCCGGGGCAGGGGCCGGAGGTTTCGGTGGCGGCTTCACGATGGAGGACATTTTCTCGCAGTTCGGTGATATCTTCGGTGGCGGAGGTAGTCCTTTTGGCGATATGTTCGGTGGCCAGGGTGGGGGACGTCGTCAGCGACGGGGCTCTGACCTACGCATCAAACTGAAGCTGGACCTCAACGAGGTAGCCAACGGAGCGGAGAAAAAAATAAAGGTCAAGCGCCACGTGACCTGCGAAACCTGCGGGGGAAACGGCGCAAAGAATGGTACCGCCCTCACGACCTGTTCGACCTGCCAGGGTAACGGTCAGGTACGTAAGGTTGTCAACACGATGCTGGGTCAGATGGTGTCGAGCAGTACCTGCCCTACCTGTAATGGCGATGGAAAGATTATCACCGACCGCTGCGACGTGTGTGCCGGTGAAGGCCGCCTGATGCAAGACGACCTGATTACGCTCAATATACCCGGTGGAGTAGGCGATGGTATGCAGCTCTCGATGTCGGGCAAGGGGAATGTACCCCAGCGCGGCGGAGCACCGGGTGACCTGCTGATCGTAATCGAGGAAGAGGAAAACGAACAACTCAAACGCGACGGCAACAACGTGGTGTACGATATGCACCTGAGTTTTGTAGATGCCGCCCTAGGTACCTCCATGGAAATTCCGACGATCGATGGCAAAGCCCGCATCACAGTAGATCCGGGTACGCAGGCGGGTAAGATTCTTCGCCTCAAAGGCAAAGGCATCAAAGACCTGAACGGCTACGGCCGGGGTGACCAGCTGGTTCACGTGAATGTGTGGACACCCCAGCAGTTGTCTTCAGAGGAGCGCAGCGCTTTGGAAACGTTTCGTAACTCACCCAATTTTCAGCCCAAACCGGGCAAAAATGAAAAAGGCTTCTTCGATAAAATGAAGGATTTCTTTCATTGAAAATTTAATTGTGAAGGAGAGAATAGGTGATTGAATGAATTGAAAATCACTTTTTTGTTTTAATAAAAATGCCCTTCCACGTGTCAGATGGAAGGGCATTTTTATTTATGATAACGACTCTTTTTTATTCTCTCACCATGGGAAGGTCTCCTCACTCATTTACAGTCAACCTTATTGCTGCATTACGTTAAAACCCGTAATATGTTTCTGGAAGATGGCGTCGTATTTCTTTGCCGCTTCTTCCTGACCGGATTCACGCAGGGCTCCCACGATGGATTGCAGAATGTAGAGGTCGATGTTGTTGTCACGCCGATTGCCCGCGCCGTTTTCCTGGGCATAGTTCAGATTCTCGTCGGAGCGGGCGGCCATTGTTTCGGCAATCTCCATTGCTTTTTTGTTTTCGCCCAACTGGAACAAGGGCCGGATGTAATTGGCCGTAATCTGATCGTACGGAATACTTTTGTCGGGCATCACCGTCAGAATTTTGTTAAGGGCCAGCTTGGCTTTATCCATTTTGTTTTCGGCGATCAACTGACCCACCAGGCGCAGGAAAGCGATGCGGGCCGTGAACACCGGTGAGCCCAGGTAGGTGTTGTCGTAATAGCTATTGGGGTTATCCAGCTCACGCCACGCCATTTTGGTCATCAGGTTATTGTACATCAGGTCGGAGTTCACGTAGCCATCGTTGGCACCCGGCACGAAAACCGGAAGCAGCCGGTAGGCATAGCCTTCTACCTGCATGTATTCTTTCAGATTGAGATAGTTGCTGGTCGCCAGCGTAGAAGAGAAATAAATGGGGCGTTTCCAATCGTTGGTGGCGATGATATCCAGCATGATCAGATCCGACTTGTAGAGGTCGTTTTTCCCGATTGTCCAACTGATGGAGTCGCGCAGGAAAGGAGCCACGTCGGGCTTCAACAGGTTCATCTTACTGACATTGGCTACATTGACGGGTAAAAACAGCACTGAAGAAGGCAGGATGGCAGTCATGTCGCCACTGGTGAGGGGTACCTGAATGGCCCGATTCTCGGTCTTGACCAGGCCAAGGTACTCCTTCAGGTTGATGCCGCCCTTCACGCCGGGAATCTCATAGAACGGTACAATGTCGTTCTTACCGAACATGTAATTGTCGTGTTCCAGCGAAATAGGCAGTGGCTGCGACTCGTAGGTCTGGCGTTTCATCTGATCGATGTACCAGTCAGTACCCAACAAACTAAGGTTGCAGACCCGCACATCGGTACGGAAGCCCTCCACTTCCTGCACGTACCAGAGCGGGAAAGTATCGTTGTCGCCACCCGTGAACAGGATGGCATTGGGGGCACAGCTATTCAAAAGGTTTTTGGCAAAATCAACCGAATGGTAGCGGTGGCTACGGTCGTGATTACCCCAGCCCTTAAAGCCCATGATGATCGGCACGATCAGTCCTACCGCCGTGGCTACCCCAGCCCGGGCGGTGGCGTTTTTCAGAAACGAGGCGAGCCCTTCCGCCACGGCGATAACACCGAAGCCGATCCACATACAGAAAATATAGAACGAACCTACGTAGATGTAATCCCGTTCGCGTGGTTCGGTGGGTGGGGAGTTGAGGTACACCACCAGCGCGACACCCGTCAGGAAAAACAACAGGCCCAGCACCAGCAGGTCGCGTCGACGGCGGAAGTACTGGATCACGATTCCGATCAGCCCCAGGATGAATGGCAGCATGAAGTAGTTATCGTGCGCTTTGTTATGGGCGATCGTAGCGGGGAATTTCTTGAAGGCATCGAACGGCAGCAGATTGCCCGCCCCTTCCTCGTCGCTTTCACGGCCCACGAAATTCCACATGAAGTACCGCCAGTACATATGTCCGATCTGGTATTTAAACATGAAGCCCAGGTTGTCGGCCATCGAAGGCTTCTGCCCCTCGGCCAGGTTCTCCATTTGGCGGTAGAGCTGGGGGTGGTTACCCTGGGTGCTATACATCCGCGGGAGCAGCATGTTGGAACCCGCTTCGTATTCGTATTCAGGACGGTAGTCATAAATGACGTACTTGTCTCCTTTTTTGCGGTAGATGGGCTCGCCCCGCTTCTGGCTAATAGGCCGGGCCACGAAGGTAGGGCCAAACAACAGCGGGCGGCTGCCGTACTGCTCGCGCTTGAGGTAGGACACAAAGCTCAGGGTACCATCGGGGTTGTTTTCGTTAATGGGCGGATTGTAATTGGCCCGTACGAGTACCATCAGGTAGCAGGCGTAGCCGATCAGCACGAAGGCCAGCGACAATAATCCGGTGTTGAGCAGGACATTCCCCTTGATATGGGAGTAGCGAATGCCGTAGATCAGACCGCCCAGGAACAGGATGACGAAGAAAATGGTACCGCTGCCGAAAGGTAGCCCTAGGGTATTGACGAACCGGATCTCGAACCAGCCCGCCAGACTGGGCAGGCCGGGAATGACGCCCGAGTTGATGATAACGAGAATCAGTCCACCCGCGACAAAGGCCATCAGGCCGCCGAAAAAAGTTATTTTTTGGTATTTTTTATAGTAATACACCAACGCCAGGCCGGGGATGGTGACCAGATTGAGCAAGTGAACGCCGATGGAAAGACCCACCAGGTAGGCGATGAAAATCAGCCAGCGGTTTTCGGCGGCCGGATCTTCGATACGCTCCCACTTGAACACGGCCCAAATGACGATGGCCGTAAAAAATGACGACATACCGTATACCTCGGCCTCCACCGCCGAGAACCAGAAGGAGTCGGACCAAGTGTAGGCCAGCGAGCCTACCACACCCGCTCCCAGCAGCAGTACCGTATCGGCCAGGGAAAGGTTTTCTTCCGATTTGTTCAAGAGCTTCAGCCCCAGCAAGGTAATGGTCCAGAAAAGGAAAAGAATAGTAAACGCGCTACTCAGCACCGAGACCATATTGACCCAATAGGCCACCTGGGTGACATCGCCCAGGGCCAGCATGGAAAAGAGTCGTCCGATCAGCAGAAAGAAGGGTGCTCCGGGGGGTGGGGTACCTGCAGCTTGAAAGCACAGGCGATAAATTCGCCACAGTCCCAGAAGCTAGCAGTACGTTCGACGGTAAGGGCGTAAGTCAGGAAAGCAATCGCGAATACAATCCAACCGGTGAGGTTGTTAAAGCGGTTGAAACGGGTCATTTTACTAGTTGAAAGTTGAAAGTGGAGAGTGGGCCGTGGGTGCTTTTCTCACGACTACTCGTAGAACCTTAGATTCAGGAAGTTGAATCCTGGTGCCAAAATTAGTAAAATAACCCCAATGGCAAGTTTTTGGCGTTCTTAAAAAAGGTTAAAGGAGGATTAATGGGCTACGCGTTTCGGGTGCGTGCGCATAAATCCATTTATGCACGCACCCGAAAGACACAGACTTTGAACTCTAGATCAAATCTTGTAGAAGATCCATTTGCCCAGCTCCTTATAGGATACCTTTTTGCCGTACATCAGGATGCCCACGCGGTAAATGCGCGAAGCCAGCCAGATGGTACCCATGAAGCCCAGCACGAGCAGTACCATCGAGAGGACCAGTTCCCAGACAGGTACCCCAAAAGGAATCCGTACCATCATGACGATGGGAGATGTAAACGGTATGATGGAGGTCCAGAAGGCCAGGCTGCCATCGGGATCGCGGAGGGCCATCTGGGCAAAAAGGAACGAAAAGACAATAGGCATCGTGATGGGTAGCATGAATTGCTGCGTATCGGCGTCGTTGTCGACGGCGGCGCCCACCGCTCCAAACAAAGCGCTGTAAAACAGGTACCCTCCCAGGTAGAAAAACAGGAAACAGGCAATGATGTAGGGGATGTTCAGGCTATTGACCGCGCTAAGTACCTCGGTCACGGGGTTGTCGTTGCCCGCCGAAGCGGCGGCCATTCCTACCGAGCCGCTGGGCATGTCCTTTTGCACCTGCTCCATCTGGGCCTTGGTACCCTCCCCAATTTTATCCTTGAAAATATAGCCCGCGGCGGTGGTAAGCATAACGGTTAACAGAATCCAGAGGATAAATTGTGTGAGCCCAACTAAGGCCACACCAATGATTTTGCCCATCATAAGCTGGTAAGGCTTTACCGAGGAAATGATAACCTCCACAATCCGACTGGTTTTTTCTTCGGTAACACCGCGCATCACCTGCGTACCGTATACAAACACCGAGATATAGATCAGAAAAGCACAGATACCTCCGATTACCGTAGCCGCTCCCGAGCTACTGCTCTTCTCGCCTTCTTCGTTGAGGCTAATGGTCTCGGACTGCACATTGACGCGGGCATCTTCGATTATTTTGCGCGTGATACCGGCTTCGGTGAGTTTGATATTTTCGATCTGGCGCTCGATGGTTTTTTCAATGTCCCTCTTCAAGTCGAGGCTTACGTTTTTGGCGGCATAAATGCGTACATTTTTGGGGTTCTCCAGCACGTTTTCGGGAATGTAGACCAGCGCGTCCACGCCTTTCTTATTTTCTTTAAAGCCCGTCTTGGCCGAATCCAGCGACATGGAAATGTATCTGAATTTTAGCTCGTCAGTCTCCTTAAACTGATTGGCGAAGAGTTGACTTTCGTCAAGTACCTCTATGGTTTTGGTTTCCTTGCTGCCAATGGCAATAAAAATGATTGCCGCGTAAAATCCCACAAACAGGAACGGCGTCAGGAAGGTCATGATGATGAAGGATTTTTTCTTCACCCGCACCAGGTATTCGCGTTGGAGGACAAGTATGATGTTTTTCATTGGAATTTATGAGTCTAAAGTCTATAAGTTGATGAGAAGGGAAAAGAAGAGTCGGGAACATTGAATTCAATATAGTCAGGCTCACGAACTTTGAACTCAATGTTCAGAACCTGACTATCCCTCGGGTACTTCGTTGACCGCGCGCATGAAGATGTCGCTCATGGTGGGGATATTTTCACCGAAGGCGTGGATTTCAATCTGCGGAATCAGTTCCTGTAGCAGCTGGTTGGCGGTACTTCCGGCGGGAAGACGGATGTCGGCGCGTTGAAGGCCCGCCGTTAGCGGCCGTGCCATTTGAACATCATAACGCTCGCCAATTCCGTTGAGGGTACCCGTGTACTCTACGAAGTAGGTATTGGTTTTGAACTGCTCCTTAATCGCTTTCTTAGGTCCGTCCAGCACTTTTTTGGAGCGGTGAATGAGCGCGATGTAGTCACAGAGTTCTTCCACGGTTTCCATACGGTGCGTAGAGAAAATGATAGTACTTCCCTTTTGGCGCAGTTCCAGAATCTCGTCCCGGATCAGATTGGCGTTGATCGGGTCGAAGCCCGAAAAGGGTTCATCCAGGATTATCAGGTCGGGCTGGTGCAGCACGGTGGACACGAATTGTACCTTCTGCTGCATTCCTTTGGAGAGGTCGGCCACCTGCTTGTCCCACCAGGTCTTGATGTCGAACTTGGTGAACCATATTTTCAGCCGATCCATGGCTTCGCTCTTGGAAAGACCTTTCAGGCGGGCCAAATACAGCAGTTGATCGCCGACTTTCATTTTCTTGTACAGGCCCCGTTCTTCGGGTAGGTAGCCAATGCGCTGGATGTGGCTGTCGTCCAAGGGCTTGCCATCGAAAAACACTTCACCCGAATCGGGGCCGGTGATTTGATTGATAATGCGGATCAGGGACGTTTTTCCGGCACCGTTCGGGCCGAGTAAACCGAAAATACTGCCCTTCGGTATGCTGATGCTTACGTCATCGAGGGCGCGGTGTTCGGCATAATCCTTGATGATGTGGCGGGTTTCGAGTAAGTTCATAGGTTCAGAATCAGGAGTATAGGGTACGGGACTGGTATAGGAGTTTCAGCCAGGAAAATGTTTGGATGGCTTGGTATCCATTGCTCAAAGTTGCAAAGGATTACTTCCCTGTACAACGGTGCGCAGGATAAAGTGAGGAGGAATGGGGATAAGTGGCAAATAATAAAAAACGAGCGGGAGGACTCCCGCTCGTTTTTTATTATTTGCACTAGGTTTTTCAGATATACTTGGGACGAACCTGAAAGAGAATCCAGCCACCGATCAGGAAACTGATGATGAGGCCGAAAATACTGAAGGTGATTGCATTGATTACCAGATTCAGAAGAAAAGCGTAGTACATCAGGTCCCAGCCCCGCTTCCGGCGGGCACGTAAAGGGGAAAAGGCCAGCAGGTAAATGACCGATGCAATGCCCAATCCGAGTATACTGACCCACATTTTCCAGGTGGAGCCGTAAGCCCCCATCCCAATAGAGGCGACACTCACAAAAGATCCGATACCTACTAGGCTCAGGAACCCGAGAATGCCAAATATTGCGCCTATCAGGGCTCCCCAGGGAGCAATCGTGACCAGTAATTCAATGAGGCTTTCGGGGAAGGCGGGGAAATTTGCGAAGACATCGCGTAATTCTTTTTCCAGAGGGAGCTGTTGTTCCATGCGTAGTCGTGAGGTTTAGGTAAATGAGAAGGGTTGAAAGAAAATTTTCACGAAAACTAGAACAATTATTGCATACTAGCAATAGTTTTAAAATGTGAATGAGTGAATGAGAGAATAATATTCCGACATTCACTCATCGTACTAGTAATCCGATCGCAATTCAAAGTCATTTAGTCAGGCTCCCGATCAACTCCGGCATCTCCCGCTTATCCTCGATCAGGTTAGAGGAGAACTTGGAGTGAATGGCAGCGATCCAGCTGCGGGCGCGGTCAGTGAGTTGGAAGTCTTCGGTCATCATGCGGCCCCGGGCTACCAGGATGCCCATGTCGGCTCCCTCGTAGAAATAGTCGCCCGGCTTGGAAATGCGGAGGAAAAACGCCTCATTTTCGCTCTCGACGGCCCGGCGGTGTGTATCCATGCGGTCGAACTGGATATGACCATTGTCGAACATATGCCAGATACCCGACTGCGGGGCATCGGTGACGTATTCGATGGTGTTCTGGGTGTGCTTGATGACCATTTGACTCCAGCTATCGGAATTTTCCTGCCGCGCCCAGCGATCGTTAATGGCTTTCACGCTGAATTCATAGTCCACGTCCATCCATTCCAGGATGTGGAACAGATAAAGGGGTGCGTCGGCCAGGGCAAACACGGCGTGGTTGGTAATCGAACTCGCGCCGGTCACACGTGGATTCAGTTCGCCGAGGTAGATTTCGCCATTGTCCTGATCAATCAAGAAATCCAGCTCAAAGTACCCCTTATAGCCTTCCTGACGCAACTGGTCGCCAAAAAGCTGGGTATATTTCCGGGCTTTCTTACGAATATCGTCCGAGAAGGAATCGGGAAAGATCTCATTCCCGCACCAGCCGCCTTTGTAGGGCGTCAGTTCCTTGAAACCGACCAATTCCGTCATTAACGGGGCGACGACGGTACCATGCTTGGTTACGCAGGCTTCGATGGCCGAACCCCGGCAGTTGATACGCTTCATGATTTTCACCTCCTCTTCCTGCTCGATTTCCTCGGCGTACTTATCGTATTCTTCCTCGTTGGAAATAAAGAAAGTCGTGTGCCCCGAATCGCCAAAGGGGGTTTGAATCACCAGATCGGTACCCAGTTTTTCGGCCGAAACTTTACCTAAATCCTGATAATTTTTCACTTTGGACAACACATAAGGTACGCAAGCCACGCCGGCTTTTTCGGCGATGCGGTTGGTATTGACCTTATTATCCATGAAGGTCCGCATTTCAGCGGGCGGAAACATAATTTCCAGACCCAGCTTTTCAGCCAGTTCTTCCGTCTTCTCATCAAACATCAGGAACATAACCTTCCCGGCCACGCCGTCTTTGGAGCGGAGTTTGATGTAGTTCTGCACTTCGGGATGCATCAGCAGGTAGTTGTTGATGTCTTCGATACTCTGGAATTCGTCATGCGGCATCTCTTCCTTCGGTGAAAACACATTGGGATGGAGCCCGTCGAAGCACTCGATATGGCAGATGAACTTGAAGCCTTTGATCCACTCATCGGCCCCCAGTAGGTTGAAGTTGGTAGCACTGATGAAATACAGGGGTACCTCGTTTTTATGAAAATACCGACGAATGTCAGGAATGCCTTTCAAAGGTGGGGTAGGGTTGATTTGTTGGGTAGTCATGGTTTTTTTTAGCTGTTGGCTAGTGGCTGATGGCCGATAGCCTTTTGGGAAAAATAGTAAAGGTTTAAAGCAATTAGCCATCAGCTAACAGCTATTGGCTAGCCTCAAACTTCGCTGACTTCCAGCGTTTTCTTCTGTTCGACTTTGCCGTTGGCACTGATCTCCACCATTTTGATTTTTCTATTCAAAACCTTTTCGGTGAAAATGCGCAGACCCAGGTCGGCGCGGAAGCCGTGGATCTCGGTGACGTCGAGGGCGATCATGAAGCGGATGATTTCCTTACTTACCACCTGACCCGGTACCAGCACCGGAAAGCCCGGCGGGTAGGGAATCACAAACGAGGAAGCGACGAGTTCTTTGCCCGCTTCGACCGCCTTGCGGCAGTCGGCCATCGAAATGTACTCGCAGTTGTCTTCGTCGTAGGCCAGGAAGTACGCTTCCCGTAGATTGCCGCCCGGTACGTCGGGAATGGCTTTGAACGAAGCATGAAAACGGCTGAAATCCGGCAACGGGGGTACATCCTGTGTCAGGGATTTTATGCGGGCGTCAGAAATTTCGGTTTCGCGCCGATTGAGCGATAGAAACTCTTCGTCGAGTTGCTTGGCAATGGTCAGCAGGGCATTGGTAAGGTAGGCCACGCTGCCGCGGGTAGTACCGATGTTGGTCATCAGCAGGACGGTGTTGCGCGAGGTTTTGTTGATTTGGATGTTGAATTGATCCATGAGGTACTTATTCTTGAAAGTATCTCCATCTACCCCCGTCCGACCGATAAACAGCGTGATTTTGGTGGGGTCGAGCATGAATTCGTCCTTCTCCCAAGCCTCCTCCATGCGGTTCCAGCCGCGCTCTTTGTCGTAGTATTCGCCCAGACCACTTTGGCGGTATTGGTCGGGAATAAAATCTTTCACCGTCAATACATCGAAGTATTTGCTGAGCTGCGGGTCGTCATTGACTTTGGCGCGCAGTACCATCGCCAATTCGATGCTTTTTTCCACCATCTCGTACCCCTCAAACTGTACCTGTCGGCGGCCCGCGTCCAGCGAGGCCAGCATTTGGTAATTCGGAGAGGTGGAGGTGTGGGTCATGTAAGCTTCCAGGAAAGTAGTCTCGGATTTTTTGCGGAAATCCTCGTCCCAGATATGGATCATGCTGCCCTGTCGGAAGCTGCTCAGTGTCTTGTGGGTACTTTGGGTAGAGTACACCCGAATACGAACCTGATCGGGATCGGGCATGCGGGGTACCTCGCCCTTGGCTAGTTGCTTGATATGTTCGCCATACTTGGTGCGGTACTTTTCAGTGCGATATTTATCGTATAGTTTTTTGGCAGTGTACATGCCCGTGCGCTGCTTGAAGATGTAAGTAAAACCCGCAAAGGCAAACCAGGCTTCATCCCAGAGAAAGATCATGTCGGGCTTGATGGCCAGGATTTCCTCCATTACGCGCTCCACGTTGTACACCAGTCCGTCGAATGAGCAGTTGGTCAGAAGCAGCATTTTTACTTTATCCAGTTGCCCGGCGGCTTTCAGTTGCAGCAGCTTTTCCTTGATCGAGGCCAAAGGTACCGCGCCGTACATCGAGTATTTTTCGATGGGGTAGGAGTCGAGGTACACGGGATACGAGCCCGCCAGCACCATGCCATAGTGGTGCGACTTATGGCAATCGCGGTCAATCAATACCAGATCTTCGGGCTCTACGAGCGCCTGCAACACAATTTTGTTGGCTGTGGAGGTACCGTTAGTCACGAAGTAGGTATGTTGCGAACCGTAGGCGGCCGAGGCCATTTCCTGGGCTTTCTTCAGGGTGCCCGTAGGTTGCAGCAAGGAATCCAGACCGCCGGTGGTGGATGATGTCTCGGCGAGAAACATATTTCGTCCGTAAAAATCTCCGAAATCCTTGATCCAGCGCGACTTAAACACCGAATTTCCCCGGGAGATCGGCATGGCGTGAAAAACACCCGTCGGTTTTTGGCTATATTCTTTCAAAGCACTAAAAAACGGCGTTTCGTAGCGCTCGCGGATTCCCCGGATAATGCCCAGATGCAGTTCCTGTAAATCCTCGCGGCGGTAATAAATCCGACGGAAAGTCTGTAGGGTACTGTCTTTCAGATCGGTGAGCGAAGTATCGGTGACGTAGTAAATGTCCAGTTCGGGCCGGAAACGCTTTACCAGTTCACCCAGAAGCGGACCGAGTTCCGCTTCGGGACGGTCTTCCAGGTCGATATTCAGTACATTTTGAATGTAGGGTTTGATGAGCGGCGAAATGTTTTCGGAAAGGAACGGTGGAGCGTAGCGAATGACAACTGCCTGAATGTTATGGTTGAAAATCAAGGCAATGAGCGCATCCTGAAAGGAACGCTGGACCAGCACGTCGTACACGAACTGTTCATTGGGAGCGCGCAAATCCTGCAATTTTTCGTGCAGGGCCGTTTCGTCGATGGCAGTCAGGTCTTCGACGAAAAGCACTTCGAAGTAATTTTTTTGTGTCCCGTTTCCCGCTTCCCGAATCTCCTGAACGCCGCCCTGCTCGCTTTCCACTTCCAGCGCCGATAGCGGATGGCTGCGGTAGGCATCGCCCACGAGTTGGCGCGTCGTAACGGCCACATTGTGCGCCAGAGCGTTGTGTTCTTCACGGTCCAGCATGTGCCGTAGCTTTTCCACCTTCCCACTGCCCGGAAAAGTATAGTACCGTTCTACCGTTTTGAGATGGTCCAGTAGCTCCTCGATGCGGGCCTTGTGTTGCTTGGCTAGCTTGGAGTCCGGCTTGCCACGCGCCAGAAAGGAGGCCTCGTTTTTTAATTCATTCCAATGGTCGAGCCGAAGCTGACCGATGCTAAAATAGGGTGAAGATTGGGGCTTTTTGGGTTTCATAGTTTGTTGATTGAATGACAGAATGATAGAGGGTTGAAATGATAGGCTAGTAGTTATTGAAAATATTCTATCATTTACCGCGCGGCCGCTATGCCGGAGCAGTCATGCCATCATTCAAAATTGATTTCGTTAGTAAGCGCCTCGTCGCCTTTGTAGCCGATGCCGCTGACGGGAATTTCCAGGTCGGCTTCCTTTTGTTTGAGTTCAGTCAGCTTGTTCAGCCGGGTAGGTTTGATAAGCGGGCCGAGCGAGTCGAGGTAAGGATGCTTGGCCCCAGGCTGGTAGATCTTGAAATCGCCGATGTGGTCGCGGAAACTTTTCAGGGGTTGACCCAGGCGCAGTACCCCCAGCTCCCGGCTGCGTTTCACGCGTTCGATGTTCAGCTCGAGGGGGAAAATCTCTTCCGTCGTGCCGGCTTCGTAGATGACCCGGCCGTCGGGACCGCACACGATGGAGCGGCCAATGCCGCCCGAATCAAGGCCGTTTACATCGAATAGGTAGCATTGGTTCACAGTGGCCATCGCGCGGGCAATGGAAAGTTCTGCGTCGCGGTCGATGGTACCCGTCATGGTCGGATGTAGAATGACTTCGGCTCCCATCACGGTCAGTGTACGGATAGTTTCGGGAAACCACATGTCATAACAGATCGACACCCCGAAGCGACCCACATCCGGCACGTCGAACACGCAGAATTCGTGGCCCGGCGTCACGCCTACCTCAAAGGGATAGAAGGGGAACATCTTGCTGTATCGTGTCACGACTTCACCCTGGGGGTCGATCACCGTGGCGGTGTTGTAGTGCTTGCCGTCCCTTTTCTCAAAGATAGAACCCGGCAACAACCACACGCCATGCTTTTTGGCCGCGGCCCGCATTTCTTCCTCAAAAAGCCCCGGTACCTCCTGAGCATGGTGCAGCAACGGACCGTAAGCGCACAATTCGCTGAATACCACCATTTCCACCCAGGGGTAAAGATTCATGGCGATGTCCAGTTTCAGTTTCATCAGTTCGACGTTGGCGTAGGTCGCCGACACCCGCATCTGTATTCCGGCAATGGCAAATGGTTTCAATTTGTAGCGTTTGGTTGAATGGTAATTTTTTTGAGAAAAGGCTGAAAAGAGAAGGTTAAGAGCCATTAGTCGATGAGCAAAGTCGGAATAGGATACGATTTGACCCTTGACCTTTTAACCCTTAACCCTTTTCCTTTTTGACTCCGTTAATGATCTCCTCCTCCATAATATCCAGCCCTCTTTGGTATTGCTCGTTTGTGATCACCAGCGGAGAAAGTACCCGGATGATATTTCGGAAGGTACCGGCACTGATGAGAATGAGGCCGCGTTCGGCGCAGGCCGTGACGATTTGGGTACAGAGGTCGCCGTCGGGTTGGGTGGGGTCACCATTTTTGACAAACTCAATCGCATTCATCGCTCCGAAGCCACGCACGTCACCGATGGCAGGTACCTCTTGCTGTAGTTTTTCGAAACGCTCCATGAACATTTTGCCAATTTCCTTGGCGCGGGCGTTCAGGTTTTCTTCTTTCATTAGTTTGATGGTGGCCAAAGAAGCCGCGCAGCAGATCGGACTCCCGATGTAGGTACCCCCGATGGTACCTGGCCCGGCTGCGTCCATCACGTCGGCGCGTCCCACGACTGCGGCAATCGGCAGTCCAGAACCCATTGATTTGGCGTAGGTACTGATGTCGGGCTGGACGCCATATTCCTGCCAACTGGCCCAATTCCCCGTCCGGGCGAAGCCACTTTGTACTTCATCCAGGATGAGCATGATACCGTGCCGGTCGCAGTAGCTGCGGAGCCCTTCGAGGTACCTTGGCGGGACGGAGTAAAAGCCGCCCTCGCCCTGGATGGGTTCGAGAATAACAGCCGCCAAACTGCCGGGAACGATCAGATTATGACCACTTTCGTCGAGGCGGCGTAATTCCTGATCAATATATTCGTCGAGGCTCAGTCCGTTGCCGTAGCGGTAGTAGTTAGGAAACGGAAGGCGATACACTTCCGGCGCGAAAGGTCCGCAGTCAATCTTGTAGTTGATTTTGCTGGTGAGCGTCATGGCCATCATCGTGCGGCCGTGGTAAGCATCAGTAAAGCAGAGTACCCCCTGTCGTTTGGTCGCCATGCGGGCGATCTTGATGGCGTTTTCCACCGCTTCTGCTCCCGTGCTGACCAGCATGGCTTTGGTACGCTCGCCGTGGGGCAGTAGTTCGCACAGCTGCTCACAAAGTTCGATGTAGGGCTCGTAGGTAACGACGTTGAAACTCGTGTGCAGGTACTTACCGGCTTGCTCGCGGATAGCCGCCACGACGGGCTCGGGGCAGTGACCGGCGTTGACGACACCGATGCCGCCTGCGAAGTCGATGAGTTCCTGGCCATCTTCGTTGGTAATAATGGCGCCTTTGGCGTCGCGTACTGTAGCGGTATTGAATACGCCCACGCCATTGGCGACTGCATTTTTACGGCGTTCGAATAATTCCTGGGATTTGGTTAGCTCGGCTAGCATGGAAATAAAATCAGATTACGGTTTAATCAAAGAGATTTACGAAGATCTCCGGTAGTAGAAATCTTGCTTAATTACAAGTATTGAAAAGAGATGGGTTGTGTGTTAAATTGATTTAAAAGAAGAAGGTGCCAATTCTTCTTTTCAGGCAAGGTTTTCGGCAAAATTGAATCGGCCTACCCACTGGCGCTGACATGAACTCTCTGAAAACTAGGAGCAACCACCGGGTCCCAGGAGTCGCCTGTTGCCTGTAAATGAGAGGATTGGAGTTGATATATCGAATAGGGGAGTACCTTGCATAAATTGTATTTGGATCACCGGGGTATTTCCCAATATACCATTAAATACCGTCAAATGAAAACTTTGGCCCAAACAACTCGTACCTTTAAGCGTTGTAGACCCGTGTCTTCTCCACAAATTTTCATAAACTCATTCGGAAAATTTATTTCCATTTCCGGATGAGTTTCACTAAAAAAACTTTCATGCTACACCTTGATTTTAATTCAATATCCGAATCTATACTGGGCCCGAAATGGCAAAAACTTTTCAATACCCACTGGCCCGCCTACCGGGCCTGGTTCCAATCGAAAGGAGCCGCGACTAACCCCGATTTACACACTTCGGTAGCGCAGCTGCGCCACTATATGCCCGAAATGATGCCGACCTACGAACGCATGTGCGAGTTGGCGGGCCATGATCCCATCGCGGCGCGTTTCCTGACGGGTTGGCAGCCGCCTGCCTACATTTCGGGTTGTTCGCAGGTCGTGACGCAAAATCCGCCGCAACTGGTCCGCAATTATGATTATCACCCCAATCTGAGCGAGGGTACCTTACTGCACAGCGCCTGGAATGGTAAAGCGGTGATGGCTACGGGCGATTGCCTGTGGGGTGTGGTGGATGGCATCAACGCCGATGGACTGGTGGCTTCCCTCACGTTCGGGGGGCGCAAGGTGGTAGGCAAAGGCTTCGGTATTCCGTTTATCCTGCGCTACGTACTGGAATTTTGCAGCACCGTGGACGAGGCCGTCGCGGCTCTGCAACGTGTTCCCTCGCACATGGCCTATAACATTATGCTTCTGGACAAAAGCGGCGCTCACAAAATGCTGCAGATAGCGCCCGACCAAGCGGTAGTGGTCACGGACGCACTGGTATCCACCAACCATCAGCACAAAGTCGATTGGCCCGAACACGCGCAGTTTTCCAAAACGGTGGAGCGTGAAAGGTACCTGCTGGAGATGCTGGCAACGGCCAACCTGGAAGCCGAGGATATGGCGCAGACTTTCCTGCACCCTCCTTTGTACGCCCGTCGCTTCAACGAAGGCTTCGGCACCATTTACACGGCGGTGTACCGTCCGGCCGAGGGCTACCTGGAACTGCGCTGGCCGGGCAAAACGTTGCGGCAATCGTTCGACGGATTCCAGGAAGGTATTACTACCGTACATTATTCAGAAAGTGTGCAGGCCATTCCTGTCCCCGCCACCCAAATGGGTACCCCCGCTGCCGCAACACCCGCCTATGTACCTACCGAAACGGACGAATACTGGACGCAATACGGTCAGGCCTGGGCTACGGGCGATCCCACGGTGATGGCCAAAAATGTGGCGCAATCCATCCTGAGTGCCACCGGCAAGGCCGACGATGCCCAACTGGCCAAACTGCTGGAACTTTTCACCTCGGAAACCAAAAAGCGTGGCCAGATTCCCTGGGAGATGCTGGCTGATTTGTGGGACGAACCGGTAGCGAGTTAGGGGGTATATCCGCTATGAAATTGTATTTCCGGGCTGAATTGGCGATGTTTAGGGAATTGTTACTCCTTAACCCTCCTGATTCCCTATGAAAAAACTTGCGCTGCATTGGCAGATCCTCATCGGCATGGTACTGGGCATCCTGGCCGGATACGTGTTTTCCAGGTTTGCTTGGGGGAGTAATTTCGTAGTGGCCTGGATCAAGCCCTGGGGTACCATCTTCATCAATCTACTCAAACTTATTGCCATTCCGCTCATCGTGGCCTCGCTCATCAAGGGCGTGTCGGACCTGGACGATATCCGGCAACTTTCCCGGCTGGGTACCCGTACCCTGGGGTTGTACATCCTGAGTACCCTGCTGGCCGTATCACTCGGACTAATCGTTGTGAATCTGGCGCAGCCGGGTAGTTTTATAGAAGAAGGTACCCGCACGGATCTGATGGCCAGTTTTGGGGTAAACGCCGAGCAGAGCGTAGGCAAGGCCGCTGAAAATCAGAACAAAGGCCCACTGAGTGCGCTGGTCGATGTGGTACCGGATAATGTGATCGGTGCCGCCGCCTCCAATGGCAACATGCTGCAGGTGATTTTCTTTGTGGTATTTTTCGGCATTGGCCTGATCCTGATTCCCACCGATAAGTCGGAACCCGTCAAGCGTTTTTTCGATGGGGTCAATGAAGTAGTCCTTAAAATGATCGACCTGATCATGCTGGCCGCTCCCTACGGCGTATTTGCACTTTTGGCCGCTCTGGTGGTGGAATCTCCTTCGCCCGATGTATTCAAGGCCCTGGCTGCCTATGCGCTTACGGTGCTATTCGGACTGGCGGTACTGGTTTTTGCCTTCTATCCCACTTTAATCAGACTCTTCACCGGTATTTCTTACGGTGATTTTTTCCGGGGCATCGCGCCCGCCCAACTTTTAGCTTTCTCGACCAGTTCCAGCGCTGCTACCTTACCCGTAACGATGGAGCGCGTGGAGGAACATATCGGTGTGGAGAAAGAAGTCGTGTCGTTTGTGTGTCCCGTGGGAGCTACCATCAATATGGACGGTACAAGCCTGTACCAGGCCGTGGCGGCGGTGTTCATTGCGCAGGCTTTTGGCAATGACCTCACCCTGGGTCAGCAACTCACTATCGTCCTCACGGCTACCCTGGCCTCCATTGGCTCCGCCGCAGTACCTGGCGCAGGTATCCTGATGCTCGTCATTGTACTGGAATCCATCGGTGTCAATCCGGCGGGTATCGCGCTGATCTTCGCGGTGGATCGTCCGCTCGATATGTGCCGTACAGTGGTGAATATCACCAGCGACGCCACCGTAGCGATTCTGGTGGGAAAAAGCTTAGGAAAACTGACGGGCCCGAAGGTGAAGGAGTGGGACGATCATTTGGTGGAGTAGATGGTGGGCGTTATATCTAGCAGCAATAAACTCCAATACATTGAGCAAATGGGAGCGATCGCCCCACGACATATATAAATTTCAAGATAAGATATCTCTAACTAAGTCGAAGCAGTGAAAGGGTGAATAGATGGTACCGCCTTTGCGCATCAAGCGAAGATTGAAATTCTTAATAGAGTTGATTATCAATGAATTTGTAGTTAAAAAGCTTTCGAATTCAATTAGATTAGAAAACTCAAAACGTACTTGGTCAGAACCACCCGCTCTGTATTTTGACTCAAAAATTCTCATCGTGCTATATTTTCTATGAAGATTTTTGAGATCAGTTTTTCTATTAAAAAGCCTACGGGATAGTACTACGAAGCAGAATTCAGTTTTCGTTTTCTTTTCGTATCCCATAACCAGTGCTTCCATAGCATTGATATTCAAGGAAATGTATCTGGGGAATGTGTTGGCATTTGTAGATGGTAAGCAACTTAACGACCAGAAAGACAACTCAGTCATTTTGTGCGCAGGTAGGCAATTAACCAAGTAAAAATTCAGAATTCGTTTGAGTTGGATATATATAGGTACCTGCCTCAATTTTTCGAAATTGTGACGGTATTTTACTCTATGCTTTATGTTTACAACTGAGTAAATATTCGATACTTCATTTTGAGAATGGGTATTGGTAGTCAACCAATTTTCCTGCTCTAATGGACTGATGATCAAATCAAGATCTGTATCACCCAGGATGTTTGATACAAAGGTTTTATTGATCAACAATAGTCCTAGCTTTTCGGCCTCGAATATCAGTTTTTGCTCAACATCGTTTAGATTTTCCTTTTTAACTGGTAAGAACCAAAGCTGATAAATGGTGTCGTAATTTTTCCTATGTTGGGAAAATCTTCTGACTACATCAATGGCTTGGCCAATGTAGAAGGTGCTATCTGAAAAATTGAGAAGATAAATTCCACAACGATTTTTAGAGGGCGGGAATAAGTCTGAAATGGAATATCTTCCCTGAACTGATATTGCATCATCAAATTGAAATCCCAAATGATTTATGATATTTGATGACATGACATAGCTGATTTATCCATTGATGACTTGAGTTCTAGTTTACATGAGTATTTCATGCCGAGGTTATTCAGATAAAGTCTCAAAATTCCACTACAAACTCCGTCCACCCATCTTCTCCCGTCTTCAACGAAAACGCAAATCCGTGGTTGACCAGAATCTCGCGGCTAAGGGTGAGGCCGATGCCCTGTCCGTCGGGCTTGCTGCTGTAGAAGGGATTGAAAAGCTGGATGGATTGTTCAGTGGAAATGGGTTTGCCATTGTCACGGACGGCCAGTTGGTGCGGGGCCAACATAAGCTCCACCCGTTGCCCTGCGTCGCAGGCTTCGATGGCGTTTTTGATCACATTGACCAGTACCTGCTCCATCTGCCCGGCATCGGCCCGAAGGGGTACCTCAGATTCGATGGGTGTAAAACTTAAGGAAATGCCTTTTCCTTCGGCGAAGGACTGCATAAAAAGTGCCACATCCTGAACCAGCTGACCAAAATCAATGGGTTCGCGGGTGGGGGAGGGTAGGCGTACCACATCGGCAAAATTCCGCATGAAGCGGGTGAGGCGCTGGTTTCGTTCGGAGGCGATGCGCAAGGCTTCGTTCAACTCGGCGTATTCGTCGGTATCCAGAAAATTCCGCGTTGTTTGCAGGATCGAATCGGTGGCGCCCAGGGTGTTGTTTACTTCGTGGGCCATCATCCGAATCACTTTTCCGTAGGCTTTCTTTTCTGATTCCAGTAGTTCAGCGGTCAGTTCTTCAATCATCAGAAACGACCGCCTGAACCCCTGATCCATAAAGTGCGAGCGCTGTACCTTATACGTTTCCACGCCATTGGTTTTCACGATTCTGGAATCACCGTCGGCCAGGGTACCTAGTTCGGCCAGCAGGGCTAGTCCGGTTTCTTCGAGGGTTTTGCCGAATAAATTTTCAGAGGGTACCTTGAAGAGTATCTGCGCCTTTGCATTGAGAGACGCAATGCGATCGTCGAAGTCGAGGATAATGATGGAAATGGGCGAGGCGGCGATAAGCTTTTCCAGAAAATAATGCTGTTCGTTGAGTTTGGTGCGTTCTTCGCGCAGCTGGTCAATCATCAGATTGTACACTTCGATGAGCGTATCTACCTCGCCCTTCCCGGTCGGGACAAACTTGATCGTAAAATCCTTGTCCTTGATGGCTTCAATGCCGGATTTGACAAATTCGTTGGGTCGCATAAAGTTCTGATAAATCCGAATGGAAAAAACGATTGAAACGAGCAGGAACACCTCGGAAGCGATAAACAGTACCTTATCCTGAAACAGTACCTTGTACACCAGAAAAATAAGTACCCCGTGGAGCGTGGTCAGAAACAGGATGTACTGGGTTCGGGTAGACCACTTCATACGTCGGTGGTGTCATAGGCGATCCCGTACTTTTCGAGCCGCCGGTACAGGGCGAAGCGCGTGATACCCAGCGAGCGGGCTACTTTGGACACCTTGTTCTGATGGAATTCCATGGCGCGGCGGATCATCTGATACTCCATTTCTTCAAGAGTCAGGGTACCTACCTCCGGCAGACTGCGGGCGGCGGTGCTGACGGGGGAAGTGATATTTTTTTGGAAATCGGCTACGTCGAGTTCGTCCTGTCCCGAAAGCAGTACGGTACGCTCCACGGTATTTTTAAGTTGACGGATATTCCCCGGCAGTGGCAGGGTTTTCAGCCACCGGGATGCCGTAGGACTCAGGCGCAGCCCCGGCCGCTGGTAAATGGTTTTTAGGTTATTGATAAAAAACTCGGCCAGCAGCGGGATGTCGTCGGGGCGCTCGCGCAGGGTGGGGAGCTTGACGGTGATCAGGTTGATGCGGTAATAGAGATCTTCCCGAAAGGTACCCTGGGCTACCATTTCTTCTAGATTCCGGTTGGTGGCGCAAATTACCCGCACGTCTACGGTGCGGCTTTTGCTGCTGCCCAAAGGCTCAAAGGAACGCTCCTGCAGCACCCGCAGCAACTTGACCTGGCTGGACAGATCCAGTTCGCCGATCTCGTCCAGAAAGATGGTACCCCGATGGGCCAGTTCGAAGCGACCGGTGCGGTCGGTTTTAGCGTCGGTAAATGCCCCGCGCACGTGGCCGAACAGTTCGCTCTCAAACAGTGTGGACGAAATGCCGCCCAGGTTGACTTTCACAAAAGGGGCCCGTTTGCGCCGACTGTTGAGATGGATGGCCTCGGCGATGAGCTCCTTGCCCGTGCCGCTCTCGCCCGTGATGAGTACCGGCGCGTCGGTGGGCGCCACCCGGCCCACGGTTTCCAGGACGTCCAACAGGCGCGGGTCGCGGCCTACGATGTTGTCGAGCTGGTATTTCTGGTCGAGCTGTCGTCGGGTCGAGGAGGGCGGGGCCGGTTCAGTAAGATTGAGCAGGGTATGGATGGATTGGACCAGGTGCTCGTTGTTCCAGGGTTTGGTAATAAAGTCCCGCGCGCCCTCTTTCATGCCTTGCACGGCCAACTCGATGGAACCCCAGCCAGTAATGAGAATTACCGGGATATTCGGGTCAAATTGCCGGATTCGTCGTAATAGCGCCATGCCTTCCACGCCCGAGGTTTCGATCGAGAAGTTGAGGTCCAGCAGAATGAGCTGGGGTACCTCTAGCTGCAAAACTTCAAACGTCTCCGTTGGCGAAGCCGCGCCTTTCACGCTGAATCCGGCCTTTTTCAAAAGCAGACTCAGGGAAGTTCGAATGGCTACGTCGTCGTCAACGATGAGGATCATATTTGGAAGGTCAAAAGGTTAACGGTGAAGGGTCAACGGAAGATGTTTTTGTTTGCTTGCGCTGTTCATTAGTATTAAGTGCAAAATAGTTTCCTTAACCTTTTGACCATTCACCGTAAACCCAAAGTTTACTCTTCATGCAGCGCGGTGGCTGGATGGATGCGGGCGGCCTGTTGGCTGGGGTACCAGGCGCAGAGGGTTACGATGACAAAGATAATAACCACGGCGGCGAGTATGGCGACGATATACACTCCGGCCGCAAAATCAAACACATTCAACAACGGAAACTGCACGGCGAACAGCAACCCGAGGAGAATGCTGAATGCCGCCAGCACCCACATTTCGCCCAGAAACTGCGTGGTAACCCGACTTTCGGTAGCCCCCATGGCGCGGCGCAAGCCGATTTCGCTCCTACGGCGGGCGATATTCAGATTCAAAATCCCGAATAAACCCAGCGCTACATTCGTGAGCAGAAATACACTGATAATAAGAAAGATAATGACCGGTACCAGTACCAGGTTATGACGATTGGCACGCGATTCGGTCAGGTAGCTCACTTCGATGCTCCAGCCGGGTACCATGGCGGCGAGGTCTTTGACCAGTTTTGCTTCAAAAGTAGCGTCGGTACCGGGTTTGGTTTTGATCAGGATATTCTTATTCCACTGGTCGTCTTTATCGAACAGCATGAATATGGCTGGATTGTCGGACATGTACTCGCCTTTAGCTTTGAACTTGTCTACTACACCCACTACTCGCTGGGTGGTCTTCTGCCCTTCTTCTTTCTTTTCGGTTTCATAATTTCTTTCTCCCAGCACTTTGCCCAGTGGATTCTCGTCTCCGAACAACTTGTCCTGCAATTTCTTATTGATCACCACCGGAACGGACTTGGAAACCCGGTCTTCGGGACGGTACCATCGCCCGGCCAACAGAGGTAGGTCGAGAGTTTTGCTGAACTCTTCGTCGGTATAGTAGTTGTCGGCCATGGTAGATACCTTATGGTAGTTGATACTATTATTCATGGTATTAGCCGAAAAAGGCGTATTACTGCTCATGCGGGTGGCCGATTCTACCTGCCGGTAGGAGCGGATTCGCTGCATGATCTGATTGTTTTTTTCGGCAATGGCAGTTGTGTCCTGATTGTTATTCAGGTCCAGTACCCACACATTTTCATATTCGAACCCAATAGGCTCGAGGTAGTTGCTGATGTTGTACACGATGAGGGAAAGTACCCCGAAAAGGACCATGAAGGAAGCCCATATTTCGATGATGAGCAGGGAGTGGCTACCCTTTTTATTCCAGATGAGTTTGAAAAGATGACGTAGCATAATCTGATATGAGATATGAATGATGAGATAGGGGCGGACGCCGCGCGGTTTTAGGATTTAAGGGCGTCCACGATTTTGAGTTTGGACATGCGCAGGGCAGGAAGTACTCCCGACAGCAGACCGAACACCAGACAGACCGCGATGCTGGCCGCGAAGACGGGAAAATTAATGGTCAGATCAGCATAGGCAATCCAGCCGCTGTTGTTGATCAGCGTGATGATCAGGAAAGTCAGTAGCAGGGCAAAGAATCCTCCAATGAAGGTGATGAAGATATTCTCGATGATGAATTGCCAAAGCAGCGCTTTGGCGGGCGCGCCGAATGCTTTTCGAACGCCGATTTCGGAAGCCCGTTCCATAATCCGGCTCACGTTGACATTCACCAGGTTGATAGCGGGTAGGCCCATGAGCATCAGCATCAGAAAGATGATGATCGAGTAGACAATGGTGGTTCGGGCGCCGTCCAGGAACACACCCGCAAAATCGTCCAGGTAGGGGTTAGCTTCGGTCTTCATTTCGTGGAAAGTGAACCCATTATCGGTTTGGGGCAGGGGTATTTTGCCCACCGTGCTGGCGTATTCGTCCCGGATGGCCGGCAGGTCATGTTCGTCTTTGGCCAACACGATCGCCAGAAAACCACCCCGCATGGCCTTGTCCTGGTAGTTGCTTTTGGGCGCAGTGTACGGGAAATATACGTCGCCGTAGGTGTAGGGACGCGTGACGGGACTACCCTGAACTACCCCAATGACACGGTAATTAATGGATTCGATGTCAATGTATTTGCCGATAGCCGAAGCTCCGTCGTCTTCAAAGTACTGCTTGCGCAGATCATCCGTAATGACCACCACATGGTCGCCATTGTTGATGTTTTGTTCGGTAAAAGGCTTGCCATCCAGAAACTTAAAGTCAGTGACCCGCCAGAAATCGGCGTCGGTGTACTTGGTGTTGAGCTTGATGCGCTTCCCGTTGATGTACGTATTGGCAAAACCGAAAATAGTCGCGATGCCGACCCGTTCGGGAGTTTTGAGGCTTTTTGCGTAGGTCTTCAAAAAGTTAAAACTCATAGGCCCCATATTCCGGCCCTGGTGCGTAGTGTCCCGTTGTTCCAGGCGCGTAATGTACAACGACCGATTGCGATTGGTTTCGGGATAATGCGACCCTAACACGTGATCGAGAAAAGAGGTGAGTACCATCAGTACCGTCAGCGTGAGGCTGATGCCAAAGAGAGTGATGAAGGTATAGAACGGATGCCGCAGCAGTACCTTCCAGGCGATTTTTATATAGTTTAAGATCATGGCTATAATAATAGTTGACAGTTGACAATGGACCGGTACACCGGGGCGGGTTGACAGTTTTTTGGAAGTTGTCAAATATCATTGTACCTGAGTACCGTCGAAGAGGCGGACGAGGCGGTGGGTCTGTTTGGCCATGGCGTCGTCGTGGGTCACCATCACGATGGTAGCGCCATCCTCATTCAGCTTTTTCAGAATGCTCAAAATCTCGTTACCCATCACACTGTCCAGATTTCCCGTCGGTTCGTCGGCCAGGATAATTTCGGGTCGGCCCACGATGGCCCGGGCAATGGCCACGCGCTGCTTTTGACCGCCGGAGAGTTGTTTGGGAAAATGCTTCATCCGGTTGCTGAGCCCTACCTTTTCGAGCGCTTCCTGGGCTAGCTCGCGGCGTTGTTTGGCCGAACTGGTCCGGTACAGCAGTGGTATTTCCACGTTATCCAGCACCGAAAGGTCATTGATCAAGTGAAAACTCTGGAAAATAAAGCCCAGCTTCTGGTTGCGCAGGTGCGCCAGTTCCTTGTCGCGGTAACTTTCCACTCGGCTGCCATCGATCTCGATGGTACCTTGGGAGGGCTCATCCAGCAGTCCCATGATGTTGAGCAGGGTACTTTTCCCGCAGCCCGAAGGGCCCATGATGGAGATAAACTCACCCTTCTTAACATTGAGATTGATGTTGTTAAGGGCCAGCGTTTCGATCGAGCTGGTTCGGTAAACTTTTTCGACATTCTGTAATTTAATCATGGCTTGTTTTGAGGTGGTTATTGGATTTTATTGTTTTTTTCGAAATCATACAACGTGAGTAGCCGCAGGCTGTAATACGCCTGCCAGTAGTCGCGCAGGGCCAGGATGTAGTCCCGGCGGGCGCGGTCTTTCTCCTGCATGGCGATGCCGAGGTCGGTTACGCTCAGGTTTCCCAGTATGAACCGGTCCTGGGCAATCTGGTAGCGATTGGCGGCAATGCTGTCGGTGAGTCGGGTCAATTTCACCTGTTTCTGTAGCATTTGAAAGAGCGTCACCTGGGTGAATATTTCCTGCTCGAAAGTGAGCCGGTCCTGCTCTACCGATTGCTGGGCAAATTCCCGGTTGGCTTTGGCAATTTCGATCCGGGCCTTGTTTCTGCCCCAGGTCATGATGGGCAGGGTGAATTGCAACTGCACAAATTCCCGGTCCTGGGGATCCATATAGATGTCACCCGGCCGGGTACCCTGATTGGAAAAACCGAAAGAGGCTTCCAGTAAGGCGTTCAGGCCTATTTCTTTTTTTTCGCGCAGTGCGTCGCGTTCCGCCTCAAGGAGGCGCCTCCGGAACGCAATGGCATCGGCGCGGTTGGCGAAGGCTTCATCCAGGGCACGTTGGGGATCAATGGCAAATTCATGGGCTTCCTGTGGAATTTCGAGCGCCACCGCCCGCTCATCGCGCAAGCTGAGGTACATTTTCAGCCGCAACGACGCGACGGCCGTAGCCTGTTGCGCCGAGGCTAAATCTTTTTCGGCGGTAAGTACCCCCATTTGCAATTGCAGGAGGTCGTTTTGCGAAATTTTCCCCAGTTCCAATTTATGCTGCGCAATCTGGTAGAGTGTGTCATTGTTGCTGCGGTTTTTTTCGGCAATCTGCAGGTTGACCTGCGCGATCAAAAGGTCGAAATAGTAGCCCGTGGCGTTCAGGGCCACCTCCTCACGCGCAGAAAAGAACTGTTGATTGCCCTCCTGGTATTTGAGCGGTTCGATTTCCCGGCTCCACTTCATTTCGTTGAACCGAAAGAGCGGTTGGGCGAACCCGATTCCGAAGGGGATACCGTTGTAGCGGGTGGTATTGCGGGCAAAGTCGTCGAATCGCTGCAATTGCTTCTGCACGAAAATTGTGCCGCCCGTAAGGGCAATGTTCTGGGTCAGGGCGAGGTTGAGCAGCGAATTGTTGTTGGAAACGGGTTGAAAGGAAATGGTACCATCCGGCTGTTGTACCTCGATGTAAGAGCGCGTAAAACCGGGTAGGGTACCATTCAGGCTCAGTTGCGGCTTGAAGTCCGCGATGAACGAACGGTACTGCCACTCGTTGGTGTTCTTGCGGGTGGCGGCCTGCTTGGCGGCGATGGATTGCTCACGCGCCAGGTTCACCACTTCCTTCAGGGTATAATGCTGCGTCTGGGCGAAGGAAAAATGGCTTTGAATTAAAAGCAAGAGTATGGGAAGAAGTTTTTTCATGGCGCGAATCAGTTTTTGATGGTGATTTCTTCCAGATGCTCGTACTGATTCATGTCCGTCAGAATCACTTTTTCGCCCGCTTGCAGTCCGCTTTTGATCTCTACAAAATCGAAATTCGACAGCCCTACTTCCACTTCACGGCGGATTGCTTTGCCGGCCTGCGCCACATACACATACTGCTTCCGCTTACCCGTAAACGCCGGGCCGTTGGCTACCCGCAGCGTGTTGGCGCTCCGGTCGGTGACCACGTACACATCGACCTTCATGTTGGGGCGCAGCGATTCGGAACGCGCATTATCCAGTTGTACCACAAAACCAATGACCCCATCCTTCACGGCGGGCTTCACCTGTGTGATGGTACCCCGCAGGGTGGAATCGTTGACCTTGATCACTACCGGAAGCCCGGCTTTCACCTGATCGGCGTACACATCGGAGCAGGAGCCTTCCACCCGGAAACTGCCCAGATCGGCTACTTTGGCCAGCATTTCGCCTTCGTTTACGGCGGAGCCGATGTTCTCGTTGACCCAGGTAAGTACCCCCTTGCGATCGGCCACGATGTCGGCCATGCGGAGTTTATGCTGCAATTCTTTCAGATTCTTGCTTTCGATCTGGGCGCCCAGTTCGGTTTCGCGCAGGCTGGCGCCCATCGACTGCCGGTTGTAGGCCAGGTCGTTTTCGAGTTGCTGTTTTTCCAGTTGGGCGATTTTGAGGGCATTTTCGGCGCGGGTGATATCCTCTTGGGTACCCCCCCCGACCTTCGTCAGTCGCTGGGCATCTTCCAGGTCGGCTTTCAATTTATTAATGTTCAGTAGTTTGATTTTATCGCTGATCTCGGCGTCGTACAGGTTTTTGTCCAGCTTCATGCGGAGTTGTTCGATGCTGTTTTTCTTCAAAGCCAGCTGATCTTCGTAGCGCTCGAATTCGATCTGCGTCAGCGATTTATCCAGCTCTACAATAGGCTGGCCGGGTTCGATGCGGGTACCCGGTGTGAGTAGTACCTGCTTGATGACCGCCCGGATGGGACTGGTGATGATTTGCTCGTAGGCCGGAATGACCTCGCCCGTGGCGTTCAGGGTGTTTTCTACATCGCCGCGTTGCACGGTACCCGTCCTGATCCGGTTGGCTTCGATGGTGCTGCTGAGGGATTTTCTGAAAAAATAGATACTGGCCGCCAACAGTAACACAGCGCCCATGCCGATGATCCACCGACGGGTACGGGTACTTTTGAGGTGGTCGGCTGATACTTCGCGATCCATACGTGAGGGTAGATTTATTGATTATTTTTCATGGCTAATTTTGTATAGAAGATGATAAGATCATGCCAGTGTTTAATATATTGTTTATCAGTGTATTATAAAATTTTTGGCTACTAAAAGGCGTGCGAAATCGCACAGCTTGTGCCAAAGCGAACGACCAGGAACGTCGGTAATTACTTTGAGTGAATTTCCTTGAAAAATGACGGTGAGAAAATTCAGGAAAAAAGACTTTTATCGTTTGAATCGTAAAAAGGGGGCTTGGGATTGTATTAAGCGCGGCTGATAAAAAAACCATTTTTCAATAAAAGGTACCCTCCTTAAATTTACCGAACCGTTTACCCCGACATCCATGAACCGTTTTATCGAACGCCTGCTGCAACAAGCGGGCATCTCCATTTCTCACCGCGAATTCTGGCGCTACGCCCTGATATTCTGGGGGATTCTGGCCATCATTTCCTACATCCAGAACACCCTGGTGTGGCTGATCGCCAGCAGTCAGAACATGTACTTTTCCGAGTCGGCGCAGTGGCTGGTTACCTACCTGATGTGGCTGGGTTTTACGCCCCTGATCCTGTACGCCGCCCAACGGTTCCCGATCCGGCTGGCCACCACGCAGTGTCGGTGGCCGCGTACCATATTGATCCATGTGCTCATCGCATCGGCCTTGGGACTGCTGGTGGCGGCGGTATCGTACGGCCTGGTACGCCCCTTGCACGCCTATGAAACGGGTACCTGGATGAAACCGGGTACCATCATGCTCTGGTTTTTTTATTCCTATTCGCTCAGTGTAATCACCTACCTGCTGGTGGTGTTAGGGTACAGCATCATTGTCAGTGGACGCCAGTTCCAGGCTTTGCAGGAACAAAACCACGCCTACGAACTGAAAAATGAACAATTAAAGACCAACCTGGCCGACGCCCGGCTGCAATCGCTGAAAATGCAGCTGAATCCGCATTTCCTGTTCAATACCCACCACGCCATTGTGAGCCTGATGCTGGAAAACGACACCCGCAAAGCCATCGACATGGTGATGGCGCTGAGCGATTTGCTGCGGGGTGTGCTGAACCGCCAGAACGATAATTTCCTGCCCCTGCGGGACGAACTGAACCTGACCCGGCAGTACCTGGCGATCCAGCAAATCCGCTTCCAGGACCGCCTGCGCATCGAGTACGACATCGATCCCAGTACCGAAGGAGCCCAGGTACCCCAACTCCTGCTGCAACCTTTGGTCGAGAATGCCATTACCCACGGAACCGCGGCCATGACGGGCGACACGCTGATTCGCATTACCACTCGGAAAATAGGAGAGAAAATCCAGATTACGGTGTACGACAACGGAATCGGCAGCAACGCCCGGTCTAGCCGCAAAGGCTCCGGCTTGGGACTGCTCAACACCCGCTCGCGCCTCAGCCAGGCTTATGGTGAAGCCGCCCAATTTGTCTTCGACCAACCGCCCGGCGGGAGTACCCAGGTCACGGTGACGTTTCCCTGCCAGCCTACCTCATTAACCAGCCCCACCCATGACAACCTATCGCTCGCTTATCATTGACGATGAGCCCCTGGCCCGCCGGGTCATCCGTACTTTTCTGCAAACGGATTCCTCCATTTGTGTGCTCGACGAAGCCGGAAATGGCTCGGAGGCAGTCATCAAGATTCTCCAGCACCGCCCCGACCTGATTTTTCTGGACATCCAGATGCCCGAACTGGATGGATTCGAGGTGCTCAAAGAGATCTGGCCGCACCACCAGCCGTTTGTGGTGTTCACAACCGCCTACGACCAGTACGCTTTGCGCGCTTTCGAGGTCAATGCCATCGACTATTTGTTAAAGCCTTTCAATGAGGTGCGGTTTCACCAGGCGCTGGGACGGGCGCAGGAACGACTTACCCAGCAGAAGCAACCCCGGATCGAAGCGCTGGTGAGCCAGTTGCTAGCCGAACAGGCCGCCCAACCCCGGGGAGCCTACCTGCAGCGGATTCTGGTCAAGGAAACGGGACGGATGTACCTGGTGAAGACCGAAGACATTAGCTATTTGGATGCCGACGGGAATTACATAACCCTGCATACCGTCAACCGGGGCGACCGGAACGCGGGAACGGAACGCCATACCATCTATGAAAGCCTGACCAGTCTGGAGACCAAACTCGATCCGGCCGAATTTGTGCGCATCAACCGCTCCTACATCGTCAACCTCAACTATATCGATACGGTCGAAACCTACTTCAACGGGGAGTATATCGTGCACATGAAAACCGGACAACAACTCAAATGGACGCGAAACTACCGCGAGAGTTTGAAGGCTTTTTATGCCAAATCGAGTTGAATACCCGTGCGGGATGAGGATAGATTTGCTTTGGGATAATGGTTATGTGGCTTCGGATAAAAAGAGGGGAAGGAAGGTAGGGTAGGGTATTTATTTTGGAAAAATCAATTTTCACTTTTCCAATATGATACAGAAAAAAATCCTCTTCGCCACCATGCCCATGGATGGCCACCTCAAACCGCTTACCGGCTTGGCGGTTCACCTCAAAAAGCAGGGCTATGATGTCCGCTGGTACAGCGGCCCCAGCTACGCCTCGGCCATCAGAAAACTCTCGATTCCGTATTTTTCTTTTCGTCTCGCCAAGGAGATCAACCAGGACAATCTGGAGCGTGAGTTGCCCGAGCGCCAAAAGATCAAAGGTACGGTCAACCGTTTGCGTTTCGATATGGAACACATTTTCCTACGCCGCATTCCGGAATTCATCGAAGACCTGAAGCACATCCGGGAAAGTTTCCCTTTCGATTTGGTGGTGTGCGATGTACTCTTTGCCGCTTCACCCTTTATCAGACCGATTTTTGGCGTGCCCGTGGCGGCGGCAGGCATTGCTCCGTTGGGTGAGAGTTCCGGGGATCTGCCGCCGGCCGGCATGGGACTGGAGCCTGCCCAGGGGTTTTGGGGCCGACGCCGACAGGATTTTTTGCGGCTGGTGAGCCAGGAAATTCTTTTCAAGCCGTGCACCCGAATTTTTAACCAATACCTCAGAGAGTACGGACTTCGACCGGCCGATCGCCTCTTTTTCGATGCCCTGGTGCGGCGCGTGGACGTGTATTGGCAGAGTGGCGTGCCGGGGTTCGAGTACTTCCGTTCCGAAATCAGCCCCAACGTACAATTCGTGGGACCGTTGCTGCCTCATCCTGCCGAAGGCCTTCCAACGATCCCCGATGGCATTGATTTCGCCGACTACAGTCGCATCGTGCTGGTGACGCAGGGTACCGTAGAACGCAATCCGGAAAAACTGCTGGTACCCTCGATATCAGCCTTTACAGAGGACCCTGCGACGCTGGTAATCGTTACTACTGGTGGTTCCTTTACCGAAGAGTTGCGAAAGCGTTTTCCGCAAAAAAATATCCAGATCCACGATTTCATCGACTTCGCCGCAATTATGCCCATGGCCGATGTTTTTGTGACGAATGCGGGGTACGGAGGCGTACTGATGGCGGCCCGCCATGGCTTACCGATGGTAGTCGCCGGGGTACACGAAGGGAAATCCGAAATTGCGGCCCGGGTCAATTACTTCCGGTTGGGAATTAGTCTCAAAACCGAAAGGCCCGGCGTCGGGCAAGTCCGTGAGGCGGTGGAGTCTGTCTTGAAAGATTCGAGCTACCGCCGCAAGGCCGAACAACTTAGCCGGGAATTTCAGGCCTATAACCCGAACCTGCTTTGCCAGGAATCCATCGAAAAATTACTCATTCCTACCCCCAAACTCCCCGCACTATGGCCTTAAAAATAGCTCAGTTTATCCAGCTTCTGCTGCTGTGCGTTATCGCCGGGCAAGCGTTTTTTTATCTTATCGGAGGTACCGCGGGAGTGCGCAATGTATCGGTTGGTACCTTCATCGAGCAGCGGAAAGCCATTGACGTTGTGATTGTGCCTGCATTGAAACTCATTTACTTATTGAGTGCCGCGAGCGGATTTACCGCCATGGTACTATTGCAAAAGCAAAGCGATCGTTTACCGTTTATACTCTCGGCTCTAGCGTGGGCTCTGGTACTGATTGATATGGCCATTGCTGTCCGAGGCAACGTACCTCTGAACCGGCAGATGCAGGACTGGAGCCCGGCGTCCCATCCGAGCGACTGGGCCCGCGTGCGTGACCGGTGGCTCACCTACCTGCATTGGCGGCAGGCATGCAGCATCACCGCGCTCCTGTGCTTGCTGGTCGGCCTTTTCACACAAATATAGCCGCCGCTGAACCGGAAAATCAGAAGCTCAAATAGCCAAAACCCCGCTTCGGATAAGTACCCCAATGGCTTTCACAAGCATTGGTTTGTTTTGCTATCCAAAACAAACCAATAAATCTAAAAAGTATGAAAGCCATGAAAAAACTGCGGTCAGGAAGCCTTGGGGCACTTCTGTTCGTTTCCCTGCTTACGCTGAATGCCTGTAAAACGGACAAATCGGAGGTCAAGCCCGATGATGGCGTTCCGGTCTTTGTTGACAAGAAATGGGCTACGGTATCCAGCACCGTCAGCCCGAAAATCGACCTCGACGGCGATGGTACCCCGGACGAGGATTTGTTTGCCCCGGTACCCGACTGTGAAAAGGATGATATGATCCTGATGCAGCGCGATGGGAAGTACTTCCTGGACAACGGCGAAAAAAAGTGCAACGCCACCGATCCCGCGTCGGAACAGCTTGGTACCTGGAAGTATACTGCCGCCACCAAAACCATCCTGATTAGCGATACGGAAGGCAACGAGCAGCATTGGCTCGTACTGGAAAGTACCGCCACCCGGCTCAAAATGCAGAATACTACGGCAATACAAGATACCAACTACACGCTGACCGTTGTGATGAAAGCCAACTGAATCCCGACGTATCCACGCCCTTCGTTCGAGCCGAGAAACTAGTCTCGGCCCGAACGAAGGGCGGCTACCTGGTGCCCTACCTCATTTTATTTTTCAATACGAATCAGCCATGAAAAAACAACTAATTCTATTTTTGCTCGCAGCGGTGCTATTCGTTGCCTGCAAGCCTGCCGGAGAAGCTGACGACCTATCACCCCAGAAAGGCTACGTTTCGGGTAAAGTAACCGACAGCAAAGGCCAGCCGATCAGCAATGCCTTTGTGTTTATCAGCAGCACGGGGCCCTATTCCAGCGGTGCTTCGGTGCATACCGATGCCCAGGGCAAGTACCGGATCAAAATGGATTACGGCACCTACCGCATCTACGCCACCTTCGAAAAAGAGTTTGCCGGGAAACTGTACGAGATACAACTAAAACCGGATAATTCGGATAGTTTTTCCGTTGAGGACAGCCCGGTAATTGATTTTAAATGGGTTTTGACGGGCAAGAAACCCATACCCTTGCAGGGCTACTTCGGGGGGTACATCGGTCTGTATCAGGGTGAAACCAATATTCCCAAGAATGAAGTTGAATTCACCTTCACTCCGCTGGAACTGATCGATGGCAGCACGCTGGCACAACCCCTCGTATTGAGGCCCGGCGAGGTGAGTACCCAGTACCTCGAAGATCTGCCGCTGGGTCGCTACACGGTAAAAGCTACCCACAAACCCCTGGGAGGGGGTACCCCAAGGACCCTCTTCCTCAAAAATAGAGATACCAACCAGACCAGCGCCTCAAATGGTACCATAAGCCTGGATTTCAAACCCGAATCGGCGGGATGGTACCGGGCCAACATTGAATATTACGAGGCTGAATGAGTAAATGAAAAGTACTTGCGCTCATAAAAAAGCCCCGCCGGAATCTCCGGCGGGGCTTTTTTGGTAATCGATTCGTAGCCTTCAAGGCTCGCTGTATTCCACGAACATGCAGTTGGTACACGACCAGTAGGGAATTTCTCCGAAGAAGTCCATCGTGACCGCGCCATCGGCCGCGTAGGTACCATTCACCCGATTACGAAGTTTGAGCCGGGTACCTGTTGGCTTGTACACTGCCGTGATCCGGTAGCGCCCGATGGGTACATCGGGGATGCGGCCGTAGTACGTATCGTAGGGCAACACCAGCGTTTTACCGGTAGAGCCGTCGATGAGCGGCCCGACGGGCGTAAAGGTAAACTCAATGTTTTCCGCATCGTAAGGGCCTTTGCCCACTTCGTTGCTCACTTCCACCGAACCCCCGTAGAAGGCACCGGGATTATCGGGTTTTTCGCCCGAAAGCCGCCACTCGAAATTACGCACGGCACCATCCTGACCGGCAAATGCATTAGGATTGTCCGGCGCCAGGTCGAGGAGGTAACTCTTTCCGTTGTACATCCGCCTGATTTCGGCCGTAGCCTGGTAGGTGCCGGTGGGCGTTTTGACCCGGTACTCCCCTTTAGCATCGGTGTTGGTAAGCAGATTGGAGTTGTAAAATAGGGTGTTGTCAATCACAATTTCCACGCCTTCCAGCGGCTTGCCCTGCGCGTCCACCGCTTTGCCCACCACGTAGCCGGGGGTAGGTTTGCCCGGATCGGCTGTGCCGGGGTCGGGAGTCGAGGTTTGACAACTGGCCCCTAGTAGCGACATCGTGAGCAGCGCGCCCAGGAAAGCGCGCTGCGTTTTTTGCATATTCTTTTTGTTCATGGCTATAAGGTCTCCTGCTTGCGTTTCCCGATCAGTTTCAGATGAATGTCCATGTTCGGCAGGATGTTCTGCTCGGCGGGCAAGGTAGAGTCGGCGGCGTAGGCCATGCCCCATTTTGTCCGGTCCACTTTCAAGGTGGCATCTACGGTAAGCTGATCGTTGTTGATCCCGATTTTAGCCGGAAACACCACTGGATTGCTTTTACCCAGCATCGTCAGTTCGCCACTCACCAGGTGCGTGGCACCCGCTATGCCTTCGCTACCCTTATAGGGTGCTACGCTGGCGATGACATACGTGATGTTGGGATGCAAAGCCATGTTGAAGAAATCGGGACTTTGCAAGTGGTGGACCAACTGGTGTTTGAGCGAATCCACGGGTAGGTTGAAATTGACGATGGACGACACAGGAATCGTGAACGAGCCGCCCGTCACTTGTCCGTCCTTTACTTTGAGTTGGTCGCTCTTGACGGTGATGGCTCCTTCGTTGAAATAGCCCGTCCGGAGGTACCCTTTCCATTCGGCGACGGATTTTTGCTCGTCGAGCTGGTAGTCGTCGGGCGACACGGGATCGGTGTGGCAGCTCCAGACCAAGCCCGAGACGAGGATGAACGCGGAAATGATGGTTTTTTTCATGGCTTTTTAAATTTTTAATGAGAATAAATTGGAAAACATCAATTCATGGTCTGAATTGACGGCGCGAAGATGGACATCCGCAGCCCCCGAAGCAGTGTTTGTTGTGCGGGCTGCATGATCCACTATTCCAAATGCTCTTTTGGCTATGCGAAGAACAGCCAAGGTTTTATTGGGTGGCTTTAGAAAATAGGTCTAATAAATATTGTTCTGACAATAGCAGGTACCGATGTGCTTTTTCCTTATGTTTACTCTCCGAAAACCTCCATAACACCACTTCTTGTACTTTATGAAGAAAAACATTACGCTCATCAATTGGGGTCTGGTGACGGTAGCGGCCGTCGCCACTTGCCTGAACGAATACAACCTGATTGCCATTCCCGAAAGTGTGCTGCTGGTGTTGCGCTGGCTGGCCATCGCTGGTCTGCTGGCCTATGCCTTTGTGAAGCAGAGTCTTACCACGTCCATTATCGTGGCTATGGTGGTAGGAACCGAGATTGGCTACGACTATCCGGAGGTAGCTACCAACCTGCGATTCCTGCGGCAGATATTCCTGCGCATGATCAAGACCATCATTGCGCCGCTGCTGTTCGCAACCCTGGTGGCGGGCATCGCCGGGCACTCTGATCTCAAGCAGGTAGGCCGCATGGGCTGGAAATCGCTGCTGTATTTTGAGGTAGTCACTACGATCGCGCTGTTTATCGGACTCTTTTTTGCCAACTTTTTCCAGCCCGGCGCGGGCCTTACGGCTCCGGCCAGCTTCAGCGGTGAACTGCCCAAAGTGGAGGCCCAAACCTGGCAGGACATCATTCTCCATATTTTTCCCGAAAACCTGGCCAAATCCATCTACAACGGCGAAGTGTTGCAGGTGGTGATTTTCAGTGTGTTATTCGGCGTGAGCCTGGCGTTGCTGCCTGCGGCCAAGAAACAGAAGTTCGTCAATGGCGTTGAATTGCTGGCGGAGGTGATGTTCAAGTTTACCAAACTCGTGATGCTGTTCGCACCGATTGGGGTAGGGGCGGCTATCGCCGAAACCGTAGGCCACATGGGCATCGATGTATTGAGCAACCTGGCCATGCTGTTGGTAACGCTCTATTGCGCATTGCTGGCTTTCATCCTGCTGGTGCTGGTTCCGGTGGCGCTATTTGTTAGGGTACCCATTATCAAATTCGCCAAAAACATTGCCGAGCCCGTTTCCATCGCCTTTGCTACCACGAGTTCGGAGGCGGCCCTACCCAAGGCCATGGAGAAAATGGAGCAATTCGGGGTACCCCGGCAGATCGTGTCGTTTGTGATGCCGACCGGGTACAGCTTCAACCTCGACGGCTCTACGCTGTACCTGTCGTTGGCAACCATTTTTGTGGCCCAGGCCGCCGGAATTGATTTTCCCATCGGCCAGCAGATTGGCATGGTGTTCCTGCTGATGCTCACGAGCAAGGGCGTAGCGGGTATCCCGCGCGCTACCTTGGTGATATTGCTGGGGGCAGTGGCCAGTTTCGGGCTGCCCGAGTGGCCGGTACTACTCATCATGGGCATCGACGAACTTATGGATATGGCCCGTACGTCGGTCAATGTGATTGGCAACTGCCTGGCTACGACTGTAATCGGGCGCTGGGAAGGCGAGCTCGACGACGCTAAGATGCAGGCTTCCGACCGCATCGTAGAGGAAGATGTGGTAGAGGAAATACTGGAGCATTAAGGGTTAGTTTATAAAAGAGTTCGGTCGTGTATTGTCGCTCCGTTTTCGGGGTGCTGCCTCATGGATCAAATTGTTCGTTTGTAATTTAGTTTATGTCTTATGTCAAACGGAGAGGAAATCCGTCAGTTGATTACTGAACAGGCCGAAGCCATTCGGAAAAAGGATATTGAGGCTGCCATGGCACAATACGCAAAAGATATCGTTTCTTTCGATGTGATCGATTCATTACAAAAAAAGGGGATTGAAGCTTGTCGCGAACGGTTGGAATCCTGGCTGTCTCAATTTCCTGGACCTTTTGCCTACGAAATCGAACAGCTCACTGTCCTAGCTGGTGAAGAGGTAACCTATTGTCATTCAATGAATCACGTGAAGGGAGCCCGTGCTACCGGCGAAGTAATCGATATGCGGTGGCGGGCCACGGTATGCTATTCCAAAACGGATGGAGTATGGCTCATTACGCATGAGCATAGTTCTGTGCCTTTTGATGTAGAAAGTGGCAAAGCACTGACCAGCCTTACGGCCTGATGTGTCACTAGAAAATCCGATAGTTTACTTCAAGAACAAACACGCTTGGCTGCATCCTTTGTGAACAGGTACTCTACACGCCTATTGCCAAAGCCCGTAATGCTAGTAAACTCGCAATCAGCGTTAGCGCATTGCGGATGTAATTGGCGTTGAGCCATAGGGTTACCTTACGGCTTGCTTGCGCGGGGGCCAACTGATCGGCTTTTCCCAGTTTAATGGCAGTGGGAATAAAGAAGGCAAAGGTACCCACCCGTTCCAGGAGCGCCACCAGGGCGGCGGCCATCCACCCGCTGTGGTCCGGTTGCTGCGATTGCCACGCAAAAACAAGGTTGGCCAGCGTGAGCAACGTGAGGGGGCCGGTCGTGACAAAGGCCCAGAAGCTTCTACCTGAATCCAGGTCGCGCATCGCCGCGGCGTTGACCCGGTAGCCATCGGTGGTTTTATGGAACCACCGCGGCAGGACGATTTTTGTCTCGTATAATCCGGCTCCAAAGGCAGTACCCAGATTCAGAATAAATAACGACAGTAAGATTTCAGATACGTGATTCATCGTTCGCTCTTTGAATGGATGAAAGGATTGGTCTTGAACGTTTTATTTCGGACGCAAACCTAACTGCCCCTGGTCAGTTATATCTGGAAACGGGAGTCAATGGGTGGAAAAGTGAAGTAAACAGGAGTAATCGAGCGACAAACCCGATGAATCAGAAAAAGGGAAAAATCTTTTTTCCTGCTACTGAGATTCCCTAATTTTATAAAATCGGCTCAATTTTCTAACAAGGGCCGTTTTTTGGATGTTAGGTTACTGTATACTTAAACTTTAATTACCGTGTCGACAAAAAAAATAACGCTTTTCGCCGGACTACTTGCGGGTGCACTCGCGGGTGTTCAACCCATGCAGGCCATAGCGCAAATGGCTAAAGACAAAATCGCCGATAGCGCTCCCGCCGAGCCTGTTATCAAGGTACCCTCCAACTTCACGACGACCATCATTGCCGAAAATCTGGGACAGGCGCGGCATCTCGCCGTCACGCAACGCGGCGATGTGTACGTACGGCTGGCCAAGCCGGTCAATGGGAAAGGTACCCTGTTCCTGCACGATACCGATGGGGACGGAAAAATGGACGAGCAGAAAGGCTTCGGCGACTTCGGGGGTACCGGCGTAGCCCTGGCCGATGGCTACCTCTATACTACCTCCAACACGGAAGTATTCCGGTATAAGCTCAACGACCAACAACAGGTCGTCAGCCCCGATCAACCCGAACGCATCGTCAAAGGCCTGACTGATAAGGGTACCCACAACACCAAATCGGTGGCTTTGGATAAAAATGGCAATATCTACGTAGGCATCGGAGCCCCCTCGAATGCCTGTCAGGTGAAGGACCGCACCAAGGGCTCGCCCGGTATGATGCCCTGCGCCATGCTCGATTCAGTGGGTGGGATCTGGCAGTTCAAGACCGATAAACCCGAGCAAATTTTGAAAGACGGCGTGCACTACGCTACCGGAATTCGTAACATGGTGGGCATGGACTGGAACGCCCAAACCAATTCGCTCTTCGTCATGCAGCACGGGCGCGACCAACTCACTACATTGTTTCCGGACATGTACACCGTGCAGCAGTCGGCGGTATTACCCGCCGAAGCCATGTTTGAACTGAAAAAAGGGGACGATGCCGGCTGGCCCTATACCTACTACGATCAGATTCAGAAAAAGAAAATAGTAGCCCCCGAGTACGGCGGCGACGGCAAGAAAGCCGTTACCGACAAGTACATCGATCCGGCGGCAGCCTACCCCGGCCACATGGCCCCCAATGGTTTGCTGTTTTATACCGGCGGCCAGTTTCCCGAAAAATATCGCAACGGTGCTTTCATTGCCTTCCATGGTTCCTGGAATCGTGCCCCTGAGCCTCAGGCGGGGTACTTTGTGGTGTTTCAGCCCTTCAAAAACGGCAAGCCTTCTGGCGAATGGGAGGTTTTTGCCGATAATTTTGCGGGGATGGAAACTGTGATGTCGCCGGGTAAGGCTATGCATCGCCCCTGCGGTCTCGCCCAGGGGCCCGACGGCTCGCTGTACGTGGCCGACGATGTGAAAGGTACCCTCTACAAGATTTCTTACGCTAAATGAGCCTACTTTTCAAGCCTTGTAGGGTAGTACTAATTATTGCCGGCTTGTTCTCCCTGCAAGCCTGCGCCCAGACCAAGAAGACAAGTACCAAAATGCCTGCCGCCACTGCCAAGACACAGACGATGGAAATGGCGATGGCTTCGGGACAGATCGTTTATGAGCAGAATTGTGCCGTCTGCCATCAGGCCGATGGCAGTGGGGTACCCCACCTTAATCCGCCCCTGAGCCAGACCGAATACGTATTGGGAGAAAAAGCCCGGATTATTGGGGTAGTTCTGAACGGCTTGAATGCTCATGAACTCATCAACGGCGAAACGTACAGCAACGTAATGCCCGCCCACGACTTTCTGACCGATCAGCAAATTGCCGATGTGCTGACCTTTGTCAGGAACAGTTTTGAGAACAAAGCTTCGGCGGTTTCCGTGGCGGAAGTAGCGGCGGAGCGCGCGAAGAAGAAGTAGGCGTTTGGCAGATACTGTAGTCTGGGTTTTTGAAATTTTGTAAAAAACCGGAATCCATACAATTTATTGCGAAGATCAATCTTTGCTTTCTAAAAAAAGGCGGACTGTTTCCCTGACAGCCCGCCTTTTTCCGATCACTGCAATCTACCCAGGGCCGCTTCCAGTACCTTGTCACGGCCGGCGGCGAGGTCTTCTTTGGTATTGAGTACCCGTACCCTGGGCGAGACCCCGATACCTTCGTAGCTCTTGCCATCCGCCGCCCGAAAATCACCGGTACTGACGGAGTAAATCCACCCATTGGGGAGTTCGCGCTTCGGGTTGTCGGAGAAAATGCCGTAAGTCGTATCGCCTAGCTGCGTTACGGTCGGGAGTTGGTTCATGGCTAGGGCGAAGGTTTCGCCGGCGCTCTGGGTCAGGCGATTGGTGAGCAGCACCACGGGTTTGGGGTATTGCTTCTTACCCGTCGGTTCCACGTACCATTCAATCGGGGAGGTAAAATCGCTATGCTGCGGACCGTTGCGGAAGCGGGTGGTCATGAACAGCTTGCGATCACTGGCGAAACGCCCGGCCACGTATTGACTCGAACGGTCCAGCCCGCCGCCCAGATTGCGCACATCCACGATCAGACCTTTGGTGTCCGCTAGGGTACCCAGCACTTCATCCATCGCTCGCTCGTAGAAACCGGGATTTTGCCCTAAATCCACGAAATAAAGGTACCCTACGTTTCCGGGTAGTTTGCCGTACAGGACATTCAGGCCCTCGGCGGTGGTCAATTCTTTTGGCTCCTGCACGTATTTCTGGGTGATAGCAGCGCTGAAATCGTCGCCCGTGTACACCGGGCCGCTGTCGTAGCGGCGGTAGGTAGGCCCGGGCGTGAGCAGCCAGATGTGGCCGTCGTTGAGTTCGCCCAGGGTTTGGGTCATGATCTTGAAAAGTTCGTCGTCGGTTGTGCCGGGCTTCACCTGAGGCCGGTACTTCTTATAGATGGCGCTCCAATCCAGATTTTTGGCTTCAAATTGACCGTACATCCGGTCGAATTCTTGCCACAGCATTTCGTAGTTGGCTTCCGGTGTGTTAGCCGGTTCGGGGCCGAGGGTCAGGTCATTACAGGCGATTGTGCCCACCAGCAGGAGAACCAGGCAAAAGATTTTAATCAAAAAAGATTTCATGGTCAGTAACGTTTTTGAAATTGGAACAAAAGTGATGCATGGAGTGCGTGGTCGGCCGTGCGAATGGTGCGGGGTTCGGGAAAACGCAGCCACTGGTAACGGTACCCTACTCCAAACGCGATCCGGCGACTCAACGCGAAGCGATAATTTAGATTGATCTCCGGACTGAGGTAGCTATTCACTGTGGCCCAGCGGGTACCCCCGAAAAAACTGGCGACCTCGGAGCGGTTGGGTTCCGAAACCACATTGCTGTACGGCATGCGGCTCACTGCCGCCAACACGGGCAGCGAGGCTCCGGCGGTTAGCGTATGGCGTTGACCCAGCGTCAGCCGGGTTTGGTACAATACCCGGAGTTCGGCGCTGTTGAAAGCCCAGGTGCTGAGCGCCAGTCCATCGGCGTAGCCCATTGTTTCGTGTAGCCCCAGGCCCAGCCAGGTACTGCGGCGGGCGGTGGAACGGAAGGCCCGCAGGTAGTCCACCGTGAGTTGGCCCCGGTATAGGGTAGGTACCAGCCAGAGCGGCTGCTCCTGTTCGGGCGAAAATTTGAAACCCCGGATGCCCAGGCCCGGCGCTACCAGATCGCCCACCCCTGCTTTGATACCTACCTGCCATTGGTTCCTGGACGAAAGCCGATTGTAGTTGATCCGGAGGCCGTTCAGGTTGGCGTAGTACCGCATGGGCGAAGCCTGCAAATCCCGCATCTTGAAAGTTTCGCGCTGATAGCCGATTTCAAGTTCAGAAAAAGGGGCCGGTTTTGTGGGAGTCTGGGCAAACGCCAGGGTACCCCCAAGCACCAGAAGTGCCGTGGAAAGAAATGTTTTCATGGATAAATAGATGGATTACTGGTTTGAAATGAGTTGCCGGACATACTGCATCGCCGGGTCCCGGCCCATCAGCACATCCTCGATCGAGGGAATTACTGGATGATCGGGCCGGATGCCCTGCCCTTTTTCCAGGTCGGCGGGTAGGTTGGCCATGTAGAAACCGAACAAAGGTACCCCCAGGTCAATTTTAGAATGGGGAAGTTGGGTGATGGCAAAAATGCCGCTGTTGTCGCCTTCGTAGGCCCCGCTCGTTTCCTGACCGATAAAGGTACCCCGCCGGTCGGCGTGCACCCGGGCGGCGAATTCGGTGGTCACGGAAAAGCTACCGCCGTTGAGGAGCACGTACAGCTTGCCCGCAAAAGCGTGGCGTTCGGGCTTCCGGATTTTCAGCCCCCGCTGGGCGGTGAAAACGTAGCCATCCCCCTGTTTTTTTACCACCAACCCCCGCAGCATCCGGTAGAGTTTGGGCGTGTAGGCCGGGAAAGAGAGCGCCTTTTTCTGCCGGACGCTAATACGGTCGTAGTAGCGGAAAGGCCTTTGGGCCAGGTACCGATAAAGCTTTATGCCGTACTTTTCTTCGCCACCTTCATTGTCACGCAGATCAAGGATCAGGGCAGTGCATTTGCGCGTTTCGATTTCCCGAAAAGCCTGCGCGAGGAATTTCTTGTACGAAGGTTCGTCGCCCTCGGTCCAGAATCGCCTGATTGTCAGCAGCGCTGTTTTGGTACTGTCCTCAAAACTAAGTCGGGCATTTTGGGACACGATACGGAGGGTACCCTCGTACTTTTTGATTGCTTCGAAAGTCACCGGAGCGATGCGTACCGTGGTATCGGTGTCGGCGTAGCAGTAGGTGAGGTCAAAAGTAGCCGGAGCACCCACGAAGGTAGCGTAGTAGCCGGAGAAGAAATGATTCAGATCTTCGTATTTGCCGTTGAGGGTTTTTCCGTCGGCGAAGGTACCCTGGGCCAGTAGCCTTTCAATGATGGCCGCCATCGGCTGACCGTTGATGGCCCCTACCTCAGCGCCGGGGGGAATAGTACCCGTATCGTAACTTCCCACTACCCACGCTTTATCCTGCAAAAAATACAGTTTCAACGGAAAAAGCGTATCGGGGTGAAACGGATAGTGTTGATCCCGGCCCGCCACGATCCATTTGATATGGCCGTCGCGCAGAGCTACCAGCAGGGGCGTCATCACTTGGTAGAATTCCTGCTGGCTCATGGGGCGGTTCAAGCGGGCCCGGGTCGCTACCATCAGGGAGTCGAAGGTACCCTTGGGCGTGTAGCGGTAGGGGGCGGGGTGGGCTTCCTGCAAAGCCGTTTGGAAACGGGCGAAGTCGGTTTGCAGTTGCTCCGGTGTCAGCACAAGGGGTACTTGACTGCGAGCAAAACTGCTGTAAAAAAGCAGCAGCAGGGGGTACATCAGGTGTTTGTTTTTCATGGCTCGTTTTCTTTTGATTATTTATTCAAAAGTCCCCGAAAAAGGCCGTTTCCTGAATAGAGCGCCCACCGAACTGCACTGATTTGCTACCGAAGTGTCGGATTTTATTCCCCTAACCAACGCTTGAAATCACCCGCCTTTTCCCGACTGACCAGTACTTCCTCCGCAAAAGCGGGTTGCAGCGATACCTTCAATTTCCCGTTGAAATACAAATGCACCTTATCGATGGCCCGCAGTTCAGCGATGATCTGGCGATTGAGCCGGAAAAACCGCCGGTTGTCCAGCATGCTTTCCAGTTCGTCCATGGTGTAGTCGATCATCCATTCCTGGCCGTCGTGGGCTTTCAGAAAAACGATCTTGGAGCGGGTGAAGAAATAGGTGATATCCTCCGTGGGCACCGAAAACAGCCGCTGTCCCTGCTTGACCAGAAAACGGGTACGTTCCGGCCTCGACTCCGCCGGGCTCGTCCCGGCTTGGGCGGCAACCGATGGATTCAGTTGTTGCAGCAGGTTTGCCAGGGAAGCTTGCAAATTGGGCGTCAGGGATTGTTTGAGGGCTTGCAACTTGGCCAGCGCCCCCCGGAGGTCGTCTTCCCGGACGGGTTTGAGCAAATAGTCGATGCTATTGACCTTGAAGGCTTTCAGCGCGAATTCGTCGTAAGCCGTGGTAAAAATGACCGGACAAGTGACCGCCACCCGGTTGAAGATCTCGAAACTCTGGCCATCGGCCAGTTCGATGTCCATCAAAATCAGCTCGGGCATCGGGTGCGTACGGAGCCATTCGACCGACTGCTCCACACTGGCAAGCTGGCCCACTACGGTATCGGTGGGGGCTACCTGCGCCAGGAGCCGCTGTAATTTTCGGGCGGTTGCCTCTTCGTCTTCAATAATGAGGATGTTCATGGGGTAAATTGGGGATAAGCGGAATCAGTACCTGAAAATGCGTATCGGTTTGTTTCACCACCACTTCGGCCTGTTTCAGCAGGCGGTACTTGGTAGCGATGTTCTGAAGTCCGGTCTGGTTGGACGGGACGAGATTGGTTTTCTTTTGCAAAGTGTTGAGGACAAACAGGTTATTGGCTTCGTCGGAATAAATCCGTATCAGCAAGGGCCGGGTAGGTAGGGCCGCGTTGTGTTTGACGGCATTCTCAACCAGCAGTTGCAGCGTCAGCGGGGGGAGCAAAAAGGCATGATAGCGTTCGTCAATCGCCTGATCCAGTTCGATGCTGGACCCGAAGCGCATTTGTAACAAGTTGAAATAGGCCCGGATGAAGTGCAGTTCCTGCTCCAAAGTGGTCAGGGGCTGTTCGTTGGTTTGTAGCAGATAACGGTACACCGATGCCAGTTCCTCGATAAACTGCTCCGCTTTTACCGGGTCTTCCGTCACCAGCGAGGACAAGGTACTCAGGCTATTGAATAGAAAATGGGGGTTGATTTGCGCTTTGAGCGAATCGAGCTGACTTTGCAGATTTTCTTTCTTAAGTCGCTCGGCCTCGTAGTAGGTTTCCCACCATTGGCGGTAGAGGTGCTTTCCTTCGTAAATAGCCGCCACTGGCAGGGTAAAGAGAAACGACACAAGCGTCGTAACCCAATAGGTACCCCCCGGCAAAGGGTACCCCCAGAATTGCGTGATGTCATAGAGGTAAGTAATGATGACCCGATGCACCACCGTCGCGGTCAGCAGCCAGCCCAGTTCCAGAGCAATGCGTTGTTTGGTCTGGTTGAGGCGGGGGTACCTTCGCTGGGCGAGTTGGATACCTACCCGATTGATTTCCAGCAGAATCGTCCACTCGATCAGGCTGATGACCAGACCTTTCAACCAGCTGATGTGCTGTACATCGTTGTCGGGCTGGTAGAAAACAAAGTTGGCTACCACCGCCACCACCGCGATGCTGATTATTCGTAGAGCCTTGTCGTATTGTTTACCCATAGTCAGGTAAAAATAGTGGAAAGGCTACACTCGCATCAACATACTACGGCCGTAGTGTAGAAAATATCGACCCAACCGTTAGAATCTGTTTTTGAAAAAGAAAGAACCGCTTGCTGTTCGTTTCTGCTCAACGCGGTGGGGAAGCACGCGCCAGGGTATTTTACAATAGGAGTTATAGGGATGCTTTTAATAAGTCATGTTGATTTTATTTTAGCCTATCTTACCTACGCAGAATACATGTTCAACTCGTTAACGCTAATACGATGAAAAAAATAACAATCGAATGGGATGCCCGGGTACTCTTTCTGGTTCTGGGAATACTGGCAATCGGGGCCATTGCCGCCTTTACACCAAAAGATGTTGCACAGGCCGAAAATGGAAACGGCCGCTATCAGGCGGTATCGAGCGAACGGGGATTCATTATTCTCGACACCAGAACGGGGCAGTATATTCTCGATTCCCAAGTGGGATACGGCAAGCAGATGACGTGGATCAAGGGAGACTTCGCTAAGTCGTATCAGAAAGGTACCGACAAGTCGGGAGAATAAACAGGTACCCTGGATCTATGACTACTTCACCAGAAAATCCGCCCCCTCCGAAATGCCCGTACCCGCCGCTTCCAATAGGCTACCTTCGAAAGGTACGATCGGCGTGTAGCTGCATTCATGAACGTCTTTGTAGGGCTTATTGGAGGCCAGATTGTAGGCGGTGATGATCGACCAGCGGGGCTTGTCCGATAGATTGGCGGCGGAGGCGTGCAGGGTGTTGCAGTGAAAAAAGGCCGTGTCGCCCGGTTCCATTTCGAGGTAGTCGAGCGGCATGATTTTCAGCGCTTCGGTCACTTTTTCCAGGTCGGCACCTACCTGCTCGCCGGTGAAGCCGTGTTCGACGCGGCCCATTTTGTGCGAACCCCGGATCATTTGCAGGCAGCCGTTTTCGCGGGTGGCGGGCGTGAGGGCCGTGAGGGCGCTGAGCATGTCCGGGAATAAGAAACCGTTGTTCTTGTACCAGTACCCGTAGTCCTGATGCCACTCCCAGGCCCCGCCCGTGCGGGGTTCCTTTTGCATCAGCTTGGAGTGGTAATGCGCCACCGTCCCGCCCAACAGTTGCTCTACGGCCCGGACGGTGCGGGCTGCACGGGCGAATTGACTGTACAGACTGTCGTCCAGCGCGTACCAGAGGGCGAGCTTGGTTTTCAGGCCCGAAGCATCGGTGCGGTCGTAGGATTTTTGCCGGAGCAGCGAGTCGGAAGTCGCTACCTCATACAGCAGGCCTATCTCTTCCGGCGAAAAGAAGTTTTTCACTACGACATAGCCATCGCGGCGGTAGGTTTCGAGGTGTTTGTGGGTGAAGGTCATGGTAGGTAGGTGTCTTTTGACAGTAGTTGTTGAAGCCTGATTACTCGCTTTCCAGTTTGCTTTTATAAGTCTGCCATACCTGCATAGTCGAGCGTAAGAGCTCGGGCTTGTCGGCTTTGATATTGTAGCATTGAACCCCAATCGGGCCTTTGTATTTCAGGTCTTTGACGAGGTAGCTTACCAAATCGTAAGTGTCGTAGGTACCTGTGCCCAAGGGCAGGATGTAGTCATCCCAGGGCGTTTTTGCTTGTGAATCCACCTGATTGGCACCGCTGATGGTGACCATTTTAAGGTAGGGTTGCAAGGTTTTCAGATCTTTTTTCCAGTCGGTTCTTTCGGCTAAGGGCGTTGTGGCGAGCCAATGGCACAGGTTGAAGGATAAACCCACATTTTTCATGTCCGCCGCCTTCACCAATTTCAGCGCATGATCGATGGTTTCCACATAAAACCCGTAGTGCGGATAAAGGGCTACCTGCAGGTTCGACTTTTGGGCCCACTTTCCCAGCTGTTGCAGCAGGGCGGTCAGATGCGCATCGGCTTCGTGCGAGGAGGGCTTGAATTTCTTCGAATCGCTCACCATGTAGGGTGCCAGCAGGGTACCTGATCCTTTCAGCTGGGCAATGATACTTTCCAGCCGTTCGTCCAGTTGCGGCTGGTCGACATTGATTTTGAAGTAAAGGTAGGAGCCTTTGAACTGATGCTGGTCCAGTGCGGCCTTCATGCCCGCAAAGGATTCGAGTTGATTGATTTCCACGCCATCGTAGCCCAGGCTTTTGATCAAGGATACCTGCTGATCGAAGGTTTTGTAGACCGAGTCGCCGCGGATAGCGTTGTGCAGCACAAAGAAATCGTTGTCGATTTTCTGGGATAATGCCTCGGTATGCCCTACCAGAAGACTTAGTATAACGAATACAACTGGTTTCATAATCATTTTGAATATAGCCTAGGGCTAGTTTCGTGCATCTCATCGTAAGAACTAAGGTACCGTCCCGCCAGAGCGCCTCCCGCTGGGGCTGGATTCCTGAAGAGAAGCATTCCTTTCAAGCAAAAAAAGCCAATTGCCGAAAGCTGACCGCAGAAAGCCCTATACCGTCCACTCCTTCCGCACCAGCGGCGCGGCCAGCAGGGCGTTGGCAGCATTGTTGCCGATGAACAATTCCTTTTCCGGATTCCATTGCAGGGTTTCCCCTACCTGACAGGCGATGAGGCCGATTTGTGAAACCGAAATGGTGCGGTGACCTACCTCGATGGGTTCCAGGGTAGGTCGGTTGTTTTTGACACCTTCGATGAAATCCACTTTTTCCATCAAAATTTTGGACGTATCCATTTGTCCGGATTTGGGCATAGCCGTGAGGATGGCGGGCTTGCTGCTCGTGACTTTACCCGGAAAGTCATCGATGAAAATCGAGGCCTCCGAACCAAAGAAATGGATGTAGGGTTTGCTGTCGGAAGTCTGGCGGCAGGTCATTTCCACCCCGTTGGCGTAGCGGTACTTTACCTCAAAGTTGATCATCGTATCCCAAAGACTCTTGGGAAAGTACCCCTTACCCGATACTTCCACGGGGCCGGAATACTCGGCGTCGTTGGCCCACTGGGCGATGTCGAAATAGTGCGCGCCCCAGTTGGAAATCATGCCCTGGGCGTAGGTATTGAGCCGCATCCAGTTGGGGCGCGACCTGTGGTCGTGCTGATTGTGCACCCGTTTTTCGGTGTAGGGTACCTTCGGCGCCGGTCCCAGCCACATATCGTAATTCAGCTCGGCGGGTACGGGCATGTCGGGCTGCGGAGCCACGGGATCGGGATCGGAAGGAAACGAAATTTCGATGCGTTCCAGCTTCCCGATGTACCCGTTGCGGATAAGCTCGACGGGTTTATTATAGGTAGGTAATGAACGGAATTCGCTGTCGGTACGGGCGATGATACCCGCTTTTTTGACAGCATCGGCCAGTTCGCGGCCCTGTTGCACGCTCAGACTCAGCGGTTTTTCGATACTGAACGGTTTTTTGGCTCTGGCCGCCATGATACCCATCAGCGTGTGCCAGTGGTCGGGTGTCGAAATCATGAGCGTATCCACGTCCTTGCGGCCGATCAACTCACGGAAATCGCCGGTCGTGTCACAGCCTTTATAGGCCTCTTTGCCGAATTTTTTGGCATAGGCCACATCGACTACCTTTCGGGCGGCTTCCATGCGCCATGAATCCACGTCGCAAACGGCCACTACCTGCACGTCGGGAATATCCAGAAAGCCCGGCATCCGGCCCAGTCCCTGTTTTTCGAGCGACGATCCCTGCAAATTGTTGCTGAATCCCTGTCGGCCCAACCCGATCATGCCCACCGTAATGCGGTCAGAAGGAGCTGGTATACGGGAGCGGTTTTTGCCCAATACCGAGGAAGGTACCAGGGTAGGTACCCCAAAGGCCGCCGTGGATGCGGCCACCGTGGAAACGGCCGCCGTGGACATAGCCGTATTTTTAATAAAGTCTCTACGTTTCATGGCAATTCTTTGATTTTAAGGTTCCGGAAAGCGACGCTGTGGCCGTGGTCCTGCAAAAGAATGTGGCCTTCCTGGATGGTCGTGTAGCCGGGAAACTTGTTGAATTTGCTATCTTCAAAACCCGCCTTGAAGGCCTGACTGGTGCGGTCGGTTTCCATCACTTTTTGGCCATCCAACCAGTGCTCGATGATGGGCTGACGCACCACAATGCGGGAAGTGTGCCATTGATTCATTTTAGTATCGGCTTTGGTGGCCGGAATGACATCGTAAAGCGAAGCCGTTTTTAGATCGGCGGGTAGGTGCTTGTCGTTGTAGATGTAGTTGGCGTCGTCGATCATCTGGTACTCGTAGCCGGGCTGGACGCCGGGCATTGGCTTGCCCTCGTCAATTACAAAATACTTCACGCCGCTGTTGGCGAGCTCACCCAGCTTCCAGTCAAACACCAGCTCAAAGTTGCGGTAGGTCTTGGTCGTCACCAGGTCGCCCACGCCCGACCGATCCTTACCTTCCGCCAATTCGCCCCGAATTTCGCCGTCCCGAACTACCCAACCCTGTTTAGGAAATTCGGTAGCGAAGGCACCGCGCCACCCGGTGGTCGTTTTGCCGTCGAAGAGCAATTTCCAGCCGTCCTTTTTTTCGGCGTTAGTCAGGGTATTTTGGCTAAAACAGGGTAAGGAGCAGGAAAAAATGAAAAGGGTTAGGAATAGTCGAAACTTCATACGTAGAATTATTTTTAGCAAAATTAAAACAAAAGCGAGAGGAAAGGGTAGGACAAAGTTTGCAAATCATTTAGCTATATTTGCTTTAAGACAAAAATTAAGGCAAATACTACATGAAGCCCCTGCTCCTAAAAGTAAAAGAAGATTCGGCCAATTCCTTTGACATCCGGCACGAGAAGGTACCTTATTTTGATAATCCCTGGCATTATCATCCTGAGTTTGAACTGGCGCTGGTACTCAAAAGCAGCGGATTACGATTTATCGGCGATAGCATCGAGCCCTTTGGAGCCGGGGATCTGGTGCTGTTGGGTACCAGCCTGCCCCATTATTGGCGCAATGATGCCCTCTATTATCAGAACAAATCAGAAGTGGCCGAGGCGATTATACTCCGCTTCAGGTCGGGTATGTGGGGAGAGCCATTTTTTGAAATCCCGGAAATGCAGCGGATCAACGAATTGCTGCAAAGGGCGGCCCGGGGTATCCATTTTCCGGTTCGGGTGGCCGAATTGGTGACTCCTCTGCTGCACCGAATCATCGGGAGCGAGGGAGCCAAACGACTGATGGGCTGGATGGAAGTATTTACGGTACTGGCCGAGGAACCCGAATTTCGGTTGCTATCAGAAAAAACGTTCGGCGGGAACCGGCCTATTGAAGACTCGGGTCGCATTCAGACCGTGCTAGCGTACATTCAGGAACATCTGACGGCGGAGCTACGACTCGATGAGGCGGCGGATCTGGCTAACATGAACAAGGCGGCTTTTTGCCGGTACTTCAAACAACAGACCAATAAAACCTTCACCGAAGTGGTGAACGAACTGCGGATTCAATTGGCTTGCCGGATGCTGCTGGATTCGTCGCGGGACATTAGTCAGATTGGTTTCCAATGCGGCTTCCAGGATGTTTCCTACTTCAATCAGGTATTCAAATCCCGGAAAGGGATGAGCCCGTCGGTCTTCCGGAAGGTACATACCGGGTGAATCTACTCCCGCACCCGCACCGCCACCCCACCTCGGGGCAGTAAGTCGAAATCGAGTTGGTCCGTTGCCTGTACCGATTTGGTGGTCTTTCGGATGCTACCCTGTCCGTCATCCTCGTAGATATCAGCCGTATATTTTTTCCCTTTGGGCAAAAATGCAAAAGACACAGTGGTTTTCCGGGCGTCATTATTGGTTACGGAGCCCACGTACCATTCGTTTTTATTCCGCCGGGCGACGGTAACGTACTCACCGGGTACCCCCGTGGGTACCTGCGTTTCGTTCCAGGTGGTGGGCAGGTACTTCCAGAGCTCGATTTCCTGCCGATTGGGGTAGGTTTCGGGTTTACCATACCAATACAGATACTGCCACGGACTGTAATTAATGATGGAAAGGGCCAGCTGATGCGCTTTGGTGTTCTTTAATCGGGGTTCGTTGAAGCAGTAGGTGTAGTCGGCGGGACCGGCCAGAAAACGGGTGAAGGGCAGTACGGTGTTGTGGGTGGCGTCGGGAAATTCCTCATTGCCGCGTACTCCTTCCTGCGTCATGAGGTTGGGGTAGGTGCGGGTAAATCCCGTGGGCATGTACTCATCGTGGATGTCGACCATCAGGTGGTACCGGGCGGCTTTCTTCACGGCCTCGTGCATCCAGGCGGTCCAGTAGTGGGAGCCGGTATGCACAAAGCCGAATTTGACGCCCGCCACGCCCCAGCGCTGGTACAGCGGGAAAATCGAATCCAGCTGGTTTTCGAGCGCGCGGTGGTTTACGTACAGAATCACGCCTTTCCCTTTTTCTTTGGCGTAGCGGATGATTGCCTGCAAATCAAGATCGTTGACGGGATTGCGCTTCGGATCGACGCTGACCCGGCTGGCATCGGAAGCGACTTCGTATTCATGGCCGTACCAACCCGCATCGAAATGAATGAAATCCAGGTTTTGTCCTACCGCAAAGTCTACCAGCTTTCGGGCTCCGGCCGTAGATAGTGTCACTTCCCGCATCACCCGTCCGGGCCTGATCCAGCTCGTATCTTTAATTTTATTGGGAGCGTTGAGGTTCAAAATCAGATAGTTATTTTCCAGCAACTGGGTGGGCTCCTCCGCAACCATGACCACCCGCCAGGGGGTACCCCAGGGGGAGGTACCTAGGGTTTCACCGAAGAGGGTACTTACCAGTTCTCCCTCCCGTACTTCCAGCCGCATACGGGGAAAATCCGTAGCCCCGGCGTGCAGGATGCTGGTCCAGAGGTTGTTGCCGAGCTGGGCGGTAAGGGGTAGTTCGGCCCGTTTTTTCCAGCCTTCGGGCTCGGTCAGGGTGTAGCTACCCTGCGCGTGATCGGTAGCGTAAAAACGGGTATCGGGCGGCAGGCGAAAATGCGTGGCTTCCTGACCGATTTCGATGATTTGTGTCCGGGTACTTTCCGGAAAAAAATACCGGAAAGCGATGCCTTCGTCGTAGGCTCGCACGATGAGTTGCATTTCGCCCTTTTCGCGGCCATTGACTTTCACGGTATCCTGCAAGGTAAGGGTCAGTTCGTGGTACCTGTCCGGTATTTCGTCCCGCTCGCCGTAGACCGGTTTCCAGGAGGTATCGACCCGGCGCACCGAAGTTTTCACTACCGTAAATTTTTCATTCCAGTTGGGCGCATTAGGATTACCATTCGGATTGTTGAGCAAACCCAGTCGTGAAGGCATAATGACCGGCTGATCGTTATAGCTGATTTCGTAAGAAGGTACCCCTCCCGGCTGAATGGAAAATTTAAAAGTCAAATGACCATTTGGAGAAGTAACTCGCAGGGAATCCTGCGCCACAGTATACCGAGGTAGGAAGAATAGCAGGATGCCGAAAATAACTACAAGTCGAGACAAAACGAATATAATTAGGGAATGATATACTTGTTTATAGCAAATAGTTTCTTGGTTTTTTTATAGAGAATTAAAGAAAAATACTTACAGATTACAGGAGTGTAGTAAAGAACTTGAATCGAGCGTTGGTAAATGAACGTTTTGCAGCTACCAGAAGGGCGGGACTTTTAGCACTAAACTTCATTCGGAGCACAAAAGTTGATACGAGTTAGAATTTTCAATTAACGACTGAACCCGCTTTTTTGCCAAACGTCTGTTAGCTGCTGTATTATTTCCAGTAGTCATTTAAGTATTTGTCTATTTGTGTCCTGTCTCTCAAGTCGAATAATTCCAAGCTATTCCAGTCAATCAACACCATTTCACATTCTTCACCTAAACAATACAAGGCTGATTGTATCAAGTCATATTGTCTAACTGAAACAATTAAACTAATTGACAACCAAATATTTTTTACAAACTCGTCTTGCGTGTCAAAAAAGATAGTGAAGTTTGAGAAACCATACGCTTTAATCGATCCAGTTTCGCAGTTAAGGATTTTATGACTGTCATAGTTTATGCTTTTTGCCTTTTCAAATTCAAACTCTGTTAATAGTTTATCTAAATAGTATGTCCTAATTTCTTTGGAATAAGTTTTTATAGGCATTTGTCCTCGTCCAAACGTCTCTGTAAATCCGAAATCTGTTCTTGAATTATTTGCAAGGTCACTTATTTGCCTAATAGTCTTTAAAATGTATTCTTTATTTTCAAACGAAGCAATTTCAATTTGGCAATAGTCGTCCTCCCAAAATGAAGGTAAATAACCGTCAGCTTTAACTTCATTTATTGGAGCAATACTTTGACAAAATATTTTGAAAAAGTCCAATAGTTTCATTCTTGAATTGTCTTGTTTGTGGTCGGTCAAAATATAGCAGATTACGGTTTGTCGCTTGGCGAAGAAGCGGATTTCGAAGCACTAAACTATTAGCCTGTACTGAACTTTCGGCTTGCACAAATGTCTCTTTGGAACACGAAATCCCGTCTTTTGGGTAGCTGTTGTTATGTGGCGTTTTTCTTTTCATTTCGTCAAACTGTCGATAATTAAAAAAGGTAAAACTCCAAATCCAAAAAACAGAATTATCATATAAACACCGTCCCAAAATGTTGGCGGTGGTCTATCAACCACTGGTTCTCTGTTTAATGTTGCTTTGTAAATTAGTCTTGCAGGTTTTTGGACTAATAATAAAGTTAGTGGATATAATGCTCCATAGTCTAAAACACTTTTATTGAATTCTCCATTGTTAGTTAAAATGAATAGAAAATACCCTATCGCAATTCCGAAGCTGCAAAGATAATGTCTGTCCGATTGAAGCATTTTGTAGTCCAAAAAAAACCAAACACCTATTCCCATACCTAAGAAAAATGAAAATTTACGAAAGATTTGAGGGTCTATCTGATTTATGATTATTCCGATTAGTGTCAAGCTAACGGCAATAATTGCTAAAATTTTAAATCTCTTGTGAATACTTATTTCGTTGATTTTTTCTTCTTTGTGTTCGATTTCTTTTCGATTAATATTAATTGTTTCTGGATATTTCAAAATTAAGTCAGTCGGGTAATTGAAAATCCGCTTATCTCTCGTTTCTGTGATTTTACCACCAAAGTCAACTTTGAAATTTTCATTTTCAGAAGTCGTCACGAGTACATTATCGTATTCTTTGTCTGTCAGTGAAATGAAAACTAAAAGGTCTTTGCCTTTAAGTTGGTTATTGTCTTTTCCTGTCGTATAGCCTTCAATTTCAATTTTGTATTTAATATCTTCTGGATAGTTCAAATAGTTTACTAGATAAAAAAAACGATCGTTGTCTAGCTTTTTGTCAGCCTGTATAATATGATTGCCCCGTCCATTTTTAAATATTTGAAAAGTTAAGTCGTCTTGTAAGTCCTTTGAATATAAATCTATCCATTGTCTCAACGCTTTCTTAATGTCGTTGTATGCACCACCTTTTATTATTATTAAGTTGTCAGTCGTCACTTTACTGTTGGTCTTTTAAAATGCCACATAACTCATAAATATACGAAACTGTTTATAGTTTGAGTTTCGATAGCCCTGCTGGGACAATTACTGTACGGCTTTATTCATTCATCAATACGTGAAAGAATTTTCAGACGACGGTTTGCCCGTTAATCTGCCGCATGGAACAGTGCCGCGGCGGGTACGGGTTGTTCCCTCATGCCTTCGGCCTGCCAGGTCCAGTCCAGATTGGGCTTCGCGTTGCCCGTCTGGTGGTAGTAGATCCGGAACGGATGGTACCCTGCTTTCAGGTTGACCGTTGCCGAAAGGGGTAGTTTCAATTTGGGTTGGTCGGGGTAGGTGCGGTCGATGATCAGGGCGTCGTGCAGCCGAAACAGGTAGCTGCCGTTGCCGGTCATGGTAAATTGGTAGGTACCATCCTGAGGTACCTTGAGGTACCCCTCCTGATAGATCATCCCCTCTTTCAACGCGATGCTGTTGATATCGGCACCCGGCTTGTTCCCCGAAAGCGAAGCCGGGCGGCCGGTAAGATCAGCTACCCACGGGAACTCACCTTCATGAATGGCCCAGTGCACACCGGCGGCGGCTTTGGGAGCTTCCATGGCGGCCATTGGGGCCAGGTCGTAGGGGCGAGGCGCTTCGGGATCGGGCCGGCGTACCTGCGTAACCCTTTCCTTGAAAGTTTTCTGCATGGATCGGTAAGCGGCCTCACCGGCCAGGTTTTTCGTTTCCTGCGGATCGGTTACGACGTTATAAATCTCAAAATCGTCGTCGGCCGACTTAATGTCGTAGCGAACTCCCACAAAATCTCCCAGCCTGATTTTCTGCATCTGGTTACGCTTCCGGGCGCGGTGATTGGGCGAAAACTCCTCAAATTTGGGCGTAGCGCCGTTGTTTTCGTATTCGATGTACACCACGCCCTGCTTTTGGGTACCCTGTCCGGTCAGGGTAGGGAGTAGCGAAACGCCATCGGTGCGGGCGGGAGCCGGAATCTGGGCGGCATCGGCAAAGGTGGCCAGCCAGTCGTAGAGGGCGCTGGGCCGGGTGATTACCTGCTTGGTCGGGATGGTACCCGGCCACTGCACCAGTGTCGGCATCCGCACGCCGCCTTCCCACACATCGCGCTTGATGCCATCGAATGGACCGAAACTGTTGAAGAAAACCGGCTCATAGTCTTCTTTCAGGTATGATTCAATCGAAGGGCCATTGTCAGAAGTAAAGACGACCATCGTATTCTGGTCAATTTTCAAATCTTTTAACAACTGCATGATATCGCCGATGCCGTCGTCGATCCGGCGGCAAAGCGTGGCGTACCGCTTGTACACATTGGGCCAGGGTACCTCGGCTGTAGCGGGATTCTTGTCGTGATCGTAGGTGGCTTTGGCATAGTCCGGGTGGATGTAGGAGTCGGGGGTACCCGAAGCGGTGTTGATCATTTTGCCGGAGGTACCCAGCCATTGCAAACCGCCTTTCAGGCCGCCGCCCTGGGGGTAGGCCTGGGTAGGAAGTTCAAGCACGGCGTGGGGTACATCGTAGGCCAGGTACATGAAGAAAGGTTGGGCTTTTCCGGCTTGCTGTTTGATAATCTGCTTGGCTTTGGCCGTCCACAGGTCGGTGGTAAAGCTTTTGGCCAGGCCCGCCGATACGTTGGTCTTATTCTCCCAGACTTCTTTCTTCCCCCGGTAAATTCCCTCCACCGGATAGTGCTCGTGGCCATCGGCGTGACGGATGTAGGCATACGAATAATCGAAACCCCGGTTCAGGGGATGCGCGGGCCAATTGGGAGCTTCGGCATCGACGCCCTGCAAGCCCCACTTGCCTACCAGACTGGTGCTGTACCCGGCCTTTTTAAGCACCGAACTCATGGTGTAGGTGTCCTGCAACTCTTTGTCAAACTGATTGTTGCGAATATTGGCGTGGCCCTGGCTGACGCCCAGCATGAGCGAGGCGCGCGACGGTGCGCATACCGGAGCCGCGCAGTAATGGTGGGTGAGCATGGCACCGTTTTGGGCGATGGCGTCGAGCGAAGGTGTGAACTGCCAGGGTTCGCTGCGGTCGTTGGCTTTCATGCGCTGTTGCTGCCAGAAAGCGCCCACGTCGCCCCAGCCCATGTCATCGACGAGGATAAAAATGATGTTGGGTTTGCTCGCGGACGGAGCAGCCGGCTGGGCGAAGACGGATAGAGCTACGAGGTATAGAAAAACTATATACGTAAAGGAATGCTTCATTTTTCAGGAATAGCTAGGCAGGTTTGTGAATTTCTGTACTGCCATAAAGACGACGTTTTTCCAAACATACCACTCCCAGTCATTGAGAAATGCATTTATAATGTTTTTTATTCTTTGGGAGAAGAATCGGGGATGACGGGTTCTTTCCCAAATAAGAAAAGGCAGCCCGTCAGAGCCAGTGCCGTAACCAGCACGTTGAAAAGAAACCCCGAGGCAACGGAGTGGGCTTCCGAAGTACCCAGAAACTGGGATCCGTACAGGAAAGTCAATTCCCGAATCCCGACCCCGCCAATGGAAACGGGCAGCATAGAAGCCAGGGAAGAAGCCAGGAATACGAGCGTGTATTCGAGGTAGTGATCCGAAATACCGATGGCTTCCATCAGAAAGACGATGGAGGCGATTTGGGCGAGTTGAATCAGGATCGAAATCCAGAATAGCTTCTGGTGTACCGCCACCAGAATGGGCATCCAATACCCGATTGCCCACCGCAATATGAAAAGTTCGAGGAGCAGAGCGGGTACCCACAGCCACGACCACAAGGGACCGAGTACCAGGATGAGCGCTGGCAGGAGCGCCAACAGCAGCAGCGCACCCAGACCGATGAGACGGTCCCAGAGCATGATTTTGGTGAGGCTAAGGGTACTGTGCCCTGTGTAGTTTTTTTTGAGATAGTATACTTTATAGGCATCCGCGCCGATTCCGCCCGGTAAAAACATGCCATAGAACATGCTGATCCAGTAGAAGCGCAGGTTGGCGCGCACCGAAATACGAATGGATTGAGCCCTTAGCATCAGCCGGAGGCGCTCGGCGCCTAGAATTCTTGATAAAGTGTACATCAGAAAGGCGGCCAGCAAAAACCACCACCCGGCGCTTTTTATCGAATTCCAGATGGCGTCGATGTCAATCCGCCGCGTAACCAGGTAAAGCAGCCCCAGCGTGACCAGAATTTTGATGGCGGTTTTCCCGTACTTCATTCGGTTTGGCGGCTTATACCGGGAGCGGAAGGGTTGATCTGCACCAGCCTGATTCGCTCGCAGGTAGCCTGGCGGGTCTTGGGACTAAGAAACAGGGCATTGAGCCGCGTCGTGCGGAAATGATAGAATAGGTAAGATTTTCCGGTTTCCACTGAAAGCGAGTCCAAAGCCCGGTTCATGGACTCTTCCGGACCGGCCAGCCAGATTTCGCCGCTGTTTTTCAATTGGTTGGCCTTGATAGTCTTGTAAAAATGTTCGGTGTAGTAATTGAGGGTGTTGCTCTCCCAATTGAACAGACGGATATCCTGGGGGGCAATATTCAGTTCCTTCACCTTGGCGGCCACTTGCAGACCACCCAGATAATGCTGTACCTGCGGATAAAAATTTCCGTTCATCAACAGATTGGCAAAAATACCTACCGCCACCGAAATCCCCATCAGTTTTTCGAGCCAGGGACCGGCCGTTACCCACTCCCGGATCATCAGAAACAAGGCGGCAAAGGCCATCGCGGTCACCAGCCCGTTTTGGATGGGGAAAATGTACCGGGTAAGCATTAGGCTCACTACTATCATCGCCACCGCCACGAACTTTTGCGCTATGAGTAACCCTTGCTGTTCATAGCGCAGGCTCACTGTTTGCAACTGAGCGGCGATAAGGAGTGCAAAAAAGGGAAACAGAATATTGAGGTAATGGGGTAGCTTGAAATTGGAGATAGAAAGCAGGGTAAACATGACCACGATGGTAGTCAAAGTCAGGATTTCGCGCCCCGGCGCATACGTGAACCGCTGCTGTCCCAGAAGAAAGCTCTTTTTGAACACTGCCCAATAAGCCAGCAGGCTCCAGGGTAGCAAAGCCCAGAGCAGCGTATGGAAAAAGAAAAGAGGATCGTTGCCACTGGCGCTTCCCCAGTTGGTACCTTCCATGCGCTCGATATTCTGATAAAAAAGGATAAACGCAACGCCCGAGTGGCCACGGGTGCCCCGGATGACTTTTTCCGGATGCAAATCGAACTGGAGATAGTAACTGTAAATGACCGGACTGCTGAACAGGAAAAACAGCCCCAATACCCACAGCCAGCGGAACGACCGCAGGAACGCCCAGTTGCGGGAATAGAGTACCTGCGAACCGACGGCCAGCACCGGCACAAAAACGCCCGACATTCCCTTGGTAGAAAACGCCAGTGCCAAAGCCAGTGAACCCGTTATAAGCCACCAAATACCCTGGGTGAGGGAGAATTCGTACAGCAGCCAGGTGGCGGTGATAATAAATGAAAGCAGCAGGGCATCCATTCGCACGTCGTTCAGCGACAGGATGTAGGCGAAGGACGTAACCAGAATCAGGGCGGCGTTACGACCTACCTGAGCCGAATACAGGCGTTTGCCCAGCCGGTAGGTCGCGTACACACCGGGAATGGCCAGAATCAGCGAGGGTACCTTATAAGCAAGGGTACCTACCCCAAACAATGAATCGCCCAGAGCGGACAACCAAAAAAGCAGGTGGGGCTTGTCGAGATAATCTTTTCCGCGATCGATCAGGCTGACATAATCGCCGGTCAGGAACATGTGCATGCCGATGAGGGCATGGTGGGCGCTGTCGTGGTCGAACAGCGGAATGATGACACCCAGCACGTAAACCGCTCCCAGCAGTAGCCCGAACAACCAGCGGATGATTATAGGACGGGTAAAGGGGGGCTCGACGGTATTCATGAGAAATACTTAATGGTACTGGGGCTGAGGTAGGGGGGATGCCTGCTTGGGTAGGGTGGCTACTTCGTGTATTTTCCGAATCGAGTACGGGGTAGCACGCTGACTTTCGTAGTAGATCCGCATCTGTATTTCGGCAAAAAGGCCTAAGGCTAAAAACAGCAGGCCACTTACCGACAAAATGATGCCGATCAGCAGGGCTACGCCTGAGCCGGAACCAACTCCCAACGAGGCCAGCAGTTGGAAGAGCACTGTACCTCCGCCCCTAGCAGGAGCAAACCTCCGAGTGGCCCGAAGAGGTGCATGGGCTTTTTCATCCAGCGCTGAAAATATACCATCAGCATCAGGTCGCTCAGTACCTTCGTCGTGCGGCCCAGCCCATATTTCGACTTGCCGAAGCGCCGCGGATGATGGCGCACGTCCATTTCGGTCATCCGGGCACCCTGGATATCGGCCAGCACCGGAATAAAGCGGTGGAGTTCACCGTAGAGGCCCAAATTTTGCGCAACGGTTCGCCGGAATACTTTCAGGGTACAGCCGTAATCGTACAGATACACCCCGGTCAGGCGGCGGATCATCGCATTGGCCAGTTGACTGGGGATTTTGCGCAGCAGCCAGCCGTCCTGGCGGTTGGCGCGCCGCCCGGCCACGACGTCCCAGTCTTCCCGGCGGGCTTTGTCCAGCATCAAAGGAATATCGGCCGGGTCGTTCTGAAGATCGCCGTCGAGTGTAACAATGTACTCGCCCCGTGCCTGGGCGATTCCGGCGGCCATCGCACTGGTCTGGCCGTAGTTACGCATCATCTCGACGATCCGTACGTAGGGTACCTCCGTTTGCCGGGCGCGGGCGATGGTGCCATCCGTAGAACCATCGTCGACCAGGATGATTTCGTGGGTAAGCCCATGCAGTGCCTTATGTAAGGCAGTGAGCATGAGCAACACATTTTCTACTTCGTTGAACATCGGTACCACGACCGATAGTTCGGGGAGTGAGTCGGGGAGGAGCATATAGGTTCTTTCAGATTCGGTCATACCGGTAACGCATTGATCGGCGCATGGTTCAGGGCCTCCAGCATAGTGTTGAGCCCCTGATGGAGTGAGGTGGCGGGTTGGTACCCCAGTATTCGCCGGGCTTTGGTGATGTCGGCATGAGTGAGCCTGACATCCCCCGGCTGATCAGACAGCCGATTGACCAGAGCGGTCCGTTCGGTCACTTCTTCCAGCGTTCCGATCAGTTCGTTGAGGGAAATGATCCGGGCGCTGCCCAGATTTAGGATCTCAAAACCCCTGACCGCATCCAGCGAGGCCAGTATACCGGCCACAATGTCTTCTACGTAAGTATAGTCACGCGCGCTGGTACCATCCCCGAAGACATCCATGGGGGTACCGGCCAGGATATTTCTCAGAAAATACGAAATGGCCATTTCGGGGCGCTGCCCGGGGCCATAGACCGTGAAAAGCCGCAGGCAGTAGGTTTCGATCCCATGCAGCCGGAAGTAATTTTCGCATAACATCTCACCGGCGCGCTTGGTAAGGGCATAGGGCGAAACCGGCTGATTTACTTCGGCGGTTTCCTGAAAAGGCGCGCGGGAATCATCCCCATATACCGACGAAGACGAGGCAAAAACCAGTTTGCGGACTCCGGCGTACCGCATACTTTCCAGCACCGAGAGCGTGCCGCCGATGTTGACATCCACATACGCCGACGGATTTTGGATGGACGGCCGCACACCCGCCAGGGCAGCCAGGTGAACGACCGCCTCTACCTGGTAGTCTTCCATTACCTTTTGCAATGCGGTTTTTTCCCGAATGTCAATCGAAAGCAGATGATACTGAGGATGGTTACGGAAGGCGTTGATATGATCCCACTTCACAAAGGGATCATAGGTGTAGGTGAAGTTGTCCACACATACCACAGTGTGCCCTTCCAGCAGCAATCGTTTGGTGAGGTGCGAACCGATGAATCCGGCTCCGCCAGTCACGAGTATAGTTCCCATATAGGCTAATCAAACATGTACGTATTAAGTCCTTAACTACAAAAAATCATCAGATGGGCCGAGGTACATGTCTTTGATTCGGAACCAGGAATAATACCATTCGATGAAACGCTAAATATTGGTGAATTGTAGCCCGGCTGTAAATATTTACAATTCTTACCGTCCACTTGTTCCGGTGGCAGTGCCTTTTTTCCAGATTATTTTTTTAACAAAAAAAATCCCTGCCAGCGGCAGGGATTGCAAGTCATGGGGCGAAAGTTCCAAGTGTAACTTCAAAACAGTCGGAGAGTCCGTTTCGGGAAGATGATGGCTACTCCAAAGCCCGGTCCAGGTGGACATACCCGCCGTCCACATGGATCAATTGTCCGGTAGTATGGCTCGAGCGACTCGATAGCAAAAATACGACCATATTGGCAATTTCTTCGGCGGTGGTCATGCGGTTTTCCAGGGGTATTTTGGCGTTGATCTGAGCCAGCTTATTTTCAGGATTGGGCAGCGTTTTTATCCAGTCGGCGTACATGGGCGTGAAGCATTCGGCTACAATGACCGCATTGACGCGCACACTGTAGGGTAGCAATTCCACGGCCCATTCGCGGGTGAGGGCGTTGCGGCCGCCGTTGGCAGCGGCGTAGGCCGAGGTACCCCCCTGCCCGGTTTCGGCGGTTTTGGAGCCAATATTGACAATGGCTCCTTTGTCTTTTTTCAGGTAGGGTAGGGCATAGTGCGCCATCAGGTAGTAGTGTACCAGATTTTTGTGCAACGAGGCCACGAAACCCTCATAGCTACCGTGCTCCAGATTCACCCCGTCATTGACCCCGGCATTATTGACCAGGCCGTCGATCCGGCCAAACTGAGCTGCCACATCCGCTACGGCATTGGCACATGCTTCGGGTTTGGATAGCTCGGCGGTTACGGCATAGGCCTTGCCGCCCCCGGCTTCCAGCCGATGAATGGTGGCCAGATTATCTTCTTCGTTGCGCCCCACAATAACCGGAATGGCCCGCTCGGCGGCCAGTACCTGGCAGATTCCCTCGCCGATGCCCTTCGCACCGCCCGTAACAATGATTACTTTATCCTGTAAGTTGAGGTTCATATCCCTTTGGTTTGGTAGTAGTTCATAAAGGAAAATCAGGACCAAATCTGTCCGTTTTTTTCCAAAAAATCCCTGTATCTCATTTATCGGTCGCTTTTTTCAGGAAAAAATTCGCTTGTAGATGGGTTGGCGGTAGGCAAACTGGGCATATAGCAGGGGGTACATCAGGTAGTCGGTCAGCAGGAAAGGTGTACGGTACTCGATTTCGTCAGCAATGAGGGTACCCCCCGATTTTTGCCGGAGCAACCGGTGTTTGTGCCGCCAGAAGGCCAGGAAAAAGGGAAGCTTGATGCCTTCGTCGATGAAGTAGATTTCGTCCCCGGTTTCCTGCTGATCCGCGATCCGGCTGATCCAGGTTTGTTTGAACAGGAAAAAATTCAGTTCCAGCGCCACCAGATCGCCCGTGTAGCTGCCATCAAAGCGAACCAGCCGGACCGGAGGGAAAGGCGGACTGAGTTTTTTGAAAAGGGCTTCGTCGAAGCCCTCCCACACCGCGAGGAGGGGAGCAGCTACGGGGGTATACAGGGATAGTTTCATGCAGAGGAAACCGGATCGCGGCGAGATAGTTTGATGTGGAACGCATTTCGAGGGTACCTTGTGAGCAAAGTACCCCGCTTTTTAAAAAAAATTAATAAATTGCCTCCCTACCTTCAATCCCCAACCAAAATGTTTACCCTCTACGGAATTCCGAACTGCGAGACCGTCAAAAAAACGCGCCGCTGGCTGGACGCTCAGCAGGTACCCTACCTGTTTTATGATTATAAAAAGCAGGGTATTTCGCGTGAAAAACTGGATGACTGGCTATCGCAGGTACCCTGGGAAAAGCTCCTGAATCGCGCGGGTACGACCTGGCGGAAACTGTCGGACGAGCAAAAAAACGGCATCACCGATGCAGCTTCGGCAGCTGAATTCATGCAAAGCAATACCTCTGCTATCAAGCGTCCATTGCTCGAAAACGAAGCGGGCAAGGTACTGGCGCTGGGCTTTTCGGAAAAAGAATACGGACAAATATTAGCCTGAGCGATTGATCAAGGTACCCTTTCTACATTATCTTCTTACCCACCCAATGAAATTTTTTATCATGACTCCATCCAAAATTTTTATCGGTCTTTTGCTTCTGACATTGGCCATAGGCTGCAAGAGCGTACAAAAAACTACTTCTGCCGCTCAGAATGAATTCAAAGTGGTCGGCTACTACACCCCGGGTTCGGCTGAGCCGGAGAGCCTGCCGCTCAATTACCTGACGCACATCAACTACTCGTTTTCCATTCCGGCTCCCAGCGGCGATACGCTCATGCCGCTGCGCGACGATAGCATCCTGAAACGGCTCGTGAAGCACGCCCACAGCGGAAACCGGGAAGTCTTTATCTCGATTGGCGGTTGGGGGATTGGCGATGGCGGTGGCGACGACAGTCGCTTTCACCGCATGGCGGAGCGCGCCGAAGGACGGCATACATTCGTGCGAAGCGCGATGGCGTTGGTCCGGAAATATGATCTGGATGGCGTGGATCTGGATTGGGAGTACCCCGACGAAGACAGTCCTTCCGCCGACCAATACGTGTTGCTGGTGCGCGAACTGGCCGATTCACTCCACGCCCTGAATAAAAAACTCACCGCCGCCGTGGTAGCGAGTGGCAAGAAGGGCTATGGTACCAAAAAAGAAGCTCTAGATGCGATGGATTGGGTGAACCTGATGGCCTACGACGGCGACTATGGCGGAGATATCGTGAAAGCCCATTCTCCCTACGCCTACGCGGTGCAGAGCATCGACTATTGGGTAAAGGGACGCGGGTTAGCGCCGTCCAAAGCGATTATCGGCCTGCCCTTTTACTCCAAAAAGGGCTTCGGGCAGTTTGGCCCTACCTACAAGCAACTCATCGCCGACGGGGCCAGCGCCTACGACGATTACTGGAAGGGTGCCTTCTACAACGGCATCAACACCATCGAAGCAAAGACCCGCCTGGCCAGACAACTCGGCCTGGGCGGTGTAATGATCTGGGAAATTGGCCTGGATACCTCGGATGATACTTCATTGCTGAAAGCCATCGACCGCGCGAAGCGGTAGGGAGGACAGAAATTAATACTTCTGCTGCTACTTGATTGACTGGCTCCTGCGCACAAACAATACAAAATGCGAAGTACGCATTTTGTATTGTTTGGATTTTCCTTTTTCTAGGATGAGTTTTATGAAAGTGCTGAATGCTAGTTGTTTATTGAGTTTATGATGTACGAAAGGTTCGTATATTTACGAGTTAGCAGCCATTTAAAACGCAGTTTCTCAAAATGTTTGAACGAAATTGGACTCAGGAGATTGATACTATCACAGAAAAGTTTAGAAACTTTGGATGTTTAAGTGAAGAAGAATTCAATTTTAAAACAAAAAATGAAACATGGAGTATTGCTCAAAATATTGCACATATCATTTTACTGAACAATTCTTATTTTGAAGGTTTTAAAGAAATCCTAGACGGCAAACACAAACTATTTGTAAATGAAGGGTTAGAAGAATTGGCATTAAGTGCTTTACTTTCCTTACAACCTTATACAACTACTGATAGATTCAAACGAGCAAATACTTGGGATATTTGGCAACCAACTTCACTATACTTGAAAACGTATATTTTAGGGGAGTTTGAACGCTGTCAATTTAATTTTAAGAATTACATTGTATCGTTCAAAAACTTTCCTATTGACCGAACTTATATTAAATATCCTGGTTCTGCTGATTTAATTTTTAAGCTGGATGACTGTATAAATTTTTTAATTGACCATGAAAACCGTCATTGGAATCAAGCTTATGAAATAGTTAAGCATTTTGAACAGAAAAACGGCCGCTAACAACGGGTTTAGCAAAATACGGGCCGCTTCCCCATCCTTTAAAGATAGTATATATGTCCCTAATGAAAGTATCGATAAAAGAAATCAGAATTCGTGGCAGTGAAGTGACGATGAGCAGGTGATCTGTCAAATTGAGCTACTATTTCCCTGAAAATGAACTCTACAGCTAGATGAAAATTGAAGATCATACTTTAAATAGTATAAAAATTGCCGAGGTACTTTCGGAAGAAAGTATCATCAAAACGGCTGAGGACGGGCTGGATTTATTGGGGAACTTGTACTACCAGGGTTTCGACGGCATTATTCTGTACGAAAAGAATATAGTCCCTGAATTCTTTGATTTGAAAAACGGTATGGCGGGCGAAATCCTACAAAAATTCTCCAACTATCGCGTTCGACTGGCGATTGTGGGTGATTTTACTGCTCATACCGGAAATAGCATTCGGGATTTTATGTATGAAAGCAACAAAGGTAGGCAGGTAGCTTTTGTGGGCTCCACCGACGAGGCTTTGCAGAAATTAGCCTGAATATATTTTCCTGCTAAAAGGCACTTTGTGTGCTTTTAGTAAATCGGATTTTCAGAATAAACCTGGAAACCGGACAGCATTCATGTGTGCAAAGAACTAGCCTCTATTCGACCCTACCGCCGCCGCTTCGGCCCAATCGTCGCATCGACCGAATATTTTCCACCGCCCATCACCAGCAGGGTCAGGTAGATAAGAATGTACAGCAGGAGCAATTCTTTTTTGCCAAAGGGATCATCGGCATGCGCCACAAAAGCCGCCACCGAACAGCTGATAATCAAGGGAATGACGGCCAGGCGGGTACCTAAGCCCAGGAGAATCAGTAGGGAGCAAATGGCCTCCGAAAAAATAACCAGAAAGAACGATAGGGTCGAGCCTAGGCCAATGGGATCGCCAAAACCGGTATTACCTTCCAGAAGCCGCATGAATTTGGGAATGCCGTGCGTCCACATCAAAACGGCTACGCCAATGCGCAGGAAAATCAGCCAGATGTGAACGAGATCGGGGTTATAGGAAATGGAAAAGAAACGCTTCATGAGTTGTGACGGTTTAGGATCTGATCCTGAAATATAGAGCAGAAAATCATTTCCACCAAGGCGATTTTCGGCAGATTCCTTGATTGTGAATTACAAAATAGGATTAAATGTCTGAAAATCAGCGACAGAAAGAAGCGCCTCGGTTGTCCCTATTCTTTTCCCGCGAAACGAGGAATCGCCCGGTGCAGCGGTACCTGTCTGACATTGGTAGACATTTCTAAGGACCCTACCTGCCCCGGACACGACATGGTCGCCCGGTTGTTTCCACACCCCGGGTAAGTAGATTGGGGCGGGAATATTCCTCTCTACCTCAGGTACCGTTAAGCGGCATCCAGCAACCAACTGACCGGGTACCCTGATCACAACCCATCTTTGCATGAACTCCATCGTCATAGTGCTGATCGGCATCGCCGTGGTGCTGATTTGTATCATTGTTTTACGACTGCACGCGCTGCTATCGCTTCTGCTGGCGGCGCTGATCACGGGCATCCTGACCTCACAAGCTCAACTCTTCGACTACGCCATGCAGAGCAACATGGGCGAAGCGGCGGCGCGGTCGCTGTCTACCCAAACCATCGGAGCGCGTCTGTCGAATGCTTTTGGCACTACGGTGGGCAAAATCGGTCTGCTCATCCTGTTTGCTTCCCTGATCGGCACCGCCCTGATGAAAAGCGGCGGGGCCGAGCGCATCATCCGGAGTTTGATGAAGCTGGTGGGTCCAAAAAACGGCTCCTTCGCGTTTCTGTCGGGTAGTTTTGTGCTGGGAATTCCCGTTTTTTTCGACACCGTTTTTTATCTGATGATTCCGCTGGTCAAGTCGCTGAGCGTGCGTCATCCGGGGAGGTTCAGTCTTTACCTGATGTGCGCCATTGCGGGCGGCGTGATGTCGCATTCGCTGGTACCGCCCACGCCGGGACCCCTGTACGTAGCCAAGGCCCTGGGCGTAGATATCGGCATCATGATGATCGGCGGCCTGTCGGTCGGAATAATGACGGTCTTGTGTGGGTACCTGTACGCGGCCTGGGCCAATAAAAAATGGGCTTTACCCCTGCGGGATACACCCGACCTGACCCTGGAAGAACTGCAACACAATGCCGGCATCGAGGATCAGGATCTGCCGGGCCTTGGTGTGTCGCTTTTGCCCATTGTACTGCCCATCCTGCTCATTACCGCCCATACTTTTCTGAGCATGGGCAGCCGTCCGACAGAAAACATTGTACAAACCCCCTTGCTCGACCTCTTTCAGGTACTGGGCGATGCCAATATGGCCTTGTTTATTTCGGCAATGATAGCGCTGTATCTAATGGGACATCGGCTGAAAAATGCCGAGCTATTCCGTAAAAATGTGTCCGAATCGCTGATGAGTGCCGGGATGATCATCCTCATCACGAGCGCCGGGGGTACCTTTGGCCAAATGCTGCAGCAAACGGGCATCGGAATCAGGATCGGGCAACTGGCCCAGGGGTACCAAACGGCGATTTTACCCCTGGCGTTTCTGATTACGATGGTGGTACGGACCGCGCAGGGATCGGCGACGGTAGCGATGGTGACGGCCGTAGGGGTGATGAGTGGCTTCGGCAGCGCGCAGGGTTTTGGTTTCCACCCCGTGTACCTGGCGATCGTGATTGGGTGCGGCTCCAAAATATTTCCCTGGATGAATGACAGCGCCTTCTGGATTATCTCTAAAATGGCGGGCATGAACGAACAAGAAACGATTCGCTTCTTTTCCTACTTACTCACCGTCATGGGGTTTGCGGGGCTTATCGCGTCTATGCTGTTAGCGTTTCTTTTTCCATTCGTATAGTCTTTGGGCATGAAAACCAGTACCGAAAGTACTCTTATCAAAACCTCCCCCACCGATAACGTAGGCATCGTGACCAATCCATCGGGATTAGCCCGGGGTACCCTTGTGGGCGAGGATGTCGTGCTATTGCAGGATGTACCCATGGGCCATAAGGTGGCCCTGCACGATCTGCCGAAGGATAGCGAGGTACGGCGCTACGGCCAGGTGATTGGCTACACGAACTCGGATATTCCCAAAGGTACCTGGCTGAACGAAATGAATATCGTCATGCCACAGCCGCCCGATCTGGATGCTATTCTCTACGAAGAGCCTCCCGCACCCGTGCCTGATCCATTGACGGGCTATACCTTTCAGGGATACAGGAATGCAAATGGCAGCGTAGGTACCAAGAATGTTCTGGGCATCACGATCAGTGTGCAGTGCGTCGCCGGTATGACGAACTACATCACCGATAAAATAAAAAAAGAACTGTTGCCCAGGTACCCCCAGGTGGACGACGTGGTGGCGTTCAACCACACCTACGGCTGTGGCATCGCCATCGACGCGCCGGCGGCCATGATCCCCATCAGGACCATCAAACACATTGCCCAGAATCCTAATTTTGGCGACGAGGTAATGATTATCGGCCTGGGATGCGAAAAACTGAGACCCGAACGCCTGCTACCTACCTCGGAAACCAATGACCGCCATTCTATTCTGTATTTGCAGGATGAAGCTTTTAACGGTTTTGAAGAAATGGTGGACGGGATTATGGAAGTAGCGGAAAAACACCTGAAAAAACTGAATGAACGTCGACGTGAAACCTGCCCCGCCTCAGAACTGGTGGTGGGCATGCAGTGCGGCGGCAGTGATGCTTTTTCAGGCCTGACGGGCAATCCGGCGGCTGGGTTTGCGGCGGATCTGATTGTCCGGGCCGGAGGTACGGTACTTTTTTCGGAGGTCACGGAGGTGCGGGATGCCATTCATCTGCTGGTACCCCGCGCCGCGAATGCCGAGGTAGCCCAGGCGCTGAAAGCCGAAATGGCCTGGTACGACGCCTACCTGACCCACGGACAGGTGGACCGCAGCGCCAACACCACTCCCGGCAACAAAAAGGGCGGACTGAGCAATATAGTGGAAAAAGCCCTCGGCTCCATCGCCAAATCGGGTACCAGTCCGATCGTGGGTGTGGTGGCACCGGGCGAAAAGGTACGTACCAAAGGCCTGAATTTTGCCGCCACTCCCGCCAGTGATTTCGTGTGTGGTACCCTGCAGTTGGCCGCGGGGATGAACCTGCACGTATTCATTACCGGCCGGGGTACCCCCTACGGACTTTCGATGGTACCGGTTATTAAGGTAAGCTCCAACTCCAAGCTTAGTAATCGATGGTTTGACCTGATCGATCTCGACGCGGGGCCTATCGCCTTTGGCGCTAAAACCATCGAAGAAATGGGCTGGGAACTCTTCCATCTGATGCTGGAAGTAGCCAGCGGAACCAGAAAAGTGGCTACGGACCGCCTGGGCTTATACAATGACCTGGCCCTGTTCAATCCGGGACCCTTAACCTGAAAACCCAGGAATGAATCTGCCCGTTTTTACGGCCGTGGCACCAAATTTATATACACAACAGAGTTCTGATAAAATTCACGGCTGTACAGATTCCACAGCATTCAACCATAGGAAACCATGCGAATTGAACGAAACTATAAAGCAAGCCAGCAGGAGGCTATCCAGAAAATCGATTCATTTTTGGACGAGCTCATGAAGCGCGATTTTCCGGGAGGGGTAGTGGTGAAAGAACCTACCAAAAGTTGGTCGGGAAACACCATGGACTTTTCTTTTAAATTGAAGAAAGGTCTGATCAGCACGAAGATAGCCGGTGATATTCAGGTGGAAAATGGAAAAATCATCATGAATTCCGATCTGCCCGGTCTGGTCAAAACCTTCGTATCCGAAGATAAGATTTCGGATGTGATCGGGCAGCAAATTGATTCTCTGTTTGGCACAAAAAACGGCTAATTCCTTAAAACTAGCCGTTTTTTGTCGAATCTATGAGCGAATAGCCGTGGGATACTCCCTACATCTTAGGCAGGCGGCTCTTGGCGGCTTCAAGATCCTTCTGCTTATTCTGCAGGTCGATGACCGAGCCCGCCAGGTCTTTCTTGTTGGTTTCCTGCTCGACCATCAGCTCCTCCAGCCGCTTCTGCAGGCGCTCGATCTCTTTCACGATGCGCTCATTGTCGCGTGTCAGGGTTTTATGGTTTTTGTCTGCTTCGGCGTAGAACTCTTCCGCCTGACGTACCTCGTCGCGGGCCACGGCGTAGGACGAAAAGTTTTTCAGGAAATCCTCGGTGGCCCGGTAGGTACTGTCCGTGAAGTTGGCGACGAAGCGATCGCCCACCTTTACCGCCAGAAAAACGTGACTGATGTTTTTGGACGACGAAACCTGGCTCAGCATCTCAACGGGTTCCTTGGATATGGCCGGGACATTGGCCCGATCCACCGTAACCACGCCCCGGCGGCTGTAGGTTTTGCCAAAGGTTTTGAGGTAATCTTCCCAATAATTACCCAGGAATCGCTCCGGGATGTTGGAGTTGAGATTAAGGCCAAAGTAATCTTTACCGTTGAGGGATTCTTTACCGGGAAAAACACTTTGGGCGAAGATCGGGCTAGTTAGCAAACTGCTCAGCAGAAGGAGAAGGTAGATTGTTTTTTTCATACAAACCTGTTAAGAAAATATAGATGAGGTTTCTAAAGATACACTTTTCTGGTTACAATGACAACTTTGCGCGTATCGGACAGTTCAGCCGCAAACAAATAGACGTCGCCTCCCTCCTTGAGACGCCACTTTTTCCGTAGGTCATCGATTTTGCCGGGAAAATTTCGCAGCGTTAGGTTGGCTTTTCCTTGTGGCACGAAAGCCGCGAGTTCCCGGGCGTTGGGCTTGCAAACGGCCACTACTTCAAAACCCCGGCCCGGAAAGTCCGGAATCCAGCGGGTACTCGTGTATAAATGCGTATGCGGAGCCAGCTTGGTCAGCCCGTACTGGGTGGCGATGGTTTTGAAGGCGCCCGCTTTCAACAGGGCCGCGTGAGGTTCGTACAGGTAGGTCTCGGGCTCACCAAACTGTGCGGTGACCGCGGCTTCCTGCCCGCGGGTAAAATCAAAAAGCGCCAGAGGGGTACCTTCAGCGTTCAACAGCCGTACCCGAATCGGAACCTCTTGGCCCCTAGGGTACCCTCTTTCCAAAGTATAAAGTACCTCCTTGCATTCTCCTTCCAGCCCGATGACGTGCACCTCACGCACCGATTGGAGTTGGGCGATAGCCAAATCGATATCCAGTAACGGGGCGGTTTTAATGAGGATGTTGGGCGAAGCGCGAAAAAGTACTGGCAGAACCTGCGTCAGGTCGGGCGTGCAGTCGGCTAGTTGGGCTACCTTCCGTTGGCGCTCATCGCGCCGGGCGGGGTCGGCGTAGATCCAGTCGGCCGTTTCCGGCTGCCGATCCAGGGTAGCGATGGCTTCCTCGCCGCGCACTTCGATCCGGTTACTCACGCCCAGCTGGGCAAAGTTGTACGCCGCTGCCTGGGCAACGGTTTCCAGCTGGTCGAAGTAGGTGGTTTGCTCGAAATGCGCACTCATGTAAAAACAGTCCACGCCCATGCCGCCCGTGATATCGATCAGCTTCCGGCCGGACACCAGGCTCGCTTTGAACCGGGCGGTAGCTTCCGAAGACCCCTGTTCGACGGATAGGGGCGGCGGAAACAGCAGCCGATCGTTGGCGTACCAGGAAGGTAGCTTGTGGCGGGCTTTCTGACGCGCAGTTATTTGCCCGGCCAGTTTTCCCAAATCCAGATCGGCCGGGTTGTGCTTTTGCAGCAGCAGTTTCGGCACATCATCGTGGAGGTGTTCCCGGATAAAGGCCCGCTCGCCGTCGGTTAATTCAGGAATTGAAGCGTTCATGGGGTAAAAGTACGGGTTTACGGTCTTTGGCTAGGAAAATCCATCATTTCATTCGCTTTATGAAAAAATACGAGGGTACCTCCGCCCAGCGCTATTGGAAAGAAAACCTGAAATATCTGACCATCCTGCTTGCCATCTGGTTTCTGGTTTCGTACGGTGCGGGCATTCTCTTTGCCGATGCGCTGAACAATTTCCGTCTGGGCGGCTTCAAGCTGGGGTTCTGGTTTGCGCAGCAGGGTTCCATTTACGTATTCGTCATCCTGATCTTCGTCTACATCCGTCTGATGAATAAGCTGGATAAAAAGTACGGCTATGATGAATGAGTTCCAAAGGCACAAAGGGGCAAAGCCACAAAGTGAAAGTACCTGTCTTATAAATTCAAGCTTTTGTAAATCAGCAGATTGCAAATAAAATTTTATTACAGCTTTCCAATTTTCACTATCAACTCTCCACTATCAACTTTCAACTAACTTAGCGTGGACGTAAAAATCTGGACCTATATCATTGTGGGCCTCACCTTCGCCCTGTACATTGGCATCGCTTTCTGGTCGCGGGCGGGCTCTACCAAAGAATTCTACGTCGCAGGCGGAGGCGTGTCGCCCCTGGCCAACGGCATGGCTACCGCCGCCGACTGGATGTCGGCGGCCTCGTTTATTTCCATGGCGGGCCTTATTTCGTTCATGGGCTATGACGGTACGGTGTACCTCATGGGCTGGACGGGCGGCTATGTACTGCTGGCTTTATTACTAGCCCCCTACCTGCGCAAATTCGGTAAATTTACCGTGCCCGACTTCATCGGCGACCGCTACTATTCCAATTCGGCCCGGTCGGTGGCGGTGGTATGCGCGTTGCTGGTGTCGTTCACCTACGTGGCTGGACAAATGCGTGGGGTAGGGGTGGTATTCTCCCGTTTTCTGGAAGTGGATATCAATACGGGTGTCATTATCGGAATGGTGATCGTGCTGATTTACGCTGTGATGGGCGGCATGAAGGGCATCACCTATACACAAGTCGCACAGTACTGCGTGCTTATTTTTGCCTTCATGGTACCCGCCATTTATATCTCCATCATCATGACGGGGGTACCTATCCCGCAACTGGGCATGGGCAGCACCCTGGCCGATGGCTCGGGCGTGTACCTGCTCGATAAACTCGACGGGCTATCCCGCGAGCTGGGCTTTGCCGAATACACGCAGGGTACCAAGAAAATGCAGGATGTGTTTGCTATAACCCTGGCCCTGATGGTAGGTACCGCCGGACTTCCGCACGTAATTGTCCGGTTTTTTACGGTAAAGCGGGTGAAGGACGCCCGTATGTCGGCCGGACTGGCGCTGGTGTTTATTGCCATTCTGTACACCACGGCCCCGGCGATTTCGGTTTTTGCCCGTACCAATCTGATCGAAACCGTCAGCAATCGTGACTACGCTACGGTACCCAAATGGTTCAAAAACTGGGAGAAAACCGGCCTGCTGGCTTTCACCGACAAAAACAACGATGGCAAAATCCAGTATGTAGCCGATAAGGAGGCTAACGAACTGACGATCGATAACGACATCATGGTGTTGGCGAATCCCGAGATTGCCAACCTACCCAACTGGGTCATTGCCCTGGTAGCGGCGGGTGGGCTGGCGGCGGCTTTATCCACTGCAGCCGGCCTACTGCTGGTCATTTCGTCCTCAGTGTCGCACGATTTATTGAAAAAGATGATTTTCCCCGACATTTCCGAAAAAGGCGAATTGATCGCTGCCCGGGTGTCGGCCACGGTGGCGGTGTGCATTGCGGGGTACTTTGGTATCAATCCGCCCGGTTTTGTGGCGGCGGTAGTGGCGCTGGCCTTTGGGCTGGCGGCAGCCTCGTTTTTTCCCGCCATTATTTTGGGGATTTTCTATAAGCGCATGAACAAGGAGGGAGCCGTAGCGGGGATGGTGGTAGGTACCGTGCTGATGCTGTACTACATGGTAAAGTACAAGATGGGCTGGCTCGATGCTACCCCGCCGCCGGCGAGCGAGTGGTGGTTCGGCATATCGCCCGAGGGCTTCGGGTCGGTAGCGATGTTGGTCAATTTTGTGGTATCGCTCACCATCAGTGCGTTTACGCCGGCACCGCCGGAGGATGTGCAGCAGATTGTGGAGGATATCCGGCTGCCGAGTGGAGCGGGCGAGGCAACGCACTGAAAATTTTTATGATTTGAATATTTTGACCCTGGAGGCTCAAAAACTAAACTCTTTGTACTTCCACTTGAAATAGGGCATATTTTTGCTGGCTGACTTCATTATTTTTTCCATTGCCTCTGAGGAAGTACGGGTATGATATGGCGTAGCTCCTACATAGGTAGATTTTTTCTGTTCGTAAGCCCAAATCATTTCTCCGGTATTTCCATCGTACAATTCCAGAATGGAACTGACTTTTCCTGTAGCAGGTCCAGCAGTTGGTAATGTACCATTTACAGCTCCAAGGATTGTCCCTATTGCTCTGGATTCGCCCGAAGAAAATTTGTGGCGAGATGAGTAATGGGAGGTCAAAATGGCATCTACAACCAAAATTTCACAGATTTTGCTGGGAGATAGGTCGTTCCCGTCAAAGTAGCCAGCCTCTTCAAGTAAGTCATTCGTTTCCCGAGTCTTTAAAATATCAACCGAAAGCTGATTCTTTGCTTTCCAGCTTAATAACCAACTATACAATCTTTGCTGAAAATTAATAGACTCTCGCATGGCGTTTTCCTGCGTTTCTGTATTCAAGTTCACGCTCGGAGGCACAATTGCGATGATCCTGTGACTGTCTGCTACCTGCTGAGTGACTGGGTTAGAATATTTTTTCGCACAACCACAAATTAAGACGACTAAGAAGAAAAATGATATTTTTCTCATTGACTGGGTAATAGATTTTGGTGAGAATGATTTGGTTGTTGAAAATTCAATGGTCAGGGCCGACGTGTCAATCTTGTTGATTATACATGTTCATTTGCTATTGTCCTCGGCCAATTCGAAGCAGGCTGCAATAATTTCATTCTTGTAAGGATTATCCATTCTCCCAATAACTGAATTGTAATACTGCTCCTCGGCGCTGCCTATTGTAAAGTCAAACTTGAAGTGATATTCCAATTTGTAGAAATTGAACCATTGTCCGAATTTGCGGTTACGGACGGCACCTCTGCCATCATTATCTTCACAGATATACAGCAAGACAGTTTCCTTCTGAATGAAAAAGTCTTTGACAATGGCGGCGACTGTAGATGGTATACGGGCATCGAGCGGTTTTTCCTTATCGGCATCACCTCTGGCCGGAAGCAGTACTACTTCAAATATTGAGTCTGCGAAAGGCTGCTCATCACCGAAAAGATAGCCGCTTGGCTTGAACCTGACTTCGTAGGTGATGCCGAACCGGGTTGGGAAAATGTAAGCACTGTCGCTGCCGCCGAGAAAAGCAAACTCATACGCTTTTTCCTTCATTTTCCAGCTTCCGCATAAGTTCTTGGACAATGGCTTGAATTTCCGGCTTCTCCATGTCCCGTCGGGCCTCTTCCTGCATCTCTCGTTTAGAGGCCATCAATTTCCGGCAAAAGAGAATTCCTTTACTCACCTTTTCATCGTCTTGGATGGTGTGCTTATCAGTTGTTTCCATAATTTCATTTTTTTATTCCCAAAGGTACCCCTTGATTTATTCAAAATCAATGAGATAACAGTACACGGCGGCTCCCGGTTTCGGGGGCAATCGGTGGAATCAGGCGATCTTTTCGTATATTTTCCCAATTTTTAGCCCAAAATATGAATCGGGACCCATTGAACTTTCACCCCTAATCCTACCTGCTAGTACAACAAACATGAAAACGACAACTTTTGAAGAATACCAAACCGCCTACCAGAAAAGCGTAGATGATCCCGAAGTTTTTTGGGCCGGCATTGCCGGTCACTTCCAGTGGCGCAGGCCCTGGGAGAAGGTACTGGATTGGAACTTCACCGAACCCAAAGTTGAGTGGTTCAAAGGTGCCAAGTTGAACATTACTGAGAATGCTCTGGACCGCCATCTGGCTGAGCGCGGCGACCAGCCCGCGATCATCTGGGAACCCAATGAACCCGACGACGCGGCCGTCACGATCACGTACAGCCAGCTGCATCGGCGCGTGTGTCAGTTTGCCAATGTGATGAAAAAACTGGGCGTAAAAAAAGGCGACCGCGTGTGCATCTACCTACCCATGGTACCCGAACTAGCCATCGCCGTGCTGGCCTGCGCCCGGATCGGAGCCATTCACTCGGTAGTTTTCGGCGGCTTTTCGGCCCGTTCCATCGCCGACCGTATCAACGACGCAGGCTGTACGTTGGTCATAACCTCCGACGGGGCGTTTCGAGGCCAGAAGGTGATTCCGATGAAGGAAACCGTGGACGACGCCCTCGAACGTTGCTCCACCGTCAAGAACGTAATCGTAATGACCCGTACCCGTACGCCGGTTTCGATGCTCAAAGGCCGCGATCACTGGTGGGAAGAGGAAGTGAAGTACGTGGATGCGGATTGTCCCGCCGAGGAAATGGATGCCGAGGATGTACTGTTTATCCTGTATACCTCCGGCTCCACCGGCAAGCCCAAAGGCGTAGTGCATACCTGTGGCGGCTACATGGTGTACGCTACTTACACGTTTGCGAACGTATTTCAGTACGAGCCCGGCGAAGTGCATTTCTGTACCGCCGACATCGGCTGGATCACCGGGCACAGCTACATTGTCTACGGGCCGCTTTGTTATGGGGCTACCTCGCTGATGTTTGAAGGCATACCCACCTACCCCGATGCCGGACGATTCTGGGAGATTATCGAAAAACACAAGGTCAATATTCTCTATACCGCTCCCACAGCCATTCGCTCGCTGATGAGCTTTGGCCTGGAATACGTAAAAGACCACGATCTTTCGTCGCTCACTAAGCTGGGTTCGGTGGGGGAACCCATTAACGAGGAAGCCTGGAATTGGTACAAGCATAATATCGGCCACGACAAAACACCACTGGTGGATACCTGGTGGCAAACCGAAACGGGAGGTATGATGATTACCGCCATCGCGGGCGTCACCCCCGAAAAGCCCACCTATGCCACACTTCCCCTGCCTGGGGTGCAACCCGTACTGGTGGACGAAGCCGGCCAGGAAATCAAAGGCAACGGCGTAAGTGGGAACCTGTGCATCAGATTCCCGTGGCCGGGCATGCTGCGCACCACCTGGGGCGACCACGAGCGCTGCCGCCAAACCTACTTCTCCACCTACCCCGGCATGTACTTCACGGGTGATGGCTGCCTGCGCGATGAGGACGGGATGTACCGCATTACGGGTCGGGTGGATGATGTGATCAACGTATCGGGTCACCGCATCGGTACGGCCGAAGTCGAGAATGCCATCAATATGCACCTGGGGGTAGTGGAATCGGCGGTGGTAGGGTACCCTCACGACATCAAGGGACAGGGGATTTATGCCTACATCATCACGGAAAACAAGCCCGACGATCCGGATATGATGCGCAAAGACATCGCCGCCACCGTCACCCGCGTCATTGGCCCGATCGCCCGGCCCGACAAGGTACAGTTTGTGACGGGCCTGCCCAAGACCCGCTCAGGCAAGATTATGCGCCGGATTCTGCGCAAGGTAGCCGAAGGTGAAACTTCCAACCTGGGCGATACCTCCACCTTGCTGGATCCAGCGGTGGTTGAGGAAATTAAGGAAGGGGCATTGTAAGGTTGACCAGGGAGTGAAAAGGTATCGGTATAGTTTTTTGTGCAAAATCGTCAGCATAGCCTTATACCGGTACCTGACCAACCCATGGAAAGCAAGAATCCCAACACCAGTCTCTCGGCCAGTCGCCCGGAACGGACGATCGAAGCAGAACCCATCAACGAATTACCCAGGGCCGTCCTGCGCCCCAACACCTACCTGCTTCTGGATGGTGAATGGAAGTTTGATCTCGATCCCGACGATCAGGGCTTGCACGAGCGTTGGTACGTGGGCCATGCCTACGGCGGCACCGCGCAATGGCCCGGGTCGATCGAGGAGCATATGGCAAGAGCCAATCCGCAAGCGACTCCGACGGGCTGGCGGGATAGGGTAGTAGCCTGGTACGAACGGGAATTCACCGCTCCCGAGCGGAGCGAATCACCGGCTCGTTCTATGATTCAGCTCACGTTTGGAGCCTGTGGCTACGAAACCCGCGTCTGGCTCAACGGGCACGCGCTGCGTACCATCGAGGATGAAGAAGTACACCTGGGCGAATACACTTCTTTCTCCTACGAACTGCCGGACGAGTACCTGCGCCCGCAGAACCGGCTTACCGTCAGAATCGGCGATACGATGGATGCCGAAATTCCGCGGGGCAAGCAAGAGTCGCACGTCTACAAACGCGGGGGTATCTGGTACCAGACTTACACGGGGGCGGTCCGCAGCGTGTGGCTCGAAACCGTGGAACGCAACCGCCTCCGCACTCGCATCGGCGTGGTGAGCGTGGTCGAAGACCGTTTGATGCGCTTCACCGTGACGACCCGTATTCACGATCCCGGTGATTACATTTTACGGCTCCAGGCTTTCGAATTGCACGGTACTGAGCCATTGACCACGTCGGACTACCCACTACGGCTGGAAGAAGGACAAAAGCAGCAGCGGGTAGTGTTAGACATGGACGACGCCGAACTCTGGTCGCCCGAGTCGCCGACACGCTACCTGCTGGTGGCGCAGCTCATCGACGCCGAAGGGTACGTAGCCCAGGTGGAAACCCGCTTCGGTTTGCGTAAAATCGAGGCCCGGGGACGGTACATCTACCTCAACAATAAACCCGTGTACCTCGACGGCATCCTCTATCAGCCCGGCACGGCCACCTACGAAGAAATGCAGCGGCACATGCGAGCCATGAAAGAACTGGGCTGCAATCTGGTACGGGTCCACATCGTGGGCGTGGATCCGCGTATTTACAACCTGGCCGACAAACTGGGGCTGATGCTGTGGGTGGAGGTACCCAGTCCGCACAGCTCGACTCCCCAAAGCCGCCAGAACCACCGGGCGGAGCTCCTGCGCATGGTGTCGCTGATTAGTACCCACCCCTCCGTGGTGATTTGGAGCCTCTACAACGAGGATTGGGGCGCTCAGGACATCGCCACCAATCCCGAAACCCGAGAGTACATCGTGGATATGTACCACTACATGCAGCTAGCCTACCCGCAATTTCTGGTGGTGGATAACGACGGCTGGCGTCATATTTCGTGGGAAGGCCGCCTGAAATCGGACCTGCTGACGGCCCACATTTATACCCCTGACCTCAACCGCTGGCGAGAACTCATCGACCAGTTGGAAGCGGGGAATCTGGATGGCGTGACGGCTTTTCCGCTCGTGATTGGCGATCCGTTCTTTTTTCGGCGGCAGGTACCTTTGGTTATCAGCGAATGGGGCGGCTTCGGCTTTGGCGACTACGGCGGGCCCGAAGAAGCCGCTGAACGGGCCGAGCGCATCCGGCTCTTCAAGCACGAACTTCGCCGCGACGGCATTGCCGGGGACGTTTACACGCAAGCTACCGATATTGAAGAGGAACGCAACGGACTGATCGACCCGCAAACGGGTGAACTGACCGTTCCGGCGGGACTATTGAATTCGCGGGATACCAATCAGGTTATGCCAAAAACCATATCGTAGGGTATGGCGGATGCGTGAGCCATAGAATTTCGTTGGGTTTTTTTGAGAGTAATACAGGAAACGGCCTGGGTGGGTGGGGTAGACCCGTTGTACGTGGGGTACGTTTTTCGCTTTTGTTCCGTACAGAAAAAATGATGGATAGTAAGGATTTCTCCTTGGAAAGGAAGGCTAATACTATCTGATAACTTCGTATTTTTCCTCCCGTCAATTCGTAGATCCTAGCGCGTTACTTGTGAGGGTACCTGTTGACACAGCTAAAAAAATCTAAACTGCTTCTTGTAAACCTTCCTCTCAACCTTGTCCTATGATCCAACGCTTTACCTCCTTTCTCCTCGTTCTGCTACTTCACCAGGCCGTATCGGCGCAGGGTTATGACCCTTCTTTGTTCAACTCGATGCAATGGCGTATGATCGGCCCGCACCGGGGCGGGCGTACCGTCGGAGCGGTAGGGGTACCCCAGCAGCCGAATGTATTTTATATAGGCGTCAACAACGGTGGGGTTTGGAAAACCACCGACTACGGCCGCACCTGGTTCCCCATTTTCGACGACCAGCCAACCGGGTCCATCGGCGACGTGGGCGTGGCGCCTTCCAATCCCAATGTGGTGTACGTGGCGAGTGGCGAAGGCTTGCACCGCCCCGATCTGTCGGTAGGCAACGGTATGTACAAGTCCACCGACGCGGGTAAAACCTGGACGCATCTCGGTCTGGACGATGCTCAGCAGATTGGTAACATCAGCATCGACCCTACCAACGAAAATCGGGTGTTTGCGGCCGTGCTCGGGCATCCCTACGGCGCCAACGCGACCCGCGGCGTATACCGAACTACGGATGGAGGCAAGAACTGGGAAAAGGTACTGTACAAAAATGAAGATACGGGCGCCATTCAAGTGACCATCGACCCCACCAATCCAAAGGTCGTGTACGCCGACTTGTGGCAGGCGCAGGAGGGGCCCTGGGAAAATGCCGCCTGGCAGGGGCCGGAAAGCGGGCTGTACAAATCCACCGATGGCGGCACCACCTGGCATAGGCTGGCGAAAGGGCTACCTACCTTCGAGCAAGGTGTTGGCCGTATCGGTTTCGGCATTTCGCCCTCGGCTCCCAACCGATTGTATGCTACCGTCGATGCGCCCGAGTTGGGCGGGGTGTACCGGTCGGATGATGCGGGGGAGACGTGGCGGTTGATCAACGCCGATCCCCGGCTGTGGGGCCGGGGTAGCGACTTTGCCGAAGTGAAGGTACACCCCACCAATCCCGACATTATTTTCATTGCCGATGTCATGAGCTGGAAGTCCGTTGACGGCGGCAAAACTTTCGAGGATTTCCGGGGCGCGCCGGGTGGGGACGACTACCACCGCCTGTGGATCAACCCCGACAATCCCGACATCATTCTGCTGGCGGGCGACCAGGGCGCGATCATTACGGTCAACGGCGGCGAGACGTTCAGCTCGTGGTACAACCAGCCCACGGCGCAGTTCTACCACGTCAGTACCGACAATGCCTTTCCCTATAACGTACTGGGCGGACAGCAGGAGAGCGGCTCGGTGGGCATCGCCAGCCGGGGTAACGACGGACAGGTTACCTTCCGCGAGTGGCACCCGGTAGGTGTGGAGGAGTATGGCTACGTCGCGGCCGATCCGCTCGACCCGAATATCGTGTACGGCGGCAAAGTAACACGCTTCGACAAACGTACCGGACAGGTGCAGAACATTGCCCCCGAAGCCGTGCGTAGCGGCAAGTACCGTTTTGTTCGCACGGCTCCGGTACTTTTTTCGCCTATCGACCCTAAAACGCTCTATTTCGCCGGGAATGTTTTGTTCAGAACCCGCACCGGAGGCGATTCGTGGGAAGTCATCAGTCCCGACCTGAGCCGTGCTACTTACGACGAAATCCCGGCCAGTGTAGGGATTTACACCACCGAGGACATGAAGAAAATGCCCCGTCGGGGCGTGATTTATGCCGTGGCGCCTTCCTACGTGGACAGTAGTACCATCTGGGCGGGTACCGACGATGGCCTGATCCACGTCACGCGCGACGGCGGCAAAAGCTGGAAGAACGTGACGCCACCTACCCTCAAACCCTGGCACAAAGTATCGCAACTGGACGCCAGCCATACCGACGTCAACGTCGTGTACGCCGCCATCAACTGCATTCGGGTGGACGATCAGCGCCCGCACATCCTGCGTACCCGCGACGGCGGGGCTACCTGGCAGGAAATCGTGAAGGGCTTGCCCAACGATCCCATCAATACTGTTCGGGAAGATCCCATTCGCAAAGGAATGCTCTTCGCGGGCTCGGAAACGGCCGTTTATGTGTCATTCGACGATGGCGAGAATTGGCAAAGCCTGCGACTGAATATGCCGGCTACTTCCATCCGCGATCTGGTGATCAAAGACGACGACATCGTGGTAGGTACCCATGGGCGTAGCTTCTGGATTCTGGACGACATTACGCCCCTGCGCCAGCTTACGGCCGACGTTGCCAAAGCCCCGGTGACGCTTTTCAAGCCTCAGCTTACCTACCGCGTCCGCTGGAACATGAATACCGATACGCCTCTGCCGCAGGAAGAACCCGCCGGACAAAATCCGCCCGACGGCGCGATCATCAACTACACCTTTCAGGAAAAGGCGCAAGGCCTGGTCACGCTTGAAATCCTGACGCCCGATGGTACCCTGGTGCGGCGTTATACCTCCGAAGACCAGCCCTGGCAAATGCCCGCCGTGAATGTACCCTACTACTGGCCCCGACCCCAGCAGATTTTGTCGGGCGAGGCCGGGTCGCACCGCTTTCTGTGGGATCTGCACTATACCCCGCTCACGGGCCCGGTCTCGTTTCCCATCGCGGCCACCTACCGCAATACGGCCCCCGCACCTACCTCGCCCTGGGTGATGCCAGGTACCTACACTGTGCGGCTGACCGTAAACGGGAAAGTATACGAACAACCGTTAACCATCAAAATGGACCCGCGCGTGAAAACGCCGACCGAAAAACTCCAATTGCAGCACGACTGGTCCAAAACCATGTACGAAGGGCGGCAACAACTGACCCGCATGGCGGAGGAAGTAAAAGCTTTGCACACGAGCCTGGACAGCCGACTCGCCAAAGCCGGAAAGAAAGACAAAGCGAAGCTGGGAGGAATGCTTGAACAAGCGGCGGCGCTGGAAAAAGAGCTACCTATCTTGCAACGGAGCCTTTATAGCGTGTTTGAGGTGTTACAGGATAGTGATTTTGCGCCTACTACGCAGGGGTTGAAAGCGGCGGCTGAGACGCAGACGCTGGTAGGGGAGTGGATCAGCAGGTGGGTGAAAAGTGTAAAATAACCTCACTCTTATAAGTAGTTACGTAAAAAGAAAAATGTACCGCTTGATAAGTTTTTGATTAGGGGAAGGGCTAAGAAGTAGGGGAATTTATAGATTTATGTATGTCTATCTGTTTAGGTTGAGTAAAATTCTTCACCATATCAAAAGATAGGTAGGGAAATAGAGCCTGTGGTGACACAAGCCACGGTGTATAGCTATATATAAAAAAAACTACCGCTTGATAAGTTTTTGACTATGGATAAGTCCAGGATTTACGAAAATTGTATAGATTTATGCTGTTCTAGTCTATCAAATATTATTGCTCAACTTAATTAAAAATGTTAGGAATGCAACAATTCTTATAGCGTAGCCAATGGTGAAGGATTGCCTATAAGAATTAAAATATAAGTTATTAGGTATCAAAAATCAGCAAAATATGATATTTTAAGTCTGTTTAAAAATTCACAAGTTCTCTTATTATATTGACTAATAAATTTGATATTATGAAAAAAAGATTAACCGTGTTAGTCCTCTTATTAAGCATTAAATGCTTTGCAGCTCCTAAAAAAGTAAAGATTTCAAATGCATCTGATACAATATTAAAAGCATGTGTATATGTAAGTACTACTGCTGATGATTTAGGATTGGCTGCAGGTGAATTTAAATCCCTTTCAATTGGTGAGATGTTCGTTTATGAATATGATTATAAAAATGGAAGGTTTATACATACAGTTGTTTTTTTAAAGAATGATGATAAAATTATTGTCAGCTCTTATCAAGCATCATCTTCGGATCCAAAAGAAGTAACTATCAACATTACAAAACCGAATCAAAAACAAGTTGATAGGCCTGAGGTAGATAGAATGAGGAGACTCATAGATGACGAAATTGTTAATTTTTCAAAAACATATGTATCTACTATTAGAGTTGATGGCGATGCAAGTTTAGGGCTTCAAGAGTATTTAGGAGCTATTGCTGTTATTGATACTGCACAAAAAGATATGCGCAAAGCTGTTAAACTGCTTTATACAGCAAGACAACTAGAAATATCGGAAACTCCTCCTCTGAGTGGAAGAAATTTTCAAGAAACATACAAAATCACAAAAGAATTTGCAGGCGAAGCTGGTGTATCTGTGCCTGGGGCATTTTCATCAGGTATAAATTTTTCTCATGGGGACATGCAGGAGATTACATTATCGTGTAAGACTATAGGAAACGTACTTCTTCCTACAAGGCCAGGTATTACACCAATTGGGACGCTTTTAGACTTTGATGAAAAAAATGTAGAAAATGTTGTTGGTACAATCACGGCAACTTTAGACTCATGTAATACTTGTATACTTCAACAAATTCAAGGCTTACTAGCCCACTCTGGATTGGCAGTAAACGTAAAAAGATTTAAAAAATCTAATATTGCCTTTACTTCAAGTGCTTCAAATGTTGTTACCGCAAATGGAACATATGTTTATGAAAACGGCTATGATTATTTTGATCTGATTTCGGCAAGAGTGATTGCTATTGGTCTTACTGGGATAAACTTAAAAACAAATTTTGCTCAAACTGTGGTTGAAAAACTAAAAGTCAAGAAAAATGAACTTGACAACCTAGTTAATAATCAACAATTGAACGTTGACAGACTAAAAGCTCAACTAAAAGAAATCACAGACTTAATTTCAAAATTAGAAACTTACAAATGAGCAACTGTGGTCATCCCGCTAACCCTGATCTGCAATCGGGACGATGGCCCGCTGACGTTGCATCTTGCCGCGTCTGTAACGCGATCTGCGTACAAGTGGGCCATCTACATTCACACTCAAAGTCAGAATTTTCATAAGTCATTGAAGCAGGAAGTAGCTCCCATGCATCCACTTCCCCCTACCTCATAATCCGCCGAGCATTGTCCGAATAGATTTTTTTCAGGGTGGCCTTGTTGAGATCGAGTCCGTGCAGGGGCCAATGGTAGGAGAAGCGCCCGTGCTCGTAAAAATGCTCATCGGCTGATTCCAGAATCCGGAAGGTGATGCGGTACATGGACGACTCGTTGCCCATGTCAGTACCGTAGACAATCCGGTTGGCGTATTTTTCCATGAAGGCTTTGGCGAAGCGGGGTATCGGCGAAAACTCCCCGTAGCGGGCCGCCACATCGGCGTACAGGTTGGGGTAGGCATCAAACAGCCGTCCCAACTTCCCCAAATCGGAATTGCAATTGGCGAGGTGGCAGGCAATGAACGTGGTACCGGGGTTGTCGCGCACAGCATGTTCCAGCGTAGCGACCAACTGATCGTGATCCAGGATGCCCGGCTTGGTCATGTCTACATTCCATTTGGCCGCATTCATCAGGCCGTCGTTGGTCGAGTCGGGCTTTTGGTACATCCATTCGTCTTCGGAAACGTGGATGCTCACGGGCATCCGCAGTTCGGCGCACTTGGCGAGCAGCGGTTTCATGCGGGGATCGTCGATGTGCATCCCGTAGCCGGGGGTAGGTTTGGAATACAACTCACCCAGTCCCTTATCGCCCAATTCGCCCACGCCTTTGGCCCCTTTTGCGTGGCAACGCACCAGTTCGGCCACGGCGCGCTGCGCCCAATCCGGCTTGTCGGCATCGGTATAGTTGAACCCGCACCAGACCTCAAATCGGTCGGGGTAGCGGGCGTACTTCTGCGCGATCGCATCAAAAGCCGCCCCCGTGGCGTAGGTGAGTACCATGGATTTGGCAATACCTACCTCATCCATGGTTTTTACCCATTCGTCCACTTCCTGGTCGTTTTTTGGATAATCGTGCGCGTGAAAATCCACGACGGGGTATCTGGCTTTGGGTACGGTGGTTTTGGGAATATTGTAAATGGAATTGGGCCGGTAATCCTTCAATTTGAGGGTAGCGGCTACCTGCGCCCAACCAGGGAAAAATCCCAGCAGGAGTCCGGTCACCAGAAATAGGGACACTAATTTTCGACCTGATTTCATTTCGTGCATCATGGGGGTAGGTAGCTTGGGAGCAGTTAGGTTTACAAAACTTAAAATCAGAAAACGGTCAATCCTACTAGCGGGCGGCATGCGGATTATGAATCCGTTGGATAAGAGGTACCCGCCCGCCGATGCTCCGGAAGGTAGAAATCGGGAATCGTGTTTTTTTAATTTGCTATGAAAGACAACTTCTCCACCGGTTCCGATCAATACGCCCAATTCCGCCCAACCTACCCTCAGGCGGTGTTTGCGTATCTGTCGACTCTGACCGAAAACAAGGGTCGCGCCTGGGACTGCGGTACCGGCAATGGTCAGGTAGCCGTAGAATTGGCAAAAACGTTTGCGGAAGTATTTGCGACGGATTTCAGCCAGTCCCAGATCGGGCAGGCGGTGCTGCGGGAAAATATCGAATATTCCGTGCAGCGGGCGGAGCAAACCAATTTTCCGGATGATTTTTTTGACCTCATCACGGTAGCCCAGGCGATTCACTGGTTCGATTTTGAGCCTTTTTACCAGGAAGTCCGCCGCACGGCCAAGCCCGGTGCCCTGCTGGTCGTGCTGGGGTACGGGTTGTTAAAAATTTCGAAAAACGTCGATGCCGTAATCGATCATTTTTATCACCACATCGTGGGTAGCTTTTGGGATAAGGAAAGACGCTACATCGATGAAAACTACCAGTCCATTCCGTTCCCTTTTCCGGAGCTCAAGGTACCCGCTTTTTCCAATACCCTCGTCTGGTCGCTGGATCATCTGCTGGGGTACCTGTCTACCTGGTCGGCGGTCAGGCATTTCATCGCGGCCCACGGATATGATCCCCTGGACGAGCTTCGACCCGAGCTGGCGGTAGCCTGGGGTAGCCAATCCGTTCAAGACGTACACTTTCCTATTTTAGTGCGAATTGGTAGAATTCAGTAGATCAGCAGAATTTAACTATACCGTAAAATCGAATCGCGATTCGTTTAGTACTTTTAGAATTTAAATCCTTCGCTCTTTCAAATTGGTATGATTCGAAAGCTTTACTTTCTTCTGCTGTCTCCGTTCTTTTTATTTAACGCCCATGCTCAGTCCGGGAGCCGGGAATTTCAGGTCGAAGAAGCCAAACAGGCCGTGGCGGTGGATGCGACGCACTTCTATGTAATCAACAACAGCACCATCCGCAAGTACCTGAAAAATTCCGGGGAATTGGTGGCTTCCTGGGATGGTACCTCGCAGGGCATCGTGCACCTGAACAGCGGGGTGGTGATCAAGGGCAAACTCTACTGCGCCAACTCCAACTACCCCGATCAGCCCATGACCAGCTCAGTTGAAATATTTGATACCCGTACTCTGCAACACACAAGTACCCATAGCTTCGGGATCGCCCAGCACGGTTCCCTTACCTGGCTGGATCAGAAAGACGGGTACTGGTATGTGGGTTTTGCCGAGTATAGCGGTCGTAATGCCAGCGCGGGGCGGGATGGCCGCTGGACTAGCCTGGTCAAATACGGCCGGGACTGGCGGCAGCTCGAAGCCTGGGTGTACCCCAAAAACCTCCTCGACCGCTTTGCGCCCATGAGCAATTCGGGGGGTACCTGGGGGCAGGATGGTCTGCTCTATATTACTGGACACGATCATCCGGAGGTCTATGTGCTCCAACTACCTAGATCTGGCTATACCCTGGACTATATAAAAACCATCCCTCTACCCATCGCCGGGCAGGGCATTGCCATGGACCGTGCCGTAAAAAACAAGCGGGTACTCTGGGGTATCAACCGCGCCAAACGTACCGTAATTCGCACCGAACTGGAATGACCAACCCAAAACGTCTGTATGAAAAAACTACTTCCTACCTTTTGTCTGAGTCTCCTGTTGGGCGGATTCTTGTCCCTGTCGGGTTACGGACAGACTACCCCGACCCGGCATAAAACCCTGCTCGTTTTTTTTGACGGACTGCGGCCCGATTATATCACTTCCGAATTGATGCCCAATCTCTTTGCCTTTAAGCAAAAGGCCAGCGTGGGCCAGCGGCACCACAGCGTTTTCCCTACCGTGACGCGGGTCAATTCGGCTTCCTACGCTACGGGCTCGTATCCGGGTACCCACGGGATTCTGGGCAATTCGGTGTATTTTCCTCAGGTCAATAAAACCAAAAGCGTGGGTACTACCTACGGCGACCTGACCAAAATTGCCGGGGCCATCGACGGTCCGCTGCTGACCGCCGTTTCATTGGGCGAAGTGCTTCAATCGGCGGGTGAGCGCATGATGGTGTTCAGTTCGGGTACCACCGGACAGGCCTATTTGCAAAATTATACCGTCAGCGGCGGGGCGATTATCAACCCGGACCTGATCCTGCCCGAATCCTTCAAACCGCAGGTACTGGCCGACCTCGGGGCTGTTGCAACCGCCGGAGAGGAGGACGAAAACCGCCACGCCTGGATTACTGATGCCTACCTCAAATACGGCCTCGACGCGCAGGGACCGCTGGTGAGCGCAATCTGGTACTCCGATCCCGACGGAGCCGCACACAGCCACGGCATCGGTTCGCCGGAAGCCGTGCGGGCCATTCATTTCGTGGATGCGCAGTTTGGAAGGATTTTGGAGGCTCTGAAAGCCAGGGAATTGTCTGATTCAATCAATATTCTCATTTCCGCCGATCATGGATTTGTGACGCATGTCGGCAAGCAAAATCTCACGGATTTTCTGATTGCGCAGAGGTTGAAAAAAGACAAGGAATCGGACGATGTGGTGGTGGCCGAAGGCGCTATTTACGTAAAAGATCACGAACCCGAAGCCATAAAGAAAATCGTCGCCGCGCTGCAAAAGGAAGAATGGATGGGCGCGATTTTCACCCAGGCCCGACCGGATGACGCGATTCAGGGCTGGGTGGATGGTACCCTTTCCTTCGCGACCATTCATTACAACCACCCGACCCGCGTGGGAGATATTCTGGTCGCCCCCAACTGGAACGACGATAAAAATGCCCAGGGCTACGCGGGCACCGACTTTTCGGGCGGTGTGGCCGGGCACGGCGGATCGAGCCCCTACGAAATCAACATCGCCCTGCTGGCGCGTGGCCCCGATTTCAAAGCGTCGGTGGCAGGTACCCTACCTACCTCCAACGTGGACCTGGCCCCCACAATTTTGAGTATCTACGACCTACCCGTACCGGCTACCATGGAGGGCCGGGTGATGGGGGAGTTTCTAAAAAAGAAAACCCCATCCGCCGGAAAACTCGTGCAGGAAACCCGTAAAACGGAGGTAACCTACCCCTGGGGTACCTACACCCTCACGCTGCAACGCTCGGTACTGGGGCCATATCAGTACGTGGATTATACGCGGGTGGAGCGGAAATTGGGGAAGTGAGAATCAGCTTATCAGTTATCTTGACCGGGAGTTTTCTGAAAATAGCCCGTTTCCCTTTGCAATGCCAATCAACCGGATTTAATCGTAACAATTATTTATAAGCATTCCTGTCCATTTTGTGGAATAGAAAAGAATTGGCTCGGATATTTGTATATTTATAATCTGAGCGCAAAAACAAGAAATATGAACTACATAGATAGAATAACGGCAAATCCGGATGTGATGCTTGGTAAGCCCGTGATTAAGGGTACTCGCATTACGGTAGAATTAATTCTGCGAAAAATTACGGGTGGCTATACGTTCGACGAGATACTCCAGATGTATCCCCACATTACCAAAGATGATATTTTGGCTTCCATAGGGTATGCTGCCTCCGTGCTGGAAAGTGAAGATACCTTGCAAAGCGTCTGACTATGATTTTGGCGGACGAAGGCTTAAATGGTAATTTAGTGAAGGCACTTCGGGGCGATAGCTACGAAGTAATATGGATTAAAGAATTGAATGCGGGTATGGCCGATAAAGATATTATCGCCTTAGCCCGGAAAAACAATCAGATAATTATTACGGAAGATAAGGACTTCGGAGAATGGATTTTCGCTCATCAGCTGACTGCAACGACTATTATATTCCTTCGTTATGATAAAGAGGATTATGATGCGATCCTGGCTTTTCTCCTGACAACCCTGAAATCTCTTGAAATTGAAAAGTCAAACGAGTTTATTACAATTAATAAAAACAAAGTAAGACGTCGGAAGATGTAGGTTATTTAACGTGATCTTCGCCCTATGAATCCAAAGAAAACAGGCAGGATAGGGCGAAGATCACGAAAGCGAAATCAAATCAGGGAGCCTGATACAGGGCAGGTACCCTACCTCAACTTCAATCAAACATTCAGCTTCTTCATATTGGCGTAGCTAATCGCAATCGCTTCCAGCGGGGGCTGCTTGGTGACATCCTGCTCCACGAAGAGGTGCTTCAGGCCGGCGGTTTTGCCCGCATCCAGAATGCGCTGGAAGTCGATGGAACCCATCCCTACCTCGGCAAATTCGCGTTTTTCGGTTTTGGCCATGTCTTTCATGTGCACCAGCGGGAAGCGGCCGGGATTCTGCTTAAACAGCGCCACGGGGTCCTGCTTGGCGAAGGAGGCCCAGTACAGGTCCAGTTCCATTTTTACCAGCTTGGGATCGGTACCTTTCAGAATCATGTCGTAAGGAATCTGTCCGTCTACGGTCTGAAATTCAAAATCATGGTTGTGGTAGGCAAACTGAATCCCGGCCTTCTTGCACGTTTCGCCCGATTGGTTGAAAAGATCGACAAATTTTTTGTAGTTGTCCAGGGTACGCTCATTGGGCATGATGAAGGCACATACCATGTACTTCTGTCCGGCTTCGGCGGCATCGTCCACAATCTGGCTCCAGCCATTTTTCAATTGATCGGGCATATAGTGACCGCTGGGGGTATTCATGCCGAGACTGCTGAGGTAGGTCTTGAATTCTTTGGGCGCCATACCGAAGTATTTCCCGTCGGCATAGCCGAAAGTTTCCAGTTCGGTATAGCCAATGTCGGCCACTTTTTTCAGGGTTTCCTTGGGTTCTTTGGCCATGAGTGCCCGCAGCGTGTACAGTTGCAGGCCAATGTCTTTGGGGGGCTTGGCAAAGGAAATATTCCGCGAAAGCAGCGGCAAGGTCAGTGCCAGGGCACCGGTTTTCAGGAATTCTTTGCGGGAAATCGGATTGGGAAAAGCCATGAATACGATAGGTTTGGAGTGAAAGCGCGTCAATCAATTCGATTGAACACTAAAACGCTGATAAACTTCCAAACTTACATGATTTCAACGGAATCTTGAAAAAGAAATAAAAGGCCCGGGCTGAGTAGAATCACGATTCTACCCAGCCCGGGCCTTTTGAGTACCCTATCGGTTTCCCCGCTTCAACCCCACTAATTTCCCGCCACCAGGGTACGGGCCGGCATTTCGTAGAGGTTCAGCGTGGATAGATTTATTTCTTTGGTAATTACCTGGGCACCGTTGGTGACGACCACCGAGTATTTGCCATCCTGAATTTCCGAAAAATTGAGCTTGAAACCGGACTTCTGCTCCCTTTTTCCCATGACATCTTCAAACAGTACATGCCCTTTCTCATCAACCAACTGCACTTCCACCCGATCGCCCAGTTTTTTTTCCACCAGCACGTTCATCGTCAGGCTTTTCTGAATCCGGTACATCCCCACTTGGAAAGGTATCTTTTGGGCCGCCTGGTTTCCCTCGGTTTGGTCGCCCGGGATTGGATCTCCCGCAAAGGAAGCTTCGGTCATCAACCCGCCGCAGAGGGCGATCATCAGCACAGTTTTGAAAATTTTCATGGCTCTTGAAGATTTTAGGATTAAAAAATGATTTTCTTATCTTAAAGTCTAAAAGAGAAAGTCTGCAAAGGCTGTGTGACAGAATTTAGGGCGAGCGGTAAAATAAAAGGATGAACGGAAGGCCGTTTTATTTCTGCTTCTCCCGGATGGCCTTGAACTCCGAACCTTCTTTCCAGGCGGGCCATTTCTCTTCAAAAGCCAGCCGCTTACCTACCCGGAAAAGCAGTTTCAATTCGCTGATAGCCCCCTCCATGGTCCAGGTAGCCGGGTCGTACTCGTCGGAAGGCTGGTGGTAGCTTTTTTCGGTGTATTCATCCTGCAATTTCTGTCCGTAAGCCTTGCCTTTTCCTACCACATCCACGCCCGATTCGAGGTAGAGGGCGGGGATACCTACCTTGGCAAAATTGAAATGATCGGAACGGTAGTAGTAACCCGCTTCGGGATGTGTTTCGACGGAAATATAGCCGCCGTCCTTTTCAATGATTTCCTTCACGTATTCTTCCAGTTCCGACTGCCCTTCGCCCACCAGTACCATATCTTTAGTAGGTTCAAAACGATTCAGACCGTCCATATTGATATTGGCCACGGTTTTGGCGACCGGATAAATCGGGTTCTGGGCGTAGTAGGCCGACCCCCACAGGCCCTGCTCTTCGGCGGTTACGGCCAGGAACACCACGGTACGTTCAGGCTGGGTTTTCAGGCTTTTGAATACCCGGGCCAGTTCCAGCAGTCCGGCGGTGCCGGTGGCATTGTCCAGCGCACCATTGTAGATCGAATCGCCCGTGGCGTCGGGGGTACCGATGCCCAGGTGATCCCAGTGAGCCGTGTAGATGATGACCTCGTCGGGGCGCTGAGTGCCCACGATTTTGCCAATGACGTTGTGGGTTTTGTCATAAGTGGTTTTCACTTGCATGGTGGTACTCAATTTGATCCCCAACGGCACGGCTTTGAAGTCTTTCTTTTCCGCTTTCGCCAGCAAATCGGCTCCGTAACCGGCTGATTTCAACAGATTCATCGCCACATTTTCGGGTACCCAGCCGATTACGTCACAGTTTGGGATGTCCTTGCCCCGGTTGTCCAATTGCAACCGTGACGTATTGAAATTATTCTGCTGCACCCCGAAAGGGTACCCTGCGGCGTCGGTACGGTGGATGATGAGGCAGCCCTTCGCCCCCTGCCGGGCGGCTTCCTCAAATTTGTAGGTCCAGCGGCCGTAGTAGGTCATTTCCTTGCCTTTGAACAAAGTCGTGTCGCCCGCCCAAAAGCCGGGATCGTTGACCATCACCAGCACGACCTTGCCTTTCACGTCGAGTCCGGCGTAGTCGTTCCAGTCATATTCGGGCGCCACCACACCGTACCCGGCAAAAACGAGTTCCGATTGGTCGAGGCTGATACTAGGTTCGGTGCGATCGGTCCAGATCACGTAGTCGTCGAAGGCTTTCAGGGTCGAGGTACCCTGGGGCGACTGCACCTGCATGGTAGGGGCGGCCGTGGCTTCGATATTGACCATAGGTACCTCCTGCAGGTAGCTGTCACCGTTTCCGGGTTCCAGGCCCAGAGACTTGAACTGCTGTTGCAGGTAGGCGATGGTCTTGGTTTCGCCTTCGGTGAAGGGCATGCGGCCCATATAGTCGTCGGAGGCCAGCACGGCTACGTCTTGCTTGAGGCTGTCGGCGCTGAACGTGGAAAGACCTTCTTCGTCGGTGGCGGTGGTGTTGTCTTTAGTACCACAAGCGCTGAGAATGATTAGAAACAGAAAGGGTAGAAGTCGGGTAAAGGACTGCATAGGAAATCGGATAGAGTAGGGGAATGGTTTGTTTTTGAAAGGTACATAGAAATTTGCAAACCAGTCAAAGTGCGCCCAAGGTACCTACCACTTGGGGAAGGCATACCGTTTACTAAAATCTCCGAGTTCCGGGTACCAAACCGTCTATTTTTCAATAATTTCCGTAAGAAATTCCTTCGGGTACTTAAGGTATAGATTTGTTGATCAGTGGAACGTTATGGAAAAAATAGTCACCACCGTACTGGCCGTCATCCTGCTGCTTGTAGGCCGGGAATCTGGCTTCGCCCAGAACAAGGAAGAGCTACCCTATCACGAACTGCCGGCCATTCGGGTGAGCCAGCTGACGGTCACGGGCCAATCTCCGTCCAGCAGACAAATCAGGGTATCGGTGGCTAATTCGGCCGACGCTCCCACGGGTACCTTTGATTTATTCATAACAGCCGACGGGAAACTCATCAACCGACAGGAACTGAACCTGGGCGCGCATGCTTCGGAACGGGTTACGTACGAATGGCCGAATCCGGCTCCGGGCGAACATCTGATTCGTGTGCAGGCCGATCCGGATGAAAAATTGCACGAATCGGACCGAAGCGATAATCAAACCGAACTGTTGGTGACCAGCACAGCCAGCGGCATGCAGGTGGTAAACAAAACCGCTCCGGCTCTGCCAGCGGCCCTTGATCTTACGGTCGAAGGCGTTTCGGTGCAAGGGCACCGGTTTCAGCAGGACAAAAAACGCCTGGTCACGATCAGTTTCCGGGTTACCAATCATTCGTCGAGTGATGAAAAAAAGCCTGTCCGTACCCAGGTCGACCTGAGTTCAGAAGCCGGATTCAAAAAAACGTACAGTATTCTCACCCAGAGCCTGGGGGCGGGCCAGTCGGCTTATGTATCCTGTCCGGTTCAAAATGCCCCTGACCACTTCACGATTTCCATCAAAGCGGATGCCGATAATGCGGTGGCCGAATCGGATGAGGCCAATAATGCGGTCCAGACTTTTTATGAAAATCCAGACCCGCCCGTTGGTCGCTGGATTTCGGTGGGTCCTGACGTGATTACGGGCGTCAATAACATTGGGTACCCCTGGGCTACGGCCACCGGCAGGCTTTCGGCTATCGCTTTTCAACTGGGCTCAACCCAGGTGATGTACGTTGGTGGGCAGAGTTGCGGGGTGTGGAAGACCCTCGATGGAGGTACCAGCTGGTTTCCGTTGACCGATCAGATTTCGGTCAGCGTGGCGGCCCTGGCAACTCCGTCCCAAAATGCCAATCAGGTGTTTTGGGTCACGGCGCACCAGGGCGTTTTTCGGTCGGATGATGCGGGCCTGAGCTGGATTCAGATCAACACGCAGGACCTGAATGCCCTGGTACATGGTGGTAAACTCCTGATTCACCCCCGGGATGCCAATATTATGCTGCTCAATTCGGAGGATGGGATCTACCGTTCTACCGATGGCGGCGTGACCTGGACGTTGATGATTTCCGGGGCAGGCGCCACCGGACTGGAAATCGACCGGGCCCGGGACAGACTATACTGCGCGGTATCGAACCCGAATAATGCCGCCGTGGCGGGTATCTATGTGTCGTATGATCGGGGGGCCAACTGGCGGAAGCTAACGGGGTGTCCTGGGGGTACCCTGCCGTCGGCGGAGGGTACGCGGCGGATCAGTATCGCATTATCCGGTTCCAAAATGTACGCCAGTTTCAGGACAGCCACCGATTTTCAGCTTTACCGTACCACAAACCTGAGTTGTTCCATCGGAAGCGCGCAGGAGTCGACCTGGGAAAAGGCGTGGGGTACTACGAGTAATTTTCAGGAATTGTGGAGTGGACTTTGGGCCAATCCTTTGGATGAAAACAGCCTGTATCTGGGCGGTACCGCCTTCTGGCGCTCTACCGATCAGGGTACCTCCTTTCAGAAAGTGAGCGATTACAACACGCCCCTGGGCAGTGCCCACGCCGATCACCACGGCTTTGCGGTGTTGCCGGGGGCAGGGGGTACCGTTTTTACGCTCAACGATGGCGGAATCTATCGTTCTACCCAAAATGGAAATAAAGGTACCTGGGAACAGATCGGCAAAGGCATTGCCAACGTGGAATTTTATGATGTCGCCGACGCTTTCACCCGGTCTGATGTACTCATGGGAGGTACCCAGGACAACGGAACCATCAAGACCGAGGGTACCCTCGAGTGGAAAGCTAAAAACGGCGGCGACGGGGCCACGGTCGACATCGACGACACCGATGCCAATATCCTGTATTCGATGAATCAGTACGCATCAAGCATCCAACGGTCGACTAACGGCGGCAATAACTGGAGTAACATGTCTACGGGGTTGCCGGACGGAGCTACCTGTTTTAACATCCGCTACCATCTGCATCCCCGGAAAATGAATATCCTGTTGGCGGCCTGTACAGGCCTCTGGCGGATTACCGACCCAGCGGGTACCTGGCAAACGATATTTACGCCGACGGCAGGTTCGGTGACCTGTTCGGCCGTGGAACCCACCACCGACCTGTATCTGGCCGGTACCTCACGAGGGGGATTATTTGGGGGAATTGGGGGCACCAATTTTCAATCTCTATTCGCCCATCCTATGTCGGCCGGTATAAACGACATTGAAATAGATCCCGAGCAGGCAGGTACTGTTTTTCTGGGTTGCGCGGGCGGCTCCGTCGGCCGGGTGTACCGGTTGCAGCGGAATCCTGCCGGAACCGCGTATACGGCCCTTGATATTACGGGGAATCTGCCCACTGGGCTCACGGTTCAATGCCTCGCCGTGGACCGGATGAACCCCTACACGGTGTATGTCGGCACCAACCGGGGGGTGTACCGAGGGCAGTCGCTGGACCGCGGGCAAAGTTGGGCGTGGTCGTCCTACATGGATGGGCTGCCCCTGGCCGATGTCCGGGATTTGGAAGTACACCCGGTCACGGGCGTGATGACGGCGGGTACCTTTGGCCGAAGCATTTTCCGGGTCTACACGGGGTATCCGCTGGGTAGTGTGCTGGCGGCCAATGGCAAAATTAACTTCCTGCGGGTCCACGATGCAGGTACCAAGTTCGGTCCTCCCAACGATGTACTGGATGCCGAGGCCGTGGTGCAGCTGGATAGCCGACCGGGCCAGTATTTCGGCGTGCAACTCCGGCCCGGTCCCGCGGAAGCCAGCCATGTCTCCTCGGTCCGGTTGCTGCGGACGGCTTTTGAAGCCAACCTGCCAGTCAGTATCGATTACGTCAGGAATGGTCTTCATTCGGGTAGGATCATCCGGGTCATGTTGAAATGACGGGTAGATATTACGGTTTTGTTTCAGTCCACGGCAAAATGTTTTTTAAAACCATCATGTAAATCAGATTATTATGCGTGTTTCAAGCTTACTTTCCATCGTCGTACTGGCTGCAATGTGCATGAGCGCCAGGCCTCTCGACCTACTCAACGCTCGGGGTAGGATTACCCTGCTCAGAACCCACGATGTGGGAACAAAATACGGCCCGCCCACCGATCAAATTGACGTGGAGACGGTAATTCAGCTGGATACGAAACCCGGGATGGCCTTTGGTTTCCAGCTACGGGACGACAACCAGCGCGTGACCCGGGAAGGAATGCTCGATCTGTTACGCGATGCTTTCCGTAACAACTGGCCCGTCAGCATCGATTATATAATAACTCCACCGAAAAAAAACGGGGTAATTATCCGAGTTTGGGTGGAAAAGACGCCCGGCGCGGTGGTAGCTCCCAGTACCAATTAGCCATTAGCCAGGAAAGACGGCCCAAATCAGCCGTCTTCCCTGTTTTTAATATTTTGTTCAATTAAGTAGGTTACCGTACACCCTCCTGTTTGGCGCGGGCCCGTACCCGGGCGGCCCGGGCTTTGCTGTCGGGGTGGGTAGACAGAAACTGGGGTACCTTGCCACCACCGGCTTTGTCTAGTTTTTCAAATGACGTCGCCAGCGCCAATACACTTTGGCCGTTCCGCTTCAGGAAGGCGTAGCTGAAATCGTCGGCGTCGGTTTCCTGCTGCCGGCTGAACGACGCGCTGGCCATGTAATCGGCCAGACCGCCCAGTTCGGAACGGGATAGCTTCCCCAATACACCGTCGTTGGCGGCTACGGCATTGCGCAGGGCCGAGCGGCGCAGTGCGCTCTTGGCCGCATCGTGTGAGTCATGATTGACCACATGCCCGATTTCGTGGCCGATGATAGCCAGAATCTCCTTGTCGTTCATAATATCCATTAGACCCTGGAACACCCGGACACTGCCGTCGGCGGTGGCGAAGGCATTCACATCGGGTACCTTGTATACTTTATAATTCAGGGGGATGCCGCTTATCGTACGGTAGCGGCTCACGATGCGGTTCAGCCGTTTGGTGTAAGCGTCGCTCGCCGGGGCTACGGGATTCTTGGCGTCCATTTCTTTCACCGCTTCTTTCGAAATTTCGGCGATCTGGGCATTGGTAATGGTAGCCGACATCAGGGCGTCGATTCCGGCCTGCACTAGGTTGGGGTTAATTTGGGCCTGGGCCAGCTGTGATGCCATCAGGCCCAGAATTACGATATATAGGCTTGCTATTTTTTTCATGATTTCAGTCAGATTCGTTTCTACTAAAATGAAAATTCAATCGAGTTGATTCTTTGTTTGGAACTCATAACTCGATAAAAGTTTAATGCCACTCCGGACGAACGGGTAGATGGTTTTTAAAGAAATACTACATATCGGATTGACTGTCAAGCAATTATTTTCCTTGCAAACCTTGCTTCCTGACCTTCCACAATTCTGCATTTAAGTCGGGCGTACCCATAAACCGGTAGGGCAAGGGAGTAGGGGCCAGATACCCGTTTCTGGTGAGGTATCTAAGTGAATTAAGGGGTAGTGATAAGTATGTGTCGTTCAATCAGCCACTTCGCAGGTACCCCTAGGCCGAAAGCCGTTCGGCCTGGCGCAGGCGATCGTTCTGGCGGCGGATGCGTTTGCACAGAATGCTGAGGACGCTTTTCAGTAGTTCGCTACGCTCTTCCATCAAATCATAAAAATCGTCCTGGTCGATACGGAAAAGGAGGGTATCTTCGGCGATGACAGCCGAAGCGGAGCGGGTTTCGGCGTCGAGCAATGCCAGTTCGCCAAAAATATCGTTGGCACCAAACTGGGCCAGTTTGGTTTTGCCATCGAAGATTTCCACCGTACCCGAGTAGATCACATACATGCAGGTACCCAGCTCACCTTTCTCAAACAGCACTTCCCCCAACTCACACGATTGCTCGACGATAATAGGGACGATGGCCGCCAGAACATTTTCGGGGGTATTTTCAAAAAGCTGACTGCGTTTCAGCACCATCACTTTTTCCAGGGGAGAAACCACACCGGTGGTAGGATGTGTATGCATGGTCGTATTTTTTGGGTAAGGTAAGTCGATTTCAACGGCTTTCTCTTCAAAAGTCTTGCGGAGCAATGCATCGGGGTGATCGGCGTAAGGTACCAGGAGCGCACTCTGCTTTTCAGGGGTAGCGCGGATGGCTTGTACAAGGGTCCATTCACTGAACTTGGTTACGCCACCCTCCAGCAGATAGCTGAGCAGGGGCCGGGGGGCGACCTGACGGCAGACGGTTTTGGTCAACACAGTCCGTTTTTGTTCCGGAGTATTTTCTTCCAACAGGGCGTGCAGGGCCAGGTACTCGTTGCGGGGAATGATATTATCCAGGATTTCGATGGCATTGGCGCGCTTTTCCTTGGAGGTATGTTCTACGTTGAGCATGGCGTTCTCGACCATTCTACTGTCGTACTGAAGCATCATCAGGTAAAAAATCCGTCGGATGCTTTCGTTGATTTCAAACGTGAGGCTGCTTTCAAAGGCCGCTCCCCATGCCTCGTTCATTCCGCCCAGCATTTGGTAAATATGGTCGAATTCCTGCTGAAGGTACCCCCCCATGTCAGCCGCGGAAGTCGCGGGGGTATCCAGTCGCGTCAGCGCGCGCAGGGCGGCGGTGCGGGTACGAAGGCGTTCACTGTCCAGCAACTCCAGCAGGATTTGCCGGGTTTGGGAAGTACGGTAGCGCTCACAGCCCTGCGCCACAAAATGAATCAGGTGGGGCTGGCCGCTTTCATTGATTTTACGAATCCAGGCTAGCCCAGGTACCCCCGATTTGAGGAGGGCCAGCACCGCCTGCTTGTCGAAGGCACGGTCAGCGGTGAGACTGTAAAGTTGCTCCGCGAGTTGTGGTGAGGGAATGACCGCTGCAACCGAAATGGCCTTCTCGACCAGGACGGCCGAGCCGCTTTGCAAGCACCGGAGCACAAAGGGCTGGTAGCTCGGATCAGCCACGGCTTCGATAATGGCGAGGGCCGTTTGCTGACTTTGAAGATCGTTCGATTCGGTCAGTGCACGCAAGGCCGCCCGGGCCCGGGCGGCCAGGTGTTCGTTGTGCCAGCCGCCGATAACGATTCCCTGGACCAGACTGAGGTCGTCCGAATCGATAAAATCATGCACCAGGTTTTCGGGAAGGGTACCCTGGCGGCTGGCAATGAGCCCGTACAGCGGCCGGTTGGCGGCAGCCTCTTCGCGTTGTGCCAGTGCGTAGAGTTCCGTCGGATCGTAGGGGGTACCCAGTCGCGCCAGGATTTGCAGGGTCTGTTGGCGGACCGCGTCGGAAGGATGGTGCAGCAATGCGTCGTAGTGCTCGCCCAGGGAGTCGGGCTGGTGGGTGGCCAGCCAGTTCAGCGCAAACAGTACATCGCTGGGGGTTTGGCTGCCGAGGCTTTTCAGGATTACCGACTCGGCATTGTGCTGGAATACCAGATCATTTTCGCTCAGAAAACGTTTGCTGAGGGCGTTTTTCAACGCCAGCAGGTAGTGCCCGTATGCTTTTATTAAAAAATAGAGGGCTATTATGGCAAACCCCGCAATGAACAGGAACGCACCCGCCGCCGGATGCAGGTGGCTGAAGTAAGCAACTAGGGTAATAAGCCCCGTAATCGCCATGCCCAGCGGTTCGTAGAAACCCTTGGCCAGGGTGTGGGCCTTCAGGCGCTGGTGCAGGAAAAGGGGCTGAAACATGACCAGAAAAACCGGATCGTAGGTGGTTTTGCGCGTAATTTCGAAAAAAATGTACAACCCGCTGAACATATTGAGCAGCACCACTTCCTCGGTGGTAAGAAACGAAGCGAAGTACAGCCCCAGTGAAGCCACGATCGTGGTAAGGGGCAGGAAAATCAGAACATTACGTAAACCAAAACGGTCGATGACGCGGCTTGACAGCAGCAGCTTGATCAGGGTGGCCGCTCCGAACGCCAGGCTGAGCAGGTAGCCGATGTACTGCATCACATCGTCTTGGTCGTGGTACTTGTGCTTGACGTTGAAAAAGAAACTGTATTCGATGAAAATGGCCGCCGCCGATACAAACACCAACCCCATGCACAGGTAGAACACCAGCCAGCTACCCCCGAACAACCGATCGATCAGGGCCGGATGGGTTGTAGTGGAAATCCGGCGTTTGACGGCGTGGTGGTCGGGTACATTCGTGTAGCGGAATGTCAGCGACTGCATGAGGTAGGCCAGCAAAAAGGCCCCAGATGCCACCCACAGCAGAATGTAGAGGGAGTAGGACGAGTGGATAAGCACGGCCAGCAAGGCCCCGATGGCTTTGGCAGGCAAATCGCCGGAACCGATAATGCCAAAGATACGGCGGCTCTGCCGCACGTCGAATACCAGAGCCGACAGGCCCCAGAACTCCAGACTTGTCAGCAAATAGATCGTCCGGTACCCTACCATGAGTGCTACCGCTATTACCAAAGGAGGCAGCACGTGCAGACCGGCCGACAGCAAGATCACCAGGCCTACGATCACCAGCATCAGGTTCTGGATGAGTTTTTTCAGAGCCAGGTGATGCTCGTAGTGCTCGTACACTTTCCCGGCCAGCATGCAGCCGCCCGCCGCCAGAAAATAGGCCAGGGGCAGCGAGAGGTCGGGATTGTTTTGCAGCAGGAGCACCGTAGCGCACACATACACCAGAATGGTGCCAATGCTGATGAAAAAATTATGCAGGAAAAAAAGTACCAGGCTGACGGTATTCTTTTCAGGCTTCGTGGTAAGGGATTCCAATCGTAAAGGCGTTGATAGGGCAAACGGCGGTAATTTACGACCTCCCGGCCACTATTCAAACGCTGACGGTGCGGATCGCTAGGAAATGGGACGCAGCCCGGGCCGGCGATGCTTCCAGCGGCGGTGGCTCCACAGCCAGTTAAAGGGCTGAGCGTTAATGTCAGCCTCGAGCATGCGGATTTGCTTTTCCAGAATTTCATTTTTGCCCAGCGATTTGCAGGCATCGGTCACCAGCGAAATCTCTACGTGATAGTACCCGCGCCGCGCGGTATCCCGGCTGAAATCGGCGTAAAGTACCGTCAGGTCGTTCCGTCGGGCCAGGATCTCGGCGCCTCGAAAAAAGCACGTGTCCTGGTGCAGAAAAGGTGTCCAGTAGGCCGAATCGGGCTGCGGGGATTGGTCATTGGCCAGCACTACCACATAGGGGCGGTCGCGGGGTTGCCTGAGTTCGGCGGCTATGTCGTCCATCGGCACAAGCCGGGAACCAAAGCGGGTGCGGAGGCGCAAAAACCACTGGTCAAAGATTGAATCCTTCAACGGCCGGTACACGACCAGACATTGGTGGTCGAAGCGAAGGGAGGCATACAGGTTAGCCATTTCCCAATTGCCCCGGTGGCCCATCAGAAACAGAATATTCTTATTCTCGGCGAACAGGCGGTCTACCAGGCTGATATCGCCCTGAATCCGTTCCAGAATATCCTCAGGGGGACAGCTACGGCATTTGATGGTTTCGAGGATCAGGTCCGTGAAATGTCGGTAGAAGCGGTGGGCCGTGCTTTGAATCTCAGGTTCCGTTTTGGCAGGAAAACTGTTGCTGAGGTTTTGCAGGATCACTTTTTTTCGGTACCCTACCACCCTGAATAATATAAAATTAAGAGCCGAAGAAATGCGGAACGTGTTCTTCCAGGAAAGCCGCGACAGGGTATTCAGCAATCGGATGAAGTACGAGGTGTATGGTTTTGCCATGCGCGTAGAGGTAGAAATCACCGGCGCCTGACGAATGATCCCGTAATAAACTGAGTTATACCATCAACGAAAAAAAAGATGAAAACAATGGAATGCCCCTCCTGCGCCATGGATATCGACGCCCGGAGTGAAACCTGTCCGATCTGTGGCTATGAATTCCCCCGGCAGAGCCGCTGGATTCAGCTGGTTGCCGTCCTGCTGGTCCTCCTGTTTCTGTATCTGATTATATTTTAAAACGTTACGGGCTCAGAATACTTCACTTCTACCTTTAGGAAGTAGGAGTCCTGAACTCCGAACTGAGCGAGTACCCTGCCATTGCCGCCCCGATAATGCCGGCCTCGTTCCGGGTTTCGGCCACCAGGATGGGTACATCGATGGTCAGTACATCCTGAAATTTATGGTATTTCTTACTGGCACCTCCACCCAGAATTATGAGATCGGGCGAGAATAAACGCACAACATGGTGGAGAAACACATCCAGCCGTTTACCCCATTTTTTGTAGCTGAGCTCCTTGCGCTTACGGGCGGCGTCGGAGGCAAAATACTCGATCGGCTTGCCATTGGTGTAGAGCAAACGGCCCAGCTCGAAATTGGGCAGTAGATGGCCGTTGTAAAAGACCCCCGAACCGATTCCCGTCCCCAGCGTCAGTACGAATACCAGGCCCGACTTGTCGCGCCCTGCCCCAAGGTGCATCTCCGCCAGGCCGGCGGCATCGGCGTCGTTGATAACCCGGAAGGGTAGTCCGGTAGCGCGCCGGAAGAGTTCTTCGATATGTACCCCCACCCACTCGGGGTCCATGTTGCTATGACCCCGGGCAATGCCCTTGTCGATAACGGTTGGGAAGCCGCAACCCACGGGGCCCTGCCACGCAAAATGCTCCACGATTTCTTTGATTGCCTCCGCGACCAGGGCGGGTTTCGAGGGAGAAGGCGTGGGGAGGCGGTAGCGTTCGGTGGTGAGGTGGCCTGTTTCTATATTGACCGGGGCACCTTTGATACCTGAACCTCCGATGTCAATACCTAGTACTTCCATGCCTGTTATGTCTTGGGTTTAGCGGTTGTCATCGAGCCGGGAGAAGATGAGCATTCGCTCAAGCCAAATCCCGCGGCCAAATATACATAAATAACCCAATTTCTGACAAAAGCAATGGACAGGTCCTGGTTCCGGAGGACCTAAGGTACCCATGTTCAGTCTTTGGCAAAATAGACGCTGATCGTATGTACCTCCCGTACCCACCGTGCCTGTTTCTTGTCCTGTGGGGCGATGAACCGGAATGTTCCTTGACCGGTAGGCAGGGGCTGGCCGTCTTTCTCCGTGGCCATGAGCACCACCTGGTTCGTAAATTCGGGATCGATTTCGGGAAGGGAATATACCACTTCGTAACCCGATGAGCAGGTACTTGGTTAGGTTTTTGCCCCGCAACCCGCACCGGTCGTAACATCGGCTTTTTTGTAGGATAGCCCCATCGCTTTGGCGGCCTGGGCCATCGAGCCCGTTGCCTGGATGTGTTGCAAAAGCTCCATGCGTCCCGGTCCGAAAAATTTCGTATCGTCAATATACACCCAATGGCGCATCCGGATTTCAATCTGTTTTTCCATTGGATTCTACATGGACTTTTTTACGAAAAGAACATAAACGTTTGGGCTGGCACGGAAATTTTGATGGTCGGATCAGTGAAATACCAGTCCAATCTAAACCACCAACAAACTATGAAAAAGATCGCATTCAATGTACTGCTTGCCGCCTCACTTTTTACAGCTGTGGCTTGTAACGAAACCAAAAAGGAAGATAGCACCGAAGTGGCCGAAGATCAAAACGAGGCTAAGTTTGACGAAAAAATGGAAGACGACACGGAGTTTGCCGTAGCGGCTGCCGATGGGGGTATGATGGAAGTACAGTTGGGCGAACTGGCCCAGAAGAATGGCTCGGCTGCGGCGGTGAAGGATTTTGGCAAAATGATGGTGGAGGACCACGGGAAGGCCAACGATGAGTTAAAGGCGCTGGCTCAACAGAAGAACATTACGTTGCCTGCCTCCCTGAGTGAAGACAAACAGGAAATGTATGACGACTTGGCCAAGAAAACCGGCCAGGAGTTTGACAAAGCATACGCCGATCACATGGTAAAAGACCATAAGAAAGACATCGACGAATTCAAGGAAGAGGCCGAAGACGGTAAGAATGCCGACATCAAGGCCTGGGCGGCCGGTAAGGTACCTGTCCTGGAAATGCACCTACAGAAGGCTCAGGCCATGCAGGATGCCGTGAAGTAATTTAGAATACCAGACATTTGTACACACCCTGAAACGGGGCGCAAGGATCAGTCCTCTGCGCCCCGTTTTTGTGTAGTTCGTTCTTCAGCGGATCGAGGTAGTGTCGGCGGCCAGGGTGTCGGGCGGAATCTGGCGGTTATCGACCTCATCCTTGGCGGTTACCGGAGTTTCGTTGTCGCGCACATTCTCGGACGATTCGTTGTGGCCACACGCAACAAGGCCGCCGGCAAGCAGACAGATGGCTATCCATTTTTTCATAATTTACGGAATTTGGTACAAGGGTACCCCCACAAAAAGTACGCCACGCGTCCGGGCTTCAGGGTTTGATCGTGGTGACGCTCCGGTTGTAGCCCGCGAAAACCCCCAAACCGCCTACCACATTGGTATAGACCAGCGAAGGCTCCATAAATGGATTGTCGCCCCGCGACCGCTGCACCGAACGATGGTACTGGTAGTAGTGGACATCGGTATGGAGCAGCTGGATAAAGATTCCCTTGCTCTCGGGACCGCGCTGGGGCTTGACGGCACTGCCGCCCAAATTGCTGTACATGGTTGGATTTTCTAGTTTCTTACGCCCCTGCGGGGACGAAAACGTTGTCCCGTCGAGGTTGGCGTCGCTCTGGAACACAGAGCGGCTATCGGTACCGGTCCAGTTGAAGTACGAGGTGGCCGAACGCCGGCTTTCGACCAGAAAAAGCTCGTTGGTGTCCACACGGACCACCGAATATTCAAACAGTTCGTAGGCTCTGATCCGGTAGTAATCCTCCTGACCCCGCAAATCGTCCCATGTAAAATTCAGGGTGAGTGTAGAGTCACGGTTTCCAAAACTGGACGTGATGACCGTATCCAGGGAATAGTTTTTGACGGCAACCTGCCGGAGGGGAATCGTGCAGGTTGCCTGGGCGGTGCGGGTACCATCGGTGACGGTGAGGGTATAGGTTTTTCCCGCCTGAATTGGGAACTGGCTCACCGGAATTGCGTACAACCGCTCGGAAGCCTGGAAGGGGAGGGTAGCCGTGGCCTGGCCATCGCTTATCGTGACGCTGGCCGTAGGCAGCGCATCACCCACCCAAACGAGCGTGTCGCCCTCCATGACGAAAAAATCGGTACTTCCGGAAGTAGGCTCGCCGAATACCGGGCGGGTCTGCCCCACTTTGATCCGGATCACGGTATCCTGCGGTGAGATAAAGCCGAAAAGGGTCAGTTGCGACTCCGTTTGGGGTAGTTTGTCGGCAGGAATCGTATTGACCAAGGTTTCGCAGGAAATCAAGGTACCCAGCCCCACCAAAAATATTACTATTTTCAGCAGCTTATTCCACCCAAAGGTACCCCCACATTTTTGCCATTTGAATAAAATCATGCTGATACGTTCGTTACTGTACATCAAAAGAATGTAATATGGGTAAATCAGTTTTTAAAAAGCCACCAGCCATTAGCCAACAGTTATCTAAAACTTGAAATTATAACTGAATGAGGGTAAAAACGGAAACAGCGAGTAACGTTTGAGCACCGACTTACTGACGGGTTTTCCCTGCGCGTCGGTACTGTCTTCTGTACCTATATCATAAAAAAACGGATTCCGTCGGTTATAAGCGTTATATATCCCAAACTCCCAGGTACGCTCGTGGTGTTTCAGTTTTTTATGGAATTGCACCGCAAAGTCCAGGCGGTGGTAAGGCTCGGCCCGGAAACTGTTCTTGGGGCCGTACTCGTTGACCGAGGTACCGTTCCAGCTCACTTGATTCTGGAGGTAGGTGGCATTGTCGCGGTAGGCGTTGTAGCGCGACACCGGTACCGTGAGCGCATTGCCCGTACCATACACCCAGGTACCCGACAGCGTGATGCGCGGACTGAGCTCATAAATCCCTACTACTGAAATATCGTGGCGGCGGTCGTAGCGCGGGTAGAATGTCTGGCCAAAGTTGAGTTCGGGAAACTTCCACTTCGTCCACGACAGCGTGTACCCTACCCAACCCGAGAAACGGCCGGTTTTTTTCTGCACCAGAAATTCCGTTCCATACGACCAGCCCCGGCCGGCGGTGATGTTATCCTCCCAACTCAGCTCATTGGCATTCTCACCGCTCAGACTTAGGAAAGAAGCGCCTTCTTTATAATTGAGAATGTTGTTCATGTTCTTGTAGTACCCTTCCAGCGTCAGGGAAAGCGCGGGCGAGTCCAGATCCTTCGCCAGCCCCAAGGCTACCTGCTGTGACTGTTGGGGAGCCACGCGATCGGTGGTAGGTACCCATAAGTCGGTGGGCAAGCCCAGCCCGGTGTTAGATAGCAGATGCACGTACTGGTTCATCTGGGCGTAAGAGGCTTTCAATGAAAAGTCCTTCGCCAGGCGTAGGGCAGCCGAAAAACGCGGCTCGGGACGGACATAATTTTTGGTTTCGGTCTTGAAAGAACTCAGCCGAAATCCCACGTTCATTTTCAGGGCATTGAACGGTTGCCAGGTATCCTCGGCGTAAATACCCGTCTCGACGGTATTGATCGGCGTCACCGAACGTTCAATGGACTCATTCAGGAAGGAGCCCGCAATGGCCAGCGCCGAGGGGACAAACCGGTGGAAAGTCGCCTGCGCGCCGAACTTGATGGCGTGGGTGGGGGCCGGGTAAAAATCAAAGTCGGTCTTGATGCCGTAATCGCGGATGCGGGAATTGTACCGCAGGCTGAACTCATCGCCGGTGCTGCCATCGGTGTTCTTATCCTTGCTGTTGCTATCGATGCCGAAATTGAAATTGCTGGCAATGGCCGACGTATTGACAAACAGTTTCTGGCCAAACAGGTGATTCCAGCGCAGCGTAGCGGTCGTGTTTCCCCAGTCGAGGCCGTTCTGGGAGTCGATGTCGGGCCCTTTTTCGCTGGCGTAAAACTTGTCCCGTCCGAAGTACCCGCTCAGGTAGAGCTTGTCTCTTTTCCCGAGATCGTAGTTGACTTTGGCGTTAAGATCATAAAAATAGTAGCCCGGCTTCACCTTGTTGAGTTCATTTTTTTGCTGGGAAGCAATCAGCGGTGCCGCCAGTACGTCGATGTAGGTACGCCGCCCTGACACCAGAAACGACGACTTGCCCTTGACCAACGGACCTTCGAGCGTCAGCCGCGAAGAAATGAGGCCTATGCCGCCTTCGCCGTGGAGTTTCTCCTTGCTGCCCTCCTTCATGTTCATGTCCAGCACCGACGAAAGCCGCCCTCCGTAGCGGGCCGGAAAACCCCCTTTGGTGAGTTCCACGCTTTTCAGGGCATCGCTGTTGAAAATGGAGAAAAAGCCGAACAGGTGGCTGGCGTTGTACACCACGGCATCGTCCAGGATAATGAGGTTCTGGTCGGGACCGCCCCCGCGTACATACAAGCCCGTTTGTCCTTCGGTACCTTTCTGCACGCCGGGCATCAGTTGCAGTACTTTCAGCACGTCCTTCTCGCCGAAGAACGCGGGTACCTTTTTGATTTGAGAGATAGGTACCTCGATGGTACTCATCTGGGCCGAGCGGCTCACATAGTCTTCCTGCCGCCGGGCCGATACCGTCACTTCTTCGAGCTGGTTAATGCTGGTGAGCAGTATGTTGATTTCGGTATTTTTGGTGAATTGCAGGCTCTTCTGCTGCTTTTGGTACCCTACAAACGAATAGACCAGCCGGAGTGTGTCGCTGGCGGGCATTGTGAGCGAGTAAAAACCGTAGGTGTTGGTCACGGCACCGTAGGGGGTACCTGGTACGTATACATTGACGCCGGGCAGCTGCTCCTGGCTCCCCGCCTCCCGCACGAAACCGCTGACCGTAAAGGTACCCTGGGCCGCCGCCCAACCGCAAATCAAAACAAACAGACCAGTAAAGCAATGACGCATGGAAGCAGGATTTCTTGGACACTCAGGATAGTAACGAGCCTTAAAATCCGATATTGGTTGGAGGGTCAAGTAAAAGTTATGCCGTAAAGCCTTATTAGAAACAACCCGACCCGCAACTTTTACCCTTCTTCTATGCTCACTCTGTTGACCATCCTGCTGGCCCTCGCGCTTATTATCGTTTCCATCATCAAGTTTGACATCCACCCGTTTCTGGCGCTCTTTGTGGGGGCCATCATCTACGGTTTGCTGGCCGGAATGCCCGGCGATTTGATTCTGAAATCCATTTCGGAGGGTTTTGGCGGGGTGCTGGGGAGCATCGGACTGCTGATTTTGCTGGGGGTGATGATCGGTACCTTCCTGGAAAAAACGGGTGGCGCCTTCGTAATCGCGCAGAAGATCCTGGCCGTCATCGGTGAAAAATCCGTAATGCTGGCCATGATGGTGACGGGGTACATCCTGTCGATTCCGGTGTTTGGCGACAGTGCCTTCATCATGATGAACCCGATCAATAAATCGCTTTCGTTCAAAGGCAAGCTACCCTACGCTGCCACCACGGTGGCCCTCACGCTGGGGATTTCGGCCAGTCACTCGCTGGTACCCCCCACGCCGGGACCGATCGCGGCGGCGGGCATTTTGGATGCCGATCTCGGGATGGTGATTTTCTGGGGCATTGTGGTGAGTGCTCTGGCTTTGGTACCCTGCTACTTCTTCGTGAAATATTTTACCCGCCACGTCAACCTGGTACCCCATTTTGCCGAGGTAGAAAGCAAGGTGCAGCATGGCAAGCGCCCTTCGCTGGGACAGGCCTTCCTACCCATCATCATTCCCCTGCTTTTGATCGTGCTGGCTTCCATTGCCAAGTACCCTACCTTGCCCTTCGGCGATAATGTCTTCACCACCATTCTACTCTTTGTCGGTAGTCCCGTCATCGCGCTGCTGATCGGGGCGTTCCTGTCGTTCAGTCTGCCCGAGAAGTTCGATGCGAAATTACTGGCCTCGTCGGGTTGGGTAGGGGAGTCGTTGCTGATCGCCGCGCCCGTAATCCTGATTACCGGAGCGGGCGGGGTATTTGGTAAAATGCTGCAAAACTCGGGTATCGCCGACCTCGTCAGTGCTAACCTTAATGCCGCTTCCTGGGGTATTTTCCTGCCGTTTTTGATGGCGCTGGCGCTCAAAACCGCGCAGGGCTCGTCCACCGTGGCGCTCATCACCACGGCTTCCATCGTCGCGCCGCTGCTGGCTACCCTCGGTCTCGACAGCGAAGCGATGCGGGTTTTTGCGGTGCTGTCCATCGGTGCCGGTGCCATCGCCATCTCCCACGCCAACGACAGTTTCTTCTGGGCCATGACCCAGCTGACGGGCATGAACATTAAACAAGGGAATCAGACGCACAGCCTGGGTACCCTAGTACTTTCGCTGTCGGCGATTCTGATCATTTATGTGCTGATGGGGGTAGTGTAAGGGGGGTATTTCCAAAAAAGTAAATTTTTGTTTACTTTTATCAATCCATTTTTGTTGCTATGAAGTGTTCCCAACTCTATCGAATTTTGACCAGGGGTGGGTGGTACCCTATTTCACAGAAGGGTTCACACGTTAAAATGAAGCACGACAGCAAGCCGGGAATACTGATTTTTCCAAACCATGGGAGCCAGGAAGTAGGTACAGGATTGGAGAAGAAGATCCTCAAAGACGCAGGCATAAATAACTGAGCATGAAAGCAAGTAAAAAAAAGATTAAGATCATCGTGGAGAGAACCGATACGGGATTTTCTGGCTTTGCCGAGGATTATCCGGTTTTCACCACCGGGCGAACCGTACCTGAACTCACGGACAACGCGCTGGAAGCCGCCAAGCTTTATTTTGAGGAAGAAGGCATTGCTTTGAACCACGATAACTTGAAATTCGAGATAGACTTCAAGCAGTTCTTTCAACATTATAAAGTGATAAACGCGAAATTCCTGGCCGAAAAGATTGGGATGAATCCCACCTTGCTATCCCAGTACGTGCAAGGACATAAAAAGCCTTCGGACAAGCAAACCGAAAAAATACTGGGTGGGATTCATCAGATTGGGCAGGAGCTGGCCGAAATTAGTTTGATTTATCGAGGGTGAGGAACTCATCTCAGTAATTGTTGGTGGCCTTTCTCTCGGTCGCGATGCAAACGCGAAGAATCTGAAAATTAATGCCGCACGTTGTCTCTTAGCAGTCTCAAGTGACCTTACTTGATCCACCTTGCTTCGCACTTAGCTTTACCGCATGTCCTACACTTATGGATTGAAAATCGATGGGAGCGGTTCGTTCGGCTAAAGCAAGAACGAGTAGGAGAATATACTCTGAAACAGCTTTTATGAAGGTACCCCAAAGAGATATCGCCCGGATAAAATATCGAACGTAATCAATGAAGGAAACGCCACCGCTGGCCGCCGTGCCGCTCAGCGAAAAAATTGCCCCTTTACTGGAAGATCTGCTTTATCCCAGCGAATCGGACGAGCCCTTGCAGTTTTTATCCGCGCCCTGGGATGGCAGTAAGGACATTACCCCGCAAGAGTTTGTGGATCTTTTTGATTTGGAAGCCGCCGACGCAGTGAAAGAAAAAGAGCCGGAGCGTTTCTGGTCGCCTGTTACTGAGGATCAGGAATGGTACGAGGCCGAAGAAAAGGAGCGGACTGCGCGGTTCGTAGCCCTGAGAAAAATTTTGGAAGAAAATCTGGAACACATACAGTACTTTGAAGTGGGAGAAATAGAGGTCGGGCTGTACCTAATCGGCCAGTCGGCTCAAAACATCATGGGAATACAAACGATGGCTGTCCGTACATGAGAAACCAAAGCATCCTTACCTGTCTGCTGGCGGCCCTGCTGCTGGCAGGCTGCGCGAAGCGGACATTGATTCCGCAGTCGGCCGAAAGTATTCATACCAGCCTGGGGAATCCTACGGCGGCCCGGCGGGACACCACCGACGCGGACAATTACCTCATTCTGAAAAAACAGTACGCCCTGAGCTACAACCGCAGCCTGGGGCATGCCAACTGGGTAAGTTGGGAATCGGACGCCGAATGGCTGGGCGAGGCCGATCGCCGCGACGACTTCCGCCCCGACCCCGACCTGCCGACGGGCTGGTACCGGGTACGTCCCGACGACTACACCAACTCCGGCTTCGACCGGGGGCACCTCTGTCCGTCGGCCTCCCGCACGGCGTCAGACGCGGACAATTCCTCGACTTTCGTGATGACGAACATGATTCCTCAGGCCCCGCCGCTTAACCACGAAGCCTGGGCTCAACTCGAGGCTTACTGCCGTACGTTGGCGGGGCAAGGGTACCGCCTGTTTATCGTGGCGGGGTCCTACGGTGTGGGTGGGAAAGGAAGCAAAGGCTACGCTACCACGCTGAACGGGCGCGTTAGCGTGCCGGCGCATAACTATAAGGTGATCGTGGCGGTGGCAAATCTGGGAGATGTCGGGCAAATTGACAGAAATACGCCCGTAATCGCCGTAGACTTTCCCAACGACGCCGATCTGGTGGATAACAAAAGCTGGAACAACTTTGTGACGACACCGGGAGAAATCGAGCGGTCCGCCGGGGTGACGTTCTTCAACTATCTGTCCGACGAAGTGCGAAGCGAATTACGGAGAGTTCGCTTCGACCCGACTAACACGCCTTTGGGAATGTCAAACGAAGACCCCAAGTCGCCCAGATAGCCATTATCTACAAATCGGACGGGAAGTAGCATCCTTACACCCGGAGATGCACGCGATCTGAATCGACGCCCATTCTTTGCCTGGGCGGGGTATAGGTGCTTCCTGCCATGTACATACTGCCTGAGCGGGCGGCCATCGTGCCCCACGCTAATCCTGCTTTGCGCTCGGGGCAAGCAGTTATTTTTTTATTATACAACTCACAGGCGTCGTGGGTTTGAAAATTGCTTGGCTTACAAATACTTAATTAATCCCCCCTGGTTGAGAATGCCACTGTTCATGTTGATATTTCCTAGCGCCCCCCCGCTGCCATGCACATTGAGCGTTCCTCCATTATCCACCGTAAGGGTGACACTGATATTGAGGGTGATTATGCCCGTGTGAACCGATAGGCCGCTCCCCACGATTGGGTCATTGGGGGAGGCATTTATAAATACCGCATCGGCGGCGGTAGGCAGGCAGGCCGGACTCCAGTTGCCGGGTTCGTTCCAGCTACTGTTTAAGCTGCCGATCCAGGTTCTCTGAAAGGTGTTCTGATTGCTCTGAAATTCGTAAGCCCCCATGTCGATAGTACCGTTGATCAGGCGCTGATTTCCTGCCAGGTCGATGGTAGTAGTGTTGGCCGTATTGAGACCCGCGTCGATGGCCGGTGAGCAGGGACTCAGCTGGGCACTGCTGATGGAGACGAAGGGGCTGACCGTCGTAGTGAGGTTGTTAGAACCCGTGTAGTCGGTCTCCGAGGCCTCGAAAAGGGTGAAAGTGGCTGTCACGGTGCTGCTACCAACAGAGTTATCATTAAAAATGGTGTTTTGTGCCCCATTTCCAAACACTATACAGTTGGTAAGTATCAGGCTTGCAGACTGGTTGAATATTCCCCCTCCACTACTATTAGCAGAATTACCTTGAAAAGAACAATTGGTAAGCGTGGGGCTGCTGTAAACATTGGCCACGCCCCCCCACTACTAGTAGCAGAATTACTTTGAAATAAGCAGTTGGTTAGTGTAGGACTGCTGCCGGAACGATTGAACATCCCTCCTGCATTAATAGCAAAATTACCATGAAAAGAGCAGTTGGTCAGTATAGGACTGCTGTTTAAAAAATTGGCTATTCCTCCTCCTTCATTGGCATAATTACTCTGAAAAGTACAGTAGTTCAGCGTAGGAGCACTTTCCCGGTCGTACAATCCCCCTCCTGCCTCGGCAGAATTACCCTGGAAGGAGCAATTAGCCAGCGTCGGGTTACTAGAAAAATTAAAAATGCCCCCTCCACGATTATTGGGGAAAGAAACACCATTAGCATTCCCACCCATGACCGTGAACCCATCCAGCACCGCCGCTGCGGACAATCCGTTTTGGTCATTAAAAATAACATGGTAGCTATTTCCCGACAAGGCATTATCACTATTGATGTCTCCACTCAAAACGGTGCCGTTAGTGGCGGGATTTGTATCGCGGTCGGTCATGTTCAACTGCCCACTGTTGAAGCCGCCGTAAATTTTCACACCTTCCTTCATGATAAAAGATTTGGTGCGGTCGGTAGTACTGGTTGTGGGCTTGTAGGTACCCTGCGCCACCCAGATCTGGTCGCCAGACTGGGCGGCGGTCAGGGCGGTTTGCAGGTACTTGTGGGCCTTGGCCCAGCTCAGACCATTGCCAATGTCGTCGGGGCGGTTGGCGTCCACGTAGCGGATTGGCGGAGTCTGCACTATGACCGTGGCGCTGCCCGACAGCGTACTAGCCACGCAGTCGTTACGATCTTCCACCGACACGAGCGTGTAGGTCGTCGTGACTGTAGGGCTGATGGGGATGTTGGCCCCGCTGGTGTAGTGGGGGACTGTGGCGTTAGCACTGCCATCGGAGTAAACTACCGCGTAAGGATCACTGCCGCCTGAGAGTGTCACGATCAAATTGGCGCTGCCGCCCAGACTAATCGTACCACCGCCGCTAAGCGTGGCCGTGTACGGGGAGAATGCTCCCTGAAATTCGTAAGCCCCCATGTCTATGGTTCTGAGCTTACGCGGATTGCCCGCCAAATCGGTGACGGTACCATTGGCCGAGTCGTCGCCCTCGTCGATGGCCGGCGAGCAAAAGCGCAGCTGGGCACTGGTGAAGGAGTCGAAGGGGCTGACCGTCGTAGTGAGGTTGTTAGAACCTGTGTAATCGGTTTCCGTAGCCTCGAAAAGGCTGTAGGTGGCCGTCAGCGTGCTGTTTCCAGAATTAACTATGGTATTCTGCCCCCTATCTTCAAACAGTACGCAGTTGGTTAGCGTGGGGTTACTGTTGGAAAAGTTGGCCATGCTCACCCCGCTATTTTTAACGAAGTTGTTCAGAAACGAGCAGTTGGTCAGTATTGGATTACTACTGACAAAGTTGTACATTCCTCCCCCGTTGTTAGCGGTATTGCTCAGAAACAAGCAGTTGGTCAGCGAAGGGCTACTGTTGGAAGTGTTGTACACGCACCCTCCGTTCCCGTTACGGGCGGCATTGTTCAGAAACGAGCAGTTGGAAAGTGAGGGGCTGCTATCGGCGTTGTGCATTGCCCCCCCATTGGTTCCGGAGGCATTGCTATCAAAAGAACAGTTGGTGAGCGTGGGGCTACTGGAATCGTTGTACACGCCCCCCCGAAATCAGCATAATTATTCCGAATCGAACAGTTGGTGAGCGTGGGGCTACAATAATTGTTGTAGATGCCCCCCCAATACCAGCGGAGTTATTCAGAAACGAGCAGTTAGCCAGCGTGGGGCTACTGGCGTCGTTGTACATACCTGCCCCGAAAGTATTCGGAGATGAGGCTCCGTCGGCATTCCCGCCCGCGATGGTAAACCCATCCAGCACCGCCGCTGCGGTCAACCCGTTTTGATCGTTAAAAACAACGTGGTAACTGTTTCCGGTTAGGCCGTTGACATTGTCGATTTCCCCGCTAAGTACGGTGCCGTTGGTGGCCGGATTCGTATTGCGGTCGGCCAGGTTGATCTGACCGCTGGTGAAGCCGCCGTAGATTTTCACGCCCTCCTTCATGATAAAAGAGGCCAAGCGGTCGGTGATGACGGTCGTGGGCTTGTAGGTACCCTGCGCCACCCAGATCTGGTCGCCGGATTGGGCGTCGGCCAGGGCGGTTTGCAGGTACTTGCGGGCGGTGGCCCAAGTGAGTCCGTCGCCGTTGTCGTTGGGGCGGGCGGCGTTCACGTAGCGGGTTTGTGGGACAGTTCCCTGAAACTCGTAAGCCCCCATGTCGATCCTGCCTCCAACCGTCCTGGGATTGCCCGCCAGATCGGTGGCGGGGCCGTTGTAGGCTGCGTTATTACCCGCGTCGATGGCGGGTGAACCGGACCTTAGCTCGGTACTATTGGTGGAAATGAATGGGCTGGCCGTAGTAGTGAGGTTGTTGGAACCTGTATAATCGGATTCCGATGCCTCGAAAAGGGTGTAATTGGCCGTTAAAGTGCTATTTATATCGAAATTGAATATGGTATTCTGTCCCCCACTGCCAAACAATACGCAGTTGGTGAGTGTGGGGCTACTGCCTTCGTTAAACATCCCTCCCCCGTTTGTATAAGCGGTATTATTCAGAAAAGAGCAGTTAGTAAGCAAGGGGTTGCTGTATTTATTGCCAATGCCCCCTCCATAGTCAGCGGAATTATTCAGAAAAGTGCAGTTAGTGAACGTGGGGCTACTACTGTCAAAGTTGTATATGCCCCCCCGGCGCGATCAGCAGAATTATTCAGAAAAGAGCAGTTGGTCAGCGTGGGGCTATTACTGTTAAAGTTGCACATGCCCCCCCCCAGATAAGCAGAATTATTCAAGAAAGAGCAGTTGGTAAGTGTAGGGTTACTACCGAAATCGTTGAATATCCCTCCCCCGATTTCGTTAGCGGAATTATTCAGAAACGAACAGTTGGTGAGCGTGGGGCTACTGGAAGTGTTGTACATCCCCCCCCATCATCACTCGGAGAAGATATATCAGCATTCCCGCCCGTGACCGTGAACCCATCCAATACCGCCGCTGCGGTCAAACCATTTTGATCATTAAAAATAACATGGTAGCTATTTCCCACTTTGTCGTTGTCATTGTTGATATCCCCGCTCAGGACGGTTCCGTTGGTGGCCGGGTTGGAGTTACGCTGGCTCAGGCTGGTTTGCCCGCTGGTGAAGCCGCCGTAGATTTTCACGCCTTCCTTCATGATAAAAGAAGCCAAGCGGTCGGTGGTACTAGTCGTGGGCTTGTAGGTGCCCTGTGCCACCCAGATCTGGTCGCCGGAAACGGCGTCGTCCAGGGCAGTCTGCAGGTACTTGCGGGCCGTGACCCAACTCAGGCCGTTGCCGCTGTCGCTTGAGCGGGTGGCGTCTACGTAGCGGATGTTGGCATAAGCAGGTGAAATGAGCAGCAGGAGTACTCCCAGCAACAGCAAGCCACTCTGTACATCAGTTTTAGAGGGTAACGGATTTTTCATCGTAAGGGGAGTTTATCGGGTTTTGATCAATGTGAGCACATAAACCCGGTTAAATTGAGGACAAAATACCTGACAATCAAGTGTAGTCAGCAAGGGTGGTAGCCCAGGAAGCTCTTCAAAGTACCACAAACAGATGAACTTTAAAGCTTTATTAATCAAATAAATACAAAAAAATTATCAAACGGTACAATTTAAACCTGTAGTTTATCCGCCTACTTTCGCGCATTCTAGATATTCCCTCCGAAGGGAGACTACGTACCCTACCAGGTTCACACCGTTGGGGATTGACCGCTTCCAGGAAAGAAAACATCACTCATTTTCCCACATAATTTCTATCTTTCCTGACAAATTCGAGTGAATCGACTGTACTTTTCCCCATATCTATAAACTATCCATGAAACAATTTTTATTTTTTGTGTTAGCCCTGTTTTCGGCCGGAGCTTTCAGTTGTGTTTCGGCACAGAATACCAACCGCGTAGTGCTGACGGGGATAGATGCCACCAAGAAACCGGGCGATGATTTTTTTACCTACGCCAATGGCATGTGGTACGATAGCGTCCAGATACCGGCCAGTCAGACGGGGGTAGGTTCGTATTCGTTTATGAACTACCCGCAGCGCATCCGGTTACAGGAAATTTTGGATAGCGTTTCCGCTCGCCGCAATACGCCTGGAAGCATCGAACAAAAGGTAGGCGATTTTTATACTTCGGGCATGGATATGGCGGCTATTAATAAGCGGGGGTATGAACCCATCCGGCCCCTGCTTGCCCGCATCGATGCCGTGACCGATGTGGCTTCGTTGCTGAAATTGGTGGTTGAAGAACAAAAAGTAGGGGATGGGTCCATCATCGGTTTACAGATCGGTCCCGACAACAAACGGAGTACGATCAACATTGCCCAGTTTTCGCAAACCGGGATTGGTTTGCCGGAACGGGATTATTATTTCAAGACCGATTCATCAACCGCCACGATTCAGAAAGCGTATAAAAAGTACCTCGCGACTCTGTTTGAATTGACCGGAGCCGGGGCGACGGCGGCGGAGAAAAACGCAAGCGTGGCCTATGACCTGGAAAAACAATTGGCAACCGCGCATAAAACCAATATCGAACGCCGGGACGTCAAGGCCAACTACAACAAAATGGCAGTCAGCGACCTGGCCCAGAAGCAACCTACCCTGCGGTGGACGACGCTGCTAAGCGACCTGGGTCTTAAGGTCGATTCGGTCAACGTAAGGCAGCCGGCCTATTATGACAAGTTGAATGCGATGCTGGTATCGGTACCCATCGAAGACTGGAAAATCTATTTGAAAGCCAATGCGCTGACCAACTATGCCAATTACCTGAGCCAGCCCTTTGTGGATGCGTCCTTTGCGTACGCCAAAATCCTGACCGGACAGGCGGTCAAACAGACCCCGGCCGAAGAAATGACACAGGCGGTGGATCGGTCGATCGGCGATGCGCTGGCCCAGTTGTACGTAAAAAAATATTTTCCGGAAGCGGCCAAGAAACGCATGAAGGTATTGGTAGCCAACCTGGAAAAAGCCTTTGAAGCCCGCATCAACCAGCTGGACTGGATGAGCGATTCGACCAAGGCCAAGGCGAAAGAAAAACTGTACGCCTTCACGGAGAAAATTGGGTACCCTGATAAATGGCGGGATTATTCGCAGGTGGATGTGAAGCGCGACGCCTACTTTGAAAACCGGTTGGCGGCCACGAAAAACGAGTACCTCTACAGCCTGGCGAAAGTAGGACGGCCGGTCGATCGGACGGAGTGGCATACAACCCCGCCCACGGTAACGGCCTATAACAATCCTCCGCTCAACGAAATCGTTTTTCCGGCGGGTATCCTGCAACCGCCCTATTTCGATGTGAATGCCGACGACGCATTGAACTACGGCGGCATCGGCATGGTGATCGGGCACGAAATAACGCATTCTTTTGACGACCAGGGGGCGCAATTCGATAAGGTAGGGAACGTGACCAATTGGTGGAAACCCGAAGACTACGCCAAATTCAAAGCCAGGACCCAGCAGGTAATCGACCAATACAACAAGTTTACCGTGCTCGACTCGGTGCACGTAAAAGGAGCCCTGACCGTGGGCGAAAACACCGCCGATATTGCCGGGGTCGCCATTGCATACGATGCCTTCAAACTGACCGAGCAGGGAAAGAGTACCACAAAACTGGATGGATTCACCCCCGATCAGCGTTTCTTTATCTCGATCGCCCGAATCTGGCGCGTCAAAACCAGGGACGAGTTTTTGCGCATGTACGTAAATACCAATCCGCACTCACCGGCCAAGTGGCGCGTGAACGGACCGCTGATGAATTTCACACCCTTCTACAAAGCCTTCAATGTGCAACCGGGCGACAAAATGTACAAACCCGAAAGCGAACGGATCGTCGTTTGGTAGGGGTACCTTGTCAAATACGGATGGCTCATCTACATGTCCAGCTTGGCCAATCGGTCAAGCTGGATCATTTGCCCTACATTTCTACTTTCCTCATTTTCTCTACTTTAAGCGTCGACTGTTTCACCCAAGACATTTTACGTTCCCCACTTGATCAGGGTACCCTGGGTCTGTTTTCTTATTTCTTTATAGAACTGGATAGTGCTATTAATTGATGGATAATGCAATGCCTTTCGATGCATTGTAAAAATTGTTTGAAAAGAATTAGTCTATATGGTCTATAAATTTAATAGACTAATATATATTTGCTTCCGAAACCAGAACCTAAGCTAAACCATGCACACAATTATACTATTCAGAAGGCCTTACTGTTGTACCCGCCGCTGATTATAAATCGGCTTACTGGGTGACCTGACCTATCTTATTTTATATCAAGCATACTCGCTGTCATTTTTTTACAATCTACGCATGAAAAAGATTTTAGCATACCTAATTTTTGGCATTCTCGGCACCCAGACAATTCTTTTTGGCCAGCAGGCCCCCATCATCAATGCCACGATTGCAGGTACGGTGCTCGATGCCCGTACCAGTGAAAAGCTTCCCGCTTGCTCGGTAGTTATCAAGGGTACCACGAATGGAGCCGTGACCGACGCCAACGGCGAGTTCTCGCTCGTAACGGGTCAAAAGCTTCCTTTCACCCTGGTGATTACCTACGTGGGATATCAGAAAAAGGAAATTACGATTACGGGAAGTCCGGTGGAAATCAGGCTGGAGCCTCAGGCGAATGAGCTTGACGATGTACTGATTACCTCGCGGCGGCGGCAGGAATCGTCCCAGGAGGTACCTATCCCACTTACGGTCATTCGGGGGGCCACGGCGGAGGATGCCGGTGCTTTCAACGTCAACCGGCTCAAAGAGCTGGTACCTACCGTGCAACTGTACTCGTCCAATCCCCGCAATACTACCCTGAACATCCGCGGGCTGGGGTCTACCTTTGGACTTGCCAACGACGGAATTGATCCGGGGGTAGGGTTCTACGTCGATGGTGTGTACTACGCCCGTCCTGCCGCCACGACGCTTGATTTCATCGACATCGAGCAGATCGAAGTACTGCGGGGGCCGCAGGGTACCCTGTTTGGCAAGAACACCACGGCCGGGGCTTTCAATATTACCACCCGGAGTGCCAGCTTCCAGCCGGGAGCCAGCTTCGAGGTCAGCTACGGGAATTATGGGTACATCCAGGCCAAAACCTCCCTGACAGGTCCGTTGAGCAAGAAGCTGGCCGGACGTATATCCTTCTCCGGTACCCAGCGAAACGGCCTCCTCCACAACGTTGCGACGCAGAGTTCGGTCAATGACCTGAATAATCTGGGTGCCAGGGGACAATTGCTTTATACGCCCTCAGAAAATGTCAGGATTACCCTGGCGGCCGATAATTCCCGGCAAAATCCCAACGGCTACGCCCAGGTAATTGCCGGGGTGGTGACCACCCAACGAGCGCCTTACCGGCAATTCAACAACATCATCGCCGACCTGAACTACGCCCTGCCGAGCACCAATCCTTTCGATCGGATCATCGACCACGATACGCCCTGGCGATCCAGAAGTGAGCTAGGAGGCGTTTCACTCAATGTGGAAGCGAAGGTAGGTGGGGGTACCCTCACGGCCACCAGCGCCTGGCGGTACTGGAACTGGGATCCTTCTAACGACCGCGATTTTACGGGCCTACCGGTACTGACCCTTTCCCAGGCGCCTTCCCGCCATGAACAGTGGACGCAGGAAATCCGCTATACCGGACACCTGACATCCCGACTCAGTGGGGTACTGGGCGTATTTGCTATTTGGCAGGATTTAAGGACTACTCCCTACCAGACTGAAGAATCCGGTACTGCGCAGTGGCGGTTTGCCCAGAACTCTACCAGCCCGCTCTGGCGGACGCCCGGCCTCCTCGATGGGTACGGCATCCGCACTACCTCCCGTCTGCAATCGTTCGGTGGCGCTGCTTTCGGACAACTGGACTGGTCGATCACCGACAAATTGCACCTCTTGCCGGGTATCCGTTTCAACTACGACCAAAAAGAAGCGGCCTACAATCGGCAAACCTATGGGGGCCTGCCAACCCATGATCCGGCTTTGCTAGCTATCAAAAATGCGGTGTATTCCAATCAGGAATTTAACGTGCAGGTCGATGAGCATAATTTTTCGGGACAGCTGACTTTGGCTTACAAGGCCTCCAAAGCCGTGAACGCCTACGCTACCTACGCCAACAGCTACAAACCCGTGGGCGTCAACCTTGGGGGATTGCCTACCGCCAACGGAAAAGTACTCATCGACCTGGCCAAAGTAAAGCCCGAATACGTCACGCACTACGAGGTAGGAGTAAAAACCCGGCCGCTCCCGCAGGCAACGCTGAACTTTACGGTGTATAATACCGACATTCAGGATTACCAGATACAGGTTCAGACGGCCGAGCTGGGCGTAAACCGGGGGTACCTGGCCAATGCGGAGCGGGTGCGGGTCACAGGAGCCGAACTGGATGGAAATATCCGGGTGAATGAGCACCTTTCGGTCAACGGAGCGGTGGCTTACACGGACGGGAAGTATATTTCGTTTACCAATGCGCCCGTACCCCTGGAAGAAGTAGGCGGCGAAACTGCCTTCAAGGATGTCTCGGGCGGGGCGCTACCCGGCATATCCCGCTGGTCGGGCTCGCTGGGCGGGGAGTTTTCAAGCTCTGGTAAGTTGATTAACCTGAAAGGCCGCTATTTTGTCGCGTTAGATACCTACTACCGTTCCTCGTTTTCGTCGAGTCCTTCGCCTTCCCGGTACCTCAACATTGATGGGTATGCGCTCCTGAACGGGCGGCTTGGTTTTCGGGCTTCCAATGGTGTGTCGGTGTTGGTTTTGGCTCGTAATGTGCTGAATACAAATTATTTTGAGCAATTGTTGCCCGCCTCGGGAAACGCCGGACAGTACGCGGCGGTTTTGGGCGATCAAAGGACCTTTGGGGTTACGCTCCGCTATAATTTTTGATGCTACCTACCTCTAACTTACCCTGTCCGGCGACATGCGTTGCTGGGCAGGGTAGTTTGTAGGGGTACCTACCTGTGGTTAGGAATGGAAGTCGCGGGTACTTATCATATTGGGTTATCCAGTATCAGGGTACCTTGCCTTTTCCTGCTTGGTGAGTGTAGTTATTTATATGCTGATAGGGGTAGTAAGGGATATTTTGAATAAATTGTAATTTGCCGGGAGGGAGCGCCACTCGGAGGGCTAACGGATAATCGTCACTCGACAGAGCGGAGCAACTGCATTAATCTGCAAAAATCAAAAGTCCACTAGAGGATATGGAATTTGAGTAAACGAGTATTAGTTGTTGACTTTTGCAAATACAGCCTGCTTATAGGTAAAAGCGAAGATACAGCATGAGAACTTTCGTATATATTTGAGTTGTAAGGCATTAAAAAAAAGGGATGAACATAATAATACATATTAATCGGAATCTTATCAATTTTGGTATTCCTCTTACACTTTTAGGGACTCTAATTTTGCTGATGAAATCTTCATTTCTAAATGGGAATGACGCTTTGAATTTCGCCATAACGGCTGACCTACTTTTGACCGTTCCACTTGTTTACTTTCTGCTAATACGAAAATCTGAAATCCCGAATACCACGGTTATTCCTGTTATGGTAATTGGGCTTTTAATTGGTTCATATTTTCTACCCCAACAAAGTCAAACATATTTGTCAATCTTCAAAACTTGGGCTTTGCCAGTAATTGAAATCTCAATATTGACTTTTGTCGTAATTAAAGTTCGGAGTGCTATTAGAAAATACAAAGGATTAAAAGGTACTACACCAGACTTCTTTAACGCCATTAAAAGTATCTGCTATGAAATTCTTCCGAAAAAACTTGTGCTACCATTTTCGACAGAAGTTGCGGTTTTCTACTATGGTTTCATAAATTGGAAAAAAAAAGAAACTAAGGATAATGAATTTACTTATCATAAAAAAAGCGGAACACCTGCTCTTTTTTATGTATTCATTTTAATTATTGCCGTTGAAACAATTGCTATTCATTTTTTACTTACTAGATTGAGTTTTATTGCTGCTTGGATTTTAACAGCATTAAGTATTTATACAGCTATTCAAATTTTTGGATTCGCGAAATCGCTGACACAAAGACCTATTTCTATAAATCAAAACAGTTTGACTTTAAAATATGGCATTTTAAATGAAGTTGAAATTCCCTTTTCAGATATTGACAAAGTAGAACTATCAAGAAAATCATTAGGAAAGAACGAATTGACCAAAACACTTTCGCCACTTGGAGAACTTGAAAGTCATAATGTCATAATTTACTTGAAAAAGGAGAACGAATTAGTTGGTCTTTATGGAATGAAAAAGAGATTTAATCTACTTGGATTACATATTGACGAACCAAAAGAATTTAATGAAAGAATGGAAAACGCCTTACAACAATGTATATAAAAAATAGGCGATATAGTACTGAATTCAAGGGTATTGGCTTGTTTCAAACTTTGTGTTTAACAGAAAGTTTGGTGCTTCGAAATCGCCTACTTTCCATATACTAAACGTTACCAGTAATTTTTGCTTATTGGGCCACCGAATGACAACCAGAATTAGCAAGCGTAAATTACTGAGCTTTGCTACGCCTCTACTTTCCTCCTCAACTCCACCCTAGGCTTCGGCGCTTTCGCCAACGCCTTTTTGCGCCACCCATCAGATCAGGATACCTGTGCTGGGCAGGCTGGCGACGGTCAGACTGATCAGAAAGGCCAGGATTTTGCCGGGTCACAAAACAGAGAGTTAACGAGGTAGCAGAGGTTTTAAAGCAGAAGCCAAATAAGAGATTTTGGTTTTGAGATTTGGGAAAAGTGATTCAAAAAGGTTAATTTGAACGAAGAAACCCTTATTTTTATCATTTGATACAACCAAGAAGAGTAGGGGAAATCAGATGCAAGCGTGAAGTGCAGTTCTTTTATTAACCGAGATACGCAACAATGTGTTGTATACGACCGCTGCGCATAATGCAAATAACAAAACCAATACTAATGAGTAAAAAAAGATATATCCTGTCAGTAGCTTTAATAATTTTAACCTTAAATCCAATTTTTTCACAAAATAGTCCAAAAACAGAGATTTTACTAGTTGGATTTGATCATTTGGGTCAAATGGATAATGGGACACCTTCCTCAGATATTTTCAGCCCCAAAAAACAAAAAGAAATTATTAAGCTTACCGAGAAGCTTCGGACCTTTTCACCAGACCAAATAATGGTTGAAAAAGAACCCAGTGAACAAAAACAGGTGGATAGTTTGTATAAAGCTTATAGGGAAAATACTTTGAAACTTTCTGAAATAGAATACGGCTCTTCAGAAACGTATCAAATTGGTTTCAGGCTGGCCAAAATGTTAAACTTAGAAACCGTTTACGGTATTGATCATTATGAATCGACTTCTCAATCTTTATTAAGTTCTGGTAAGAATATAGATATTTTCAAAAATGGATTACTGGAACTCATGAATACTGCAAGACCAATGAAAAAGAAAGTCCAGCAAGATAGTCTTTCCATTTATGACTATATAAAAACAATAAACCAACCAAAATTTATCGACCTCTCTCACAACCTGATTTTTAACTTACCTGCTTATGTGATAAACGGCAAATTTTCGGAAAATGGAACTAATACAGTCGATATAGGTAAAATAGATGAGAAATATATTGGAGCGGAATATATTACTTTATTTTATAACAGAAATCTAAAAATATACTCAAACATACTAAATGCCCAGCTGGATCATAATTCAAAGCGAATCTTTTTGATTATGGGACAATTGCACATTGGCGTGTTAAAAGATTTACTCGAAGCCAATCCTAATTATAAGATTATTACTACTTCAGAATATCTTAATTAGTAGACACTACCAGGCTGTCCTACAAAAAAAGGCCAGGCGCAGCACACGACGAATTTAAAATGTTTGTACAGCAGTAAGCCCTGTTTGTTCAATCAGTGGAAACTAGGCTTGTCTACACCTCTACCTCCTTTCTTCGGGCTGCTTGCATTTTCGGGCGAGAAACGCGCTCTTTCTTCCGCCGCCCCCACCAGATCAGGGTACCCGTGATAGGAAGGCTTGCGACGGTCAGACTGATCAGAAAGGCCAGGATTTTGCCCGGTAGCCCAAAAATACTCCCCACGTGAATATCATAATTCATGCGAATGACTTTATCGGCCAGCCGGGCATCTTTGAAGCGACCATACACATGATTGACGGGTAGTTCCTTGAGACTATATTGATCAAAATAGCGGTAATCGGTTTTCCAGAAGGTAGCGGCGTCGGGATTGGCGTTAGCGGCGATGACCGACGTATCGGTCTCGGGAACGTGTACTTCCAGCCGCTGGGCATCGGGATGCTCTTTGTTCATCAGCGCCCATACCCTGTCGATGGCGGGTGTCTGATCAGAAAGCAGAGCCGGAGAGGTACTTTTAATCGAAACCGGTTCTTCGTACAGCAGGGATTTCTCTCCTCCCAAACTCCAATGTACCCCCTGGGCCACCCACTGAAAACCCCACACCAACCCCGTGAGGGTAACGACGATGGCAAACCAGGAAGAGTAAAAGCCCAGTACATTGTGCAGGTCATAGTTTTTGCGCTTCCATTTCAGACCATCCCGCCAGCGCAGCCAGAACCGTTGCTTCGCAGCGGCCTTGTTTTTGGGCCACCACAGTACGATGCCGGACACGAGCATGAGGGCAAAAATCAGGGTAGCCGATGCTACCAGCGGCTGGCCGATGACGGGAGGTAACCAGAGGTAGTAGTGTCCCAGAAGCACGATCCGAAAAAAATCGGCATCCATGTCTTTTACCTTCAATACTTTGCCGGTGTAGGGATTCAGGTACACGCTGTAATAATACGAAGGCTCGAAGTGGTAGAAGTACACCTGCGCTGCCTTGCCCGGTACCCCGTACTCTACGGCGTGGAGGTGCTTGTCGGGCAGTTCTTTTTCAGCGATGGATTTCAGGACCGAAGGCGGCAGGTAGTTGGTCGACTGCGGTTCCACAAAACGATAGGGCTGCGTGGCGTCCTGAATCTCGGCCTGGAACGCGTACAAACAACCCGTGATGGCGATAATAAACACCACCAGCCCGGTACTTAGTCCGAGCCAGAGGTGAATTTTTCCAATGATTTTCTTGAACGTCATGCTGGATCAGAAACGATAGTTGACAGTCATACGGGCGTTGCGACCAGCTTCGGTTTGCCAGTAGTACATTTCTCCGTAGGGCGAGCCCGAATACAGGTACTTATCCAGCAGGTTGTTGACATTGACCGTCACGCCGAAAGCACCCGACTGGTACGATACGCCGCCATCGAGCCGGAAGTAGTTGGGTAGGGAGCTCTCGGAATTATCGAAGATGTACCACGACGAGCGCCCGGCCTGGTACTGATAGCCCAGCGAGAATTTCAGACCTTTTAGCGCACTTTTGGGAAGGTTATAGGAAAGCCAGCCATTCTGGATGTGCTTGGTGGCACCGGGTACCTGATTGCCCACTACCGACTCGTCAGAATCTTTGGTGACTTTGGCGTCGGTATAGGCGTAGTTCAGGATCAGGTCCAGGTGAGGTAGCAACTCGCCTTTGATATCTACCTCCACGCCCTCGACCTGCTGCTGACCCGTTTGCCGACTGTATACCAGCTGGCCAGTGATGGGATTCGGGTGGTCTACGTCGGTAGTCAGAACGTTGTTCTTCGTGATGCGGTAGGCGGCTATGGTGGAGTTCCAGCGGCCTCCCATCCAGTTTTTCTTAAAGCCTAGCTCAAGATTATTGCCCGTGATGGGGTCGAAACTTTTACCCTGCCAGTCGCTGCCGGGATTGGCCACAAAGGCCTGGTCGTACACAAAGTAGGCCGACGATTGCTTGTTGATGGAGTAGCTGACGCCCGCCCGGGGGGTAAACTTACCGTCGTCGGTCGAACCGCTGTACGGATTAATATCTTTGAGGGTAGTATAGCGTCCGGCCAGGGTCAGGCGAAGCTTATCCTGGAAAAACTTGATTTCATCCTGCACGTAGAACGAGCTATAGCTGGAATTGTAGTTGACGCCCCGTTCCCGGACGCTGCGGCTGCGGTCCCAGGTCGGGATTTCGGCGACGGGAACAGTACCATACACAGGATTGTAGATATTGAAAGTACTATCGCCCAGCGCGGCTCCCTGGTTGAAATCCGCGAAATAATCTTTTTTACTCATGTCGATGCCACCCAGCAGATTATGCGTGATGCCGCCGGTTTGAGCGGTACCGTTCAGGAAAATCTGCCCGGTTCTGTTCAGGCCCAGTGCGTCCCACACACTAATCCCCCGCTGCATGGACCGGTTGTCTACCGACGAAATCCCCCAGGGCCAGATACTTTGCCCTACCTGATCGTAGTTGAAGTAGGCCATTTGGGCGGTGAGCTTCCATTTCTCATTAAAAAAGTGCTCAAAAATCCCCAGCACACTCTGGTCATGAATTATGGTAGGATCAAGGTTGGGTTCAGCGGTAGTAAAGTTGCGGGGTAGGTCGGCGTAACCGTTGTTCGAGAAAGCGTAGTTACTGCCGATGACGCTCATTTCCGAAAACTGATGCGTGTATTCGAGCGTGAGCGAACTCTTGTTATCGATCTGATACTTGAGCACGGGCACGATGGAGTACCGGTTGTTGTATTCAAAATCGCGGTGCGAGCCTTTCAGCTGACCCATTACGTTCAGGCGGTACAGTAGTTTACCATCTTTGGAAAGCTTTCCGTCCAGGTCCAGCGTAGTGCGGTAGGTTTCAAAACTACCCAGGCTGAACGACGCCTCGCCTTTGGTGATCCCCGAAGGTTTCTTGGTCACGACGTTATAAAATCCGCTCGGTTCGCCGTTGGCCAGCATAAATCCGGCTGGCCCTTTTACAAATTCGATGCGCTCGACCATGCTCATATCCTCGGCCAGCGGCCCCAGGGCATCTGCACGTTCATACCGTTGCGGAAGGCCGTAATCTGCGAACCCCGCATGTTGAGGTAGGCGTAGTTGTCCCAGTGTTCCAGTTTCTGCACCCCGCTCACATTGCGCTGAATGCCTTCCAGCATATCGAAGGCCTGCTGATCGGCAATGATCTGCTTGCCGATCACCTGAATGTTCTGCGGCGTTTCGAGGATCGGCGACATTAGCCGAAGCGACTTGGAGGTATAATCGGCTTTGTACTTGTTGGTGTTGGCAAAAACAATTACTTCCTGTAGTTGCCGGCTGTTCTCCTGCAACTTGAAATTGATGGTTTTCTTTTCGTCTTCACCCACCACCACCTTTTCTGACTGAGTGGTGAGTCCCACAAAGCTGGCTACTACGGTATAGGTACCTGCTTTTAGATTATCAAAGGAAAAGTGGCCGCTGGTATTGGTGATGGTACCTTTTTCCGTTTCACGTAGCATCACATTGACAAACTCTGCCGGTTGGCCATCGAGGCTGCTGATGGTACCTTGTATTTGTCCTTTCTGGGCCAAAAGCGCCGTGTTGCTCAGTATTCCTACGAATAGCAGTAATCGAAATTTCATGTATTTTTATTTAGATTAATTACAAATAACTGGCACAAATGTATAGCGAGCTACTATACAAGTCAAGGTATTACTTAGAATTAATCTAAATAAATTCGAAAGTCTATTGTCGATTAGCTAGTTAATCGCCAGAAGAATTGACTATCTAAACCGCAATTGCCTAGGCAAGGTACCCCTGCCTAAAAGAATCTTTTATTTTGCACTAGCCAGTGCGGGCTGAGCCTGGAGGTACTTGTACAGGGCCGAAATTTCATCATCGTGCAGGTACGCGAAGCCGGGCCAGGGCATAAAACTAGGATTGAGCTGGCGCTGATCGGGTGTAACACCCGTCCGAAGGGCGGCCCTGAACTGGTCTTCCGACCATTTTCCTACATTGCCCCCGGGAGTCAGGTTGGGAGCGAAGGGGGCTCCCGGCTCGCCGGGCTGCATACCGTTGAGTTCCTTGCCATGACAGCCCGGACAACCGCTCGTCTTGACCAAATAACGCCCGTACTCCGCCGTTGCTCCGCGAACCGGAGCGCTAACCGCTGCTATGGCGGCATGATCGATATTTTCAGCGTTGATTACATCGCCAAACAAACCAGCTCCCGCGAGTGCCCTTCCCAAAAAGGTGATTTGGGGGCCAGACCAGTTTCTGTTTTGTTGGGGGACACTCTTCAAGTACCCCACGATGGCTCCCAAATCCTCATCGCTCAAATGTTGAAACTCAGCGGCGGGCATAATGAAAGCCGGTGTTCCGTCTTTCTTGATTCCATGCCGAATGGCACGTATAAAATCCACCTCATCGTATTCGCGGCCTTTGCCTCCCTGTCCCGCTGTAAGGTTAGAAGCAGGTACCGATCCAATGGCCGCGTCATTGAAAAATTCAGTTCCTCCCAGGTCCTTTCCGTGGCAGGCGATGCAGTGGATTTTTGCCAGACGTTCGCCTTCGCTCAGGAGGGCGGAATCGGTCGGGACTGGTACCCGGGCGGGCGTTACTTCATAGGTTTTAGCCAGCCGATTTTCGAAATTATTGGCAAAATAAGCTCCGGCGATGGCCACGATGACAAGCAGTGCTACGAGGACGATACCCGTCCATTTTAAGATTTTTTTCATGATGTAAAGGGTTTAAGTTGAGGGTAATTGTGTATAAAATTAAATCAGAATAGACCGTAATTGCCTACCGTTCAATAAATTATGAGTTTTCTCCTATGGTCTTAGAATATATCGATAGAGCGGCACGAGGTTCAGGTGTTGGGTGACTAGTCGTCCTGATTTGTTTCAGATCCACAAGTTAAGGACTGTGGCAGGGGGAGTATTGTAAAAATCTGACATTCTGAAAATTCTGGTTCAAACGTACTCTATCGGTTATCAGGATTTACAGCCCCAGACTTAGGTAAGCCGGCAGGATTTTTCTACTGAACCCAAGGTACCCAGACACAGGGAAAAACTGAAAGTCACAGACTTTTACGATATTGAGATTTCCGGAGCTAGGGTACCCTGTTGTTCGCGTACCTTGGAATGCTGATTGGGCCGGTACTAATGGGTATCAAATTAGAATGAAGTTGCAAGTGCGGTGCTTTTATTGCTGAATACCAAATATTTGTGTAAAATGGGGGACAAAAATTTGCAACTTGAACGTACGGTATTTTTCTGTGATGCGGTCGTGGCCATTGCCATAACCCTGCTGGCGCTTGACATCAAGGTTGAAAAAACTTCTACCGACCATCTGCAACTTTCGGATATTACCAGTCAATGGAAATCCTTTGCCGCATTTCTGTTGTCATTCATCAATATCGCGAACTACTGGAAAACGCACCATACCTTCTTTACACATATCAAGAAGATCGACGAAAAACTACTATGGCTCAATATTTTCTGGTTGTTTTTCATCGTATTACTCCCGTTTTCTACTTCATTGGTAAGCGGGTACTTTTTTGATAAAATTTCAATCATCCTATACAGCACCAATTTGCTGATGGTATCGATCTTCCAGAACAACATTTGGGATTATTCTACTACCTTGGGTTTTATCAAACAGGATGGCGAAGAGGTACTTACCCTCTCGCATGTACCGATCCGACTGTATTGTAATCTGGATATGATCAATGCGATTATTGCCATTGTGCTTTCCTTTTACAGTCCCGGCTTGGCATTTATCCTGCTGTTTACCAAACTTCCCATGATCGTATTGGCAAGACTATATTTCCTGCCCAAAAAAATAAAATTAGCCAAAAACAGAAGGGGAGGTTTTTAAAACATTGTCTGAAATCACATAGCATAACTAGTAAATCAACTAATGAAAAAGGTCCAAAAGAATTTCATGTTATACAAATTTCGTCTCCCTGCATTTAGAGCATTCTACCTTTTGGGCTTTGTATTATTTGCATCAACTCATCCCGTTTATTCCCAGCAACCTACCCCCTATACTTCCTTCAAACCCGGCGGCGAGTGGCTCGACACCGACGGCAAGCACATCGACTGTCATGGCGGCAACATCATCTATGTCGATTCCCTGAAAACCTATTACTGGTACGGCGAGCATCGTGGCGTGCCGCGCGGGGCCTCCTGCTATTCGTCGAAGGATTTGTATAACTGGAAGAATGAAGGGGCAGTGTTGGAAAAAGGTACCATCGAAACTTTCGAGCGGCCTAAGGTAGTCTATGATGCTACGAAAGATCAGTATGTGATGTGGTTTCATTTCGACGGTAACCGCTATACGCTCGCCGAACTCGGGGTGGCCGTCAGTAAATCACCCACCGGGCCGTTCGTGGTGCAGCATCATGAACGGCCCAACGGCCACGAGTCGCGGGATATTGGTATGTACGTCGATCCCGAAACTAAAAAAGCCTACATCGGCTATGCCGCCGATCATACGAACCGCACCATTCGGATGGTGGAGTTATCGGGCGACTACCTCAGCACCACCACCAACGATGTGGACATCGAAGCGCACTGCGAAGGGCCGGGCATTTTGAAGAAGAAGGGTACCTACTACCTGCTCACGAGCGGCTGCTCGGGCTGGACGCCCAACCCGGCTACCTACTACACCGCCACGAATATTCTGGGACCGTATACCAAACAGGGCAATCCGTTTGTGGGCGACGCGGGCAACAATTCCTTCAATTCGCAGCCCTGCTACATTTTCAAAATTCCGGGCTATAGGGATGCCTACCTCTACATGGGCGACCGCTGGAACGGCGGCGGCCGTCCCGATTCGCAGTATGTATTTCTGCCGATCACGATTACCGAAGATGGCAAGATGGAACTGCACTGGTACAAGGAGTGGGATCTGAGTATGTTTACGCCGGAGCGGGAGAAGCGGTAGGGGATTGGTGGAGTAGTGAATTTTGTTTATGTTTAATTGCCAGAAACGGCAAGATAAGGTTTTTAAGTTTCGATACTCCTATGCATACTTATACTAAAGTCAGGCTAATCATGGTCTTACATATCATGAGTTGTCTCTCTGCCCGGGCTCAAAAACACTTCGTTCCGGGTTTGATTATCACTAATCAGAATGATACCCTAATGGGTGAAGTAAAGGCGAAAGGTAATTTCGAGGTACTCTTCAGAAACAACACCAACCGTGAAATTACCAGCTATTCCGCCGATGACCTGAAATTTTACATTGTAGATGATATTCGACGGATTTCCCAGGAAATTCCTCAGAACCAAAATCACAAGCGGTACTTTATGAAAGCGCGCTTGTTGGGTAGACTTAGCTTGTACGAGCTGATTTCCAAGGAGGATGATTGGGAATATGTTCTCCAAAACCATCAAGGCGAATTACTTCCGCTTTTGGGCAACGATGCATATCGGGTTCTTACTCTAAACTTGGGAGATTGCCAGGACGAATTACTTCATAAAATGATGGAATCGCGAGATTTTGTGTATTCTTATAGCTATTTTGAAAAGATATTGCGCCGATATAATTTCTGTGTGGATAAGCAAGAACCGACCATTATGGCCAATCGCTACCGGGATAGCTTCGAGTTAATAGCCGGTTTTGCTCGGAATGGCTGGCATTATTCGTTTCATTCCAGTGTCTTTGCCAAACCATCCGTAGAAGGCCCACTCGAGGCCTATTATTTTGTGCCATTCGGGATTTCATACACTATTATGCCTCATAAACGATTGTCAGGAGTAGCCGAACTAATGTACAATAAATACTCCGGCCAGCGAAAGTATAAGATCGTGACCGATATTGCTTCTGAAGACCAAAGCGTATCAGCTCAGGAAGAGTATATAATGTTCTCGCCGCTGGTACGGTATGTCCTGACCGATGGAGATGTACGTACATTTATCAAAGCAGGACCTACCTTTTCATATCCTCTCCGTTTTGGAGTAAATGTTCATTATGCCGATTCAAGAGATTATGACTATCGCTTCAATAAAGGCTTGGGTTCTGGATACTCAGTTGGAATAGGCGGAGAGAAATACGTTACAAAATCTAAAGCAATCAATATTGAACTGAGGTATCACTGGCACACCGTCCAGGACCAAGCTACTCACATCGGTTCATCCAATGCACTCATGCTGCTTGCCTCGTTTTCTTTTCGTTAAAATGGATTGCTAAAATTTACAGATTGAGGAACACGAGCCTCACTGGTACAAAGAGTGGGACCTGAGTATGTTCACGCCGGAGCGGGTGAAGCGGTAGTCTTATACTATTTTAAACGATTGATAACCGGTCTGAAAACATAATAGGAGTACACAATTAACCAACCCATGTTCACTCTCGATCAAATCAACAACATCCACGACCGCCTGGGCAAACAGGCGACCTTGCCGGATTATTTACGGGCGCTCCAAGCAATTTTGGGGTAGATACCTACGGCTCCTTCATCACGGATGGACATTCAGAATATTTTGGAAAAGATAGCCAAAAGTTGATTTCTCCTCCGGTACATGAAAAGCTCATCATTGCCAGCAAAAGCAACCGGAAAATCTTACAAAAACAGTTGGACTTACATGCGCAGGGAAAAACGGACTATCTGGAAATGTGCCGGGGCCTGACTGAAAGTGGAACAGAAAAATGGACGTTCGATACGGATAAAATGACCATTACGTACTACGACCTGGACGGGCGTGAAATGCTGGTGGAAATTATCGAATGATTGTGCTCGCCCAGCCCATTCTCCTACCAAAAATTCGGCTCAAAACATCTTTTTAGCCATTATATAGCCCACAATGAATAACAGCACGAAACCGATGGGGCCGAACACAAAAATGCTGGTCATACTGGCCTCCACGCCCCGGTCGTGACTATTGGAAGAAAACTTGCCGATTAAATAATAACTTAATACCGCGAGAGTAACATAGCCAACTAGGCCCGCGAGTAGTCCAATAGCCACGTATTTCATGATATTTACATCGGGTTCATCCTGAGAAATTGAATGGTCAGAGCAAGGCTAGGGTTGGTGAACGCTGGACAGGCGAAGTACCTGTTGTTGCAGAGCGGTTATCTCCTTATTTTGTTCAATAAGATACATAGTGAGTTCTTCTACCTTTTGCAGCAGAAGAGTACTCAGGGTACCCTGAGCGATTCCGTACCGTTTCAAGTCTTTAGCCAGAGGGGTACTTTATTTACGCGGCACCCGAGGAATCTATTCGATTCATCTAACTTGACTTTACCCGCATCGATCCCAACCATTGTATTGGGCTGTCCAGTATTCACAGTAAAAATATGGCTGGTTTTGACAATACTGTTGGTCTGTGCCTGGGTTTCGGCGGATAAAATGAGCAACAACCCCGAAAACAGCAGGTACCGGAGCCAACCCGGCCAGATAGGTCTGGCCGAAGCCTCTTCCTGCCGCCGCTGGTACTCGACCCATTGGGAACCAAAGATGGCACTAAGCAGCCCCAGCGCGGCACCGATCATATCGCCGTGGCGCAAATGCTCATTTACCGAATCGAGCCGGGTAAGCAGACCGACGGCCAGCAGACCAAAAAACAACGTAGCCGATTTGCAAATGGTTAGTTTTTTCATGGCAGGGTACCGATTATAATTGAACTACCAGGTTAGTCACTAGGTACTCATATGCCTGGGTGTTCGCCAGTGTTCCGCCGGATACGTTGTAAGTATTACGCGTTGTCACATATCCGTCAGAATTCAGCACATAGGTATAGTATTGGCCCTTTGAGGAATACTTTTCGGTGACGAGCTTCACCAGATGCTTGCCGGACTTGCCAAAAATCCTGAGGTACGTGTCTGGAAGATTAGCCGCTTCTCCATTGAGAGGATATAGATCCGATAAGATAGGGTCGCCCGTGGGTTGGTCGTAGGAAAGGGCGGCTTCGGACACGACAACTACCCCAGGATTACCATTGGCTTTGTCATAGCTGATTATTTTACTTAAATCTCCGCCTGCGTTGTAGATAAAATCCGTCTTTTCGTAAGTGTACTTTTTATTGGTGCGACTTTTCAAGCGCCCATTCCCGTCGTACTGGTACAGGTACCCGGTTTCCTGTGCCAGGGTGGTATTGGGACCATAGGGAATGTAATCGATCTGTTGCGACTCGTAGCAATAGCCCGTATTTGCATCCAGTAAAAACTTTATTTCCTGAATGAAACTGTTCCCATTGTAGGTTTTTGTGACAACGGAATGCGCCGAATAAATATAGAGCGTGTATAAGCCCATACCACCCCGAACCGAGGTGCCGGTATGCACCACTTTCCGCAACCTGCCATCGTCAAAGTACGACAGCGTAGCCTCGCCATGTTTGGTGAGTTGGTAGTGTTTGGGAAATGTGGGCAGGAAACCTTCCCGCAGATTCTGGCTGGAAACCGAACCGGACTGAGCGGGAGTAACGGTGTCGTTGGGTTGACACGAAACCAACATAAACAGGGTACCTGTGAACAGGGCTAGGAGGGGAATTCTTATAAACATGGCTAATCGATTGGGAAATTTGTGTGCCTACTCTATGGTTTTCGGCGGCCCCTGTTTTGATTTTGATGGTTCAAAGGTAGGATAGGGTACCCCTGCACGCCAGCCCGAATTAATAACGGGAAGCTTTGGCTTGATAACGGGTGGAAACAGGGAGACATTGGGCAAACCAAAAGTAGACAGTACGTAAAAATACGCACCCAGAGCACGTGGAGGCGTATTTTTACGCAGAAGCTACCTGGAAGCGGGAGATTGTTGTAAGTAAGTTACGAATTCAAGAAGATGATTTACGCAGGCAAAATGGGTAGCTGGATCACGACGCTGGTACCGCTCGGCTGATGATCTTGATCGAAGAGGTCAGTAATGATGATTCCGTTTTCGGTACCATAGCGCTGGCTGATCAGCTGCAGCCGCTCCTGGGTTACCTGGAGGCCCATGCTTTTGTGCGACGAAATGGTTTTACTTTTCAATTCACCCGCTTTTTGTCGACCTACCCCGTTGTCTTCGATCCGGCAAACCAGGCGCTCGCCAGAGGATCTGATTTGCACCTGAATCTTCCCCCGACCCGTTTTGTGCGCAATACCGTGGAGAATGGCGTTTTCGATATAGGGCTGAATGATCATGGGCGGAACCGAAATCTTTTCTTGGGCAACACTGGAATCGGTATCGATGGAAAAGTCGAATGTATGATCAAACCGCAGCTGTTCCAGTTCCAGATATAGCTGCAGCTGATCGAGTTCATCCGCGAGGGTCACCCATTCCTGCCCGGAATTTTCCAGAATAAGCCGCATAAGGCGGGAGAATTTTACCAGGTACCTGTCCGCGTTGTCACTGTCGTTTTGTAATACAAACAACCGGATCGCATTGAGGGAGTTATACAGAAAATGGGGGTTCATCTGGGAACGTAATGCTTTCATCTCGGAGGCCGCAATCCGTTCGCGCAGGGCACTTTTTTCTTGCTGTTCACGCACCAGCCGCTGTTCGCGCCAACGGGCAGTCACCACGGTTGAAGCAATCAAAGCGGCCAAAACAGCCAGACGAAACCACCAGCGTTGCCAAAAGGGCGGGGTGATATGTACCGGCAGCCGATAGCCCTGCCGGTTCCAGACACCGTCGTTGTTGGAAGCGATACTATGCAGTACATAGTCGCCGGGCGGGATATTGGTGTAGCTGGCGGAGGAATTGGTACCTGCCTGATGCCAACGCTCCTCGAAGCCTTCCAGCCGGTAAGCAAATTGATTATCAGCCGGATTGTCAAAATTCAGCGAGGCCATGTCAAACGTAAAACTATTCTGTCGGTAGTTCAGGACAAGGGGGGCTGGATTAGCGACTTGCCCCCGTAGAAACTCGTGTTCCTCTACCCGAAAGGAGGTCAGGAATACAGGCGGAATTGAGCGATTCAGGCGCATGGACTTAGGGTGAATCGATGCCAGGCCGTGAACCGCGCCAAAATAGATGCGTCCGGTGGAATCACGGGCTACGGCATCGGATTCAAATTCAGAGGCTGGCAGCCCATCGTCCTCGTCAAAAACCGTAAGCCGCATCTTTCGCGTATCGATGCAAACGATCCCCTTACTTGTACTGGCCCATAAGGTGTCGCCCGTAACCAGCAACGCCGAAATATCGTTGGTAGGTAAGCCATCCTGGGTGGTAAAAGTCTTGAAACGGCCCGTTTGTACATTTAATCGCGCCAGACCATTATCCGTGGCTATCCACATGTACCCTTTGGTATCTTCGGCAAAACCCGTTACACCCTCGTCGGGCAAGCTGTGCGGATCGTTTTCCGCACGATTGTACTGGGCCAATACCCGCAACTCAGGACTGATTTTATAGACCGGTCCGAATCCTCCTATCCACAGATTGTCATGTCGGTCGAGGTACATAGTGTTGTAGTTTTTGCCGGGAAGCTTGCGGATACGCTCATCCGAATACTGGGTAAGGTAGGTGTCGGTTTGGGGATCATAAATAGTGAGTTTTTCATTGGTACCCATGAAAATGCGCCCATCGCGGTTTTCAAGAATTGAATATATCTGATCGCCCGCCACAAAATCGCGTCGGGCAGACCGGGCTTCTGTGGGCGTATTTAAACACAGAATCTGCTCGAAAAGGGTACCCTGCGGATCAAAGCGGGTCAGCCCACTACCGCCGGCCCATATACGTCCCTTATGGTCGGCAAGTACCGCATATAAAAAATCGGTTCCCAGACTATTCGGATTTCGGGGATCGTGTGAATAAAGAAGATACCCCGGTTTCTGCGGATCAACCCTCAGAAGTCCTCCATGGGTGGCTACCCAAAGGTTGTTTTGGCGATCAACGGAAAGTTTGATCGCATCGAGCCCCAGCGATGTGGCAGGATGGTACCCTATCTCGTCATACACCAGATGAAACTTCTCGGTGGAAGGATTGAACCAGTTTACCCCCGCGTCGTCCGTGACGATCCAAACAATACCATTCCGGTCTTCAAACAGTCCTCTTACGCAATTACACCCCATGCTGCGCGGATTGAGCTCATCGCTCAAATAGCTGGTAAAGGTATTTGAACCCGGATTGAACTTGTGGAGTCCTCCGCTGCCCAGACCTACCCAAAGATCCCCATCCCTGGCACACAACAGCGAGGCCACCGCCTGATTGCCCGCGCTGAGGGGTAGTTTTCGAAAGGTTCCTTTGCCAGAGTCCAGCAGCGCGACAAAGCCATTGCCGGTCCCCACAACCAGCTCGCCCGTGGGCGAATACCGGGCCAAGGCGGCTACGTAATCGCCGGGCAGGGACGTGGGCGATTCCGGGTTGGATCGGTAAGCCTTCACGCGCTTTTTTTGCAAGTCGTAGGCATACAGACCAGCCTGAGTACCTAACCAGAGCGTGGTACCTTCCAGGACAAGTGCCCGAATCGCATTGGCCCCTGCCTGCGAAACTGAATCGGCCGGAATGCGGAGGAGTCGGGCTTTTCCCGCTACCGGATCAAAGCGAAGCAGGCCCGCCTTGGTACCACACCACAAAATTCCGTCGTGGTTTTCCGTAATGTTGCGGATGAAATTGCTGCCAACCCCAAATCCTTCAAACGAATACCGCCTGAACTTCTGATTGATGGGGTCATACCGGTTAAGGCCCTGTTCGGCCCCCACCCAAAGGGTACCTTTTTTTGAAGTGAATACCGACCTGATTACCCGATGGGAAAGCGAGGCCGAATCGCCACTCTGACGCGTAAACGTACGGCAGTTCCGGCCGTCGAAGCGGGTGAGCCCATTGACCGTCCCGATCCAGATGAAGCCCAGATTGTCCTGGGTGATCGACGTAGTGAAGTTGGCCGCCAGTCCCTGCCGCAACGTAAGATGTTGAAACCAGAGGGAGGGAGCCGGCACTGGCGGTTGGGCCAGTGATATAAAAGGCCAGCTTACCGCTTGTCCACACAACACCAGGAGGGTAAAAAAGACACGAGTTTTCAAAGGGGCGTTTAGAGGGAGGTAGGTTCCTGTTATAAGACGGCAGTCTGGGTAATATTTACTCAATGATAGTCTATTTTCGATAATTATCGGCCGGCAACCTCCTGTTATTCAGTTTAACTTTTAATCTATTCGCTGATTCGCGTAGTTGCACGTAAAATATCGCAGATACGCAAATGAAAAGATTGATGCTGGATGACGCTCCCAATCGCAACCTGCCGGGATTGAAAGCATTGTTCGAAGAGCTGGAAGCCGAAAAAGCCATCACCTATTTTGCGACCTCCCTGCTTACCCAATCAACCCTGGAAGAGGTACTTTGGGATGTGGTCAGGAACTGCATCAGCCGGCTCAATTTTGTCGATTGCGTCATCTACTGGCTCGATGTGGAACGGGGCGTCCTTCTGCAAAAAGCCGCCTATGGGCCAAAAAGCCCGGCAAATTATCTTATCGATCGGCCCATCGAAATTGCGCTGGGGCAGGGAATCGTGGGTTCGGTGGCCCTAAGCGGAAAGGCGGAACGAATCGGGAATACCTCGCTCGATGGCCGGTATATCAAGGACGACTGCGCCCGTCTGTCCGAAATCACGGTACCGATCCTTCTGGATGGTCGGGTGCTGGGGGTAATCGACGCCGAGCATTCGGAGCTGGATTTTTTTAAACCCCGGCACCTAAAGATTCTGAGTACCGTAGCTACCCTTTGCGCCCAAAAGGTCAAGCAGATGACCTTAGAACAGGCCTATCAGCGAACCGAGCGACAACTAGCCGAAACCAGGAAACGGGTGGCGGAAACCAAACTACTGGCGCTGCGCATTCAGATGAGTCCGCACTTTATCTTCAACAGCCTCAATTCGATCAATAGTTTTATCTTGCAAAACGAAGCGGAAAATGCCTCAGCCATGCTGACCAAATTCTCTCGTTTGATGCGACAGATACTGGACAATACCCAAACCGAGTGGGTTTCGATACGCCATGAATTTCATGCGTTGCAGCTGTACATAGAACTGGAACGCCTGCGGTGCGACAATCATTTTGAAATAGCTTTCGAAATCAGTGATACCCTCGATCAGGATAGGGTCAAGGTACCTCCCCTGATGATTCACCCCTACGTGGAAAACGCCATCTGGCATGGGTTACTGCCCAAGAAAGCAGGCGTCCGGAAGTTGGCGATTCACTGTCGGGAACAGGGCGGCCAGTTGGTAATCGAAATCATAGATAGTGGGATCGGCCGGGCAGCCGCGGCTCGTTTGCGCACCAGTCCGCCGCATTTCGGGAGTAAACTAGTGCGGGAAAGGCTTCGATTGATGAATGAAATTTACGACTTGGATGCACGAATGACAAGCACAGACCTTTACTCGGGTGATAAGCATCCGGCAGGTACCTGCGTGAACTTTACCCTCAAACTACCTACTCCATGAAGGCGATTTTGGTTGACGATGAGCGGCACTGCCGCGATGTCCTGTCCCTGCTTCTGGCCAGGTACTGCCCTCAGGTTACCCTTTTGGCCGCTTGTACCGACGGTCAAGATGGTTTGACGGCTATCGAAAAGCACCGGCCCGACCTGCTTTTTCTGGATATCGAAATGCCGGGCATGAGCGGATTCGACTTGTTAAAGCTTTGTCAATACACGGGTTTCCAGGTCATTTTCACGACGGCTTATAACGAGTATGCCATCCAAGCCATTCGTAACAACGCGCTCGACTACATCCTCAAACCCATCGACAAGGACGAGCTGAGGCAAGCGGTAATGAAAGCCGAAAAGTTATCAGTACCCGTTCAATCACCGTCTTCGGTCGACGAATTTGTAGCTTTTCTAAATCGCCAGAAGTCGGGTGACCGGATTGCGTTACCGACAATGGAAGGTTTGCAGATCCTCCAAAGCGACGAGATCTACTACTGCGAATCGGACGGCGGGTACACCCACTTCGTATTGACCAACGGAAAAACCGTGTTGATTTCAAAGACCCTGAAAGAAGTGGAAGAAGTGCTGGAAAGTAAGGGATTTTGCCGGGTGCATCACAGTTTCCTGATCAATGTCAGGTATGTCCAGAAATATATCCGGGGCGATGGAGGTGAAGTAATTATGGCCAATCATAAAAATATTCCGGTGTCGAGGAATAAAAAACAGGAGTTTTTGAATCTGCTCGAAAGGATTTAAAGAAATCGCGTAAGAATGAAGATTTTCTGATGCGTAAATGGGATATTTACGTACCGGTTTTTGAGTACACACTTAAAAAGGTAAGCGGGCGGATATTTGTGGAGTCACAGACATTGTTGAGGTTTAACCACTTACGACCAACGATCGGTTATGAACTGCCAGGGCTGAAGGAAAGACAGGTACAACATCAACAATTCAACAACTGAATAGATAGACTAATTAATCAAAATAATCATTATAAAATGCAAAACAATAACCAACCGCAAACGGGTACTTTCATATCGGAAGAAGGCCTGAATATTTCTTACAAAAATTGGAAATCCAAAGAAATTCCAAAAGCTATTGTGGTATTTGCCCATGGATTTAATTCGCATAGCGGTTATTTCCAATGGCCTGCCGAGCAATTAACGGCTCAGAATTACGAAGTCTATGGGATTGACTTTCCCGGAAGAGGAAATTCTGACGGAGAAAGGTATTACATAGCCGACTATGAACAATTTGTCATAGAACTCGACAAGTTAGTGAATATTGCAAAAGCAGCACATCCGGATTTGCCAACATTTTTATTAGGGCATAGCGCAGGCGGTGTTTTATCTTCCATTTATACCTTGAAACATCAGGATAAGCTCAGGGGTTTTATTTGTGAAAGTTTTGCATTTCAGGTACCCGCCCCCGATTTCGCAGTGGCTGTTTTAAGAGGAATAAGCCATGTATTTCCCCACGCCCATGTACTGCGATTGAAAAATGAAGATTTTTCCCGCAATCAGGAGGTTGTCGACTTTATGAATAATGACCCACTCATTGCCAATGAAGTTCAACCTACTAGAACAGTACAGCAATTGTCTCTTGCAGATGAAAAATTAAAAGCAGAAATGCCGGCAATAAAACTTCCGTTACTGATACTTCACGGTACGGCAGATAAAGCAACTAAACCGAGCGGAAGTCAATATTTTTATGACAGTGCGTCTTCAGAGGATAAGACATTAAAATTTTATGAAGGACATTACCATGATTTATTGAATGATACAGACAAAGAAATTGTAATGAATGATATTCTAAGCTGGTTAAATGCCAAGACCACTGAATAATAAATATCTTTTTGCCAGAAAAAAGACTTGCCTGATATGATAATACAATACAAAGATTTGATTATAAAGGCTTATACTGCTTTTAACGAAAGAGATATTGATAAGGCACTTTCAACCATGCAATCCGATGTGCAATGGTCAAAAGCCTGGGAGGGGGCCACATAAGCGGACATGGTGAAATAAAGCAGTATTGGACAAGACAATGGACTGAAATAAATCCAAAGGTCAATCCAATCGGGTTTAAAGAAAGGCAGAATGGAGATTTAGAGGTCGAAGTTCATCAAAAAGTAAAAGATTTACACGACAATTTAATATATAATGGAATGGTAAAACATATTTATACTTTTGAGAATGGCTTAATAAAAACGATGGATATTGAATTGGCAGATACTAAGTAGATAAGTATCCACGCTTAGGCCTAGCAGAAATAGGCCTAAGCGTGGATACAGTCGGATAGCCATTCAAACAATTCAAGAAAAAACGCGTGAGACTAAAATCCTAAGACTCAACCCCACGCATTCCTTACTTTCTCAATTTTCCATAGGCCAGCAGCGCCAGTCCGGCTACGCTTACCAGTCCCGCGATTTTGAGGGCGGCCGGGTAGGTGGGTTCGGTTTTGGGAGGCACCGACACCACACCGCCCGAACCCACCACAGCCGGACGATTTCGGTACCTACCGTGCTGGGGTACGCTCAGCTGCTGGAAATCGTCGGCTAGTTGGTTGAGTTTTTGGGGTAAATCTTCACCCTGCATCACCGGGCCGTGACCCGAAGCTACTATTTGGGGTTGGAGTTCGGCTAGCTTTTTTACCGATTTTCCGGCGGCTCCCCAATCATATACCACAAAGGCGGGCGGTCCGCTGAGATGTTCCTGATGGGATAGGGTAGCCACTGCCGATTCGGCTTTTGTGGTGGCCAGGGCATCTCCGGCAATCAGCAGGCCATCCGCTTCGCGGAACAGGCTCACATGACCCGGCGCGTGACCCGGCGTATGGAGCCATTTCCAGCCTGAAAGGCCGGGTAACTTGCCATCTTGCGGCAGCGGCCGTACGTACTGATGAATATCGATAGGCGTCAGCGGATATAGGCCCGACAACCAGGCAATCAGCCCGCCCCCAACGGCAGGTTCAGCGGGTGGATAGGCCGAACGGCCCGTGAGGTAAGGCATTTCCATCGGATGCGCATATACGTTCACATCCCAGCTAGCAGCCAGTTCCTTCACCGATCCGGCGTGGTCGAAATGGCCGTGCGTGAGGATGATAGCTTCGGGGCGAGTGTCTTTGCCAAAAAGTTTACCGGCCATTTTCCGAATGCGTGAACTCGCAAGGGCCGTACCCGTATCGACCAGCACCCAGCGGTCGCTGTCTTGGTCCTGCACAAAATACAGGTTTACGAAAATGTCGGTCATCATCCAGACGCCGCTGGCGACGTCAGGTCTTACTTCTGGTTCGGCGGTTTTGGTTTCTTCCATGTGAATTGTGGATTTTAGTGAGTAGTTGGGTAGATACTGCCTAAAAGAGTATGCCACAGGTCTATTTTTTCTTCTGAGCGAAAAGCCAGTCCAGCAGGCCCGGCGTATTCTGAACCTGCCCGCCAATGTCATGCCCCGCCCCTGGGAACTCGGTGTAGCGGGGGTACCTCCGGCGGCCCTGATCGCCCCGATCATATCCCGGGAGCCGCGTACCGGCGCGAGTTCATCGATTTCACCGTGAAAAGCCCACACAGGTACGTCGACGATGGCTGGGGCCAGCCTGGAATCACCACCGCCACAGATCGGCACCGCCGCCGCGAACATTTTCGGATGCGCCGTGATGAAGTGCCACGATCCAAAACCGCCGCCGGATAGTCCCATCACGTACCGTCGTTTAGGATCTATAGAAAACTCCTTTTCCAAAACCTGAATCGTTTCCAGCACCAGTCTGTCGATGGTAGGGTCAAGGAAACTGGTACCCTGGGGAGATTGGGGTACCAGAAGAAAAGCCGGATAGGCTCTGCGGTTGTTATAATTTGCCAGAAATGGGGCGAAGGAACCTTCCACCTGGTTGATGTTATCGACGCCGTGGGTACCCCCGTGGTGCAGACATAGCACGAGGGGGTACCTTTGGGTAGGGTCGTAATCCAACGGCGGCATGAGCCGGTACCGCAGTGTATCGCTCTGACTGTTGGTATACATTCGGGCTTCAAACCGGGCCGCCAGCGCTCTCGCTTTTTCGCTCACCGCATGGGGCTGCACCGGCATAAGGCTATCCGAAAGCAGTCTTTGGCCCAGGAGAACTGATGATACTAACGCAGTTAGGGTACCTAGGGCCATCAGTCCTGTTCGCCATGGGCTCAGCGGACTGTTTTTCCCTTCAACTTTTGCGGTTTTCAGTTCATGCCAAAAATTAACAATGAACAGCATCGGAATCACAACGGTTGCCCGGGAAATTCCTTGAAGTACGTTCTCAAGGGTACCTCTGAGCGAAGCGTCCAGCGTATTCAGCTGCCAGGTCCAGATGGCGGTCAGAATAAAACCTGATGATAGCATGAAAATCCCCACCGCCTTCAACCAAACGCGCTCCTTCGCTTGGGAAAAAGTAAGGCTTATTCCGTACAATACGGCCGTGCCCAGCACGGCAAAAACTGCCGATTGGTAGTATTCTCCTAATTCTCTCCGGGCGAGTAAGGAATAAATGATAAAATCCTGGCAAAGTAAAGCGAGTAACGAAAGTATCCCGGCTGAAAGAGCCAGCCCATAGTTCTTGTAGTGAAAATAACTCAACAGGGCGCCCGATGCTATCAAATCCAGAAAAAATGTAAGGGAGAACCAGGGTAGGTAGGCGGGTACCGTAAAAATGCGGGGACCCAGCTGGATGCGAAGCACCATTTGGAAAAGCGTAGCCACGACGTAGAGGCCGACGAAAAATATGCCAAAAAAGTAGCTTTCCTTCCTCACGCGGGTACCCTGATTTTTGAACGCCGAAAGGCTAGGCTCTCTGAAATAAGACCAAAAAAAAGCCTTCCCCGTATTCAAATGTAGGGAAATGACTTTGGCCGTTTTAGGTGCGGGAAGAAATTAACGTTCTTTAACGGAAATCAGAAACGAAAGGATAAAGGAAGCAGCGGGGTACCTACCGGGCAATCACAAATGGAATTTCCATGAATTCATCGGTAGGTACCTTCGGGTTTGGCCGGGTCACATCCCGGTCGAAGGGGCGATTCAGGTTATTCCCAGCCAAATCTTCCAGAATCGTCCGTACGCTTAGCGTGTAGATTCCAGCTTTCCAGGTCTCGGAAGGTTTGAAATACGCCGTTTTTTCTTCTTCGCCCACTTGCCAGGTACCCCGGATCATCTGGCCGTTTTCGTCCTGAACACGCAATGACTCGGTAATCAGACTATGATCCAATGACTCTTTAAAATCGACTTTCAGCGGTTGGGTTGTACTTCCCAGTGGAGGTACCAGTGCCCATTTTGCGGGTACGGGCGACAAGCTGTCCCGCCTACTGGTTACGAATGATTTGGTGTACAACTGCGGTAGGGGGGTACCTTGCTGATCCTTCCATTGGGATGAAATCTCTATTCGATAGCGCCCGTTTTTCTGCAAAGGCGCTCCCAATAGCGTATTCGGGTGCAAATCACGTTTGATTCGGCCGGGGTCTAGCCACAGCGTGAGTACGGTACGTTCCGGGTTCCAAAGTTCCGGCTGTAAATTCAGAAAAGCGCCCTGCACCGTATCGGAGTCATTCTTAATCAAAAACACATATTCATTCGATTTTCCTTCCTGCATGGGTTGGGAAAAATGGAGGTATATCTTTAGCAAATTTTCGGGCAAAGTATCCTGTGAAGGAAAAATAGCCAGGAGTCGGGGCGCATCGGCGGCATCGGCCAGGGGAATGGCAAAGGTACCCATGCGGACGTTGCGCAGCCTGACCTCATAGTGTAAGCCCCGGGTGAAGGGAATGAGAGGAACGAAGGAAATGCTGTCGGAGCCAACGGAATAATTACCCAAAATCGACACCAGCGAATCGGAACCGATCAGCTTTATTTGGAGCAGATTGGGAATGGAATCGGAAGGTACCCCCTTGGCCAGCGCAATGGGAATAGAAACGCCAACCGCCGTTTTGCCTTTCCACTGAATACGGATTTCGGCCTTTTGGGAGGAAGAAGAACAGCCCCAGGTACCCAGGAAAACAAAAAAGATCAGACCGTACGCGCAGTACGGTCTGATCCGATTCCAAAACTTCCTTCCAATCATAAATACCGCTCACTCGAAGTCCACAAGTCGAGGTTGCCGTTGGATCGGCGTTGCAGAAGTACCATGCGGGAATCGTCGAGCTTGGCCAAGTGAAGCACGTTTGTTACGGGTAACGACACAAAGTCTACCCCGGCGGTAGCAAAGCTTTTTTCCACCGGCGTTGTCAGTGAACCCTGATAGCCTTCAATGCTCTTGTAATTCACTTTGAAAACCGGCCGGTTTGAATTCGCCATCATCAGGTACGACTCGCCGCCTTTGGTCAGCGTGACCATGTCGATCGGTTGGTTGCCGCTGCCCATTTCGGCTACCGTCCGGCCTTTTACGTGTTGTCCGGCTTTCAGCTCATCCATCGGAAACAGCACCAGCGGCGTGCAGGTGTAGCTGGCCACCAGGTACTTCTTGCCGCTGATTTCGGCCGTCGTGAAAGTCCGGATGGGCGATAGCGTTTCGTACTTGCCGTGCGCGGCGTGATATATTTCGAGCGAGGCCTGATCCTGCTTGTTGGTAAAGGGAAAAGGAATCCGCCGGAACGTCGAGTTGAATTCATGGCCCGACAAGCCGCTGACCATCACGGTGCCATCGGCGTAGTTCAGATCCGAAATGGCCGCCACGCGCATAGAATTGCCGCGCTGATCTTTGGCGTCTTCGGCGGGCGCATCGTTCAGGGCGATTTTTGAAAAAGCCACATTTTGGGTACTGACCGGCGTGATTTTGTCGCCGTCTATTTTCAGCAGCACGGGGGTACCATCGCTGTGCTGAACGGCGAGGTAGACACTTTTAGAAACCGGATTGACGGCGATGTCCTGAATCGTAATATTCTGTACTTCGGTACCCAGCAGGGCCGCAAGTTTCTGATCGATGTTCTTGATGTCCACGTTAGCCGCCTTCTCGTTCATGGCGGCGTCTTTGGTGTCCACCGCAAAAATCATCGCACTCTTGGAATCCCCGATGAACAATACGCCTTCCGGCCCGAATGACAACGAATTGATCGATTTTATTTCGGGCGACCCGACGCCCATCCCGTACTTTCCTTCCACCGAACGATGGGTCGTGGCCAGCAGTACGAACCCCGCACAGGCAACAGCTAGTAGATAATACATTTTTTTCATGTTCCTATGTAGTTTAAGAGTTTAAAGAGCTAATTTAATGATATTCAGAATGCTAGGCAACTTCGTGTAGAAGTGTCTATCTTGCAAAACCTACTATTCGGGAAATTGTTTTGGCGTAAAAATCCTGGGGTGTCCTACTCGGCAGCCGACGCCTTCCTACCACTCATCATTCAGTTTTCTGAATGAATGCCAAATTTCTTACTTTTCCTTGTAAAAAAATACGAGGCTATGAACCAGGAACCGAACCGGCGAAAATTTCTACAAACCGGCATTACGCTGGGTACCCTGCTGCCACTGCTGGGTAGATCCCTGAGCAGCTTGGCCCAGAAACCGCAGCCTGCGGCCGCCGAAAGCGCAAAAGCGTTGCAACCACTCTCGATACTGGTATTGGGCGGCACCAGTTTTCTCGGTCCGCAGCAGATCGCCTACGCCCTACAGCGCGGCCACCGCATCAGCACTTTTACGCGGGGACGTACCCAGCCGAAGGTACAAAAAGACATCTTTGATGAGGTGGAACAGCTCATCGGCGACCGGGAGAACGACCTGGAGGCGTTGAAAAACCGTAGGTGGGATGTGGTCATCGACAATTCGGGTAACCGGATCAAATGGGTAAAGGATGCCGTGGCGCTCCTGAAAAATAGTTGTGGCTTGTACCTGTATACCTCCTCCACCGGTGTGTATTATCCTTATCTCGGTCAGAATATTCGCGAAAATACCAAATTGGTGCTAAAGGTACCCGAAGGCATCACGTCAGTACAAAAACTGGAATATGATTACGGGGTGATGAAGTCCTTGAATGAAATCGAGGTGATGAATGGTTTCGGGAAGGAGCGCGCCATCATCGTCCGGCCCACCTACATGATCGGCCCCGGTGACCAGACCGACCGGTTTACTTACTGGCCGGAGCGCATCGCCCTGGGTGGGGAAATCCTGGTACCCGGCAAGGCCGACGATCCTGTCCAGTACATCGACGTGCGTGATGTGGCGGGCTTTATGATTCGCCTGGCCGAAAACCACAAAGCGGGTATTTACAATGCCGTCGGGCCGCCGTCAGCCACGGGGATGCAGGCCTTCGTGTACGGGGTGCATGCGGCGTTCAATTCCCGGGCCTCCTTTGTCATGATTCCGGATTACGATTTTCTGACGAAACACAAGGTGCTGGATGCTATTCCCTGGATCATGCCGATTGGCGACAACCTGGGTTCGGCTCGGCTCGATCTTTCATTCAGCGTGGCCAACGGACTGACCTTTACCCCGCTGGCCGAAACCGTTCGGGATATTCACGAATGGTGGAATTCGGAGGCGGTACCGGAAGAAAAGCGCCGCAAGCTACTGGCAGGCCCCGCTTCGCTGGCTACCAGGGAGCCGGAGATTCTAGCTGCCTGGAAAGCAAGGCGCTGATTCTTTTGCGCATCTATTTATAAATATGAATGATGATTTCTGATTGGCAATGAAAAAAACAGCAGGGTACCTGCTTCTGTCCCTCACCCTGCTGGCAGGTACCTTCCTGCTGGTGAGGCCACGCTCCAAGGCCCTACCGCCGACTTACCTCAAATCCAAACTTCCCTACGCGTACGGACAAATGGCCCGGAAAAAAGCCGACACCTACCTCATGCGGGACGTTGCGGTCATACCCATGAATCGGGATACCTTGCTGCTCCATCAGAATGTACTCATCGAAAAGGGGAAGATCAAACAGATAACCCGGGTTTCGGAACCCATCGACACCGCCGGGCACCCAACGTTAATCGATGGTGCCGGCAGGTACCTTATGCCGGGGCTGAACGACATGCACGTGCATGTGAACGACGAGGACAATCTGCTCCTTTTCATCGCCAACGGCGTAACCACCGTCCGGAATATGGCGGGCGATTCCCTTCAACTGAGGTTGCGGGAAAAGATCGCCCGGCAAGAAGTCCTTGGCCCCACCTACTACGTCGCCAGTCAGATTCTGGAAGGCCCCGATCATCTCTGGAAGTTCAGTACCATCCTCAACACGAAAAAGGAAGCGCGCGCTGCTGTGTTGAAGTACCAGAAATCGGGTTACGATTTCATCAAAGTGTACCATACCCTGCCGAAGGAATTGTATTTGGAAATTCTCCGCGTGGCCGATTCGGTTGGGATTCGGGTCGTAGGGCATATTCCCTTTCAGGTACCCCTCTACCAAACGCTTGCCCTGAGTCAATACTCGCTGGAACATGTCGACGTGCGGCCGATTTCGGCCGAGGTACCTTTGATCAGGAAATGCGAAATGATTGGAAAATCCGGGAAGTGGGTATGCCCTACCTTGCTGGTTTATCGGAATATTCAAAAATCGCCCCTTGATCCTTCCATCCCCACCGATTACGAAGCGTATGTGGACGAGGGTACCCTGAATTTCTGGCGGCAGCGACTCCACTACTTTGGCCCAAACAAGTATGCCTTACAGAAAAACATGGCGAAGATCATGTTCAATAACGGGGGTAGGTTCGTGGTGGGAACCGATTGTTTGAATTCGTACGTACTGGCCGGATTCAGCATGCACGACGAAATGGAAGAATTGGTCAGCGCCGGACTACCCGCTTATGAAGTACTAAAAGCCAGCACGGTCAACGCGGCAGGATTATTACACCGAGCCGATGATATAGGTACCATAGAACCCGGTAAAACAGCGGACTTGGTATTACTCAATGCCAATCCGCTGGAAGCAATAGCCAATACTCGAAAAATCAGGGGAGTAATGGTAAAAGGAAAATGGTTCAGCGCTGAAGAATTAAATAAGATGCTGGCGGCGGTGAGGAAAAATCATGCTTCAAGTCCCGCGGCAAGTCCACGATCACGCCGCTGAGTACCTTCGGAGGCTGACTACGATCACCAGCTACCTTTCAGGTTTTCCAGATACTTCTGGCTGGACCCCGTATTCAAGAGCAGCACCTGCTCGTCGGGTCTGATCCAGCCCAGTTGCCGTAATGTTTTAGCAGCCGCCCAAATCGCCCCACCTTCCGGCGCGACGAATATACCCTCCTGCCGGGCGATTTCCTGCACCCCCCGTACCATCTCATGGTCTGATATGGCTAGGGCGGTTCCTTCGGATTCGCGCAGAATGTCGAGCATCAGCGGCTCTCCGATGGGGCGGGGCACGGCGAGCCCATTGGCCAGCGTGGGTTTGCCCACATACTGCTTGCTGTTGGACTGCTTTCCCAAAAAAGTCTCCACTATTGGACAGCATTGCTCAGCCTGCACGGCCACCATTCGGGGAAGAGGCAGGTCGGGGGCCAGCCAACCCAGTTTTTTCATTTCGTGAAATGCCTTCCAGATTCCAATCAGACCGGTACCACCGCCCGTTGGATATAGGATCACGTCCGGCACCTGCCAGTTCATCTGCTCCGCAATTTCGTAGCCCATCGTCTTTTTTCCCTCCACCCGGTAGGGCTCCTTGAGCGTCGAAACATCGAAGTAGTCAGCCTGCCGATTCATTTCCCGTACCTTGGCCGCGCAATCGTTAATCAGGCCGTCGATCAAGATTAGGCGAGCTCCGTAGGCCTTGCATTCCTCTTGGAAGGCCTCGGGGGTATGCCGGGGCATAACCACTACGGCTTCCATACCGGCGCGGGCGCAGTATGCCGCCAATGCTACACCCGCGTTGCCCGCCGTGGGGATAATACAGGCCTTCTCACCGTTTTCTTTGGCTTTGGAGACCGCCAGACTCAACCCGCGTGCTTTGAAAGAGCCGGTGGGATTCAAACCCTCGTCTTTCAGAACCAGTCGAGGGATGCCGTAGGAATTGCCAAGCCTGTGAACCGGTAATAAGGGCGTCCAACCTTCACCCAGACTGATCCGGTTTTCGGGCCTGAACACGGGGAGCACCTCCTCGTACCGCCAGAGGGAGTAGGGGCGTGACCGTAAATCGGCTTTCGCTATGCGGTCTGGATACAGACCGTAGTCGCAAAGGAGCGGAGCCTGGCAACAGTCGGAAAGCGTATGCCGGCCTAGCGGCGAATAGGTTTTTCCGCAATTAGCACAGCGCAAGTCGCGCAGCAGCGACGGGGTAGAGTGTGTAGACATGGTGGCTATTTTGTCCGAAAGGTGGCATTTGTGCCCGCCCCATGCAAATCGTATTTTGGCATAAACTATTCTATGGAGGAATAGAAACGCTGGGTGGCGCGAATAAAAGTCTGCGACCACTGGTTGTTTTCGGTACCTTTCCGTTGGATGAAATGAAAATTTCGCTCGATCTTCAATCCTTCGATGTGTACCTCAAGCAGGGTACCGGCGGCCAGCTCCTGCTGGATCGCCAGCCGGGGCAGGAACGACAGGCAGGTATCGGCCAGAACGAAATTTTTCAGAGCCTCTGTTCCTCCCAACCGGATTCGGATCTGTAATCTGCCCAACTGAATTCCGTGCATGTTGAGGGCGCCTTCCACCGCTGCCAGGGTACCTGATCCCGCTTCTCGTAAAGCCAGTGGGATGGCAGGCAGATCATTGATGGTTAGCGTCTGGGTGCGGAGCGAACTGTTGGCCGAGCAGACGGCCACTACCTCGTCGGTCATGAAGGGCGTATAGGTCAGGGTGGTAATGCGGGTCATGCTTTCCACGATTCCCACGTCGATGTCATGGTCGAGCAGGGCTTTCTGGATATTGGTCGAATTGCGGTTCAGGACGCTGATTTGGAGCGTGGGGTGCTGGCGCAGATAGGCCGATAAAATGGGAGGAAGTACGTACAGGCTAATAGTAGTACTTGCCCCGATGGCCAGTTTGGTAGGCGGCCGAAAGTTTTCGTTGAGCTGATGCATCGCCTGGTGTAGCTCGTGCTGCAATTGCGTGGCCTCTTGCACTTTTATGTACAGCAATTGCCCGGCCGGCGTTAAACTGACGGTGGTGCCATGCCGTTCGAAAAGCCCGGTTTTGTAGTACTCTTCCAACGACTTAATCTGCTTGCTGATAGCCGACTGGCTGAGAAAAAAGGTTTGACTGGCCTTCGTAAAACTCAGCAGGCGGGCTACTTCCATAAATACCTGATGCTGTAGGGAAAGCATGGTGCATTGATTGATTATATTCGCTGAAAAATCGGCCCGTTGGGCCATGAATGGGTAAAGGTAGCATCAGACTCGAGGATTGGAAAAAATGAATTACTGAAAACGCTTCAATTTGGTGACCCGCTAATCCAAAAAGCGGCAGGAAATTTTTCCTGCCGCTTTTTGAAGTTAATGCCATGAAAAGCCCAAGTCTTACAGCCCAAATCCGAGCGCGAATCCTTTTATGCCGACGGGCAGGTCGCCGATTTGGAAAGCACTGCCATTCGTCAGGTTGATTTTATAGAAGCCCGTGCCGCTGCCCGTGGTCAGGAACGCATAGGCATCGCCCGTGGTACCCCCGATGTCGAAGCCGTTGGCGGCATTGACCGTAATACCCAGGCTACCGATTTCCTGCAAGCCTCCGGCATTGGGCGGATCCTGCTTGAACAGTTTGTTCGACTGGCTGTCGATGTCGTACAGTACGGTCGAGGTAGTACCCGCGAAGCTATTCGTATAGGCAGCACCGTTGATAAAGGGAGTAGGCATACCCATAGCTGGCGTAAGGGTACCATCCACGATGGCGGCACCGGTCGTGACGTTCACGCGCAGATTCTGCCGGTTGTTGCTCACAATCCGTAGGCGATCCGCCACGGGATTGAAATCCACGCCGAAACTGGTACCATCCAGGGGTACGCTCACAATAGATAGCATCGTGGCGGCACCATTCGACAGGTTGATCGTGTAAAGAATACCGTCACTTCCCAAGGCATGCAGCTGTCCGTTGAAGGGCCGGAAATCGATACCCTCGATCATTACGCCAGCTGGCAAACCGGTGATCGGCTTCGGGATGGTGGTAAGGGGTAAAACTTTGGGATTGAAAATGTGCAGGGTATTGGCCACATCGACCACATACGCCACGGGCCGAGTAGGTATGGCAATCCCCGTGATGGTACCTGAAGGCAGGTCGCCTAGCTTTTGTAATTTGCCAGTCATCAGATCTACGTAATTCAGTTCCCACTTCCCACCAAACTGCACGGACGCAATGCCATAATTGTTGTCGGGAGCAATATCAAATCCGCCCGCGGCGGTAATATCCAACCCCAACGGCCCTACTTCCTGAAGTCCCCCGTCGTTGGGTGGGTTCTGTAGGTAGAGTTTGTCCGTCATGGGGTCGATGTCGTACAGCTGGGTACTGGTAGTGCCGGCAAAGCTATTGGTATAGGCCACGGCAGTTACCATCGGATTGGGATAGCCGTTCAGGTTGCCGTCAATGGCAACGCGGGCGCCGGTTTCGGGATGCAGCCGCAAATCCTGTGTCGTATTGGTCACGAGCCGGATGCGGTCTACCGTAGGGTTAAAGTCAAAACCGACCATGGTACCTTCAATGGCAGGCGTGAATGGATCGATGCTCAGGGCCGTGGCGGCTCCGGATTGCAAATTGATATGATATAGGCGACTGGTGCTTCCCACGCCATACAATTGACCGGTAGCCGGACGAAAATCAATGCCCAGTATAGTCTCACCAGTTTGCAGTCCCGTAATGGATAGGGTGCGTAGTGGCGAGGCCGTGTTCTTGACGTTCAGCTCATAGAGTTGATTGGCATCGGTCAGGGCATAAAATACCTGGTCGGGAAGTTGGGGAGCAGCGGGCGGCAGGCGGTGATCTTCGCAGGATTGCAGGACAAATCCGAGGGCCAGTACCATGACGGGTAAGAGCCACTTTTGGGCAAATTTTCTCATTGGGAACATAGTTAGAGGTTGTGTTAAATGACATGTCTCTCTAATTACGCCATTGAGTTACTTTTGGATTTCTCCGAACCAAAAATTGTTCAATTTTTATTAGTGTGATTCAATCGATAGTAAAGGCCGAGATTTGAATTGTGAAAAAAGCGGGGTAAAGGTGTTGCGGTTGTGGGTACCTGGGTTTTCCTTTTTTAATATGTAGAAACTATACCCCGCAGCTAAAAATCGTTTTGTAATAAAGTGCAGGCTAATTAATTGATTGTTAATTATTTACAGTAACAATACTGCCTATGTGGATCTCATGGTACATTAATTGAGTAGAAATGCCGAAACATCCTCATAAGACCGTCATATCCCTATGAATACGAAACAAATTTTCGGTATACTGCTCACCGTTCTGGGTATCGGTGCGTTGATTTACACCGGTATCCAGGTTATGGACAATGATTCCGACCAATTTAAGGTCCTGATTGTGACCGGAATCCTGGGAATTGTCTTCTTCTCATCCGGTATCAAGCTACTGCAGGCTACCCATGAGTAGCGGGTTCAATCGAGTGATTATTCAGCCACCAGGGAAGATCGACTACGCGGATGATTCTTGGGGGGCGAAAAGCTCGATTACGGGGTCCAGTGCAATTTTACGTAGTAGGGGAAATGGTCTGAGCCATATTCGGCTAGTCGCTTCACTTCTAGTACTGTGAATTCTTTTGAAACATACACATAGTCGAGTGGCCAACGCCATAACACCGACTGGGGGTTGAAAGTATTGTAGAGGCCCCTGCCATGCCGCACATCGCCCAAACGGCTGACAGCTTCAAAATGCCGGGAGTTATACGACCAACCTACGTCGTTGAAATCGCCCGCTACAACCGTCGGCAGTGAGTCCTGCGCAATGATTCGACCGGCTTTGACGAGGGCGACTTCTTTTTCCCCAATATTGTCTGGGTATTCGCTTGGCTTTGGAGGCACCGGGTGGAGAGTAAGTAGCTGCATTTGGGGACCGTTAGGGAGGGTGACTTTGACCCGAAAAAAAGGTACATGGGCCTGGTTGAGGTACAGTACTTCGTATGCTTCCAAAGGAATCCTGGAGTACAAGGCCATGCCGTAAGTATTGTCTTCGGGTTTCTCGATACAATACGGATAGGTGCTTTTCAGGACACTCAATTGCTCCACCCACCACCGATCGACTTCCAAAGCTAGCACAAAAGTGGGCTCCCGATCCTGGATACTTTGTATCAGCCCCTGGGTTTGCCGATTTTTCATGTACACATTGGCTACCAAGACGCTAAATTCTCTTTTTCCTTCGTTCTCATCGATCGAATCAGCCGAGGCTACGGCCTTGGGCGCAAAAGGAAGGTACGGATATAAGATGGCTGCCTGCAAGCCTATGGATATAAGGAGACCAGCTACAAACAGGATTCGTAGCGTAGTCCAGGGTTTTGAAAAAATAGCGTAAAAAAGCAGACATAATAGCAGTGCAACGGTGATCTGAAGACGGGGGAAATTGAGGATTTTGATGTACCAATAACGGCTGTCCAACTGAAGGGAAAGTAACGTGGCAGCTATGAGCAACGTACCGAACAACAGAACCAGATAAAATAAAATTGACCTGAAAACGGACATGATGGTGTGATTCGGTAAACTTGATAGGCCAAGCTACGGCTATTTGGCGGGCAGCATGTTGCGGATGGCGCTGATTTTCCATTGGTTCCGTTGCTTCACCACAACGAAGGTACTCCACATTTGTCGGGCGGTACGGTCGTCGTTTTGAATCACATAGCGGGCATCCGCCAATGCACTCTGCGGGTTAAGGTACCTTATTTTTTCTACGGTCAGACTCCGGGTACCCGGTTTGGTGGCCGAGCTGCGCATCATCCCGGACACTGACTCTCCGATCCCGGTTCGCCACTCACCCGTCGATACCAATTGATCCACGTCCGTGGTCAGAATTTTCTTGAGCAATATTGTATCCTGTTTTTCCCGCGCCTCGGAGTAGGCATCGATCAGGTCGTAAATCGCTTTATCAGCTTGGCTAGGGGTACCCTGACCCTGCACGGAAGGCAGGGTCAGGGTACTCAATACGAGGTAAATGGCAAGTTGCTTCATAGGTATATTCAGCTCTTGGCTGGATTAAGAATCGTGTCGATCCGAACGAGCGCATCCTGTACATGGTAGCGCGAAAGATCGTCTTTGTAGCGGTTTTGGGCACTTTTCAACTGTTGTTGCAATTTAACCAATTCCCCCCGCACGATTGAACGGATGTCCGACTGACTGATGTTGACGGGCGTCCCGAAGCGACTCGCGGTAGGTTTTTCGTTGAGCAGGTAATTCATACGGTCAAGGTAAGCTTTCTGCAAATTACGGCGGTAGATGTCGATTTCCGTTCCTTTGTACACTTCGCTCCAGATACCGCGTTGCAGCTGGCTCACCATGTCGAGGGCATTGTACCGTACATCGTTGACTTCATTTTCCATCAACCGCGCCAGGCGGTCAGGTGAGAGCAGGCTGTTGAGGTGACGGGCCTGTAGGGAACGAATTTCGTCCACGTAGTTGGCATGGTGGATGTTGCGCGAGATTTTGGATTCGTGCAGCCAGTCGGGCGAAGCAAACGCATTGGTTAGCAGCCAGTTTACTGAGGTAGCCTGGGTTTTGGCGTCCACGGGCGTGAAAATGTACCCCTCCTGATTGGGTTTCAGGCGGTTTTCGTGCACTCCACCCACGTTGGTTACCACATGACCGATGTAACGGCTCCACACGCCCAGCAATTCGTCGTAGAGTTCTTCCAGGTCGTCGTAGTCGTTGGTTTTTGCGGCCGTCCAGTCATAGAGTTTTGGGGCTACCAATTTCAGGTTTTTGAGGCCATAGGTACTGGCCTGTACCAAATCAGCACCGACATTTTCGGTCTGGCTCTCGGGATCGTAGCCGCCGCTGCCGCTACCAAACTGATACATGGGGTTTCCCGTTTTTTCGTCGATCCACTTCGAGAGGGTAGGTACCTCCGCCTCGGCGGTCCGGGCTTCGGGCAGGTAGCGGTAGCCCCAGTTGATGGCATAGTGGTCATAGGGGCCCAACTGCCGCACGAAGCGGATATTCTCATCGCCGGGCTGCGCCACGTAGTTGTAGCGGGCATAATCCATGATGGTAGCCGCGATGCCGTATTTCTGCGTGAAAGCGCCCGAGCGCAGCGAGTCGGTGGGGTAGGCCGAACTGGCTTTCATATTGTGGGGCAGACCCAGGGCGTGACCTACTTCGTGCGTAATCACTTCCTTCATCATCTCGCCGAGGTCGTCCATGGGCGTGTCCAGCGTGCGGGCGGTAGGGTTGGCCGCGCCCGTTTCCAGCAGGTAGCGGTTGCGGTAGGAACGCAGGTGGTTGTGGTACCAGATGATGTCGCTCTCGATGATTTCGCCGGAGCGGGGGTCGGATACGCTAGGCCCCACGGCATTGCGGGTGGTGCTGGCCACGTAGCGGATAACTGAGTAGCGGACATCCTCGGGACTGAAATCAGGATCTTCTTCGGGCGAAGGCGGATCTTTGGCAATGATGGCGTTTTTAAATCCTGCCGTTTCGAAGGCCTCCTGCCATTGCTCCACACCCGCTTTGATGTAGGGGCGCAGTTTGTCGGGCGTGGCCGGGTCGAGATAATACACGATGGGTTTCACGGGCTCCACCAGTTCGCCGCGCTTGTAGGCCGCGATGTCTTTGGGTACCAGCTTCCAGCGGCGGATGTACGATTTTTCGTCAGCTTTCAGCGCTTCGGAGCCATAATCGAGCTGCCGGATATTAAAGTACCCCACGCGGTAGTCGTTGATCCGGGGCTGCATGGGTACCTTGGGCAAAAGTACCATTGATTGGTTCATCAAGAGGCTGATCGCGCCCGTTTCGGAATTGGAAGGTGGCTCGGCGGCATCGTAGGTGAAGTCCTGCTTCACTTCGATGTTGAGCGGAAAACTTTTGACGCTTTGGATGAAACTGCGGCTGTCGTCCAGCCTGCTCACCTTGTAATTTTTGCGCATTTCGGCGTCCAGGCCGCTGAACGTTTTGATGTCGCTGCTGAAAAACTTGGTTACGTCGATCACGTAGCCCGACGAGTCTTTGGAGAGGGCGGCAATATCGAACGCATAGATGGTAGGCTGGTAGTTGTTGGCCTGCACCGAAATGTTGATCGGCAGCGAATCGGCCGCTACGGCGTTGTAGGATTTGGTTTTGAGGACAATCTTGTCGCCAAATTTTTGCCAGACAACCATCTGTTCGTTGACGGACGAACCCGCGTTGACGTATCCGCCGCCCAGTCCGGAAGGCAGACTGGCAAAACGGCTGACCCACAGGAAGTCGCGCATCAGCAGTGAATCGGGAATTTCGTAGTAGTATTTTTCACCGACCTTATGGACCATAAAGACACCGGAATCAGAAACGGCCTCCTTGGTAATCACCGCCTTATAGGCCTTCATTCCCGTTTTGGGTTTGGCCTTGTCGCTGCTGTCGGCTTTGGCAGTGGCCGTTTTAGTCGTAGCCGGTGCTACTTTGGAGGTTGAGCAGGAAACCTGGACAACCGCCATCAGACAGACCAGGCCCACGGCTTGATAAAATTTTGACATGGGTTAATTGTATTATTTAGAGAAAATAAAAATTGACATTTCGACTGGCTAAATATAGGCCTATTTTGAAAAACTACCCAGTAAGGATGGGCTCAAATAACCGGACGTTGATTCTGAACTCATGATCAGTAGGACTCTGCCCTACCTGAACTTTGGTAAACTAAATCATAAACCACCGCTTGATGAACACTCACTTCCGCTTCGATATCCGTCCTATCCTCTTGGCGCTGCTCATGAGCCTGTCGTTTGCAGGTACCGCCCAATACCAGCAAATCCCGTCGGCAGTTTACCATTGGAATGGCGTTACGGTTACGAAAAAAGCCAATTCTGAGCAACGGGTACTCCTGGAAGGCGCTACTCCGGCGTTCACGCACATGAAGGTCCACGCCACCACGGTGGCAGCGGGCGAGGCACCGCATCCCGGCCACGAACACGCCGACGAAGAACTGATCATTGTGAAAGACGGACAATTGACTGTAACGATCGAAGGGAAGAAAGAAACGCTGGAGAAGGGTAGCATCGCCCTGATCATGCCGGGCGATGAACATGCCCTGACCAACGGCGGCCAAAAGCCGGTAACCTATTACATTATGCGGTACGAAACTGGACAACCCCAACCCGAACGGGGTACCAAAGCCGGCGGCTCGTTTGTAAGGCACTGGAAGGATCTGGAATACAAAACCCACGACAAAGGCGGACGACGCAATGTGTTCGATACCGCCACGACCCAGTCCGAGCGCTTCGAGATGCACATTACGACCCTCAACGAAGGGCTAATGAGCCACCCGCCCCACACGCACAAAGCCGCCGAAATTCTGCTGTTGATTGAAGGCGAAGCCGAAGAAAGCATCGATGGGACGTGGCAAACCTCCCAGATAGGGGATATTATCTTCCTGCAATCGCAGGTACCCCACGCGCTTCGCAATACGGGCAAGGGCTCCGCAACGTACTTTGCTTTTCAGTTTGAGTAGGGTAGGTCAGGCTATCTTTCGCCGACTGTCCAGTGACCAGGCATTGTCGGCCGCATAACGCATCAGGAAGTAAAAAAACAGGGAGTAGACGATCTGCGAACCTACCAAAGCCCAGTCCTGCCGAAGCGAGGTCCCGAAGATCAGCACCATCATGACCACGGCTCCTGCCATGATTGCCTGACGGGTGAATAAGCCTAAAAGCAGCAAAAGTCCAATCGTACCCTCAAAAAAAGGAAGAATAGTCGCAAACACATCCACCAACGGCTGAGGCAGCCAGGTTTCCTGAAAATCAGTTACCGTTTTCTCGCGGAATTTGTCCAGGTGGCCGAAGATACGGACCACTCCGTGCATGAAGAAGTTGAGTCCCATCGTGAGGCGAATGAGCAGGTAGGCGATTTGGGCGTCTTTCTTATTCATAGGATTTTCAAGTTGGTAGCTTTTGGTCTAGACGCACGAAAAAATCAGACCAAGCCGATGGTTGTACCTACTTCATACGAGCAGAAAGATCGAATTTATTGATAAATTAAATTTCAAGAGGGAAGTTGGTGCATCAACGCTACGCCTTGCCGCTCCTGCTCCGCTTCCGGCAAAATCTCACAATTATCCCAAATCCCCGTTAGCAATGTTTTGGCGTAGGCTTCGGGCAGGTGATTTTCCAGCATCAACCGATTTGCCCGGGCATTATCATAGGTGAAGGATTCAAAAGAATAGGAAAAGCCCCCGTAGGAGTCGTCGAGCAAAAGGTACCATACGCGGGGGGTACCATCGTTGGCGGGCATCCCGATGACGCCGGCGTTGAGCCAGAAGCAATCATCCCGCACATCGGCAAAGGGTAGCCCGGCGTGGCCCGCCAGCATTACATCGGCACCCGTAGTTTGAAAGTGCCTTTCCTTCGTGGTCCAGGGTGTGGATTCGAAGACGTATTCCGACACATGGGCGGGAGACCCATGGACGACGGCTACGGACTTACCCGCATACTGGAAAGTAAGATGCTGCGGTAGATCGGCCATCCATTGGATCGCATTGGCCGAGAGCGAGCGGACGGCGTAGGGAAACCAGGTACGGGAAAACAGATCGCAGCGGCCACCTTCCCGGTAGTTGCAGCCACAATCGTCCTCGCCGCCGACGATATTTTGCTCCACGTTGCCGGAAATGCAATGAATGCCCCAAGCTTTTACCAATTGCACTGCTTCTTCCGGCTGGGCGCAGTAGCCCACCACGTCGCCGGTGCAGATAATGTTTTGAGGCGGGATTCCCTGGTTTGTAGCGATGTGCTGTAATTCCGTCAGGGCCTGTAGGTTGGAATAGGGGCCGCCAAAAACGAGAAGTTTACCGGTAAGTTTGCCGAGGTATTGGGCGTATGGTATTTTATTCATGTACTTTTCCGATGAAAGAAGTTCTGGTATAAACAGAGTGACTGGCCCTGCGGGTTCAGAACCTGGTCTGATTCCAAGATTAGGCAACTATATTGCATAGTATAGTATACCCCAGAAGTCGAGCTACTTGTTTCCAGGACTTTCTTTAAATACTCTGAACAGCAGGAAAGATACGCTGATGGGTCAAATAATTGGAGAACAATTCCATTCCTTTTTAGCCTTTATTCCTATTTTTGAAGAACCCTACTTCCTTTTTACAATTTTTATCATGAAAAGACGCCATTTTGTTAAAGCTTCACTACTTACTCCGGTTGCTGCACAGTTCACAAATTCAGTTGGTAATAAATCAACTTCCAGTTCAAAGCAAGCTGATTTAGAGTATTATGAACTCCGGATTTACACCATGAAAAATGGCCGACAACTAAGTTTGGTTCAAGATTACCTCAAACAGGCGGCTATTCCTGCCTTGAATAAATTGGGTAGCAAAAACATCGGAGTGTTTACAGAGTATCTGGCGGAGGGCTTTACCAAACTGGTCGTGATCATTCCTTATGCTTCCATAGATGCCTTTCTTAAAGTCAACGATCAGCTGGCCAATGATACCGCCTACCAGCAAGCCGGTGCGGCTTACCTGACGGCTGATGGATCTTCTGCCCCAGCCTATGAGCGCATAGAAAGCTCTCTGCTACAATCATTTGCGATGATGCCCAAGCTGGAGGTGCCCGAAAAAAAGGCACGGATTTTTGAGTTGCGCCGGTATGAAAGCCCGGGTGAAGCGGCTGGAAAAAAGAAAATAGAAATGTTTAACGAGGGCGGTGAAATTTCCATTTTTAAGCGTACAGGCTTGACACCCGTCTTTTTTGGTGAAACCTTAATTGGTCCCCTACGACCCAATTTGACGTATATGCTAACTTTCGACGATATGGCTGATCACGACCAAAGCTGGAAAACCTTTTCTGCTGATCCGGAGTGGAAAAAAGTCAGTGCGATACCGGACTATGCCAATGCTAAAATTATTTCTAACATTCACCGCATGTTTCTAGTCCCCACGGCTTTCTCTCAGATTTAAGAAGCTGTTGAGTGGCTACCGACTGGTTTTGCCCAATACGTGGGTAAGGCCAGTCGGTAGCATTTATACGGATGCCTGAATTATCGTACTGAATGGATTCTTTCGGGCATAGCAATAAAAATATCAGCCAGTAGTAGTGTTATACTTCCGCTTTGGCCAGCTCTCCCAGTCGCCGGAGGGTACCTTCTAGTTCATCATTCCACAGCAGGCCGTAGTTCAGCCGCAGGCAATGGCCGTACTGGTTCTGTAGGGTGAAGATCCGACCGGGAGCGAAGCTGATCTTGTGAGAAAGTGCCTTGCCGTATAGTTCAAGCGCGTCAACGTGCCGGGGCAGTTCTACCCACTGTACAAAGCCTCCCTGAGGGCAGCTGGCCCTCGTTCCTTCGGGAAAGTAGTCGGCAATGGCGCGGGCGAAGTTCAACTGATTGGCGTGCAGAGTGCGCCTTAGCTTACGGAGGTGGTTCTCATACCGGCCGGTCTCCAGAAAGCCGGCGACGACCTCCTGTGTAATCGATGCAGTCGAGATGGAGTGATACAGCTTCATCCGGAGGACTTGCTCTCTGAACCGGCCGGGGGCGACCCAGCCCACCCGGTAGCCCGGAGCCAGCGTTTTCGAAACAGAGCCGCACCACAGCACTAGGCCGCTACGGTCGTAGGTTTTGCAGGATTTGGGCCGCTGCGTACCAAAGTAGACGTCCCCGTTGAGGTCATTCTCGATCAGTGGTACATTGTATAGCTCGGCCAGGCGCACTGCTTCCCGCTTATGTTCGTCGGGCATACAACTGCCCAGCGGGTTGCTGAAATTGGGGATCAGTAGGCTGGCTTTTACTCGGCCTTCTCGTAGTGCGTGTTCGTAGGCGTTCAGGTCCACTCCAGTCTGTGCGTGCATCGGCAATTCAAGCACCCGCAGGCCCAGCGCCTGCGCCAGCCGGAGCATGCCGAAGGATACGGGACTTTCCATAGCGATAGTGTCACCCTTGTCGGCCACAGCCATCAGGCAGTAGGAGAGAGCATTCAGGCAGCCGCTGGTGGTAATCACATCATCCATCCCCAGATTGCACTCCATGGCAAAAGCCCAGCGGGCGATCTGACGGCGCAGCCGCTCGCTGCCTTCCACTTTGTCGTAAGCTATACCGCTACCCGTAAGTGATCGGGTAGCCAGCATTAGCCCCTTGTTCAACTTGGCAATGGGCAGCAACTCATTGGCTGGGGTACCCAGAGAAAGAGGAAGGCTACCCGGTTCGCCCAGAGTGCCATATACCTGACTAACCAGCGCGTCGGGGTCTCCATCGTGGGGCATTGATGAGGGGGTAGTGGCGTTGGGAAGGGAGGGGCGACGGCTACGGGGGTAGCGAACGTAGTAGCCGGACTGCGGGCGTGACTCGATGAGTCCTTTGCTTTCCAGATCATAGTAAGCGCTCATGGCGGTATTTTGGCTTACTCCGTATTCACGGCAAATCGTGCGTAAGGATGGTAGCTTATCCCCAGTACGCAGGATGCCGTCTAGAATCTGTTGTTGAATGACGCCGGCGATGCGCGCATACAAAAAGCTGGGGTTTTTCTGAATATCGTTACTCATTATTTTACAAACTGCTCCCTGCAAAAATAAAAAAACTGCCTCTGCTATCGCATTCCGTTACTACCCAACTTTGCTCTATTATCCTGCACCAGCCCTCAAAACGGGAACGACGGCAGAATTACCCAAGCGACATTCAAAGTAAAACAATGAAGCGTATGGCTTACAATGTGGAGAGCGTATTCATTATAGGGGCTGGCGCAATCGGCAAAGCCCTTGCGGTGTTTCTCAAACTAGCGGGCCGGAAGGTGGTGCTGGTCCGTGGAAGCGTAGACGAAGCCGGTAGCCAGATCGAACGCCTCCGGGTAGAAGCCGCCGGAGATACGCTGCGGGAGGCTTCCATTGAGGTAGCTACCCTGAATGAATTTTCCACGCTGAACGGCCTCGTCGTACTGGCTACCAAGTCCTACGGCAACCAGCGCCTGTCCGACCTGCTCCGGGACAAAATCGGGGATTCACCCCTGGTGCTGCTGCAGAACGGCCTGGGCGTCGAGCGCCCCTTCCTTGAACGGGGCTTCCCGCAGGTGTACCGGGCCATACTGTTCGTGACGAGCCAGTGCCTCAGCGAGGATACTGTCCGGTTCAGACCCGTGGCGGTTTCGCCCATCGGGGTGGAAAAAGGTGAAGTCACCGCGCTCAGTGCCATCGTCCGGCAGCTCAATACCCCCGATTTTGGTTTTAAAAGTGAAGAGAACATTCAGCCCATTATCTGGCAAAAGGCGATTGTCAACTGCGTGTTCAACTCGGTCTGCCCCTTGCTGGAGGCGGATAACGGCCTGTTCCACCGCAATGAAGCAGCTTTGGAATTGGCCCGGCGGATCATCGCTGAATGCACGGCCGTGGCCCGTGCAAAGGGGATCATGATCGGGCCTGATGAGGTGGAAGAGAGCCTTTTGCGAATCAGCAGGTCATCCGACGGACAGCTCATTTCCACCCTACAGGATATCCGCAGCCGCAGGCCGGTTGAAATAGATACCTTGAATTTTGAAATCGTGCGGATCGCCCGGAGCCTGGGCCTGGACAACCGGGTACGGGAGACCGGACTGCTCGGGGAACTGACGGGATTAAAAGCAAAACTGGTACTTGAAATGCCTAACCAAACCACAAGACTATGAAAGTAATGCTCATTACGGGGGCCAGCCGGGGAATCGGCGCGGCCACGGCGCAGCTGGCCGCGGAAAATGGTTTTGCCGTGGCGGTTAATTTTCACCGCAGTCGGGAGGCGGCTGAACGGCTGGTCGTTGGCATCACGGACCGGGGTGGCAAGGCGGTGGCCATCCGGGCCGATGCCTCCCGGGAGGAGGAGATCCGGCATTTGTTTGAAGAAACAACCCGGCAACTGGACAGGCTGGATTGCCTGGTCAACAACGCGGGGATTTTGGAGCGGCAGATGCGACTGGACGAGATGGAGGTTGACCGCCTGCATCGGGTTTTCACCACCAACATCACCGGCCCCTTCCTCTGCGCCCGGGAAGCGGTGCGGCGGATGTCGACCAAGTACGGCGGGTACGGTGGAACGATCGTCAATGTGTCGTCGCTGGCGGCAAAAACAGGGGCTCCCAACGAGTACGTCGACTATGCGGCTTCCAAAGGTGCCCTGGACTCCCTAACTATGGGCCTGGCCCGGGAAGTGGCCGCGGAGGGTATCCGTGTCAACGGCGTGCGGCCGGCCTTCATCCATACCGATATCCACGCCCAGGGCGGAGAACCGGGTCGCATCGAGCGTCTGAAAGACAGTATTCCCTTAAAACGCGGTGGTACGGCCCGCGAAGTGGCCGAGGCCATTTTGTGGCTGGCTTCGGATAAATCCTCTTATTCGACCGGCACCTTCATCGATGTAACGGGTGGCCGGTAGCGCTAGGATACCGGGGCGGAGGCGGTAAAACATAAAGCGGCGAACACTAAAAACTACAGAAACCATGAACACATCTTATCTGACAAGCGTGATCAGGCAATTTGAATATTACAAAAAGCTGGGAGAGGGGGCCATGGAACAGCTGGCCGATGAGGCGCTCTTCTGGCAATACAATGGGGCGAGCAATAGCATTGCGGTCATAGTGAATCATCTGGCGGGGAATATGCTTTCCCGTTTCACCGATTTTCTGACCACGGATGGGGAAAAACCCTGGCGCAACCGCGATGGGGAGTTTGAAAATCGCTTTACCAGTCGCGCGGAATTGCTCGCTTACTGGGATCAGGGCTGGCAGCGCCTTTTGGAGACCCTGAATGGTATCAGAGAGGATCAACTTGAAGATATTGTGTATATCCGCAACGAGGAGCATACGATAACAGAGGCCCTAAATCGCCAGCTGGCTCATTACGCCTACCACATTGGCCAGATCGTCTACATAGCCCGGATGGTCAGGGGGGAAGGATGGAAGAGCCTGTCGATTCCTCGCCATAGGTCAGAAGAATATAATACCCGGAAATTTGGCCTGGAAAGGGGAATCAGGCATTTTACGGAAAACGTGCAGGCATTGGATACTCCTTCGGAGGCCGATGGAGAAGATTGAAGAAAGGCGAAGCTATTAGAGTCGTTCTGTCTGCGTTGAACCGATAAGTTTGAAACATACCGATTGGTCAACTTTAAATAGCCTTATGGCCCCGTCGGATTCGGCCAGTAAGGCAACTTATCCCAAACACCGAAAAACAGTATACGCTGGTAATCACGTTGGTACTGAGCAGCGCCGCGTATTTGCCTTCGGTAAATATAAGCCAGTCGGGCAGGGTAATGAACGATAGGGTACCCCCCAGCAATAATCCGCCCACCACCGATAAATGAAAAGCGATGCGGGGTACCCTGGCGCTCCAAAACAAGAAAATGGGCGCCAGCCCCAGCACCACGGTACCACTGACGGTTGTGGCGGAGAGAATGGTGGGGTCGAAGAAAACGGGAATGGTACCCAGCACCGTCAACGCTACCATCGCCAGACGGCCCGTCGATACTTTGGGGAGGGGTGAACGGCTGAGGTCTATACTCACCAGTTTGGAAAAAGATGCCATCGCTGAATCCAGCGTGGAGGATGCCGACGTAACCATAATCAGGTTCATCAGCAACAGCATCGGAGCGCCGAAATACCGGGCTGCGGCTACGGGAGCCTCGCCTTCCAGACCTTGTAATCGGGTGAAAATACCCACAAAACTAAAAAAGACGATACACAGCGCCCCAATCAAACCCGCCCAGAGGTAGGATTTCAGGGTAGTTTTGGGGGCGGAAATGAAGCCCCGATCGGTCAGAACGGGATCGTGGAAGGGGTAGCTGAAGCATTGGATGACGGCCACCAGCAACAGGTCGAGGCCGTGGGCCAAATCCCAGGTACCACTTGTGGCGAAGGACTGAATGCCTCCTTCCTGAGCAGGAAAAATAAAGCCCAGAATGACCACCAGCAATACGACGAAGAGCGCCATCTGAATCACATCGGTCATGATCGAACTGCTCATGCCGCCTTTGAGGGTATAGGCCAGCGTCAACAGTGTAAACACCACGATGGCCACATAGTAGGGTAGTGTACCCGTGGCACCGAAGTAGCTGCCAATGACAATCGTATTGGACCAGATTTCATTGTACAACCGGATGATAATCAGGAAAGTAAAGACCACAATGGCTCCCCGCCCGAACTTGGTTTCGAGAAAGTGATGGATGCTAAGGTACCCCCCTCGGGTACGCAATCTGATGATGACCAGCCCCGCTACTACGAATGACAGGTAGTACCCTGCGTAGGCTACTCCGCCCACTAGCCCAAAGCTTTGGCCCAAGTTGGCGGCGTTGGTAATGGATTTGGCAAAAAGCCACGAAATGACCAGGCTGCTCGTCAGGAACAGCGCGTTGGGGGCCTGTTCGCGGCGGCTACCCCGGAAAAATTCGTCGGCTGTGCGTGCTAGAGGCGCTACAAAATACAGCCCCACGCTCGACGCCAGCACGAGAAACCATTGCAGTATAGTGATCAAGTCAATTTCTCATTCTATCGTTATTCCCACCTACTTCGTCGCCCACCACGTAGGTACGTTGACGCTGTTGTTGTCTGTTTTGGCGGCGGCCTGTTGGAAGGCTTCACCGTTGAGGGCGGCCTCACTGCCGGGGTAGGGTAGACGCACGGGGATCAGATTGTTGTTCAGACTAGCCGAAATGGTTTTCAGCTTGGGAAAACCCGTGCGCCGCCACTCGATCCAGCCCTCGTAGCCATTGTCAAGACTGGCGAGCCATTTCTGGGTGATGATCTGTTCGATGGGGTTCTGACCGTTGGCTTTGTAGCCTACTTTGTCACTCGTAAGGTAGGTGGCGGGCAGCGGCGTGAGCCAATAGGCAAACGCCTGCGTGATGCCCTTCTCGTACCATTCCTTTGCGGAGGCGTCGATCAAACCCTTTTCGGCGGCTTCGGCCAGCCAGAAACTGGTTTCGTAGGCCGTCATGTAGTTAGCATTCAGTTTGTCGGAATTTTCGCGGAATATAGCTCCTGAGAGCGAGTAGTTGGAAACGGAAATTGACAGCTTGGAAGCATCCGGGCCGTTCAGCAGGCCTTTGTATACCTTCGGGTCAGCCGCTGTAGGCCGGAAGTACACTGCCACGCGCGGGTCGTTCAGATTGGCCAAAATCTCCTCGATCGTCTTGGACATGATGAACAGATTGTAATCACCAATCCGGGCCGTAGCCATGCGGAAATTGTTGGGCTGCGAAGCCGTGAATTTGTAAGTGGCGTTGTCGGTACTGGCTTTGATGAAGGTACCCTCGTTATAAACGGCCTGCAAACGGGCTTTGACGTCGGCTTTACCCGAAATACGCATCAGATACTTGATCTTCAATGAATTGGCAAACAGCACCCACTTCGACAAGTTGCCGCTGTACAGAATGTCTCCGTCCAGTTTGGTGGCACCCTTATAATTTTTCAGAGCCGCCACGGCCTGGTCTAAATTATCAAGAATACCGCCAGGCGCGGTGTAGATGGATTCCTGCGTGTCGTATTTTGGGAGAATAACTCCGGACTTTCCCGAAAGCGCCTCACTATACGGCACATCACCGTACAAGTCGGTAAGGGCAGCGGCCATATAGGCTTTCAGTACCAAAGCCGGGCCTTCGTACACGGCGAAAGCGGGATTAGCTCGCGACTTTTGCAACAAGATCTCATTATCGCGCAAATTGGTATAGATAAACGGCCAGGCGTTGCCGCCGTACTGCGGCTCGGTGAGGCTATGCCGGTCGAACAGGTTGAAGTCGATGGCCGTAAAATATTGGCCCAACAGATTCCCCGCCACGAATCCTTCGTACGACATCTGCTCGTTGTAGTCGAACAGTACCTTCCGCAGCAGCAGCGAGGGCTGCACATCCACAGGTGCATTGGGGTTGGTATTTATTTCCTCAAAATCCTTGGTGCAGCTTAGGGTAAAACTCACCAACGTGATAAAAAGTACCTTGATGTACAGACTTTTATGATTCATTAGGTTGTATAAAGATAGAGTGAGCAGGAAAGTTTGGTACGGGTAATCAGATCAGTTTATCAGGGGTAATGGGCAATTCGCGGACTCGTTTTCCGGTGGCATTGAAAACGGCATTGGCCACCGCCGCAGCCACGCCCACAATGCCTACTTCCCCCAGGCCTTTGACGCCCAGATTGTTGGAAGCTTTTTCTTCTTCGCGAATGAAGATGGTTTCCATAGCGCCTATGTCCAGATTCGCCGGTACATGGTAGTCGGCCAGGGAGCGGGTTACGAAATTTCCCAGGCGCGGATCGACCACCGATTCTTCGGTGAGCGCCATGCCGATGCCCCACACGTTGCCGCCGATCACCTGCGAGCGGGCGGTTTTAGGATTCAGGATTTTGCCGGCTCCGGTTACCGCCAAAAAACGATGCACCCGTACCATGCCGGTGGATTTATCCACCCACACCTCGGCAAAGTTGGCGTTGAAGCTGTGGGACGAATAGTTTTCTGCACTTTCGGGAGCTTTAGAATCCGCGCGGGTCTGGAATGTATCGATGTTTTCAGAAAGCATCATCTGTGCTGCCGTCGGGCGAGCAAAAAACTGCTTGCCCGATTTGGCGATCAGCTCATCCGTGATTTTGTTACAGGCATCATGCACCACATTGGCATAGCTCGTTGCCCCTACCGAACCTACCGAACCCGCCGCGGGAGGTAGGTTCGAATCGCCAATTTTGACGGTTATTTTATTCAAAGGCACCCCCAGTGCATCGGCGGCCGTTTGGGCCAGGATGGTGTAGGTACCCGTGCCCAGGTCGGCAGCGGCCAGTTCTACGGTGGCTTTTACGTCTTTGCCCTCCCGGTTCAACTTCACGATCGCCGAGCTTGGCCTCTGGTGCGCCGGGTAGGTACCACACGCTACCCCGTAGCCGATCAGGTAGTTGCCCTGCTCGTTCTGGCGGGGTTGCGGCTTGCGTTTTTCCCAACCAAAAGCCTTGGCCCCTTCGCGTAGGCATTGTACCGTGGCGCGTGACGACCAGGGTTTGCCGTTGGAGGGGTCGCGTTCGGGTTCGTTTTTAATCCGTAATTCAATCGGGTCCATGTTCAGTTTGTGGGCCAGTTCGTCCATGGCCGATTCGAGCGCAAAACTGCCCGTCGATTTTCCTGGTCCCCGCGTGTAGGTAGGTAGGATCAGGTGCATGGGTACCACCCGGTAGCTGATCAGCGAATTGGGTGTATCATACATGACTTTGGAACAATCGCCGCAGGGCTCCACAAACTCGTTTTCGATGGCGCAGTGGGTGGTTGTTTCATGAGCCAGGGCGGTGAGTTTTCCGCTTTTCGTGGCCGCCAGACTTACTTTCTGAAGGTTGCGTTGCCTCAGTCCAACCGAGTTGAACATCTGGTGGCGCGTCAAGGCCAGTTTCACCGGACGCTTTACCGTTTTGGCGGCCACCGCGGCCAACACCATGTTGGCCCATTGCCCGCCCTTGGAGCCAAAGCCCCCACCGATGTAGGGCGAAACGATCCTGACCTGCTCCAGTTTGAGGCCTAAGGTATTTGCGGCGGCGCTTTGCGCGCCATTCACGATTTGGGCGCTGTTGTATAAAATAAGGTTGTCCCCGTTCCATTCGGCGATGGTGGCGTGAGGCTCCAGCGGGTGGTGGTGCTCGATGGGGGTACTATACACTTCCTCAACCTTATAAACAGCATCGTCGAGGGCAGCTTTCACGTTCCCCCGTGTTTGGTCTTCCTGATCTTTCGGCTTTTTGGCTTCTTTGGCCCATTTTTCAAAATCTACCCGTGGCTCCGATTTTTTGTACTCTACTTTCACCAGTCGCGAGGCATGAATAGCCTGTTCAAAAGTTTCGGCTACCACCAGGCCTATATGTTGCCCAAAGAATTCGATCTCCGGGCTTTGTAGCATGGCACCACCCCGGATACCGCCTTTTTCATTCAGCTTCGGCGCGTTTTTGTGGGTGATCACAGCCAGTACCCCCGGCGATTTTTCGGCCGCTGTAGTATCTATCGACACGATTTTCCCGGACGCAATGGTGCTCTTGAACAATACGGCGTAGGCGGGGTCCTTCACAGGGTGATCCACCGAGTAATCGGCTTTTCCTGTTACCTTCAAGATACCGTCGATGCGAGTGACGGGCGTACCGGTTATTTTATTTTTATCTTCCATAAAATCGAATGACTTACTATTCAGGACTTCCCTCCGTCCAGGGCCATTTGTAAAGCTCTCACGATACTCCGGCGACCTAGCTCCACTTTAAAGGCATTATGCTCCAACGGCCGGGCATCGGCCATTTCAGCGGCGGCGGCAGCCACAAAGTTTGCTTCGGTCGCTTCTTTTCCAACCAACATTTTTTCGGCTTTCAGCGCCCGCCAGGGCTTATGAGCTACCCCACCCAGCGCGATCCGGGACTGCTTGATGCGGGTACCGTCCATCTCGAGCGCGGCGGCGACCGAAACCAGGGCGAAAGCATAGGAAGCGCGGTCGCGGACTTTGAGGTAGTAGGACTTTTCGGCAAAATTGTTCTTAGGTAGCTCAATGGCCACGATCAGTTCGCCATGTTCGAGATTCGTGTCTTTTTCAGGCGTGCTACCGGGCAGGCGATGAAAATCCTCAAACGGAATCGTGCGTTCCTGCCCACCGGCGTTCCTAACCCGGACAATCGCATCCAGTGCCGCCAGAGCCACGGACATGTCGGAAGGGTACACGGCCACGCAGCTGTCGGACCAGCCGAAAATCGCGTGCATGCGGTTGATGCCCTCCCGGGCACCACAACCCGAGCCTGGCTCGCGTTTGTTGCAGGGCATGGAGGTCTCGTAGAAGTAGGGACAGCGGGTACGTTGCAGTAGGTTGCCCCCATTGGTCGCCATGTTCCGGATTTGTCCGGATGCTCCGGCCAAAATCGCCTGTGTGAGTAGGGGGTAGTTTTGCCGGACAAGCGGATGATTGGCTGCATCGGTATTTTTGCCCAGCCCCCCAATCGACAGGCCGCCACCGGACAGAGATTTGATCTGCGTGAGGTTAAGCCGCGTAATATCGATCAGTTCATCGGGACGCTCGACATCCTCTTTCATCAGATCCAGCAGATTGGTACCCCCCGCCAGAAATCGGGCGTTAGGATTCGCAGCCAGCTGTTGGGTAGCGGTGGCAACATCGGTGGCGTTCGAATATTTAAAAGGTCTCATAGGACTGATTGTATGATTTAACCGGCAAATTGCCAGGTTTGCTCGACGGGTTTTCCGCTATGCACTTCCTGAATCGCCGCCACGATGTTGGGATAAGCCCCGCAGCGGCAGATATTCCCCGACATCCGCTCCCGGATTTCTTCGTCGGAAAGCGAAACCGGGGTTGGCTTTTTGCGTACGTTTTCAGTTACGTAGCTGGCTTCGCCCTTTTTGGCTTCGTCCAGTAGGGCGACTGCCGAGCAGATTTGCCCGGAAGTACAAAAACCACACTGAAAACCGTCGTGCTTGAGAAAAGCTTCCTGCATTGGGTGCAACTGATTGCCCTGAGCGATGCCCTCGATGGTTTTGACCGATTTGCCTTCGCAACTGGCAGCCAGCGTAAGGCACGAAAGTACCCGCCGGCCGTCCACAATGACGGTACAGGCTCCGCACTGTCCGTGGTCGCAGCCTTTTTTGGAACCGGTAAGTTCCAGACGTTCGCGCAAGGTATCCAGCAGAGTCATACGGGAGTCGACCAGTACCTTCTTCGCCGCACCATTGACTTGAAAGGCGACATTGACGCCGTTTTCCAGGGAAGCCGGGTCCAATGCCGGTGTCGTTGTGCTTAGTGGGCGGGTCAGTACCTGCTCGGCGGCGGCCGACTGGTAGGCCAGCATCCCGCCGCCCGCCAGAGCCAGCAATTTCATAAAATGCCGTCGGCTGACCCCGGTATCCATAATTTCGTGCAGGTCTTCAGGCATCAGGTCCTCGAACAGTTTCTTTTCGTCCTCGGTCAGTTGCGTTTGTTCGTTTTCTGGATTCATGCGACTAGCTGAAAAATAGGTTCTTGCAGTAGTTAATCAGTAGGGACTCAACTTAATGGCTCGTTTTTTTCTAGAAAAAGAAGTATGCCACAAAGGAGGTCATTTAACCCATTCTTAAAAATTCACACTCAATTTCACCCCTACATTCCGGCTGGTGGGGTAGGTCATATCTTCCACCCCGCTTTGTAGCTGTTGCCCCTGAAAGGAAGTCTGCTCCGGGTCGAAGTGCGGAATGTGCGAGAGTGCGTACAAATTGCGGCCCACCAGGGCTACGGTCAGGTTCTGCATCCGTAGTTTTTGCAGAAATCCGGCGGTGGCGGGCAGCGTGTACCCAATGCTCAGCTCACGCAGTTTCACATAGGAAGCATTGTACACGTTGTTTTCTTCGTGGTTACGGTCGTAGTACATCCGGTAATACGTTTCGGCCGGAATCGCTTTCGTATTGGGTACATACGTAGGATTTTCGGCAGTACCGGTATTGACCACACCCGCGGCTACGATGCCCGCGTCGGGGCGGTCGGCGGTTTCGATCAACTGGCCGGCTACGCCCGCCAGGGCGAGCGTCCGCGATACCAGGATACCGCCCTGCCGCCAGTCGAGCAGAAAACCCAGATTCCAGTTTTTGACCCGTAGCTGATTGGACAGACCTACCATAAAATCAGGATTGTAATTACCCAGTTTTTTGAGGGTGTTGTCTACAATATAGCTCCCGTTGGTCCCCACGATAAAATCGCCGTTTTCATTCTTAAGGTACCCCGTACCCCACATATCGCCCATGCGGTCGCCTTTGCGCACCTGGTACCAGACCGTCTGGTTCACGTTGTCGTAAATCCGGTTGTAGCCCAGCGTGAGGGTACCTGCTTCGTCGGGCAGCGACTCGACGGTAGTGCGGTTACGGCTGAAATTCAGGTTCACATTCCAGCGAATGTCCTTGGTCAGTACGGGTACGTAGGTCACGATAGCCTCCACGCCGCGCGACCGGATCGACCCGCCATTGATCACCCGCTCGCTGTAGCCCGTGGCCAGGGTAATGGGTACCGACAGAATCTGGTTCGTGGTCAGGGCGTCGTAGTAGGTCAGGTCGAAACCCAGCCGGTCGCCGAAGAAGCGCACATCCGCGCCCACTTCATAAGAAGTTGTGGATTCGGGTTTCAGGTTAGCATTGGCGATAAAACTCTGGTCGCTGAAGGTAGGTTGCGAGTAGACGGGCGTCCTGGCGTTGAACACGCCGGAAGTCTGGTAGGGACTGGTATCGTTACCGACATTGGCCACACTCGCCCGTACTTTGGCAAAAGACAAGGCGTAGGGTAGGTCGAACTGGTTGGAAAGTACCCAACTGGCCGAAATTGACGGATAGAAAAACGAAACATTGGCCGTGGAGGTAGGGGTAGCCAGTGCGCTCGACCAGTCGTTGCGGCCCGTAATGTCTACGAAAAGTACATCCTTAAAACCCAGTTTGATCAAACCATACAAACTGTTGATCCGTTTTTCGGCGGCATTCTGGTAGGCTTCCACGGGCGAAGCCGCATTGTTGAGCTTGAATACGCCAGGCTGCGCCAGCGACAGGGCCTGGTATTGATCGAAAGACGCCGTCTGGTCCATGCGATTGCCACCCGCCGAAATATCGAATGAGAAGTTACCCAGCATTTTCCGGTAGTTCAGCAGGAAATCCGTGTTGACTTCCCGGAAAAAGACATTGTTTTCGGCGTAGGCGCCATTCTTAAAACGGTTGCTGCTGTAGGCCCGCCGGAACTGCCGCTTTTCGCTCGAATAGTCCATCCCGCTACGTACCATCAGCTGCAGGTCGTGCGTGAGGTCGGCAGTCACGGCCAGGTTGCCGATCAGGCGGTCGCGGTTGAACGAGTTTCGGTTTTCGTACAGTGTAAAGTACGGGTTGTCGAAGTAGGTATAATTATAGGAGTACTGTTGCACGCCTTCCAGGCCGGGCTGCCAGTATTGCTTCATCGGGTCGATGTCCGTTTGGCGCCCCAGCCAGGCACTCAGGGCATAGTTGATGTTCTCGGAGCCGTACTTGGTGGCGGGCCGGTTATCGCTGTTGGAGTTAATGTAGTTGATGGACGAAGTGAATTTCAGTCGTTTAATAGGCTGAAATTGCAGCCGCGCTGCCACCGTCTTCCGCTTCAAATCCACGCCCGGAATCGTCGAATGGCTGTTCAGATCTGTGTAGGAAAGCCGGTAGTTGCCTTTGGCGTAGCCGCCCGAAATGGCCAGATTGTTGATGGCCGTATGCCCCGTTTGGTAGAAATCCTTAAGATTGTCGGGATGCGAGATAAAGGGTGTAGGCGTGATGGGCGCCCCGCCGTGTACGCTCACATCGCCGCCGCGCACCACGCGTCCGTCGGGTAGGGGCACGGGGCTGTCGTACTGCTGGATCAGGGTACCCTGATCCAGTTTTGGGCCATAGCTGTACGAAATATTGTCGTTGATCCCGCCGCTCAATCCGTCGACGTACTTAAAGGCTCCGCTATTTCCCTGCCCGTAGCTATTCTGGAACTGCGGCAATTGAAACGGCCGCTCGGCGAAGAAGGTACTGTTGAAGCTCACGCCGATACCTTTGCCGTTGGTGGCGTTGGCACTGCCATCCTTGGTCGTGATCAGGATTACGCCATTGGAAGCGCGGGTACCATACAGCGCCGCCGCGCCGGGTCCTTTCAACACCGATACCGAGGCGATATCATCGGGATTGATTTCCATGCCGCCGTTGCCGAAGTCGATCTCCTGGAAGCCGTTGGCGTCGTCGTCCACGCGGTTGACGATGGTGCGGTTGTTGATCGGGATGCCGTCTACCACAAACAACGGATTGTTATTGGTAAAAGACGACTCGCCCCGGATGGTGATCTTCGATGATGAACCTACCCCCGTGGAGCCCGCATTGATGGTGACGCCCGCCACTTTTCCGGTCAGATTGTCCAGAAAATTCGGTGCTTTCACCTCATTGATTTCGCGACCCTCGACTTTCTGAATCGAGTACCCCAGGTTGCGGGTGTTACGTTCCAGACCCAGGGCCGTCACGACCACTTCGTTGAGTGAAAGTCCTTCTTCAAGCGATACCGTCAGGTTTTTTTGCCCCGTGTAGGTGATTTCCTGCGTACGGAATCCAATGTATGAGAAAACCAGCACATCATTCGTACCTAGACCGGAGAGACTGAAATTGCCGTTAGCGTCGGTGAGGGTACCAGTTTGGGTACTTCTTACCTGAATGCTCACCCCTTCGATGGGTTGCCCCGAGGCTTTTTCAGTGACCTGCCCGGTCAGATTCTGCGCAAATAGGGGTAGGTGAATCAGTAGAAGGATCACCGAAAGTATCGCTTGTTTCATGCAAATGGGTTTGTGGTAAGGGGTACCGAATGGTTTTATAGGGGGATGTACGCAAATTAGAAGCGCAGGGATTCATTTTTAACCAGATTTGGGTCCAGGTGTTTAACTTTTGGGCAAGAAGATGGTCAGGCGCCCGTCCACAGGCCGGATGACTGATACCAGAGCCCGACCTGCCTCTCCGCATGCTCCTTCAATTCGGGAGCAGGAGGAATACCGGAAAAATTCTGCGGGATAGCGGGGTATTTTATGGGTTAAAGTTGATTTTTATTGTAAGCAGACAGTACCCTCCTCACCTGAACCCCATAGTTCAATGAAAATAAACAGTCGTCGGCTTTTTCTGAAAAAGGCGGGCATCGGCGTAGCGGCCATCTCTTTTCGAAAGGCTTTGTTCATTCCCACCGATAAATTCCGGATTCCGGCTCCGAACGGTGTGTTTTTTACTACCGGCTGCAAAATGGCCGAAGTCACACCTACCTCCGCCATCTTCTGGACGCGGCTCTGCGCGCAGGCCAAGCCGAACCCGGTCAGGCATCAGCGGCAGGAAAAAGTTTTCAGGCATCCCATTGACTTTGATGAAATGATGCCCGTTGCCCAGATGGATGGCGGGGTAGCGGGTAGGGAAGGAGAGGTACGGGTTACTTTGAAAAGTACCCATCAAACGATCCGCTCGGACTGGCAAAAAGCCTTGACCGAAAGTGATTTTACGGTAAAAATACCGATTGATAAGGTAAGACCCGCCACCCGATACGAGGTACTTTGGGAAGCCAAAGCCGCCGGCAGCGGGCCATTGACCACCATCCAAAGTGCTTTTACGACTCCGTCACTGGACTTGGTAGAAAAACCTATCCAACTCGTAACTTCTACCTGCCAGTACTTCTGGAGCCATGATGACGCCAAACGCGGTTTTAAAACCTACGACAGTATGGCCCGCCTAAATCCGGATTTCTTCGTCCAGACGGGCGACTATGTGTATTACGACAAGCCCGGCCCGCTGGCGAAAACCCTTGAAAAAGCCCGCCACAAATGGCACGCGATGGATGCCTGGCCCGCGTTACGGGATTTTTATCAAAAGGTACCTGTCTACATGCTGAAAGACGATCACGACTTGCTCGACGACGATGCCGATCCCGACTCCCCGGCCTACGGGGAGCTTTCGTTTGAGGACGGCCTGAACGTGTGGCGTGAAAATGTACCGCTGGCCGACAAACCCTACCGTACCTTTCGCTGGGGTAAAGACCTGCAAATCTGGCTGGCGGAGGGCCGGGAATACCGCACGCCCAACAAAACGGCTGACAACCCCGGCAAGACGATCTGGGGTGAAGAACAGAAAAAATGGTTTCAGCAAACGGTGGAAGCTTCGGACGCGACGTTTAAAATCCTGTTTTCACCTACCCCCATCGTGGGGCCAGACCGCGAAAAGAAAACCGACAACCACGCTAACGCCGCATTCCAGACCGAAGGTGACTGGCTGCGAGGGTACCTTGCTGCCCAAAAAAATATGTACGTCGTCAACGGCGACCGCCACTGGCAGTACGTGTCGGTGGATGCCGAAACCGGCCTGATGGAATTTGGGTCCGGCCCGGTCAGCGATTTCCACGCGCAGGGTTGGCCCGAGGATGATGTCCGGCCCGAACATCGGTTTCTACGCGTAAAAGGCGGGTTTCTGGGTGTGAAGATTTCTCGGAAGGATGGTAGCCCAACGGCCGTTTTTACGCATTACGATGTGGATGGTCACCCGACCCACGAGGAAAAGCGGGTAGCGGTATAATTCTTAAATCCCTGCTGACAGTAGGTTGTCACTAGCCCCGGGTACCTTTGGAACAACAGACATAAAATGTATCAAGCCTGAAATTTTTGTAATGGAAAAACTTACCGTAGAAAACAGTATCCACATCGCTGCGCCCGCTGCCCGGGTCTGGGATATGCTGGTGAAGCCCGAATTTACCCGTCAATATATGTTCGGTTGCGCCGCCGAATCAGACTGGCAGGTGGGGAGCCCGCTGGTATGGCGCATGATGCATGAGGGCAAGGAAATAATCCCGGTGAAAGGTACCCTTCTGGAAATTGAGCCCTATGAAGTATTGAAATATACTGTTATCGACCCCTTTGCTCCCTATCCCGACATTCCCGAAAACTACCTCCATGTGACCTACACGCTGGAAGAAGACGCCTACGGAACGACGCTGACCGTGACGCAGGACGGATTCGAGGGGGCCGCCGAGGGAGAGAAACGCTACCAGGATGTGAGCAACAACGGCGAGGGCTGGAACCCGATTCTGGTGCAGATCAAGGAAATTGCTGAGGTGAAATAGAAAATACTTTTTGTAGGGAACTGGAATAGGTCTAATGAGCTACCCCAGGCTCTGTGAATCTTGCGCCGGGGCAGCAATAGAAATCCCTGCCCGAATCTGCTGGCATGAGAATGGAGAGGGGTAGGGTATCCCTTGCCATTCCATAAACTCAGACGGATGAGAAGTCTTTTCAAACGATTGTGGCGATGGATCGACGACCGCACCGGATTGTCGGCCACCATTGGCCCTCTGGCCAGACACAAGGTACCCCCTGGTTCCCGGTGGGCATACGTGTTCGGCAGTGCCACGTTGTTTTGTTTTCTGTTGCAGGTATTTACCGGGGTAGGTCTGGCTTTGCTTTATCAGCCTACCTCGAGCGAAGCTTATCAATCGCTCCAGTACATTACCTACCAGGCGCCACTAGGGGCTTTATTGCGGGGCTTGCATTATATGGGTGCCTGCGGCATGATCGTCATGATCGGTGTCCACATGATCCGGGTGTACCTGACGGCGGCCTATAAATTCCCCCGCGAAATGAATTGGGTCACGGGCGTCCTGCTGTTTATTTTGACCGTCGTCATGGCCTTCACCGGCCAGCTTTTGCGCTGGGATAGCAACGGTATCTGGTCTACGTTGGTGGGGGCCGAGCAACTGGCGCGATTCCCGTTCATTGGCCCGGCGCTGGCTTATTTCATTTTTGGCGGCGAGACCATCAACGGCCAAACCCTCATGCGGTTTTTCAATTACCATGTGTTCATCACGCCGGCCCTCATTTTCGGCATCGTGGGCTTTCATTTGTACCTGGTGATCCGCAATGGTATCTCGGAGCCCGCTAAAGCCGGGCGACCCGTAGACAAGAAGACCTACCGCCAATGGTACCAGGATTTGCTGGATAAAAAAGGGGTACCCTTCTGGCCCGATGCCGCCTGGCGCGATGTGGTATTCAGCGTGCTCGTGATTCTTACGCTGGTAGCATTGGCGATTTTTGTGGGAGCCCCCGAACTGGTGGGGCCTGCCGATCCTACCCAGGTAGACGTGAAGCCACATCCCGATTGGTTCCTGTTATGGCCCGACGCTCTGTACGCCCTGATGCCTTACGCGCTGGAATCGTACGTGATGTTCCTGATGCCGACCGTGCTTTTCGGGCTGCTTTTTGCCGTACCCTTCCTTTCGTTAGGAGGCGAGCGCGCACCGATCCGGCGGCCCTGGGCCATCGCGGGAGTGGTACTTACGCTCGCGGCGATTGTCTCGCTTACCTACATGGGATTGGAAGCACCCTGGGCCCCGGAGTTCGAGACCAAACAGGTAGCTGCATTCGCATCATCCGCGCCGGAGGTGGCGTTGGGCTATCGGGTTTTCTACGAAAAAGGCTGTCAGTATTGCCACCAGATGGAAGGGCAGGGTGGAAGCCGGGGCCCTGATCTGTCGGAGGTGGCCACCCGCCTTACAACCGAGCAAATGACCATTCGCATAGTCAACGGAGGGTACAATATGCCTGCCTTTGGCGGTTCGCTTTCCAGGCAGGAATTAACGGCCCTGTTAGACTTCCTGAATACCCGGCGGGCCTCAGCGAATAGGGAAAGTGCTTCCACAGCCCTGTGAACCAGGTACCTCGCCAGCCATAGCCACTATTAAAATCTTATTAAAACTTGGCCTTAGTCTCGGATTGCTATTTCAAAGGCAATCCGTAGTACGTGCTTGCCAATATACCTCTCAGCCCGCTCCTTCCCGTTTTTACCACCGGCTTCTGCAATTCTTCATACTGCTTCGATACACCGGAATGGCCGATGACTGGTGTAGTTTTTTGGACTTTTTCTGCAAACAAATTGTCCACCAAAATCCCTAAACCATGGCAAGAGACGTAAGCGACTTTATCATAGACCGCATGATCGAATGGGGTATCCACCGGATATACGGCTACCCCGGCGATGGCATTGGCGGCTTTTTCGGGGCTTTGGAAAAAGCCGAGAAAGCCGAAAAACCCATGCAGCTCATTCGCCCCACCCACGAAGAAATGGCCGCCCTCATGGCCGTAGCCCACGCCAAATTCACCGGCGAAGTAGGCGTGTGCGTGGCTACTTCCGGGCCCGGAGCCATGCACCTGATCAATGGCCTATACGATGCTAAAATGGATAATCAGCCCGTAGTAGCCATTGTGGGCCAGCAGGCGCGCGTAGCCCTGGGTAGCGATTTCCAACAGGAAAATAACCTGGAAACTACCTTTGCCGACGTGGCCGAGTTTGTCAAAACCGTTACGACGCCCATGCAGGCGCAACTCGTGGTCGACCGCGCTTTCCGTATTGCCAAAGCTACCCTGCGACCCTGTGTCATTATCCTGCCCAACGATATTCAGAAAGCAGACTTTGAAGAGCCCACGCAGGAGCACTTCGTTTCACGGACGGGGGTAGGTCATGCCTCGACCCGCATCGTTCCACCGCTGGACGAACTCCAGAAAGCTGCTGATATACTTAATTCGGGTAAAAAAGTGGCTATGCTGGTAGGGCAGGGTGCGCTGAATGCCACGGATGAAATCATTGAAGTGGCCCGAAAAACCGGCGCGGGTATCATCACAGCTTTGCTGGGCAAGGCCGCTGTCCCTGCCGATGTGCCTTTCCACACCCACCACCTGGGGTTGCTGGGTACCAAGCCCAGTTACGATATGATGATGGACTGTGACACGCTGCTGATGGTAGGGAGCAATTTTCCTTACGGAGAATTCATGCCCAAAACCGGACAGGCACGCGGCATTCAGATCGACCTGCTGCCCCGTCACCTTTCCCTACGTTACCCGATGGAACTGAATCTCTGGGGCGACTCGAAGGAAACGCTGGCCACTTTGCTACCCCTCCTGAAACAGAAGGAGGATTTGAGCTGGCAGAACGATATCATCGAAAACATGAAGCAGTGGAAAACGGTCAATGAAAAGTTGGCGATGGTGGAAGCCGACCCCATCAACCCGCGCCGGGTATACTACGAACTGAATAAGCAGTTGCCCGACAACAGCATCATTACCGCCGATGCGGGTAGCACCGCCGACTGGTACGGCCACCATGTGCATATGAAACGGGGGATGATGGGCAACTTGTCGGGCCGCCTGGCTACCATGCTGGCAGCCATGCCTTACGCCATCGCCGCCAAATTTGCCTTCCCGGAACGTCCGGTCATTTGTACCATCGGCGATGGGGCCATGCAAATGCTGGGGATGAACGGCCTGATTACCATCAAGCGCTACTGGGAAAGCTGGAGCAATCCTACCTTCATTGTCATGGTACTGCATAACGACGACCTGGCGCAGGTGTCGTGGGAAATGCGTATTGAGGACGGGAATCCGCGTTACGATACTTCCCAAAAGTTGGAACCGATGGATTATGCCGCCTACGCCCAGACGCTGGGTCTGCACGGAATCCGGGTCAATGATCCCGAAAAGCTGGAGGACGTATGGCGGGAGGCTTTTGCCGCCAAAAAACCCGTGGTACTGGACGTGATGACCGATCCCAACGTACCGCCGCTACCTCCGCATATTTCCTTCGAGCAAGCCAAAAACTTTACCTACGCCATGCTCCAGGGTGGCGATCCCGAGCGAGGTGGTGCCTTCAAACAGGCCGTCAAAGGCGTGGTAGCCGACGTGGCGGGTACCGTAAGTCACAAGTTGGGATTGGACGATTAGTTAATGCGTGACTGAGAGGTGGTACCCTAGCATGGGGCGGATTAACGCTAAGCATTCATCCGCCCCATGCTAGGGGGCTGCCGGGCTATTTTCTAACCTCAAACCAAAAATAAAAATGAAAGAGAGCATCGAAAAACTAATGAGAGCCTACGAAAGGGCTTTTGACGCGCTTGACGCTCAGGCCCAGGCCGCTCTTTTTGGGGATTCTTTTATCGTCGCGGGACCGAAAGGTATCGTCACGCACTCCAAAGACGAGTTTGTTGAATTCGCATCGAAGGCGGGGGAGTTTTATAGAAGTATCGGCAAAAAATCCACCAAAGTACTCACAATGAAAGAAGAGCCCATCAGTCATGAATATTCGAGGGTTGAGGTACATTGGGGGGTTACTTTTGAAAAAACCGGAGATGAACCCGTTGAATTTGATATAAGCTACATTGTACAAGATACAGGGGGTGAGCCAAAGATTATCATGTTCATCACCCATACGGATGAGCAGGAGAAAATGGAAGAACTTGGGCTATTATAAGCATGAGTATTCTAATCCAAAAACTTAAAGTAAGTGCTTACACCGTTCCAACCGATGGTCCGGAATCGGACGGGACGTTGGAGTGGGACAGTACCACGATGGTGCTGGTTGAATTGGAGGCGGGTGGCAAAAACGGCATCGGCTACACCTACGCCGATGCTTCAGTGGCGGTACTGATCAATAAGACTTTGCGGAAAGTAGTCGAGGGTGAAGACGCGTTGCAGATTCCGGCAATCTGGCAGAAAATGGTAAAAGCCATCCGTAACAACGGCAACAGCGGCCTGACGCACATGGGTATCGCGGCCATCGATGTGGCGCTGTGGGACTTGAAGGCCAAACTATTGGATTTGCCGCTGGTGACTCTGTTGGGTATGGCCAAAACCGAAATGCTGGTATACGGCAGCGGCGGCTTTACTTCCTACCCGACGGATCGGTTGCAGAAACAACTCGGCGATTGGGCCGATGCGGGCATTCGCTATGTAAAAATGAAAATAGGCCGCGAGCCGGAAAAGGATGTGGCGCGGGCCAGAGCCGCCAGGGAAGCCATTGGCGACAAAGCTACCCTTTTCGTCGATGCCAACGGGGCTTACTCCGTGAAAGAAGCCATCGAAAAAGCGCATCAGTTCGATGCGCTGGGTGTAACCTGGTTCGAGGAGCCCGTTTCGTCTGATGACCTGGCGGGATTGCAATTTATTCGTCAGCATGCACCCCGCGCTATGAATATTGCGGCTGGTGAGTACGGCTTTAACCTGAGCTACTTTGAGCGTATGCTGGATGCGGGTACCGTGGATGTGTTGCAGGCCGACGCCACCCGATGTGGGGGCATCACTGGCTTTCTGCAAGCAGCCACCATCTGCCAGGCGCATCATGTACCTTTTTCTTCCCATTGTGCTCCGGCCTTGCACCTGCACCCGGCTATGTCGCTGCCCAATTTTTACATAGCCGAATATTTCTACGACCACGTCCGGATCGAGAAAATATTCTTCGACGGGGTAGCCGAACCCAAAAATGGAGTACTAACGCCTGACCTTTCCCGATCTGGATTAGGGCTCGAGTTTAAAAGAAAAGACGCCGAGAGGTTTGAGATTTGAATTTTGAGATATGAAAAATGAACAGCAAGAAGAAACCTTTACCCTGCCACCGGTAGAATACGAAAAAAAATACACCCACTATGAGGGGATGATCACCGTGAGGGCAAAAGGCGGTCCCAATCCCGACCAGCCGGACTACGCCCAGGAACTGGCCGCCGAATTGTGCAAATCAATAAAAGGCGAGGTACGTTTTGACGCCGGCAGCCGGGCTACCTACTCGACCGATGCCTCCAATTACCGGCAGGTACCTATCGGCGTTGTACTTCCCCGGGACGAGCAGGATGTGCTGGAAATAGTTCGTCTTTGCCATCAGTACGGCGCACCTATTACCTCACGGGGTGGAGGTACCAGCCTGGCCGGGCAGACTTGCAACGTGGCAGTGATTCTGGATTTTTCCAAATATATGGATAAGGTACTGCGCATCGACCCTGAGACCCGAACGGCGGTCGTGCAGCCGGGCTGTATTCTGGATACGCTACGGTCTGAGACTGAGGAAAAATATAACCTCACCTACGGCCCCGATCCCGCTACGCACATGTACAACACGCTGGGGGGCATGATTGGGAATAATTCCTGCGGAATACATTCCGTGATGGCCGAATTCTACGGACACGGTCCGCTGACGGTGCATCAGGTGGAATCGCTTGATATCGTGACCTACGACGGGGTACGGATGACCGTTGGGGCTACCTCCGAGGAAGAATTATACAAAATAATCGCCGAGGGCGGACGGCTGGGCGAGATCTACGCGGGTCTCAAAGCCATCCGCGACCGCTACGCCAAACTGATCCGGGAAAAATTCCCCCAGATTCCGCGTCGGGTGTCGGGTTTCAATCTGGATTTCCTGCTGCCCGAACACGATTTCAACGTGGCCCAGGCCCTGGTTGGGTCGGAAGGTACCTGCGTCGTAATTCTGTCGGCTAAGGTAAAATTGCAGCATTATATTAAAGAACGGGTACTGGTGGTGTTAGGGTACCCCAGTGCCTACGAAGCGGGCGACCACGTACCCGAGATCATGCAGCACAAACCTACCGGTTGCGAAGGCATCGACCATAAGCTGATCGGCTACATGGAGCAGAAGGGGATGCATCCCAAAGATATTCAGATGTTGCCGGAGGGAAAAGGATTTTTGTTTGTAGAGTTTGGTGATGACACCAAAGACAAAGCCGAAGCCCAGGCCCGGAAACTCATGGACGAACTCAAAGGCAAGGACGATGCGCCTTCCATGAAGCTTTTCACCAAGGAATGGGAAAAGAAGCACCTATGGAACGTGCGCGAAGCGGGCCTCGGGGCAACCGCCCATGTACCCGGCATGGATCCCACGCATCCGGGCTGGGAAGATGCGGCCGTGGCTCCCAAAAACGTAGGTAAGTACCTGCGCGAATTCCGCGACCTGCTCGACGAATTCGGCTACGATTGCTCGCTCTACGGCCACTTCGGGCAGGGTTGCATTCATTGCCGCATTGATTTTGACTTATCCACCACACAGGGCGTACAGCAGTGGAAGGAGTTCCTGAATCGTGCGGCGCATCTGGTGGTGAAGTACGGCGGCTCCCTCTCGGGCGAGCATGGCGACGGGCAGGCGCGGGCTTCGCTCTTACCCATCATGTATGGCGACGAACTGGTCCAGGCGTTTGGCGAATTCAAAGGTATCTGGGACCCGCAGCACAAAATGAATCCCCACAAAGTGGTGGATCCCTATCGGCCCGACGAAAACCTCCGCATGGGGCCTGATTATGCTCCCGAAGAACAGGAAACGTATTTCCAGTTTCCTGATGATAATTTCTCGTTTACCAATGCGGTGTCGCGCTGTGTGGGCGTAGGCAAATGTCGTAGCGACGAGGGTGGTACCATGTGTCCCAGCTACATGGTCACACGCGAGGAAGAGGACTCTACCCGGGGGCGTTCGCGGTTGCTGTTCGAGATGCGGCGCGGCGACGTCCTGCCCGACGGCTGGCACGACGAGCACGTCAAAGAATCCCTGGAACTTTGCCTGGCTTGCAAAGCCTGCAAGAATGAATGCCCGGTCAATGTGGACATGGCTACCTATAAGGCCGAGTTTCTGGCCCATTATTACAAAGGAAAATTACGCCCCATGCCCGCCTATACCATGGGCTTGATTTACTGGTGGGCGCGAATTGCCAAGCCTATTGCTCCCATCGCCAATTTTTTTACCCAAACCGAGCCCTTCGCGACTCTGATCAAAAAAGCCGGCGGTCTCGCTCCACAGCGCAGAATGCCCACCTTTGCCAGTCAGAGCTTCGTGGACTGGTTCCGAGCCCGCACCACTAGTTTTCCGCCCGATCCAGCACCCTACTTGCATACCGATGGAGCTAAGGAATTGGAGCATGAGGATGTACCCCGCTTTCAGGAAGCTACCTACGAATCCGAAAGCAATCCGCATAACGAGGATGGCAAACGGCTCAACACCCACGCTGAAAAGCAACCCTTCACCACAAAAAGGGTATTGCTCTGGCCCGACACGTTCAACAACTACCTGCTTCCCGAAGCGGCCAAAGCCGCTGTGGAAGTGCTGGAACGGGCGGGCTATACCGTCGAGATTCCGACGAGGCCGCTTTGCTGCGGGCGTCCGCTCTACGATTTCGGAATGCTGGATTCGGCCAAACGACTCTGGGAGCAAACCATCGAACATCTCAAGCCTTACCTACAGGATGGGGTACCTATCGTGGGTTTGGAGCCAAGCTGCGTGGCGGCTTTTCGCGATGAACTGATTAATCTTTTTCCCCATAATGAAGAAGCCAAACGGTTGGCGCACAGTACGTTCATGCTGAGTGAATACCTGGTGCGGCAACAGTACGTACCGCCGCAGCTCAAGCGCAAAGCCGTCGTCCATGGCCATTGTCAGCACAAGGCGATCATGCACATGGATGCTGAGCTGGCGATCCTGAAGAAAATGGGCGTGGAATACGAGCTGCTGGATTCGGGCTGCTGCGGCATGGCGGGATCGTACGGCTTTTCGGCCGACAAGTACGACATCTCGATCCGGGCCGGGGAACGGATATTACTTCCCAAGGTACGCGAAGCCGACGCGGATACTCTGGTGATCTCCAACGGATTTAGCTGCCGGGAACAAATCGAGCAGCAGACAGAGCGCGGCGGTATGCACCTGGCGCAGGTCATTCAGATGGCTCTGCACGAAGGCCCGGCGGGCGCTGCGGGCGATTTTCCGGAAAAGATAAACTATAACAAAAGAGTATCGGCTCCCGGCCCGAAGGTACCCCTGCTCGCGTTGGTGGGTGTCGGCATTCTGGCGGGCGTGACGACCTATTTTTTACATAAAAACCATAATACATGAAATCGCAACTCATCAATGACAACGGCGAGAAGACCTACGCCCTAGTTCTGGACGATGGCGACGAGGCCATCGCCAGCATTACGAAATTTGCCAAAGAGAAAAACCTGAACGCCAGCCAGTTTACGGCCGTTGGCGCATTCAGTCGCGTGGTGACCGGATTTTTTGACTTTTCGATCAAGGACTATCGGAAAAATAAAATCGATGAACAGGTGGAGGTACTGGCACTGACGGGCGACATAGCCACGCACGAAGGTACCCCCAAAGTTCACGCGCACGTTGTGGTAGGTAAGTCCGACGGTACGGCCCACGGGGGGCATCTGCTCGAAGGGTACGCGCATCCGACACTGGAAATAATCCTGACCGAATCGCCTGCGCATTTGCGCCGCAAAATGGACGAAAACATTGGGATCGCCCTGATCGAATTGTAAGAAAGATAATTAAACGCGCTTTGGCGGAAGTTTAGTGTTAATTTGGGTTTCATCGGTGTCTTAAACTTCTGTCCTATGTCAAGTTCTACAATTGCTTCCGGTGCACCGGGGATTCCGGCGCGATGGACATCCAGTGCCAAGTCGGGGGTAGGTACGTCGATCAACGCGGCTTCCGAAGTGAGCTTTACCCTAAGCCACGGCATTGTCAACGAGGTGTATTTTCCCCGCGAGGACTCGGCCTGTATCCGTGACATGGGACTGATTGTCACGGATGGAGAAAACTTTTTCTCCGAAGAAAAACGCCACGCTATCCACGATGTTGAAACCGTAGAAGACGGGGTGCCTGCTTATATTTTAACCAATACCTGCCGCGAAGGTAACTACCGCATTACCAAGGACATCGTAACCGACCCGCTGCGTGATACGCTGGTGCAGCGCGTCAGGTTTGAGGTGTTGAAGGGGAAAAAGGAAGCATACAGCCTGTATGTGCTGTTGGCTCCGCATTTGGGTAATCGGGGCGGCGACAACAATGCCTGGCTGGGCGACTACAAGGGGGTACCTATGCTCTACGCCCAGCGCGACAATCTTTGTGTAGCCCTGGCCTGCTCGGAACCGTGGAAAAAACGGTCGGTGGGTTATGTTGGCAAGTCGGACGGTTGGCGGGATTTGCACCGACATAAACAAATGACCTGGGAATACGAACGGGCTGATGAGGGCAATGTGGCGATGACAGCCGAAATCGACTTAACCCACGCCAACCCGGATTGTGTGCTGGCTCTGGGTTTCGGACGAAACGATACCGAGGCAGGTCACCGGGCCTGGGCGAGTATTACCGATGGTTTTGAGGAAATTCAAAAAAGGTACGTCAAAGAATGGCACGATTGGCAGGAATCACTGATTTCTTTGAATTCTCCCAAAGAACGGGTAGGGGAGTTGTACCGGATCAGCGCCGCTGTACTGCGGATGCACGAATCCAAACGATTCCCAGGCGCCATGATTGCGAGTTTGTCCATCCCCTGGGGTTTCTCCAAAGGTGACGATGACATCGGCGGCTATCACCTGGTGTGGCCGCGCGACTTGGTGGAGTCATCGGGCGGGTTGCTCGCCCTGGGTGCCGATTTAACGGCTTCCCGGGTGCTGAAATATCTGTTGATCACGCAAGAACACGACGGCCATTGGTCGCAGAATATGTGGCTGGAAGGCATCCCCTATTGGAAGGGTATTCAATTGGACCAGGTAGCCCTGCCCATTCTGCTGATCGAGCTGTGCCGTTGCCACAAGGCGCTCCCCGCCCAGGTAGCCCACCACTACTGGAAAATGGTGCGGAAAGCGGTGGCGTTTCTGGTACAGAACGGCCCCGACACCCAGCAGGACCGCTGGGAGGAGGAAGCCGGCTGGACTCCCTTTACGCTGGCCACGGAAGTAGCTGCCCTGGTGGCGGCCGCTGAGTTTGCAGAAGAATATGGAGAAAAAGCGATGGCAGAGTACTGCCGACAGACCGCCGATGCCTGGAACGACCGCATTGAGGATTGGACGTACGTGACAGGTACCCCCTTGCCGAACAGGTAGGGGTAGAGGGGTACTACATCCGGATCAATCCCAGTGGGGTACCTACCTGCGATTTGAAGGGTCAGTTTCTAAAAATCAATAATTTACCTGACGATAAAGCCGAGGTGTTAGTCACTGAGCTGGTGTCGGTGGATGCCCTGGCGTTGGTGCGCTTCGGTTTGCGCGCAGCCGATGATCCCCGTATTTTGAACACCATCAAGGTCATCGATGCCGTACTGAAGGTAGATACGCCCACGGGTCCCTGCTGGTACCGCTACAACCATGATGGCTACGGCGAGCATGAGGATGGCAGTCCGTTCGATGGGACAGGAATCGGGCGTGCCTGGCCTTTGCTGACTGGCGAACGGGCTCACTACGAAATTGCCGCCGGAAACCTGAAAGGAGCCCGAAAGCTGCTCGAAACCATGGAGTCGTTTGCCAACCACGGCCTGTTTCCCGAGCAGATCTGGGATGCCGACGACCTACCCGAGCGGGAGCTTTTCTTTGGAAAATTCTCCGGCTCGGCCATGCCGCTGGTGTGGGCCCATGCGGAGTATATCAAGCTTTGTTGCTCCATCAAGGAGAAGAAAGTATTTGATCTACCCCAACCGGTGTACGCCCGCTACGTCGAAAATAAACAGGAATCTGCTCAGGTGGCCTGGCGCTTCACTCAGCCAATTACAACGCTACCGGTGGGCAGGGGGCTGCGGATTGAAACCCGGGCCGCTGCGATGATCCATTGGACAGCGGACAACTGGGAAACCTCGAAAAAAATCAGCACGCGTGATACTGGTCTGGGGATATACTTTGCCGATCTGCCGGTTCGGAAAAAGAAATCAGGGCGGATTGAATTTACGTTCTACTGGGAAGAAGCCGAATGTTGGGAAGGAAAGGATTTTACGGTTGAAATCGTGTAAGGAGGGTACCCTATGCTAGCCATACTATCAGATACGCTTTTTTTGCCTACCGCCTCCGCGGATAGTGAAGCTATGCGGGAGTTGTTTGTCTATTTTCTGTGGGCGGCGGGGGGGTGCTATTTCTGGTGATAGGTTTGGTGGTCTTTTACTCCTTACGCTACCGCCGAAAAGCAGGCGAAACGGATGAACCCCAGCAATTCCATACACACAGTGGATTGGAGATTGGCATATTGGCGGCCACAACGGGCGTAATGGGGATTTTCTTTTTCCTGACCATAACTACCATGCTGGCCGTCAACGATAACCCCGCGCCCGACCGGCCGCCCGACCTGGTCATCATCGGCCATCAGTGGTGGTGGGAGGCGCGCTATCCAAATTCGGGCGTGGTAACGGCCAACGAAATCCATATCCCCTCGGGAAAGCGGCTGCTGGTGGAAGTACGCTCGGCCGATGTGATTCACGACTGGTGGGTACCCGAACTGGGCCGCAAAATGGACATGATTCCCGGGACCGCCAACCATCTTTGGATGGAAGCCCGACATCCCGGTACCTTCCTGGGTACCTGCAGTGAATTTTGTGGTACCCAACACGCCTGGATGCGGATTCAGGTTATTGCGCAGGCGCCCGATGCTTTTGCCGCCTGGGAACGGGCCCAGTTGCAGAAGCCCACCGCTGTGAACGGAGCTGTGGCGGCGGCCGGAGAAACCCTCTTCCAGCAGAAAACCTGCGCCAACTGCCACGCAATTGCCGGAACAAAAGCGAACGCGCGCATCGGGCCCGATCTGACCCACCTGGGTAGCCGGAATACTTTGCTGACCGGAATGTTGGAAAATACCCCGGAAAACCTGACCCGCTGGCTCGATAATCCGCAACAGATAAAATCCGGCGCGCACATGCCGAATTTTATTTTTACCAAAGCGGAGGTAGAAGCTTTGGTTGAGTACCTGGAGCATTTGGATTGAGAGGTACCGGATGGATTGAAAACAAGGGTGTCCGAAAAAGCAACTCTATGGAAAAAGTCATCGTCCCAGAACCCCATGTACCTTTGCCCTCCGGCAAAACCGACCGGTCGCTGTTGCAATGGATGGCCTCGGTTGATCATAAGCAGCTGGGTATCATGTACCTGCTCACGGCTTTGCTGTTTTTTATTGCCGGCGGAATCGAAATCCTGCTGATTCGGATTCAGTTGATTACGCCCGACAATACTTTTCTGGGACCGGATTTGTACAATCAGCTATTCACGATGCACGGTACCACGATGATTTTTCTGGTACTGATGCCAACGCTGATCGGATTGGGCGTATACCTGGTACCGCTGATGATTGGCGCCAACGAGATGGCATTTCCCCGTCTGAACGCATTCAGCCTGTGGATGACCCTGCTCGGGGGACTCATCCTCTATTTCAGTTTTCTGGATGGCGGCGGCGCGCCGGCGGCAGGCTGGTTTAGCTACGCGCCGCTGAGCAGCAGCCATTATTCGTCTACCAAGGGTGTGGATTACTACTGCATTGGCCTCATTCTGACGGGAATCGGCTCAGTAACCGCCGCGCTGAACTTGGTAGTTACGATCCTGACATTGCGTATTCCCGGTATGGATTTTCGCCGGTTGCCCGTTTTTGTATGGATGATGTTCATCACCGCGTTCCTGATTCTGGCCGCCTTCCCGGTCCTGAATGCCGGCCTGGTCATGCTCCTGATCGACCGTCAGCTCAACGCCCATTTTTTCTCACCGGCTTCGGGCGGATCGGCTATCTTGTGGCAGCATTTGTTCTGGGCGTTCGGCCATCCCGAAGTCTACATTTTGGCCCTGCCGCCGTTTGGTATCATCTCCGAGGTCATTCCGGTGTTTTCCCGACAGCCCATATTCGGTTACCGGTTTCTGATCGGCTCGGGAATCGCCATTGCTTTGCTAGCCTTTGGTGTTTGGATGCACCACATGTTCGCGGTGGGGTTGGGAAATCCGATCAACGGGTTTTTTGCCGCTGGAAGTATGCTCATCGGTATTCCCACGGGTATCAAAGTTTTCAACTGGATTCTGACCATGCGCGGCGGTTCCATCCGGTTCACGACTGCCATGTTGTTTGCGGCTTCGTTTATCGTGGAGTTCACCATTGGTGGACTGAGTGGCATTTCGTTTGCGCTGGTACCGCTCGATTGGCAACTGACCGATACTTACTATGTAGTGGCCCACATCCATTATGTATTTTTGGGAGGTACCTTGTACGCAGTGTTCGCCGGTTTGTTTTACTGGTTTCCCAAAATTACCGGCCGCAAACTTTCCGAACGATTGGGCCGGATTTTCTTCTGGCTGTTCTTTTTGGGTTTCAACCTCACGTTTATGCTCCAGCACGTGCTGGGGATTCTGGGTATGCCCCGGCGGGTGTACACCTACCCCGATTTGCCCTACTTCGGCCTGTTGAACCTGCTTTCGACGGTAGGTGCTTTCCTGATGGCGGCGTCCATTGGCCTGTTCTTTTGGAATATCCTAACCAGCCTCCGCAAGGGTGAACGTGCCGGTGACGACCCCTGGAACGCCTGGACGCTGGAATGGGCCAGTTCCTCGCCACCGGCGTTGAAAAATTTCGATAAGGTACCCCCGGTACGCAGCCTGCGCCCGTTGTGGGATTTGAAACATCCCGAAAATCCGGACTGGAAGAACGAAAAATCGAAACAAACCCGTAATGAAAAATAAGCACCCAAATCCGCTCGGGGCCGACCGTGCCGACCGATTGGCCGTCGCTTCGCAACAGTACGTACCCATCCGGCGCGAACTGCCCGAACGCGCGCGGCGGCAGTATGAGCTATTGATAAAATTTTTCGTGGCGTCGGAATCGTTTTTCTTTATGGCCCTCATCATCTCTTACCTATACTACCGAGGGGTGAACCAGATGATTGATATGACGGACCAGGTTCTCAACGCCCAATCTACCGGGATGTTCACCGCGTTGCTGGTTCTGAGCAGTGGTACCCTTTGGTGGGGCCGCCACCACCTAGAAAGGCAGAAGCCTGTACGGCTGGCCTGGGGACTGGCCGCGACCATCGCCCTCGGCGCGGTGTTCCTGTACGGACAGGGCCTTGAATACGCCCATTTGCTGCGGGAAAATGTCACGGTGGATCGTAATATTTTTGGCTCGGCTTTTTTTACCCTCACCGGATTCCATGCCCTGCACGTTTTCGTAGGATTGATTCTTTTATCGATCGTCTTGATTTTGACCCTATTGGGGGACTTTACGGGTCCGCGTTCGGCCGCCGTCGCCGCCACCGAATTGTACTGGCATTTTGTGGATGTGGTCTGGCTGATTGTTTTTACTGTGGTGTACCTTATTTAATGACGACCGCGGGGCGGCTGGCGTCCCAGTGAAAGATGTTGCACGATGAATACTGAACAATTACTAACCGAAACCTGGGATTTCTCGCCCGGCCTGCTCCTGAGCATTGTGTCGATGGGGGCACTTTACGGGTATAGGATAAATTTCAGATTCACCCGCCAGAGCGTCTGGTTTTTGGCGGGACTGGCGCTGCTGCTGCTTACGCTGGCCTCGCCGCTGCATTTTTTGGGTGAAGGGTACCTGTTCAGTGCCCACATGGCGCAGCACATGCTGCTGTTGCTGGTCGTGCCGCCACTGTTGCTGGCCGGGATTCCAGCGGAGATTTTTGGAAAAAACTTTAAAGCAAAGTTTAAAATTCCTCCCGCCCTATGCTGGGTGTTGGGCGTGGCAATCATGTGGTTCTGGCATATTCCAACCATTTTCAATGCCACCATGCCGACCAATTCGGGAATTCCGATCTGTGGGATCGATGCCGGGCCGTTCGCGGGCTTGCTGCACGGAGCGCAAACCGGTACCCTGCTTGTGGCTGGTTTGTTTTTCTGTTGGCCGATCCTCTCGCCCCTCCCTTCGCACCGGCTACCCGATCTGAAGGGCATTGCCTACCTTTTCTTGGCTTGCATCGGCTGTTCGCTGTTGGGGCTGGGCATTACCTTTTCTTCTCATCAGCTATACAGTGCCTATGGTTCACCCATCGACCCGACAGGCGCGATGCATCTGGTACGCCAAACGTGGGGGATTACGCCCGCCGCCGACCAGCAAATCGGGGGCCTGCTGATGTGGGTTCCTGGCTGCTTTATCTACGTTTCGGCGGCCTTGTTTTTGCTGGGGCGGTGGTTTGGAGAGGAAAATTACAAAATCGGGCTGAGTGATTGAGCGAATACATAGAAAGAACACTATTCACTCAATCACTCAGCCCCTCATTTAAAATCAATACGATGGCAAATCAACAGCATCCATGGCTACCCGCCGAACCAAAGGAACTTCCCAAACCTACTTACTGGCCGTTTTTTCTAGCTTTGGGTGTCGTATTGATGCTGTGGGGCATTCCTACGACCTTATACATTTCCGCCCTCGGCGGCCTGATTTTCGTATTGGCCTTAGTCAGATGGATTAACCTACTTCGTCATGAGTGAACTGAAATCGCAAGTCCGACCCGAAAAGCGGCGTGCTTTCCTGACCAAACTGAGTCTCGGGCTAGGGGGCCTGGCCGCTGCGGCTGCCTCCGTTCCGGTCATTGCCGCACTGCTCAATCCCTGGCTTAGGGAAAAAAAACGCGTGTGGCGATCTGTGGGCAGGGTAGACGAATTCGAACGAGAGGGCGGTTTTAAGCTGGTAAAATACAAAGATGCCGCGCCTGATCCCTGGGCGGGATCGACCGGAAACTCCGCCGCCTGGCTCCGCCGCGATTCCGATACGGAATTCACCGCTTTTTCTATCAACTGCACCCACTTAGGCTGTCCCGTTCGCTGGGTACCTTCGTCTGAGCTGTTCATGTGCCCCTGTCACGGCGGGGTATTTTATAAAGACGGTTCAGTCGCCACCGGACCTCCGCCCAAAAGCATGGTAAAGTACCCCGTGCGGGTCAGGAATGGACAGGTGGAGATCGAAACCACCGCCATTCCGGTCACGACCAGCGTGCGGGTATAAAAAAACGCAAAAGGTACCTAGCGCAGCGCTACGGTCTTGTTGCCAGGTGTGAATTTCTCGGGTACCTTGTTTTTAATGGGGTCAATACTCATCAGGTAGGTGTAAATGGCGCCCAGGTCTTTTTCGGTCATGCCCGCATACATCATCCACGGCATGATGGTCTGCATCTCGCCGGGACCCACTTTTTGGGGCACATAGCTGCTGTCGGCGTACGCCTTGAAACGCGCCACAAAGGCTTCTTTGGTCCAGGTACCTATCCCGGTTTCTTTGTCAGGCGTAATATTGGGTGTGTGGAGGGTACCCATAGGCAGGGCAAATTCCCTTCCACCGGAGAATTTTTTCTCCGCCACAATCTGCCCCCGCTCGGCGGGGGTATGGCATTCCACGCAGCCGGCCATTGTAACGACGTACTTGCCTGTGGCCAGTTCGTCGTTGGGGTCGGGCAGGGGAGGGGTTCGGCTTTCTGGGGAATGGTATTCAGGATGAAGTTGAAAGGAAAGTCCGGCTTGGAAGCCTCGGGCTGGAACTCGATGGGTTTGAGGGTACGCAGGTAGGCCACTACACTTTTGGCGTCCTCCTCGTTCATATTCCGGTAGTAAGGGTAAGGCATGACGGGAAAGAACGCGTGACCGTCGCGGCTTACACCCGTAGTGATGGCGCGGTAAATTTCGCCGTCTGTCCAGTCACCAATGCCCGAGGGCGTAATGTTCTTGGAAGTGAACGATCCCGGGAAGCCCATCTGCTGATTGAACAATTCGCCACCTTTGCCTAGGGTACCTGGCACCAAAGGAGCCGAATACAACGTGTAATCGCGGGTACTGTGGCAATCCATGCACACAGCCACATGGTTGGCGATGTACTCGCCCCGGGCCACGCGGACCGGCGTGGGTTCAATGACCATATCCTGTGCTTCTCCTACATTGGGTAAGGCCAGAGAGACATACGCCAGGACACCGGCAACGGCAATAACGAGAACACCGACCAGAATGCCAATGATTTTTACTGTTTTTTTCATAGTGGTTTGAAGGAATAGAGATGAGGGTTTTTGCAAAAAAACAAAACTAAAAAATTTTCATCATACAAAATTCCTGAATATTGCAGCTAGGGGTGAACATATTCTTTGAGCCGGCCTATTTTTCGGAAAATCCAAGGGAGTGACGGGCTCCCAAGGGGGGAATTTTAACAAAAAATATAGTTCGCCACGTATTTACTCGTATACATTTAGAATTCACTTATGCTCGACAATACCCGCGTCTGGTTGCAGGGCCGCTACTACAAAATCCTGAACAGCATTGCCTTTTATCCCGCCTTCATTGGCGTGACGTTCCTGGTACTTTCCTACCTGGTAATCCTTTTTGACTTTTCGGAAGCGGGCAAGCACATTAAGTCGCAACTACCGCCCTACATATCGCTCAAAGATGCCTCTACAGCCCGCAGCATCATTTCAGCCATTGTTTCAGGTGTAATATCGCTGACCGTATTCAGCTTCTCGATGGTGATGATCGTCCTGAATCAGGCTGCTTCTCAACTTAGCAACCGGGTACTCAATCGGCTGATCGGTAACCGATTCCAGCAGATCGTACTGGGGATTTATATAGGTACCATCGTTTTTGCGCTGTTCCTGCTTACCGCCATCCGCGACATCGATTCGGGAATTTACATTCCTGCCCTAAGTACCTACCTGCTGATACTTCTGACCATTTTCGATATTTTTCTCTTCATTTATTTTTTGCACTACATCACGCAGTCTGTCAAGTACGAGGTGATCATCAATCGCATCTATGAGGACACGAAAAACGTAATGGAGAGCGCCTGTGTGTTGCCCCAGCAGCCGACCGAGCCGATCGCCTTGAAGGGTAGCCACTATGTGTTGGCCAATTCATCCGGGATTTACGAAGGTTTTGACACCGAATCGCTCGTCAAGCTGGCCGATGAGCACGATTGCCTGTTTTTTGCCCTTCACACGCCGGGTACCTTTGTATTACAGGGCCTTCCACTTTTGCAGGTGAGCAAGCCCATCGGGCCGGATGCCCAGCAGGAGGCCGCGCGGGCGGTGCGGCTGAACACCAGCGAATCGGTAGAAGAGAATTTCTTCTACGGCATGCGGCAGTTGTCCGAGATCGGCATGAAAGCCCTGAGCCCCGGTATCAACGACCCCGGCACGGCCATTATCGCCACACGGGCGCTGTTTCAATTGCTCGCCTTCCGGATCAGCCACTTTCCCGAGAATGTGGTCAGGAACCGGGCTCAGCAGGTTCGAATCCTGATTAAAGAACTGACTTTTGACGATATGTTTGCTCATACCGTACTACCCGTCTGGGATTACGGAAAAGACGATCGCCTGGTCCAGCACGAAATGTTCCATTTGCTAACGCAGCTGCTGAGGATTTCCCCTTTACACTCCCTTATGGGTCGGCTACTACAGGAAGTGAATCAGAAAAGGCAGCAGCAGTTCCTTACGGTCTACAAGAACTGATCGCCTGGCTTCTGCTGTACTTACCGTATGGGCAGGCCTAGGTTCTAAGGCAAGCCGGGGCATTGGAATTCCCTGGCGTCATCAGTATATCACCGGATTTTTGGGTTTTTAGAAGAATGGTACCCCTGAATTTCCACTCGGGTTCGATGGATGGAGGTTTCTTCAGTTCCAACTCTAAATTTTCTCCCAAACAGCACTCATTTCCATGGAATGCATCCCCAAACTTCTGATAGGTAGTATGCTACTCGTACTGGTTACCCAGTCGGATGGCCAGGCGCAGGTCAAAAAAGCCCACGAGGTATCATTTACGAAAACCTCCCTCACCCGCGATTTTATTGCCGAAGGTGCAGCAGTGGGCGATGTGAATAAAGATGGTAAAAAGGATGTCTTGGCGGGGGCATTCTGGTTTGAAGCACCCAACTGGACGCCGCACGAGCTAGCCGAACCGAAAGAATTTAAGAAGATGGAAGGATACAGCGATTCATTCCTGGATTTCGCCATGGATGTCAACCAGGATGGCTGGGTGGATTTGGTCCGGATCGACTGGCCCGGCAAGGCTGCTGCCTGGCACGAGAATCCGAAAAACAAGCCTGGCCATTGGACCATGCACCCGATCCATGAGCATTTGGGCAACGAATCGCCCATGCTGGTGGATATCGACGGCGATGGTCGGCTCGACATCCTGGGAAACGATCCTACCGCAAAGCAGGTCATCTGGCTTAGGGCACCCAAGAAAAAGGGCGATACCGAATGGACAAAGTACGTGATCAGCAGTGACGAGAACCTGGGAACACATCAATACACCCACGGCATCGGTTACGGCGATATCAACGGCGATGGCAAGAAGGATGTAGTGATTAAAAGTGGGTGGTGGGAAGGCTCGGGTGATCCTAAAAAAGAAAACTGGAAGTTTCATCCGGCCAACCTTGGCCAGGATTGCGCCCAGATGTATATACTGGACCTGAATGGCGATGGCTTGAACGATATTGTCAGTTCATCGGCGCATAATTACGGTATCTGGTGGCACGAGCAGGGCCGGGACGCTAACGGCAAGGAAATCTGGCAGGAACATGAAATCTACAAAGCTTTTTCTCAAACACACAGTCTGGCCCTGGCCGATCTTGACGGCGATGGTGACCTCGATCTCGTAACGGGTAAACGGCACCTGGCTCACCAGGGCAAGGACCCGGGTGGACTTGATCCTGCCTTGATGTATTGGTTCGAGTACAAGCTGGATGGTAAGGACCCTACCTGGACTCCCCACGAAATTGACAATGATTCCGGATCGGGTCTTCACGTGACGGTTGAGGATATGAACCGGGATGGCCTGCCCGACATCGTAACGGGTAACAAAAGGGGCGTCCATGTTTTTATTCAACAGAAAGGTAAAACGGTACCCGGAAAACCATAAACATTTTTATTACATAATGTCACAAGCCCTGTAGGACCAACCCATAAAGTCCTAGTGCATAGCTCTCACACGGCAAACCAGAAAAGGTATTATTCTCTATTCAGAAACATAACAATCCTGCGGATACAAATACCCGGATTGTGTAATGCCACGCTCCCACCAGGGAAAAATTGAATCAGATGTTTGCGCTTATAAGTTGCTGATTATAAGGAATTTTTGAAAAGATAATTAATAAGATAGAAAATTGAACGCCGTTAGAAAAGGCGTACCAAAATCACGTGCCATCTGGATTCTCCGGATGGCACACTTATTTACCTGGCAAGTGAAATTGGTTTACTGAAAACTTTACCCCCTAACCGACTTGCTATGGATACGACCGAGATGAAAGAATTTGTGGAGGGCATTGCGCTACTGTGGAAGGAAAACAAGCGGAGGGAATTGTTATATATTCACGTTATGAAGCGGGACCATCTGGGCAACCTGCGTCGCCTGTGCAATCAGGGACATATCAGTGCCTTGTTGTTTCAGAAAGAAATACAGTGGATCTACGATTATTTCAAATGCAATCTGAATGACTGTGACCTGCGGGACGCCTTTGAAGCCGCCCCGTCGGATCATGAACAGGAGGCTGCTCTGGATACTATGAAGGACACCGGCATGGTGGTGCGACTCATTAAAGAAGCCGAATTGACCACCATCAGGGGGTACCAGTCCGTGTTGAAGTATGTAGATCTGGGTGGGGAGGTACATGGCATATTGCGCGAGCACCTGGACCGACTCACGCATTTATGCACTGAATTTGGTCGGGAAGCGAACCCATATTTCAGGCGTATGCCGCTGTCCCCCCTTTATTCATAGACCTCATACCAAAAAAATCAGCCGTAGGAGGCCAGTAACTTAGCCACCCGCTGTTCCGATTCCGATAGCCACGACTCTTCAGTTGTGGCTATTTTTGCGTATTTCTGTAGACGATTCTCAGCATACGAATTCGTAACCGACGGGTGTACGTAGTACTTCTTACACACTGCACGCGTATTGCCCAGATGCTCGGCTACTTCGTCGTAGCAGGCATTGAGGGTGCGTTTTAATGCTGCGTCGCTGGCAGTAGGTTCCTGGTGTCGCAAGAATTCGAAAGCCGTAATTGTCCCCATCCAGGTACGGAAGTCTTTGGCCGTAAAACTACCGCAGGTATGTTCCCGGATGTATTGATTTACATGATGGGCTTGCAAAGGTTTGCGTTTGCCTTCTTCATTGAGGTACTGAAACAGCCGTTTACCGGGCATTTCCTTATAATGTTGGATCAGTCGGGCCAGCGAGCGGTCGCGCAGGCTGATGTTATGTTTTATACTTTTCTTGCCCGTAAATTTAAGCTGAATGGTAGCCCCCTTCACCTGAACATGCCGGGCATCGAGGGTCGTAAGTCCCGAAGTACCGTTTTTTACGCGGTAGCGCAGGTTTCCCACCCGGATGCAGGTTTTTTCCATCAGTCGCACTGCCAGCGCCGTAGCTTTGGCGCACGAATCACCATGGCTGCGCAAGTCGTGTTGCACCTGTTCCCGCAGCTCGGGCAGCACGGCCACGAAGCGGAGTAGTTTGAAGTATTTGGTGGTGTTCCTAATCTGATTCCAGTGTTCGTGGTAGCGGTACTGCTTGCGCCCCGCCTCGTCGGTACCCGTCGCCTGCAAATGGGCTTTCGGATCCTTACTGATCCACACATCTTCCCAGGCCGGCGGCAATACCAGTGCTTTGAAGCGTTCGATTTTTTTCCGGTCGCGGCACCGTACCCCATGGTCATCCACATAAAAGTACCCCTTCCCGGCCCGCTTGCGGAAATAACCGGGAGCAACCTTGCAATCGATATAATGCAGACCTACCGCTTCGGCGGTTTTTACGGGGTCTTTCCGGATTTTCTTTAAATCCCGGGCAGGTAGCGGAGGTAGTGCCGTAGATACTGCGGCAAGTGCTGATGACATAGTGAATTTGTGGATAAGCGTACGAACAGAATCAGGCTTCAAATTAAATACCCGTACTCTTGGACAAGGGGTACCTGATAATATAAGTAATTGAAAATCAAATTAATGATGCTGGGTAGTTGAAGCTACATCAATGAAGGGTACGCCCCGTACCTTGGTATTGGCTACCCACTTGGGAAGAACGAATTGAGGAATAAGGTGTACAATGAAATCGGAATACTGCCTGAGAGGTTTCTACCTAACAAAGCCAAAGGACGGGTGGAAAAGACAAAAACGGATTATTAGAGCGAAGATAGAGTGAGTAAGATCTGGTGAATCCGCCTTTTTAGTGAGGTACCTGTATCCAAATGAAACCCTGTCGTTTCCTAATTTCACAATGCACCTAATTACAATTCTATCGTATTTTTTCGCTATGGCCACCGCTTCATCGCCACACCAGGCTACCCCACTCGTGAAAGAAGGGGCAACCCTGCAAAAACTCGCCGGGGATTTCGCCTTTACCGAAGGCCCTACCTCTGATGCCGAGGGCAATGTCTATTTTACCGACCAACCCAATGACCGCATTATGAAATGGAGTGTCGATGGGAAACTCTCGACCTATATGCAGCCTTCCGGGCGCTCCAACGGCATGTTTTTCGACCGCAAAGACCGGCTATGGTCGTGCGCGGATGCCAAAAACGAACTGTGGATCATTGATAAAAACAAGAAGAAGGAAACGGTGGTCGTGAAGGAGTACGAGGGTAAACGCCTCAACGGCCCCAACGACGTGTGGGTGATGCCCGACGGCAGCGCTTATTTTACAGACCCTTTCTACAAGCGCGACTGGTGGGACCACACCGAACAGCCCATCGAAATACAAGGCGTTTATTTTTTGAGCAAGGATCACAAGACCCTAACCCGGGTGATCGCCGACTTTAACAAACCCAATGGTATCGTAGGTACCCCCGATGGTAAGAAACTCTACGTAACCGACATTGGCGATGGTAAGATTTATCATTATAAAATAAACCCAGACCACTCGTTGAGCGATAAGACGCTGCTCTGTGAGGAACGCTCCGATGGCATGACGATTGATGAAAGGGGCAACGTGTACATTACCAACGGCAACGGCGTGACCGCTTATAGCCCGCAGGGCGAAAAACTGGTCAATATCCCAACCGGCCAGGGCTGGACGGCGAACGTGTGCTTTGGGGGGAAAGATCATTCCACCCTCTTCATCACGGCCAGTACAGGGTTTTATTCCATCGACATGAATGTGCGGGGTGTGAAGCCCTGAGCGATGCGGGGAAAAACCCGTATTATTCGTCTGATACAAGTATGACACAACTCAACTCTTTCCACACCACTCGGTTCGTAAGCTTTCCGGAAGGTACCTTCTGTCGGAATTCCAATGCTGTTTGCAAAGCATTGCTATTGCTGATTATGCTCTTGGGTGCTGGGATGCTTCCAACTCAGGCACAGGCTCCAAAAGGTACAGTAAAAGGGCGCATTGTGGATAGCAAAGGTGGCGAACCGCTCCCTTTTGCCAGTGTTAGGGTATTTGTATCTTCTGCTAATGCTAAAGGAAACGAGGGTCTGGTTACGGGCGGTGTGGCGGATGACGCCGGGAACATCGACTTTCCGGCTCCTTTCGGTACCTACTACGCTCTGATCGAATTCATGGGCTACACGGCGTTGAAAACCCCCCAATTTGTGCTTTCCAAAGAAAAACCCACCTATGATCTGGGTTCGGTAAAGTTGGTTTCCAGCACCAACACCCTGGATGAAGTGGTGGTGCAGGCTGAAAAAAGTTCGATGGAATTGTCGCTTGATAAGCGGATTTTCAATGTGGGCAAGGATCTGGCCAATGCGGGTGGTACCGCAACGGATATTTTGAGCAATATTCCATCCGTATCGGTAGATCCTGAGGGCGGCGTCAAGCTTCGCGGGAGCGGTAATGTGCGCATTCTGGTAGACGGAAAACCTTCGGGCCTGGTGAGTTTCAAGGGCGGAGGAGGCCTGCAACAGTTGCCGGGCAGTCTGATCGAGCGCGTCGAGATCATTACCAATCCATCGGCGCGCTACGAAGCCGAAGGTATGGCGGGGATTATCAACATCATCCTGAAAAAGGAACGCAAGGAAGGGTTTAACGGCTCGTTTGAGGTGATTACCGGGCAACCCGTCAATTACGGCGGGGCGGCCAACCTGAATTACCGCCACCGGAAGGTAAATTTCTTTATCAATTACGGAATCGCCTACCGCATTTCGCCCTGGCGCAGTTCGCAGGATCAGGAGGTCTATCGAAACGACACCACATTCTATACCCGCCAGACCGCTACGGGCAAAATTCGGGGTTTCAACCAGAATATTCGGGGCGGGCTGGATTTTTTCTTCACCGAAAAAAGTATTCTCACGGCCTCCTACCTCTTTCGCCGGAGCGACGCCAACCGTGTGACCAATATTACCTACCGTGACTTCGCCAGCTCGTTTCAAAATCCGACCGGTACTACCTACCGTCGGCAGGATGAGGACGAAATAGAGCCCAACTCTGAGTATGTGCTGAGCTGGAGGCGCCAATTTGCCCGACAAGGCCACGAACTAACAACTGAGGTACGGTTTCTGGACAACTGGGAAAATTCCGATCAGCTGTTTACGCAACGCACTGAGCGACCCGATGGTGGCGTTGATCCCACGCGCAATGTGTTACAAAATTCGGTGAATGATGAATTTGAAAAACAACTCCTTTTTCAGGTAGACTATGTGCAGCCTCTCTGGAAAGAAGGCAAATTTGAAACGGGACTACGGACGAGCTTCCGCGATATGGTCAACGATTATGTGGTCAACGAGCGCAACGAGCAGGGCGACTGGGTACCCCTGCCCGATTTGCAGAACTACTTCATTTACAATGAAAATATCCACGCCGCTTACGGGATACTGGGTAACAAATCCAACCGGATTTCGTACCAGGTAGGCATACGAGCTGAATACACCGATGTGAAAACAACGCTACGTCAAACCAACGCGGTCAATCCCCGTCGCTACGCCAACCTATTTCCGAGCGCACATTTCACCTACAACATTACGCAGGATAATGCCCTGCAACTTAGCTACAGCCGGCGCATCCGGCGTCCGGTGTACAACGACCTGAGTCCGTTCATGACCTTTGCCGATAGCCGTAACTTTTCTAGTGGAAATCCTAACCTGAATCCTGAGTACAGTAACGTTTTCGAGATAGGTCACATCAAGTACTTCGATAAGGGCTCCTTCACATCGTCGATTTATTACCGGATGACCCAAGATAAAATCGAGCGCATCCGGCAGGTCAATGCGGATGGATTTTCAGTGACCCGTCCCGAAAACTTACTTTCAGAAAATGCCTATGGCGTGGAATTTACGAGTACGCTGACGCCAGTGAAGTGGTGGAAGAACGACTTTAACTTCAACCTCTTTCACGCTAACATCGACGGCAGCAATATCCTGGATAGCTACAAACGGCAGACCTACAGCTGGTTTGCCCGGCAGACGTCCCGCTTTACGTTGGGACAGGGCTTTGACACACAGGTGAGGATCAACTACGAAGCTCCGCAAAAAACGGCCCAGGGTACGCTCAAATCGCTGTTCTACCTGGATCTGTCGGCCAGTAAGGATGTATTCAAAGGTAGGGGTACCCTTAATTTCAGCGTGCTAGACGTGTTCAATTCCCGCCGCTACCGCAGCATCACCGAAGGACCGAATTTTTACACGTTCAGCAACTCCCAGCGCCGTATGCGCCAGGTGAATCTCACGCTCAACTACCGCATCAACCAGAAAAAATCAGACAAGCCCAAGAAGGAAGGGGAGGAGTTTTAGGTAAGTGGAGAGTGGAAAGTTAAAAGTTTATGAGTAAAAAGTTAGAGTTTAGGAGTAAGTAAGTCCAACTGACCAATTTCTCATAACTCATAACTCATAACTCATAACTCTGACAGTGCCTGTTCCAAATCTTTGATCAAATAATCCGCGTCTTCCAGGCCAATGTAAATCCGGGCCATGCGGTGGCGTTCGATGGTAGGGTCGAAGTCTTCAGGAGCCATGCCCGCCGCCTGGGGTAGGATCAGCGACTCGTGACCGCCCCACGAGACTGCCATCAGGAAATGCTGCAAGGCCAGGGTGAACCGCTCAATCTGAGCGTGACTATCAGCTTTCAGTACCACAGTAAACAGGCCACAAGCGCCCGACATTTGCTTTTTGGCGAGTTCGAGCTGGGGAAAATCCTCGTCGAACGGAAAGAGTACCCGCTCAATCCTGGGGTGTTGCTTCAGGTAGGTCAAAACCTCCTGCGTGGTTTTGGTAATGCGTTCCAGCCGCATGGGCAGCGTCCGCAGCCCCCGCAGCAGCAGCCAGGCATCGAAGGGAGGAAGCTGCGATCCGGTGTTGAGCATCTGCTCCATGAAAATCTTATGGATCAATTCCTTTGAACCCGTCAGTACCCCGGCTACGGTATCGCTATGACCACCGATGTACTTCGTGGCCGATTGCAAACTGAGGTCGATGCCGAAGGCATGAGGCTTCTGGTGCAGCGGGGTGCAGTAGCTATTGTCAATGATAGTCAGAATATTATGGCGTTTGGCGAGTGCTGCCACCGCTGCCAGATCCTGCAACTCGTAGGTAAGCGTATTAGGCGATTCGAGGTAGATAATCCGGGTTTCAGGACGCAAGGCGGCCTCGAAATTTTCTATTCGGGTACCGTCTATGTAGGTAGTGCTTACCCCAAACCTCGTGAGGATATTGTCAAACATGCGGTAAGCCCAGGTGTAGGGCTTCTCGATCGAAATAATATGATCGCCGGACTTGACGTTGGCCAGCACCGCGCAGAATATGGCTGAAGCTCCGCTATTGAAAACCAGGGCGTCCTCGGCTTCGTCGAGCGCGGCCAGTTTCTTGCGCAGCATGTCGCTCGTTGGATTGACGCCCCGCGAGTAGACGTACGTAGACATTTCGTCGGCAAAGGCCGCGCGCAGATCGGCAAAGGAATTGAAAGCGAAATTACTGGTCTGGATAATGGGCGGGGAAACTGCGTTGAAATACTGCTGGCGGTCTTCGCCGAGTTCGTTGAGAATGTGGGAAATGTCCAAACTATTTTTTGAGGTTTATATGAATCGCAGGATTCACTTGTTTCAAATTTTCAATGAATTTCAACTTTTCTTTGGGCGAAACGAGCGCGCTATCGAAGGTATTATATTTTATTTCCAGCCGGTCGAGCGATAGTGCCGGAGAGCTCAACAGACTATTGGTAGCGACAATTTGTTTGATCCGGTGGATGTCAATCGTTTCATTGTATAAAAAGCCACTTTTTATCCGTAGTCTGTTGCCGTCGATTTGGTAGAACGTGGTGGCAAACAAGTGAATGACGAAAGCGTCGGTAGCTAGCAGAACGAGTAACGCCAACCAACGGCTTGTGTAAAGCGTCATAAGGGTAGCCCCACCTAAAATAATAAAAAGTGGGATGACGAGCTCCAGTCCTATTTTTGATTTGTAAATTGTGCTCATCGCTTTCACGTTTGGCTACAAAGATAAGCCTGAAGTCGTTTGATCCCCGCGAACACTCCAATTTGTGTTCAAAAATTAGTGTTGGTTTCCTCCGTCACTTGCCCAAATTTTTCCAGCGCCTCCTGCGTGATGATCTTTTCCCGTACCGAATGAAGAATGGCTTCGTTGCTATGCTCAAAGTAGCAGGTACTGACATGCAGTCCCTCGATATTATTCAGGATGCCCGTTACTTCCGATTTGGGGCGGCTTCCGGTTTGGCGTATATAAATAGCCCGGATATTTTTAGGATAGATTTTGCAAATGTTTTCGTAAATCGTAGGATCGTGCTGAGAGTCGTCGCCCAGCAGAATAAACTGGTGGCGCGGGTAGAAGGTAACAATGTGCTCGATTTTGGTTTGCTTGTGCTGATGGGAACCACCGCCGCTGCTCAGGAAGTCGGTCAGGCTCTTTTTGATGTTTTTCAGTTTTAACACGGCTTTGGGTAGCCCATGCTTTGCGATAAAGCGATTGATGTAATCATACAGGTTCCACTCGCTGCTGGATACATAGAAAAACGTGTTCTTACCCGAAGCTTCGCCCGACTTCCCGGCCATGCTCAGGAGCTGGTAGTGTTTGACCACATCCTCGAACGGCTTCCGGGCTTCCACATTCCGGGTGAGCATGACGTAGAGTTTTTTCAACACCGTGCCGCTGTACGAAATTAAAAAGGTGTCATCAATATCCGATATAATGGTGTACCCCCTTTGCTGGGTACGAGTAAGTCGTCCTGTCGGGTCAGGTGCACAGTTTCGCCGTTGATGCGATCGTCGAGGACAACTGAAAAATTGTGCCACCCGCTGGATAACTTGTCGGTAAGGGGCAGAGCGAAGCGGAAATAGCCATCGAAGAGCGTGCGGGTTTCGGTTTCCTGCCCGTTGAACTGCAAAAGTACCTTGGCGTTGGCGACCGTCTTGACCGTAAACAGCTGCAGGATCGAGCGGATGTAGCGGAATCCTTTGCGGTCGTATAAGTCCTGGGAGGAGGGGTACCTGCGGAAAACGTGTCCCTGCACCACCACTTCGCGGTCGTTGGCATAGCCCCGGTATAGTTTTAGTTCGTGCGAATGCATTCAGATCATAATTAACTTTCTCCTAACCTAGTAAAAGGGTATGCCATTTCCTAAAAAAGTGCTTTTGGTCGTCAATCCCATCGCGGGCGATGTAGACAAAACCGAATTGATTGAGAATATAGAAAGTAAAGCCAAAAGTCAGGGATTCGATCTTGCGGTATACCGGACAGACGGAGAAAACGACCGTCAGGCGATTGAGCAGTCTTTGCAGGATTTCCAGCCCGACCGTGTACTGGTGGCGGGAGGCGATGGTACCATCAACCAGATTGCCGACATCCTGCAAGGAAAACCGGTCACGATGGGCTTGCTGCCCCTGGGCTCGGCCAACGGCTTGGCGACCAATCTTGGAATTTCGGGCGACTGGCAAGAATCCGTGGAAGTAGCCCTGGGCGAGCATATTTCTTGCCTGGACGGCATGATGATCAACGGACATCTGGGATTGCATCTGAGCGATTTGGGCCTGAATGCCCGTCTGGTCAAAAACTATGAAGAAGGTGAAGTACGGGGCAAGTGGGGCTACGCCAAGGAGGTGATCCGTACCCTGAGCGAACACGATCTTTTTCGGGTACGCATCACCACCGACACCGAAACGGTGGAAACCGATGCTACCATAGTCATTCTGGCCAATGCTACCATGTACGGTACCGGGGTGGTAATCAACCCGGAGGGGAACCTGTGCGACGGCAAGTTTGAGGTTATCGTCGCCACCCGCTTCGATATCATCGAACTGGCTAAGCTAATTGCTGGCGCCACCGAACTCGACCCGGAGGTAGTGCGGACCTTTTGTACAACCCACGCTGAAATCGAATGCCTCGAGCAACAGGCGCTCTTCCAGATCGACGGAGAATTCATGGGACCGGTGGATCGCGTGAAGGCGCACATTCTGCCCAACATGCTGAGCGTAGCCGTACCGGCGGTGACCGAGGGGGTGAAATAAGACGGCTTACGCCGGCCTGATTTACCAGAATTCATTCCCGGGTACTTCCCTAAACTCACTACCTTTGCCCCATTAAAACGGGTAAGCATATGAATAAGCAGGAGATTACGGGGTACCTCGAGGAGAACGACATTCAAAAAATAAAATTCGCTTTTGCGGACATCGACGGCATATTGCGGGGCAAGCTCATCCACCGCCGAAAATTCCTGGAAGGACTGGAAAGCGGCTACGGTTTCTGTGATGTGGTGTTCGGGTGGGATAGTGCCGATGCGGTATACGACAATGTGAAGCTTACGGGCTGGCACTCGGGGTACCCCGATGCTCCGGCCCGTATCGATCTCGGCACGTTTCGTAAGGTACCCTGGGAAAACGATCAGCCCTTTTTTCTGGCGGATTTCAGCCGTGCGGATGGAAACGACCTGGCGGCCTGCCCCCGTAGCCTGTTGAAACGTGTAGTCGAGCAATGCGCCGAGCTGGGCTTTCATGCCGAGTACGCGCAGGAATTCGAGTGGTTCAATTTTCGTGAAACGCCCCAATCGCTTCAGGAGAAAAATTTCCGCCAAATGCAGCCGCTTACGCCCGGTATGTTTGGCTATTCTATACTACGGCCGTCCGCGGAAAGTGATTTTTTTCATGACCTGTTCGACGGCTTAGGCGAATTTGACATACCCCTGGAAGGGTTGCATACCGAAACCGGACCCGGCGTGTACGAAGCCGCCATTATTCATGACCAGATTCTGAAAGCTGCCGACAAGGCGGTGCTGTTCAAAACGGCCGTGAAGGAAATTGCCTACCGGCACGGGATCGTGGCTACCTTCATGGCTAAGTGGAATACCGAATTGCCGGGATGCAGCGGCCATATTCACCAAAGCCTCTGGACGCCCGACCTCAGCCGGAACCTGTTCTACGACCCTGACGACGCCCATAAAATGAGCCCGCTGATGAAGCACTTCCTCGCCGGGCAACTCCACTGCTTACCCCATATCCTACCGATGTTTGCGCCCACGGTCAATAGCTACAAGCGGCTGGTGGAGGGAGCCTGGGCACCTACGACCGTCACCTGGGCCATTGAGAACCGCACCACCGCCTTACGCGTCATTAATGATACCGAAGGCCACACCCGCGTGGAACACCGCGTGGCCGGGGCTGACTCTAATCCCTACCTGGCGATGGCTGCCGCGCTGGCTTCGGGCCTGTACGGAATCAAAAACAAATTGTCGCTAGATGTACCTCCCACGCAGGGCAATGGCTACGAAAACCGGGACAATGGTACCCTGCCCGCCAACTTGTGGGATGCCACCCAAGCCATGAAAGCCAGCCCGCTCTCCGTCGAATTGTTCGGCGAGGCCTTTGTCAATCACTTCACCAGTACCCGCGACTGGGAGTGGCGTCAATACGCCCGCCAGGTCAGCGATTGGGAGCTACGACGGTATTTCGAGATTATTTAGTTTTTCAGGCGTATAGAGGGAAAGGTCCAGATAAAGAGGTTTAGGGTATGTCTTATGTCATTTATCTGCTCTTAAAAATGGATCTATGGAGAAGAAAGAAAGATTTAGATCGATACGGATAGAAGAAGTTATCTCTATTTGCTTGGCACCTGAGACATCCTGCATTGTCAATGGGGTACCCTCCGATAATTTACAACATATCGAGGAAATATTAGCGAACAGGGATTGTAAGTACAGTTTCAGTATCTCTATAGACTGGCAAGGCGACAAAAGGGTAGCCACAATCAAGTATGAGGAGCTCCCTTCTCCTGGCAGCGTCTGCTCATAATTTATCACTCATCATTCCCAATGCGTTTAATTGATTATCCTGAAATAATAAAAGAAGCCTGGGCGGGCTTCGATGCTTCCAAAAGTATTGTCAATATTGACGACATCAGCGCCAAAGTGTCGACCAATCACGTATTCCGGGTACGCCTGGATACCGATGAAATGGTGATTGCCAAGCTGTCCTACTTTGGGAAGTACGAACATTTCAAAGAAGATCACCGGATCATCCATGCGCTGTCTACGAATCTTCTCTACCCGTTCGAGAATGTGCTGGCCAAATCGCTGGTGAAAAACAATCAAGTTTATACCTACCGGTACCAGCAAGCACTCATTGATACCTGGGTAGTTTTTTATAATCCGATCCGGGCCAAGGAAAAATTACCCCGTCGACTGGATGAAAACCAAATCCGTAACTTGGCGCGGGAAATGGCCAAATTCCATAAAGCCTGCTTTCGAGCCAATAGTACCTTACCCAAATCCTCGAAGAAATTACGGACGGACATTCAGCAATTGCTGGATATTCTGGAGACTGAAACCGGGGAATTCGAACACCGGATGCATGTCGATTTTCTTAGGGAGCAATGCGGAATATTTCTGAAAAATATTCAAAAACTCAATGTTACTGAATTCGATCTGATGCCGGTGTTCGTGGACTGGAACATCGGTAATTTCTCCGTCAACGAGAATGCCCAGCTGTATTCCCGCTGGGATTACGACTGGTTTCGGGTGTCGAGCCGCATCATGGATTTTTACTTTCTGAGTCGCGTCGTGTCGGATGTGGGTGACCGAACGGTGTTCAGCTATTACATCGGACCCATGATGGAAGACCGCTTCATGATTTTTCTGAAAGAGTACCACGCCATCTACCCGCTGACCGAGAACGAGATTCGCTTCATGAAGGAGGCCTACCGTTTCTTCATTCTCAACTATGTCATCAAATACGGACGGTACTTTTTTCACCGTACCTACGCCATCAAATTGCAGCGCGAAGCCTATAATATTTACTTCCCCAGCATCGAGAAGGAATTTGATGCTGACAAGATTTTGCGTAGTTTGGGTATTTAGTAGTTCGCAAATCCTCAAAGAGCATTCTGCCCATGATGCAATTGGATAATTTTAAGTCCGTCGTATCCAAATATGACGTTATTTTCTTCGATGCCTTTGGCGTTTTAAAAACCCACGACACACTCATTCCCGGCATCGAGAAAACGTTTGCCTACCTGCGCGAGAAGAAGAAAGATTTTTATGTGTTGACCAACGATGCCTCCCGCAGCCCCGTCGAGCTGGCGGCTTCCTACCACCGGCTGGGACTGTCCGACATTGTGCCAGAATGCATCATTTCGTCGGGAATGCTGGCGCGGGAGTACCTGGGTCTCAAAATCAGCAGCGGTACGGTGGCTTACCTGGGTACGGAAAAGTCGGCGCACTACATCGAAACGCTGGGGTTGAAAACCATGCCGATCAACCAACTGGTGCTGGAAACCATGGCCGGTGTGAATGCCTTGGTGATGCTCGACGACGAGGGCTTCGACTGGAACACCGACCTCAGCAAAACCGTCAATCTGCTGCGCCGCCGCAACATTCCGGTCGTGGTGGCCAATACCGACCGTACCTACCCCATGTCGGCCCATCAGGTAGCCATCGCCATCGGGGGCGTGGCCGATATGATCGAGCGAATCGTGGGCAAGCACTTCATCCGCTTTGGCAAGCCCGATGCCCAGATGTTCATTTTTGCCTACGAGCACATCAAAAACTATCCTAATGTCAGCAAGAAAGATATCCTCATGGTAGGCGACACGCTGCACACCGACATTCTGGGGGGGAATAAGTTTGGGTTGGACACCGCCCTGGTCCTGACGGGGAACACGCTACCCCATGAGGCCGAACTGAAAATCCAGAGTACGGGAATCATTCCTACCTACATCTGTGAGTCAGCGGTGGTGTAGGTAGCCATTAGCTAATGGCTATCGGCTGATAGCTTTCTGAGTGAATCTGAGGATAATTTCCAGTAGCTTTTGGTTTTATTCCACCTTGGTTTCATATATGAAAAGGGTACCTTGGTTGTCGTCCGGCACGAAGTAGGCCCGGAGGCCGGTTTCGGTGCTTTCCAGCCAGAAGGGATTTTGGGTCATGGGGCGGCCGGTAGGGGACCAGAGCGCAAGAGGTACCTGATGCACGGGACGAAGATCCGTTAAATTGATCAGTTCCAGTCCACCGAGTCCGAAAGTCGAGCGGCCGTTTTTATAGTTCTTCAATCCCCCGCACAGCATGAGGTGCTGTCCTACGTAATGGCAGTCCTGATAATCGATGTAGTAGGAGGGATTCGGGGTACCGGGTACCCTGGGTGATTTCATCCCACCGATTTTTCCATCACTTTCTAACGGCCATGCATAAAAAGTCCGCGAGCCCCAACTGATTCCGTGGAGCGTATGGGAATCGGTGTCATGCACCAGTCCACCCACATGATCGTCAACCCGGAAAACCTCTGTACTTTTCAACGTTTCGGGATCGACTTTGTAAACAATCGAATGGCTATTGGGCCGGTACTCGGCCACCGGAACCCAGATGTACTTCCCATCGAAATCAATGCCACCGGGGTGGTACATCGCTCCTTCTCCAAGCCGCAGATCCGCCAGCAGCTTTCCCTTATCATCGAATTTGAAAAGATGCCCGGTACCCTTACCCGCCGCCCGATCGAGTACCTCTACCGATGACATATAAAAGTAGGAGCCGATTTTGACCATGCCCTGCGGGTGATGCGCCGGGAAAGCGAGGGGTAGGGTAGCTACCTGTTGCCAAATGGTTTGATCCGTCAGATTCTGGAATTTGGTAGATAGTTCAGTTGATGTTGCCTGTGCTAGTGTATTTTTGAAGCACAGCAGCACCAGCCCGTTTACCAATAGCGATTTTATAACGAATGTTCGCAGCATAACAAGCCTATACCTTAGGTAGCACCCAGGGCTTCCGGTACTTGGGCGTGATGAAGGCATTGGCGGCCGCATTATCGCCAAAATTCTTCTGGGCATTATCCCATTTCAGTTCTGACTTTGTGAGCAGAGCGATGTTACCCATGTGGGCGTAGGAGGCCACGAGTGCCCCGTTTTCGATGGGGCAGTTCGGGTCTTGCCGGGTTTCGATGCAAGTAATGAAGTTTTTCATGTGATCCAGGTGGTAGTCGCGGCCTGACTGCGGGGGTACCTTGGCTACCTTGTAGGTTTTTCCATCGTCGCTCATTTCTGGAAAAACCTCCCATCCCGCACGGTCGATCACCAGCGTAGCATCGTTGCCGATATACGCCAATCCGTACGAACGACCGTAGGGGCCGCTTTGGATACCCGCCACATTCTCCCAGTTGACGGTATAGTCTTTCAGCTGGAAATTGACGTTCATCGTATCGAAGGTCTCATGCGCGTGGTCGGAAAAGGCGAAGTTGCCTCCCGAGGCCGTGACCGAGAGCGGAAGTTCTTTCACGTCTTTCACCCACAACGCCATGTCCAGCAAATGTACCCCCCAGTCGGTAAGAAGTCCGCCGCCATAGTCCCAAAACATACGCCATGAGCCGTGGAAGCGGTTTTTGTTAAAAGTACGCTCGGGGGCCGGACCCAGCCACCGCTCAAAATCAACGCCCGGCGGCACTGCCGAATCAGGTACCACGGGCTGTCCGATGCCATAGCGGAAGTTGCCCCAGACATTCACCTTGCGCAGGGTACCGATGTTTCCCTTTTGAATATAGTCCCGGGCCTGCATCCAGTGGTCGCCGCTGCGCTGCTGCTGACCTACCTGTACTACGCGCTTATACTTACGGGCGGCCTGTACCATCAGATTGCACTCCGCGATGCTGTTGGCCAGGGGTTTTTCCACATAAATATCCTTACCCGCCTGGCAGGCGGCGATGAACGGTAGACAGTGCCAGTGGTCGGGCGTGCCGATGATGACCGCGTCGATGGATTTGTCGTCCATGACCCGTTCGAACTCTTTGTATTGTTTGGGTACCTTGCCCTGCATTTTCTCCACGTCGGCGGCGCGGCGTGTAAGTACTTCGTCGTCGATGTCGCATAGGGCGACGCATTCTACATTGGGAAGTTTGAGGGCGTTGCTCAGATCACCGAAACCCATGCTCCGCGCTCCAATCAGGGCCACGGTAATTTTGTCATTGGCGTTTTTGACGCGTTGGGCCTGCGCGGGTGAGTAGGTCATGCCACCCAGGCTGGCGGCAGCGGCTAGTTTGGTGGAGCTGTTGAGGAATTCGCGGCGGGTGGTAGGCATGGCAGACAAAGGGTTGGTTTAACATGATAAAGCCCCATTCCGGCCCGATTCTACCCAACCGAGGCGAATCAGGGGGAGAAAAGCGGAGCGGAAGGGGCTTAACCAGAGCCAAGTACCCTTTGGTTAGGCGGCCATTAATGCGTCGAGGTTGTCTTGGGCGGCAGAAAGTCCTTCCTTGAAACCCATTTCCACGATTTTTTTCAGATCTTCCGGAGAATCGAATTTGATTTCAATTTCTACCTTCGTTCCCGTTTCACTGCTTTGAAAAGTGGTGTCCCAATGCATTTTCGGAAAATCATCGTTGATGGTGCCTTCCTCGTCGCAGAAAACATCGAGGGCTACAAATTTTTCCGGGGCCTCGATGCGCTGATAGTTGACTTTTGCCCATGATTTTTCGCCCTTGGGACCCATCATACAGTAAAGCCAATACCCGCCTTCTTCAAACTGCATCGTTTTGGTTTTGGCCTGCCAGGGTTTGGGAGCCCACCATTGGTCCAGCAACTCGGGCTGTGTCCAGGCTTGCCATACCCGCTCGCGGTCGGCCGCAAATTCGCGGGTGACGTGCATTCTGTTGTTTGCTAAATCTTCTGAGAACGTGGTCTTTTTCATGATTTTTCGTCGGTTTTTAAGGTAGTCAATAAATTATCCAGTTGATCGAATCTGCTTTCCCATTGTTGTCGGAAGGGTTCCAGCCAGTCAGCTATTTCTTTCATTTTCAGCGCATTGAAATGATAGTAGATTTCCCGACCGGCCTGTTCCTGACGTACCAGCTGACACTCGGTCAGGATTTTGATATGCTTGGAAACCGCCTGCCGACTGGTGTCAAAATGCTCGGCCAGGGCGTTAGGCGTCATGGCCTGTAACGCGATCAGGCTCAGGATGGTCCGTCGGGTCGGATCGGCAATAGCCTGGAATACATCTCGTCTCATAGTAGGGTTAAATTTTATTTGCAATCGATTGGTTGCAAATATATGTGCAATTATTTGGTTGCGCAAACTTTTATTGAATTTTCTTGCGTATCAGTGAGAAGCGGGGAAAGGTGGAACAAATTTTGAACCCAGGCCGGGATTTCGTACCTTCTCCTGTTTCGTACTTTTAATCTCACAAGTTCTTAAATTCCATTTCCTATGAGTATCCTCCTGACCCCCTGATTGTGATTATCCTCTTATTCCTGCTGGCCGGGATACGTATCATTTTTGAATACAAACGGGCCCTGAAATTCCGATTCGGTAGCTATGTCGAAACCCTGCAACCCGGTCTCCGGTGGATTATCCCTTTTGTTGAGAGCATCCAGACAGTAGATATCCGGGTCATTACCATCAATATCGTCTCGCAGGAAGTCATGACCGAAGACAACGTACCCTGCAGCATCGACGGCGTGGTATTCTTTAAAGTCGAAAGCCCGGAAAAGGCGGTTTTGGCGGTAGAACAATTTCAGTTTGCCATCAGTCAGCTGGCGCAGGCCGCGCTGCGGGATGTGTGTGGTAAGGTGGAACTGGACACGATCCTGTCGAAACGCGAGGAAATGGGGAAGAATATCAAAGCCATCGTGGCCGAAGAGACTGTGCAATGGGGAATTATTGTCATCGACGTAAAAATCAAGGACATTCAGCTACCCGAGAACATGCGGCGGATGATGGCGAACCAGGCGGAGGCCGAGCGGTCGCGCCGGGCGCAGGTTATCCTGGCCCAGGCCGAAGAGCAAGCCGCCCACAAACTGTTGGAAGCGGGCCGGATTATCGATCAGTCGCCCTCAGCCATTAAACTAAGGCTGTATCAAACCCTGTCGAACATCGCTGCCGAGAAGAATTCGACGATTCTCTTTCCATTTCCCGAGGAGATGTTTCCACGGAGTACGAAGGTAGAACCAAAAGATACCGAATGATTTTCCCACTTCTGCGGCGGGGGTACCTTAGGGGTATAATTCCCTCAATCAGGCAAAAAAAGCGGGCTGATGTACCAACATCAGCCCGCTTTTTGTATCGTTTCTCCTGCCCGCTAAATCGAAGAAGGATCGGCTTCCGCTCGCCGGGCCGCCAGCATTTCCTGCTGGGTCTGCGTGGTATCCATGGCCTCCATGCGCCCCAGGATGGTATCCTTAACCTGGAAAAAAGCGGTCAGATGGGCCTTTTGCACGGGATTGGCCAGGGGAAGTTTTTCCTTGAGGGCATCTACCTGCCGTCCGTTTTTCCAGAAGCGGTAACACAGGTGTGGGCCCGTTGAAAGTCCCGTACTACCCACGTAGCCGATAGTCTGTCCCATGCTGACCCGGGTACCCCGCCGAATTCCCTTGGCAAATTTCGACATATGCAGGTACTGGGTCGTGTAGGTCTTGTTATGGCGGATTTTGACATAATTGCCATTCCCTAAGGTACGGCCTGCTTCCAATACCACCCCATCGCCTACAGTACGGATGGGGGTACCCCGGGGAGCGGCAAAATCAGTACCCAAATGCGCCTTGAAACGTTTCTGGACGGGATGAAACCGGCGGTTGGTGTAGCGCGAACTGATGCGGCTGTATTCGACGGGCTCTTTCAGGAAGGCCTTCTTAAAACTCTGTCCGTCCTGGTCGTAGTAATCGATACCCTGGCCCTGGTCGAAACCAATGGCGTAGAGGGGCTGGCCGTTATGCTCGATATAAGCGGCTTTCAGCTGACCGTTCCCGATGGTTTTGCCATTGACCTGTTTCTCCTCAAAAATAAGCTTGAAAGTGTCACCTACCTGGACACGGTTCAGGTCGAGCCGCCAGGCGTAGATGTCGGCCAGTTTGTCGACCAGCTGGGCCGAACCGCCCGCATTCAGAATCGACTGGTACAGCGAACCGCGGATCTCGCCTACCAGTTCGCGCTCTACCACGTCGATGGGGCGCTGGTGCAGGGTGACCGCCAGGCTGTCGCGCAGGTCGTAGATGACATACTCTACGTCATTGGGTTCATAAATAAGGTACCTGGCCGTGCGGGCCTCATCGGCCGTGTGCAACAGGGTGTAGGGGCGGTTGGTGCGGAGGTTGCGCGCTTTGAAAACTCCCCTGGCTTTTTGGGCCAGCTCGTGCACCGTAGCTGATCCTATGTTATAGGTAGCCAGCAGGGTAGACATCGTTTCGCCCGATTTGATTACCCCTTCCACAATGTTAAGCGAGTCGGTAGGTATGCCATACACCACAGGGGCGGGGGGAGGAAGGGGAGCCGATTTATGGGCTAAATGTTCGGGATGGGGGCTGAAAAATGAATCGTTAAAATCTATGAAAAGCAGTTGGGCAGCGGCAAAAACTAGGATGGTTGTTACGGCTGCGATTAGGGTCAGTCGTCTGGACATCAGCAACAAATCGTGTTTAGGGTACCTATGAAGTTGGACCTATAACGGCCAAAAGTAGGACTTTCATGCCCGGAATAAAAATAAAAAATTGGGCAATAATCTGTCTGTAAATGAGTTGTTGAAAATTTTATTGGGTATAAGGCATTGATTTTTAGGATAAAATCAGGACGTAGTTCATGGGGTACCTTTGACTGGGAGAATTCTCACTCCTGAATTTCCCCATAAAAAATTCAGGAATGGGGCATAAAAAAAGTCCTGAGCCAGGAGCCCAGGACAACATATAGGTGTGTAGTAGTGAATTTCTGTTTTGGTGGATCGATCACCCGTGAATCAATCCGCCAGGGTACCCCTTGACCCGGTGTCATTGGCATTCTATTATCTGAATGGTCCGGGCTTCAGTTTCTGAGCGGCCGATTCTGCTATTTCCTTCATTCGGTTTTGCCTGGTTTCCTGTCTTTTAGCCATGACGAGCCATTGCAGGATGGATTTCCTGGTGGATTTACTCAAACTATCAAAAAAATCCGCTGCGCCCGGATGTGCGCTGAATTCCTTTTCCAGATCATGGGGAATTATTAATTCCTCTACCTCATCCAGAATCGACCACGACCCATTCCGTTTGGCGGTTTCGATACTGTCCATACCTGCCTGCATCATGAGGCCGTCATTGATTAGCCGCAATACTTTGCCCTTATTCACCTTGGACCAAACGCTGTTCGGTTTCCTTTTGCAGAAGTACTGCATGAATTTTTCCTCGTCAATCGGTCGGGCGGTACTATCAATCCAACCGAAACAAATTGCCTGATCGACCGCTTCGCTCCAAGTAATGGATGGCCTACCCGATTTCTTTTTGTAGAAAATCAGCCAGATGCATTGTTTCGATTGATGGTTTTCCAGCAGCCATTGCCTCCACTCCTGCGGACTAGCTGGATAAAAAGTTTCAATTGCTTCCTTGGGCATTATTTTATCGCAACGGATCAGGGTACCTTTTCAGCATTCTTTATACCAAAGTGAGGCAGCCTGCTTATCTCCTGTTCCGTCAATAAGCAAGCTACCCTTGAATGGTTACTTAGAGGGGGTACTTGTCATAAGATTCGTTGGCTCAATCCGTAGGATACATGAAAAATAGGTACCTACTGGGTCGGCTCAAAAAGCCAGGAAGCATCCTGACGGTAGACCTTATTCTTGAAATTGGCATCGTTAGCCGGAGATACCATCAATACATAGCCCGCGTGACGAAGGTAATGATTCGGATTAGATACCGACTCAAACGAAACAAAGTTCTTACCAGCCGCCTCTTTCTCTACAGGGGAGCGGATGACAAACTGTGTTTTTGGATCATTTGGGTTGGATTTTTGCACTTTCACTGAGTTCACCTTGTCGTCGGTTACGGTGAGGTACATGCCAGCGGAAGGCCCGTTAGCTACTTTAAGTGCAATGATACCCTTATTGGCGTCCACCGTTTCTTTTACGATGTTCATAACCGTACCCTTGGTGGGATTGAGAATTCTCCCCGGTTTGGCGTCTCCCTGCTCGGAGGGGTTGAAAGCCATATAGTAGTTGCTGCCTTTTTCCACCCTTTGGCCATTGACTGAATAAGCATGAAGCTTGAATTTGTCGGGAAGTACGGTCGGCTTAATCTCCTTACCGTTGGCCTTGATGCGGACTCCTCGTACTTTATTGAGAACAGGACATTGATCGTATTGGACGATGACGATCCGGTTGTGTTCACCTTTCACAATTTGGTCTTTCAGATCGACCTCCCTGTGTGCTTTTTGGTTGCCGATGAGGTCGGAGGTTTCGGAAAAGCTCCCATTGGGATACTTGCTGTTGAAGAAATAGATGCGGGCACCGTCGTCGCCCTCATCGTAAGATACCGTAAGGTTCGACAGGGTCTCGTTAGTCGGCACGAAAACCGTAGTCTGGAAGTAGGTAAAGTCCAATTGCTGCCCGCACTGGGTAAGGATAGACTTCTCGGAAAAATTGACAGTTCCGTCCGGATTGGTTTTTGCCTGCCTCCAGCCTGAGGCTTTTTCATCTGGAAGTTTTTTCTTTCCAATGTCGAACGCAGCCTTCCGCTCTTCTGTAGTGGAGGTTCTGAATTTAGTCGGCCCCTCCTTTTCCTCATTGCCCCGGTGCATCTCCCAGTTGCCCACCTCTATCTGGGCGAAAGTCTGATTGAAACAGGTAATCACAAGCAATAAAATAATAGTGTTGTAAATAGTTTTCATAAAATATGAAGTTGTTGTTTGCCTACTCTGGTACAGCATTTTCGGCGGCCTGCTTTGATGGATACGCCACAAAGGTTGCCCGATCGACGGTGCATTTTCCGTCAACTTGGTAGCAAAATCCGTCAAAATGGAGCAGGATTGGGTGAAATCTGTCAAAGTTTCCTAACCCTAATGATTACAACAGTTCAGGCAGGGGTGAGATTTTTACTGTATCATTGTGTTTACCTCATCTCCACCAGACGCAGTCCACCATTTGAATGTTGGAAAACGCCATTTTGACCACCAGCCAGGGAATCGCACGAAATGGCGCCTGTATTGATGCGGACGCTCCCGAAATACAGGCAATTTTTGCCATCGGACTTCACAACGCGGTAGTCGTTGACCACCAGGGGTAGTTCAAAGCGAAGGCCGGCAGGTGCCTTTTTTTTACTGATCTGTTTTTTGAGTCGATAGCTGAAAGAAGAAGCGTCGGCCATGGGCTCCCCGGTTTTTAGTTTCTCTACCACAATTTCGTAGTTATATCCCCATTCATACACGAACCCTTCGATCTGATCGTAAAAAAACTCGGTTTCGCCACCCTTTTGGCTGACCAGATAGCACAACTGAACGCCTTCGCCCTGGCAGGGTACCCGGTAGTGGGCTATCGTCAACCGCAGACCGTCTGATGTGTGGGGCATTTTGTTGGCGCAGCCCGTTAACGATACGAATGCGAGCGTGGAAAAAAGAGCTTGGATCAGGTGTAGCATCATGCTGCTTTAAGGTGAGTTGAAGCCCGATTTTATTTCCCGAATACCTGTACTTCGGCCAGACTGAGTGAAATCGTACTCGTGCCGTCAGGTATAGTAATGCATACGTATCTACCTTTTCGGTTGATTTTCAGCGTAAAGCTGTTCAAGTCTGCCGTCCAAGCAGGGCTTAGCGGGCCAATGTTTAGTCCAGTCTCATAGCCGTCCGCCACCGGCTGAGCCATTCCTACCGGCGCGCTATCCTTCCCTCCTAATCCAATTCTCCATCGTATAGTCGTTGGAGAAACGGTCACGATGAAGTTTTTGAGTTCCTCCCAGCAGCAATCTTTCCTGTTCCAAATAACAATGTGATCTATATCGTACACCGCCCCCAAATCTACCTCCCAATGCTGGTAGCCTTTGTAAGGCTGGATATGGGCCACCGAGTTACTGGGATCGTTTTTTAGGATTGCTTCAGTATTACCGTCCACGGCTTTTTCGGGGCCGGCATTGGTGGTATACTTGCTATCAGCATTAAAGGATTGCGTCGCCTTTTTGCCAAGTGCCAGATTGGTCAGTGAGCCCCCCGTGTTCGGCGGACTAGGGGTAGTGGCCCAAATCTCCCGGCCTTCCTTATCGACTAGTATCAGGCGCCCGTTGTCGGTCAACTCGGCGTAAATGCTCTTGTTGAGGATTACCGGGGCCACTTTGTCACGTCCGTCGGTTGCGCAGTATGACTTGTTCTGTATACTTTGGATGCAGATGTTGCCATCGGGATTGTAGCTCAGGTAGCTTTTTGCGGGACGCTCACCGAAAGGATTGCTCAGTGGGAAGGTGTAAACAGGCCTGCCTGTTTGGACCTCCTCGATTACGAAGTTACCGTCGGTGGTGCCCCTGAGTTGGTACTGGCCGTTGGCAGAAACCATTTTTTCTCCTTCGATCAGTCGGTCGCCGGGCTTCATTCTGGGTTGGTATTTTAGGGTGGCTGTTTCTATGCCCATTGGCCTCGTTGGCACCCCTGTATTCGTTCCAGTACTTGTTGGCCGCGTGGGTACCCCGGTATTCGTTCCAGTGCCCGTTGGCCTAGTTGGTGCCCCTGTATTCGTTCCAGTACTTGTTGGCCGCGTGGGTACCCCGGTATTCGTTCCAGTGCCCGTTGGCCTAGTTGGTACCCCTGTATTCGTTCCAGTACTTGTTGGCCGCGTGGGTACCCCGGTATTCGTTCCAGTACCCGCTGGTTCGGTAGTTTGGGTAGAGGTTGTAGGTAGTTTCCCAGAAGTGGAAGAAACTAATTCGGTACCAGCGGGCTTGCATGCACCCGGTGGGTAGAATGTATTCACGACGGCAACATCTCCGGCACTCAAGCCATCGCGTTGCCCCATAATTTTGCTTCCAAGGGCTTGGGGATTTTTCACATCGATAGTGTTTCGGCCATTTTTGGAAAAACCTTTAGCTGGATAATGCATGATGGAGCCAAAATCATAAGCCCCTATGTTGGTTTCCTTACCTTCCTTTTGGAAGTTACCTGAAAAGCCTTCCTGGATGTTTCCAAAATTGATCGTAACATAATTATCGCGGTCCTCGCGACTTTGTACATGATAGAAGCCGGCGGCATGTAAGATTTCGTGCGCCGCAGAACCCATTGAATTGTATTCGATTGAGATTTCCTGCCGACCTCCGTTTCTGCCAAGAGCTGCCCAGTTCCCCTTCTTGGAGACAAACTCAACGTAGTCGGTCTGATTGGTTCGAGGTACTACACAAAGGTTTGTTTTATCATGCACTTCCTTGATAGCCAATAAAATAAGATCTTTTCTAGGGTGTCCGGCTTGAATTACATAGGGAATAGTGGAATTTGGCCACCGCTGGGATTGATCGTCATTGGAGGCTGGGTCATTGGATGGCGTGGCATCGCTAAAATCTCCGACGTCTCCCAGAATCATGTCTCTTTGATAAATCACTTTCCCGTCGGCAATTTCCACCTCTACATTCTGTGCCTTCTTGGAAAAAGGCAGCACGATGTTTAGCTGTTTTTTTACAGTTGGACCGGTGTAGCCTTCTACAGGTAAAGACTCCACAGCCGAGGCAACAGCAGCCCCAGTGTCGGTTTTGCCCGCTTTACTACTCCACACTTTCCTGTTGGCAGCGGTGTACAAACCAAGGGTACCGTCTTCTTCCAGGGCGGCGCGCACCGGTTTCCAGTCATCGTTCCCGTACTTGGCGTCAAAGTACGCCTGGGTCTCGGTTGACCATGCTGGCTGATTTTCGCCGTCAATGACCACCAGATTGCCATCGGCTTGCATGGTCAAATAACTGCCGCTGCCTTTGGCGGCCATACTGCACCACACAAATTTATCGCTGCTGGTGTAGATGCACAGGTTGCCATCAGCTTGCATGGCCAGGTAGTGGCTTTTGTTGGGGGAATAAAGGCGTTGGCCCTCCGTGAGCTTGCCCCCGACGGCAAGGGTACTGGTACCCGATTGGGCGAAGGCCGAGTGGGCCAGGATCAACACGAGAAAAACAGAAGAAATAAAATTTTTCATAATTGATTTGGTTGATGTGTATGTAATAGTTTACACTTTTCAGAATTTTCGAATAACACCTGTCGTCTATAAATCCCTACTTTCCAAACACCTGCACTTCAGTCAGGCTAAGGGGTCTGTCATTAGGGCCTTGTACCAGGGTGATGCGGATATATCTGCTCTTCTGGTTGACATCTATGGTATGACTCTTTATATTGGCCAACCAGGGATTCAATGGCCCAAACAGCGCTCCATCCCCATTCACTGAATTGCCTGTGATTACGAATGGGGCGCTCGAAGTGAGGACGATGAAATTTTGCAGCCTATCCCAGCAGCAGTCCTGCCGGTTCCAGATAACGATTTTCTCAATGTCGTACACGGCGCCCAAATCCACTTCCCACCAAGCAGATCGTTCGTCGTTAGTATGGGTGATGGAGTTTTTTGTGTCGCTCATTTTGAAAGAGCCATCGGTGTTACCATCAACCGCCTTGCCGGAGCCAGCATACCTGGGGTCCATATCAGACGATTGCTTGGTAGGTTTGTTCAGGGCCAAATTGGTGACTGTCCCTTTGCTGGCGTTGGAGGGATTGGTTTTTGGAACAAGTTTTCCGGTAGCCGACCAGATTTCGTTCCCATTCTTGTCAACCAGGACAAAACGCCCATCGTCGGTTAATTCAGCGTGGTCGCTTTTGTAAAGGATAATCGGAGCGGCCCGATCGCTCCCATTGGTTGCATAGTACGCTTTCTTTTGACTGCTGTTGATAACGACGTTGCCGTCGGGATTGTAGCTTAAAAAGCTCATCCTGGGCGCACTATTGAGACCATCGTTAAGCGGAAAGGTATAGGCTACCTGGCCACCCGGTAACGCCTCGATAACAAAGGTGCCGTCCGGTGTCCCCCTCAGTTGAAATCTGCCGTTGGCCGAGACCAGTTTTTCGCCTTCCTGTAGCTTGTCGCCGGGCTTCATACGGGACTGGTACTTCAAGGTAGCCGCTTTGGCCGAGACCGGATTCGTGGCGATCGGGTCGGTTTTAGGTAAAGCGTTATTAGTTGAAGTAGTAGCCGGACTTGCCGCGCCTTCCACATAACTCCATATAGCTGTAAAATACCACATGTCCCCATTCTTAGCCACACCATATCCAACCACATTTACGGGAATACTCTTCCCGTTATACGAATCCAAATTCCAGGTAGGCCGATAGTGTGTTTCCGACGTCATCCAACCTATTGGATACTCAGACAAGTACATACCACCCGCGCATGCCTCTGGCTTTGGATGGTTTTTAAGGTACTTGTCCACTCTTGCGCCAAAATCCCGGTAGTTTCGATTATCGTGCGTTACATCTTTAATGGATGCCTGATAATCGGCCTGCTCCTGCGCTAACTTGTTGAGATCCTCATGGATACTCAGCGGTTTTAGATTGGCAGGCAAATTAAGAGCCGTTTTACAGCCCTGCTGTTTTCGGTAATTGGGGTTCAACCTCGCTTCGTTGTTTATGGCCAGCATGGTAGCCCTGACCTTATCCAGTTCGGCTTTCGTCAGGCTCGACTTACTACTGAGGTTTTTCAGGTAGTCCAGATTGGCCTGGTTGTGAAGCTGGGCGTTCACCTTAACCGGACAAAGCAGCATAATGATAAGCAGTAGGAAAAGGGGGATGAATTTTGAAGAGTCTATTGGCCAGAGTAGTAAATGTATTACTTTCATATGGGATGATGCATTCTATTTTCCGTGCCTACTCTGATCCGTATTTTCGGCGGCCTACGTTTTGGACATTAAAATCTGGATCGTTTTTATTATCACATGTGACCCCTTCAACAGAAGCCTGGTACTTGGCTTGATTCTCCGCTATCTTTTCTTTAGATTGAATGAAAATCAGAGGTTTTTAATGAGTGAGGGGACGGTTTTACTGCACTGCGTTACTTAGGCTTGATTAGGAAACCGATGCTTTTAAATAGTATGAATTGATCTGCGCGTGAAGTGCCTGATGGAGGGACCTTCGCTGGCAACCGAACCAAGCAGAGTAGAGAACGATAATGCGAGACAGAGGGTCGGTTTCGACTTGCTCTCCAGGAAGCTTGGTAAACGCGCTGAATCCATAGTTAGGATACATAATAGGATGTGTGTATAGTGTATTGGTTAATTTGATCACTTCATGCTGCAGCTCGTAGTAGTCGTGCCACGGCTTATATCTGGATGATTTCCTCCATAGGAAGGGCACAAAGTTGGGCCAATTGAAGGAACATTTTCCGTCAATTTGGTAACATAAACCGTCAATATTGATCATAAATGGCCTTAAACGGTCATTGGTAGCAGAGAAGTAGGTATTGTCTAGACCAAATCACTGGGCAGCTTTCCGAAACGCTTCTTGAAGCTGCGGGAGAAGGAACGGGCGTCCTTATAGCCTACCTGGGAAGCCAAGGTGGAAATAGAGATGGGGAGATCATTTTCCAGTCGTAACCGGGCTTCATTGAGGCGTACCTCCAGCAGGTACTGTACCGGACTGAGACCCGTGAGGCGCTTTAACTGCCGGAGCAAGGTAGACTCACTCATGGCAAAGGTTTCGCTTAGGGCAGGTATGGATAGTATATCGCTATTCAGATTGTCCCGTATGTACGACTCGAATTTTTCGAGCCACGCCTGGTCGGTTTCGGAGAGGCGGGGGTGGGCTTCGCCTGTAGTGTCGGCAGTAGGGGATTCCCGGCTTTTTACCGCCTGGTTTTTCAACAGGTTGGCGATCCGGACCAGCAGTTCCTCTTCATCGAAGGGCTTGGTCAGGTAGTCGTCCACCCCAATGCGCAGGGCCTTAAGGCGGTCGGCAGCCTCTGCCCGCGCGGTGAGCATGATGACGGGAAGGTGCCGGGTGGCGTCGCTGGACTTGAGATTTTCGAGCAACTGGTACCCGTCCATTACGGGCATCATCAGGTCACTCATGATCAGGTCGATGGACGTACCGCCCGACGTTACCTGTTGCAGGGCGGCTTCGCCGTTTTCGGCAAATAGGACCTGGTAATGGTCGGACAAAATCAGACCTATGTACTCCCGTAAACCGGGGTTGTCTTCCACCACCAGAATTGTGGCCTTGGGTACCTGGGTATTTTTTCCGACCGCGGACACAGTAGGCAGCAGGGATTCCATCGTGTGGGAATCGAGATCGGGTACCTGCACCGGAGTGGGCAAAGCGCTCGGTTGCCGGGAAAAATCCACCGGCCACGAAGCATAAAAAACACATCCTGCATCCTCTTTGCTTTCGACCCGGATATCCCCTCCCATGAGCCGGGTGTAGTCCTGGCATAAGGAAAGGCCAATTCCGGATCCACCAGCCGAGAATCGTCCCTTTTGATTGGATTGAAAAAAACGATCGAATATCTGTGACAGATCAGCGGAGGGGATGCCAGGACCCGTGTCGGCCACTTCCAAGGAAAGTATTTCGTCCTGTAGTACCACAACGGCTTCAATTCCACCCTGGGCCGGAGTGAATTTGAAAGCATTGGAAAGTAGGTTGTAGAGGATTTGACGGCATTTTTCCCGGTCGATTTCAGCTACAATATTTGAGCTAACCCGTACATCAGTCGAGTATTGGATCTGCCGCCATTGGGCCAGTGACTCGAACTGGTCGAGGTGTAATTGGAAAAAAGCCTTTAAATCGGTGGGCTCTTTGTGTAAGGGCATTTTGCCCGTTTCAAGCCTCCGTAAGTCCAGAATGTCCTTAACCAACAGTTCCAACTGTCTGGCGCTGCGGTTGACTGCTTTGAGCAGCAAAGTCTGCTTTTCAGATGCCTGTTTCTCCTTCAGTAAAGTGGTAATGGGCCCTATGATCAGGGAAAGTGGCGTGCGAAGTTCGTGGCTAACGTTGGCAAAGAAGCGGGATTTGGCTGCATCAAGACTTTCCAACTGGTCGGCGTGCTGCTGAATGACGTAGTTTTTGTGGGCGAGCTCAGCTTTATCTTGCCTCAACCGGAGGTACCCCAGCACCAGGCCAAGGGCCAGGAGCATCAACAGCAGAAGAATCACGATGGAGTAGGTGAGCTGCGTATTTTTCAGGTCGAGTTCGAGGACGCGATTTATTTCAGCCGTAGCCAGCTTGTCCCGCTCAGCCTGCAGATAGAAACTCTCAAGATTAAAGCCCTCGCTGCGGGACTTGAATTTTTCTTCCTGAAGAATCTTTTCCTTCAGAAACCGCAGGGCAGCAGCGGGGTCGTTTTCCTGCTCGGCAAGCCTGGATTTGAGAGCATAGGTCTGGGTCAGCAGATCATGGAGTTCTAGTTTTTCCGCCCTGATTCGGGCATCTTCCAGATAGGATTTAGCCTCACTGAGATTCCCGCGTCTCAATTCCAGATTGGTAAGCTTATGGAGCGTATATATTTCAAACCAGGGACTCGGATCCGCCCGGCACAAACGAAGGGTTTCCAGATAGCGGCGTTCGGCCTCCGACAGCTGGTTTCTGGCCAAGGCCATATCCCCTCTGCCAAGAGCAGCAATGATCATAAAAGGGTAATCCTGGGGCTTAATGGGGTTTGAGTGGGGCAGTTTTTCCAGGTAAAGTACGTGTTTTTCTGCTTCCGCGTAATTGCTGTCAAGGAGAGTTAGGTCCAATAAACTCGCATGCAATTTCTCGATAAGCTGTGTTGCCTTATTGGCCTTGGCTTGCTCGAGCAGGGATTCCATCCGGGGAATGATCGCTCCCCGGCTCACGAAGTGTACCCGGAGGGATAATCGGTTATATTCAGCCAAAAGTATGGCATTCTTATCGTCTTGAGCTTTGTAGATAGCCAGGGCTTTCTCAATGCTCATGGCGGCCAATTGATAGGCTCCTAACGCATCATAGTAGCGAGTAAGGTGGGTGTAGGCGGCGGCCTCCCTCCCGGGATTATTCTGTTCTCTGCCCAACCGGGCTATTTCTTCACCGATATAAATGGCGGCATTGAGGTTGTACAATTGTTCCAAGCGGAACATGACAGCAAAATGGGTGCGATAGACAGAGTCGGGCTGCTGTTCAAAATGCTCCTTGACAAGCTCTGGAATGAACGAAAAATTAGCGGGAGGGGGTGTCTGCTGCAGCTCAGCTTCTATACTGGCCCAAAGCACCGGATTGACGTACAAGGAGGTTTTATCCTGTCCGTAGGCGGTAATGCCTGCGCGAAGGAAAAGTAATAGAAAAAATAAGGGGTAATATATTGGATAAACCAAGCGCATTGTCAATTCAATAGGTACCCAGACCAGTTTCACTTTACTACCAGTCTTGCACCAGGCATAATGCAGCGGTATCACTTCTACCTAGTGGGCAGAAATTTTACTGCTTCGGGGGAGGGGATTGGAATACTAAAGCACAAAGGAGACTATAATATACTTGCTAAGCAACCTAATGCCGTATGTCGGAGTACTTACTCCCAGATCGACTCGGCCGAGAAGACTTCCAGGTTTTTGACTTCGATCCGATTGCCCCAGAAATGGAAACCTTCTTTATTAGTGGGATCGGGCTTGCGCTCCATGGAGTAGGAATAGGCCCCGCCGTCAATGAAAACTTCGATGGAGGTACGATCAATATATATATCGGCAGTTAGCTCCGTACTGGTAGGGTCTTGAGGGGAATAAAACATGCCGTTGAGCATGTTGAAATTCAGATCATAGTCAATCATGCGCTGACTGAAAAGATTGAAACCCGCATCGGTGGCGTGGGATAGTTTGATTGTGGTCTTAATCCGAAGTCGGTCAGAATTGGAATAGTCTTTCAACCTGGCGTTGGCTTCTTCTGACGTCAATGACTGCCACTTGTTGACTGACTTGAAAAGCTGCTCTACCTCCCTGACCGGCTGACTGAATAACCGGGTGCCTTCCTTCGTGTTGTGCAGCGTCAGTTGGGTGGGTAGGAGCATCATGTGATTGAAGGAAATTTCTTTCTGGGGAATGCGTCCCCAGCCAATTTGAATACGCCGTCCGTCGGATTCGGGAATGTTGTTGTAAGTTTGGGCCGCGTAGATGCTTCCCGAGGAAAAGAAGTACTTACCACCCTCAGGAGTGAATTTTTTGCCATCGAAGGTACCAATCATGTAGGTATTGGAGGCTCCGTACATTACCCATTTTTTTTGATTCGGATTCCCGTCGACCGGTAGCTCAAACAAGTCCGGACATTCCCAGAAACCCGTCGTATGACTCTGGTAGGCCCATTCTTTCAGATTTTTTGAGGTATAAATGGAATGGCCGTCCCGTTCGTTCAGTACCATGACCCAATGCTCACCCGGCTGGTACCAGAACACCCGCGGGTCGCGGGTATCCTGGCTGTTCCACTTGGCCTTGGAGTCGATGACGGGTTTGCCGCCGTTGTATTTGGTCCAGGTACGTCCTTTGTCCAGACTGTAGGCCACGCACTGCACCTGCTTTTCGGCGCTATTATTGGTATAGAGCGCCACCATCGCCGGGTTGCCAGGTTGACCAAAACCGGAGGTGTTCTCATAATCGATCACCGCCGAGCCCGAGAACATAGTACCGATCTTGTCCGGGTGCAGCGCCACGGATAGCTCCTGCCAATGCACCAAATCTTTACTTACCGCATGGCCCCACGACATATTTTCCCATTCGCGCTCGAACGGATTGTGCTGATAGAAAAGATGGTACTCGCCTTCGTAGAAAACCAGGCCGTTGGGATCGTTGATCCAGCCCCGGCGGGTCGTGAAGTGGTATTGCGGACGGTACGGCTCATGGTACAACGAATCCTGGCCCTGTATCCGGTCGTCCTGGTAAATTTTGCTCAGACCGCCTGCTTCGCCGGCGTAGCTGATTGTGAGGGTTTTGCCCCGGTAAGCACTCACATCGGAAAAGACCCAATACTCTGGCTGATCGCTCAACCGGATCACAAAACGTTGTGTTTCCTCACCTTCGACCTGGTAGGTCATGGCCGCTCGTTCGGTTTTTTGAGAAACGGGTAGGTTCAGGTAGCGTTTGGTGATTTTGATGGTGATGACGGTAGCCACCGCGCTGAACGACGCACTAATCAGGAAGGAAGTAAGCAGGTATTTTAGAATCATGTTGGGTTTAGAAAAAGGGTACTCATGGAAACAGAAACATTCGTTTCAGGATTTGCTATCCAATTCGATCGCCTGATGCAGTAACTCGAGCAACTTCGTTTCCTGAATGGTGTCATGCTCTTTAAAATCAATTCCCCGGGAATGCTTGGAATCCAATCCTGCATTAAAAAGCCCATGTTTGTCTTCCAGGGCAGCACCCTGGAAAAAATTTAATTTTACGTGGCTTTTGAAGGCATTCGCCGAGCAGATAGGCTTGTGAAGGACCCATACCGGACAATTCCATTTCCAGTCTTCTTTGATTTCCGGATTGGAACTGACGATGAGTTTTCTTAATTCTTCGAGGATTCCTCTCTTCCAATCGTTTTGGCTCGCGATGTATTCGTCGATTTTTTTCATAGGTGGCCTGCAAGATAATTTATCCTTTCTAAATATACGATCGCGCTATTTTCTACCCACCCAGGTACCGATAATATTTTGAACGGGAGGCAAGCCCTACACAAACAACGGCCTACTGATCGTTAAGTTCGGGATTAGAATCAACCCATAAAATTAGTGAGTAAGGGCCCGTTAGGGCAGCGTCAGGCCAGAACCTGCGGTTGGTCGGGTACCTGTTCCGGTGCCTGCCGATGCCGGAAAAAAAGCTGCGAAACCGGAATGAACAACAGGCCCGAAACTGCAAATGCCACGAAGGCGATCCGAAGCCCGAAGGCATGCGAAAGGTACCCTATCAGCGGCGGTCCCACCAGCATGCCGACCGTGGCATAGGTGGCGACAATCGAGATAGCCAGCCCGGGAGAGTATTTTTTCGATGCACCCGCCAGGGCGTAGGTCATAGGTACTACGGAAGCAGTCCCGAAGCCGGTCAGGGAAAATCCAATAAGGACGGTCCAGAGGGTAGGAAACACAACGGCCAGGCCAATGCCCGCCACGATCATAACAGAACTTAGAAAATAGGTGGTAGGGATTCCGATTTTCTCAATGATACGGTCGGACAAAAACCGGGAAAGCGCCATGAATACCATGAAAACCAGGTAGCCGTACGTAAAGATTTCGACATGAAGTATTTCGCGGAAAAAGATGCCGCTCCAGTCGAACATGCCGCCTTCGCACACCGCCGCAAAGAAAACCAATACGCCGAGGTACAGAATGTAGGGATCAGGTTTGCCCAGAATAAGTTTGTTGCCCTTAGAGGTACGGTCGTTTTTTAGAAGGTAGGGGAAGGAAAACAGCGTCACACACAAACAAAGTACGGCTACGATGGCCAGATGCACCTCGATGGGCACCGCGAAGGCTACCATCAGCGTACTGAATCCCACGCCGGCAATTCCGCCCGAACTCCATAAACCGTGAAAGGAGCCGATGATTTTTTTCTGGTAGTACTTCTGCAAGGTGATGGTCTGGGTATTGACGGCTATGCTGAAAATCCGCATCGTAAAAGCGAAAACCGAGATCGTGATGAGCAGGAGCATGGGTGTATGGGCCAGACCGATGCAGGCCAGAGCCAGGGAATTGATCCCAAAGGCAACTGCCAGAGGAATACGGCTGTCGAAGCGGCTGATCAGCCAACCCGAAATGGGCAGCCCGATGAGCGAACTCACCGGCATAGCCAACAGCACAGACCCCATTTCGGCGTCGTTGAAGCCGTAAAACGTTTTGATGGTGGGGATTCGGGAGGCCCAGGTAGAAAAGGCAAATCCCGAAATAAAAAAGAACACACTGAGAAAAATACGCTGCTTACCTCTTAACTCCATAGCTCGTTACCCGTCGGATTTACCCGCAAATATCCGCATCAGACGGGAATAACGTTCCGCTTTCGGTACTTTATTCCCAGACTTTTAGCCTGAAAATAGCAACCGGTAGCCCTACTCTTTTTATTAGCCAAAAAGTTATCCGATTGTTCCTAAATGTAGCCATGCATTTCTACGGGGGTACCTTATTTGGCCCGATCGTAAGTACATCAGCGCGGGTGTCCGTATTTTTTGTAGATGAACTCGATGGTAAAACACACCAGCGTAATACCTACTGCCACGAGCACACCGAGTCGATTGGATGTATATTGTTGCGCGATCAATACTACCCACGCAGCCAGACACAAGATACTGCCCAGAAGCGGGATTATTTTGTTTGACTTTACCTGATCGGATAGTTTGTATCCCGTGTAATTGACCGCTGCAAAGATCAGCAGGAAGCCCGCACTGCCCGCGGTCGAGATACTTTCCAGGTTGAGCGTATTCGCCAAGAGCAACGTGGCTACCGCGGTGATGAGCAGCCCAACGGGCTGGTTCCAGAATTGGCTCGTGAGCTCGTGGGGGAGTTCATCGTCCTCCGCTATCTCGTAGCTCACCCGGCTACCGCCGTACAGGGAAGCGTTGATGGCCGAAAAGGTGGACAGCAGCGCGGCCACGGTAATGATCGTGAACCCGGCCTGTCCCAGCAGCGGCTTGGCGGCTTCGGCCAGTACGTAATCTTGGGCTTTGGCAATCGTATCGAAGGGCAGGGAGCCCACCGTCACGCCGGCGATCACGATGTATAGCAGGACGACAAACAGCACGGAATAGTAGTAAGCCCGGGGAATATTCCGCTTGGGATTTTCGATATCCGGTGCGGCATTGGCAATCAACTCGAACCCTTCGTAGGCAACGAAAATGACCATTCCACCGGTGATGAGCTGAAAGGTACCTTCCCAGTTTTCTGGCGACAACTGATTGATGTTTTCGTTGCCGATTAGCCCGTACAGACCTATTCCCACAAAACCCAGCAGAATGATGAGTTTGATCACGACGGCTACCGACTCAATTTTCCCGACTACTTCGATGCTGTAATAATTAATGGCCGTCGCGAGAAGAATAATAGCGCTGGCATACAGATGGGAATCCCAGGTTTTGCTGCCTGTCAGCTCCCAAAGATTGGGGGCGTAGGAGCCAAAGGCTGAGGCATAGAGCGCCAGCATGATGATGTAGCTCACCCACAGCAGGTTATTGATCCCGCCACTGAATATGGATTTACCAAACCCCTGATTGATGAACTTTACGGTACCGCCGCGATCGGGGAAAGCCAGCGATAATTTGACATAACTGTACGAAGTGATTAAAGCTAAGGCTCCGGCAAAAAGAAAAGCCAGGGGCGTTCCACCTTTGGCCAGCGACACTGCCAACCCCAGCACCGCAAATATTCCTCCGCCTACCATCCCACCTATTCCAATCGAGATTGCGTCTTTGAGTTTTATTTTTTTAGCCATGCAGAGGGTAGGATTAGGAGGGAGTGCCATGAAAGCAAATCCCGGATCTCGGTTCCAAAGATAGCGTTCCTTGCAGAATCTGCCTTAGGTACCTTTGGAAACAAGGGGTACCTTCGTTTGTCTACCCCAGGCAATAAAGGCCGCTAAAATCGCAAAGAAGATGTTGGCACCAATTTGGGAGGCTTCCCCTCTCATGACATGAAAGGTAATAGCCGCGATCATCAGTACCAGGGTGCCGTACGCGGCAAAAATCGTCAGCCTGGGTCGAATTCGAAATAAGGAAGGTACCACCAGCCCGATGCCGGCTAGCAAATCCAGAATTCCTGTCAGCTTTACCAGACTTGGGTTGTCGGCTGTCCACGGCCACATGACGGCCAACTCATCGGCTGGTAGGAACAGTTTCACCATACTTCCTCCGACAAGGCTAACTGATAGAAGTATTTGGGCTACCCATAAGAGAATGTGGAGGGTATTTGATTTGTTTGACATCTCATCTTATTATTTGTTTCAACAAAGGACGCTACATTCGCTATCCGAATGATAGCACTATCCGTTTGGATAGCACTATCCAAATAGGAAGTAACGTAAAAACTGAAATGAAATGTTGTCAAAAGGTGGTTGCCCCAAAACGATGCTCTCCATAAAGGATGCCCTCGAAGCGGTGGAGGGAAGGTGGAAGCTGCTCATCTTGTTTGCGCTGTCGGAAAGTCCGAAGCGGTTCAAGCAGATAGCCAGGGAGGTCCCAGGCATAACGGATAAAACCTTATCCAAAGAACTGAAAAGCCTGGAAGCGAACAAGCTCATTCGCCGTGAGGTGTACGATACGTTCCCCCCCGCCGTAGAATACTCCATAACACCCCACGGTTTGTCGCTTGAAAAAGTGTTGGATGAACTGCACTTTTGGGGCCTGACTCACCGGAAGGAAGTCATTGGGGAATAGTCGCCTAAAATTAGTTGTACTTCTCTGGCTCGTAAATAAGCTGCACAACTCCCGATTTGAATACGTTGGTTTTAATCAATTTCAATTCCAACCGGGATTTCAAGTCTTCAAATAACGGTTTTCCGCTTCCTAAGGCAGTGGGGTGTACCGATAAGCGGTATCGGTCGATAAAGCCTGATTGGATAAACGTCTTGATCAGGCTAGCTCCACCGTAGAGCCAGATGTCTTTTCCCCCCTGTTTTTTGATTTCAGCGACCTGGTGGGCCAGGTCAGAACTGATGAAAGTGGCTTGGTCATCGTGTCTGTGTTGGCTCGAAAACACATATTTTTTCTTGGCATGTACCCCTTTCCATAGTAGGTGTTCCGTTGGACTGGCATCCGGTTCGGGCTGAAAATTGCCCCAGCTGTCATAACTTACCCTACCATAAAATATGGTATCGATGCTCGCTAGAAAACCATCGAAGTCCATGTCATCGTCTATGATGCACCAATCGATCTCCCTATTCGGGCCTTCAATAAACCCGTCTAAGGTTACGGCCAAATCCAGAACTACTTTTTTCAATGCTTTGCGAAGTGTTTCGTGCTTGTACATTGATCAATTTCCTTCATTCTCGGTCCAGATCTTCACTAATTCAGAATAGAAATCAGACAAGATATAAGGAGGGTATTTTCCTTATCAAGATGAACTTTGATTTTATGAACAAGCGTTGACTCATGTCTGGCGCAGTAGGCTCTTTGCAGTATATTAGCCGCGAAATAAACCCATACCCCCAATAATATGCCCAACTTATGGAATTGGATATCCTAATTAACATTTTAATTCTGCTCTCTGCAACCGTAGTGGTAGTGTATATCTGTAATTTCTTCAAAATCCCCCATCTGATCGGGTACCTCTTTACAGGGATATTGCTGAGTCCCAAAAGCCTGAATCTGGTTGAAGAAGCCACGGAAGTCGAAGCTTACGCCGAAATCGGGGTCATATTGTTACTGTTCAGCGTGGGACTGGAATTCTCCTTTGGCAATCTAAGAAAAATTCAGCGTTACGTGCTTTTAGGCGGCTTTTTGCAGGTGATTCTGACCATCGTTGTGTCGAGCCTGTTGATTGTGCTCATGGGCAGAACTCTCAACGAAAGTATTTTCTGGGGCTTTGTGACGTGTCTGAGCAGCACGGCTATTGTGGTAAAAACCATGCAGGACAAATTTCAACTGAATACGCCTCACGGAAAAGTGATATTGGCGATGTTGCTTTTTCAGGATATCGTCATAGTTCCGCTGATGCTGCTGACACCGATTTTGGCCGGTAAAGGCGACAATCCTCTGCTTGAAATTGGCATGTTGGTTGTCAAGCTCGCTGCCATGGTACTGTTGGCCTGGGTACTTTCCAAATTTATTATTCCCCGCTATTTCAAATCCATCATGAAGTTGCAAAGTCAGGAAATATTTCTGCTCTCTACCATCGTGATCATCCTGGGAATCGCCCTTTTTACCGCGCAGCTAGGCCTTTCCCTGGCCTTGGGGGCTTTTATTGCCGGGTTGATCGTAGCCGAAACCGACTACAACAAAATGGCGATTTCCTGCTTCGTGCCTTTCCGGTACCTGTTTATCAGCTTCTTCTTCATTTCGATGGGCATGCTGCTCGACTACCGCATTTTCCTGGACCATCTGGATCTTATTTTGTTTTGGTTTGTTTTTATTCTGTTCGTGAAAATCCTGGCTGGCTTCCTGGCTTCGACGGCCCTGAATGTATCGCGCCGTACCGCCTTCGCGGTAGGTTTGTCCTTGGCCCAAATCGGTGAATTCTCGTTTGTGTTGTCCAAATCGGGACTTGATGTTGGTCTTATTTCCGAAACCAACTACCAGATTTTCCTGTCGGTTTCGATCCTGACCATGATTCTGACTCCATTTATCCTGAATAATCTCGACGCATTGTTAAACAAATTCAATAAAGTATCATGGATCAAAGCGACAAATTAAAGGTGTTTGGCACCGGTTGGTGCCCCAAATCCGCCATTCTGGCCAACCACTTGCAGGCTGAGTGGATTAATTTTGATTTTCTGAATGTCGAAACCGACGAACAAGCCAAACAGACCGTCATGGATTTGTACAATGGAGAATTGAAATTCCCTACGGTGACCTTTGGCGGGAAACATTTGAAAAACCCGACGATTCAGGAGCTGAACAAATTCCTGAAAGAAAATAACATAGAAGAGTAGGATGGGTAGCTACCAAAATCGTGCATGGCCGTTAAATTGGTTCTTACGGTTGCTTTATCCCGGTCCAAATCAATGATGTAGTCGGTTGTTACGTGGTGGGTGGCCCGAAACCGGGCAAAACTTTTGCGCTGTCCGTCCAGTATATTCCCGTGTCCGATCGAGATTGCCCCATTCGGTTTTATGACTTGTGCATCGGGGGTAAATGTTGCCCCGACGATTTTTCGTCAAGTTGTTTCTCGTCGATTGCCCTGAAATACCGAACCAGCAGAACGCTTAGCTGGGTCCTTGCGAGGAGCTCTTTGAGTTGTTCTTCCATGGGGATTTTGTATGGCGGTTGTGATCCATTCAATTCAATCGCAAGGGTCTGCAGGAGCACCGATCAAGGTAATGGGCTATAAATCGGGGAAAGTACTTGCTTGATGCCTTATAGCCATCGATGTACCTTCCTGCAATATTCATCATAGTCATTCCCAAAATCTTTCCGTAAACGGGGTTCTTCAAAGTTTGTGACGAAAATGTAAAAGGACAAAAAAATTACGAGGGAATACATACCCAAGGCAATAGATTGAAAAAAAATACTCTCACCAAGTAGCAGCATCATGACGCCCAGGTACATCGGGTTACGTGAAAATCGGTAGGGCCCTGCTATCACCAATTGCTTCGTGGGGTCGGCGGGTGATAATGTTCCCCGTCCATGAATAGCAAAATGTACAATACATACCAGCGTAAGCACAAACCCAATCAGGAATGTCAGTAGGCCTATGTAATGATAATAAGCAAAGGGTCGATGTAAAGATGCCAGTACCGCTTCATTGCCTACAATCCAAAAAGGAATGAGGCCAGCCACCAGGCCGGGTTGTAAAATCGTGAAGAAAAGATTACGAAAGAATAGAGACATATCGGTATTGGTCCATTATCTTTTTGACCATTTCATGCCCAGTCCCCAAAGTGACACTTCCACAACCCACTACAACAGCCAGAAAAGTATATTTCCTACAATCTCACCCACTTGATAACTGGATACGTCCGCAGAAAAGAGGTGAAATAGCCCAGAGACTGCTCCAACCAGTGCTGGTAGTTGCCCGATAATCGCGAGTGCCAAAAAAACAGCAGCAATGATAAAAACTATTCCGGAAATTCTTTTCAACGTCGTTTGAATGAATGTATTCAGATTAGGAACTAAGGAATCTGCCGGGTTAGGCAATGGGTTCCGGGGGTACCCTGGTAGGTCAGGGACCGTTTGAATTTAGGAAAACTGCAAACCCAGATTGGTGGGCAGGGCATCGAGGCTTTTCAGGTTTTTCTCTTTCATGTATTCAATCAACCCCTCGGCCCCCTTTTTCTCGGCCCATTCGAAATGAATGTCGCGTTCGCCGACGTAGTCAAATTGGGGTACCCCGAAGCCGCAGGAAGTCTGCACCAGGTCAATATCCGCCACAATGATCTGCCGGGTACTGGGGTAGATGGTAAAGTCCCTGGCATACGTGTTCCAGTCGTCGGAATCGGGCAAGACGGTGAATCCTTTGCCGTACAATCTCAGAATATTCGGCTTGTCGGTAAATGAACAAAACATGAAGGTGATCCGTCCGTTTTCGAGCGTATGGGCGGAGGTTTCGTTGCCGCTACTGATCAGATCCATATAAGCCACCCGGTTGTCACCCAGTGCCCGGAAACAGTCCAATCCTTTGGGCGACAGATTGATCCGGCCATCGCCGCTGAGGGGAGCCGTGGCTACAAAAAAGATATGCTGCTCTTTGATGAATTCTTTATGCGCAGTTTTTAAGGAAGAAGTGAATTTGCCCATGGGGTTGGTTTGGGAAGAAATAGTGGATTGCAGTAGCTTGAATGTTTTATAAAAAAATCTCTATCGCCGGGCTGTGGAGAAACAGAGTAAGATAATGGAAAGACTACGCACAACGAGGTTATTTTACGAACCCGAAATCCCAGCCGACTTTGAATACCTTGTCGGGCGGGTCAGTCTTGATGAAGCGGGGAAGCTGAAAACCGACCTGGAACCGCACTGCCTTTTTTTTCTTGATTTTGTCCGCCGGTGTTTTGACGATCTCTTCGAAGTTGTCAACGCTGATCCTGTAGCCAAAACCCAGAAAAGTGTCCATTTCCTCTTTCAGTTCCTGGTCGGTCTCTTTGCGCACTTTCTCGGGCATTCCCTCAAAATCTACTTTCTTGGCTATCAGTAACCTGGTCCTTTGGGCTTGGGCCGAAGCACCGCAACCGAGCAAAAACAGTAGACAGATCAATACTTTGTTCATAATCTTACAACAACCAAATCAATTAGAAAACGTCGGTTTTGTCCGGAATTGTTCGGGTAAGAATCGGTAAAACCTCAATTTTTAGCAAAGATACCCTTCTTAATCATTGATCGGCGTTAGCGGTGGCTGGGAAATTTTGGGCTGGTGGATAAACAGGTCTCACTTTTTTTAAAAAAATTATGAACTCAAAAATAATTTATTTATTTTTATGTAATCTATATTTACAATATAGATACATCCCCTCAAACACTATTACTATGATTCGCAGTAAGTACACGGACGAATTCAGTAATCGTCCCATTCTCCGCTCTAAAATAGTGAAAATCAAGCTAAGTCCGCCCAGCCCACGGAACAGGAACTTATGGATTCTCCGCTTCTACGGGCGGGATGAGCACCAGAACGAAAAGGTGCTGGGGTCCTGGTTTTACACCACGGATCGTAAACGAAAGGATGATTTGTATGGAATCATGAAATTGATTCCCAAAGACAACAATCTTTCAGTAATAGGACCTACTTGCTGAAAACGATCTGGTGTTCCAGTGCTATATGACGGCCTGATCCCGATCTCAGGCAAATTATGTTCTTATGGGAAGGGTATGTGTGGAAATTCAGACCTATGATCAGAACACATGAATATCAGGTAGAATCGTTGGAAAATGTCATGGATTTGTCAGCCATCGAATTCTTTATCCGTGGTAGGGAAGCCGGTTTTTTCCAATGACTGTCTATATTGAATGCATCCACGCATAAATTGAGGCCAAGCAGGTACCGTAGGCATGGGATCAGATTGTTCTGGAAGGAGTGACCATAAATCGGGGTGGTGCCAACATAACTCATGACCAGAAGTATCCCGATGTTTTCTAATACCATTTCTGAGTTTCCTGACCTAAACCATAAGGTTTTCTCTGGACATTGTTTCCAGATCTTTGTCTTTTGTCGTCTTCATTTTTCGGTCTGTTTGGTATCTTTTCAACACACCACTAACAACACGGGTAGTATTGTTACTCCAATGTCGTACAAAGCAAAAGCGTTTGGCATTCGGGCCGTTACAAACGGCCTTCTATTATTAGGGCGCAGTCTCCGTCGGAAGACTACGCTCAACGAGGAGGGGGGCGTGCTGCTTCTGCTACTTAATGAAATTTATGTCAAAGGGTTCTTGTGCCTTTGTCAATTCAACCTTTTCTGATATTTTAAGCAAATACCAGATCAACTCTTTGGTTACAGCGGGTAGGAAAGGATTCTTTAAGTACTTTATTTGGCCGTTATAATGAACTTCAAGCGTGTAGGTGGGAGCATCCATTACATGTTGTTCCCAGGTCTTCAATTTATCCAGTTCAGACAACTTCAAAATGTCAAGTAGAGAACGGAACAAACTATCGGGAACTGCACCCGTGTGGTACCCTTCTTTAATGGCGTACATACCACCCATAAATAGTAATTTTTTTTCTTTGTCTATTTGTAATTTTAAACTTGGACAGGTACCGTGACACGTTGTGGATCTGAATTTTATTACCTCAAAATCCAGGGTAGGTTGATGCACTAAATGCCGCTCACGATACTTTATTGTTTTCTTACCTCCTGTAAGTGTAAGCGCATTGGAGTCGAGCGCCATTAACGTCAGATTTGTGTCCGTCAACGTGGTGATCAGGAAATCATAGTTTCTTATATGCTCTATTGCAAAGCTTTCATTCGAAAGCGTATAGTGATCATATAGACGAAGTGTGTCACCCAATAGGTAATACTGTTTTTGCGCCCGGTAGTTTCCAAATACTTCAATATCTACCCTCTGACTATCAATCTTAATGTATTCAAGCTCGTCGCCGACCCAGGCCTTTTTTATGTCGACGTTTTGGGCGGATAGGGTACCCCAAAGTAATGTCAATAGTAATGTGAAAGGTACCTTCATAGGATGGTGTGTAAAAGCTCGTAAGGTCTGTGTACTAAGGTGATGGGTTAACTTAGAGTGTAAATATCATTGATTATTTACATAGAATTTCAAATCGGTTTTTTAAGAAATGAACAAATTTAATATCCCTATTCAAATCTCTTCCCATAGCACCTAAAAGTATTTTAATGACTTTGTCATCTTTGGGAGTTGTAAAGTTTTGCTCTACTTCTTCTATTTGACTTTTTCTTTTTATTAGATACTCACTAGAAATGTTAATATATTTTTTATACATATTACAAACTTCTGGGTGTGAATTAAATGGTTCTATTTTTAATAATCCATAAGCGTAAAGTCCGGGATTTACTCCGCTATTTTTTGTCATTTCTTCCATGTAATTACGGATTTTTTCACTTGTTTCTTTATCAATATAACTAGAATCTATGAAATGCAAAACCAAGATTTGAGAAGCAATTTGCTTATAAATATCCTTATGAAGATTTTCTTTTAGTGATGATGCTACACTTTCGTAGGAAGAATCTATACGTTGATAATTGAATTTATCTTTATGAATTATATAGTTACCAGGTGATTTAGGAAGTCCAATAGAATCTAAAAACGATTTTTGTAATTCTTCATTTTTAATGCTTTGAATAAGGTTTAATTTATCAAAAGTATAGCTTAGTTTAAGTACTGGCTCAGGCAGTGAGTCTGTCTGGCAAAAAGATTTACTTAAAGATATACTACAAATCAATACTATTGCTATTAAATAGTTCATATCAAAATATCGTTATCAAAGTGAATTGAATTTTATAATGAATTCAATTTTACTTAGTAAAAATACATTGATCCTTTTTCAGAATCTAACCTAAATTTGCTAGAATATCAATATCGCTACTAGCAGTAAAATTATCCCGCACGACCGAACCGAACATGATACTTGCTCACTAATTCAGGTTTGAGTTGTGTGAAAATTTGCCGGATGGATTGGAAGTTGGCCATAGCTAGGAATTTGTATTTTGCTGGTAGGTAGCTGATTGTTGGTAAAAGTACCATCTACTGTATAGGAATTCTCCGCTCGGCCGTTACAAACGGCCTTTTATTTTAGGACGCAGTCTCCTTTGGAAGACTACGCCCAACGAGGGGAAATTAGATAGTAATTATTTCCTTTAATGTTCTAATAAATTCCTGTGTATCAAGAAAGTAACTTGGATAAGCTTTTCGAAGTGAATCTAATGAATTTGAAGAAACAAGAACTACTTGTCTCTTGTTAGAATCTGTAATAGAAGTTTCTTCTTTCAAATAGTCTGCTGATGCCTCTTCAATAGCAGTCCTCGAATAAGTTTTAATCCTAACCTCTTTATTCTTAACATCTAAAACCACTAGATGTAAACTGCCCTGCCTTTTATCAGTTTCAATATTAGCGATTACATTACTAAAAGCTTCTAATTGATTAATTACTTGGAGATAATTTGCATCCTTTCTTACCTTTTCGAAGACTTCATCTCTTGTATAATGTGAGTATCTTAATAGATTAGGAGTATTTTCAATGTACGCAAAGGCATTACCTACAAGTGAGAAAAAATCTAGCCACTCCATAGGGCCTTGGCTTGATTTTAATGAATGATCGATAAAGGTTCCCATTGTTTCAACAGCAGTTGCCCATGCGTGTTGTAGCCTAGTTCTAATTTGCAACTCGACCATTAAATTATCATAGTTTGGATTGATTGAGTTCTTGTACTTATAAACTATATGAAAGCATCTATACCCAGAATCTTTTGGATTTTGAATATAATCTTTCTCATTCTTTATTTCATGTTGTAATCCAGCTTTTCTGTAAAGTGTTACGATAGTATTTACATCATTCATAGTAGGTAAAATTGCTCGAATTCCCCCAATATCTTGCATCTGTGAAAGTCTCATATTCTGAAATCTTTCTAGTTTTAAAATTATTGATGGCGTTCTTTTTAACCGCTGTGACACCAAATACTCAATGCCAGTTTTATTGAGTTTTTTTCTTAGTGTTGCCTGAAATGTATTTATTGGATAAGCGTGGCATGAACGAAAATTGCCAAGCGCTTCTAAGGCTTGGTCCCGCTGTAATTGCGTAGATGATGGATTAGCCAGAATATTTCCCGCATCGTCAATTTGTCTCTTTGAAAATATTAAAATGTTGTCTTTTAGAGCCATAGTGTTTATTATTGACTACACTTTAAGCATAAGCTGTGTCGCATAGCCCTTTCAATTACAAATAAAAAAAGCAAATTACTAACAACCTACCTCCCCCCAAACGCCTTACTCAACCGAAGGTACCCCTCCGCATTGGGATGCAACCCATCCGAAAACAGCGCCTCGTCGAGGGTACCATCGGCTTTCAGAAGCACCTTTTATAACCATCGCACTACGCCGTTTCCCACAGCACCTACCCAAACCTCAAATTTCAATCTGTTTTCGTAATGCTAGTAAGAATTGCCTAACCTCTTCAAGCAGTGGCAAAATTTCATTTTCCGTAAACTCCATAAAATCATCATAGTCACTTTCGTGACGTTTGTTCATTAGGTTTGAATATAAATTGCTGTATTCTCTATTTAGGATTCCAGTTTTGATATACTGCTTAAAGAATTCTGTTCTGACCCCGTTGTGAGTCGAAGCTTCAATTTCGTCCTTTGCCAGGAGAGCCGTCACAGCGTAAAAGCTACAGTAGTAAAGCCTATTGGCAGCACCGCCCCAGAAGCCATTTTGCATTAAAAATTCGGCTTCATCAAATGTGGTTGCTGATTTTTCAAGACGATAACGTATCAAATCTTGTTTATGATAGCTCATAACTCTACCCCGTCTTTTGAAATATTGTTGTAGAGCGGGGTTACCTGGTAGTCAGACCATTTGTCCTGAGAAAAAATAATAGAACTAATAACCTCTTCTGCTTCCAATTCTGTTTCAAGTAGTACTTCCCTGATCCTTTTTTTCAGGTACTCATCTGCCTTACGGGAAGTCAGAATCAGGAAATCCCAATCCGAGGTTGGTATATAATCTTTACGGGCCCTTGATCCAAACAATATAATCCTTGCTTTCGGATCAATTGTCCTGACTGATACCTTCACCCTTTGTGTCAAATCTGAGTGATTCATAAGGAATTATATAAAATTCAATTTCTAATGATTCTAATCCGTGGGCTGTGTATCTAAGCCCCATATCAATCCGCCAAACCCTAAAGCAATATACATAAAACCTACCGCCCTCCAAACGCCTTACTCAGCCGAAGGTACCCCTTCGCATTGGGATGCAGGCCATCCGAAAACAGCGCCTCGTCGATGGTTCCATCCGCTTTCAGAAGTACCTTGCCGGCGTCGAGGTACCCTACGCCCATTTCCTTCGTCAAAGTAGCCAATTTTTTGTTCAGTTCCACGACCCGTTGCTCTTGCTTGCGGCGGGGGTACACGCCTACCATCGTGAGGGTCGCCGTGGGTTGGCGCTGGCGGATGGCCTCGATGAGTTGCCGCCAGCCGGTCAGGATTTCCTCGTCCGTATTGAGCTGGAAATTGTTGGTGCCGATCATCACGTAAATCTGCTTCGCGGCGTAGCCATCCAGCTCGCCGTGGTACACGCGCCAGAGTACGTTCTCGATGCGGTCCCAGCCGTAGCCGAGGTTGCGGGTATTCTGCGGTTCGAGCACGGCGTTCCACGATTCCGCGCCGGCAGCGCGGGGACCTTTGGGGAGTCCGCCCCAAAAATGCGTGATCGAATTGCCGATCATCAGCACGTTCGGTGGTGTTTCGCGGTTCATGCGCAGGATTTCGCGGTGCCGGGCGTCCCAGTCATAGTTGCCGGGTTCGCGCAGCTGAATCACCGGGCGGGTGGTGCTGAGGGTACCCTGCGGCTCGCGCAGGATGGTGCGCAGGTGCTTTTCGTAGCCCTCGGCGTAGCGCATCATGCCCAGGTCGTTGGGGTGGGTACCGTCCACCATCGTCTCGATGCCCTGGTTAAAATCCGCTTTGGGAATCAGGTACAGTTCCTTGACGCCCTCGGCTTGTAGCTGGACAAAGGCCGCTCGGAGTACCTCGTTGGGTTCCGTGAAGCGTTTGCGGCTAGTGGGGTTGATGGCCTCGTCGGTATAGCCCGCGTGTTCGGCCAGCACAATCGGCGTGGCCGGATGCTTTTGCCGCAAAGTACGTACCGCGTACAGAATCCGGCTTTTGACGGTGTCGAGCGGGTACTCGTCCTGATTCACCAGATTGGGCAGGCAGTCCAGCACAAACACCTTGGCGTCGATCTCGTTGACCACGCTCAGTACCTCCTGTTCCAGTCGCCCGTTGCCCGAGAAACCGAGGTTGATCAGCGGGTCGTCGAGCTTGCGCGAAAGAATCGTGGGCCACGCCATGCCGGGGCGGGATGCGCAGGCACCCTGCATGATGGAGGTACCATACAACACAAGTGGCTTGTCGGGGCGGACGGGCAGGGGCGTAAACAGGGTACCCTCGGGTACCCCCACTTCCAGCCACTTCACCGAATTGTAGAGGGTAGGTAAAGTCGGTACTCGCGGCCCATTTTGTGGTAGGCGTCGTTGGGCTCGAGGTTGCGGAAGTAGTACTCGATGGTATCGCCGAAGGCGTACTTCCCGGTACACCAGCGCCAGTCGCCATCGCTCGAAATCGCGTACAGATCCACGCCGCTGACGCCCGTGGCGGGCATGTGGGGCAGCGCCTGCCGGCCCTCCACCACGTACCGTACCTTGATCTGATCAGAATTGGCCCGGAACCGTAGCATCAGCCCGGCCGTTTGCCGCGACAGATTCCAGACCGGCGCGCGCACGGTACCCTCGGCGCGGGCGGGCAGGCGGTCGTAGAAATTTTTCACGTCCTGGGGCCAGGCCTGTCCTTCCAACACCGGAAAGGCAGCCTCAGTGGGATTCCACCATAGAAAGTTGGGGGTAGGAGGGGCGGTCGTTTGCGCCTGCACGGCCAGGGCAAAAAACAAAAACGGAAAAAGCAGGGTACGGCGGAGTTTCATAAGAAGGCAAAATCTTGGATGGAATACCTACCCAAGAAGCCCTGAAACCTCCTTTTCTAATCTAGCCCGTGGTTTTTAACTCTTTTCCTGCACATGGCGCGCAATAACTTCCTGCACGCGGGTCCAGCGGATGCCGGGGTAGCGATCGTTGTCCAGCGAGGCCAATTTGGCGCGTCCGCTGAGCATGTTGCGCAGGTACTGCATGCCCTGCCAGGGCGGAAACACCTCGTCTTGAGCAGGCATCAGCGTTTTGGTCACTTTGATCATCACATCCAGGGTACCTAAGCCACCTACCCGGAATAGTTTGTAGGCATCTCCGGTCGCCTGACTCGCGGCTTCCTGCAAACCCCGGGGGCTGAGTACATCCCCGGCAATACGCAAATCGCGGGGCGTGGTCGGGTCGAGCGCGGCGGAAGCGGTGTACTCGGCGGTGTTGGCGATGGTGGTGAAGTCCATGAGTTGGTCGGCATTACCCCAGAACACGATGCGTTTGAACGGATACAGCACTACCGGAGCCTGCCCGGTGAGCAGGTCGGCAAACATGCCGTTGAGGATGGAGGTACCCTGAATCGGTGCCTTGTCGAGGCGTTCGCGGAATTCGCGGCGCAGGTCGAGGTTGCGGTTGGTACCTTCGGGCGTTTGAGTATAATCGATGCAGTAGTCCGACGGAATGAACCGGGGTACCCCGGCTTCGATCGCCGCATTCAGTAGCTTCGTTTGGGTATTCACAATCACCTCCCGCAGGCCCGAGAGCGCTGAAACGATACACGTACCCCCCTGACAAGCGTGCGTTAATTGGGGCAGGCTGTCAAAATCGACTTCGGCGATGGTCGCTCCCAGTTGCCGCAGCGCGTCGATTTCGTCCCGCTTGCTCGCGGGACGCACCAACACCCGCACGGGGGTACCTTTTTTAAGGAGAATACGGGCGATGCGGCCGCCCAGGTCGCCAGTGGCTCCGGCCAGGATGATGAGGGTTTCGTCGGGTTTGGGCATTGAAATGAGGTTGATTGGTGAGTGGTCTCATTCCAACTCCCTGCCGTGCGATAATGTTGGAGAACCTGTCAAAGTAATTGGGAAATGCGCCAACCTACGTGTGCTTTTTAATCAACTCATTGACATCAAGGCATTTGTAAACCTCTGAAATAACCCGTCAGGCCGAACAGGATCAGGAACGCGGCTAAAAGGCCAAGCATCATAATCCCATAAGACTGCTGTTTGGGTGAGATCCCCAATACTTTTGTGGACATTTTTCTGGTGTGAAGTGCGGCCAGATGTCCGAAAAAGGATAGAATACTCAGACCATAGTACGGAATAAAAAACAGGTTCAAGGGGAAACTATTGAGACCCGCCGCTCCGAAATAGATGTTCGTATCGAGATGCAGCGCGTGTCGCCCCACCATGACCGCGCTCAGGTGGACTACGAAGAAAAACGCCAGGTACAGGCCCGTCCAGTGTTGCAGTTTTTCAAAAAATCCCATGGCCGTCTTTCGGTCAGCCAGAAACAGCCTGGTACCCGAATAGATTTGCATCCCAATGGCGGCGAGCAAAACGGTTTCGACCAACACGTTGCGATAGGAGGGACGAAGTGCATCCATCAGGCGGATATGCGCTTCTGGCCCCCACAGGCTGGCGAGGTGATTGACCAGGTGAGCGACGACATACAGGGCTATGAAAATACCCGAAATACGATGGATGGTCTTTAACCGCACAGCAGGATGGGGCAGGGGACAGTAAGTCGGTTGAAAGATACCCCAAAGTAAATAAATTCGCTTAAAACCGCACCGTGGCCCCCAGCGCCGCGTAATTGATCCAGGTAAAGTTGTATACCGACTCCACATCGGCCCCGCCTTCCACCACGCGGTATCCCGCCCGTAATCCCCAACGCGGCCCGAGCTGGTAGCCAAGCCCCAGAAAGACATCTTCCGCGCGTCCCGGTCCGCCCGCCAGGGCATCGGCCTCCATAAGCGCCTGCCACCGTTCCGAGATACGGAATTCAGCCAGCAGATTGAGCAGCGGCACGAAGCCTACGTTACTGAAATGCGTGTCCTGCGTGTCAGACATGAGGCGCACGTCGGCATCGCGGATTTTGGCGGTGAAACCTACCCCCAGCCGGAAGCGATTGGTTCGTACCAGCCTGTAGCGGTAGGTCAGGCGGTAGGAATTGAACTGGTACAGGGCAGTCACGGGTTGCCCAGCGGCAAAGGCCTGTCCGTTAAAATTGACTACCCGGTCGAATGTTCCTTCGTAGGTAGCCGTCAGGGGCGCGTAGAGGGCCGTGATGGTGTGGCGGTCGTTGAAGGTGTAGCCCAGGCGCAGGCGGTAGTAAGCGAGGGGCGTTATGTCGAATTCTTTGCCCAAATCGAAGCGGGTGCCGCTCGTGTTAGGAATGCTGATTTTGTTATAAGGGGTACCAAAGACTATGCCCGCCTCCGCATCAATCCAGAATTGGGCGTAGGTAGAAGTGATTGGTAGTAAAGCGAATAGGAGCGCGTAACGAATGATTTTCATGGAGGATGCTTTTCGTTTTTGCTTTTTGTGCTTAATGAAAAAGCGTACTCCACAAAAAGCAGACCACTACTGCTCTTTAAATCCTACAATTCGCCCGTATTGATACTGTGTTGAATGAGAAAGCAGGCGGCGATGGAAAATAAAGCAATCAACCCGGTGAAGATTAGCTGAAATATAAACCCTTTACCGGAATCGAGCTGTATGTCGGCAGGATTCTGCTTGTTGTAATACAGGGGTAGCTGCTGACCAATCTGGTAGGGCATGCCTGCCACGGTAATCCGCAGGCCGACGCTTTCACCCGTTTCCACAATGGTATACTGGATGATGGCCGAATTCAAACTCTTGCCCGTACTACCCGACACTTCCCGGATGGTACCCATGACGTGGGTACCCTGTTCTTTCATCCGCTTCACCGCTCGAATTCTGGACAGGGTTATGACCAAGGGTACGAAACCCAGAATCACGATGACGGTGTAGGCAATAAACATAAGAATCGAGGATGGCTTGCGGTAATCTGTTCCAGGTTTTCAGGGAGATAAACGTTAATGATACGCCAAATAATCGAGTAAGCAATCCCAAAACTTAGGAGTACAGAAGTTTAGCCATTTACTCCCCTCAGTTTTCTGAAATCAAATTTCCACCCAATGACCGCCGATCCATAGGCCGAAATAGCGTTGGCATCCGTCAGGTTGGTACCTCCCAGTCGTAGCAGACTTTTCAAAGCCGGAATCCAGTAGCCTAGCTGAACTTTGTTTCCATACGCTTTATTCGGCGTAATGTTTTTGGGAATACTGACTACGTTGAAGTGATAGAAAACGGTTAGTCAAAGATCAGGCTACAACAGAAGCTGTGGCTGGTCTTTTTTGAATTTCTTTTTCAATGCCAACTTTCTCTTGGCAATAAACTCACTTAATTCTTTTTCCCTTTCTGGGGTTAGCGGCTTGCTGTCAATGACAAAATCAATGCCATCGGGTTCTTTGATATATCCCATAATGCTAAGGCTTAAAATATTTTAGAACTAGTTTTTCGGCAGCTTTTGAATCGATAATCATCAAACCTCCCCCAATATGTAAGGCGCCGAGCGTGTTTGTATAATGTTCTATCAATTTCGTTTTTGATTCAAATGATACAAATCCTTCTCCACCCCTCTGAAAGGATAATTTACAAGCAAAAGCTACGAGATTACCAGGCACCCCTTCATATATTTTACCGTTGCCAAGGTTAAAAGGGGCGCTTTCCAAGAGAAACATATAGACGTGGTCGGGTTTGATGGTCAAACTAATCAGTCCCTGTATAATGTCGAGATTATCGACGATAGTCAGCTTATAGATTTCCCGGTCTAGTCTTCCAAACTCATATTTCCAATCGAACAACCATCCGGATTTCTTTGTGATGTTTTTCAAATCACTTTTTGTAAGAAGCGATACTTCAGTTCTGAAACTATCGCCACTGATCCGGTTAAGGATCGAATCGGTAAGTCTATCGATATTGATTTCAAATAAATAGGAGTTTGGTTTGGCCATATTCAAAGGTACAAAATTCCATAGCTACGTGCCAGACATAAAATTCCCAAGTTATATTTTATAATCCAACGTTAAATCCCCACCAGCCACCCCACGTATATTACCCGCCCGATGGCCGCCGATCCATAGGCCGAAATGGCGTTGGCATTCGTCAGGTTGGTACCTCCCAGCCGCAGCAGACTTTTCAAAGCCGGAATCCGGTAGCCTAGCTGGGCGTCTAGGGTACCGTAGGCCGGGATGAAACCTTCGTCGAAGGGCATAAAGAAAGTGTAGCCCGTTTGGTAGCGATAGTTGAGGCTGTATATGAATTGTTTATAGGTACCATCAACCCCCACATTCACTTTGTGGGTAGGGGTGTTGAAGCCCAGGATCAGGCCGGGTACGTCGGCTTCGTTGATCTGCGACCAGGTGTAGTTGCTGTACAGATGGAGTTTTTTGGGCGTGTAGAAATCCGCGGCCAGCACCACGCCCTGGGTCTGAACGGTCTGTTCAGCGTTGGCCCACACCTGAATCAGGCGGCCGCGGGTACGGTCGGTGGCGGGCTTGGTAAAATCACCGGATGCGGGAAAGGGGGTACCTTGCACAGCTAAGCCATCCTCCCGGCCGTAAAAACGGAGGGTACCTATGAAATCCTGATAGCGAGAGCGGTAATAGCTGGCATCAACGTAAAACCCTTTGAATAGTTGCGCCTTGTAGCCAATCTCCCAGGTATTGGCCTGCTCGGGCGACAGGTTTTTGATGGTTTGCGGTTTCAGATAATCAGGATTAGGCTGGCCATTAGGAAGCGTAGAAACGGCGTTGAGGCCCTGAAACCCTTTGTCGATATTTCCCATCACCAGTAGTGAGCCAAAATCGAGGTAGATGTACTGGTCGAGTTGGGCGGGCTGGCGGTAAGCCTGGGCGTAGCTCAGCCTGATGTTATGCTCGCGGTTCTCGCCCAACGAAAGTACCCCCGACGCCCGGGGGGAGAAGCGGGTACCGAAGTTGCGGAAATTATCGACCCGTCCGGCAAAGGCGAGGCGCAGGCGATTATTGAGCAAATCCTGCCGGATTTGTCCGTATGCGCCACCCTCGTAGTTGACGATCCGGTCGCGCAGTTGGACGTCGTTGGTACCCGGCGCGATGGGCGATTTATCGCCATCGGCCAGCAAGGTACCCGCCGAGCGCAGGCGGTGGGTACGGAACGATGCCCCGGCGACCACATGCGTCGAAGGGGTAAGTTGCCATTCTTTCTGGGTACTCAGATCGTAAAAACGTGCCGTGTTGGCAAAGGCCGCCCCGCGTACCGTCCGCGCACCGTTGATTTCGATGGTACCCACCCCGCTGACAATCTGCTGACGCAGATCATTGAACGCTTTACTACCGGCAGGCAACAGTACGCCGGAGGCAATCTGCGAAGCCAAAGCCTGCGCTTCAGCGATGCCCAATCCGCCTGGTACGGCTTGGCTGAGTTGGTAGGGCTGCGGGACGTTACCGTCGGGATTGGCGGCGTAAATGCCGTCGAGGGTAGCGTTAGCGGGCAGACCGTTATCGCGGGCGGCTCCAAAAATTTGATTCCAAAGCGCAAAGTAATTCTGGCCGTAGGTCGGGTACTGCCCGCCGCCCGGTTTGGCGGGTGCCATCACGCTGCCCATGATGCCGTTGCCCAATGAACTCAGGTCATAGGCTTTGCCGCCATAATCATACACCGTATAGGCGCGTACGAACCAGTCTTTGCCCCGCAATTCGGCGCGGTGGAGGTCGTACTGCATGGCGCGCTGGGCGTAACGACTGCTGCTCTGGAAAATGCCATTACTGAACGTATAGCGGTATTCGTACACGAACCTGGTACGTTCGTTGATTTTATAATGCAGGGCGGGATTGATCCGGATATTCCCGGCTTTGTAGCTATCGCCCCAAATCGTGAACAAATCACCCGGCGCTTTGGCCCATAGCAAATCGCGCTCGGCGTAACCGGGGGCGTAGAGGCGGTAGGGTTGATTGTTGTTTTTGGCGGTCAGTACCGTGTTGGTTACAGTGGTACCGATGTCGCCAAAACGGTTGACGGCATTCCAGCCCAGGGGCGAACCCTCGGCGTTATTGGCCGGATCGGCGCCGGCCAGTCCACCCGAAGTGACGCGCTGGATGGCGGCGTCGCTGGATGCGATGAATTCATCGGCCGAGAAATAATTGGCGTTGATCTTGAAAGCCAGTTTGTCGCCAATCGTTTTCGCGTAGCGTACCTGAAAATCTATCAAGTGACGGCTACCACCCCGCAGCGAGGCCGTCAGACCGGGCGTTTGGAAAGGGTCTTTCGAATGCATCAGGAGTACCCCATTGAGGGCATTGGAGCCGTACAGGGCCGAGTTGGCCCCGTGGACCACGTCCACGCTTTCCAGATCCAAATCCGAGATGCCCACCCAGTTGCCGTAGTAGAGCGAAGCGGTAGGGGAGGTGACGTCGACATAATCGGCGAGTTGCACCACGCGCTCGGCTTTGTTGCTATTGAAGCCGCGCGTGCTGAAACTGGAAATGAGCCAGCTCGACTGGCTCACGTCGATGCCCTTGTATTTGGCCAAGCCGGAAATCAAGTCTGTGGCCGCGTTGCGCTGTAATTCCACGGCACCGATATGCTCCACCGTGACGGGGCTTTCCATCACGCGCTCGGCGGTGCGGGAGGCGGCGACGGTAATCTGATTGAGGGTACCTCCATCCCGACTCGTTGCCGTAGTGTCGGTTTGGGCGTACGATAAAAAAGAAAGAAAAAGAAAAAGGACGGATAGGGTACCGGCGTGACGAAAATGCATAGAATTGGGCTTTGATCCAGGGGCCAAAGATAGATACTGTTCCTTCATTTAGTACTTTTGAACTACGTACCTATTTCTCGACCCCATGAAAAAGAACTTACTACAGGCGCTGATTCTGTTATTTCTGGCCACTTTTTGTCCGGTATCGTATACTTCGGCCCAAACGACCTATTGCAATCCCATCAATCTGGATTACGGCTACACGCCCATCCCCAATTTCTCAGAGTGGGGGCGCCACCGCGCTACGGCTGATCCGGTGATCGTCAACTATAAGGGTACCTTCTTTCTGTTCAGCACCAATCAGTGGGGGTATTGGCATAGCAAGAATATGTCGGACTGGACGTTTCATTCCCGGCGCTTCCTCCGGCCGTGGAACGATGTGTATGATGAACTGTGCGCCCCCGCTGTGGGCATCGTGGGCGATACTATGCTGGTGTTCGGCTCTACATATACCGGCGAGTTCACGATCTGGATGAGTACCAATCCTGAAGCGAATGAGTGGAAACCCCTGGTGGAACGCTTCGGCATCGGCGGCTGGGACCCCGATTTTTTCACCGACACCGACGGGCGATTTTATATGTACAACGGCTCAAGCAACCGCTACCCGCTCTATGGCATCGGACTCAACCGCCACACCATGGAACCCATCGGTACCCGCAAGGAAGTGTACCTGCTGGAATCGTGGCGCTACGGCTGGCAGCGGTTCGGTGAACACATGGACGATACCTTTCTGGATGGTTTCATGGAGGGCGCGCACATGACGAAGCATAACGGTAAGTACTACCTGCAATACGGTGCGCCCGGCACCGAGTCGAGCGGCTATGCCGATGGCGTGGCAGTAGGTACCCATCCGTTGGGTCCATTCCAGAACCAGAGCGATCCGCTGAGCATGAAGCTGGGTGGTTTTGCGCGCGGGGCGGGGCATGGGTCTACGTTTCAGGACAATGACCAGAACTACTGGCACGTGTCGACCATCACGATCAACCGGAAGAATAATTTTGAACGGCGGCTGGGGATCTGGCCGACGGGCTTTGATCAGGATGATGTCATGTGGTGTAATACGGCTTATGGGGATTATCCGCATTTTTTGCCTTACAATACCGGAGATATTTCTGCTGATAAAGACGGGCTGGAAGCCGCGCGGCGGACCGTCCGTACCACAACCACATTTACAGGGTGGATGCTGCTGAATTTTAATAAACCCGTGCGGGCCTCGTCGGCCTTGGGAGGGTACCAGCCCAACCTGGCCGTGGACGAGGATATCAAGACCTATTGGAGTGCCAAATCCGGCGACAAGGGGGAGTGGTTCGAAACCGATTTGGGCGAACTATCGACCGTCAACGCCGTACAGATCAACTACGCCGACCAGGATGCTACCTCGTTGGGAAAAGTGACGGATCAGTACCATCAGTACATTCTTTATCATTCCAAAGACGGCAAAAAGTGGGAGGTACTTGTGGACAAATCGGCCAATAAAACGGATGTACCTCACGACTACGTCGAACTTGCCAAATCCGTTTCGACCCGGTACCTTAAGCTGGAAAACGTTCACATGCCGCAGGGGAAGTTTGCGTTGAGTGGTTTTCGGGTATTTGGTAAGGGGGCCGGGCCGAAACCCGATGCGGTGAAGCAGTTCATGGTACTTCGCACCGAGAAAGACAAGCGCAGCGCCTGGATTCGCTGGTCGCCCGTGGATGCTGCTCAGGGATACACCATCCACTACGGCACGGCGCCCGATAAGCTCTACAACAATATCATGGTACTTACTCACAACGACTACTGGTTCAAGGCCATGGATTCCAAAGCTACCTACTACTATACCATCGAGGCCTTCAATGAGAACGGCATTTCGGAGCGGTTTCCGATTTTGAAAGTGGAGTAGTAGGGGTAGCTTTGGAGAAATTTTGTTTGATCAGGGGACCTTTGCTGAAATGGTGTATAAACGTTAACCTGAAATTCTCAACACCCCCCACTTCGGAGTATGGCATAAATTACATTGCCCGAAACGGATAAATTGAAGACCTTATCTCCGATTGCAGGAAGCAGCAGTTGCCAGGTTTTTCCTTGGTCTGAAGATCTGAAAATGCCGGTTGGATGACCACAAAACAGGTCTTCACCCACCTGAACAATGGAAGCAATGGAGAGACTTGCCGGCAAGCCAGCATCAATGGGCTGCCAGGTTTTGCCGCCATCGTAGGAGGTGCGCACTCGTCTGGTCTCCGACTCGGTATTATACGTGATCGCCGCGAATCCGCCTTTGATGCGTTCAACTGCGATGCCCACACCGCCCTCACTAATTACCAAATCCCAGGTTTCACCCGCATCGGTCGACCGGATGATTCCCTTTTGGCTGGTCGCCAGAAGTACCCCGTTGGCCTCTACCGATTTCATGGCCCCGCCTCCATCAAAGAGACGGTTCGTGCCTCCGAGCATTTCAGAAACAGTACTTATAAGACTCGCTTTTTGCCAATAAGGAGCCGTGGCATTGGATTGACTGTGATAGATCCCATTTTCGGTACTTATATAAAGCTCACTGTCTTTTTCAACGAAACCATTCCGCTCGATACCCTCTTCCTGCAAGTTCGCAGGCAGCCCGGCGCTGATGTCCTGCCAGGTCTGTCCGCCATCGGTAGATTTAAAAATGATGTTTGCAGCTACGGCCTTATCACTTTTTTGTGTTAGCTGACTATTGGGGAGAAGAGATGACTGGGTAAATTCTAACGTCTGATCCAGAACAGATGCGAATTGAAAAAGGAGCAAAAAAGCAAGGGTATTCATGGCTAGATTTGGTTTGGTGAAACAATGCTGTAAAGCTATGGGACATCGGCTATACTGCCCGCCTTTCAATTGTAAAAAGATGTAAAGGGTATGTAAAACGTTGCAAAACCACCGAAAACTTTACCCATTCGCCATGAGTTGACTGCTGGATATATACAGTTTTGGATAAAGCCGTTTCAAGACGGGAGAGGACGATAACTTGTAGGTTACTTGTTACAGATTTGTGATAGGTAGAGAATCAACAGTTTCATTTGAAAATTGATTTTGAATATTGGAATTCAAATAATATGGCGAAAAACCTATGTTTATAGTAGATTTTATTTGTTTACTTTTTCTATATATTTCCCTTTAAATTTTTCAAAATGAATTTTTATTCTTTCAATGGTATCATTTTTACAATAAGGATTACAATAACCATGCTTAAAACTATCAAATTTTGTAGAATTTTGAGTAATAATATTTCCATTTATATCAAAACAAAGTCCAAAAATATTAATTCCAACATACTTTGGTAAGTCTGTTTTTAAAATTCGTTGATATTGCGTTTCTACACTGAAAAGTGGAAATGGGTCAAAAGTAAATATTTCATTAATATTTTCAAGGTTCGGTAGATATTGTAAATGAATAGGGTTTATTGGTTGATTCATACATACTTGGATTAGTCCAATAAGCGGAAAACCATCGTTAACTAATCCTAGCGTTTGCGTTGAACCTAATGAATTTGAGTTCCTCCTAATATTATCATTGGTTGGTCTCACGACTTTTAGTTCATAAGCACTTGAATACTCAAAAAATATTCTCCCTTTACTAGAGGGAACTATTAATATGTCTATGTCGCCCGGTTTTTGATCCTTCTCAAATCCAAGTTCAGTTCTTAAAATTTCCTTTGCAATATAATACTTGTCAAAGTTTAATTCATTTGTTCTTGGTACGTTTGTGACCTCCCAAAAAAAATCAAGATTACCATAAGTGCAATTGGATTTTTCAATAATTAAGTCAATTACTTGACTCTCTTCTAATCGTTTTTCAATATAATCTCCTGTTTCCAATTCTTAAATAATAAGGTTTTAAAATTGCCATAAACGGACATGATTTGCTATTGAGTTGGTATTCTGTGCGCTGTCAACTTTATTTAAGTGTTTTTAATAAAACCTAGCTTCTTAACCAGCCGCTATTTCGACCAAATGATTTTATGCGCATATTTTAAATACTTAGAGCTTCAAAAAGTCCATAATATGACTCTTTCTGAATTCGTTCTTTCTCAGCTATTCGCTTAATAGGTTCTTTGCGAAGATGAAAAAGAATGCCTTCTTTCCAGGCCGACCAAACTACATAGGGAATTCTATGCTTTCTAAACCACAAGTACTCTTCGGAGCAAAAATTTAGATAATCGACAATTAGTTTTTCATCCACTTCCAAAGTATTATCTACTATTTCATTTAGTCTCTCATTGAATTTTTCATCATATAAGTTGTTGAACTTTTCAAACAATTCTTTGAATATCTTGTCCTCCTCAACTTTATATTGTCTTAATCCTGTTGATATTGATATAGTTGCAGCTAGGCAAGCCACAATAATTTCGATCTTCTGTCCGAAGATATAGTAAAAGCATATACCCAACCCCAGGCCTAATATATTAATTAGGTAAAGGTCCCAATGCCGGAGTCTGTAATGGATATTTTGTTTATTAATCTTGGTTTTCATTTTATCCGAAATGATCTATTGAGACTAGTTACGCCCTATTCTCGAATATGCGAAAGTTTTGTTGTGACTTTTGTATTTATTTAAGCTATACTGATAATATTTGGTATTTTACTGGTCGTTTATATGAACAAATATGAAAAGCTCCAAATAGCGTTTATATATTTCCTTACTTATGGGCTAAGCCACAACTTAGCCAAAGTAACGTACCTACCCTGATACAGGTACGTACATACCTTCAAATATCTATTCCTTAATAAATAGCTCCGCCAAGCCCATACGATTGGAAAAGTACTTAATTTTCCCTGCTTTGCCCAAACCGCTGGTCAAATCGTAGCGGTACTTTTGAAATTACGGTAATCTTTTTAGCGTCCGGGTGATTTGGGTTGATCAGGTAGTTGAATTCGGGAGGGACAATACTACTGGGTACCTTGAGTACTGCCGCATTATTTTCATAGACAAAATCATCCCCAATAAATTGGGTTTCCAGAATCGGTGGCTTGGCGTCCCAGTTTTCGGGCAGGTCTTCGAGGCGCAGTTCAAGTATTGCAACGTCGTCAGGGATATTAATCTCCACGTAGTGGCGGTCTGTGGGTAAATCCTCGCTGAGATCCAAGTGTACGGAAACTTCCAGCATAGCCAGGGCCCGGGATTCGGCGGTATAGACCAGGTAGGTATTCAGGCTATTCCAGCGGTACCCTTCCGTGAGCGCGGCCCCGATTCCTTTCAGGGTGGCGTCCAGGTACTTTTCCCTTTCAATTCTGTATACCCGCATCAGGCCAAATTGCCGTATTCCAGCCTATTGAGGCTATTCTTGACTTCCTGAATTCCCGTCAGGGAATCAAAGAGACTTTCCGGCGTAGCGCCCCCAAGGGCAATATTAGTTTTTTTGAGCCAGCGCTGGAATTTTTCCTCTTCATGGTTAAAGACCTCTATCCCAAAATCCAGCAACTCGGTCAGGACCAGAATCACCTCACTATCTCTTCCACTCAGCAGGTCTTTGTCCTTCTTCTTTTTATTGTAGGTAGTTTGAGGTACCCCAAACAGGTTTAAAAGTTGTTTCACGGGTAAATTGGCCCGCCTACTGATCACTTCGATCGTTTCGTAGGGAAGTCCTTTCCGGATGAGACGCACTCTATCCATTTGGGTAGCCCATACATAGGTACCCTCCGTAGCTTCCAGGCGCCACTCGCGGCTTCCGGCTTTCATTGCCCTTGCCCGTTGAATGCTTTTCCGGGGGTTGTACCTCCCGGCATTTTTTTCTGCTATGGTCTCCATGACAACAAATTTGTTATGAAGATACAGCATATTTGCTGCAATGGCAAATATGCAGTGAATAAATTTGAAAGTAATAGTCAGTTGAGATGACAGGTACCCTCAAGTTCGGTAGATTGGAAAATTAGAATTGTTAAGAATTTGATAGTCAGTAGATAAATGAGATTGTGTGCAAGTTGCGTCGATGACATTAGAATGAAGGGCAGGAAGCTACATCTGAGCCGGAGCCATAAGTTCCGCCGAGCCGAACAAAACACTGAACCGCTTGCACCAGATCAGTACCTGCTTGCGTTTGGCTACCTCGGCGTTATCGGGCAGCGTCAGGTAGAAATTTCCCGTATTTTTCAACTCCACCAATTCGATGAAATTATTGGCCTTTGTATCTTCGGCCAGGTATATACGTAAGTCGGGTCCTTCGTCGGTTTTGAAACTGTCAAACACTAGAGTATAGGTTGTTCCCTGCCGATACAGTTTTACCGTACCGGAGGTAGGATGACCACCATCCTTGAATTTACCCTCCGAAACCAGCGTTTGGGTAGTGGGATCGAAGGTGGTGCTGCCCGAAGAGGTACCTCCAGTCGAGTCACCGGGCGTGATATTGACATTGTCGGCGGGCGTCAGTTCCTTGTTCTTACAGGACATAACCGCCACTAAGGCACAAACAAGCAGTAGGGTAAAACTTTTCAGGTGATACTTCATGAGGTATATAAAATTTAATAAAAGCACGAACTGTTATTTCTATTACGTGGCCAACCGCCTGATTGGTTGCGTGGCAGATAGCCGAAACCTACCTGTATAACGAACTGAGAATAAGGTACCCCTTTATTTTTGCAATAACCAGTAAACGCAGGCCGAATTATTGTGGACTTGATGGTGAAACCAGTATTCACCAGTCGATCCATTCCCATGAGCGAACCCCAGCCAACCGATCCGGTACCATCGTATCCCGTACCAACATACAGTGCCTACCAGGTACCCGACGGACCCAAGGTACCCACTTCGCCGCCCTATTCACCGCCGGCGGAGGTACCTGCGGCTACGGATAAGCCCATCGAACTGGAAACCTGGAAGTCGGATGCCGACCGGAAATCAGCCGGGGTACCTACGCCGCTGCCCGCGGAGGAGCGGGTGGGTTACGCGCTTGTGGGGTTGGGTCACCTCACGCTGGAGGAAATTCTGCCCGCCCTGAGTACCTGCCGGAAGTCAAAATCGGTGGCGCTGGTGAGTGGTAATCCGGAAAAATTACAAAAGGTAGCACGGCAGTACGGCATCAAATCCGAAAACTGCTTCAGCTACGAAACCTACGACCAACTGAAAGACAACGCGGAGGTACAGGTCATCTACATTGTGTTGCCCAACTCCATGCACGCCGAATTCACGATTCGGGGCGCCCGGGCCGGCAAGCACATTCTGTGCGAAAAGCCCATGGCCAACTCCGTGGCCGAGTGCCAGGCTATGATCGATGCCTGCCAGCAGTCCAACCGCAAGCTTATGATTGCTTACCGGATTCAGTACGAGCCCTACAACCGCTACGTGCGCGAGCAGGTGCAGAAGCAGGAATTTGGCAAGCCCAAGTTTGTGGATGCCTACAATTGTCAGTCGTCGGCCAACCCCCGGCATTGGCGACATATCAAGGCGCTGGCGGGCGGCGGTGCGCTGCCCGATATCGGGCTTTACTGCCTCAATACCACCCGTTTTATTCTGGGCGAGGAACCCGTCGAGGTGTCGGCCTACGTGCATAGCGATCCTGACAATCCGCTGTTCCGGGAAGTGGAGGAGGTATGTACCTGGCAAATGAAATTCCCCAGCGGCGTCATTGCCCAGTGCGCCACCCACTACAATGTCCACGAAGCGCGGCAGTACCGCGTCATGACCGAGCGCGGCGGATACGAACTGGCTCAGGCCTACGCGTATTCGGGACAAAAACTCACCACCTCGCGAGCCGATGGCGCCATAGTCCGGCAGGAGCAGGTGAGTATTACGCCCAAAAATCAGTTCGCCATGGAAATGGATGTGTTCTCAGCTTGCATTCTCGAAGACAAGGTACCTTACTCCGGTGGTGAAGAAGGGTTGCAGGATCAGCGGATCATGGAAGCAATCTATCAGTCCGCACGGGAACGCCGGCCCATTCCTCTGCCTATTATCGAGAAAAAGGATGCATTTCGGGGGCAGGAGCCGGAGTTAGATTAGGGGCTGAGGGGATACAGAAAAGAAGAAATTTGCCAGGGTAGGAAGTTTTACATAGCCTTATGCGCTTTTTCCCCTTCGCAATATTTTCACGATCCGATTGTATACGATTTCCGACAAATTCCAGGTGTACCCGCCACTGGTACTGGCAAACAGAACAACGACTGCATCCATGTCTTTGTAATACCGGGCAATACTGGAGTAGCCGGGTAACAATCCCGTATGTTCATATACGTAGATAGATGAATAAATAGCTTGTTCGTTATCATCCAGCAAAGAGCCATCGTTCAATGCCCGTAAGAATACTCCCACATCCCTTGCTGTCGCTACCATGGAGCCGGCAGGGCTAATGAAATCATTTTGTTTTAAATCAGCATGGTACCCTACGTCATACCCACTCATGACATCGGCTGTATCCACTTCACTCAGCAAACTGTACGTATCGTTCAGCCCAAGCGGCATCAAAATTTCCTCCCTGATATATTGGTGATGGCTATATCCCAGTGTCTTATCCAGGATTTCGCCGATCAATAGATAATTCGTATTGGAATAACTGTATTTTTTATCGGGTTCAAAGTCACCAGGCTTATCCAGCACCAATGCAAGATTTTCTCTATTGCCTTTTGGGGGAGCTTCCCAGTAGTGGGGAGTATCGGTATAATTGGGAATGCCGCTTCTGTGCTGCACCATCATTTTCAGCGTGATTTTATCGGCATTTTCAATTCGTCCCGCAAGTTCCGGAAGGTAATCAGTGAGCGTTTTATCCAATGACAATTTCTTGTCATTGACCAGCTTGGCGACCGCAACAGCCACATACAACTTGCTGATACTGGCAATCTTGAATAATGAATGAGGATCGGCCGGTACTTTGTTCTCCCTGTTTTTCCAGCCACCCGCGTACAAAGCGGGTGGCTGACCTGCCTGGTCCACGTAAACAATCACTCCATCTAAGCCAAGGTCAACGGCTTCATCAACCTGTTCCTGAACTGTATCAGGTAGTGGCGTTATCCAGGCTTTTAGTATAATCCATGGTACGAAGAATAGGGAAATCAGAGTTCCTAGGACCAACGAAATTTGAACAATCCGTTTGGTTTGTGGCTTTGTCATGCGGTTTCAGGAAGGTTTACTTGTCTGCAATGGCTCGTGACCTCCGAATAAAATAAACGAAGACCGTTGCATTTGTCCATTCCCAATATATAACTAACTGCGGGTTATGCCAAATCTATGGATGGGTTAAGTAAGTACTTGCCTGGGTTGAATCCTCACTTCCCTGCTCCTTTAACAGGGTAGGCTTTGACCAACGCCTCCGCCTCTTTGGCCGTTATCTTTGATACCGTCCCATGCCGGGCTTCCGACGGGAAATCGACGTCCTCCACCACCGACCAGTGAATCAGATCCGGCGAGTAGGAAGCCCCGAAGCGGTTGGTCATGCAATAGTCATAGAGCAATAGCCAACCCGGTTTGAGGGGATCGGTCATGACGGTGGGGCCTTCAGTGATTACGGGAACGATCTGTCCGGTGTTCATGGGGCCTTCTATGATATTGTACGGCCCTTCGAGATTTTTGGAGGTAGCGACCCGGATGGCCCTGCGTTCGCCGGTTTTGGCACCGAATTCTTCTTCCTTATGGTAAAGGTAATAAGTACCATCGCGTTCCAGCAGGGTACCGTCGATCACGGAATAGGGGGGAGCGAAGAGTACTTTGGCCGGGGTGAAGGTTTTCCAGTCGCGGGTCTTGCAGTACCAAAGCCGGCTTTCCTTCCAGCCCGCGTCTTTGTAGGAAGATGACCACACGAGCGTATACTCGCCGGTTTTGTCCTCATAAAACCATTCGGGGGCCCAGATATTCCGGGCCAGAGCGCCGGACTCGTTCCGGGCGTCTTTCATCAAAGGCAAGGTACCTTCCACATGCCAGTGGATCAGGTCTTTGGAGGTAGCATAAAGGCAGCTCGGCCCTACCTGTTCGCGGTCGCTGCGCCGGCCACCACCGGTAGCCAGCAAACGCCACAGTCCATCCGGACCGCGCCGCACGTAAGGATCACGCATCTGCTGTTCCCACAGGGGTTTGTTGTCATTGAGGGGAGTCCAGTGGCGGCCGTCGTTCGAGAGCGCAATGTGGAGTTTTTCTTCCTGCATAGGGTCGGGTAGGGGTACCTCTACGGTATTGCCCTTGGCGTCGATCTCGATCCGGGTCGGGTACCGCTGACGGAAGTACGTCATCATCCATACGTCTTTTCCTTTTTCAATTTTGAACGGTTTGCTGGCCGCTGCTTTTTCGGGGGCTGATTTTTGAGCAGGTTGCGCCCAGGCGGCTGTAAGGGAGAGGGCCAGGAGGATATATAAGGTGTGTTTCATTGATTTGGGATATTTATTGGGGATAAATTTTTTTACAAGTCATTTCCAATCGAGTAAGGCGTTTTGTGCTATAGATCTACGGTGAATAAGCCGTATCAACATTTCGCCAAACGCCTGTTACAAGCTAGCCTTCTGTTATTGATGGGTGAATTAGAATGTAAAGTAAAGTTTCAGGCTTACACGCCGGAGGCGTCGATGGTTAATAGCAATAGTTGGAATAGTCAAGCTTAGCACCCCGGAGGGGTCGACCCCTCCGGGGTGCTTTCTTTACGGCTTTATTCATCTATCAATAATTGAAGTAAAAGTCAAGTCCATATACTGGGTTTGTTTTAAAATATTGTTTGTCCTCTTGTTTCTCGCTTACGAAGTTGAAAACCTGTTTTGCTCTTTCAATTTCTCCTTGTTTTGGTGTTGAAAATAGTCTTACTGCTCTTGCTCGCCAAATTTGTAAATATTCAAACGCCAATTGTCTTATGTTTTCGTTTTCGTCTATTGTTCCAATCATCAAATCAGGGATTGCTGTCCAACCGCCAACTTTGTTAAAGAGTTTGAGCATAGACTTTTTTAAATCATAATTGCCTATTTCGTAAATGCTTCTTGCCTTTGTTAAGACTTCTTGTCTCGGAATGTGAGATAGGAATTCAATGATTACGTTTCTAAGTCCAATATATGGACTGTCAAGGTTTGCTAATGCAAAAGCATAAGAACTTCCTTCGTCAAGTTTGCAAAGAGCTAAAAATGCTGTTTTTTTAACTCTTGTTTTTTTATGGCCAAGGTATGACTTAACAGTTTTCGAATACGGTTTTCCTTCGATTTCAGCAAGTCCGCTTAAAGAACCAATTACTTGGTAGTTCATCTGTAAGTTGTCATTGTAAAATATTGCAAAGTCAATGTTTGATTGTTTAAGCGTAAATCTTGCAAAATGTCTTATCGTGGCTGAATTGTCCGCTAAAAATTTCTTTACTGTTACTTCAAAGCCGTTTTTGTCTTTTAAGCAATAAAGCGTTTGAAGTCGAATATTTGCTGATTTGTCATTGAGTAATTGCTTGATTTCTGCTTGCCCAAGTTTGTCAAAATGGTTTATTGCTAAGCTTCTAATTAAAAAATGTTTGTCTGCTAGAAACAATTTTAACTCTTGTGATTTTTCTCTAAATGAACTTGAAATGTGTCTCGCCAAAAGTATTCTCAGCTTATCTTGGTATTGCTTAAAGTTGTCAATTACATACATTCTGTTGCTAGTTACTATGAACTCAACAATTTCTTGGTAAATACCACTAAGGTCTGTCCGCTCAATTTTTTGAAGCCACTCAAAAATTGGCAAATTTTCAATTAAACTGTCAATATAATCAGTTGTTTTATACTTGTTAATTCCATTTAGTGCCGCTTGTCGAACTGGCAAAACCCAATCTGCCAAACGATAAATTAAAAATTGTATGGCTCTTGGACTGTCGACTTGTGTAAGTTTTTTAACTGCTTTTTCTCTTATGTACCCACTACTGTTTAATGAACTTATTGCTAATAACTCAACATATTGTTCTTTTGGAAAATTAGCTTCATAGAAATCAATGTCGCCTTTTGAAATGCTACAATGTTTGAGAGTGCCGTAATATCCCTTTTTACTGTCAATCTTTTTGAACAGATGAATTATTGTATTGCAAGTAGCTTCTCTTATTTCTCTATTGTCATCTTTTAGAAATTCTGTCAAATTGTAAATAAGACTTGGATAACCATCATTGGCAATTTTAGCCAAAGCGTTAATTTTCTCTTCTGTGTTGCCTTTTGAGAAAAACCAAGTCTTGTTAGGTTGTCTTAAAGCTTCTATGTATTGCCACATTTCCATTTCTTGTTGTATCGTCTTTTAGGCTTGCCTACAAAACATCTGCATAAACGCAATAAATTGCGTACATACCTCCAAATATACCTATATACGCAGGTATTTCACTTCTTGCTACTGGAAAGGTACCAACCACTCCTCAATTATTTCTTATATTCATAATCCAGCAACGCTTGATAAGGATTCCCTTGCAAACCAAGCAATTGTGCAAAGGCAGGTTCTGTTTTCAGCCCGCTCTTTTTTAACTCCCGAATTTTCGTTTTGAAGGCCGGACCCATCTTTTGGAGGATTTCATATTCAAGTACCATGTGCCGGTACGCTTCCTGCTGATGCGTAGGGCGGTTTTGACCAAACACTTCGATCACAAAATTTTCGGCGGAGAACCTGGCCACGAGGGTTTGAAAGCCATTTATTTCGTAGTGCCGAAGCTGAAAATCGGGTAGGTACCCCCAGTGTTGTCGAACTGTCTGTATGTATTCATCCGCAAACTGCCAATAACAAATGATATCCAGATCGCTGCCGTCAATATCGATATCCAGCGGAATGGTTCCCGTCAGCAGGGGCGAATATGCTTTCAGCTTGTCGAAAATGCCCAGGTCGATGAGGGCATGGTAGGCGCGGCGCTGTGTGGGGGTACCTTCCCGCAGGTAGGTGATGTCGCTAAATAAAGGTTGAGGCATGACACTAAAAATCGAAATCGTAAAATTTCGGCCTGACACGTAAAGTGATACCTTGTGAAGGGTACCTCATCGACAGACAGGCAAACAACCAAAAAAGGCGACCAATACGGTCGCCTTTTTTGGTATCAAAAGTTTGCTGGCTAGGCTTCCATTTCGGCCAGTACCTCTTCTACGCGCTCGGCGGCTTCCTTGAACTCGATGGCTGAGTATACCTTCAGACCCGATTCGTTGATGATCCGCGCGCCTTCTTCGGCATTGGTACCCTGCAAACGAACGATGATCGGAACGGGGATTTCGCCAATGGCCTTGTAGGCTTCAACTACCCCGGCGGCTACGCGGTCGCAACGTACGATACCTCCGAAGATGTTGATCAGGATGGCCTTTACGTTGGGGTCTTTCAGGATAATCCGGAAACCGGCTTCTACGGTTTTGGCATTGGCTCCACCCCCTACGTCAAGGAAGTTGGCGGGTTCGCCACCCGATAGTTTGATAATATCCATGGTAGCCATCGCCAAACCCGCGCCGTTGACCATACAACCCACGTTGCCGTCTAGTTTGACGTAGTTGAGGTTGTTGGCACCGGCTTCCACTTCCAGGGGATCTTCCTCGCTGATGTCGCGCATTTCGGCCAGTTCGGGGTGGCGGAACAACGCATTGTCATCCAGGTTCACCTTGGCGTCCACGGCCAAAATCTTGTTATCGGAGGTTTTGAGTACCGGATTGATTTCAAACATCGACGCGTCACTCTCGTTATAGGCTCGGTACAGGGCGGTAATGAACTTCACCATTTCTTTAAACGCCTCGCCTTCCAGACCCAGGGCAAAAGCTACCTTGCGGGCCTGAAAACCCTGCAAACCGACAGAAGGGTCGATCCATTCCTTCATGATTTTATCGGGCGTATGCTCGGCTACCTCCTCGATGTCCATACCGCCTTCGGTGCTGGCCATGATGACATTGCAGTTTTTGGCCCGATCCAGCAAAATGGAGATGTAAAATTCTTTCGGTTCGCTTGGTCCGGGGTAGTATACGTCCTCAGCAATCAGTACCTTATTGACCTGCTTTCCTTCGGGACCTGTCTGATGCGTCACGAGCACTTTACCCAGCAGATTTTTGGAAATCGTCCGCACGTCCTCGACCGACTTGGCCAAAGCCACGCCGCGCTGCTCGCCCCCGACAACCTTGCCTTTACCACGGCCACCGGCGTGTATCTGCGACTTCACCACGTACCACTTGGTGCCCGTCTGCTCGCTCAGGTTACGAGCCACTTCTACGGCCTTGTCGGGCGTGTCGGCTACGATGCCTTCCTGAATACGAACGCCGTATTTTTTAAGAATACTTTTGCCTTGATATTCGTGAATGTTCATTTTTTGAATTGAAAGTTAAAAGTTGAAAATGGAAACGGGGTAGCCCGGCGGTTGAAAGTGAGTAGAATCGCTTCGGAAGAGTACTTCCACGAATTATGATGTAAAAGTAGGTATTTCAGTCAATTACGATAAAGTGATATTTGATAGCCAACAGCCGGCAGCCAATGTATGCCTGTAATTCGTTAGTTTCACGGCAAATTAGCGAATAATTCAAAACGAGGATAAGTTTCACTCGCCTTTTGTGAAATGCTCTTTCAACTTTTAACAGCACGGGCTGCCCCGTCTCAACTGTCCACTAGAAAATGGCTTTACTTACCGCGCAGGGTATCACGCGCAGCTACGGCACTCTACAGGTTCTCAAGGGAATTGACCTCACGATTCAACCCGGCGAAATTGTTGCCATTGTGGGGGCCTCGGGAGCGGGCAAAAGTACCCTGCTGCACATCGTTGGCACCCTCGATCGGCCTGACCGGGGTCGGGTCACTATTCAGGATACGGATATATCTACGCTGAGCGATAAGGCGCTGGCGCAATTCCGCAACGAGAGCATCGGTTTTGTTTTTCAGTTTCATAATCTGCTGGCGGAGTTTTCGGCGCTTGAAAATGTGTGTATGCCGGGGTTCATCAATTCCAAAGCGAAGGAAGCCGATACCCGGAAGCGTGGCGCCGAGCTATTGGCCCTGTTGGGCCTGTCGGATCGGATGGATCACCTGCCTTCGCAGCTTTCGGGCGGTGAGCAGCAACGCGTTGCCGTAGCGCGGGCGTTACTAAACCGCCCGGCAGTGGTACTGGCCGATGAGCCGAGCGGCAATCTGGATTCCCGCAACGCCGAGGACCTGCATCGGTTATTCTTCACCCTGCGTGACGAATTGAACCAGACTTTTGTGATCGTAACCCACAACGAGCATCTGGCCGAGATGGCCGATCGCCGTCTGGTGATGCGCGACGGGTTGATGGAGTAACCCTGGCCTACGGATAGTTTCCAGTCAATTCTGATGTTTAAAATTATATAGGTACCTGTGACCGATCTGCCACCCAGACGTCCTAAGCAAGAAGTTTTTCATAACGTTGAGTAAATCAAAAAGCCGTCCGGAATTTCCGGACGGCTTTTTTGTGATTATAATAAGATTTTTACCAGCCCATTACTCTTTCCAAAAATACTGAGCTTTTGATAAGGCCTCGGGCCGGGTTTCAATGTTCAGCACCCGTAAGAATTGATCGGCGGTGTTGATTTTGGTACTACTCATGCGGAGGTTCCCTTTTTCATCAATAACCCATAAGTTGAACCGATCTTCGTGATACCGTAGCTTTTGCCTAAGGTACATCCGATCGATAACCGAGAGGGCAGCTGGAATCTGAACCACCACGATTTTTTCTTTTTTGAAGGTATTAAGGGAAGAATAAAGGGTATTAAGCTGTTCTTTGATCCTATGCTGCTGTTCAGCGGGAGCATAAATTACCACCAGCTTTTCGTTCCAAACCTGTTTTTCACGCAGGAAATCGGGAATGGTTTTCTGTTGTCCGTAACTGAATGTAAGGGTACCTAATAGTAAATAAGTAAGACCTGCCAGAGTACGAATAGAAAAAGATTGACGCATCGCTATATTACTTTACTGTTACTTCAATGTTAAATAATTGTTAATTTTAAAGATTCTGCCCTGTAAAAGCAAATCATTCCACAATTATTTTGTAAATGGAGTAACCATAGCACCATCAGCCAGGCAACAAAAAAGGCACGGACTCAGTCCGTGCCTTTTTGCTATACAAGTGGAAGTTGGAATTACATCATTCCGCCCATTCCACCGCCGTGGGGCATTCCGCCACCACCTTTGTCTTCTTCGGGCTCGTCGGCGATCACACATTCGGTGGTCAGCAACATACCCGCAATCGAGGCAGCGTTTTCCAGCGCCAGGCGCGTAACTTTCTTAGGATCGATAATACCCGCTTCCAGAAGATCTTCGTAGGTATTGTCCTTGGCATTGTAGCCGTAAGCACCCGTACCTTCTTTCACTTTCTGGATCACAACAGAACCTTCGCCGCCCGAGTTGGCTACGATGGTACGAAGGGGAGCTTCAATTGCCATCCGGATGATGTTGATACCCGTAGTTTCGTCGTCGTTGCTACCTGTCAGGTTGCTCAGCGCTTCGGCAGCCCGGATCAGAGCTACCCCACCACCGGCTACCACACCTTCCTCAACGGCGGCGCGGGTAGCGTGCAGAGCGTCATCAACACGGTCTTTCTTCTCTTTCATTTCCACCTCGGTGGCAGCACCGATGTACAGAATGGCTACGCCACCTGACAGCTTGGCCAAACGCTCCTGCAATTTCTCGCGGTCGTAGTCCGACGTAGTGTTTTCGATCTGGGCTTTGATTTGGTTCACGCGGCCGGAGATATCTTCTTTCTGACCGTCACCATTCACCAAAGTCGTGTTGTCTTTGTCGATAATAGCCTTCTCGCAGCTACCCAGGTAATCCAGCGTGGCGTTTTCCAATTTAAAACCGCGCTCTTCGCTGATCACCTGACCGCCGGTCAGGATGGCGATATCTTCCAGCATAGCCTTGCGACGATCACCAAAACCGGGAGCTTTTACAGCAGCTACTTTCAAAGCCCCGCGGATTTTGTTTACTACCAACGTAGCGAGGGCTTCTCCGTCTACGTCTTCGGCCAGGATAATCAAGGGACGACCCGTTTGCGCTACCGCCTCAAGGACGGGAAGCAATTCCTTCATGGAAGAAACTTTCTTTTCAGAAATCAGGATGTAAGGACGCTCCATTTCTACTTCCATTTTCTCCGTGTTGGTCACGAAGTAGGGAGAAAGGTACCCCCGATCAAACTGCATACCTTCTACCGTCTTCACTTCGGTTTCGGTACCACGGGCTTCTTCTACGGTAATTACACCTTCTTTACCCACTTTTTCCATAGCCTCGGCGATCATCTGACCGATCTCTTCGTCGTGGTTAGCCGAAATAGTAGCTACCTGCGCGATTTCCTTGGAAGTGGAAATGTCTTTTTTCTGGGTTTCCAGGTTCTTCACGATGGCACTGACAGCCTTGTCGATGCCGCGCTTAAGATCCATAGGGTTGGCACCCGCAGCCACGTTCTTCACACCAATGGTGTAGATGGCTTGCGCCAGGACGGTAGCCGTAGTAGTACCGTCACCAGCCGAATCGGCGGTTTTGGAAGCTACCTCTTTTACCAACTGAGCACCCATGTTTTCCATGGCGTCCTTCAGTTCGATTTCCTTGGCTACGGTCACACCGTCTTTAGTAATGGTAGGTGAGCCAAATTTCTTATCAATAACGACATTACGACCACGGGGGCCCAGCGTTACCTTTACGGCATCGGCGAGGGTATCTACTCCGCGTTTGATCTTATCGCGTGCATCTGAATCAAAAAAGATCTTCTTAGACATAACTTTTAGTTCTTAATGGTTTTACTTAAAATTTGATAAAAGAATGAGAAACCGGATGTTCCGGGATAGGTATTCACTCATTCAAAATTGAATTTTTACTGCTCGATGACGGCAAAAATATCTGATTCGCGCATGATGAGGCAATCCTTGCCATCTACGGTCAATTCAGTGCCAGAATACTTGCCGTACAGTACGGTATCACCCACTTTGACGGTCATTGGCTCGTCCTTTTTGCCAGGACCAGCCGCCAAAACGGTTCCGCGCTGGGGCTTTTCTTTCGCGGTATCAGGAATAATGATGCCAAAGGCAGTTTTTTCTTCGGCGGGAGCCGGTTCTACCAGAACGCGGTCGGCCAGGGGCTGTACACTCACTTTTTCTTCGGTTAAAGTTGACATAAGAATTAACGGTTTAATATTTTGTCATAATTTTAATTTGACATACCTATACAGGCATAATCTGTGCCAGCCGTTTTTTCTGTCATTTTTTCAGTCTAGGGCTGACATTCTTCATCATTTGAGATTTGCAAACAAAATGTACGCTATACTCCAAACAGAGAGTAGATCGTTTTGTATTTCGCAGGAATTGCTTAAATTTTACCCGTTAATCAACATAATCCCTCCATGACCAAACTATCAAGCCAGTGGCTCACCGACGGAATTCTGGATTTTGAGTACAAAAAATATGTCTTACTGGCATATTTACAGCACGTGCGTGACGAATTCAGGCAGCAAATGCTTTTTCCGCACCTACCCAATGTAACGGAGCATTATCAGAGTAGCGTTCATTTTAAAAAATCACAGAAATCGTTACGTACACATTTTCCCAAGAATCTGACCGGGATTGATCCGGTTCGGCTGCGGCTGCTCTATCAGGAAATCTACGAGGATGATCCGCATCTGGAAGAAATCAACGAAATCTTGGATTTTGCCATTCCGCAGTTTTCCCTGGTGCTGCAAGAGGGGCAGACCCGCTACGAAGAAGTAGAAAGCGGGCTTTCCATTGCGCCCATTGGCATCATTCCGCTCCGTACCGAAGAAGGGTACCTTTTCATCCATCGGGCCACCCGCCGCGAAACGACGATCTACAGCTATCAGGTCACGCTGTTCGATGCGCGTCGTGAGCGGATGATCCAGACTCGCTGGCTCGAATCGGTGCAGAAGAGCCAGAACACCACGTTCGAAAGCCTCAAAGTGCAACTTACGCGCCGCTATACCCATTTGCCCAATCCGGCCACTTACATGGTCGAATCGCCCCGCGAGTACCCCCTGGACGAAACCCTGCTGCCTGCCGCCAAGCAACTCATGGTGCGCTACATGCAGGCGGGGTAGGTTGGAAAGGAATCTTCCTATATGCGAAGCGCCGGCCTGATTTTTCAGGCCGGCGCTTCGCATATAGCTGAGGGTACTAACCGTATCAGTTCGTATCGCCGGGGGTTGTTGTCGCCGGAGCGGTCGTCGCTGGAGAGGTACCTGCGGCTGGAGGCGGCGCGATGCTGCCACCCGGTAGGGCACTGTTCTGGGCTTTTTCGATGTTGACGCTGTTGATCGTCTGGCTGGTTTGGGTACCGTTGCCTACGATAATGTAGGAAGCCAACGAAATGAACATGATGGCTCCGGCCATGCCCCAGGTGATTTGTTCAAGCAAATCAGTGGTTTTCTTCACGCCGAACATCTGGCCCCCGCTTCCACTGAACTCGCTGGAAAGCCCACCTCCCTTGGAGTTTTGTACCAGAACGATTAAAATCAGCAATACGGCAATAATGGCTACTAAAATAACAAGTGACAAGTACATTTTTTGAATGATGAATTATGAGTGATGAATTATGAATGAAAGGTTCGTAATGTGATTTCGTGTTTCGAAAAGAATTAAACAACGAAAAAAACGGAAAAAACAAGTATATATCAACAGAAGATAAGCTATGCAAAGTCTTGATAGAAAGATGATTGGGCCGTAACTAATCATTCGTCTTTCATAACTCATCATTGATTTTCCTCCCTCAATTCCGCAATTTTTTCCGCAAAGTAATCTCTTTTTTCCGGATTCTTTACCATCAGCTTTTCATAAATCTCGACGGCTTTATCCAATTTGCCCTGTTTGGTCAGGATCTTGGCAAAGGATTCGGTGACCATCCCCGCCAGGGGGGGCGCCGTAGCGCGCTGACTGAGATCGACCGTCTGGGTGGTCTGCTCGTTGGGCTGGTTGCGGATGGGACCGATCCGCGGATCATTCTTGATGAAGGCCTCGATGATTTCCTGCTGCTTGCGCCGGTCATCCTCCCGGGTTTTGGGAAGTGGGAGCAACGCAATCATCGGTATGGACGTGGGTTTGAGCCGTTTATAGGTAAGTTCTTCTTCGATCACCTTTTCGCTCATCACCCGGTCGTCCACCGGGGGAGAAGAGGGCAGGCTATCGTCAACGGGTGTTTCGGAGGTACCTGAAAGTTCTTCATAGGGCAAGAGGGTAGGTTTTCCGGACCCTTGGGAAACTGCCTGGGTACGAGAGTCGCGGTCCGACAGATGACGACCGGGCGACAGGTCGGTCATGCGGTTGAGGAGGGAATCCGACCAGGCAAATTCGCCCTCGATCAAATGGCGTAGGGCACTTCGATTGAGCGTGTGAATGGCTGCAAGAGGCAGAAGTTCGGTCAGGCGGGGTGAGGCGATATCGGCTCCTACCTTGGCCATCAGGGTGTAGGTGATCTGACAATAGGGGTAGGCCTGGGCGGTTGCTTCCAGCCGGGCTAGGTTGGGTGCCCCGATGTCGTGCGGGTGCGTTACCCAGTAGGCAAAGGTTTCTTTATCGACGGTAGTCATGCAGGGGAAACTTGGTGTCAGTAAGTAATCAATATTATCAATGAAGGTACAAACAAAGCCGTCCGGTTTACCAGTCGGCGGCCGACTTATTAAAAATATTCTGCACAATCTGATCCAGAATCGTGGGCAAAAGCCGGGCTTCGTTTTGATTGAGCGTCTGGCTCTGGGGAAAATCGGCGTAAAAGGAAAATGACTGGTCGAAATTCTTGGTTTCGTCCTTTGTATTGGTGAAGCGTACCTGCACCGTGACGTTGAGGCGGTTGAAGCCGGCCTGGTCGTTGGCGGTAGGTGCCACCGGCACCACGTCGTAACCCGTCAGGGTACCTTCCAGAACAAGATCCCCATTGTTGGGAACCAGGGTCAGGCTGGTGTTCCGCTGAAAGTACTCCTTTATTTTTTCGTTGATCTGGGTGGGTAGGTTAGCCGGTCCACCCGCCACTCCGGTGTTGAAATTCAGCACCGTGAACGTCTTGATGTCGGGCGAAAGATTAGTGCCCGTAAAGGAATACACCCCACAACCCACCGCCAGCAGTGATAGGCTCGTAATCAAAAACAGAAGAGCGTATTTCCTAAAAATCCCGTATCTCATAATCGCATGGGCAACCCCGTCATAATTCATAGCTTATAATTCCCCTCACTCCTCAATATCATACTGCTTGATTTTACGGTACAGGGTGCGCTCTGATATGCCTAACGCCTGGGCGGCGTACTTTCGTTTATTGTTATTGCGGCGCAGGGCTTTGATAATGAGATCTTTCTCCTGATTTTCCAGGGAAAGAGACTCTTCTTCCTCGGCGATATGCTCCACGTCTTCTATCAGATTGCGTTCTTCGGAGTACCGATCCAGATCCACCACGCGTTTAGGTACCCCCCGGTCGAATCCGGTCATGTCGGATAACTGCTGCTCATGGGCGGCCAGCAGGCGGGAGGCTTCGGTAACGGGTGAAGCGGTTTCAGGATTAATAGTGTCGAAAAGATCCTGATGGTTTTTCAGGATTTCGTGGTTGGGTTGTTCATTTTGTAAAACATCCCTGACTAGTTTCTTTAACTCGGTCACGTCGCGGCGCATGTCGAAGAGTACCTTATAGAGTAGCTCTCGTTCGGAAAAGGAGGTTGCGTCAGCGCCTGAGCCCAGAGGAATCAGCGCCTGGCCCATCCGGGCCCGGGGCGGAACGGGATTCATGGGATTCAGGTAGCGGTACAACGTGTCGGCACTGATGGGCTCATCCTTATCGGTTTCCAGGATTGTAATCTGTTCGGCGATGTTTTTCAATTGCCTGATGTTCCCGGGGAATTCGAAATCCATCAAAGTATCCCGGGCTTCCGCCGACAGCCGCACAGGCCGGGTACGATAGCGTTCGCCAAAATCGTTGGTGAATTTGCGGAAAAGCATCAGCACGTCTTCGCCCCGTTCGCGCAGGGGCGGTACGAAGATAGGTACCGTGTTGAGCCGGTAATACAGGTCCTCCCGGAACTTCCCGGTATTGACTGCTTCCCTGAGGTTGACATTGGTAGCCGCTACCACCCGCACATCGGTCTTCTGGACTTTGGAAGCTCCCACGCGGATGTACTCCCCGTTTTCCAGTACCCGCAGCAGGCGGGCCTGGGTTGCGACGGGCATTTCTCCGATCTCATCCAGGAAAATCGTGCCGCCGTTGGTGGTTTCAAAGTACCCTTTCCTCGCATCCAACGCACCGGTAAAGGCCCCCTTTTCGTGTCCGAAAAGCTCGGAGTCGATGGTACCTTCGGGAATGGCTCCACAGTTAATGGCAATGAAATTCCCGTGCTTGCGGGTACTGAGGCTATGGATGATCTTGGAAAAAGATTCCTTGCCGCTGCCACTCTCGCCCGTAATGAGCACGGTTAGGTCAGTAGCCGCCACCTGCATCGCCACATTGATGGCGTAGTTGAGGGCCGGTGCGGTACCTATGATCCCGAAGCGGTTTTTAACGGACTGTATTTCGGATAGATCCATTTGTTCTAGTGGATAGGGTGCAGTTGATAATGATTGCGAGAGACAACCAAGGGCACGAAAAGTACCCCTTGTTAACAGTCCGCTGTCAACTCGATTACTGCGTGACCAATTAGGGTGGCGGCGGTACATTCCGTGACCAGTACGTTGACGTAATCACCTTTTTTGAAGTTCTCACGCGGAAAAACCACAACTTTGTTCTGGTCATTGCGGCCCTGTAAATCAGAGTCGGAGCGCTTGGAAGTACCTTCTACCAGTACGCGGTGCACCCTGCCTACCAGCCGTTGATTGCGCTCCAGAGAATGGCGTTGCTGAACGGCAATCACTTCGTTGAGGCGGCGCAGTTTTATATCGTACGGAATATCGTCGGTCAGTTTCTTGGCCGCCGGCGTGCCGGGACGCTCGGAGTAGGCAAACATATAGCCATAATCGTAACGCACGTACTCCATAAGCGAGAGCGTATCCTGATGCTCCTCCTCCGTTTCGGTGCAGAATCCTGTGATCATGTCGTGTGAAATGCCGCAGTCCTCGCCCAGAATGGCGCGGATACGGTCTATTTTCTGCATATACCACGCGCGGTCATACGTCCGGTTCATCAGCTCCAGAATCCGGCTGTTGCCGCTCTGAGCGGGTAAGTGAATATAATTGCAGACGTTGTCGTACTTTTTCATGGCATACAGTACCTCGTCGGTAATATCCTTGGGATGCGAGGTGCTGAACCGGACACGCAAATCGGGATGCACCTGCGCTACCATGCCCAGTAAGGTAGCAAAGTCGTAGGTTTCCCCGTTGTCATCGGGCGATTTGTAGCGGTAGGAATCTACGTTTTGCCCCAACAACGTTACTTCGCGGTACCCCTGCTCGAAAAGCTCTCGGGCTTCGCGCACAATACTGTGCGGATCACGGCTACGCTCGCGGCCTCGGGTGAAGGGTACCACGCAGAAGCTGCACATGTTATTGCAACCCCGCATGATGGAGATAAAAGCCGTTACGCCATTGGAATTCAGGCGGATAGGGGAGATGTCGGCGTAGGTTTCCTCGCGCGAAAGCAGCACATTCACGGCTTTCTGGCCCGTTTCGGCCTCCTCGATGAGCCGGGGTAGGTCACGGTAGGCATCGGGTCCGGTCACGATGTCCACCATTTTTTCTTCTTCCAGCAGCTTGGCTTTCAAGCGTTCCGCCATGCAGCCCAGCACGCCAATCAACATGCCGGGTTTCTTTTTCTTCAAATGGTTGAGCTGTTTCAACCGATTCCGTACTTTCTGCTCGGCGTTGTCACGAATGGCGCAGGTATTCAGGAAAATCAGGTCGGCGTCCTGTTCGGAGGCGGTAGTGGCAAACCCCGCGCCACGCATGACGGAGGCTACGATCTCACTATCCGAAAAATTCATCTGACAGCCGTAGCTTTCGATGAATAGCTTTTTTTTACCCAAAGAAATTTCCTCCTCGCTCACCTTCACGGTTTCACAGGCTTCTTTGTCGGCTTCGGTCAATATTTTAAGAGAAATACTCATTGGGTCGTAGACCTATTAGGATCATTCAATAAATTCAAGCGGCAAAAGTAGAAAAAAATCTCGAAAATACTGACAAAGTGTCAGTGTAAAAATTGCCAGAAGTTCAACAGAACACACTTCCTCGAAGTACCTTCCACCGCACGGGCGGCCCCGTCTCCACTCAGAAGGGGTACCCTACGCCCAGGTTGAAATTGAGGAAGTTGGGTTGGGAAGGGCTGAACGGCTTTTGCCAGGAAAAATCCCGCAGTACGAACTTCTGGCGGTAGGGATCGTACACTTTCAGTCCGAAATCGAACCGGAGGACAAAGTACTGCAGATCGTACCGGATCCCGAATCCCGTTCCCAGCGCAATCTGACGGGTGAATTCACTCCACCGGAAGTCGCCGGGAGCATAATCGGCGGGCGTTGAATTCTTCGCCGTAGGCAGGGTCCAGACGTTGCCGGCATCGAGGAACAGGGCGTAATTGACATCACCAAAAAACCGGAAAAGCCGGCCCCGGAATTCCAAATTGCCTTCGAGCAGCAACTCGCCTGGCGCTTCCACCGAGAAGTTACTGGGCGTGAGGCGTGGCGGTGAAGCACCCGGCCCCAACCGGCGCGGCAGCCAGGCTCGCACGCTGTTGGAGCCCCCCGCAAAGAAATACTTCTCGTAGGGCGGCACCGAACTTACCCCGTAGCTGTACACATTACCCGAATTGACCCGCGCCACAAACGAAGAGCGACGACCCACTGGCCAATAGTGCCGATAGTCCACATTCCAGCGCAGGTACTGGTAAAATTGCAGATTGCCGAAGGGTTTATTGATGATATCGCGCTGGCCGGGAAATAGCCCGAGTGTGGTACCACCTGATTCCAGAGCTACCCGCAGGTACTGGGCGTTTTTGGGCGGCCCAATAAATGAGTTGGTATTATAGACAAACGTAAAATTAATGTCCGACACGAACGAGCGCAGAAAACTGTTACGGAGGTTATTCCCCTGGCTTTGCAGCGAACTCAGCAAGCTGTCGAACTCCGGCGCCAGTCGGGTGGTATTCAGGATATTGAGATCAAGTAGAGAAAGGTTAAAAAACGTGACCGGCGAAGGCTGCAAGGAATAGGTCATGGCGGCCTTCACGCTTGAACGGGCATACTCGGGCCGGTTGACGTAGTTGTAGCCCAAACCTACCTGCGTGCGGGGATTGAAACGTCCGAACCGGTACCTGAAGCTACCCGCCGGAAACAGCAGCTGCGGGAAAAGCAGGGAGGTGTTAACACTCAGTTCCTGGCTACGGTACAGATTGCCGTCGTTGAAGCCCGTCACAGCCTCGATGCCGCCCCGCAGGTTGACCTCGAAGTTTTCGAGGCCGTTGAATACGTTCCTGATTTTATAGGAAAGGTTGGCAAAAGGGCCGGGTGCCTGCTGCAGCTGAATGACGTTCACACCCACATCCGCCGAAACCTGGTACTTGTCCAGGGGAATGGCCCGGAAGTACCCCCGCAATCCCTGGGCGGTGGTATCGAAGGTATAGTTAACGAAGCGGAACTGGTCGGTAAGCGACAGTTGCCGCTGCGTTTCGCGCTCGTCCTGCTGGCTGTACAACTTGCCCGGCCGGATCAGCATCTTGCCGTTCAGGATGCGCGGCGAAAATTCCTTCTCCGAAAAAATATAGCGGATGTCCTGATACTGAGTGGTATCTTTCCTGAACAAGGAATCCGGCCAGTTGCCGGGCGGCAGTACCTCGAACTGCACCGACTGCACCGGATATACCGTGAAGGTACCCTCGCTGCCGGGATTTTCTACGCGCAGCAGCACATCCACTTGTTTATAAAGACTATCCGTTTGGGGAGCGGTGATGGTGTCGTTGACCAAATACGAAATATACTGTCTCGAAAATCCGTAGTAGCCATTGTCGCGCAGCAGCGTCTCCAGCCGAATCCGTTCCTCCTCGAACGAGCTCCCCTTGTAGCGATCCTTAGTTTTCAGCCACGACTTGTTTTTTTCATTCTGCACCAGGCTGTCAACACGGGCATCGGCGATGCTGTACCGCACATCGCGCAGCAGCGTAGGGCGGTTTTCCTGTATCATGTACGTAATCCTGATCCGCTTGAAACTCGTGTCGGTTTCGTAGGTGACCTTGTTTTCAAAAAAACCGTTGTTGAACAGGTACCCCCGTATTTTTTCCGTGTTTTTGAGTACATCGTCCTGGCTGAAATACACCGGCGGCTCACCGAAAATACGCATGAAATCGTTACCTTCCTCTACGCGGCGTTTCGTACGGGCTATCTTACGGCCATACTTGCGCTGGATTTTCTTAAGCTGCCGGGGGCTATTCTGGTACTCGGTGGTTTTCTGCTGGTATTCCTGCGTGAGGGCGGTTAACTTGCGCTGCTGATCTTCCTTGCTGTAGGTAACTTCGGCCGCCTGGTACAAAGCCAGGTAGGGGAAAATGGGCAGACCCAGGAAACGGCGGTTGGGTTTCTGAGGAATGAGATCTTCCAGTTCGCCATCTCTGATGGTCGAGTTGCCTTTAAAGGTGGTGGTTCCCAGGAGGTACCGCTTGGGGCCGTCGGCGGACAGCCGGACGCAACCCGGTAGCACGGACAGGGCCATGATGCCGAAAATAGCCAAATACGTAACGAAACGCGCTTTATTCAATGCTCTCAAAAAATCAGATCAAGTATATCAATTCGCTGAAAATCAAAAAGTACCGTCAGCAGCACGGAGCCTTTGTCGTGGAAGGAGCCAAGAGCGTACTCGAACTGCTGGCTTCCGACTATACCGTGGAATTCGTGGTGGCGACGGACGATTTCCTGCAAAACTACGGAAGTATTCCCAGCCGCCCCACCGTTGACTGGATTCTGGCCACCCCCGCTGACATGGACCGTCTGGGTACCTTCCAGAGCAATGACGCCTGCCTCGCCGTAGCCAAAACGAAGGAAAACGCCTTTTTATGTGCCGATCCGGGCAAATATGCCCTGATGCTCGACGATATCCGCGACCCCGGCAACCTGGGTACCATCCTGCGCATCGCCGACTGGTACGGCATCCCGAAAATTATCTGCTCCGAGAATACGACGGATTTTTACAATCCTAAAGTCATCGCCGCCAGCAAGGGCTCTTTCACCCGCGTGCGAGCCCACTACACTTCCCTGCCGGACTTTATCGAAGGGTACCTTACTCAGCACGCCCTCATCGGTGCTTTCCTGGACGGCGAATCGCTGTATGATTTTTCCTTCCCCCAAGCTGGGGGGTACCTTGTCATGGGCAACGAGTCGCAGGGCATCGGACCGGAGGTAGGTACGCGTATCACGCACCGGATCACCATCCCGCGTTTTGGGGAGGCTGAGTCGCTGAATGTAGGTATCGCGACGGCGGTGATTTGCGATGGATGGCGGCGGGGGCTAGGGATTTTGAAATAATAATTTCAAGAAGAGAATGGAGATTGTTACCGTTTGATAATATTTTTCAGGTGCGGCAATTAACTTTTCTAGATTGGCAATCTCGGTCTTTTAGGTTCCTGTGCAGTCTTGGGACTAATAAGGTTTGTGGGGGCACAGACAAGGTGAAGACATATATAGAATTAATGAATTAGTCAAAGAAATCATATTTTAGGTTGCGTCCAAAATCCCGACTGATTCAGGGCCAAAGGCATTCCCTCCCGTCTTACTAACAACACTTCCCTGGATTCAGTCTTAAATGCCTTTCTCGATGAATACCCTTTCCCTAATTCTGTTTAGCCTGTTCGCCACTATTGCTCCAACGGTACCTAAAACGCTGGTGCTGGACGGAGGTACCCTGGCCCAAAACGCCAGGGCCATTGAAAACCGGTCTGCTCCCGAAAAAATTAAAGCGTTGGGTCAGTTGGTGCAAAAGGCCGATGCGGTGGTAAAAGCAGGACGACTGTACTCGGTGATGCAAAAAACGCAGCTTCCGCCCAGTGGAAACAAGCATGACTACATGAGTCAGGGCCCCTACTGGTGGCCAGACCCCAGCAAGCCCGATGGCAAGCCCTACATCCGGAAAGACGGTCAGCGCAATCCCGAAATCAACGGGATTACCGACCACGACCAGCTCCATGATATGATTGTGGATAGCGAACTGATGGCGCTGGCGTACTACTTTACAAATGAAGAAAAATACGCTCAATTTGCACAAAGGTTGTTGAGTACCTGGTTTTTGGATGAAGGTACCCAAATGAATCCTCACCTCAACTACGGGCAGGGGATCCCTGGCATTACCGAAGGCCGTGGCATCGGCATCATCGACTCCCGGGAATTGTACCGGGTCATCGACGCGGCAATTTTGCTGCAAACATCCAAAAGCTGGACGGCTGCGAACCACGCGGCGCTCAAAAACTGGTTTTCGGACTATCTGACCTGGCTCACTACAAGCCCCATCGGTCTCGACGAAGCCGACGAGCACAACAACCACGGTACCTACTACGACGTGCAGGTGGTAGCCAGTGCCCTATTTTGCGGACGGGAAGATGTAGCCAAAAAACAACTCGATACCACCAAAGCCCGTCTGGCCAGCCAACTCCAACCCGACGGCAGCCAACCGCACGAACTGGCCCGGACGCTTTCCTGGAACTATACCAACATGAATCTCTACGGCTTTATGGTACTGGCCCGACTGGCCGAGCACGTGTCAGTCGATCTGTGGAACTACCAGACTGCCGATGGAAAAGGCATTCATAAAGCCATTGACTGGCTGATCCCTTACTTAGGAAATGAAAAGGAATGGAAGTACCAGCAGATCAAAGCCAGACCTTATGACCTTACCGGCTCAATACTCAAAGAAGCTGCCCGGAAATACAAAAAAACGGACTATGGAGCTAAAGCCGATTCTTTGCCTACTTCAACTTCGGAGGACTACCGGGCGATCCTGACACTTTAATATCGATATTTAGTACCCTGGAAGTCAAAGATTTCAATTCGCTTTCCCGTATTTCCCTTAATCAGAATCACCTTATCAGTCTGGGTAGTATCCATGCGCTGCCAGTATTCGGCGTCTTTGGGTAGGTAAAAATTGGTCCACTGCGCGTCCATAATGGAATAGGGCGAATAGGTTTTCTCGATGGAATCGCGGGGATTGAGCTTAATCGAAGGATAGAGGATCGTATCACCGGGTGCGTAGTTGACCTTAATGCGCTCGGCGGTCTGGATATACGGATTGGGGCCTCTGGGATTGATAAAGTAGGTATACTTAGGGTCGCGATCCTGGTAGATACGCACCAGAAGATTAGCGACAAGATAGGACTGGATGACCAAAACTACCCCCAATATTAGTTTGATGGTTCCGGGCATTAGCCAGAATTGCCGGAGCATCATGGCTACAAAAATAATCGAGTAAGGAAAGGAAAAGCCCGAATACCGCTGCATAAGCCCGTAGGTATGGTTGTTCTTGAACGACATCACCACCAAAAAGAGAGTAGGTACAATGGCCAAAATGGCCATAAACCAGATAAGTGACCGATCCTTGCGGATAACGTGGCGACGCAGGTACAGCACCAGCAGATAGATGAACGATGGAAAAGCGGCCAGAACGACATAGGCCAGGCGCGGTACCGTATAGAGCGGCATACCTACCACCAGCAACAGTCCAAAAACCACCGCTAGCCACGACGACGTAGTCTGTAGGTAGCGATGCAGTGCCACTAATGCCCCGATGCCCAGGACAAATGCTATGAACATATTCCTAATACCCAGGGCTTCAATCTGTCCCAGTCCGTTCGAAAACATGAGCAGGTCGGCCCATAAAGGTGCCGATCTTATAGCTACATTGGATAGAGTTGCGGGCAGAATTATACCAAATCCGTTATTGTAGGGATTCGTTTGCGCCAGGCTACCATACAGTTGGGCTTGATAAGCCAGCGTTTGGAAAGCGTACTTACCGCCCCCGAAAATGAACCACAGCGATACAACGCCCAGGCCGACGACGGCAGTATAGATGAAAGGTAGCCAGTTTTTTAGGGGCCGAATAAATAGCAGAGCATAGAGTGCATGACAGAGGAAGACCGTAATGGTAAGATAATGGGAGAGCAGGCTTAGCACGAAGACCAGCCCGTAGCCGGTGTACAGTTTCCAGGGCGTATCGCGCCTTCCTTGCCTCTGCCGCTCTACAATGAGAAGGAACAAATGCGTGGCCAGCAGCGTAAGGAAGAAGCTCATCGAATAGTTACGGGCCATATGGCTATATGCCACAAAGAAGGGTTCTATGGCCGTCAGGAAAGCACTGAGCAAGGCTAAGGATTCGGAACGGAAGTGCCTTCGTACAAATACATAGACCATACCCACCACCATCGTACTGAAAATAACGGAAGGGAAACGGGCCGAAAAATCGCTGAAACCGAATAGCTTCAACCACACCCAGAGTACCCCGTAGTAGATGGGACTATTGCCAATGTCGCTCCGGATATTAGCTTCAATGTAGTCGGCGAAGGTTTTTTCCTTCCAGAATTCTTTGGGAGTGAAGTATTTCTTACCGGGTACAAAGAAAACATCTTTCTGGTTGGCCCCCTCCATCACGATGCCCTGCGAAATGACTACCGTATATTTTTCATCGAGGTACAGAGCGTAGGTGCCTGATTTGTAAACGCGTAGCAAAAATGCCAGAGCGATGATCAGAAGTATAGAGTAAATGGGTGGGAATTTCATGCAGGATAAAATCGTACTGAACAGAGTGAGGTAGGTACCTTGTGATTTTTCAGCAAACTTAAAACGATTATCGGTACCAAAAGCGCCGAGTTAGAATTTAAACGGCCGTGAAGGTGGTCGTGGCGGCTTCTTCCACCATTTTATGAGCGTGTTCTTTGCCCAAGTACCGATCAATGAAGTAATGGGCTACGTACAGCAGGGGAGTGGTAAGAATCGCGATCGCGCCCTTGTAAAGGTAATTGACAGTACCTACTGCCAGTACCTGTGAGATACTCCAATTGCCAAAAATATAAAAGGCTACCCCAATGACCACGAAGCTGTCCACCAGTTGCGAAAACAAGGTGGAGCCGGTAGCTCGTAGCCAGATGTGTTTACTGCCCGTGCGGCGGCGCAGCCAGGAAAATACCGAGATGTCGAGGAGTTGACCCAATAAGAAGGCCGTGATGGAACCTATCATGATCCCCAATCCCTGACGAAAAATCAAGGAAAAGGCCTCGTTGATATTAAAAGCGTTCCCCGCCGAATCTGTGCGGTTAAGATCCAGCCAGAACTGCGCCGGAGGTAGTAGAGTGGTCGCGTAGATCGTGCCGAACATATAAACGATGAAACCCGCTGTGAGGAATGAGATGCGGCGCACGCCCCGCCGCCCGAAGTACTCATTGATAAGGTCCGAGGTAATGAAGACGATGGGCCAATTGAGCACCCCCGCCGACATGTTAAAGTCCAGTAATTGACCAGCAATAGGAATTTGGGCAGGCTGCCAGCCCAGCAAGGTTTCAACCGAAAATATCTTGGCTCCGATGATCTCAGCGATCAGAGCATTGGTCAGGAACAGCCCGCACAAAAACAGGAACAGACGCTGCCCTTTTAGTTCGGCTGCGGTAGGGGAGGGTTTCATGTAAAAGTTCTAAGTACAGGATTGAGAGCGGCCGCTCCAAACTAGGAGGAAGAACTACGAACCAAGGGCTTCTTCCAAAGCGGGTGCTGTGACCAGTCGGCGCGATTCCAGGAAGTTTTCGATCCGGTCCATCGCCTGATTTAGCTCGTCGGCCGTAGGTAGGAAAACAATTCTGAAATGATCATTATGAATATAGTTGAAGCCCGTCCCGGCTACCACCAGCACTTTCTGCTCGCTTAACAAATCATACACGAAATCGCCATCGTCCTTAAAATCGAACGCTGTTAAATCTATTTTCGGGAATAGATATAGCGCGCCCTTGGGTTTCACACAGCTTATACCCGGAATAGAAACCAGGCGGTCATATATCAGGTTCATCTGCTTATGCAGACGTCCCGTCGGAAGTACTAGGTCCTTGATACTCTGGTAGCCACCCAGAGCGGTTTGGATAGCATACTGGGTAGGTACATTGGCACAAAGCCGAAGACTGGCCAGCAGCAGCAAGCCTTCGAGGTATGATTTGGCCCGGTGCTTGGCTCCGCTGACAATCATCCAGCCGCCCCGAAATCCCGCCGCGCGGTAATTTTTGGATAATCCTCCGAACGTCACGCACAGGGTTTCTTCCACCATCGTGGCAATAGGGTAATGCACGGCTCCGTCGTAAAGAATACGATCGTAGATCTCGTCCGAAAAAATGATCAAACCATGCGCCTCGGCAAGACGGGCAATGCGCTCGACTACATCTTTTTCGTACACGGCCCCGGTGGGATTGTTCGGATTGATGAGTACGATGCCTTTAGTGCGGGGCGTGATCTTGCTTTCCAGATCGTCCAGGTCGGGGTTCCAGTCCGCAGCTTCATCGCAGATGTAGTGTACAGGCTTGCCGCCACTTAGGGCGATCGAGGTAGTCCACAGGGGATAGTCGGGTGAAGGTACCAGAATCTCGTCTCCAGTATCGAGCAGAGCCTGCATAGAAAGCAGAATTAGCTCGCTGACGCCATTGCCAATGAAAATATCGTTGATCTCGACGTTGGGAATGCCTTGGGTCTGAGTATAATGCATGACCGCCTTACGGGCCGCAAACAATCCGCGGGAATCCGAGTAGCCCTGGGCGTTGCGGATGTTCATGATGATGTCATGCACAATCTCGTCGGGCGCATCGAAACCGAACGGGGCCGGATTGCCAATGTTCAGATTGATTACTTTGTATCCCTGACTTTCCAGCTCCTGTGCTTTTTCGTACACAGGACCCCGGATATCATATTTGAGGTGATTCAGGCGTTGGCTCTTTTGAAACTCCATAAGAAAAAATCCGGCATTTGCGGATAAACGGTTGAATTTGGCTCCAAAGATAGAAAAAAAGGATAGTACCTACCTATAAAAGCCAGGCACAAAACTACCTCGCCCTACGTGGTCTGCTGGGCTGTATCAAATTGGTAGGATGAATAACTTTGGTTCAAACCCGTGGAATTTACTAAGCAGCCATCCACCTGTATATGAGTAGTATACAAATTGAAAAATTTATCGAAATACGAACGGTGCCACGTGATGGTACGTTATAAACCTAGTAAATTGCCATTATTTGCCGCTTTGTTGCAAAAAGCAAGCGCGTGTATCTCTTTCTTATGCGAAACCGACTTTTATTACTGACTGCCTTTCTGGGAACGCTGATTCTGGTGGTGGCTTCGTGCTTTCAGAAAAACAGCTTCTTCAAAAAAAACAACACGCCCGAGCTCGTCAGCTACAACTTCCACATCCGCCCCATCCTCTCCGACAAGTGCTTCGCGTGCCACGGCCCCGACGCCAAGAAACGCCAGGCCGGTCTGCGCCTCGACCTGGCCGAGTCGGCCTTCTTGCCCCTGCGCGAGACCAAGGGCGCCTTTGCTTTCGTGCCCGGAAAGCCCAAAGAGTCGGAGGTCTACCGCCGCATCAGCTCGCAGGACCCCGACTACCAGATGCCCACGCCCGAATCGCACCTGGGCCTGCTGAATGAGGACGAGGTGGCACTCATGAAAAAATGGATCGAGCAGGGAGCCAAGTACGAGAAGCACTGGGCCTTCGTCACGCCGGTGAAGGTACCCCTGCCCGAAGTGGATAAAGAGGATTGGCCGCGCAACGAGCTGGACCGTTTCGTCCTGGCCAAGATGGAGCAGAAAGGGCTCACGCCTAACGAAACCGCCGACAAGGAGCACCTGCTCAAGCGCGTTTCGCTGGACTTGACCGGCCTGGTACCCTCGCTGGAGTTGCAGGACAAGTTTCTGGCCGACAACAGCGAGCAGGCCTATTCCAGGATCGTGGACGAGATACTGAAGCAGCCGGCCTACGGCGAGAAGATGGCCGTCCACTGGCTGGACGTGGCGCGTTACGCCGATTCGTACGGCTACCAGGACGACAACATCCGCACGCAGTGGCCGTGGCGCGACTGGCTGATCCACGCCTTCAACGAGAATCTTCCGTACGATAAGTTTGTGACCTGGACGCTGGCCGGGGACCTGCTGCCTGATACGGACAAAGAAAAGATACTGGCGACTGGGTTCTACCGCAACCACAAGTACACCGAGGAAGGCGGGGTGATCCCCGAGGAGTACCGCATCGAGTACATTTTGGACAAGACCAAGACCTTCTCGAAGGGCATTCTGGCCATGACGGCCGAGTGCGCCCAGTGCCACGATCACAAGTACGACCCTATCTCGCAGAAAGATTACTACTCGATGTTCGCCTTCTTTAACAACACACCCGAAGTAGGCTACGAAGGGGATGTGAGCCAATCCAAACCGGCCAAAAAGCCTATTGTCTCGATCTCAGATGCTGACGCCAAAAATCTTCTCCGCTTCCTCAACCGCCCCGACACCAGTATGCTGACGGTATCTGTGCTGGGAGAGCGCGACACCCTACGCCCGACCTACGTGCTGAACCGGGGGGTATATGATGCTCCTACCACCCGGGTGTGGGCGCAGCCCCTGCCCGCGGTGATGAAATTCGATACTACGAAGTACCCCCGAAACCGGCTGGGCCTGGCGCGCTGGACAACCGATAAGAACAATCCGCTCACCGCGCGTGTATTCGTCAACCAGATGTGGCAGCAGTTTTTTGGGCGTGGACTGGTGAAGACGACCGGTGATTTTGGCATGCAGGGCGATTTGCCCACTCATCCCGAGCTGCTGGACTGGCTGGCGGTGGACTTCATGGAGCACGGCTGGGACATCAAACGATTGGTGAAACAGATCGTCACCTCGGCCACCTATCGGCAATCCGCCAAAATCGACCCGAAGAAACACGCCGTCGACCCCGACAACATTTATCTGGCACATGGCCCCCGCTACCGCATCCCGGCCGAGTTCGTCCGCGACGTGGTGCTGTCCAGCAGCGGGCTGTTGGTGCCGAAAATCGGTGGACCGAGCGTGAAGCCCTATCAGCCCGAGGGCCTGTGGGAGTCGGCCACGTCAGGTCGGGGGGTGTTGAAGGAATACATTCAGGACCGGGGTAATGCGCTCTACCGCCGCGGGATGTACACTTTCATCAAACTGACGGTACCCCCGCCTTCTATGATCATCTTTGACGCCAGCAACCGCGACCAGTGCGAGGTGGTGCGCTCGAAGACCAACACGCCCTTGCAGGCACTGGTGATGATGAACGACCCCACGGTGCTGGAGGCCTCGCGGGTGCTGGCCCAGAATCTGATGCAGGAGAAAAGCCCGGCGCAGGAGAAGATTACCAAGGCCTTCCGCCGGATCGTCTGCCGCAAACCAACCGAGAAGGAGACGGCGATCCTGAGGGGGTACTTCGACGGACAGACCGCCCTTTTCAAACAAAATAAGCTGAACGCCAGCAAGGTACTCGACGTGGGCGAGTACCCGCAGGCCAGGATCGCCGACCGGGCGGCATGGGCGGCGCTCATGCAGGTCATCGAGACAATTTACAACATGGAAGAGGCTATTACTAAAACGTAAAATTGTTGAACTGTTTTTTGTGGAATCGTCAATAATCAAGACAGCACCTCACTAGTCGAAAAACAGAAAACAAAGAACAAAAAACAATGGAAAAGAACATATTTGAATTTGGTCTGAATCAGAACCGCCGCCATTTTTTGTCCAAGCTTAGTCTGGGGCTGGGTAGTGTGGCGCTGGGATCGCTGCTGATGCCCGATTTGTTTAAGGGTGGCGGCAGTGAAGCTGAAACGGACGCAACTTTGGCTGGACTGGCCCATTTCGCGCCCAAAGCCAAGCGGATCATTTATCTGTTCCAGAATGGCGCTCCTTCGCAGCTTGACCTGTTCGACTATAAGCCCATGCTGAACAAAATGCAGGGCCAGGAATTGCCCGCTTCCATTCGGGGCGAACAGCGCCTGACGGGCATGACCTCCGGCCAGTCGTCTTTTCCGCTGGCGGGTACCTATTTCAATTTCAAGCAATATGGCCACTCGGGAGCGTGGATCAGTGAACTTTTGCCCCATATTGCGGGGGTAGCCAATGATCTTTGCTTTATAAAAACCATTCATACTGAGGCTATTAATCACGATCCCGCGCTGACATTTTTTCAGACGGGCGCACAAGTGGGCAATCGGCCCAGTATGGGGTCGTGGCTGAGCTATGGCCTAGGAAGCGAAAACCAGAACCTGCCCGCGTTCTGTGTGCTGCTTTCGCGGGGAAAAGGCAACGGGCAGGGGGTTTATTCCAAGCTCTGGACCAATGGATTTCTGGATTCTGTGCATCAGGGCGTGCAGTTCAGCAGTGGGGATAATCCGGTTTTGTACCTCAATAATCCCGATGGTATGGACATGGCGGAGCGGCGTAAAATGCTGGATAAGCTCGCGGCTCTGAACGAAGGTACCTACCAGGAATTTGGCGATCCCGAGATCAATACCAAAATCCAACAGTACGAGATGGCTTACCGGATGCAGACCGCCGTGCCGGAAATTACGGACGTTACCAAAGAACCGGAAAGCACCGTCAAACTCTACGGCCCCGAGTGCCTGGTGCCGGGTACCTACGCGGCCAACGTGCTGTTGGCGCGCAAATTGTCCGAAAAAGGGGTGCGGTTTGTGCAACTTTACCATCAGGGCTGGGACGCCCACGGCAACCTGCCCCGCGAAATCAAAGGACAAGCCCTGGATGTGGATCAGTCATCAGCGGCCCTGATTACCGACCTCAAACAGCGTGGATTGCTCGACGAAACCCTGGTGATTTGGGGCGGCGAGTTTGGCCGTACCAACTATTGTCAGGGTAACCTGGCTCCCGATAATTACGGCCGCGACCATCACCCGCGTTGCTTCACCATCTGGATGGCCGGGGGCGGGGTGAAGCCCGGCGTGTACGGCGAAACCGATGAATTCGGCTATAATATTGTCCGTGACCCTGTCCATGTCAACGACTTCCACGCCACGGTACTCCACCAAATGGGCATCGACCACGAAAAACTCACTTACAAGCACCTGGGCCGCCGCTACCGCCTCACCGATGTGGCCGGAAAAGTGGTGAAGGGGATCATTGCGTAACGAATTGTTTAAGTATTTTTTTAGCCAATGGTTATTGGCTTTTTTTAGAAAGCTACCAGTCCTACGCTTTACATGCCCCGCCTCAGAACCCTCGTTTATAATACTACCTTCTTTTTGGTTTGCCTGCTGGCGTTTTTGCTGGTTTTTGAAAATCAACTGCAGGTACCCGGCTGGCTGCAGGTCGCGGGGCGGATGCATCCGCTGTTTTTACACTTTCCCATTACGGTTCTCATCTTGTACGGGTTTGGGGTTATCGTGGCACCCCGGCCAAAAAAGGGCGAAGCCCTTCCGATGTGGGCCGACGATGTGCTGCTGTTGGGCGCTTTCACCGCTACGTTCACGGCTTTGCTTGGGCTTTTGCTTTCACAGGAAACCGGGTACGAACAGGACGTTATTTTCTGGCATAAGTGGACGGGCATTGCTACCGCTTTTATCAGTTTCGGTTGGTATAGCTTCCGGAACCGGCTGCCTACTCACCTGCTCCCTACAAAGCTACTGGCGGGGGGTACCATTGTCGTGCTGCTGTTTGCGGGGCATTTGGGAGCCAATATCACCCACGGCGAAGAATTTCTGCTGGCTCCGATTATGTCCGATCAAGGTACCCCGGCCGTGGCGATGGACGACGCGCTGGTGTTTGCCCACGTAGTGCAGCCTATCCTGAAAGAAAAATGCATGGGCTGTCATAATCCGCAAAAAGCCAAGGGCGAACTGATTATGAGTACCGCCGAGTTATTGGCAAAGGGCGGTAAAGAGGGGGTACCCTGGGATACTACTCAAGCCGATTTGGGTCTGTTGCTCCGGCGTGCGCACCTACCCCTCGATGATAAAAAGCACATGCCGCCGCGAGGAAAAGTGCAGTTGTCCGAAGATGAAATTCAGGTGCTGGAAAGCTGGATTCGGGGTGGATCGAGTTTTACGGCCAAAGTGGTGGAATTTCCGGCCGATGATCCGCTGTTTCGCTTCGCATCGGAGCGGTTGGGGGTATCCGAAGCGGAAGAAACCTACGAGTTTGCCGCTGCCGATGCAAGTAAAGTTCGGGAGTTGAACACCAACTACCGCGTCATTACCCCACTGGCTGCCGGGTCGCCCGCGTTGTCGGTGAGTTTTTTCAGTGAGGCAGCTTTCAAAAGTTCCGACCTGACGGATTTGACACTCATCAAAGACCAGATTGTGGAACTGGATGCCAGCAAGATGCCCGTGAAGGATGAAGATTTGAAGTTGATCGCTCAGTTCACCAATTTGCGCAAACTGCTCCTGAATTTTACCGACATCACAGGGGGTACCTTAGGCGAACTGAACAAGCTGCCGCACCTGCGTCAGCTTTCCTTGACGGGTACCCCCGTAAACGTAGCCCAGCTTCGTACCTTGAAAAATGCCCCGGCCCTGAATTCGCTTTACGTGTGGAATACGGATGTGAAGCCGGAAGAATTCATCCAGTTAAGAAAGGAGTTGAAAGGAATAACCTTTGAGTCGGGGTACCGGAGCGATACAGTGGTGCTAAAACTGAACCCACCGCAGATCGTCACCAAAGACCAAATCCTGTCTGGCGATACGGTGATTCAACTCAAACATCAGATTGCCGGGACGGTCATTCGCTATACACTGGATGATACCGAACCCGACAGCCTTACTTCTCCGATATATAAAAATGGGGTACCTATTAAGGATAATGCCCGCTTAAAAGCCCGTGCTTATAAACCCGGCTGGTACGGCAGCGATGTGGTGCAACGTTTTTTCTACCGTAATACTTTCCGTCCCGACAGCGTATTGCTGCTCACGACGCCCGCACCCCAATACAATGGTACCCACGGCAAGGTACTGGCCGATGGTGTCAAGGGCGGTGGAGATTTCAAGAATGGAAAATGGACGGGTTTCATGGACGAGCCGCTGACGGCCTTGCTGTCGTTCAAGCGTCCGGTTACGGCTCAGAAAATCTCGCTGAGCATGCTACAAAACGTAGGGGCTTCCATATTTCCACCTGTAAAGCTAGAAGTATGGGGTGGGATGGAATCAGATAAGTTGAAGCTGCTAGGTACCCAAAAGCCCCCTATGCCTAGTGAAAAAGAACCTAATAACGGGGAAAAACTTTTCGAGGTATCGTTTCAGCCTACCCCTATCCGTTTTATTAAAGTAGTCGCAGTACCGATCGCCAGACTCCCGTCCTGGCATCCGCAAAAGGGTTTGAAGGGCTGGGTGTTCATGGATGAGGTTTTGGTCAATTGAGGCATTTAAATTCAATTACCTGAGGATTTAACCCTTGGCCCCCAAATTATCAATTGTACAAAAAAGGCCCTGAAATCATTTCAGGGCCTTTTTTGTACAAATAGGTACCTTGTTGCAGGCTTATTTTGCCTGATAGGTCTCGATTCTTCGCTGGTCGAGCTGAAGTAGTTCATTCACTTCATCGTAATTATTAAAGTCGATGGGTTTACCTAACCGCCCGGCCTTGGCAAAATCGGCGGGCACGACTACGACCCTGAATTTTTGGTTGGCCGTCCATTGCGATCCCAGCGTGGTGCGGTCAAACTGGGTATCGATGAACATGCTCACATCCACAAAAGTATGGTCGAAATTGTATTGTAGAGCTCCATTGGACATAAAAACCGTTTGGGGAAGCGGACGCCAGACCGAAAGTGTCTGATTACCGTCCTGGACGGTTTCCCATTGGCGGTACACCAGCACGGCATCCGATTCGAAGACCTCCACTTTATCTACCGGAAATTCAAAGTAAATGCGGTAGTCGTTCCCCGTGTTGAAGGTACCCGTCACGTCGAACGCAGTGCCCAGGATATTGACGCCGGGATCGCCTTTGGGGCCTTGCGGGCCAGGTAAGCCTTCCAGACCTTCGGGTCCGGCGGGTCCTGTACAACTTACCATCGAAACAGAAGCTAATAATGCGAGGGATAACAGGATTTTTTTCATGGCGATCGAAGAATTTATAAGTGAGTGAATGGAATAAAGATTGAGGGTTGAAAAGACTGTACCAGTCATAACCATTTGTTTGACATTTCAGTGCTGGTTTGACCCCCATCCGGGTTGTGGGTTTAATGGCTATTTGTCAAAAACCAGAATTCGAAAAGACCCGAACCGGAAAAAAACTGTCCTCGAATTGCTACAGACAGGCCTAGCTCAAGACCCGTGTCTGGAGAATTAACTGACTATCTCAAGAAACCCTAGCCCCCTCTTTGGCGTTATACAGGCATAAACCATTATAAAACTACAGAAATGATTAACAGAAATGCAACCGCCGTTTGGAAGGGTACCGGCAAAGAAGGTAAAGGTACCGTAACTACCCAAAGCACCGTCCTGGACGATACCCAATATTCCTATAAAACCCGTTTTGAATCAGGTAAGGGTACTAACCCCGAAGAATTGATTGCTGCCGCCCATGCGGGTTGCTTTGCGATGAAACTCAGCTTCGACCTCAATGCGGCCGGCTTTACCGCGGATGAATTGAACGTAACAAGTACCGTTTCGCTGGATCCTGCCAAGGGAGAAGTCGTAAAAAGCCATCTGGTATTGAAAGCTCGTATTCCCGAGATCGGTGAAGACCAATTCAAGGAACTAGTAGAAGGCGCGAAGGACGGATGCCCGATCTCAAAACTGCTGAACGCCGAAATATCGTTGGACGCCGAACTGGCATCCTAGCCAAATAGTTTACTGATCGATCAGAATGAGCACTGTCTTTGGACGGTGCTTTTTTATGGGTACCTCTTCCCTGAACTGAACTTGACCGCAACCGAAGAATATGAAAAAGACGACAACAAAACCGGAAGTGTGGCTTCGTGGCCCACTGCCCGGCATCCCGCCGCTTATACAACCCGTGGCCCACGCCCTGATGCAGGCGCGCGAGGAAGTGGATGAGCTGATGGATGATTTTAATCCGGATTTGCTGGATACCAAACCCGCAGGCCTTGCTTCGGTGCGATTTCACTTGCAGCATTTGACGGGAGTACTGGATCGGCTATTCACTTACGCGCGGGGCGAAATGCTGTCGGAGACTCAGCTCGAAAATTTAGCAAATGAGGGAAGAGTAATCGAGCAAAACCAACCCGTGGAACTCCTGATAACTCATTTTAATCAACAAATAGAAACTGCGCTCGAACAGCTGGAAAATACTAATGAAGGTACCCTCACGAAGGTTCGGGGGGTAGGACGGGCGCAGGTACCCTCTACAGTTCTGGGGCTGCTTGTCCATGCCGCCGAACACACTATGCGTCACGTGGGACAATTACTTGTGACGGTACGGGTCGTGACGGAAAATTCCGAATCAGAGTAATTCCCGTAGCAGGCCTTCCAGATTGAGAGGACGCGTGTACATCTGAATCGAGCCATCGGGCTGGAGCGGCCATACTTCGCGGGGACGGTCCCAATACAATTCTACACCATTCTGGTCGGGATCATCGAGATACAGCGCTTCGGATACCCCATGGTCGGCAGTACCTGTCAAAGGGTACCCTGCATCGAGAAGCCGCCGGTAGGCGGTCGCCAAATCTTTACGCTCGGGATACAGAATGGCAGTGTGGAATAGTCCGGTACTTCGGCGCGGTGGGGGAGAAGCGCCCTTGCTTTGCCAGGTATTCAAGCCGATGTGGTGGTGATAGCCTCCTGCTGAGATGAAAGCCGCATCAGGTCCGTAGGTTGCCATCAGCGTAAATCCCAGCAAGTCACAGTAAAATTGGAGCGAGCGGGACAGCTCGGAAACTTTCAAATGTACATGCCCGATGCGCGTACCGGAGGGAATGATGTAATTATCCATTCTTTGGAAAGTATTGACGAAATCTGTTTAGTAATAAAAGATGTTGGTCAACAGAAAAAGGGAAGGCACGAATGCCTTCCCTTTTTCTGTTGACCGCGCTGTGAAAACCTACACATTGGCGAACTGCGGAGTCAGCATGGAAACCGACTTGGCTTCCAGAAATGACTCACCCATCAGGTACTCGTCCACCGCGCGGGCGGCTTCACGGCCTTCGCTGATCGCCCATACGACCAGCGATTGACCCCGGCGACAATCTCCGGCGGCAAACACCTTCTCATTGGTAGTTGACTGATATTTATTCGCTTTGATGTTGCCCCGGTCATCGTATTCCAAACCAAGGTCATTGAGCAGTCCCTCTTGCTGGGGATTCAGAAAACCCGCCGCCAGCAGGGCCAGTTCACAGGGGATTTCCTGTTCGGTGCCAGGTACCTCCTGCATGCTCAGTCGGCCTGTTTCGGCATTCATCTGCCAGTCGAGCTGCACGATTTTGAGAGCTTTCAGATTACCTTCCTCATCTCCCACAAAAGCTTTGGTGTTAAGCGACCATTTCCGGTCGGCCCCTTCTTCGTGGGAAGTGGATGTGCGCAGCATCATGGGCCAGTTGGGCCAGGGGGTGGAGGTGTCGCGCTCATGGGGGGGCATGGGCAGTAGTTCGATCTGGGTGATGGACTTGGCACCGTGGCGATTGGAGGTACCCACGCAGTCGGAACCCGTGTCGCCGCCACCGATCACCACCACATTTTTGCCCGTCGCCCAAAGCTCTTCGTGGACATATTCCTGCCCCTGATGATCTTTCTCAACGGGCCGATTGGCCACACGCTTATTCTGCTGGCTCAGGAATTCCATGGCAAAATGTACCCCCTTCAACGAACGTCCTTCGATTTTAAGGTCGCGGGGGACGGTCGAGCCCACAGCCAGCACGATCGCGTCGAAGTCGCGGAGCAACTCGTCGGCTTTGATGGTTTTTCCAATTTCCACATTGGTACGGAACTCGATACCCTCCTGTTCCATCACCGCCAAACGCCGATCGATGATCCGTTTTTCCAGTTTGAAATCGGGGATGCCGTAGCGCAGCAGTCCGCCGATCTGGTCGGCCCGCTCGAAAAGCGTCACCGTATGGCCGGCCTGATTCAACTGGGAGGAAGCCGCCATACCCGCCGGGCCGGAGCCGATCACGGCCACGGTTTTACCCGTACGTTTTTTGGGGATACGGGGTTTTACCAGATCCATTTCAAAGGCCTTTTCAGCAATGGATTTTTCGATGAATTCAATTGCCACGGGCGGTTTGTTAATTCCCAGCACGCAGGATGCCTCGCAGGGTGCGGGGCAGATACGGCCCGTAAACTCAGGATAGTTATTGGTGGAAGCCAAGATTTCGTAGGCCAGCCCCCAGTTGTTGTCATAAACGGCATCGTTGAACTCGGGAATGATATTGCCCAGCGGGCAGCCGTTGTGGCAAAAAGGAATGCCACAATCCATGCAGCGGGCGGCCTGTTGGCGCGAATCATCCTCGCTGTGGGCACTTTCAATTTCCTTATAATCATGCACCCTTTCTTCGACGGGGCGCTTCTTGGGTAATTCGCGATCAAACTCTAAAAATCCTGTGGGTTTTCCCATATTTATTTTTGACCGGGTCGCCGGTGCGATGAGTGATTTATTGAATGAGAGAATGTTTTTTTCATCTCATTCAGAAATTAATTTACGTCAATTACGATGTCCTGATACACCACGCTCTTGTCGGCAATTTGCTGAGATAAGCTGATGCCCCGGCTTTCGAGCGCTAGTTTGAAATCAGTAGGTAGTACCTTGACAAATTGCTTCACGACCTCATTCCAGTTTTGAGTGATCTGGAAAGCTACATTGCTGGTCGTGTACTGGAAATGCTTATCCACGTATTGGCGCAAAATTCCTTCGTCCTCAGCATTCAGGGCATTGACGGTTACCATTTCAAGATTCACTTTTTCATTGAAATTGCCCGCCTTGTCCCAAACGTAAGCTACTCCCCCGACATACCGGCGGCGAAATTTTGTCCGGTTTCTCCCAGAATAACCGCTACGCCCCCCGTCATGTACTCGCAACCATGGTCGCCGGTACCTTCCACCACTACTTTTGCGCCCGAATTGCGTACACAGAAGCGTTCTCCGGCGGTACCACGGATGTAGGCTTCGCCCGAAGTAGCTCCGTAAAAGGCTACGTTACCAATAATAATATTGTCTTCGGGCTTGAACTTGGCGTCGCGGTCGGGGTAGGTAATCAGTTCGGCGCCGCACAAGCCTTTACCGAAGTAGTCGTTGGCATCGCCTTCCAGTTCCAGCCGGATACCCGCTGTGTTGAAAGCGCCGAAACTTTGCCCGGCGGTACCCCGGAATTTGTAGTGGATGGTACCCGTTGGCAGGCCGGCTCCTCCATATTTTTTTGAAATCTCGTTGGAAAGCATGGTACCCACCGCGCGGTTGAGGTTGATGATCGGAAACTCTCCGTATACTTCCTCGGAATTCTCCAGCGCGGGTTGGGCCGCTTTGATCAAATCATGATCCAGGATGCTATCGATTCCGTGATCCTGCTCTTCCTGCTTGAACTGTGCTACGTCCAGCCCGGAGTCTTCCTTGTACAGAATGGCGTCGAACTTTAAGTTCTTGTATTTCCAGTGCTTAAGATCGGGCCGCATTTCAAGGTACTGCACCTGACCAATCATATCATTTACGGTACGGAAGCCCAACTGCGCCATGACTTCGCGCATTTCAGTGGCCATGAAATAAAACATATTCACCACATGCTCGGGCTTACCCGTAAAGAGTGCGCGCAATTCCTGGCGTTGGGTAGCTACCCCCACCGGACAGGTATTCAGGTGACACTTGCGCATCATGATGCAGCCTGCTGCCACCAGGGCTGCGGTAGCTACGCCCCATTCTTCGGCTCCCAACATGGCGGCAATGGCCATGTCGCGACCGGTGCGGATTTGCCCGTCGGCCTGTATGGTGACTCTGCCCCGCAGCTTGTTTTTTACCAACGTCTGATGCGTTTCGGCCAGGCCCAGTTCCCAGGGTAGCCCGGCATGCCGGATGGAACTGAGCGGCGAGGCACCCGTACCACCGTCATAGCCCGCGATCAGAATATGGTCGGCGTGTGCTTTGGCTACGCCCGTGGCTACAGTACCTACCCCGGCTTCAGACACCAACTTGACGCTGATCCGAGCCTTGCGGTTGGCATTTTTCAGATCAAAAATCAACTGCGCCAAGTCCTCGATGGAGTAGATGTCGTGGTGCGGCGGCGGAGAAATGAGCCCCACGCCGGGAGTCGAATGACGCGTGCGACCTATCCAGTCGTCGACCTTGTGGCCGGGTAGCTGCCCGCCCTCTCCGGGCTTGGCACCTTGTGCCATTTTGATCTGCAGTTCCTGCGCATTACTCAAATAATGACTGGTTACCCCAAAGCGACCCGAAGCTACCTGCTTGATGGAGGAGTTCATGCTGTCGCCGTTCTGAAGCTTTTTAAAGCGTAACTCGTCCTCGCCACCCTCACCGGAGTTGGATTTGCCGCCAATCCGGTTCATGGCGATAGCCAGCGTAGTGTGCGCCTCCCACGATATGGAACCGAACGACATGGCCCCTGTGGCAAAACGCTTGAAGATATTCTCCACCGACTCGACCTCCTCAATGGGGATGGGGGTACCTTTCTTGAATTGCATCAAACCCCGGAGTGTCATGGCCTTCTGGCTCTGGTCGTCAATCAATTTTGAGTACTTCTTGAAAAGACCGTAATCGTTAGCTTTGGTACTTTGCTGGAGCAGGTGCACTGTCTGCGGATTGAAAAGGTGCGATTCGCCCCGCTGCTTCCACTGATAAAAGCCCCCTACTTCCAGATGCGGATTCAATTGGGGCGTTTCAGGGTACGCTACCTTGTGACGTACCAGCACCTCACGGGCTATTTCACCAATTCCCATTCCCCCGATACGGGAGATGGTACCGGGAAAGTACTGGTCGATCACCTCTTTATTTAAACCCAGGCACTCAAATATCTGCGCGCCCTGATACGATTGGAGCGTGGATATTCCCATTTTCGAGAATATCTTGAGCAGTTCTTTATTGACAGCTTTGATGTAATTGGTATAGAGTTTTTCGTCGGTGTAGTCGCCTTCGATCCGCTTGGTACGGTTCATGAATGACAAGGATTCAAAAGCCATGTACGGACAAATGGCTGCCGCTCCGTAACCCAGCAGGGTAGCGAAGTGATGGGTTTCCCAAATATCTCCAGCTTCGACCAGAATACCCACTTTGCCCCGTAAGCCCTTGCGAATCAGGTGATGATGTACGGCGGCCGTCACCAGCAATGAAGGTACCGGCGCGTGATCGGAGTCAATGGCGCGGTCGGAGAGGATGATAATCTCGAAGCCGTCTTCGATGGCATCCTCGGCGTACTGCCTGATGCGCTCCAGCGCCCGCTCCATGCCTTTGCCGCCCTGATCGGAGCGGAAGTAGGTGTTGATCGTTTTGGCCTGGAAGTGGTTTTTATCCACAAAGCGTAGCTTATCGAATTCCTGTACGGTCAGCACCGGATGGGGTAGTTCGATCTGCCGGCAGTGCCAGGGGGTTTCGGTCAGGATGTTTTCGGTAGCGCCCACAAAGCCAATCAACGACATGATGGAGCGTTCCCGGATGGAGTCAATCGGTGGATTCGTTACCTGCGCGAACAATTGCTTAAAGTAGTTGGACAAATGCTGGCTCTGCTCCGAAAGTACAGCTAGAGGTACGTCGGTACCCATGGAGCCGATTGCTTCCTTACCCGTTTGGGCCATTGGGGCCAGAATCATCCGCAAGTCTTCGGACGAAAATCCGAAGGCCATCTGCCGCTTAAGCAAGGCGTTATCGTCGTAGTTACGGTACATCCGGATTGGCATGTCCAGATCATCGACGTGCAGTTTGTACTCGTCCAGCCATTCCTGGTAGGGCTGCCGGGCGCAGATTTCGGCTTTCAGTTCTTCATCAGGAATGATACGTCCCTCTTCCATATCCACAACAAACATGCGACCCGGTTGCAGGCGGCCTTTCTTCACCACCTTGGCCTGATCTACTTCAAGTACCCCGGCCTCGGAGGCCATGATGACGGTGTCGTCGTTGAGTACCCAGTAGCGCGACGGACGCAGGCCGTTGCGATCCAGGGTAGCTCCCACAATTTTGCCATCGGTAAAGGAAATAGACGCCGGGCCATCCCAGGGCTCCATAATGGCTGCGTGGTATTCGTAAAAAGCCCGACGGACGGGGTCCATCTGTTCGTTGCCATCCCAGGCTTCGGGAATCAGCATCATCATGACGTGCGGCAGGGAACGTCCCGACAGGTACAGGAGCTCGATGGCGTTATCAAGGTTGGCCGAGTCAGACTGCTTGGCGTCACAAATCGGCAGCAGCATTTCCATTTCTTCCTTCGTGAAGTATTCTGATTCGAAGGATTTTTCACCGGCCCGAATCCAGTTCACATTACCTTTTACGGTATTGATTTCTCCATTGTGGGCAATGTAGCGGAAAGGCTGCGCCAGTTTCCAGGAAGGAAAAGTATTGGTGGAAAAACGCGAGTGGACGATGGCAAAGGCCGACACAACCGATTCGTTGTCCAGATCGGGGAAGTAGTATTTCAGTTGATTGGTCGTAAGCTGCCCTTTATAGGATATGGTACGGCTCGAAAGGGATGAGAAATAAAAGTGCTCTTTGGCTCCCTTAACACCCCCGATCAGCTTACTGGCCGCCTGCCGCATAATGAACAGCTTACGTTCAAAGGCCAGATCATCCTCGATCAGGTCGGGCTGTTTGACAAATAGTTGCTCAACGTGCGGCTCTACCGAAAGGGAACCCTCGCCCAGTGTATCGTGGAGGGTAGGTACCTTACGGTAGCCCAACAACGTCATGCCTAGTTTCTTGATCTTACGGTTCAGGATACCCCGGCATTCCTCCCGGATTTCCTCATCCTGCGGAAAGAAAATCATACCGACGCCATACTCTCCGGCGTCGGGTAGTTGGAAACCCAGCTTAAGACATTCCTCCACAAAAAATTCATGGGGAATTTGCAGCAGCAGGCCCGCCCCGTCGCCCGTATTGGGATCACAACCACAGGCACCCCGATGGTCCATACGCTCGAGCATGTGGATGGCATCGGCTACAATCTGGTGAGACTTTCGTCCTTTCATATGTGCCCGGAAACCGATCCCACAAGCGTCATGTTCGAATTCGGGACGATAGAGGCCGGGCAGTTCTGACATATTTTCTTCCATGTATATTTTGTATAACTAATTACAAATTTGAAAAAAAAGGATGGCTTGAGGAGCCAATTGAATGTAGGGTGAATAAGAATTCCAGAGCGGTGATGAAGCAAATTGATGCAAGATAATAATAAAAAATATTTGGTTAAAGGCCCTAAAAGCAAAATAATATAGGTGTAGTAGAAAGTTGCTAATTAATTCCTACTATATCCTTAAATATTGATAAAGCCTTAAGGATTCCTACTAATTTTTGCAAAATCAGTAAAATGAAAATGAATTTTCGGGAAAGATTGGATGGATTCAACCCCGGGTGAAGGGTATTTCGTAAGTCTGGCCTTCAACGGCCACGGTAGTTGGAGGAAAGACAGCCCGGGCCTCTTCGAGTGAGGCACAGGCATCGGGGTAGCGGGAAGATAAGTGTCCTATGAGTAGGTGACCAACCTGGGCTTCCCGAGCTAGTAGGGCTGCCTGACTTGCGGTAGAATGGAAAGTTTTTTTGGCTCGCTCGGCCTGCTCATCCAGAAACGTCGCTTCGTGATACAGGCAGGTGACGTTGCGCAGGTAGGAGACAAGCTCGGGCCGAAAAACGGTATCGGAGCAGTAGGCGTACGAGCTGGCCGCTCGCGGAGAAAGGGTATAATCCTGATGTTTGTACAATACTTTTCCCTGTTCACCGAGTACATCTTTTCCTTCCTTTAAAGCGCGCAACTGGTCATAGGTCATATCCGGAGAAATTTTATCTTTTAAGAGGTTTCTTAAGCCGGGCTTTTCCCGGAACACAAAACCTGTGCAGGGGATACGGTGACGCAGGGGAACGGTACTCACGCTAAAAGCGTCTGTCTCGTAAATTAGCCCGGGATGTTGAGCATCAATTTCGTGAAAATGCAGGGGGTAGGAGAGTCGGGTATCCGACTGCCGGAATACCTCGGTCAGTACGTCGTTGAGCCCCCGGGGGCCAAACAGATACAACGCTTCGGACCGCTGGCTAAGGCTCAAACTGGTCAGAAGGCCAAACAGCCCAAAGTAGTGGTCGCCATGTAGGTGGGTAATGAAAATGCCCTTTAAGCGACCGGGGCGAATGCGCATTTCCAGGAGTCGATACTGGGTACCCTCACCACAATCGATCAGGTAATACTCACTTCCGAGCTGGATGACCTGAGCCGAAGGATGGGAATGCAGCGTAGGAGTGGCCGAACCGGAACCAAGAATGGTAATTCGCAAAGGGTAAGTAGTTGGTTATAGGTTGATTCTAAGAACAATAAAATGAATATGTGTCTCTGATGGTTAGGTAGAGTATATCAAAACCCGGTCCGTCAGGGTTCCTTCATTTCACTGATTCCCTCGTAGTCATCATCGTCATAGTCATCATCGCCCATCCCGAATTCATTTTCCAAATCGTGCATGAACACTGCATCGATAGCCTCTTCCAGGGTAGGTAATACCAACAGGTCAGCGATGTTGGAATCTTCCAGAAGATCGGTGAAGTCATCGTTTTGGGTAGCTACCACCAGCGTTCCCAGGCCTGTGGTGCACAGTCTTACGAGTTTTCGCAGGGTCATGATACCCGCCGAGTCAATATCGGTGGCCTTATTCATGACTACAATCAGATTATGGTAATCTTCCCGGAGAAGTTCCCGGGCCTTGGCTTCGAACAAGGCAGGCAGCTCGTCGGTAAAATGGGTTTCCTCCAGGGTAATGACAGCGTATTTCTCGCTTCGATCTATTTTGTAATCCATCGTTTAAGTAGATGTATGGGTGACAATTCAGGCAATAAGTCAAGCCGGGGAACGCAAAAAGTTTTACTTCCCCTAACTACGAAGATAACGAACGCAGAATATTTTTCTCAATTCTGTTCAAAATATCCAATGTGTTTCCTTTGTCAAAAAGCATTCCGGTCACTTTTTCATACAACTCAATATACCGTTCGCTGATCTGATTGACCCAAGGATCATCCATGTGAGGAATCTGTTGCCCTTCCTTACCCTGGAAACCGTTTTCGATCAACCACTCCCGCACAAATTCCTTGGATAACTGCTTTTGGGGCAAGCCCGCCGCCTGATTGGCCGGGTAGGTGTCCGCATAGAAATAGCGCGATGAGTCGGGCGTATGGATTTCATCGATCAGGTAAATAGTCTCATCCCGTTTCCCAAATTCGTACTTGGTGTCTACCAGAATCAAACCTTGGTCGGCAGCCATATCGGTACCCCGCTGAAACAACGCCAGGGAATAAGCTTCGAGTTGGGCGTATTCGTCGGAGGGTACGATGCCCCTTTCCAGAATAGCCTCTCGCGAAATATCTTCATCGTGGCCTTCATGGGCCTTGGTAGTGGGCGTAATGATGGGTTGGGGCAGCCGGTCGTTTTCTTTCAGCCCTTCGGGCAGGGCCACACCGCACACCACTCGCTCACCGGCACGGTACTCACGCCAGGCGTGTCCGGCCAGGTACCCCCTCACTACCATCTCTACGGCGTAAGGTACGCAGCGCACACCCACCCCCACATTGGGGTCGGGTACATCCAGCAGCCAGTTGGGTACCACATCGGCAGTGGCTTTCAAAAAGTACGCGGCGATTTGGTTCAGCACCTGTCCCTTATACGGGATGGCTCGTGGCAGGATCACGTCGAACGCTGAAATACGGTCGGTTGCTACCATGACGAGCCGGTCTTTAAAGGAATATACATCACGGACTTTACCCCGGTAAAATCCCAGCTGATTGGGGAAATTGTAGTTGGTCTGCTGAATAACGTTCATAAATTACGATAGAATAAGAAACAAAAGGGGTAGGTGGTTGAGGTTACCATTCGATAATCTTGCTGCGCTCCGACTGATCATAGTACTGTCGCCGCCTCAACTGGTAAATGTACTGGGCTTCGTTGGTTTTCATAGCATCCAGGATCGAGCGGGCCTGATCTTCCGACATGTGAAGCCTCCGCAGATTCTGTAGCATTTCTTCGCGCTCCTGGGCCAATTCGAGTTCCCGTTGGGCTGAGGGAGCCACCGGCGGGGCCGGGGTAGGAGCCGGTTGTTCCACGGGGGGCGTGTCAGGGGAAGAGGCTCGGCCAGAAAATGTTTTTTTCAGGAGTTCATAATTATAGCGTGCCTTTCTGTTATCCGGGGACTGGCGGAGGGCTACCTTGAGGTAGTTTAAGGCTTCGAGTGTGTCCCGATCGCGCATCGTAGACAAAACAGCCAGTTGGGTATTGGCTTTCGAGGCAACCTCATCATCCTGCACATTCACCAGAAGTTTATACTGGGAGCGAGCTTTATCAAGACTATCCAGATAGAAGTAAGAGTGGGCAAGATACAACCGGCTGGCGGGTTCGGCGAAAAGCGATCCGTTCGTTATCTGTTCGTAGAGGTGAGCGGCCTGTCGAAAGTCTTTATTCAGAAAAGCAGTTTCAGCCTCCGTCTTATGGCGGTTAGCCTGGCTAATCGCATCGAAAGAGCGGTTGTCCCAAATCCACAACAAAAGATTAAGCAAGAAATAGGTCATAGTGCGCCACCTTGAAGCTCCCAAAAGTACGAATCACGGGTCAGAGTCGGAACGTTCTGACCGTGATTAATAAATCCAGAACCAATAATCCCAGGGCAATGATCAAAAAATAGTAATACTTGTTGCTGGCTACGGTGACCCGGCGGCGATCGATCACCTGCCCCTCGATCGAATTGATGTCATGGATGACACTGCTCAATTCATTCTGTTTGTTGTCGATCCTGTAGCCTTGTCCCTGAGTTTGCTGAACCAGATTCTTGATCACATCTTCCTGCAATTTACTGATCACCGATTCTCCGTCCTCATCCTTCAGAACCGAATTCTGGGTACGGATAAAACTTCCTTCCGGGGTACCTACCCCAATGACGAACAACCGGATGCCGAAGCGACGGAAGTTGTTGAAAAGTGATGCACTGCAGTCGGCTTTCTTTTCGGCATCCGTAAAAAGAACCATGATTTTCGACTTGTCAGCCGCCGCCTCGTCCTGGCTTACTTTCAGATAGGCCAGTTCGAGTGAGCTGCACAAGTTGGTGCCGCTGCCGGGTAACAGGTCGGTTTGCAACGATTGCACATAGAGATTCATGGCAGCCCGGTCGTAGGTCAGAGGCGATTGGGTATAGGCCTCATTGGAAAATACGATCAACCCAATACGATTGTTGGCCATTGCGTCCAGAAAATGGTTGATCTCGAATTTGACTTTTTCCAGCCGGGTAGGTGATACATCATTGGCATCCATGGATTTGGAAAGATCAACCAGCAGGTAAATGTCTTTGCCTTGGGATTGCAGATCCCGCTCGGCTTCGCCAAAGGAGGGCCCTAATAGCGAAATCAAGAGAAGTACGAAGGCAATAGTACGGATGAAAAGCTTGATGATGAGCGAGCGGGTGGTGGTCTTCAGCCGCCTGGCCACCCGGATAGTACGTACAAAGAAGGCCGCGTAAGCCCCGACAAAGAGGAGAGAGAAGACAAATTCAGTGGTCCCGAACGGATAATTCCAATTCATTGCAAGAGGGTTACGAAACGAGAAAGTGCCTCAAAAATAGGCAATCCGTTCTACAGACAAAGTTTTTTGCAGGATTGTTTGTATTAATCGTTTCCAACCCTCTATATTTGTGACCCAATAGCCGGAGAGATGGGTGAGTGGCTGAAACCAGTAGTTTGCTAAACTGCCGTACTCGTAAGGGTACCGCGGGTTCGAATCCCGCTCTCTCCGCATACTATTGAATAACATTGGTCTCGGGGAGTGGCGCAGCCCGGTAGCGCATCTGGTTTGGGACCAGAGGGTCGCAGGTTCGAATCCTGTCTCCCCGACAACAAAGACAAGTAATTAGGGTATCTGGTTTGGGACCAGAGGGCCGCAGACGGTCGGCCGCTGCCGTTCGAATCCTGTCTCCCTGACAATAAGAATCAGACAGCTACTCAATGGCTGTCTTTTTGTTTTCATTGGTCGCGTAGCTCAGCTGGATAGAGCATCTGCCTTCTAAGCAGACGGTCACAGGTTCGAATCCTGTCGCGATCACAGTTTTATTTCTTACGCGCGATTTACCTTATTGAGTTCTCAAAAGGCTGTTAAATTTCCCTCTTTTAAAGCGAATCTTCTGTCCTTTTATTCCTGTCAAAGATACTTCGAACCGACCCTTTATTTTCCCCGCCGTACGGTTCAGTTTCATTACCTTCACCCAACCCTGATCGCCGTCAGTGAACTCGTAATACCTTTGAAGTTTCCTAGTTTGCGTGTCCAGTACATGGAAGGAAGCTCTGCTGACCGTAAAAGTGGTTGTCGACCTGGCTATTTTGACGGGCAGGCAGGTATCGGGTAAGGCCAGGTCATAGGTACCTTTTTCTAAAGGTATGTGATAAAAGCTTAGAATTTGTGTTACACTCGAATCCTGTTTACTGAATGGCCCATCGGTCCGGGCTATGAGGCTGAACCGATCAGTCGAGCATGTCATGTTCTCTTTCGTATGAATTTCAATGGCTTCACCAGTGCCATACCAACGAGCATCATTCATAGAAGCCTTTATTGTGTGACGCTTAGAGCATGCCATACAGGTCAGCAGCAAGAGAATCGTCCGTTTCATCAGTTCCTTCAAAGCTAGTGAAAAATGTGAGGTACAAAGTGGCTATATTACTCAAATAACACAAGTCTTAAAGATTCAATACAAGCGATGATGCGAGCAAGCTCGTGCGATCATTCTGTCGCGATCTCACTTCGTTAAGGTACCCAGTAATCCTGCCACACAGTTGAATCGAAAAGTTATTTGACTTCATTCGCTCTTGTAGTATCGTTTTTCAATTTTACGCCTGACCGAAACCATCCGCCAAAGTCCGGTAATAAAAACCAGCGGGGCCAGCACCAGTAAAATATACCCCAACCAGCGAATATCCCGAAAGGCATCGAGCCGGACCAGAGTAACGCCTCCGGCTAGCATTGCCAAAGCCGTGCGGAAATACGCCAGGAAAGTACGTTCGTTGGCTAAACGGGTACGTTCGATAGCCAGCCAGTCGGACAGGGATAATTTGAGTTCTTTTTCTTCCATGAGCTTTATAAAAAAGCACCGCGCCGAAAGGTCGGGCGGTGCCTTGTGACAATACTATATAGGTAAATATAAAATAACTACTACCGCTGATCCAGAGCCACAAATTCGCGGTGGGTAGGACCAGTATAAATTTGCCGGGGTCGGCCGATCGGTTCTTTGTTTTCCCGCATTTCTTTCCATTGGGCAATCCAGCCTGGCAAGCGGCCAATGGCAAACATGACCGTGAACATATTGGTAGGTATACCCAGAGCCCGGTAAATTATGCCGGAATAGAAATCTACGTTCGGATAGAGCTTGCGCGAGACGAAATATTCATCTTCCAGAGCTGCCTTCTCCAGAGTTTTGGCTATTTCCAGTACGGGATCATTCACGCCCAGTTTGCTGAGGACGTCGTCGGCAGCTTTCTTGATGATCCGGGCCCGGGGGTCAAAATTCTTGTACACGCGGTGCCCGAAACCAAACAGACGGAATCCACTCGACTTGTCCTTCGCCATATCGATGTACTTCTGGGTATCGCCACCATCGGCTTTAATGGCTTCCAGCATTTCAATCACCTCCTGGTTGGCACCACCGTGCAGAGGCCCCCACAAGGCGCCGATTCCTGCGGAAATGGACGAGTAAATATTGGCATGCGAAGAACCTACAAGCCTAACTGTAGAGGTAGAGCAATTCTGCTCATGGTCAGCATGGAGAATCAGAAGCTTGTTCAAAGCCCGGGCGACAACGGGATCGACCTCATATTTCTCCACGGGCAGCGAAAACATCATGTTCAGGAAATTGGAACAGTAATCGAGCTCGTTATTGGGATAGTTAACCGGATGCCCTTGGGATTTTTTGTACGACCAGGTAACAATGGTTGGCATTTTGGCCATTAGCCGGATGATGTGCAGTTCCGTGTCGGCCGGGGCGTTGGAGTCGTAGGAATCGGGGTAAAAAGCACTCATGGCGCTTACAAGCGACGAAAGTACCCCCATAGGGTGGGCATTGACAGGAAAACCCTCGAAGATCTTCCGCATGTCCTCGTTCACCAGAGTATGCGTGCGTACTTCGTGTTCGAATACTTCGTATTGCTCCTTCGTCGGTAAATCACCGTAGATCAACAGGTACGATACTTCCAGGAAAGATGCTTTTTCGGCCAGATCTTCAATAGAATAGCCCCTGTATCGCAAAATGCCTTCTTCACCATCGAGAAATGTGATGGCGCTGGTGGTCGAACCCGTGTTTTTGAAACCGTTGTCAATGGTGATGTAGCCCGTTTTGTCGCGTAACTTGCCAATGTCTATGGCCTTTTCGTGTTCGCTTCCTTCAATGACCGGAAATTGATACTGTTGACCCTCAATGGTCAATTCGGCGGATTGTGACATAGGTTTCATCAGATAAATTAGGGGTACTTAAAAAATATTAGGGTAGAGTAAAGAGGGATTTAGTGAGATATTCCCGGGTTTTATGATAATAACTTATTTTCCAACGAATCAGTTTATCGCTTCTTCGGGCGCGTATTTGACCGTCAAATCAGAATTTAGTCTAGTTCGCAATATCCAAAAAAATATTTGGACTATCTATGCCCACATGTACTTTGTTGCCTGTTCCAGGGCTTTTATCCCGGGCGTAGGCGGTTTCATCAGGGGGTTTTATATATTTTACCCCCCTTCATTACCCAGGCGACCTTCTGTAGATCCTGTATTACCGCAGCAGGATTCCCCCGTACCGCAACTAGGTCGGCCAGCAGCCCGCTCTTCACCGAGCCAATCTGCTGCTCCTGGTGGAAGATACGGGCATTGCCCGATGTGGCAGCTTTGAGCACGTCCAGGGGTTTCATGCCATACTCCACCATGAGTTCCATCTCGCGGGCGTTGGTCCCATGTGCATACACACCCACATCGCCTCCCATCACCATCGTTACACCAGCAGACAGTGCCTGTTTGAAATTATTTTTTTTCTGCGTGATCCGCTCCGGTTCGGGATCCTGACCTTTTTTCCAGCCCCGATACTGGCTGATTGCATCACCCGCCGCCAGGGTAGGACACAGGGCTACGTTTTTGTCCTTCATCAACTTCCAAATCTCAAGGGTACCCCCATTGCCGTGCTCAATAGTTTCGACGCCCGCCTGGATGGCCCGGCGCATTCCTTCAGCGGTGGAAGCGTGGGCCACCACGGGGCGGCCGCTGCTCCGGGCCGTCTCTACGATCAGCCGGATTTCGTCTTCACTGTAAGTAGGACGAGTTTCTCCCGAAGGCCCCCATCGGTAATCAGCATAAATTTTAATCAGATCAGCCCCTTTTCCAATCTGCGTACGTACCGCCCGAATGAGGCCATCGTGGCCATCGGCTTCTTCGGCGCCCTGTGGAACGGCCACATCAGCACCAAACCCTGTGGGACCATAGCTACCTGTAGCGACCAGGGCACGCGTAGCCACGATCATGCGTGGGCCGGGAATAATCCCCTCATTAATAGCTTTTTTTAAGCCTACGTCGTCGTATTCAGCGCCTTCTGTGCCCAGGTCCCTGACCGTTGTAAAACCAGCTAACAGCGTTAGTTCGGCGTGTTTTACAGCTCGGGCGGTGCGGTAAGCGCGGGATTCCTTGAGTACCTGATCGTCCCAGGGCGTTTCATTGTAAGGATGGAGAAAAAGGTGCGAGTGTCCTTCGATGAGTCCCGGCAGGAGCGTCATTCCCGCTAGGACTACCACTTCTGCCTGGCTGACTTCAGCCGGAAAATCAGTCGCATTGCCTACAGCCACAATCCGTTCGCCTTTTACCCAAACCGACCAATTCTCATGCATGCTTTCACCGTCGAACACCCGGTCGGGGCGCAGGAGATAGGAACTTTGCGCATGGAGGGACGTGAAAGTCAGAAGACCAGCAGCGAGCCAAAAACAGAACCGGGCAATCATAATTCGGTTTGTTTTTTTGCCTGAAAAAGGGCAGTGATAAGGTACCGACCGAAAAGGCCGGTCATCAGAACGGGCAACAGATGGGCTCCGTAGATGAAAGCCTTACCGGTAAGCCCGTAGGAAAACGAAGAAAATGTCACGTACACATGGGCAAACAATGCCATGCCCAACACGAGCAGCATCAGGTACCAACCCAACGCCGCGCGGGGCGAAGTACCCCGGCGGATGACTTCACACAGGAATAAGGAAATGCCCAGCACCAGAAATACCGTAGCCAGCGCCCGGGGGAAAGTTTTGATATAGTCGTGTTTGAAAATAAAAATTCCGATGCGGCCGATGAGATTGGGGTGGGAGAGGAGGAAGGCATCGGTGATCCCCAGTATTACTAAAAGTGAGGTGGTTGTAAGGTTTCTAGACATTCAGGTAATGCGTTTTTATATGTGGGAAACGATGGCTTCAACCCACTGTTCAGTAGTGGCGTGGCTATCGAGCCAGTGAATTACGATGCCATCCCGCTCCATTTTACGAAAGTAGGTCATCTGCCGCTTGGCAAAGCGGTGAATTTCGGTTTCGAGCCGTTGTACCATGGTATCGTACGGGAGTTCGCCAAAGAGGTATTGGGTAACAAATTTATACTCCAATCCGTAATAAATCAGGATTTCGGGCAAAATTCCCCGATTCAATAGTCCCTGGACTTCGTCCACTAGTCCGTTTTGCAAGCGCTCGTGTAATCGCCGACTGATGCGTTGTCGCCTGATTTCTACGGGCGGATTCAACCCAAAGACCTGGAAATCGGGTACGGCGATTTCTGGAAAGGCATAGTCAGGATTAGCGCACAGGTAGGTAGCGATTTCGATGGCCCTTATCGTACGCTTGCGCGTGGAGGTATCGGCCAATCCTGAATACGCGGAAGGTACTTCGTGGAATATAACTAAAAGCTCATCGTGGGAAAGAGCCTCCAATTCTTCCCTCAGCGGCTCGTTGATCGGGATTTCGGTAAACTGATGTCCCTGCAAGAGTGCTTGAATGTACAGCCCCGTGCCGCCGCACAGGAGGGGTACCTTGCCCCGTTTTCGTATTTCGGGCAATAATTGAAAAACATCCTGCCGAAACTGGTGTACATGATATTTTTCACCGGCATCCTGAATATCAATCAGATGGTAGGGGATTGTTGTCCCGTTCACCACGTATTCCTGCAAGTCTTTTCCCGTACCGATTGTCATGCCGCGGTACACCTGCCGCGAGTCGGCACTGATGATTTCACCATCAACGCGATGAGCCAGTTGGGCGGCCAGCCGGGTTTTGCCGGAAGCGGTGGGACCGAGGATTATGATCAAGGTAGGTCGGGTTAGGGTACTTTAATGGAAAGCAGTCACTGATTACAGATGCGGTACCTTCATCACTTTAACAAACTTACGGCTTCCGGCATTAAAAAGAGGGATATAGCCCCGTTCTGAGGCCGTTTGTTCACTTAAACCATCGGGCAGGCGATGCGGGTAATATCGCTCCATCGTCTGTGGATTAATCCAGAACCTCTGGGGGGGCGTATCGCCCGTCGGCACAAAGCCCAGCTTAAGGTAGCTACGCCCGGTCGACCATTCCAGGTCGGCGTAGGTCATCACATCATCGGGTTGGTGCGCTTTGGTAAAATGACTCAGCAGTTTGTCGAGGCCTCCAACGACGGTTGTGTTGAGCAGATTAGCATACCGAACCAGCTCAAAGGAATAATGAGGGTGCCCTGCGCGCACGAACTGGCGCGGACGGGCAAAGGTACCCACTGCTACCAGCAACGCATCGGCTTCGGGTGGGTTTTGAAGTACCCGAAAGTGTTTGCTAGGTAAAAAGAGCCCGTATTTGAATTTAGAAAGAACGGCATCCTGCAAATGATTTTCCTGTAAGAAATCCAGCGTCGTGGGTCGGTCGAGGCGACGTGCCTGCGTCAGGCGGGCGGGAATGCGCTCGGATATTCCCAATTGAGCCTTTATCCGTGACTGAACGATGGAACGTTTGGTATGCCAAATATCCTCCCAGAGTGTCACCTGAAGCGTCGGTTTGCCTTCCGTTTCCGCTGAACTTGACAAGGTTTTTTTTTCTTCGACGAGCGGCAGCAGATTTACTCTTAAGTCAGTTTCGTTTTTTGACAGGATATGCAAAGCCCACTGATTGGAAAATGACTCCGAAAGACTTATTTCCTCCACGGGCAGTGTTTGGGCCCATTCCATAACCTCGGATACGAAGGATGGTTTTTCGTTCATAGTGCGAAGGGCGGGTTGCGCCACTACCAACGGAGTCCTTTCCACTGGTCGGCCAGCAGGTGGGCGATGATTTCATTGCCCTTGTTGGATGGATGAAGCCCGTCGTAGGTCATATTGATGGCGGCTTCGGGATAGGGGTACTCGTCCTTTTCGGGATCGAACGGGATTGTGGTGTATTCGGGGTAGGTGTAATTCCGGTACTCGCCGGTGGCGGGATCTTTTAATCTTTTGAAATTCACCATATTTTCCACCGTCATGCCACTGGCGTGGTAGAGGTCTACAACCGGAATTTTTTCGTAACGGCCTATGTCCACCACTGCCTTGGCAAACTGCTCCAGGGTTTGGTCTTTTTTGGATTTGTAGGAGCCGTATGCGTTGTTTTTTGGGTTGTTGATATACACAAAATCACCTCGCTGCATGGGCGTAATGAGAATAATTCGGGCTTTTCGATTAAGCTGTTTCAGTTTATCCGTAATCAGTCGAAAGGCACCATGTACGGTGGAAGGGCCTGTGTTTTGCTCATAATCGGCCAAGGTACCCAATGGCCGTCCCTGCCACCAGTCGTTGGTACCCAGAAAAACAGTATACACATCGGCTTTTACCAACCCGAGCTTATCCAGACTTTCGGCAATCTTAATGGCGGTCCAGCCATTATGTCCTTGATTGATGTATTCCACGCGGGGGAAATGTTCAGAAATCTGGGTAAGGTACCCCTTGGTCAGGCGGTTGCCTGTTTCGTCGGGGTGGTCGTTGAGGTAGGTAATGGAGTCGCCGATGGCTACCCAGCTGATTTTCTTTGGAGCTGCGCCCACGAAAACCAGCATGAGCAATGCGAAAAGAAGGTGTTTTTTCATGAGTAGAAAGGGTTAAGGATTATTACTTCCCGATACAGAATTTACTGAAAATATTAGCCAAAAGGTCATCCGAGACGATGGTGCCTGTGATTTCGCCCAAATGGTAGAGGGCCAGTCGGATGTCCTGCGCCAGGAAATCACCCGTGATGCCCGCATCGAGGCCTTGCAGCACCTCGTCCAGGGCCGCCGAAGTTTTGACCAGATGTTCATAATGGCGGAGATTGGTCACGACGGTATCCGTGCCGGCCTGGCTCTGAACCTGGCTGACGATGGCGGCTTTAAGAGTGTCAAGGTGCAGGTGGGTGTGGGCGGAGATAGGCACGGCATGGGGAGGGGAAGGAATCTGGTTTTCCAAAAGATCCACTTTATTCCTCACCCAAATAACCTTCTTATCGGCCGGCAGTCCCTGTGCCAGTACTTCTACCTCCCGCAGGGTTTCTTCGCTATCGTACAGCATCAATACCACGTCGGCCTTTTCCATCGCCCGGCGCGAGCGTTCGATGCCCAGCGATTCGACTACATCCTGGGTTTCGCGGATTCCGGCAGTGTCGATAAAGCGGAATTTCAGGCCTTCCAATACCAATGTGTCTTCGATCACATCGCGGGTAGTCCCGGCGATTGCCGTCACGATGGCTTTTTCTTCGTTGAGCAGGGCGTTGAGTAAGGTGGATTTGCCCACGTTGGGGGAACCAATGATCGCTACAGGTACCCCATCTTTGAGGGCATTGCCGTAGTCGAACGACTCGATGAGTGGGTGAATGGTACCTTGCAAATTTTGGATAAGCGTACGCAGATCATCCCGCTGGGCAAACTCTACGTCTTCTTCGCCGAAATCCAATTCCAGCTCCACCAGTGAGGCAAAATGAATCAGCTCTTCCCGTAACGCCTGTAATTTTTTCGAGAAACCGCCCCGCAGTTGCGTCAAGGCCGTCCGGTGGCTTACTTCCGAGTCGGCCGCGATGAGGTCGGCCACGGCTTCGGCCTGCACCAGATCGAACTGGCCGTTCAGAAAAGCCCGTTGGGTAAATTCGCCCGGTCGGGCAATGCGCGCTCCTCCTTTGACAAGTACCTTCAGAATCTGCCGGACAATGTAGTCGGAGCCATGGCAGGCGATTTCTACGGCATCTTCCCGGGTAAAAGATCGTGGCGCACGGAAGACCGTAACCAGCACTTCGTCAATGAGGGTACCTTCCTGGCGAATCGTGCCGAAATGCACCGTGTGACTTTCCACTGTAGTCAAATCCTTTCCCCGGAAATAGCGGTTTGTGAGGTCAATGGCCCCTTCTCCGGAAATCCGGACGACGGCGATAGCCCCCACACCCGAAGCGGTAGCCAGGGCACAGATGGGTTCCTGCTGGTTGATTGAAATAGCGTTCATCGGATGAATGGACCGGACTTGCGTTCCATATTTGTCTATATTTGAAGCCCGAAGTATCAGGTCTGTCTAATCTGACGAGGCTGTTGATTTTTACAAAGGTACGGTAATGAGAAAAAAGATCCGTTGTATTTGGGTGCTGGGAATTGCACTTGGGTTTTTGGCTGGATGCTCGAGTCACACCCTGTATTTGGTTCGTCATGCTGAAAAAGCTGCTACTCCGGCCAATGACCCGCCCCTCACCGCCGTCGGCCAGCAACGAGCGCAGGCGTTGCTGGATACCCTGCGAAATAAAAATATCGAATATATTTTTTCAACGAACACGCTGCGTACGCGCTCCACGGCCGAACCGCTGTCCCAAGCGATCGGGGTACCTATAGAGCCCTACGCCACCGATACCCTATGGGAGGTAGCCCGTCGGCTGACCAAACTTCGCGGTGGCAATGTTCTGGTCGTGGGACACAGTAATACGCTTCTGCCCCTCCTGGATCAACTGCCGGTCACCCATCAGAAGAAAACGATTCCCGACAGCGATTACGACAATCTGTTCATCGTTACGGTGAAGCGACGTTTTCTGCGTCCTCCGCTGATTCGTTTGGAGGAGGGTACCTTTGGAGCGTTGGCTGAGTGAGGTAGGGGTACCTTCTACCGCCAGTAGCGTTCCAGTACCGGTGAGGCTGGTTTTTGCAGGGACATCAGTTTGGGAAAAAACGGCGCTTGCAGAGCTACTTTCACAAACCGATCCTCCCATTCCGCTTTGGGAATATCCAGCAAATCGGCGGTTGAATCACCCAGGAAGAAACGCATCTGCGCCGCCGGGGCGTTTCGTAGGGAAGGGGAGGTAATTTGTTGTTCAATCGCTTTCAGCAAAGCCCGGGTCAAGCCCTGCCCCGCCTCGGAAGACCTGAATTGCCGGGCCGAAATGCCTTTTTCCAGGCGGTACGCTTCCAGCATATTCTGCGGAAGCAGGGCGGGATCTACCCCTAGGAGTTCACCCACCACATTCCAGAAGTGTAAAAAAGAAGACTCTTCTTTCTGGGAAACCGAAATTTTGAGTTTTCGAAATCCTTTAATCGCAATGTACGAAAAGGAAAGATTGGTGGCGGCCATGTCCTCCTGACAGATAGGGTACCCCCAGGCCGCATCCCAGCGGCCGCTGTGGAGCGTAAACCAGCGAATGGCGGCGTGCAGAAGTCGGATTTTGGCGATGCGCTGAAAGTTACGGCCATTGTGCCAGTCGGGCTCCTGCATGATACCGAACACGAACGCTCCCGTCTCTTCCAGCCGTTGGTAGGTATTATTCCGGATGCGTTCCGAAATCCAAAGCACCTGGGCACCGTTGGCTCCAGCATAGCAGTAGGGTAGGGAGTAGGTACCCAATAGTAGGGAAATAAGGCGGTAGTTCCGCCAAAAGAAAGCCATCCCCTCGTCAAACGCCTGTGCATCAAAAGTATCAGGAAATTTGTTTTGGGATTTGATAAATTCCTGAACTGCGTCGGACTGGCCCTCAAAGGTGAAATCTTCGTAGTTGGTCAGGAAGCGCATCAGTGGACCGACCGCCCCATGTCCTCCCTGAGCGGCCACGGCGTCGATGACCGCATCGGCGGCCGGGTCGCCGGTATGCCGGTAGGGTTCCAGGAAATCAGCGGGGAATGATCGACCCGTTATCGTATCTTTGCGCATGAAACTGAATTGGACTTTTCTCTTTGGAATAGAACCTCACGCAGAGGAGTTTGGTTTAGTTTAAAATCAGTAATTTGGAGAAAATGGCGGTGATGAGTTTAAAAGAAAGCGCAGAGCAGGTGGAGTATGAAGTAGGTACTTTGCTTCCGATCATGGAAGCTTTCTATACTTTACAGGGTGAAGGAGCGCACACGGGCCGGGCGGCGTACTTTATTCGGTTGGGGGGGTGTGATGTGGGCTGTCACTGGTGCGACGTGAAAGAATCGTGGGATGCGGATCATCACCCGAAGACCTCTATTGCAAATATCGTAGCCGGAGCTCTGGCGCATCGGGGTAGGTTGGCGGTAATTACGGGTGGCGAGCCTTTGATGTACAATATGGACGCGTTGACCCGGGCGCTCCAGGAAGTTGGCTTCCAGACCAATATTGAAACGTCTGGAGCTTACCCGCTCTCCGGCCAGTGGGATTGGGTATGTTTCTCGCCAAAGAAATTCAAGGTACCCCATCCGTCCATTTATCCCGCCGCCAACGAGCTGAAGGTGATTATTTTTAATAAAAGTGATTTTGCTTTCGCAGAGGAGCACGCCGCTCGGGTTGGAAAAAGTTGCAAGCTGCTGTTGCAACCCGAATGGAGCCGTCGTGAACAGATGCTGCCCCAGATCATTGACTATATTAAAGACAATCCCCGTTGGCAAATATCGTTACAGACTCATAAGTTTATGAATATTCCGTAATGAACCGCATCATCTGCCTTGTTCTCCTCATCGTGCTGGCCAGCTGCATGGGTACCTTCGCGCAGGATAAAGCCATGCCTCGCCGGACGCGGGAGCTGTACGACAATGCCCAAATTGCCTGGAAGGAACGAAAAATGGAAGCAGCGCTGCCTTTGTTCCAGAAACTGGCCGAACTGGAACCCGGCCTTCCCGAGGTACATCTAAGGCTAGGGCAGCTCTACGAATGGCAGCGGCAAACTGCCCGTGCCCGTTACCATTATCAGCAGCTGGTAAAGCTCGATCCCGATGCGCCGGAAGTAGCCACCGCCTACCAGTGGCTGGGACGTGACACCTTTCAGCGAGAGTGCTACGACTCGGCGCAGGTGTACCTATCGCAGGCCCTGGCCCGCTACCCCGAACGGTCCAATCTGGCACTGGTTACCCGTAAGTGGATCGCTTCAGCCCAATTTGCCGAGCAGGCCATCAGGCATCCTTTGAAAATAAACAAGCGCTCCCTGGGCGATACCGTCAATTTCCTGAAAGCCCAGTTTTTTCCGGTACTAACCGCTGATAATGAAACACTGATATTCACCGGTCTTACCCCGGAGCGGGACGAGAATATGTACATCACGCACCGGACAGAAAAAGGTTGGGACACGCCGGAGGAAATTTCAAAAAATATCAATTCACCCAATAACGAAGGTACCTGTACCATTTCGGCGGACGGCCGAACGTTAGTCTTTACCGCTTGTAATCGCCCCGATGGGTACGGGGGCTGCGATTTGTACTTTACCCGGCAAGACGGAAAAGACTGGCTGGCTCCGAAGAATATGGGGCAGACCGTCAATAGCAGCAACTGGGAATCCCAGCCGTCGTTGTCGGCCGATGGCAGTGTGTTGTACTTCACTTCGGATCGTCCCGGTGGCGCGGGGAAGTCGGATATTTGGAAAACTATCCTCGACAGCTCGGGGGAATGGCTTACTCCCACCAATCTGGGTAGGACGATCAACACGCCCGACGAGGAGAACGCCCCTTTCATTCATGCCAACGGACATACCCTTTTCTATGCGTCCAATGGGTTGCCGGGTCTGGGTGGGTTCGACCTCTTCATGTCTCAGCGTACCGATACGCTATGGAGCGATCCTAAAAACCTGGGGTACCCTATCAATACCGTCGCTGATCAGGTAGGGATGTACATATCGGCCGATGGTCAGACCGCCTATTACACCGATGACCGCACCGAGCCCAAAGGTCGGCGGGCCATGCTCTATGCGTTCACCATTCCCGATACTTTGCAAAAAGCCTTCGTACCCACCAAGTACATCAAAGGAAAGGTGTTTGACCAAAGTACCAAAGCACCCTTACAGGCCTTGCTCGAATTGTACGACCTGGGGAGTCAGCAGCGGGTGGCCACGTTCTCATCGCAACCTGCCAACGGTGAATTCCTGGCCGTGTTGAATCAGAACAGTGAACATGCCCTGTATGTGGTGAAAGAAGGGTACCTATTTAAAAGCCTGACTTTCGTGGCCACTGATTCCACTCCCTCATTGCGACTGGATATTCCGCTGGAACGGGCCGAGAAGGATCGGGTTGAGGTGCTGAATAATATCTTTTTTGCCACAGGAGAATATACCCTCGATGAGAAATCAAAGGTAGAGCTGCAAAAACTGGTATTGTTCCTGAAAGACAACCCCAAACTATCTATTGAGATAGCCGGACACACCGACGATGTGGGGAGCGATAAGGAAAATTTGGAACTTTCACGGCAGCGGGCCCAAAGCGTAGTTCGCTACCTGGCTGGCTCCGGGCTACCGGACAGTCGGTTTACAGCGATCGGTTATGGTGAAACAAAACCCAAGGTACCTAATGATTCTGACCAGAATCGTCGTCTCAACCGCCGGATCGAGTGGCGTATCCGTTGACTTGCTTTGGGTTTTCGCGGTAAAAGTTGCACTTTTGTTGTTTACTCCGTGTTAGAAATTAGTCACTAATCCGGGCTTTATTGTGCGGATAGGGATTGGAAGAAACCAGAAAAATAGTTTGATCAATCATTTACCGAATGGTCTGGATAGCTGACAAACGAAGTACTGCCTTCTGTCCACCTTCAATTATTTAACAATACAATGACACCCGAAAAAATTGAATGCCTGATCATCGGATCAGGTCCCGCCGGTTATACGGCAGCTATATACGCCTCCCGTGCCGGCTTGAAACCCGTTCTCTACCAGGGTCCTCAGCCAGGTGGACAATTGACCATCACGACCGATGTGGAAAACTACCCCGGCTACCCCGATGGAATCGGTGGTCCCGAAATGATGATGGATTTTGAGAAGCAAGCCCGTCGATTTGGCGCCGATATTCGGTACGGGATGGCTACGGCGGTTGATTTTTCAGGAAATTGCCATAAAGTTACCATAGACGACAAGTTCGAAATTGAAGCTGAGTCGGTCATAATCTCCACGGGCGCCTCGGCCAAGTGGCTGGGTTTGCCCGGCGAAGAGCGTCTGAATGGACGGGGCGTTTCGGCCTGTGCGGTATGTGATGGCTTCTTCTTCCGGGGCCAGGACGTGGTTGTGGTAGGAGCAGGCGATACCGCCGCCGAGGAAGCGAGCTACCTGGCCAAACTGTGCCGCAAGGTGACCGTTTTGGTACGGCGCGATGAGATGCGTGCTTCCAAAATCATGCAGAAACGCCTGATGTCGCTGACCAATGTGGAGATTCTCTGGAACACCGAAACGGTCGAACTCCTGGGAGAGGAAGGTTTGGAAACGGTAAAGGTGGTGAATAACCAGACCGGCAAAGAAACTCTGTTGCCAGCCACGGGATTTTTTGTAGCTATTGGCCATAAGCCCAATACCGACCTGTTTAAAGACTACCTTGATATGGACGCTGCGGGCTATATCCAGACGGTCAAGGGTACCAGCCGCACTAACATTGAAGGGGTGTTTGCCTGTGGCGACGCTCAGGATTTTGTGTACCGCCAGGCGATTACGGCGGCGGGCACAGGCTGTATGGCTGCCCTGGACGCAGAACGCTATCTGGCCGCCCGGACCCTGATGGCTGAAGAACAGGAAATGTAGAAAAATCTTGATTATCAGGAAGGGTACCCCCCTTCCTTTTCTTTTATAGATCTATGAAAGTTAAAATAGGGATAAGCCTGCTTTGGCTCCTATGCGCGGTTACTGTGCGGGGGTATGCTCAGGAGCGGGGAAAATTTCGTAAGAATCCGAAAATAAAACAAAATACCACTGAAACTTACAATCCCAATTTTCCGGTGATAGAGCCCAAACGGGAACCGGAAGTGGATTTCAAGGTAGAAACCTCTACTATTCAATTTCAGAGCCAGTTTGAACCCGCTAAACCTCTCAATCCGGTCGTGAATGAAGACACCACCACGATTGACGAAGGAGAAACCGAGGTGCTGGAAGTAGTGGATTCCATGCAGATCGGGGACGAATGGGTCAAAATTGCCGACTACTACGTGATTTGGGACTCGCGTGCCATTAACCCGTACGGCATGGATCCCCTGGAATTTAACGAAACCATCGACCTGAAGCTTTACGATCCGGCTGAAAACCGTTTCTGGAATACCCCCGTCGAAGGCCCACGCATCACCTCCAATTTCGGGTTCCGCTGGGGACGCTGGCATGCGGGTACCGACATCGACCTCGAAACGGGTGATCCCGTCTATAGTACGTACGATGGCATGGTACGGGTAGTGGGCTGGGACGGGAACGGCTACGGTCGCTTCGTGATGGTAAGGCATTACAATGGGCTGGAAACCCTCTACGGGCACATGTCCAAACCCCTTGTGGAATCAGGTCAGATTGTAAAGGCCGGAGATATTCTCGGGCTTGGGGGTAGCACCGGACGTAGTTCGGGCTCTCATTTGCACTATGAAAACCGTTATGAGGGAAATCCCTTTGATTCCAAGTATATTTTCGATTGGGAAAAACAGCAGGTCCGGTCGGATCACTTCACGCTCACATCACAGGTATGGGATTATAAAAGAGGAGGCCGCCCCGCAAAAAACGAATTTGAAGAAAGTGAGAAACCCGTGTACGTGCGTACCATGCTTCATCGGGTTCGCTCGGGTGAAACCCTGTCGTCCATTGCCAGCCGTTATGGCCTGAATGTGTCGGCCTTGGCCAAGCTCAACCGAATATCGACACGTTCAACCCTGCACATCGGTCAAAAACTGCGTGTAAAGTAATTAATTCCTCGAAGCATACCTGAGAGTAATATTCTGCCTCTATGAAACTTGACATTCTGGCGATTGCCGCCCACCCCGACGATGTAGAACTGGGCTGTGCGGGAACGTTGCTGGCGCACATGGCGCTGGGCAAAAAAGTGGGGATTCTGGACCTGACGCGCGGTGAACTGGGTACCCGGGGTACCCCCGAGGGGCGGGTACTTGAAGCTTCGGAGGCTGCTCATATTCTGGGAATTGAGGTGCGCGCTAATGCCGGGCTTGCCGATGGATTTTTTCGGAATGATGAAGCGCACCAACGTGCTATCATCCCCTACATCCGGCAATACCAACCGGACATTGTGTTGGCTAACGCTCATAGCGACCGCCATCCCGACCACGGCCGGGCTTCTGAACTGATCTCCCAAAGCTGTTTTTATTCGGGCCTCCGCATGATTGAAACGGTTGACGCCGAAGGTACCCCACAAGCAGCCTGGCGCCCCAGGAATGTTTTCCATTTTATTCAGGATCGGTATATACAACCTGATTTCGTGGTTGACATCACGCCACATTGGGACAAAAAAGTAGAAGCAATGCTGGCGTTTAAAAGTCAGTTCTTCATTCCCAATGCCAATAGTTCAGAGCCCCAAAGCTACATTTCAAGCCCCGAATTTCTGGACTTTATTCGGGCCAGGGCTGAAGAAATGGGCCATGCCATCGGCGTAAAGTACGGCGAAGGTTTTACCAGTAAACGGCAACTAGGCGTCCGGGATTTGTCTGTTTTCTGTTAGGGCGACAGGCGTCCGATGGTCCAGGAACCTGTACTGTCCCTCATATAGGCGATCCGGTCGTGCAGGCGACTGGGCCTGCCCTGCCAAAATTCCATGCGGTCGGGTACCAGGCGGTAGCCTCCCCAATGGGGCGGCCGTGGGACGGTCTGGTCAGCAAATTGTTTTTCGTATTCAGCCTGTTGTTCTTCTAAAATCTCCCGCGACGGTAGATTTTCGCTCTGGTGCGATACCCATGCGCCGATTTGGCTGCCCCGCGGCCGAATGGCAAAGTATTCGTCGGATTCCTTGGCGCTGACTTTCTCGACACTACCTTCAATACGTACCTGCCGCTCTAAATCCACCCAGAAAAAGGTAAGGCTTGCAAAGGGATGCAGGGCCAAATCGCGCCCCTTTCGGCTGTGGTAATTGGTGTAGAAAACGAAACCCTGCTCATCCAGTTCTTTCAGGAGCACAATCCTTCCGCTGGGACGGGAATTTTCTCCCAAGGTACTGAGATGCATAGTATTGGGTTCGGACAATCCGGCCTCAAGAGCGGTATCGAACCAGTTTCGAAATTGTAAGAGGGGATTTTTGTCGACAGCGGTCTCACTCAGGCCATTCAGGGTGTATTCCTTGCGGAGATCGGCAATTTTCTGGCTCATACCGGGATGGTAAATTGAAGGTTACTCGGACAAATTTAACCATTTCAAAGAAAGATTGTTAATTTTGTGGTTCTACGACTTACGAAACACCGATTACGATGGCTCAGCACGAACACGATGCACGGAACGCAGACGAACAAAAACCGTTGAATCCAATTCCGGTGGATGATCCGACGGCAGTTCCCGAAAACAAAGCAGAAGCAGAAGAAAATCCCGAAGAGCAAATAACGCCCCCAGAGAGCAAGGGAGCAGAAGCTGACGTAGCTGAGGAAGTATCGAGCCTGGACCTGGCGAACGATGATGGAACAGATGAGAACGAAATGGATGTGCTGGTACCTGAAATAGGTCCGTCCGCGGGTGATATGGAGGCCACAGAAACCTTGAACGACATGGAAGACGAAACGCATCTGGCCATATCGGGCACCGCCGACCAAGATCCTCAATTGCTCGGTAAGGCTTACGAAATGGCCGAAGCCGCAGCTGACCATGACAAGCCTCAAGTGGAAACCCCGACTTCACAACCCGAAAACAGTACGCCCGAACCTAATGCCGGTGAATTAGAAGAAACCGTAATGCTGGAATTTACCTCCGAAGCGGAATCTACGGATGAAACGTCTGAGTCCGAGGAAGATACTATTGAAGCATCCGGTGATGAGGATGAGGATGCTGAAGAGGCCGATGATATTGATTACAGCCAACTGAGTAAGTCAGAACTGGTAACGGCCCTTGAAAAAGAAATAGAAGACTTGTCGGTACCTTCCGTCGGGACGGCGCGCTTTAGGAAAGCCGATGCTGTGGTTAAGGAAATCAGGCCGGTGCTGGATCAATTGAAGCGGACAGAATGGAACAGTGCCAAAGAGAAATACGTGACTGATACCGGATCGGAAGATGGCTTCGAGTATAAGCACGACGAAACGACCCGCCGAATCGAAGAACTTACCAAAGAAATCCGATCGAAGCGTAAGGACTTCTTTCAGAAACTGGAAAAGAATAAGGACCAGAACTTTAATCAGAAAACCGAACTTCTACAGCGCCTGCGGGAGCTAGTGGATACTGACGAGAGCCATGAGACGGGGGCTGCCGATATCAAAAGCAGCTGGGAAGAATTTAAGAAAATTCAGGAAGAGTGGAAACAGGCCGGAAACGTATCATCGCCGCACAATGGTACCCTATGGGCTACTTATAATGCCTTGATTGACCGCTATTTCTCGAACCGTAACATTTATTTTGAGTTAAAAGAACTCGATCGCAAACGCAATTCTGAATTAAAAATAGAATTGTGCGAGAAAATAGAGAATTTGGTAAAGACGCTGGAAAACCGGCCGATGTCACGGGAAGTGCTGAACGAGGGAAATCAGATTTTCGAAGAGTATAAGCATGTGGGTCCCGCTCCCCGCGACGAACAGGAGGTACTTTGGCAGCGGTTCAAAAAGTCGTTGGATGCGCTCTACGATGCAAGACGGGCTCAGTACGACGACCAGAAAAAGACCATGGTGGAGGTCTATGAGCAAAAATCGAAAATTTACGAAGCCATAGTACCCTACACGACGTTTTCGTCGGGTAGTATCAATGAGTGGAATACAAAATCGAAAGAAATTATTGCCTATCAGGAGGCATGGGTCGCCACCAAAGGCCCCATGCCCCGGGATGAGGGCAAGCAACTGAGTAAGAAATTCTGGGCTGCCTTGAAAACATTCTTCAGCAATAAGGGGGAATTTTTCAAGCAACTGGAAGCCAAGCGGGAGCATAACCTGAAAGCCAAAACGGCACTTTGTGAAGAAGTGGAACGGATTGTGGAATCGGGAGAAGACACGCCTGCCAACACCCAGCGTGTCATTGAGTTGCAGAAGCAATGGAAGGGCATTGGGCAGGTACCTGAGAAATTCAAAAACTCGATCTATACCCGCTTTAAGCAGAGTTGTGATGCGTACTTTGATCAGAAGCGTTCGAAAAACAAAGAGCAGGACAAGGATTTTGACGACAATTTGGCTCAAAAGAAAAAGCTCTGCGAGCGCATTGAAAAAGCGGCAGCCGATCCAAAGGATTCTACACTCTCGCATCTGAATGATTTTAAAGAGGAGTGGGCCAAGATCGGGTTTGTCCCGCGTAAGGATATGCAGTCTATTCAGAAACGGTATATTGCGGCGATCAATGATTACGTAGGGGCCATTGGTAAGCTTTCCAGTAAGGAGAAAGAGCAGGTGGTATTGGAAAGTGAAGTGGAAATGGTGAAGGAAGGCGATTCAAGCCGGAATCTTTATCGCAAGGAAAGCGATATTAGGCGTAAGGTAACCCAACTTGAAAACGATATCGCTCTCTGGCAGAATAATATCGAGTTCTTTGCCAAGTCCAAATCGGCAGACAAGGTAAAAGCTCAGTTTGAAGAAAAAATCAGGAAAGCTTCAGAACAACTTGAAGATTTGAAGCACCAACTGACTATAATTCAGGAAGCTATATAAGAATCCTTAGGGCGCAACTTATTTTTTAGATAAATAAGTTGCGCCCTATCTGTACAAATACTACTTTTGCCCCACGATAAATAAAAGCCTCCATAGCTCAGCTGGTAGAGCAACTGACTTGTAATCAGTAGGTCGTTGGTTCGATCCCGACTGGGGGCTCCTGAAAGCTCAAACCGAAAGGTTTGGGCTTTTTTTATTATATCGTTATTATAAGTTATGGTTTAGAGAGGAGGGGTACCTGGGTATTGGCATTATTGCAGTACTATCCAGTTTTATAAATATTTTACATAACATCATAACGGTTTAATCACGTTATATTGAATAGATTGACCCTAATGCCATGACAATGAATTGCCTTTTACTAGGAAATTGGGTAGGGGCACTGAATGATACAATATTATTCAGATATTTAGAGAAACAATTCCTACCGCCATGGCTAAACTCAAATTACTCCTTTGGAATATGGAATGGATGAATGACCTGTTCGACCAGAATGGTGATTTTCACCCGGACACTCATAAACCGCAACATGCCCAAAGCACAACGGTACGCACCCGGCGGAATCACCTCAGCGGGGTCATCAACGAGATAGCTCCCGATATTGTAGTAGTAGTAGAAGGCCCCAACCGGGAAAAGGAGTTGAAGCTTTTCTTTGAGTCGGACGTAAACGGGGAATGGGAGGTCAAACTACAGCCTACTTCGGGTTCTTCGCAATGTGTCGGGTGTGCGGTGCGCACGGATTTAAGCCGATTCCACGACCAGCATCCAGTACGTTTTTTCGATACGCAAACGATGCCTATTTTCCAACCCTTCGAGTTGACGAACGAGAACGACGGCATTATTGAAAAGTACCGCTTCGAACGGTCCCCACTCTATGTGGAGATTACCACAGCCGAGGGAGAGGCCTTCAGGCTAATGGGGCTTCATTTGAAAAGTAAAGGTATATTCAATGCCTACGAATGGAGCAAATGGTGGGCCGTTTCTGATGGGAATCGTAAGAAACTGCAGGCCCAGGCCACACAAATTCGGGTGCAATTCCTGGATAAGTACCTGGGCGATCCTACTACACAGCGTATCCCGATTATCGTGTGCGGCGACATCAACGATGGGCCAGGAATGGATGCAAGCGAAAAGCGATTGTTGGGAAGTGCCATCGAGCGGCTGATGGGAAATGTGTGGCGCCCCTTCCTGAGCCTGGGCAATGCACTTTTCGACACACTTTCCGAGAAGGATCAGGCAAATCTGAATTTTGAAAAAATCTACACTACTTCGTTTAAGGATCCCATTTTTAACAATGTTTGGCAAAACGAATGGATCGACCACATCCTGTATAGTTATAATCGACCTGAATGGGTGGCAAACGCCATGGTAATTAAGGATATGCCCGACGGTCAGAAAATCTGGAGTAAATATCCGCATGCCTCGGATCACTACCCGGTCACGGCGGACATTGAATTGGCATGAGTTCGATAGGGTACCTGGTAGGAGCCTCCGAACTGGTACCCTTGACCCCGGTAATGAATCCGACAAAGTTTTTCTCCGTATATTTAAGGAGTTTTTGCCAATACAGTTTCGCGCACGATCCATGTCATTGAATACGGGCGATATTATCGAAGGAATCTACCAGCTTGAAGAAAAGGTGTTCGTGGGAGAGCAGGGGCAGTGTAGCCGTTGGCTGGCCGATGATATTACTTCGTATCGGCGGAGTGAAGTGCTTATAGACACCATACCTGCCGACTACGTAGCCGACTTGCATTGGAAAGCTGACAAACTGAACGTACGTCTGGCGGGTCAGTCGGCCGACTGCGACTGCCGCTACATAGTGTGGGATCAAAATCCGACCCCGACCCCGATTGTCAGGTATGAACCTTCCCACCTAAGCAACCCGATACGAAAGCGTCTCGCCAGCTTAATAGATTCGCTGCCGGTAGGGGTACATGAAACCCTTGTAGCTCAGGATTTTCCCGAGTATTGGCATGACGGAACGAATGGAATATTAATTTTTTATCGGAAGGTGGTTGCTACACTCCCTTCCAGCCAAACTGTACGTGAAATTAAAGAGCACTGGAAACAGGCGCTTTTTGCCCGGAGTATGGCCGAACCCATTCCGGAGATTCCTCCTGAAAAAGCGATGCCTTCTCCTTCGAATTGGCCCATATTTTTATCCGTTATTGGGGTACTACTGGCCCTGAGTGTGTATTCTTTGCGGTCGCAGATGGGGCCTGATCCCGTTGCATCGCAGTCAGCCTCTCAGTTGACGGCTTTCAGACGGGCTTTTGAGCAAGGCATTGTGTACGAGAAAAAAGGTGCTTATCCAGAGGCCGTTGAGAGTTTTGAAACTGCGGTTCGGGAGGCACCCGCTTCTGAAACGATTGACGCCCGCCTGGATAGCTTGGCACAAGCCTATGCAACGTACGCTCAGGCCGAATGCACCCGGTACCACGGAGCAGGTAGTGAGCAGCTCTATTTTATTCCCAACCAGTACTATCATTACGCAGCCATTCTCTCGCGTAACCACACCATTCATACATGCGAGTAAAACATTTATTCATCTGTTTGTTACTATTCATTTCTTCGAGCAAGGGGTGGTGCCAGCTATTCCAAAACCGAAATCTGTACGATATCTGGATTACCGCCGAACAATATGCCGATGCAGGGAAATTCAATGAAGCGATAAAGCTGTACGAAGCCGCACCTCAAGTACCTGAATTTGCCCGGCAACTTAAAATAACCAGGCAACTTCAAACAGTTTTTCAGACGGGCGAGCGGCTTTACCGGGCAAAAAAGTATGCGGAGGCGCTTGAGGCATATAGTAAATACCGCGAGATTGCTCCCAATCTGCACACAGCCATTCTTGACGCCCGCATCCAAACCTGTTTGCAGCAATTAGACAAGGTACTGGTAAAGAAAATTGCGGAAAGTACCCGGGTGGTAGCGGGTTTCGAATATGCCTACAAGGGAGACACCAAATTGCTGGAACTGGATACTCTGGCTGCATTGGGTTATTATAATAAGGCGCGGCAACTGGGAGGAAACCTAAACCAAACTCTGCGGGAACAATACCTGGCCGGATTGCAATCGGTAAAGGCCCTGCGCAAATGGGGAGAAGATTACCGTCGCATAGCGGTTACAGAGGATAAAGCCCTTACCCTGGATATACTTAGGAAGTATCGTTCCGCTTCCAAATACATTATCAGTACACTGGAATACGAAATAAAAAGCGCCGAGGAAGGTCAGAGGGCGATTCTAGGATCCCGTTCTCAGGGAAATCCGACTGAACGTATGAATCAGTACGCGCAGGATTGTCGAATTGAGGATCTGGCTTATTTCGTTAAGAACAATTCTTCCTTCATTCCACAAGCTGTAAGTACCTCTCGCTTAGTGGACGAGTACCGGGCCATTGAGGGCGACATTGCTCGCTTGTTAAAAGATCCGGGAAACGGACCTTTTTTGGAGAGTGCCTACCGCAACCTGATCGAAAAAGCGGGACAGATTCCAAGTGTGGGCGGAACTATCCAGCTCTGTGCCAAAAAGCTCTATTTTGAATACTTGTATGGCCAGGCGGTGTGGAGTGAGAAGGAAGGCCTCGAAAATGGAGATAAGACCCGATATCAGGAAGCTCTCCGGTATAGTATGGAAGCGTATCAATTAGGGCTTTCTGAACTCAATACTGATTTAGAGGTACTTCAACGCCGCATAGCTGCTCAGCTTGATTGTGAAGACCGGCGCCAGGATTTTGAAAATTTACTGGTAGGTATCCGGCTTGATTTGTCCCAATGTCAGGTAAAGTCGGCGAAAACACGATGGGATACTGCAGCCGCCCGACTATCGGGGTGTGGACTGAACAATTCTCAATTTTCTGCTCAGTACATAGCGCTGCGCGATTCTGTGTATCAATTCTATATTGCGGATAGTTCGCTTGTTTCGCTTACCGCCCGCGGAAATCAGGCACTCGACACCCGGAAGTGTGAGGAGGCCCGGGGCATAATAGAACAAATACAAAACCTTTGGATGTGCGATCCGGGGAACCGTGATAGTCTGCTGTTGCAATACCGGGACCGAATCAGTCAGTGCGAGCAGCTTACGTGCTATATTACAAACCGCAATAAGGCTATTCAAAGTGCCGAAAACCGGGAATGGAAAAAATCGTATGACTACTATCAGCAGGCTTATACCTGCGCATCCGAAACCCAGAAGCTACGGATCAAGGAAATCATGGAAGATATGGAATGTGATGCCTACCCCGATCGCTGCCAGAAAAGCAATGTTTCGGTTTCATTGGAACCCTCCGTCAGAATTGGTATTAATAAGCCTAAGTACACTGAGGAGGGGAAGGCATGGGAAACCACCTACGGGTACCTTACATCCGCAGGTCTACAAGTTTCATTTCTTTCGTACCTCAATCCACTGGATGTAGTCCTTGGTCTGGATTACTTCCAAACGGAATATCAATCGGTAGATAAGGGCGATCCTAAGGGCGATTTTAAAATTTCCGGAGCCGATGCTTATGTGGCCTTTAAGCTGCACCCAACCGGAACGGACCCCAACCGTTTGCGGCCCTACCTCAAAGGGGGCTTCGAAGTGTTGTTGCCCATGAGCTACTCCTTACAGAATCATTACAAAAACGAATCAACCCGGGATCGTTCACTTCTGAAGAAACAATCACTGGGTACCCTGGCCGCTTTGGGGATCGAATTGCAGAAAAAGAAATTCGGTTTCTTTATAGAAATAGTGGGAGGATATAATTTCTCGGGAATTTATAATGCCAATGCCGTGAGCTCCTCTGGAGCAAAGGGAAAAACCGAAGCGCAATTCCGTACTGCCGGTATAAGAGTCGGCGCCCGACTCTGGTAGCTTTTTAGTCCCACGACTTCTCCAAAAAAGATACCCAATTTTTCCAGAATATATTTTCAACATCTGCATGGTCATAGCCTTTCGCGGCCAGCAGATCGGTCAGAACCTGCAAATCGGCAATCGATTCCATATCGCCGGGAGCTTGTTCTTTTCCAAAGGCGCCATCCAGATCGGAGCCTATTCCTACGTGGTGGGTATTGCCCGCCAACTGACAGATGTGGTCGATGTGCGCCACGACATGCTCGATACGAAGACCTGTGGATGCAGGAGTCGATATTCCGCGTTGCCAGCCCGGAATCATCATCCAGGCATCGAAAGCCATCCCGATTACAGACCCTTTATCAATTAGTAGCTTGAGTTGCTCATCTGAAAATTGACGATTGTGCGGTGTAAGGGCCCGCACCAGATTGTGGCTGGCCCAGACGGGGCCATTGTAGTCAGGTACAGCATCCCAAAAGGCGCTGTCGCACAGGTGGGTAGCATCGAGGATTATGGAAAGTTTTTCCATTTCCCGCAACAGCGACTGCCCCAGTGGGCTAAGGGGCTGATCCGCGTCCGTACCGTATGCGTACACGCCGGGACCATAATGGGCCGGACCTACCGCGCGCAAACCCCGCTCGTAGGCCTCATGCAAATGGTCGAGTGAAAGTAGGGAGTCCGCCCCTTCGAGACTGAGAATGTAGCCAATGGGTAGGTCGTCGGTTTTTTCTGCTGATTGCCATAACGTCAGATGTTGCCTTAAATCCTTTGCATTCCGAATCTGTACCATTTCTCCCGCCCATTCCATTGCTTGATACCAGGCCAGTTGTCCCTGAGTTTGCGCCCAGGCCTGGGCCGGTGAATGCCAGCCGGGTAAGGTACTGTCGGATTTGACATACCGGGCGATCTGCGTGGCCACGCAGAGGCCAATGGTACCCCGGCGCATTTCGGGAAATGAAACTACCCCTCGGCCCCGGTCAGGTTTGTCCGTCAAGTGGGCTTCCCTGGCCCGGATTTCTGCCAGAGGACGGGTAAGATCACGGTTCCATTCCAGGGCATTCATGGCAAGGTCCAGATGGGCGTCGAAGAGAAACATGGGATTGATTGATAAAGGGTATAGGATTGTGAGTGGATAGCTGTTTAAGGATTTAAACCGAAATAATCCGTCGACGGGCCAAAATTGGCCATTTGTCTAACACTGTATGATTTTCGACCACTGCGGCATATTCATGTAGGGCTACTGTAGGACAGATATGATAGGGGAGGGCATAGAGCAAATCACCCAATTGGATACGGTCCCAGTGGGCTACCCGAACCACTCCATGCTCCTCACTTTGGCTGAGAACTTCGTATCGATCTAAATTCAAAAACTTGAAACGACGATCAATCGGATTTTCGGCTGCTACCGCTTTGTGGCCCAGGTCGATGGTAATAATATTTTCGGCTGGTTTAGAAATTACCCGGGTAGCTATAACTGCGGCATGTTGAAAGGGCTGGTCCAGGAAACGCTCGCCATACCCCCAGTCCCACAGCAGGCAGGTACCCGGACTACAATACACAGCCGTCCGTTGGGCATGGACGGTGAAAGTAGGAGAGCCTCCGGCAATGATCATTGGGGCAGGGTACCCTGCCTGTTTTAATGACGTCTGAATTTGCTGAATGGGTTTAAAAGCGGCGTCACTGTGGGCTTTCCGTTCCGCAAAAACAGCCTCCCGAATATGGCCGTCGTAGACATGAAGTCCCTGCAGTTGCAAATGGTCCATTTGCGCAATTTCCTGGTAAAGCTCCAATAGTCCGTGGTGGATCGGAAAACCTGAACGATCCATACCGTTGTTAACGTCAATAAACACATTGCTTACCCTACCTGCACTGCTTTTACTCAGCTGCTGCGCCGATGCGTGCGAATCTACCAGCGAGGCAAAATATACCTCAGGATATTTATTCTGTAAGGCAAATAGTCGCTCTATGTTGGGGCCGACCAGTTGGTAGGCGATCAATATCCATTTTGCCCCGGTTTGCGCCAGCATTTCGGCTTCGGCTATGGTAGCGCACTTGAATTTCGTAATGCCGGCCTCCAATTGTAATTGGGTCACTTCCGCCATCTTGTGGGTTTTGACGTGCGGAACCAACCGATCAGCGCTGCCGGCGATTTGGATCATCAAGGCAATATTGAACTCAATTCTTTCCTTGTAAACCAATAGAGAAGGGGAAAATATCTGATTGGGATTATGGACTTCGTACCAGGTGTCAGTCTGCATTTGTTTTGAATATTGGCTACTGAAATTTACACTTCAATGTAATTCAAACATCGCTTCTATTTCTACGGGTATATTGTCGGGCAAAGAACCCATTCCCACTGCTGAACGTACCCCAATGCCTTCCTCGGTACCCCAAACGGAAGCAAACAATTCGCTGCAGCCATTGATGATGTAAGGGTGCCTTTCAAAGTCCGGAGTACAGTTGACCATACCCAGTACTTTTATAACCCGCTTGATCCGATCCAGACTGCCTAGGTTTTCCCGGAGGGTGGCCAGTATCGCCAGACCTACCTGTCGGGCCGCCGCTTTCCCCTGTTCTATATCCAATGCATCGCCAATCCGGCCTTTTATCAAGGTACCATCGGATTGGACAGTACCGTGCCCCGAAACATATACCCAACGGCTATCGACGATGAGTAAGGGTTTATATACGCCCAGTGGTTTGGGAGCGGGAGGAAGTTCAAGATTCAGCCTGGAGAAATTTTGCTCGGGAGAAGCCATAGAAAGTAGGAAAGGAGATATGAATGATGAAACTGTTTTTTGAACAGACTACTATACAAACATACTGAGGGCAAGTACCCCCAGTAAGCCCACTATCGAAACAATGCTTTCCATGATGGACCAGGTGAGCAGAGTGTCGCGGATACTAAGATTGAAATATTCTTTGAATAGCCAAAATCCGCCATCATTCAGATGCGAGAACATCAAACTGCCCGCTCCGATGGCCAGCACGATAAGTTCGGGAGCTACGGCATTCTGCATTAGCAACGGGGCCAGAATCCCCACGGTGGTAAGCCCAGCGACGGTAGCAGACCCGACACACACGCGAATGACAGCGGCGATTCCCCAACTCAGAATAATCGGCGACACCTGTACGCCCTTCAAGCCTTCGGCAATGTACTGGCTTACCCCACTTTCAGTCATAATTTGCTTGAATACTCCCGCTCCGGCAATGATCAGCAGGATCATCGCTACTCCTTTGAAGGCCTCCTCCATGGATTTGGATACCTCCCGCATGGAAAGCCCCCGTCGCAGGCCCAGGGCATACGCGGCAAATAATACTGATACCAGCATACTGAAACTGGGATCGGCCAGAATTTCAATAAGCTTATATCCGGGAATTATTTTATTGATACCCGAAAGGGCCGTCAATAGAAAAACGGGTAGGAGAGCCGCTACCGCGCTAATGCCCAGGCCCGGCAATTCGTGAACCGGACGTGCTTTTACATCGAACAGCAAGGGGTCGGGTCTTGGATTGAATCGCTTTAATGTACGGCCAAACAAAGGGCCAGCCACCGCGATGGCAGGAATGGAAACTATCAACCCATAGAGGAGGGTCTTTCCCAGATCGGCGTTGAGTTGGGTAGCTATGGCCGAGGGCGAAGGGTGGGGGGGAAGGTACCCGTGAGCCACCGACAGGGCCGATAACATGGGAATACCCACATACAGCAGTGGCAGTCCCGCCGAAGAAGCGATCATGAAAATCAGGGGTACCACAATTACAAAACCCGCATTATAAAAAAGTGGAATGCCTATCACAAATCCCGCCAGGGCCAGACCCCACTGAATATTCGATTTGCCAAACAGACCAATGAGCGCATCGGTAATTCGCTGGGCGGCTCCGCTGTCGGCGACCAGCTTACCGAGCATGGCTCCAAAACCCACAATGAGTACCAATTCACCCAAGGTACCCCCGATGCCTTTCTGGACAGCTGCTCCGATTTGGCCTACCTCCATGCCGCTAATCAGTCCCAATCCGATGGAGACCAGCAGAAAGGAAATGAAGGTGTCGAGTTTCAGCCAGGCAATAAGCAGCACCAGGCACAAAATGGCAGCAAACGTGAAGATAAGGGGCATAAAAAAGAGATAGTTGATAGGGTTCGGGTTGTATAAGGCGCTAAGGAGTCAAATATAACGATACCCGGGTAAGGGGGCTTGTCAGGCATTACGGGCTTGAAACTAAAATAATCCTATCATTCGTAAGAAAATCCAAACGCCGGATCGAATTCGGTGGTTCATAAATTCACTTCCCGATGGCAAAAACCGCCCTGTGGGCTCCGAATAGCAAATTACTTTTCAGGACATAAGGCCAAATTCTTGTTTAAACCGCTAAAAATGACGAAATTTGACTCTTTGAATCCAATCATTTGGAGCAAAAATTATACTTCTTTACGGTCAGTTAGCTAGCACAATCAAATTCTTCGATTCGTTACATTTTTTTTATGGCAGAAACAACAAGTGGAAACATCATCCCCATTAACATTGAGGATGAAATGCGGGGTGCCTACATCGATTATTCGATGTCGGTTATTATTTCCCGTGCCCTACCCGACGTGCGCGATGGGTTAAAGCCCGTACACCGCCGCGTACTTTTTGGCATGTCGGATCTCGGTGTGAATTATAACAAGTCGTACAAAAAATCGGCCCGTATTGTCGGCGAAGTGCTGGGCAAGTACCACCCGCATGGTGACTCTTCCGTATATGACACCATGGTGCGGATGGCCCAACCTTGGTCGCTACGTTATATGCTGGTCGATGGGCAGGGTAACTTTGGCTCGGTGGACGGAGACTCTCCGGCTGCCATGCGGTACACCGAAGCTCGTCTCAAGCGCATTGCGGATGAGTTGCTGAACGATATAAATAAAGAAACGGTTGATTTTCAACCCAATTTCGATGACTCCCTGCAGGAACCATCGGTATTGCCCGCCAAGTTTCCCAATCTGTTGGTCAATGGTTCGTCGGGGATTGCCGTTGGTATGGCGACCAATATGGCTCCGCACAATCTGCGTGAGGTGATCGATGGAGTGGTAGCCTACATCGACAACAACGAAATCACGATCGCGGAATTGATGGAATTTGTGAAGGCGCCTGATTTCCCTACGGGTGGAACCATTTACGGTTACCAGGGAGTTCGCTCAGCCTTCGAAACGGGTCGGGGCCGGATCATCATCCGCGCCAACACGCACATGGAGGTGTCCAAGACGGGACGGGAGCAGATCATCGTGACCGAAATTCCCTACATGACCAACAAGGCCTCGATGATCGAACGCATTGCCGGACTTATCAACGATAAAAAACTGGACGGGATTTCGGACATCCGGGATGAATCGGACCGGGATGGCATGCGGATTGTATTCGATCTTAAGAAGGATGCTATCCCCAATATCGTTCTGAACCACCTGTATAAATACACCCCGCTGCAAACCTCATTTGGGGTCAACAACGTGGCCCTGGTGAAAGGACGACCCATGATCCTGAATCTCAAAGATCTGATCAGGCACTACGTGGATCACCGGGTAGTCGTGGTAACACGCCGGACTGAATACGAATTACGTGAGGCCGAGAAGCGCGCACATATTTTACAAGGTTTGCTGATTGCGCTTGATAATCTGGATGCTGTAATCAATCTGATTCGCAGTGCCAAAGATCCTGACACCGCTAAGGCGGGTTTGATCGAACAGTTTGCACTTTCTGAAATTCAGGCCAAAGCGATTCTGGAATTGCGTTTGCAGCGCCTTACCGGTCTTGAGCGCGATAAAATTATCAAAGAGTACGAGGAGATAATGGCCCTGATTACTGATTTGCGGGATATTCTGGGTAGTGATATCCGCAAATTTGAAATCATTAAAACGGAGTTGAGTGAAATCCGGGAGCGCTATGGTGATGACCGGCGCACCAAGATTGAATACGCCGCCGAAGAGTTCAGTGATGAGGACATGATCGCTGATGAGGAAATGCTCATCACCATTTCACATCAGGGGTATATCAAGCGCACCCCGTTGCAGGAGTACCGGATCCAGACCCGGGGTGGGGTAGGGGCACGGGGTGTGAAGACCAAAGATGACGACTTCACTGAACACCTGTTCTCAGCCACGATGCTTAATTATCTTATGATTTTTACTGAGTTTGGCAAGCTTTTTTGGTTGAAAGTTTATGAGGTACCTGAAGGAGCAAAAACTTCCAAGGGACGCCCCATCCAGAACCTGATCAGTATCGAGTCAGGGGATTCGATCCGGGCAGTGATCAACGTCAAGACCCTGAGCGACGAGGATTATATCAATAATAATTATATTATCATGTGTACTCGTCAGGGTACCATCAAGAAAACACTCCTCGAAGCGTATTCGCGTCCCCGGCAAAACGGGATTATTGCGATATCGGTCAACGAGGGAGATCGGTTGTTGGACGTGGCTTTGACAAATGGCGATAATGACATCGTGATCGCGCAAAGTGCGGGCCGTGCCGTCCGATTCAATGAAAAGGGTGTACGACCCATGGGAAGGACGGCCTCCGGTGTGCGCGGGATCAACCTGAGCGATGATCCCAAAAACGAGGTAGTGGGTATGGTCTGTATCAATCGTGAAGATGCGCAATTGCTGGTTGTTTCTGAAAATGGTTACGGCAAACGTTCGCCCATTGAAGACTATCGCGTCACAAATCGAGGAGGAAAAGGGGTTTCCACTATGAACGCTACCGAAAAGGTAGGGAAACTGGTGGCCATCCGTGAAGTGACCGAGCAGGACGATCTGATGATTATTACACGCAATGGAATAGCCATTCGCATGAGTGTGACCGACATCCGGCAGGCAGGACGCAACACCCAGGGCGTAAAACTCATTCGGTTGAATAACACAGACGAAATATCGTCCGTAACCCGTATTCTGAAAGATGATGAAGAAGAAAACGAGGAGACTCTGAACGGAAGTCCAACCGAATTAACAGGAGAAAATCCTGTGTCACCTGATGCATCAGATACTGAGGAGTTGCAATAATTGAAATAAAATAGCGTATTTAGTACCGTTAATCACAACCAAAAAAACATTCCATATGAAAAGAATATTTTTTGTTTCTACATTAAGCCTGTTCAGCTTACTGACTTTTGCTCAGTCAGCTGTGGATCAGGCTATGCTGGATCAGGCCAAAAAAGATAAAGAGAAAAGCGATAAAAGTATCCAGGATGAAAAAGCCAGTGCCAAAGCGGCCACTTGGATGGAGCGCGCTCAGCTTTATCAGAACATTGCCCTGCAGTATTCACAGTTGGACTCCAACGCTGCAATGACTGCATACGATGCTTATAAAAAAGTAGTTGAATTAGATAAGACCAAAAAAGGCGAGCCGGGCCGTTCGGCTAAAGAAGCCCAAGGGGTTCTGGAGGGAGCGGAAGGAACTAACTTGTACACTGCCTTTGTAAAGCAGGGAGCTGAAAAGTATCAGGCTCAAAACATGACCGAGGCTCTGAAAATGTTTCAGATGGCGCAGCAGATCAATGCGAAGGATACGACAGCAGCACTATATGGTGGCATATCGGCTCAGCAAGCAGATAAGAAAGATGTAGCTGTTGAAGAATTTGAAAAATACATTAGCAATGGCGGCACCGATCCCAGTGTGTACTACGGGCTTGCCCAGCTGTACCGAGCTGACAATAAATTTGACAAGGCGATCAGCACCTTGGAAAGAGGTCTGGCAAAAAGTCCAGATAACAAGGACCTAAAATCAGAGATTGTAAACATCCACCTGGCTTCGGGGAATGAAGATATGGCGATTAATCAATTAAAGGAATTGACCGCCAAGGATCCTTCTAACGTCACCAATATGGTGAACCTTGCCATTCTGTATGACAATAGCGCCATCAAGCAAAGCACTAAAATTCGTGAATTGCAGGAAAAAATGGGAGCCTCTAGTAACACCATGGACGCTAAGAAAAAGCAGCTCGAAGAGGAGAAAGGAAAAATAGAAGTTTATCAAAACGAAGTAAAACGCATCACCGGCTTGATGAAGAAACAGCCTAAGAATGCCGATTTGAAGCGTCAACTGGATGAGGTCAATCAATCATTGGAAACTACAAAATCCAATGTTACTAAGTACGAAGGTGAAGTTTCGGCCATGGCTGCAAAAGCAAGTAGTGGCGATCAGGCAGCGATGCAAAAGGAAATGGCAGACCTGAAAACACAGTACAGTCAGTATCGTGATTTGTCCATTGATACCTACAAAAAGGCTTTGGCGGCAGAACCTGAGAATTACGATGCATTATTCAATTTGGGTGTTTTCTACTTTAATGATGCCGTAGAACTTAAGCGTGAGGTAGATAATATGAACATGTCCGAGTACCAGCAGCGTGGCAAAGAAGTTGAAGGCCGGGTTTGCGGGAAATTTCAGAAAGCCAAGCCATACTTTGAAAAAGCTTTGAAAGTACGACCTGATGAAGAAGAAGCGAAAAGTACTTTGGAGAATGTGAACAACATCCTTACTCAATTTACAGAGAAGAAGGTTGAGTGTGTAGCAGAATAAGGAATTGATAATAAAGCATCCACTTTGTGGATGCTTTATTGTTTGAATAATTTACTTAACATAATATAAATTATAAAACAAAACTATGTTGTTTTTAAGTTGGGGTAATCTATTCTGCAACAGATATTTATTTGCCGGAGTATGGGGTAAAATAAATCCTCCTTATATTTATCATGAAAGCAGGGTTTGTTTGGATTTGTGAGCTATTTACACACACGGATGAAATACTTTTTACTTATTGTTGTTCTATTCACTACATTTCATTCGTACGGACGCCATATTGTGGGCGGTGAAATCCGTATGCAAGTTACTGCCGTACCCAATCGCTTTTCGTTTACTTTGATCCAGTTCTGGGATGAGAATACACTCACTTCCGGCAATCGGGATCCGTCGGTGGAACTGCTTTTCTACCGCAAGCGTGATAACCAGTTGATTCAGAAGGTATCACTTCCCTTCGTATCAACTCGTAATATTAGTTATAAGAACCAAGCCTGCGCTTCATTCCGTTCGTTAAGAACTCTGGAGGGTACCTATACTAGTCAGATTACCCTAAAATCATCCGATTATAGTGACGCGGGTGGATATTATATTGTATGGGAACGATGCTGCCGCAATGATGACATCAATAATATTCAGTCACCCGGATCCAGTGGAATGGTATTCTATCTGGAATTTCCGCCCCTGACCATTCCTAACTCCGCGCCTGAATTTAGTTTTCCTAATGGCGACTATATTTGTAAAGACCAGGCATTTTCCATGAATGTGTCAGCTACTGACAATGACGGTGACGAATTGCGCTATTCACTGGTGACTCCGATGCGGGGTAATACCGGTCGTAACAATCCTATCGGGGACGACTATCCAAAAGCGGGCTACCCGCTGGTAGAATGGGTACCTACTGTCTCGGACCGCAATATGATACCCGGCAACCCTGCCCTGGCCATCGACAGTCGTTCGGGACTACTAACCGTTACAGCTAGCCAACTGGGACTTTATGTGTTTACCGTACAATGCGAAGAATTTCGGAATGGAGTCCGGGTTGGTTTAGTACGGCGTGATTTTCAATTGCTGGTCATTGAGTGCAGCAAAACTACCCCGCCTGAACCGGTTATCACTTATAATAAGGTAAAAGCTGAACAAGTGGAGTATTGCCCGGAAAGACCCATTAGTCTTGAAACAGACACTGCTCCCAATTGGTCGTTCCAATGGCAACTCAACGGGAACAACATCGCCGGAGCCACCAGCTCAACGCTGACTGTACAGGATACGGGTAGCTATTCGGTGGTGAAAAGTTTCAAAAATTTATGCAGCAAAGATACTTCTTCACAAGTGGTAAAAGTGTTACCAGGTACCCCCCCCCAGCGACTATAACACAGTTAAAAGATATTATTTGTGAGAATGAAAAACTCAATCTCGTGGGCCCTACCCTGGCCAGTGGATATAGTTTTGAATGGCGTAAGAGCGAGATGGACCAAATAGTAGGTTCAGAGCCCGTGCTCACCGTTACCGAACAAGGTACATATGAATTATTAGTACGGGATGAAAAAAATGGTTGTACCGCCTCGGATAGCGCTGTGGTGTCGGTGGAAAGGATCAGCGTAAATTTGCCTCCCCGACTGAGTCTGCAAAAGGGGAATTCCATAGTCATAAACTCCGAAGTTGAATCCACGGCATTTCCCGTTACTTACCAATGGTCTCCACCCGAAGGTCTCAGTAGTGATACTGACTCACTGCCCAGCGCTTCCCCGCAAAACTCGATGACCTATGTCCTGCAAGTAACTTCGCCAATTGGATGTTTGGCATCAGATAGTGTACAGCTGGAAGTTTTTGACCGACTGTACATTCCTGATGCATTTAGTCCAAACGGCGACGGAGTTAATGACGTACTGGACATATACAACGGTTCCAATCAGATCCAGGATATCCGAATAATTAACCGCTGGGGCGAGGTTGTCTTTCAGTCTCCGAACTACGATAATCCCTGGGATGGTACCTATAAACAAACCAAAGTACCCCAAGGGACGTATATTTACCTGATAGTGACCCCCTTTTACAATTATAAGGGTACTATTCTTATTCTGTACTAAAGTCTCCCCCATCCCCTCTTTAAAAAATGTACCCTCGAAACTTGGGAGCTTGCTTTCCCATGCAAGGGATCGGTACGTTCAAGAAATCAGTTGTTTCATCCCAATGATGGGCCAGTCAGTACATTAGAGAAAATTTATGAGGCGTTTTTACCAGTTTGCAGCGGCAATTGGTTTGCTGTTTTTTTGCTATTCAGCCCAGGCTAGTCACATCTTGGGAGGTGAAATCCGGATGGAGACCACCAGTGAGGCAAATCGGTTTTCGTGCAGTATGATTCTCTTCTGGGATCAGAATCGGCTAACGGTGGCTAATCGCGAACCATCCGTGGAAATTCTCTTCTACCGAAAACGAGACAATCAATTGGTTTTCAAAACCTCCCTACCCTACATTACTTCACGGAATGTAGATTATCAGAATCAGGTCTGTTCTGGGCTACGTAATTTGAAAACAGTAGAAGGTACCTACAATGCTAAAGTTTCACTAAATCCTGGAGATTTTTCTGATCCAGGAGGGTACTATATTGTCTGGGAAAGGTGCTGCCGCAATGCCGATATCAGCAACATTCGTGAACCGGGCGCGAGCGGGCTGGTATTTTACCTTGAGTTCCCCCCCTATCGGTTCGTAATTCATCACCAGTTTTTAATTTTCCGAATGGCGATTATATATGTCTGGGTTTGCCCTATTCCACAAATTTGTCTGCTACGGACGCCGATGGTGATGAACTACGCTACTCGGTTGTTACTCCTTTTCGAGGAAATACAAGTCTGGATTACCCAATCGGGGATGATTCACCCAAGTCGGGATACCCTTTGATAGAATGGCTACCCGGTATCTCGTCTCAAAATATGATCCCCGGAAATCCCGCTCTCAGTATTGATCTACGAACGGGCAGATTAACGGTGACGGCCAGTCAATTGGGTTTATATGTATTTACGGTACAATGTGAAGAATACCGTAATGGAGTAAAGATTGGGGTAGTCCGGCGAGATTTTCAATCACTCGTCATCGAGTGCAGTCCTAATTCGCCCCCGGTCCCTGTAATTGTGCATGATCAGAAGATTATGCCGACCATTGAACTTTGCATCCAACCCATACTGCTTCAAATACAGGAACCGGGGAACTGGGCCTACCAGTGGCAAATTGACGGACAAGACATACCTGGAGCTAACGCTTCTGCACTTCAAGTAAATCAAGAGGGTCGTTACTCAGTACAAAGAAGTTCTAAAAGTACGAATCAGGATCAATGTTCGATGCCGGTTTCATCTGAGCCAGTGGAAGTAGTACCCGAACCACTTCCTTCCGCCCTGATTGATAAAAAAAAGGATATACTTTGTGAGGGAGGTACCCTTGCTTTGCAGGCAGAAACAAAAAGTTCATATGTATATGAATGGAGAATAGGCATGAATCAGCTGGCAGAAACTGGACCTAGCATAACTGTTCAGAAAGGGGGCACATACTCACTTCTAGTCAGAAATGAACAAAATGGTTGTACTGCTACTGATAGTATCGAAGTGAAAGTTGAATCAATACGGGTGAAACTACCTGCTGAGGTAGAAATATTGAGGGGACAAAATGTAGAGCTTACTCCAAAAGTAGAATCTACTTCATCAGCCATCCAGTACAAATGGTCACCTCCTGAAGGGCTTAACAGTACTACCGAAAGTAAGCCCTTAGCATCGCCCGAAAAAACAACCGATTATATTCTACAGGTCGAAACGCCTGGTGGTTGCCAGGCAACGGCTCCTATCAAAGTGGTCGTTAACGAGTGCCAAGAGATCCCCATTCCTATACCTACGGTATTATATAAGAACAAACCCGTTAAGGAAATCGAACTTTGCTCAGGAGGAGATATAAAGCTGGAGACGGATAGTGAAGGTGATTGGAATTACCAATGGCAAATCAATGGACAAAATATTACCGATGCTACTGGTTCCAGCTATGTTGCCAGCAAAGTGGGTAGCTATACTGTAGTTCGGAGTTCAAAAAATGAAACTCCGGCAATCTGTATAAAGCCCGCAATATCTATAGGGGTTGAGGTAGTGGCTGGTATACCTCCGATTGCAAATATCGAGGCTACTAGTATTGTATTTTGCGCAGGAAAACCATTACAATTGAGCGCTGACAGCGCTACTTCATCTCGGTATACATGGAGTTTGGACGGAAAAATGCTTAGTCAGACTAGTGATAAGGTGAATGTTGACTCGCCAGGGACCTATACATTGGTGGTCCTTGACGGAAGGAATGGCTGTACTTCCACGGATAGTATTCTGATTAGGCAGGAGGAAATCAGTGTCTCACTTGCAGATGAAGTCTGGGTCAAACGAGGAGAATCCGTAATGCTGAATCCACAGGTTAATACTTCGGATTTTCCAGTTTCGTACTTATGGTCTCCTCCACTTGGCCTATCCAATCCTCTGGATTCACTTCCGGTTGCGCTACCAGATCAGTCAACGGAATATGTAGTACGGGTAAGTACCCCTGGTGGATGTGAAGCTAAGGACAGCATCATGGTTTCGATTATAGACCGTATATTTCTGCCTGATGCTTTTAGCCCAAATGGTGATGGGATCAACGATGTTTTTATTATTCCGAATGGACAAGTCTTAATCGAAAACATTAAGATTTATAATCGTTGGGGTCAGGTAATTTTCTCAGAGGCCGGCTATACAACACCCTGGGATGGATATTTTAAAAATAAAGTTGTCGAAAATGGAATGTATAACTACATCATTAAGACTTCTGACAATATTTACAAAGGTGCTGTACGTGTAATGTATTGAATCTCAAAGTATAAATTTCCACATCCTCACCCCCTTATCTGTTAATTGCTTAGTAATAAGGCAATTAACAATCCACGTGGAACAGTATATTGTTAATTGTTTCACATTCAGGCAATTGGCTGACATTTATGCTCATCACCATGTAAAACTTTTAGCATTGTCTTCATGTAATACAAAATATTCAGTTAGAATTTCCCCCCTATTTTATAATAAATCTTCCTGTAAAAAGAGCAAGCAAATAATTAGAATTAGTCTTAATAAATTTATTCAGGAACATATTGTTTAAATGTCCCGTCAGAGTAAAAGATAAGAATTCGTTCCACAGTTTTTGCTTCAAACGGTAGATCTTTTAGAGGCTCAGGATTGGTTTGTACCGGATCTATGGACGGGCTTTTTTGTATAGGCAAATCTAAGCCGTTACGTTTAGAAGGAATCGACGGTGAGTTCTCAGCTTTGGCTCTTGAACCGTAGGGAGTTGAAGTAATTGGTAAATCTAAATACTCCTCATCTTCCAGTATCCACTCCATTCCCAAATCTGGGTACCTACGGATAATTTTCTGCACGATGTCAAGACTTGGTCTATTTCTTCCCGCTAAAATGTGTGAAATACTTGACCGCTGTACTCCGATTTCATCTGCGAAGTGAGAGGGCGATATACTTTTATCGACAAGTATCTGTTTAATTTTGTCATTCAGTTCCATGAGTGTAGAAAATTAATGTACACAAATGTAAAATATAACATTGTAATTACATAATCACAAAAGTAAATTTTTGAGTTATTACAAATGTGATTCCTTTCTTAGAGATATATAAACTTGTATTTAACATTGTGAATTCATTGGTAATTAGCTGTTTGCTTAAGATTTCTGGAAAAAATAAAGGCTACCCTATTTAAGAGTAGCCTAAGAAAAATTTCTATTTAGTATTTCGAATTATTTAGTTTTTTAACAAGGAATGTAAAGATTTAGAATACTAAATAGACACTTGATTATCACGTAGTGCATCATTTAGCGAAGTTTTCAGATCTGTACTGGCTCGACGTTTACCAATGATTAATGCACAGGGTACATGATAAGTTCCTGCTGGGAAAGTTTTCGGAAGTGTACCGGGAATTACTACTGAATCCTCTGGAACGTACCCTTTATATTCGACAGGCTCCTCTCCTGTTACATCAATAATTTTAGAGCTACCAGTAATTACAACTCCTGCCCCCAAAACAGCACGCTTAGCTATGCGTGCACCTTCGACAACAATGCAGCGAGAACCGATGAAAGCTCCATCTTCTATAATAACGGGAGACGCTTGCACAGGCTCAAGCACCCCTCCTATTCCAACGCCCCCACTCAGGTGTACATTCTTTCCTATTTGTGCGCAGCTTCCGACGGTAGCCCAGGTATCGACCATGGTACCTTCATCTATATAGGCTCCTATATTCACGTAGGAAGGCATTAGAATAACACCTTTCGCTATATATGCTCCATAGCGAGCCACAGCAGGCGGCACTACCCTTACTCCAAGATCTGCATAACCTTTCTTTAACGCCATTTTATCATAGTATTCAAAGATCCCTACCGTGCTGGTAGTCATTTGCTGGACGGGAAAATACAACAGGATTGCTTTCTTAATCCATTCATTTACCTTCCAGGTACCATTTGACAAGGGTTCTGCTACTCGTAATTCTCCTTTGTCAACAAGTTCGATGATACGATCAAGAGCTTCCCGGCTTTTTGAATCTTTTAAAGCTTCTCTGTTTTCCCAACAAGCGAGAATAATACTTTCTTCTAACATGTTAAATTAATTATTGAATAAAAACTATTTAAAATTCATGAAATCAAGTACTTACACTATTAAAAATAATAAACTAATTGAAAGATGGAATTCAAAAAAGCTATGTTTTTTATCTATAATAGATATAATGGCTGAGGTTAGATGTGTAAAAATACGAACTAATACTTACTTGAAGTAAAAAATGGATATATCGATCAATTTGCCGTCGTTCTCCAACTTAATTGTATTATGTCATAATTATATTATACAGTAGACCTTCACATTTTAAATACAATTGAAGCAAATATTACTTAAAGAGGATGCCCCTGAGAGAAGGTCAATGAATAGCTCTCGTACATCAATAGCACCTTTGAAGGCATATAATATTGCCAAAACTATTTCGGAAACATATGAATGATACATAAAAAATCTGTTAAAGACTGGCAATACCCAAAATGGTTTTATTGTATAGTTTTTACTATAATAGAACTGTTACTAGACGAGGATAGAGTTAAAAGAAGGTTTCTTTATACTATTAAATTTAGTAATTTTTAACGATTTATATTAGCAAAATACTAAATAAATTAGTTATTATTGTAATTAAATACTATTTTAAATAGCTTCCATATACATGCTCTTATACAGTTCTACTAATTATTTTTTTCTACTTTTGCTTTATAAACAAAACCATAATCCCATATTAAAATGTCAAAAGTTAAAGTTGCTATCAATGGCTTCGGTAGGATCGGACGCTTAGTATACCGTCAGATTTACGATATGGAAGGAATAGACGTTGTTGCTATCAATGACCTTACCAGCCCTTCTGTATTAGCTCACCTTCTCAAATACGACACGGCTCAAGGCCGTTTTAATGTTGACGTAAAATCAACAGATAATTCTATTATTGTTGATGGAGAAGACGTTGTTATTTACGCCCAAAAGGATCCTTCCCTAATTCCGTGGAAAGATCACGATGTTGATGTAGTATTGGAGTGTACTGGTTTTTTCACTAGTGAAGAAAAAGCTTCCCTACACCTGAAAGCTGGTGCTAAAAAAGTCGTTATCTCTGCTCCGGCCACTGGAAACCTTAAAACGATTGTCTTCAATGTAAACCATGATATTCTGGATGGTTCTGAAACAATCATCAGTTGTGCTTCCTGTACAACTAACTGCCTTGCTCCTATGGCCAAGGTTATCGATGACACTTATGGCCTCGTAAATGGCCTTATGACCACCATTCACGCCTATACTAATGATCAGAACACCCAGGATTCTCCACATGCAAAAGGTGATTTGCGTCGGGCCAGAGCCGCTGCACAAAATATAGTTCCTAACAGCACAGGAGCTGCTAAGGCAATTGGTTTGGTACTACCTAACCTGAAAGGTAAATTAGACGGCTCAGCTCAGCGTGTACCAACCCTGACGGGCTCGTTGACTGAACTAACCTGTGTTGTTGGCCAAGAAGTGACCATCGACGAAATCAATGCTACAATGAAGGCCGCTTCAAACGAAAGCTTTGGGTACAATGAAGATGAAATTGTAAGTAGCGATATCATAGGTATTACCTATGGCTCATTATTCGATGCAACCCAGACTAAGGTTCAAAAAGCGGGTGATTCTCAGCTGGTACGTGTAGTAAGCTGGTACGATAATGAGATGTCTTACGTATCCCAATTGGTTAGGACCGTAATCTATTTTGCAAAAATGATATAGGAATTCAGATTCCCATCAAACAAAAAAACGGCTTCATTAATATGAAGCCGTTTTTTTTGTTATAGCATTTATATAATTTATGCTAAACCCTTTTCTTATAAACACCTGTTCATAATGTGTAACAATTTCATGGTGAAGGTCTAATAGCTGAGAATGGTATAAATCAGAAGTATAGCCCTCAACCGTGAAAAGGTTTGAGTTTTCAAGTCCTTCAAGACTATACTGATATAATGGAGTACTATCGGTTTTCAAATGAAAACGCCCCTCCGGTTTTAAATAATTCCAGTACTTTTTCAAAAAAAAATCATTTGTAAGTCTTTTCTTCTCATCGCGATCGCGCAGTTGAGGATCAGGATGAACTAACCATATTTCTTCAATCTCATTACTTCCAAAAAATTCGTCTAAATATTGTATGGACGATCTTAAGAATGCCACATTGGTAAGACCAAGTTCAAGAGCGATTTTGCTTCCTCGGGCAATTCTATCTCCTTTGATATCAACTCCAATAAAATTCCTCTCTGGAAATTTCTGAGCTAAACCAATGGTATACTCTCCTTTTCCACAGGCAAGTTCGAGTACAAGTGGGTTTGAATTGGCAAAATAAAACTCATTCCATTTCCCTTTTATAGTCGTGTAAAGTGGTTTACCACGTTCGATCACATTCTCTGCACTCTGACAAAAATGGTACTTATCTAATTTCCTTCGGGTCACTCTTCCTTAAAATTATAATGAATTCAAATCGGCCACTACAAATGTACTGCCACCTACGTATATTGCATCAGCAGCATTTGAATCATGGATGGCTTTTTCGAGGGCACTATTAACATTATCTAATGATTCTCCTGTAAAACCGGCTATCTGAGCAGCCTGAACGAGATTTTCTACCGGCAAAGCTCTTGGATTTTGAGGCTGACAAAAATAGAATGTATCTTCATTAGAAAATAGTGAAAGGATAGATTCTATCTCTTTATCAGCTACAAACCCCAGTACGAATCGGTGCTTCGATGCCTCTATTTGTTTAAATTGTCCAATTGTGAGTTCCAGTCCCGCTTTATTGTGAGCGGTATCACAAAGCACCAGGGGCTCTGACTGAATTTGCTGCCACCTACCCTTCAAACCGGTGGTGGTCCGTACAGAAGCCAGGCCGGATTTAATAGCCGATGGGTGTATGACAAATCCAGTGTCATTTAATATTTCCAGAGCAGAAAGTACCCCTTTCACATTGTTCAGCTGGTATTCTCCTAATAAATCCAGTTGGTACCTATAGAGCTTTTTCTTATGAGAATACTTTACAGCAATATTTAATTTCCCAGTTTGAAACGAATGGGATGAAATCGTAATGCGCTCAGCAGCCACTACTAATCTTGCGTCCAATTCAGCGGCTCTTTCTTCAAATACATCTAATACTTCAGGGGGCATTCGTTCACTCAGCACTATCGGAATGGTAGGTTTGATAATTCCTGCCTTTTCAAAAGCAATTTTAGGTAAGGTATCCCCTAAGTACTGGGTATGGTCAAAACTTATATTAGTGATCAGCGCCAGTTCAGGGGTGATAATATTAGTTGAATCAAGCCTGCCCCCCATACCCACTTCTATTACTGCAACCTCAACATTCTCCGATGAAAAATAGGCAAATGCCATTGCCACAGTTACTTCAAAAAAAGATGGTTCAATTGATGCGATGTAATCCGAATGTACAGTAACGAATTCCGATACAAAGTCCTCTCGGACAGGTTGCCCATTTACACGAATACGTTCAGTGAATGACTTCAAATGGGGAGAAGTATACAGTCCTACGCGATATCCTGCATGTTGTAACACCGACGCCAGCATATGTGAGGTACTTCCTTTTCCATTCGTTCCACCCACATGGATTGTTTTATAGGTATTTTGCGGATTGCCCAGTCGTTCACAAAAAGCACGTGTAGTAGAAAGGCCCGGCTTATATGCCCGGGCCCCGTGGTTCTGAAATACTGGCAAGCGACTATACAGGTAGGCTATTGCTTCCTCGTAGGTCATCAATATTTACTTTGCGCTGATTTTAAAAGTGATAGTTCCGACGGATTCATCAGGTACATTGGCACCTGCTTTTTGCACAAAGGTCAAAACCCGTACGGCATCTTTGTATTTATTAATTACGGCATAGTCTGTAACAGTGGAGCGCAATTGGATTACGTTGCGTACTCGTCCGTTACTACCCACAATTATTTTGAATGTAATTTCGCCAGTAGCGTCTGAATTGTCATTCACCTGAGGTGGTCTTGACCAGGACCATCCGTTCAGATTCAGACCAACCGCGGTACCTCCCCCACCTCCGCCACCTTTGTATGATTTAGAAAACAAGCTTCCCTCTTTGGCTCCCTTATCACCTACCCCACTAGCATCATCGCCATTATTATTCCCTCCTACTCCTTCCTTGGTACCATTGGTTCCATTACTTCCTGAGCCTGAACCCGATGACTTTTTAAACAGTGCATCGTTATTGATTTTTTTGGCCGGAGCGGGGGTAGTTGAAGTAGAAGTACTCGATGTATTGCTACTTACCTTCTTGGATTCATTGCGTTCTGGCTCTTCTACAGGGCTCTCGGTTTTGGAAGTTATCACCGGTTTTTCAGCTACCCTGGTAGTAGGTTTGATAGGCTCAGGACGGGGTGCAGGGGGGTAGGTTTAGGAGCCTCGGCTTTGCGCTCGATTTTTTCCTCCCCGGCTTTCATATTTTCCGCAATTTTGGAATCGCTTGGTTTATTAAAGGTTTGGATTTTCCCGCTTCCAACATTGCTCGTCCCATAATTAACCTCCACAAACAGTTCCATTGGCCCCACCGTAGCAGCCTCCTGATTCAGTCGGATAAAGAAAAAAGCAGTAAGCAGAAGAACCATAGACCCGACGGATATAGCCCAGGAAAGAGCGATACGTTCGCGGTCATCAGCAGTGGTAAGTACCATATACAGGACGTTTTTTTCGTATAACGTAAAATTACGCTTAATTCGTGTATCCACAAAAAAGGCCCTGAGGGCCTTTTTTTGTAATGATTCAATATTTAGTGTTTGAGGAATTTACTTACGATGGTAAACCCACGATTCGGCACCGATAACTTTATCGACTTTATTCTTCTGACGTATTGCACTTTCCATGGTAGGAAATGCACCTGCCGATACCTTTATCAGTCGCCCTTTGGCATTATCAAGAATACTGGATTCCGAAAATCCCTTATTAATAAGTTGTTGTTTGAGTATCTGAGCATTTTTGATACTTCCAAAACTCCCTGCAATTAAAAAATACATATGGTTTGCCACCTCCACGTTGGGAGATTGAGGTACTGTTGCGGCTGCGCGTTTTGGTTTTTTCTCTTTGGAATCTGCACGTACTGTATTTGATATGGGTTTATTTACCACGGCATATTTTTCGCTTTTAGGTACATAAACTATTGTTTCCACTAAGGTCGGCTTTTTCACTGGGTTCTTTGTCTCCACTTTCAAAGGCACCGGCGGAATTGACGCTTTAACCGGACTAGTGATATCTGTTTTTTTCAAATTGGGTTCGGTCGCAGGCGACTTTGCCACCGATTTCGGCAATGCGGTTGATGTTGACGTATATGATTCGAGTGAAAAGTCCCCTACCGTCTCAAAAGGGTTCAACGTACTTAATAAACTTGAACTGGAATTTGAACTGAGGGTACTCAATAGCGTTACGGTACCCAAAAATACCACTGCCGCCGCCCAATTAACCCAGCTACGGTTGCGCCATGTTCTTGATGGAGCCCCGATCGCCGTAAATTCTTCATCCTGCTCAAGCGGTTCGAAAATAGATAGATTTTCCTCAACCTGATCCCGACCTTCAATCTGAGGTACCTCCAGAGGCTGCAGGCCGAACCAATCGCTGTTATAGTTTTGACTGTAGTCAGGTTCAAAAACTAGTTTGCCCTCAGAATTCATTGAAAAATTCCCAATGGCCTCAATAACGACATGTACGCCATCTGTCAATTGCTGACGTAGCATATCCACATAACGTCTTACTTGGCTGGCTGCTTCTTCGCGTGGTAGCCGCTCGTGAGCTGCCACGTAATATGTCAGAAGGCCATCGTCGATTTTGAGTACTTCATTAAAAGCAAGCCTTTTCCGGGCAGGTACGAATAATGAATTGGCGATATCGTAGTGAGCGCCAATGTGGTGGGTAAGAAGTCCACCGAATTCAGGGATGATAACGCAATCGTGCTCAAAAAGCAATTTACGGATGTACTTATCAACTGTAACCATAGCTTCGTTAGTTTAACACGACTTTAACTAAACGAAGTTAGAAAGAAAAAGACAATCCTCCAATAAAGTTAAGTCCCTGCTGGGGATAATACTGATAGCGGGAATATTGTTTTCCCAAGATGTTGTTTAATGAAACAAACACCGAGAAGTTACTGGTTAACAGATAGTCAATCTTAATATTAAGATCAATTATGGTGGGTAGTTTTGTGACTATTCCAGTTTGGAAATTTTTCGCTTTTAGCCCTGCCACTGTATACAAATCCGAAGTAATGAACAGTTTATCCTGAATAGTGAGTGCATTAAACCAGTTTAAGGAAAATGTGGGTCGATGCCATGCTTGTTCAAGTAGTCTCAGGTTATAGTTATAAAAGTTTGCTTTAAGTGAAGTTTTAAACATGTCATTAGCCATGTAGCCTACCTGTCCCGACACTGTAAGTACATTAGTTGCGTCCGCATCGTAGAGTACCGAGAACTTAGAAGTATCAGCCAAAGCATTATTGAAAACATAGAAGTTGCGGTATTTGGCATACGAGACCCTACCCTCAAAGTTGAATCCTTCGGCGTTTTCGCCCTTGAAACCCGCATAGATATCGGCTTTCTTTTCGGTGTTGGCAATCAATACATCGGGAGCGAGCCAGAGATTTTCATTCAACAAGCTACGAAGTGTATTCCGGACCACATCCCCATCATACCCAGCAAACACATGCAATCCGGCCACAGGTACCACGTCGAGATTAACAACTGGATAGGCTTTGGTACGGTTTACATCCAGAACATTGTCAGTCTCGTTAACAACGTTAACGCCTCCTGTTATCGAGAACAGATTTGATACGTACTTAAAGCTGGGTTTTACTCTAAACAGATTTCTATTGTAAGTTTGGGCATCGACCCGTTGTGAAACAAAGGCCCCGGCTTCAACCAGTGCGTAGATATTTTCTGCCACGGGCAGGGAAGCCTGAATTGTAGTACCCCAATCTACCTCGGAGGCGCTATACCTATCCTTGATCGAATACAGGCTTGTCTTTACTGAATAGTCTATTAGAGAATTAGCTTCGGTATTTTCAAATCCGAGTTGAACCCCAAACAAATTTGTGGTTTGCCGGATCGTATCCCGGTCTACTTCAACGCCATCAGGCTGGGGTTGGTAGCCGTAGAAATAGTAATTCTTTCGGTTATAATCGATCTGCCCATCAATCTTAAAGGCATTTCGCAGATACTTTCCACCTAGCTGGATGTCAGTATTGGCATTGGCTGAATTTTTGCCATAACGAGGTCCACTTGATGCAGAAAGATTTTTCAAATGGGCCGTAAATACCAAATCTTCGGAGGGTCGCGTACTCACAAATCCCTCTCCCAGAAAGCGACCATAATTGCCAGCTCCTATCTTAATGTAATTATTGAGTCCTTCAGGAAGTTCCTGCCGGGTTTTCTCATCCGATGACATTACCGCCACGGGTGTCAGCTTGGGAGATGCTAGGTTGATATTGGGATCTACGAACTGATACTTTACTTTTTTATCCTCGGCTTTGGCCTGAACAGGTTGTACTTTATCAAACAATCGATTGGCCGGGGGAAATTCGATACTTTTTTCCTTGACAATTTCGTAGGTCTGGCTTTCTATCTCGCCTCGCTGGGCCTTGGCCTGGAAAATAATCAGGCCTGTTCCCGCTATAGCAACACTAAACCGAATAAATGGACGGATATTCATATGGAACTGGAATTTTAACGGGGGAGATTTATTTTGATTCGATTTCGGTCAATTTTAGCTTAGCTAGGCTGACAGCTTCCGCATCTTCCGAATTCTCAATGATGGATTGCAAGGTAGCTCGTGCCTGAGCTTTTTCGTTCATGCCCATGTACACATCGGCCAGAAGTATGAACGAACGAACACGCCAGAAATCAATTCCTTCAAATTGCTTGCTTAGTTCAAAAATAGTTGCCTCAGCTTCAGTGTACTTTTTCTCTTTGAATTGAATCATCGCGATCCAGTACTTGGCTTCTGCCCCGTATTCATCCTTATTTGCTTGCGCCACTTTTTTAAATTCTTCAATCGCCTTGGTGTAATCGCCCCGATCATAGGGTACCTTTCCCATATACAACTGGGCTTTCCCGATTCCACCGGGCACTACATTGCCAATATTGATGACTTCCCGTGCATAAGCTAATGTCGAGTCGTAATTCTTTAAGGCGTAATAGGTATCCATCAGGCCAATCCAGGCTGTTGTCTGTTCTTTTTTATTCTCAGCATTTTTAAGGAGTACCTTAAAGTTCGAAACTGCATTGGAGAAATTACCGCGTGAAATTTCCAGTTCGGCCGATTTCTGAGCAGCCGCAGCCACATAGGTCGACCTATTTTCCTGGACCACCATCGAATAGTACTGCAATGCATCCTGTGTTTCACCAGCCTTATCATAGGAAGCACCCAGGAAATATTTGGCGTCATACTGATTTTTGCTCTGAGGGTAGCTTTCAAGGTACTCGAGCAGTGCTTTTATTGCCTGGGTATACTTTTCGGCATAGAACAGATTGCGGGCGTTGTCAAACTCTACATCGTCGAGTTTCGTATTACCAGGATTGTTTTTTCTAACCATCCCAAGTACCTGAGTAAATTCTTCCGGACGTCCTACTGCATTGTAGCTCTCCTGAATTCCTTCCAGAGCACTACTTGCGGACGGGGAAGCAGGGTACTCCTGCAGGATGCGCTTAAAATCATTAATGGCCTGCTCATACACCTGGATATTATAATACGATTGTGCCCGCCGTAGCAATGCAGCCGGTATCAGGTAGCTTTTGGGTTTTTCATTGATAAGTCGGGTAAACGAACGTACTGCCGGTTGGAAGGCATCATTCTGAAAGTCAATATCGGCCATTTGAAACATGGCATCATCCACATAGCGTGATCCAGGAAACTGGCTGATCAGCAATTCAAACTGCCGCTTGGCGTCGGTTTCGCGGTTCATGTACACGAAAGCCCGGCCCTTTTGGAACAATGAATAGTCCTTGTCCACCCGTCCGTTGACAGTCACTTTTTCATACGTATTGATGGCAGAAGTGTAATCTTTCTGAGCCAGATAGCTATCAGCCAACCGGACGTAGGCATCCTCGATCATCTGAGCCTCGATTCCGGTAGTATTTGCCGTAAAATCCTTAAAGTACCCCAACGCCTGACTGTATTTTTTTTGATTGTAATACGCATACCCCAGCGCATAAAGGCTTTTCCGGCGGTATAAATCAGCAGTGGTTGATTTAGTCAACTGGATATAGATCGGGATAGCCTCGTCGTACTTTTGTTGAGCCGAGTACGCTTCCGCCTTTTGGTAGGTAGCGGCAATAAACAGATTTTCATCAACGGGGTAGCGCAACGACTTATTAAAGTCCTCAATAGCAGCCGGGTATTTTTCGGCATTGAAGTTACTCACCCCCTGATTATACGTCAGGCGCTGATAGGTTGCGTTGATTATAGGGGTACGGTTTTTGAGTTTTTCAATATAGGTAATTGCTCCTGCATTATTACTTGCGCCTGAGTACGCTTCCGCAATCAGTTGGGTCGTCTCCTCTTCTTTTTTATTACCGGGATACTTGGCCAAAAAATCGTTAAACTCCTTAATGGCCTCATTATTGTTTCCTAATTCCAGCTGTACTTTGGCATGATTGAACAAAGCTTCTTCCTGTACTACTGGATTAAAGGCCAAACGGCCTGCATTATCAAAAGCCGTCAATGCAAAAGACGGATTATTGGTTTGCAGATAACTGATACCTACCAGGTAGGAAGCATACTGCGCTACCGAATCTTTTCCGGGGGCGATATTCTTCATAGTTTCGATAGCTCCCGCAAAATTCTCATTCCGAAACTGTGTATGACCATAATGCAGGGCAACGGTCGGTGGCAATGCACCGGGTTTCATTCGTTTGTAGCGTTCGTATGCGGTGGAAGCAGCCTTAAAATCTCCCTTTTCGTATTGTACCTCCGCCACATAAAGAGCCACATCATCCAGATTGTTATTGCCCCGTTGCTGGCTCAGCAGACGCTCGCCATAGGTGAGGAGTTGATCGAAATCCTTTAACTGGTACAGCGAGGAAACTATCCAATTGGGTGCCTCATTTTTGTAATATGGGTTATTTTCAATTCTAAGAAAATCCTCATAAGCCTCCCGGTAGTTATTCTTCTTGTAGTTGATCACCCCCGCAAAATAGGATGCATCGGCCGCATTGGGTGAAGTATTATCTTTCTTTACCTGGTTCAGGTAGGTCAATGCCTGATCGAATTTCTGTGTATTGTAGTAAGACATACCCAGACGGTACGTACTTTCAAGTTGCTTGTTATAGTTGCCCGTCGACTCAATAGCTTTTTCAAGGTACCCTATTGCTTTTTCGTATTCCCCGCCTTCATAGTAGTATTTCCCAAGATCAGCATAAATAAGTTGGGCTTTAGGATGCTCTGCATGGTTCCGAACAAAACGGTCTACCTGAACTTCGGCTTCAGGATAATTAAGGTAAAGGCCCGTCACAGCGATGAAATATTCCGCCGTTACCGCATTGTAGTCACTGGTGGACAGAAGTTTATCCTGATTTTTCAAGAATTCAGTAAATTCCTTTCGGGCGGCCACGAAATTAGATTTTTCGTAGTATTCAAGTCCATTACGGAAATGGGCCTCCGGTTCAGTATAGCCCATGGTGTTCTGACTATAACTGTACAAATGGCCCATCCAAATGAAAAGTCCAGTTAAAAATAGACTACGCTTTAAGAACATAGAGTTGACGTTGATGATAAAATGAAGATTGGATCAAAATTAGGACTTGTCAGGTAGTATTCAAATGCTCCTACCTCAAAACTAGCTCTACAAGGCTTGCTATTTAACGCTTTGGAATCAAAATACGTATGAGATTTGCCCTACTTTCCACCGTTAAGCCATTATCCCGTGTAGCATTCTTCCGGTTAATAAATATTATTGCGTAGGCAACTATCCCGTAGATCCTGAGCCATCTGGTCAAAGCGCTTGGTAATGCATTCCATGAATTCAGCATCGAGGAGAGCGTTGATTTCTTCTACTGACAAAATATCGGTTTCGTCTAGTTTGTAGGTTTGTTCGTAAAAACCGCCAGCTTCAATTTTGACAATGTATTTTCCATTCCATTGAAATAGACTTATTTTGTACTGGCTGTTGGGAATGTCCTTGATGTAGCGCATAAGTTTCTTTTACCTATGAAGTTTAGATATTTTATCTGTTTAATTGCATGTCTGGCTTGGATACTACCCAGTTGTCAGTCGGTTGACAAAGATGATGCAGATCTTTTCTTTCTTAAAGGAAATGCCCAACTTACACATAAAAATTACGAGGAAGCGATTCGATATTATAATGAAGCGATCGCCAAGTACCCTGATTTTGCGGATGCATATCTGAACAAGGGCCTTGCCTACCTCCATTTAGGACAGCTAAAAGAAGCCAGCCAGTCCTTCTCGTCCGCGATTGACCAAGACTCCGAGCTTTACCCTGCTTACCTGGCGCGTGCCGAAACAGCTACACGGCTAGCTCAATGGGATGAAGCTGAAAGCGACTTATCCGTACTTAGTAGAATTTACAGTGATTCCACACAATATTACCTAATTAGGGGCAATATGCTGGTTGGGAAAAACAAAGAGTCCGCTGCTCTGGCCGAATATGATCGAGCACTGGCTTTAGATCCATCCAATGTAGAGGCCTATGTAAACCGGGGAGCCGTATATTTTGCCCAACGAGACTACTCTATGGCATCGAATGATTTTGAGCAGTCGCTCCTACTTAATCCCGGCCAACCAGAAGCACTCAATAATCTGGGCCTACTTGCCTCACGCAACGGCCAATGGAACCGAGCCTTGAGTTATTTTGACCGGGCTCTCCGTGTGAATGCCGTTGATCCTCTGAGTTTAAATAATAAAGGCTTTGTGCTTTTACAAACAGGGGAGCTCGCAAAAGGCGCCGAACTAATTAACCGCTCACTTAACAACATGCCCGACAATGGCTATGCACTTAGGAATCTCGGCCTTTATTTTTTAAAAAAACATGATTATATAAAAGCCAATGAAGCTTTTGAAAAAGCGCTGGCTTTGGATCAACTCGTCGAATCACTGCACGGGTACGCTGGTGAATCCTACAAGTTGAGTGGTGATCTTAATAAAGCCTGTACCATTTGGAAAACAGGTACCATGCTCCGGGACAGTCTCTCCCTCGCAAACTATGAGCAATATTGCAAATAAAGACCCTTACTTCTCTATTCGTACTGATTGTTTCAATTGTCTGAACACTTCGGCATTTATTACAGGATCCGTTCTTATTTCAAGTAAGGCAGGTTTCTCTGCCTCCACGAATACCGTCCATACAGACTGTAATTCAACCATTTCTTCAACTGCCCAATAGAGCATCGACGAATCTTGAGCGGTACGTACGGCCGTGTAGGCATGCCGTGTTTCGAAATACTCTTCTAGTTCGGGCTGGGATGCCGGCCCCTCAATCATTCTGAATATCGTTCCCCCTGAATTGTTCAATAAAACAATTTTAAGATTAGGGGGCAGATTGGAAATTAACAAACCATTTCGATCGTAGAAGAATGCCACATCCCCCACTAATAAATACACTGGTAAAGTGGTGAGTAATGATGACCCGATGGCTGTACTCACACAGCCATCGATCCCGCTTGTTCCCCGGTTGGCATATACTATGATGTCATTACGATCCATCCCCATAATCGATGCATAGCGAATGGGCATGCTATTCGCTACATGTAACTGTGCAGGATATGGCATGTTTTTTAGTAAAAAATATACCGCAGAAAGATCATTGAACGATGTAAGATCATCTAAAAAGCGGAATTTTGTGCGTGCTATATACCTCTCGGCACGTACCCATTCTGCCAGGTATTCTTCATCCTGCCCTCCCTCGTCGTTTTGAACAAATCGAAGATAATCCACATCTTCAAATAACTTTGGAAAAAAATATTCGGGAGACACCTTGATTTGCCTGGTAATGGTTTGGAACGGGTCAATCACATGTGAATCTTCGGAGATATGCCAATGGTTCCGGGGAGGCAGTTCGCGTAAGAATTTTTTTAAATTCTTTGATAGAAAAGATCCGCCCAAGGTGATTAACAAATCAGGCTGTAGTATCTCCTGATTCCAACTACCTAGTATCAGCTCATGGTTCATCAAACTTTGTTCATGTACCGCGAGATTCCCCAGTATTTCTCCCAGTACTGGAATCTGAAACTCCTCAGTCAATTTAGTCAAAATTGATTTAAGCTCGCCTCCCGGGGTGTACTGACCCACCGCAATCAGAATCTTATCCGCATTTTCCCACTCATCCAATAGCGAATGCCATACCGGATCTGGAAGGACAGACAGTGTTTCGATCTTTTCAATTACGCGAAGATTCGCCGAAGGGATAAAATTTTCTGTGGCTTGAGGATAAAACGGCTCCCGAATTGGCACGTTTATATGTACTGGCCCCCTAGGCTTGTCAAGGCTTGTCAGCAGTGCTTCGTTGGTAATCCGGTTGATATACCAGGATGCATCTGGATGCACGTAATCGGCTGGAAGCTCATAGGATGCTTTGACATGCCTACCATAAATTCCAGACTGGTAAATAGTTTGTCCATCGTTCTGATGAATCCATTCATTAGGTCGGTCAGCGGTCAGAATCAATAGCGGTATTTGCTGAAAATAGGCTTCTGTAATTGCTGGTGCAAAATTATAGGCCGCCGAACCCGAAGTGCAAACTAAAACCACTGGTTTTCCAAGTTGCTGTGCCATACCTAAGGCCACAAAACCTGCCGCTCTCTCGTCCATAACAACGGTGCACTGTATATGTGGGTTTCGAGCTAAAGCCAAAGTCAGGACTGCACTTCGGGATCCGGGAGAAATAACCGCATTAGTTACACCATGTAGGTGGCATAACTCTACCAAATCGATGAGGGGTTGTAAAATAGCCATAGAAGGATCAAAAAAAAAGCCTCCTGTTACAGAGGCTTCCTGGTCTTAGTACCTAGTAGTATTCTTAACCTAGATAAGTCTTTAATGCTTTACTCCGTGATGCATGACGTAAGCGGCGGATGGCTTTTTCCTTGATTTGACGAACTCGCTCCCGGGTGAGATTGAATTTCTCACCAATTTCCTCAAGAGTCATAGCATGTTCGCCGTTCAAGCCAAAGTACAACGCAATCACATCAGCCTCACGCTGAGTTAGTGTACAAAGTGCCCGTTGGACCTCCTTACGGAGCGACTCATTCACCAGTCCCGAATCTGGCTTATCTTCCAGATCGTTTTCCAATACGTCCAGAAGACTATTTTCTTCTCCTTGTACAAAGGGAGCATCCATAGAAACATGGCGGCCCGAAATCTTCATGGTATCTACTACCTCCGAAGACGATATTTCGAGCACTTCCGCCAATTCTTCAGGGGAGGGTTCACGTTCGAACCTTTGTTCGAGTTCAGAAAATGTCTTGGATATTTTATTCAGGGATCCTACTCGATTCAATGGCAAACGTACAATCCGCGACTGCTCCGCCAAAGCCTGCAGAATGGACTGACGAATCCACCATACGGCGTATGAAATGAATTTGAATCCCCGGGTCTCATCAAAGCGTTGAGCAGCTTTTATCAATCCCAAATTCCCCTCATTAATTAAGTCTCCCAGCGATAGCCCCTGATTCTGGTACTGCTTGGCTACCGACACCACGAACCTCAGGTTCGCTTTAGTCAGCCGTTCGAGTGCAAGTTGATCACCGTCCCGAATTTTTTGAGCCAACGTTACCTCTTCGTCAGGAGTTAACAAATCCACCTTACCGATCTCCTGCAAATATTTGTCAAGGGACTGGCTTTCCCGGTTGGTAATCTGTTTGCTGATTTTTAGCTGTCTCATCTATTGTGTTATATGTCTATTGAATGTATAACGCGAAGTGCGTGGAAATCATTTCACATCGGAAAAATAATATATTAAGAATTTTTATTTTCCGGTTTTGGTAGCAGGACTTTGCGCGACAAACGGTACTTACCCGTCTTTTTGTCTACATCTACAAGCTTCACACGAACTTCTTCCCCTACTTCCAGTACACCGTCCATGTTTTCAAGACGTTCCCATTTAATCTCAGAAATGTGCAATAAACCGTCCTTTCCTGGCAGGAATTCTACAAACGCCCCAAATGGCATAATCGTTTTCACTTTTCCAGTGTACTCCTCTCCTACTTCCGGTACCATCACAATACCCTTGATACGCGCTACAGCCTTGTCCATCGCTTCTTTATTGGCTGAGAAGACACTCACAAAACCTGCATTGTCTTTTTCTTCTATCGATACTGTAGCGCCGGACTCTTTCTGAATATCCTGTACTACTTTACCTCCTGGACCAATTACTGCACCAATCATTTCGCGTTCGATTTTGATCACAATGGCTCGGGGGTATGGGGTTTCAAATCCGGACGAGGCTCAGCAATGGCCTTGCTCATTTCGTTCAAAATGTGCAAGCGGCCTTCTTTGGCCTGCATAAGGGCTTCGGTTAACACTTCATAGGATAGGCCATCTACCTTGATGTCCATCTGGCAAGCTGTAATGCCTTTGGCAGTACCCGTGACTTTGAAGTCCATATCCCCCAGGTGGTCTTCGTCACCCAGTATGTCTGACAGAACTGCGTATTTCCCTGTTTCAGGATCAGATATCAACCCCATGGCGATACCCGAAACCGGAGCTTTGATTTTCAAACCCGAGTCCATCAGCGCTAACGAACCCGCACAAACCGTGGCCATCGACGACGATCCGTTGGACTCTAGAATATCAGAAACTATACGAATCGTATACGGATTATCTTCCTGGGCGGGAAGAACCTTTTTCAAAGCACGCAGGGCCAGGTTTCCATGTCCTACCTCCCGACGGCCGGGCCCTCGGTTAGGCTTTACTTCGCCGGTAGAAAAGCCGGGGAAGTTATAATGAAGCATGAATTTGCTATATCCATAGTACATAGCCGTATCCACTATCTGTTCATCCATTTTGGTTCCCAGAGTCACAGTGGTAAGCGATTGGGTTTCACCCCGTGTGAAGAGTGCTGAACCATGTGCGCCGGGAAGAAAATCAACCTCACTGGCAATCGGACGTATTTCATTGAGTTTACGGCCATCAAGTCGAACCCGCTCGTCAAGTACAAGCCGACGGGAAGCCTCGTATTCCAAATCATGGAAGTAGCGTTTGATCAGACTTTCATCCACTTCTTCCTCCTCGCCTATTGTGGCCATAAAATCTTGTAGAATGGCCTTGGCTCCTTCTTTCCTAACCTGCTTATTGGAAGATCCCTTGGCAGCTACGGCATAAATTTTGTCATAGCAGAATGCCCGGATCCTGGCTTGCAATTCAGGGTCGCTCGCATCACCTTCATATTCGCGCTTTTCGGTTTTACCCACTGCCGCTTCTAGTTCTTTCAGTACGCGGCACTGCACTTTAATCGCTTCGTGGGCTACCTTCAGGGCCTCGATGATCTCTTCTTCCTGAGCTTCCTCAAGTTCACCCTCTACCATTGTAATATCTTTCTCCGTAGCCCCTACCATCAGCTCAAGCGTTGCTCGGGCTAGATCGGAAGTTTTGGGGTTCACTACATACTGACCGTCAATCTTAGCTACCCGCACTTCGGAAGCAGGTCCCAGATAGGGAATATCAGAAACGATCAGGGCTGCCGATGCCGCCAGACAAGCCAACGCGTCAGGCAATACTTCCGCATCAGCAGAAGCCAGCATGATATTTATTTGTGTATCTGCGTGGTAATCATCCGGAAATAGAGGGCGTAGCGCACGGTCTACAATACGACAAACGAGTACTTCGTGATCCGAAAGGCGGCCTTCACGGCGCATGAAGCTACCGGGAATCCGGCCCGCTGAGGCAAATTTCTCCTGATAATCCACCGAAAGCGGTAGGAAATCAGTGCCTGGTTTGATCTCTGTCCGTGCCACCACGGTTGCCAGAAGCATCGTATCGCCCATCCGGACAAGTACCGAGCCATCGGCTTGCTTGGCCAACTTACCAGTTTCTAGCGTTATTGTTCTGTTATCGGGTAATGTGATTGTCTTCGTTACGACATTGAATTGCATAAAGTGTTGGATAGATTGGATGAATGACCGCTTGATATAAACCGCTACAATGATTATTGAATAGAAAGCACACTGCTTCCTATATATATCTGTCTACCTGACGAAATTGTTCGATTTATTCGTGAATGGTCCTGATTGGGACAAATATTGAAGATCGTTTAACAAAAATCAGGGAATTCGCGTAGCTGCAAATTCCCTGATTCTATTTTTTTTGGCTACTTTCTGAGGCCTAACTCAGCAATAATGGCCCGGTAGCGGGTGATTTCAGTCTTGTGGAGATAATCCAGCAAACGACGACGTTTACCTACCATTTTGAGCAGTCCCCGACGCGTGTCATTATCCTTCTTGTGCGTTTTGAGGTGCTCGGTCAGGTAGTTGATGCGGTACGTGAAAAGCGCAATTTGTGATTCGGCTGAACCCGTATCTTCCGCCGATTTCTTGAATCCCTGGTTTTCGAAGATTTCTTTCTTCTTGTCCGTGGTTAAATACATGATTGTAACAACAGATTAAAAATGAATGTATAAATAAAACAGCCGCAAAAGTACGGAATAATTATCAGATATGAGTAAGGGATTCTAAGATTTTTGCAAATCCATAATTGAACCATCTCTTCGTCCAGCTCGAGATTCTAGGCAGGTTCAACAACGGTTCTCGGCGTGAAGAATCTTTTTTTCAGTCGGTTCCAATGCATTTGGTACACGTCTTTTTCAAAAATCCGGGAATCCTTTCGGGCTCTTTCGACAAAATAAAGTCCAATCAAGAATAGGATTGAATTGGCAAGCCAAGCTCCAATCATCACGTTTAGCAGGCCGTCTTTGACGTATTTATCGCCCTGAATCGTCAGTACATATAGTAAAATAAAAAAAATGATTGACACCAGCACGGGTACTCCAAATCCCCCTTTCTTGATTATTGCTCCCAGAGGTGCCCCGATGAGGAACATGACGAAACATGAAAAGGCTTGGGTGTACTTATGCAATTTTTCCAGTTCGTAGCGGTTACCTTCTTTGCGTTTGTTTTCGAGGTACTCGGCGTTGGACTTCGCAAAACTTCGCATACTAGCCGCCGCACTTTTGGCATTCGATAGAATCACTCCTTTCGTACTATCACTGACAGATCGGGTCATCAGTGAATCTACCCATTTCCCCGCGGTCAGTTTCGTAGGAAACGGACTATCCACCCTGAATTTATACGAATAATATTGCTGGCTGTTGGGGATCAGATTTTCGCGGGTTCTGTTGTAATCCTTCCTCAGTGAATCGGTGGTCTGAGTCAGGTCATCGATATTTTTCATATACTCATGGTACTTGAACATATCCTCATCGGTACGCTTCAAGCCAAACGACTCCATACTTACCACCAGCTTGTACTCATCAAATCCATTGCGCATAAAATTGGCATTGGCCTGGCTATTAGTCGGTCCATTGGAGATATAAGCCATGGAACGGTCCCCGGCGGCATTTTGCACTTCCTGGTAATTGTTGCCATGAAACAGCTCTATCACCAGATAGCCATTGTTATTGATGGTATACATTTTTCCCGAGTCGGCCAGGATTACCTGTGTATTACCGCGTTCGAAGGAACGATTGTCATGCTTGTAGATAATCATCCCAAGCATGGTATTGGAGTTCGGCACTTTCTTATCCACTTTGATGCTATAGCCCGGCAAATCATTGTAAAAAATTCCTTCTTTTATTTTCAGGGTTGCCTTGGTAGTCTTGATATCATACAGCAGACTATACCCCTTTAGGTTAGCCCAGGGTACCACCCGATCGTTAAAGAAAAAGGAAAAAATACTGACCAGAATGGCGATTACGAAGAGAGGTACCATAACCCGTACCACCGATATGCCGGCACTTTTGAGTGCGGTCAACTCAAAAAACTCTCCCAAGTTGCCAAATGCCATCAAGGAAGAGAGAAGCATCGCCAAAGGAAGGGCGATGGGGATGGTACTCATAGCGAAGTAAGAAAACAGGCGGGCATATTCCGAAAGCCCTACATCTTTGGAGACAAATTCGTCGATATACGAGATCATAATCCGCATCAGGAATATGAACACAACGACTGACAAAGTGATCAGGAAAGGCCCCCAGAACGATTTCAGTACCAGCTTATCAAGCTTCTTCATTTAACTACCCACAATTTCTTTCAGACTATCCATTAAGCCATTCCATAACGAAGAAAGTTCATCTTCATCCATAGTTTGGGAATAATCTATTATTCGAAGGTAGGTAGCTTGAGTCAAATCACTCACCTCGAGCTTCATTTCAACGTAATTGGTATCCTCCGACGATTCGCCATCATCCTCAAACTCATACCGCACGGCCTTATTAAGGCGGTGCGAAGTCTGGCGGGCAAAATGACTACTGCCATCCCACTGAAAGTCAAATCGATGGTCAGGCATGATGGTGACCTTCTCGGCAAACCACTGCTCCAGGCCAGAGGCGGTGCTGATGTACGGGAAAAGTACCTTTGGAGAAGACCGTAATTCAAACTCGGTGGTAAACTTGTGCTTTTCCATTGGTCGATCAGGGTTTATTACCAGTTAAATATCCAGGTAAATGAGGTATATTGAAGCCCACTTTCCTGAGAAAGTACTTCTAAACAAACAAAATCCAGGTTCTTTTCCCTTAGGACAGGGTACCCAGACTTCATTCGGTAATTTAGGCTACTACCCCGAAATAAACAAAATTTGTTGCAGTATATTTTTTTTCAGCTTAGCTTTGCACCACAATTCGGCGGGGTAGCTCAGATGGTTAGAGCGTAGGATTCATAACCCTAAGGTCGGCAGTTCGATCCTGCTCCCCGCTACCCGAAGCAAGTCCCTGGACTTGCTTTTTTTGTTTTCGGGTCAATGGATGATCGTAAACACCAGTTCCCTAAGCAGTTCTCCATCCTGAACACTGCCCGATTCGACTCCTTTCATCTGGGCATCGGTCTGCCGCAGGGAATGGATAATGTCTGCCACCTTCGCCACTGGATAATTCCGGGTGGCCAGCGTATAGTCTTTCACAAAAAACGGATTGACTCCCAAGAGTGAGGCCAGTCCCTGTTCCGAGCGGTCGCTGGAAGCATGAGTAAGTAGTACCTTACTGAAAAATCCGTACAGAATAATCAGGATTGGGGCCAGGGGATTATCCCGCAGATTCGCAGCAAAATACGTAGCTATTCGGTTGGCTTTCTCCACATCCCGATGCATCAGGGCTTTCTGAAATTCGAATACGTTGTATTCTTTGCTTATTCCCACATACTTTTCGATCAGATCGGCATCCACCCCCTCTCCGGCTTTCAAATTGATCAGGATTTTCTGGATTTCACTCACGATCCGCTTTAAGTCATTTCCGATGTTACTAACCAGCATCTGCACAGCCTTGGGACTTATTTTAACCCCATGGGTATGGCAATAGCTCGTCACCCATTCGGGCAACTTATTGTCGTACAACCGCTTGGACTGGACCAGGGTACCCTTCTTGGAAAATGCCTTAATATGTGTGCGGCGTTCATCGGCTTTATCGTGATAGCAGAACACAAGTACTGTGCTGGCCAATGGATTCAGTGCGTATTCTTCGAGGCGGGCCAGTTGTTCTTTTTGATCCATGCCTGACAGTTTGTTGGCTTCCTTTACCAGAACCAGCTGGCGTTCAGCCATGAATGGATAACGTTTGGCATACCCCAAAATACTGGCGATATCGGTGTCTTTTCCATAGATCACAAATTGATTAAATCCTTTTTCTGCTTCCGAGACGACACGTTTTTCCAATTCCTCGGCAATCAAATCGATGTAGTATGGTTCGTCACCATACAGAAAATAAACTGGTTTGAAATCTTTCCCTCTGATTTCTTTCAGGACGGATTCAGGTGTTTGGGCCATTCTTTTTAATAAATAGTCTTTTCTGAAATAAGTTGATTGGTGAGGTACCCTGCTTTATTGAAGTGCATTTCGTATATATTCATCCGCTACTGTTTTCAAATCAGGGTAAAATTCTATAAAAGCCTTTTCGTAAAGAGTTTCATTTCGCAGCAGTTCATCTTCAGCTCCGTGTATTGCGCTCATAAAGGCAAAGCGACGGGCCAGGCCATCGAAAGATCGTTTGATACCCGGAATCGTCTGGTAATTGGTTAGCCAGTCGTGCCGAATCATCGCCTCAGCCATCGGCAGCATAGCGATAGGAATCAGCGTTTTATTCCGCAGAATGATCGCGTAGGCTTTGTTGGCATATTCGTCAAGTGCCTGTGGGTAGAATCTGGAAAAATGGTTGGCCAAAAAATAATCAAAAAAAATATCCAGCGCTACGCCTGCTACCTTGGAATGGGCAAAGGCGAGCGTCCTTTTGGCCCGCAGCACCGTTGGATGCGTATCGGTATAGGAATCAATGAACCGGTGTAATTCTACACCTACCCGGTATTCTGCTGACCATGAAGCGGTTCGTAACGGGGTAAGTTTGCCTTTGATAAAATCCCCGGTAAAGTTGCCCATTAGTATATCTTCGTTGTTCCCGGAAAGGGCCAGATGGGCCAGAAAATTCATAATCGCGGGGTTTGTATGGTAAAAATACCGTAGTTTTGTTACTAGCAGGCCTATGAAATTGGCCCGCAGGCAACTTTTATTCAGGACTTACTTATCCAAACTAGCAAATGATTATTGAGAAAAACAAAGTGGTAGGCCTTACCTATTCCCTTAGTATACCGGATCCTGACGACATGACCATCGTAGAGGTCGTCAACGAGGATGATCCCCTTTACTTTATATATGATATGAGTGGGTTGCCCGAAAAATTCGAGCAGAAGCTGGCGGGTCTCTCCGAAGGCGACACGTTTGATTTCAGCATCGACCCAGAGGAAGGCTATGGTGATTATGACGCCGAGGCCGTGGTGGAACTACCCAAGTCGATGTTTGTGATCGAGGGAGTCGAGCAGGAAGACCTTCTGACTGTAGGTAGCATTATTCCGATGACTAACGAAGAAGGTGAAAGCCTGCAAGGTCAACTCGTGGAAGTGGGTGATGAGAATGTGATCATGGATTTCAATCATCCTCTGGCCGGCAAAACCATGCACTTCGAGGGCAAGGTACTCTCCATCCGGGAGGCCACTGAAACGGAACTTGAACATGGCCATGTACATGGCGCTGCTGGCGAAATGGAAGACTAGGTTTGCTGAAGGGTTGAAGGATTATAACATTTTTCTTTACTGCGTGTCTATTCGGACATTTCAACTATTATCCTTCAACCCTTCAACAACCATTACAACACCAGCCCCCCGGTACCCATACCATATTGCTCCACTTCCACCCCAAAGGTTTTAAGAAACTCCGCTCCTTCCTCTACACCAATGCCTTTGTAGGCTGCATAGGAATCAAGAAAAATCACTTTGCTGATTTTCATGGTATATATCACCCGTGCACAGGCAATGCATGGCGCCAATGTGACGTATAGGGTAGCCCCTTCTATGTTCGATCCATTTTTGACAGCGTATAATATCGCATTCTGTTCGGCGTGTAAGGCCAGCGAGCAGCTACCTTTTGAATCACGCGGGCAGCCTGTTTCAGGAAATTCCTCATCGCAGTTGTGGGTACCCGAAGGTGGGCCATTATAGCCAATCGAGATGATGCGGGTATCCTTGACTAGCACCGCTCCTACTTGCGCCTTGATGCAATGTGATCTTTTGGCCAAATTTTTTGCCAATTCCATGTAGATGTCATCAAAATTCGGCTTGGGATTCGTTATGGACATACTAGTTTGTACTTAGATGAGAATATGCAAAGTAGACAAAGGTTCATGATCATTCCAAAAAACCCATTGAAAGGTACCTACCTCGCTGTAATGGCAAGCATCTGGTGTTGGGTGTTAGCTCTCACTCCCGGTTTGGGGCAACCTGCCTCATCAGGTCTGATTTTTAAAAAAGAAAAAATAGCACTAGCCAACGCCAGATCTTTTTATATCCTCGATGTGGCGGACAAGCGAAAAATGAAACCCAATCAGTTAGGTACGGTGGTACTGTATGGAACCGCTGTACCACTTTTACTGAACCAACCTCTTGAACGCGAACTTTTTGAGCACTGGTCATCCTCCCTGCGCCCTAAAACTGAAGAAAGTCTCCCCCTGGAAATTCAATTGGATGAAGTTTCGGTCAGCGAACGAAAAATTGCCCCTAACAAAATTTCGGGTGAGATGAAGGTCAAGATCACTTTCCAGTGGACGCGAGCAGCGACAACCGTTTTTCTGACGGGCTATTCCACGGCAAGTACCTACACCCGCCCCGAAACTTCCTACGACCACGAGGCAGCTCTACGCCGACTTCTTGACGGAGCGATCCGAAATTTCGACCAATGGATAGGGCTAAATGAGAATAAAAATCCGTTGCTGGCCCGGGGCGTCAAGCTGGTATTTGAAAACTTAAACCAGGGAGAACAATCCGATACCGTCTTTTATGACCCGGCTCGAAAACTGACATGGGACGATTTTCAGGGCAATTCAAACCGACCGGGCAGTAAATATGCCGCAGCGGTATTTTCAAGCCTATCTTACGAAGGAAGCTCCAAAATGGCCGGTAAATACCTTCAGGCAACGATTGGACTGAAAGTATTTATGGTGAAAAGCATGTCCTGGGGACGCTCGGAAGCCCGTAATTCCAGCACCTTGGCACATGAACAGACCCATTTCAACATTACCCGTCTCATGGCGGAACGTTTCCGGGAACGCCTGAAAACAATGGATCTGACCATCGAAGATTACGACAGCCAGATCCAGTATGAGTTTTTAGAAATTTTCCGGGAAATGAACAAGGAACAGGAAAAGTACGATGCCGAGTCACACCATGGGCTCAACACTTCAGTCCAGGACGAATGGAACCGGAAGGTACAGGCCGAAATAACACGGCTCTATCAGGGTAGCTAATGCCAGGGTACCCCCATGAGATCAATCTCCCCTCCCACGGTCAGGCTTCTCGATTGCGCTTCCCTACCTTCATACCTCAATTTTTTTCTTACTAATCAGCCACTCGGGTTTGGTAGTCTTTACTTTAGCTTTTAGTTCATTGAGTAACGAGTACAGGCCAAAGTAGGTCCGGTTGATATACAAGCCATGCTGTGAGCCCCGCGCTACCTTGGAATTTTTGAGCTCCTCGACCTTAGCCAGTTCGTCGGCAAAGGCATAAACCGAATCGAAGTAGGTTTCATCGCCGAAGTCGAACTCATCCACGGCAAAAGGTTTTCCCAAAAGCCCAATCATGGTTTTGAAAAGATCCGAGAACATTCGTTTGTCCGCCTCAGTATCTTCATTGACCAGAAATTCGAGATTATAAAATATCGCCTGCGTCTTTTGCTCATCTTCTACCGTATCAGGATTGATGAGGGCGAAATAATTGTCGTAGAAAAAGTCAGGAATGACTTTCACACAGCCGAAGTCAATGACGCCCATGGTACCGTCCGCCCGCATCAGGAAGTTCCCTGGATGCGGATCGGCATGTACCTGGCGCAGTTGGTGTACCTGGAAATCGTAAAAATCCCACAGGGCCTGCCCTATTTTGTTCCTCACCTCTTGCGAAGGGTTCGTCAGCAGAAAATCTTTTAAATGCTGTCCTTCCAGCCAATCCATCGTCAGAATACGGCTTCCGGACCACTCGGGGTAGTAAGCCGGAAATACCAGATCGGGAATGTGAGCGCAGGCTTCCGAAATTTCCACCGACCGTTTCAATTCCAACTCATAGTCAGTTTCTTCCAGCAGCTTGGACTCTACCTCGCCCATGTAGCGTTCTATGTCGGTTTCATTCAGGCCAAACAACCGTACGGCCATCGGTTTCACCATTTTCAAATCCGAACTAATGCTATTGGCCACGCCGGGGTACTGAATTTTTACGGCTAGTTTTTTACCGTCTTTGGTCGCCAGATGTACCTGTCCGATGGAGGCCGCATTGAGAGCCTGCATTTCAAAGGTATCGAATAGTTCACCGGGCGTTTTACCAAACTGGTTCCGAAAGGTTTTCACTACAAGGGGCCCCGAAAGCGGCGGAGCCGAGTATTGGGACATCTGAAAACGATCCACGTAGGCCCGGGGTAGTACATTACGGTCCATGCTCAGCATTTGAGCTACCTTCAGAGCCGAACCCTTCAGTTGGCTAAGCGAATCATATATATCCGTGGCATTATCAGTATGGAGCTGTTCTTTTGTCAAGTTGGGGTCGACCATTTTCTTGACATTGTATTTCAAATAATTACCACCGATTTTAACGCCTGTTTTGACGAACTGCGTGGCGCGGGCTACCTTGGAGGTAGGTATGGATTGCTGTTCTTTCATGGCTTACGGTTTTGATACATAAATTTGGCAAGATCAAGCACCGAATCCACTACTGATTTGCCCATCAGATCAAAGGAGGTGTTAACCGATTTCTCAATGGCTGTATCGGTATTCTCAAATCCTCGACTCAGGTCATTAACCCAAAAATCGAGCAGGTACAGACATTGCATCCACAGGCCATCCACGTAGCGGTCGGATACTACGGGCCGGATAACTACCTCCCGACTCTCACGGCCTTCCATCATCAATTCGGTGGCAAAATTGTAAAAACCGTTTTTGAACGGCTGAAGCGGCCCGGTGTACCGGGCAATCGGCTGGCGCAACTGCTTGTAGCTGAATACTACAAAGCTCCGGTCTTTTTTCAGGATTTCGATCCAGGTATAGTAAAATGCCAAAAGTTTCTCGCGCACTGAATACTGGGCGTACACTTCCTCCGATTCGACGGCCGTTAGGGCTTGCCGCAGATAATCGAGCCATGCATCTGACTCGATGGCTTCAAAACTATTGTAGTATTCGTAGAATTCGGTTTCGGGCATTTTAAGTTTTTTGGCAAAAACATAAACCGAAGGCGGTTGGGTCCCATTTTCCAGTACGTAGTCCTTGTACGCTTTTTGGATTTTTTCTATCTGTTCCATATACCTATAACAACCACCCGTTTGCCAAAAAGTTTCTACAGGAAAGGAATTAGTTCGACCGCCCATCAGGGTACCTCCAACGCCCCCGATTCAGAAGGGTCGACGACGCGATTACCTGACCGGTCCAGTAGATTCAACCATTGGTTTTTTGTTTTGAAACCCAGTTCCTGACTAACGACAAAGAGCGAATTGGGGTAGGTGGCCAGGCTACTCATGCGGGGAAAGCGTTTTTCCCGTAGAATGGTCAAGCCTTTTTCATGGGCAGGCACAGAAGAGTCAAAAACGATCGGATAATGTATATAGTCAATCCGCACGGGCCGGGAAAGTGCTTTATTGGGGAGTTCAAGAAACTGCACGGTGGCTATACCATGCGTTATGAAGTAATTTTTCAAATGAAAGTTATAGGCCAGCGAATCGGTTTTAAATTCCGGGTCGGCAATCACATAGCCTTTTTGTCCCTCCGAAATGGATAAGACCGTATGTTTCGAAACAGCGTGGATGATCAACCGCGAGGACGTAAACTGGTTCAATGATCGGGCTGTCGCGTAGGTACAGAAAAGCAGGCACATGACAAAAAATAGCCGTAGGTAGGTGTAGTTCCGGCTTTTCAGTAGTTGATATAACACAAGCATCGCGATCATCAAAAAGCATAGCTCCAAAAAGTCGAAATCAAGGTTTTCAAGCAAGTAATGTGGTAGCAATCTCGGCCACTGGACGACGTAATTCATTGCCTTGGCTACCCCATCGGTCCATAAAGCCAGTAGATCATTCAGCTGGCTCCATCCTATCCAGCTGAAAGCGAGTATGGCTATGGCACTATAAATAAGGATGGGAGTCAGGCTAATCACGAATGGATTGACCAACAAGAAATAGGAAGGAAATTGGTGAAAATAGTAGATACTGATCGGAAACGTAAAAACTTGAGCCGCTAGACTCACCAGCGTAATCTGCCCTACCCACTTGATCACTCTATATTTTGAATCGACGGTTTCTTTGACGAGGGGATAAAAAAGCAAAATACCCAGTACCGCGGCATAGGAAAGTTGAAAGCCTACCGCAAAAAGGGCCAGTGGATCGAATAAAAGAATAATAAACGCCGAGATAGCCAACGTGTTGACTCCGTCGTGGGTTCGCCTGAAAGTTTGCGAAACAGCAAACGTAACGCACATGAGCGACGCTCGAACCACAGAAGGTGAGAGCCCCGTGATGAGCGCATAGAAAGATATGAACCCGATAATTAAGCCCAGGTATAGAAAACGCCCCTTTTGGTGTTTCCGCAGATCGCCCAATACCCATGAAAGTAATAAAAATAGTACACCTACATGCAGGCCCGACACAGCCAATATATGTACTGCACCAGCCTGAATGTATGAGTTGAGCAAATCAGCCCCCAAATCGTCCCGTCGAGCCAGTACCATGGCTTTTACCAGACCGTATGAAGCATCCGTTTTTATATGGGTCCGCAATTCAGTGTCGGCCCATTCGGAAAAACGGGTAGCCCACATAGCCAAGCTCTTTGCGGGGATGGACGGTAATTGGGCATAGGTACCCTCGGGTAGAAAAACCGTCCAAGCTACCCCTTTGCGTTCCAGATATTTCTGATAGTCGAACTCATTGGGGTTCAAAGGACGGGCAGGCCGACTAAGTGGCCTGCCTTTGATAAGGATACGGGTACCCGGGGATAGTAAATTCTTCCTTTCCTCCGTCGAAACTATTACCCGGGCGTCAGTTTGCTGCCACTCCCCGTTTACCCGCAGGGAGGTAAGTTGTGCATCATAGCGCACCGAAGCTTTTCTTTTTTCACCCAAAGATCTGACTTCCAGAACATATGCGTCATACTCCCTGTTCTCAACTTGGCTAATCTGTTTCTGGAAGGCACTATATTTTAGGGTAGCCGCCAGTATGCCTAAACAAAATAATGCAAAGAACACAAAACCGGATGTGCCAAGCCGGTATCGCGGAGCCAGCCGTATGGCAACCCAACATACTACCAGTAAACCACTTAAAAAAAACGACAGGCTACCGGGTAGTAACCAGTGCCTGTCATTAAGAAAAATGGTACCCAAGATCCCACCCACCAAGGGAATCAGAAATCTGACAAACGGTTGGGTAGGGTACATGAGTGCATTTTCAATTGACCACGAATCGCTTCGTAATAGTCTCGCTTTGGGTAGTAACCTGCATCATATAATTTCCGGGCGGTAATAGACTAACATCGAGTTTCAGGCGCCTGCTGTAGACATTTTGATAAGCTACACGGGCCAATAACCGGCCCGTCAAATCAAAAATCGAATAGTTGAAATCCTGAAAATCCGCAAACCGAACATCCACGTTCAATTCAACCCGGGCGGGATTGGGATACAACTCAACGACCAGATTGTCGGAAGGGTCTAACCGCCCCTCCTTGGAATATTCCACCAAACTGACCCTACGGGGCGATAGGGCGAGTACAGCCCTCATTCGACCTACTTGGTCCATAGTGAACACATTCATGCATGAATCGGGAGAGTAGTCGAGATAGTTTTCAATCATATTCCGGGTACGCACGCCATTACAATTTGAAAATTTTTCCACGCAAAGCGTCGTCCGGTTGGGTTCCTCGGTGGGCGGAGTATCTGCACAAAAATCATTGCCACAAACGGCATCCCCCCAGGTATGGATCAGTCCCAGCCAATGCGCTACCTCATGGGTTGTGGTTCGGCCCAGGTTATATACCCGGCTCGTAATAGCTCCAGTTTTACGACCAAAGTACCTGAAATCTATAATAACGCCATCGGTCAGGTAATTGGGTTGATTGGCCGTATCCAGCCCATCAACTTTATCAACCGATGGAAACTGCGCAATACCCAGATAGCTGTTCGTCAAGCGGCAGGTCCAGATGTTAAGGTACTTATCCGATGGCCAATAGGCAACATTGGCAAGCAACAGATCGTCTGAAAAAGGATTGAAACTGGTTTTGTCAAGGTACTTGTGTCGGGTAATCCCGGTAGTACTCCTGCCGTCGGGATCAAACTCGGCCAGATAGAACTCGATGTAGGCATCGGCCCCAACTGGATTGGTGTTATAACCCAGGGTTCCAGGTTTGCGTCGGTAATCTTCGTTAAGTACCTCGATCTGTGAGCGGATTTGCTCATCGGAAATATTCGGATTATTTACCCCTCCTATGGACGTTTCTGCCTGATCATGGATAACATGGACCACCACCGGAATGCGTATCACTTCTTCGGCGGTAAGCCGGAGCTTTTTCCGGTCTTTGAGGTAGGTACTTATGAGCGTGTCCATACGAGCACGCCGACTTCGCCATTCTGCGGAGCGTAACATCATTTGCTGGTCACGCTCGTAACTTCCACAACGATTTACCTGACTGTCAGGAATAATTTGGGCAGTCGCTCCGACCGCCCAAAAAGCCAAGAACATCAGAATCGTATGCCGCACCCTACTTTTCGTGAATCTCATAGGCCGCCAGAATGTCTTTAACCAAGCGGTGGCGCACCACATCCGTACCATCAAGCTCCACAAACGATATTCCTTTGATATCCTTTAAAACCGTGAGCGATTCGATTAGCCCCGATTTCTGATTTTTCGGCAAATCTACTTGTGACTTATCTCCGGTGATGATGGCTTTTGAGCTCGGGCCCATGCGGGTCAGGAACATTTTCATTTGCATGGGTGTGGTGTTCTGTGCCTCATCCAACAGAATGAAGGCATTATTCAGCGTTCTTCCCCGCATATATGCCAGCGGGGCGATTTCTACAATGCGATTATCCTGATAAAATTTCAGCTTTTCAGGCGCAATCATGTCATCCAGTGCATCATATATAGGCCTGAGGTAGGGATCGATCTTTTCTTTCAGATCACCCGGTAAAAATCCCAGGTTTTCACCCGCCTCCACCGCTGGCCGGGTTATGATGATTTTCCGAACTTCTTTATTCTTAAGCGCCCGAACCGCTATGGCCACGGCTGTATAGGTCTTACCGGTACCCGCCGGGCCTACTGCAAACACCAGATCGTGCTTGGCAGCTGCCTCAACAAGACGTTTCTGATTGGGGGTCTTCGCTTTTACCACTATCCCCTTATTGCCGTAGATTATTACATCTTCATCATTTTCCAGCGGGGCACTTCCACTTTTTGCAGCATTGAGGTGGCCATTGAGGTAGCGGGTGACATTGTCGTTGGTAATTCGGCCATATTTTTGATAGTGTTGAAGCAGAGACTCCAACACATCGGTGATCTTGACAATTTCAGGAGCACTGCCCTGAATTCGAATTTCATTTCCTCGCGAGAGTATTTTGCTTTCGGGGAAAGCGGCGGCTACTTCACGGATGTTGGCATTATGGACGCCTAAAAAGTCAACTAGCGACACATCTTCGAGTGTAATTACTTTTTCTACCAAATGAGTGAAAATGTTAAAATGAATGATAATACCGGATAAAAAGTAGTAATTTAAACTGATAATTTAGACTAATGATTGGCTTTTTTTACAAAAAGTCAAGAATCTATCAACGTTAAATAAATATATGAAGTTCAATCCGTTCATAATCAAGCGGAGTAAGATAGAGTCAAAAAAATACTTATCCGAGGCACTTTTCATCCTCCACCGCAATTCGTAATATTGTGTTCATATATGGATAACGAAAAGACATTCAATTTCCTCAAAAAATCAGGCAACTCTTCCCAGTCGCCCGGGCGTCCGGCCAGTGCCAACCGCTGGCTGGGGGCTGATTCTTCTTCATCGGGAATGGGAAAATTGCCCCCCAAGCCGTTGACATGGAGGAAGCTGTGCTGGGGGCCCTGATGATCGAGAAGGATGCGCTTTCGACGGTGGCGGATATTCTTAAACCCGAAAGTTTCTATAAAGAAGCCCATCAGCGCATTTATAGCGCAATTTTGAACCTTTTCGTTAATTCCGAACCCATTGATTTGTTGACCGTTACTTCAAAACTCAGGAGTACCGGGGAGCTCGAGATTATAGGGGGAGCCGCATTTATTACCGAACTCACATCAAAAATCAATTCGGCAGCAAATATCGAGTACCATGCCCGCATCATCTCACAGGCTGCCATCAAACGTGAATTGATTACCATTTCTTCTGAAATTCAGAAAGAAGCGTTTGAAGACACCACCGATGTCTTCAAGCTTCTAGATCGTACCGAACAGGCATTGTTCCAGATTTCAGAGTCTAACATCAAAAAGAATTACGCCGACATGGGCGCGTTGATGCGTATAGCGCTCGATGAGCTCGATAAAAAGAAAAATAATCAGGATGGACTGACGGGGGTACCTTCAGGTTTCAGTAGCCTGGATCGGTTGACATCGGGCTGGCAGAAAACTGAACTGGTAATTCTAGCGGCCCGGCCCGGTATGGGTAAGACGGCCTTCGTGGTTTCGGCCCTACGCAATGCCGCGGTAGAGTTCAATATGCCGGTAGCCATTTTTTCGCTGGAAATGTCGTCCGTCCAGCTAGTCAATCGTCTTATTTCCGCCGAAGCCGAAATTGACAGCGAAAAAATCAGGAAAGGCAACCTGGCCCCTCACGAGTGGGCGCAGATTCACCACCGCATCAGCCGCCTCACCAATGCTCCTATTTTCATAGACGACACCCCGGCACTTTCTATTTTGGAACTAAGGGCCAAATGTCGCCGATTGAAAGCTCAGCACGATATTCAAATGATCGTAATCGACTACCTTCAACTGATGTCGGGCGAGACTGGCGGCAAGCAAAGTGGAAACCGAGAGCAGGAAATTGCTTCCATATCCCGCTCGCTGAAAAATCTGGCGAAAGAGTTGGATGTACCCGTAATTGCTCTTTCGCAGTTGAGCCGGGCAGTAGAAACACGGGGCGGTGAAAAACGTCCTCAACTTTCTGACCTTCGGGAATCAGGATCTATTGAGCAGGATGCGGATATGGTGCTTTTCCTCTACCGTCCAGAATACTACGGAATCACGCAGGATGACACGGGCAATTCCGTGGCCGGTATTGGTGAAGTGATTGTAGCCAAAAACCGGGGTGGTTCACTAGATACGGTACAATTGCGGTTTGTGGGGAAATTCACCAAGTTCTCCGATCTGGACGCTTTCTACGCACCAGCTCCTACCCCCGCATCACGTCCCCTACCCCCTCCTAGTACAGATCCGCTTACATCGTTTGAAAACAGCGGTGGTGGCCGGGAACCGGCCATCTTCAAGAGCAAGGCTAATAATCTCTCAAATTTTGATTACAAAGGTCCTGGTGAAGAACCGCCTTTCTAAATTTCTTTCTTGAATTATTCTCAATCCTTTTTATTAGAAGGTACCCCTACCTCCTGAGCACGAGTTGTGTTACATTTTCGACATGATGGGTATGGGGAAACATATCAACCGGCCGGGTTTTTACCACCTGGTACCTCACTGAAAGTAGTTCCAGATCCCGTGCCTGGGTAGCTGTGTTACAACTTACATACACGATTCGTTGGGGAAGCGCCGCTTGGATTGTCTGGATTACAGCCGGGTCCATACCGGCTCTGGGAGGGTCGGTGATGATGACATCGGGTTTTCCATGTTGAACCAAAAACTCAGAATTCAGTATCCGTTTCATATCTCCCGCAAAAAACCGGGTGTTGGTGATGCCATTTTGGGCAGAATTCAACCGTGCATCGGCCACAGCTTCTTCCACATACTCCACACCCACGACCGAGCGGGCCTGTCGGGCCACAAAATTGGCAATGGTACCCGTACCCGTATAGAGGTCATACACTCGCTCAGATCCCGTGAGTTCGGCAAAAGACCGCGTCAATGAGTAGAGTTGATAAGCTTGCTCCGAGTTAGTCTGGTAGAACGATTTGGGACCTATCATAAACGTAAGGTCCTCCATGCGTTCTTTAATGTACCGTTCTCCATAGAAATGAATCGCCTCCTGATCCTGGTAGGAATCATTTCCTTTTTGATTTACGATGTAATAGAGCGAGGTAATCTCAGAAAACTCGTTTTTTAAAAACCTTAAAACATCTTCGATAATTTCTAACTGGGGTTCGGCAAATTGTACAATGACCAGTACATCGCCGGTGTTGGAGGTACGGATCACGACATTGCGCATCATACCTACATTACGTTTGATGTCGTAATATACATAGCCTTTAGATTCAGCATACGCATGCAGGGCATTCCGGATCGCATTGGAAGGATCGGGCTGTAGATGACACTTTTCGACCTGAAATATGCGGTCGAACCGTTTTGGTACGTGGTAGCCCAAAGCATTGCGGGAGTACTGGTCTGCCCGCTGCACCTCTTCATTAGTCAGCCAGCGATAGTCTGAGAAAGTAAATTCTAATTTGTTCCGGTAGTACAACTGAGTTTGGGCAGCCACGATTTCCTGGTATTCCACATTCCTCAGTTTGCCAATACGTTCAAAATGGTCGAGTACCTGGCGCTGCTTGAATTTTAATTGCTCGGCATAGTCTATGTGTTGCCAGCGGCACCCCCCGCAAACTTCGAAATGTTGGCAATAAGGAGTGTTTCGAAGTGGGGATAGTGAATGAACACGTGTGACAATGGCTTCCCGAAATTTTTTGCGCTTATTGGTGATTTCGAGATCCACCACATCACCAGGCGCCACGTTTCCCTGAATGAACACTACCCCTTCGTCCGACTTATAAATGCACTTCCCCTCGGCGGCAAAATCAGTAATTGTAATATTTTCGTACCTTTTAGTGACAGGCATAGACTGAAATAGAGTAAAATTGATCTTTTATACCTATACCGTGTGATGGCATGAGGCGACTTCTACTATGTATCTTATTACTATTCATTTACTTAACTGCACATAGTACCCATATTGTCGGGGGCGAACTTGTATTCAAAGCCCTACCCGCCGGAGGCAGTGCCAGTCACCGGGTGGGACTCAACCTGTACTTTGATCAAATCAATGGATCGCCCCAGGCCGAAGATCAGTTTGTCAATTTGTTTTTTTTCCAAACCTCCGACAACCGCCGCATTGGCTCGGTTCAAGTCCCAAAAGTAAGCCGAAAAAATATAACCTATACCAATCCTGAATGCGGCAATTCGGGCCTTCGGACGCTTTTCATTACCTACTCATTGGATATTTTACTGAATGCCAGTGACTTCAGCGATCCAGGCGGCTACTATATCGTGTGGGACCGGTGCTGTCGTAACAACGTGATTGACAATATCCGCACACCTGGGGATGTGGGTAGCTTGTTTTTCCTTCATTTTCCTCCATTGACCAAAAACGGAAGTGTTTTTCGGAATTCTGCCCCTGAATTTGGTGAAGTACAAGGGGACTACGCATGCATAAATGCTGATTATTATCTGGATTTCGGGGCTACCGATGCCGATGGTGATAGTTTGGTATATAGCTTAACTACCCCTCTTACGGGTTACAGTAGCCGTACGGTACCCTCCCCACAACCCGTCGGGACCAGCAACTACCCAACCGTGTTGTGGGTGGATGGAATATCATTGAACAATGCCATACCAGGAATACGTCCATTACGGATTAATGCCCAGACTGGACGACTTTCCGTTACGGCGAATAAACTAGGGCTTTTCGTGTTTTCCGTGCGGGTGAGCGAATATCGAAAGGGTGAGTTGATCGGCTCAGTGACCCGCGATTTTCAATTGAAGGTAATCGAATGCTTTGAAGCTTTCCCGCCTAAGATTCTGGTAGTGCAGAATTCAAAAAAAGAACAAATCAAAAATAACAGCGTGATTCGGTTAACGCAGCGTGATTCAGCCTGTTTTACTGTTCAGGTCACAGATCCAAACTTTAACCAGTTGATTCGTGTAAAAGGGAGAGCCGTCAACTCCAACCGTAGCGATTTTTTTCTGCTCCCATCCCAGTTCCGCACCCGAAAAAGCAATGATACTTTATCTTTTCAGTTTTGTCTGGATGACTGTTTTATAACGGATGATAATCGTCCCATTCGCTTGGATCTCATCGCGGAAGACGAAAGTTGCCCCGTGCCCCTGACCGATACCCTGCATCTCACCATATACCGGCAGGGTACCCCCAATGCACCACCAACGGTATCCACTTCCCTTGAACAGCCTCGGGTGTCAGCAATCCCGGATCAATTGGTGGAATTTGACGTTTTAGGCAAGGATACCGATCCCGACAGCATTCTCCTCAGCGCATCGGGTGTGGGATTTTCGCTCGATAAGTACGGTTTCAGTTTTCCCCCAGTCCGGGGAAAAGGCGACATTTCGCAGGTTTTTAGCTGGAAGCCTCCCTGTACCCTGTCCAATTCTGACACAATTGCCGTTGATTTTCGAATCACCGACTTGCGCTGTGGTACTAATTCACTATCAAATACCACCCGGGTGTTTTTTGCGTTGCAGCAGTCACTGAATAACCCGCCAAAGATCCGAACTACCCTTCCCAAGGATACGGTAGTCATACAACTGAATCCGGATCTTCCCGAACAACTTATATTTGACGTAATCGCCAACGACTTGGATACGACCCAACTGTCCTTGTTTGGAATTGGGAGAGGATTTTCAATGGGTGAAGCCGGTATGGATTTTTTGAACAGGGTTGGGGTAAGGGAGGTACTTAGTCCCTTCGCCTGGGTACCCGATTGTAGCCTACTGGGTGGAAAATCCGAACGCTTGTTCGCCCTGGATTTCATTTGTGAAGATAAGAGTTGTCAGGCCGCCCGGGATACTTCCACTATTTTTATTCTCATCAAGGATCGCATCGCCGAATCGATAGTCAAGCTCCCGAACGTCATAACGCCCAACCAGGATGGCAAGAATGACTGCTTTGATATTCAGGCCCTACCCCTCGACAACTGCAATGAGCGATTTGAAGAATTACTAATCTATAACCGTTGGGGTGGCCTGGTGTACCGAACCAGCGATCGCACCCAGGATTGGTGTCCGCTGGATGCCCCCATGGGTACTTACTTCTACCAAATCAGGTATTCGATTCATCAATACAAAGGGACCTTGAATCTACTGAAATAGCAACGGCAGCAAAGCTTCATGGGCATGAAGCTTTGCTGCCGTTGCTACATACTTTCTGTATGTTATTTATTAATCCCCAAATGCAACTGGTAGGATTTGGCCCCGAATTTCTCCTTGTGGATATTGAGTGGTATGGAGATTGATGTAAAGATTGCCAAAACTCAACAAGTCTTCTTGTTCAGGTGTCAATGTGGCGGAGCCAGTAATGGGTGAGGTACCTACATTGGCGAACGGAATAATGACCGGGCCAGTTTCCCAGGCGGGTTCTGCTTTATGAATATGACCCGCAGTTGGCGTCAGTCCCTGGTAGGTGACATTGTAAGTCAGGACTTTCGTCACCTTATTGTACTCCAGTACCGCCGACCCCTGGGCGGATGAGGTAGACCTTGGAATAGTATTCTGGCTGTTGATGGTAGCCTGGTATTTGACGATATCGCTCTCATCGGGCCCATCATTTTCGCAGGAAATCAGGCTGCTAAGCAAAGTCGCGCCGATCAATACAAATGCAAAATGTCTCATCATCTTTTTCATAAAATTAAGCTGTTTTGGATTAATGCCGAAATATACGTCAATTCACTTTTATAACCGTGCCAGCAGATCGTGTTGTTTCACTTTTTAAGTTTTTTTCCTGAACACACACTTAAAATTTTCCAGTAAATGTCAATGCAGTCAGATTGTCCACATATCACTTTGTTTTATGAATACGATACGCCCTTCCCATATTACCCGGTTCCAGTGGTCACGGGTACCTATGATGGTCAGTTTGTTGCCCCGGCGTATCACGTCCACCACCGGAGCCGCCGCCGACGGGAACGACCTGATGAATGACAATTCGTTTCTGATCACCCCGGTGGTGTAGTTGTTAGGTATGTTGAGGAGCCCGAATAGAGCGGTCAAATAAAAAATTGTTGCCCATTTATGCCGTTTCTGGATTTTTTCCCCATTTCTGAGTTTGATAATCATGACTGCCACTACATAAACCCCCAGAGTGAGCAACAGAATTGGAATATATCCCCCGTACCGTCGGTAGAATATCAGAAAATAGCTAAAATCATTGAACTGGTATCCTTCAAGATTATTGGCTAAGGCTATTTGGTTCATTTTTTCCAACAGTGCAACGCTAGGTTCCTTCTGGGCTAATATGCTTAAATAATACAAACTCTCGGCCGGCTGTTTCGCTTTCTCAGCCAGGTAGGAGAGTTTTATCAACAAATTGGGATTGAAAGCAGGGTCATTTTCAATATTTTTTTGGTAAATTTTGTAGGCCTGGGTGTACTTTCCGATAGTAAACAGAGAATCAGCCTGATTAAGCCTTTTTGATTGGCCGTAAAGCACGGTATTTGTATATAAAATACAGGTATAAAGCGCTAGAAAAATTGGGTATTTACGAAGTGTTACTTGCATAGTACAGGGAGGAATTCTAATTTTGCATCGCAATTACGGAAAAGGTACTATCCTCTCCAATGAATTGTATGATTCTGTAGCTCAGCTGGTAGAGCAATACACTTTTAATGTATGGGTCCTGGGTTCGAATCCCAGCGGGATCACCAAAATAGGTAACATTATCCGAATAAGCAGTTTTGCTGCTATTTGGCACTCTGATAGAGTAAAGCATAAAACGATTCTGTAGCTCAGCTGGTAGAGCAATACACTTTTAATGTATGGGTCCTGGGTTCGAATCCCAGCGGGATCACGATTTTAAAAAATAATATAGGCAGCTCAGATGCGAAATTTGTCCGGGTGGTGGAATTGGTAGACACGCTACTTTGAGGGGGTAGTGCCCTTACGGGTGTAGGAGTTCGACTCTCCTTCCGGATACTCTCCTAAAAGCTGCATCTCATCATATGAGATGCAGCTTTTTTACTTAATGATAAAATAATTCCCTGTCCACCACTTCCACAATGGCCTGGAAATCATCAGGATTATTAGCAAAATCCATACTATTGACATCAATGACTAACAGCTTACCATGCTCGTAACTATTGGCAAAGGTTTCGTAGTAGGTATTCAGATTTTGTAAATATTCCTCCGAAATGTCTGCTTCAAAATCTCGGCCTCGTTTCTTGATCTGTTGCTTGAGTTTGGGAATGTCAGCCTGAAGGTAGATCATAAGATCCGGGGCTGAAACGGATTGAATCATCGTGTCGAAAAGCATCAGGTAGCTACGGTAATCGCGCTCCGTGAGGATTTTGGAATCATACAGATTTCGGGCAAAAATATAAGCATCCTCATAAATGGTGCGATCCTGAATTACGGTTGTATACGTGAGGGAGCGGATTTTCTGTACCTGGGCGAACCGGCTATTGAGAAAATAGATTTGCAGGTTGAACGCCCAACGTTCCATATCCTTATAGAAGTCATTCAGGTATGGATTTCCTTCCACAGCCTCATAAAGTACCCCCCACCCGTAATGTTGCCCCAACATTTGGGTCAATGTGGTTTTCCCCGCTCCAATATTTCCGGTAATGGCAATGTGCATAATAAATGAGCCTGTTAATTTGGTGAACAGAATAATTAGTTAAAGAGACCAGCCCGAACGGACACACCGAAATATATAAAAACATTCCTTCATCCGGACTGATTTCCTATAAATCCTGGTAGTCGCCCAGCTCTTCACCCGATGTTTTGTACCATTTCGTATCTTTGTGGGCTATAACCAAGTTCCATTGGCATGAAAAAATACCGCGTCCTTTTATATTATATCTACGTCAGGATCAATGATCCTGAAACCTATCGGGATGAGCACCATCTATTTTGCATTGAAAATAATTTGCTCGGCCGTATCATAGTCTCCCGGGAGGGTCTCAATGGTACGGTATCAGGACTGGTGGAAGATTGCGAAGCTTATATGGCATACATTCGTTCCGACCCCCGGTTTGCAGCCACTCAGTTTAAAATTGAAGAACACGATGCCCATGCCTTCAATAAGCTACATGTGAGGGTCAAGGATGAAATCGTAAATTCCGACCTACCGGTCGATCCCACCCGCCGCACTGGACGGCATATCGAACCTTCTGAGTTTAAAGAAATGATGCACGATCCGGATGTGGTTCTGGTGGATATGCGCTCGCGATACGAACATGAAGTAGGTCGATTTAAGGGCGCCATAACATTTGACATGGAAAATCTACGCGAACTTCCCGAACACATCGATGAAATTGTTCATTTGAGAAACAAGAAAGTTATCACCTATTGCACGGGGGGAATCAAATGTGAAAAAGCCAGTGCGTACCTGCTAGATCGGGGATTTGAGAATGTATACCAGCTTCACGGTGGAATAATCCGCTACGGGCTGGAAGCAGGTGGAGAGAATTTCGATGGCAAATGTTATGTGTTCGACAACAGGGTGGCCGTGGAAGTAAACCGGGTGAACCCCGAGGTTATCTCCACTTGCTACGTTTGCAGTGAACCTTGTGAACGGATGGTAAACTGTGCCAATCCAGATTGCAACCGACATGTACCCATATGCGCGTCTTGTGGCCAAAAATTATCAGGAGCCTGTTCTGACGAATGCCTAACACACCCCAATATCCGACCTTATGATGGCACGGGCAATTACAGTACCCAAAGCAATCATTATAATCCCAGGCAGGGCTTCACAAGTCAGCGAAAGAAAGAAACCAGCCCACAGAGCCCACTACTTCGTACTTCATCAAATTCCAACTAAACGCTGTGTCAATGTCTGACCAAACCGATTTACAAACCCAATCAAAAAAACCTCTTATTTTGGTCACAAACGACGATGGCATTACCTCCTTAGGTATCCGTACCCTCGTTGAACTTATGAAAACCCTCGGCGAGGTCGTTGTTGTTGCACCGAACAGTCCGCAGTCTGGTATGGGCCATGCCATCACAATTGGTGAACCGCTCCGACTCTATTCCACCGAAATTTTTCAGGATGTTGATGAATATGAGTGCTCAGGTACCCCGGCGGATTGCGTAAAACTAGCCAAACACTATGTACTTAAGGACCGTGCCCCTGACCTCGTTGTGAGCGGTATCAACCATGGTAGTAACAGTTCCATTAGTGTTTTATACTCAGGTACCATGTCAGCCGCCATCGAGGCGGCTATTGAGGGTATTCCCGCCATCGGGTTTTCACTTTGCGATTTCCGGGAAAAAGCGGGATTTGACCACGTAAAGGAGTTGGTACTTTCAATAGTCCAGTCAGCCCTGAAAAATGGCATTCCCAAGGGTGTGGCCCTCAATGTCAACCTTCCCGCGGAATCGGAGCAACCCATCCGGGGTATCAAAATCTGTCGTCAGGCCAATGCCAAATGGCAGGAAAAATTCGATTATCGGAAAGATCCCTACGGAAGGGGATACCTTTGGATGGCGGGAGATTTTGTTAACTACGACCATGACAAAGAGGATACGGACGAATGGGCTCTTTCGCAGAATTATGTGTCGGTGGTACCCTGTCAGTACGACCTGACTGCTTATCAGGCACTCGAATCCATTACACATTGGGAATTTTGATTAAAATTCAGGAGAACAGCTTACACGTTCGTATTCCACTCAACTCAGTTTAACTACTTCATCAAAGTTCAATACCCTATGGCCATTATAGGAAGTTTGCTCAAAAGAGGAATCCGGGTGGGGAGTCTGGTGACCTCACGCCGGAAAATCAATGCCTTCAAACAGCAAAAGCGAACCCTTTCCAAACTTTTGTCCCGGGCACGATACACCCAATTCGGAGAAAAATACAACTTTGAATCAATACTCAGCAGTTCTCTTTTTGGAGAACCCCGCGAATTTTACGAAAAATACAAAGCCTCTGTTCCTGTATACGACTACAATAAGATCTATAAGGAATGGTGGAATCAGTTACTGGAAGGAGAGAAAAATATTACCTGGCCAGGTCGGGTCAAATATTTCGCCCTGAGTTCGGGTACCTCTGAAGCCTCGTCTAAGTACATACCGGTCACCAACGCGATGTCAAAGGCCATGCAGCGCGCTAGTATCCGGCAAATTCTCAGCCTGGGAAAATACAAAAACTTACCTGACAATCTATACGAGAAAGGTTTTCTGATGCTGGGGGGCAGCACGAGTTTGAACAAGAAAGAGAATTATTTTGAAGGAGATTTGAGTGGAATTAACGCCAGTCAGATTCCCTTTTGGTTCAAACCCTATTATAAACCCGGTGGAAAAATTGCAGCGGAAAAGGATTGGAGTCTGAAGCTGGAAGAAATTACCCTGCAAGCCAAAGACTGGGACATCGGTTTTGTGGTGGGGGTACCTGCCTGGATCCAACTGCTGATGGAGAAAATCATCGCTCATTATAAACTTAAGAATATTCACGAAATCTGGCCGAACCTCCTGGTATTCGGGCACGGGGGGGTAGCCTTTGAACCCTACAAAAAAGGGTTTGAACGCCTGCTGGGCAAACCCCTGATTTATATCGACACCTACCTGGCATCCGAAGGCTTTCTGGCTTATCAGCCCCGGCCCAGTGCAGCGGGTATGCAACTGGTAATGGACAACGGCATTTTTTTTGAGTTTGTCCCTTTTAATGATTTGAATTTCAACACGGAGGGCGAAATAAAGGAGAATCCCGAAACCTTGATGGTGGATGAAGTGGAAGAAGGAAAGGAATACGCATTGCTGATTTCGACCTGCGCGGGAGCCTGGCGCTATCTGATTGGTGACACGATCAAATTTGTGGATAAGGAAAAGGCAGAAATTGTAATCACCGGGCGTACGAAACACTTCCTTAGTCTATGCGGCGAGCATCTTTCAGTGGACAACATGAATAAAGCCATTGATCTGGTATCGCATGAATTGGGTATTACCGTGAAAGAATTTACCGTGGCGGGTATCTCGCACGGCTCCCTCTTCGCTCATCATTGGTACATCGGTAGCGACATTGCGGTAGATCCGGTAACGATCAAGAGGTTGATCGATGAAAAACTCAATGAAGTCAATGACGACTATGCTGTAGAACGGAAGCACGCCCTGAAAGACATTTTTATCACGGTATTGCCCAATGAAGCCTTTTATGGCTGGATGGAGTCAAAAGGCAAAATGGGAGGCCAGCATAAATTTCCGCGCGTGATGAAGAAAAATCTGATCGGCGATTGGGAAACCTACCTGAAATTGAACGGGTATCAATAAATTTTACTGGCTGATCCCAATGATTTTTTAAGGTAGTGATCTGATTCTTCTTTTGTGAGCTACTTCAAGAAATTGAAATAAGCGATTTGACCTGCGATCAGTACGAATACAACCCCGGTTACCTGGTTGAATACCTTAACGGTTCGGGGAGTGAAAATACGTTTCAGCCGATGGGCAGAGAGTGCAATGCCCGACTCGGTGAGGAATACAGCTAACAAACTGGCAAGAAAAAACAGACTGATCTGGTTGATATCATAATGTAGGGTAGAACGAACATAGGTTGCAATCGTGACCCAGCTGATAAAATTTACGGGGTTTAGTCCATTCAGGAGGAATCCAGTAGTGAAATAAAACAGAAAGTCACCAAACTTCGATTTGGGGTAAACAATTTTGGGCTGGTTTTGCACCAGATTATTGATCCCGAGTATCAGCAGGAAAATCACACCGGCTCCGGCCATCCATTTCTCAAAATTTTCGATATGTGGAAGTAGGGCGGTACCAAAGATGGCAAAAAACACAAAGATAGCATCGCAAACCACTACCCCGAAGGCAATTTTAATCCCACTTCTATAACCATTATCGACACTATTCTGAACCAGAGAAAAGAATACAGTACCAAATGTCAGGCAGAGCAGTACTCCGGTAATAAGTCCGTAAAAAAGAGCAAGCACCATATCAGATTCCTTTCAAACGCGCTACCATCATAATTCCACACACGGAGAGAGCATCTGTGATCTCCGACCGCATCACCATTTCTACGGCCTCGGCCAGGGGTACCTTCCTGACTTGCAGCTCCTCGGTGTCTTCTGGTTCCTGCTCGAATTGAGTCAACCCTTCGGCCAGGTAGAGAAAGCCCTCCTCGTCAGTCGCGGAATTAGACGTATGTATCCGGGCAAACTGCTGCCAGGATTCGGCCACAAGCCCCGTTTCTTCCTTTAGTTCGCGACGGGCTGCTTCCAGCGGTTCTTCATCCAGCGGGCCGCCCCCTTCCGGTATTTCCCACGAGTATTCGTTGAGAGTGTACCTGAACTGTCCCACCAGATATACATTATTTTCGGCATCGAGGGGTACAATTCCAATGGCCTTGTTTTTGAAACTCACCAGACCGTAGATACCCGGTTTCCCGGCCGGATTGATAACATCGCGGTGATGGAGTTTCAGCCAGGGATTGTCATAAACGACCACATCGGTCAGCGTCTCCCAATTATTTTCGGTAGTCATAGTACTTATATTCTTAATACCTTTGTCCGGATAGTTTTTCCATTGAAAATGCAAATAAACCACAATAAGCGTAAAATTCGGCTCATCCTGCTGTCTTTCGTGATGAGCCTGCTGCTCTCGGGGCTGAAATTCCTGGCTTATTACCTCACTGATTCAAACGCGATTCTGAGCGATGCCCTGGAATCCATAATCAATGTATTTGCCAGTGGATTCGCCTTGTACAGCATCCGACTTTCAGCTCTACCCAAGGACTCCAACCACCCCTATGGCCATGGCAAAGTCGAATTCTTTTCCGCTGGTTTTGAAGGAGCCCTCATCATCATCGCCTCGGTGGTCATCGCTTACGGAGCCTTAACTCGACTCCTCAATCCCCAGCCGCTTGCCAATCTGACCCTGGGTTCAGGACTTATATTCGTTACGGTAATCCTCAATTCCGCGGTTGGATTGCTGCTGGTGCGCGAAGGCAAAAAGTATAATTCTCTGGCTCTCACCGCCGATGGCAAGCACTTGCTCTCAGATAGTGTAAGTAGCATCCTGCTCTTAATCAGTGTATTACTGGTACTTTGGACGGGTCTGGAATGGATCGACAGTGTGGCTTCGCTGGTATTCGGATTGCTCATAGCCTACAATGGCTATCAACTTACCCGGAAATCGGTGGCCGGTCTGATGGATGAGAGTGACCCGCTTTTGATGCAGCAGGTCGTTGAAGCGATTCGGGCCCACAAAAAAAATTATTGGATCGATGTGCACAATCTACGGGTGCAGCAATACGGCTCCGACTTACACATCGATTGCCATTTGACCCTACCCTACTTTTGGGAACTCCAGAAATCCCACGACACGATCCGGGAGTTCGAGGATGTGTTGAAAGAAAATCATCCCGGCGAAACAGAAATATTTGTTCACTCGGACCCCTGTTTACCCCAATGTTGCTATTTCTGTCGTTTAAAGGGATGCCACGTACGCAGCCACGCCTTTCAGCACGACATCGACTGGGATGTCGTCAACCTGGCCAAGAATCAGAAGCTCTTTACCGAAGCCCAGTTGAAAATTAAACAGGATCATGATTAGAAGCTGATCCCCTGCTCGCTTTTACGCTCACAAATCAACCAATCCATTCCCTATCATGTCGCAATCACGCAGAGATTTTTTCAGACAACTTGGAGTTGGCGCTTTGGCCATAACCCCACTTAGCCATAGTATGGCCGGAAATGTGGCCAAGAAACCATTCTTTGACATTTCACTGGCAGAATGGTCACTTCATAAAGCCTTATTCGCTAAAAAAATAACCAACCTGGATTTTCCTGCAATCGCCCGGAAGGAGTTCGACATTGGGATTGTGGAATACGTCAACCAGTTTTTTAAGGACAAAGCCCGTGACACAACCTACCTCAACGATCTGTTGAAGCGCTGCAAGGACAATGGAATAAAAAACCATCTTATTATGATCGACGGCGAGGGTGGCTTGGGGGAACTGGACGATAACACTCGCAACAAGGCCGTTGAGAACCACTACCAATGGGTAGAGGCAGCCAAGTACCTGGGTTGCAAAACCATCCGGGTCAATGCCTTCGGCAAAGGTACCGCTGAGGAAGTGGCAAAAGCCGCCGTAGACGGCCTGGGGAAACTGGGTGAATTCGCCGGTACCATGAAAATCAATGTCATTGTCGAAAACCACGGGGGCTACTCTTCGGACGGCCAGTGGCTCTCGGGGGTCATGAAGCAGGTAGGTCGTAATAACGTAGGTACCCTACCCGATTTCGGCAATTTCTGCCTTGAACGAAAGCCCGGCTCCAACGAATGTGTAAAAGAATATGACCGCTACCAGGGTACCAAGGAATTGATGCCCTACGCCAAAGGAGCAAGCGCCAAGACCTATGATTTCAAGGAAAATGGTGATGTGGTTGAAACCGATTACATGAAGATCATGAAGATTGTACAGGACAGCGGATTCAAAGGGATTGTGGGCATCGAATACGAAGGTAGCAAGCTCGATGAATACGAGGGAATTAGAAAAACCAAAGCTATTCTGGAGAAAGTCGGAATGGCTTTGTCATAAAAAAGACGGGTGAGTAGGTTGGAATAATTTATTTGGATTGTTCCAACCTACCCCTCCTATTTTAATAAATAATTCAAGTTGCTAGTTATAGAAAGCCGGACAGGGAAGCGCTAGCTTAGTGTTGCGAACCAAAACCAACACTCCCCATGTCCGACACGGTAAAAATAGTCACGGAAACCACCTACTTGTACGTGATCATTGACGATATTCTCAAAAGCCTGGGCCACCGCGATCATCCCGCCTGCGCGTGCAGCGACAGCGAGGTGATCACCACGGCCGTGGCGGCGGCCCTTCATTTCGGCAGCAACCACTGCGACGCCAACGGCTTCGTCCAACAGACTGGTTTGATGCCCGGCATGGTCGAGGCCAGCCGCTTCTCGCGGCGCATCCATCGGCTGGGTGAACTGGTGGCGGACCTGTTTCTTCAACTGGGGCACGTGTTCAAATCCCTCAGTGAGAGTATGGTGTATCGAATCGACAGCTTTCCGCTCAACTCCTGCCACAATATCCGCATCCCCCGCAGCCGCCTTTTCAAACACGAACAGTACCGGGGGCGCAACGCCTCCAAGCGGCAGTATCGCCGGGCGACCCCGTTTTACGGTATCAAGGTCTTCGTGATGACTGACGAGGCCAACCGCCCCGTCGAGTACTGTTTCACGCCCGGCTCATGGGCCGAGATCGACGGCTTGCGCCAGATGCCCCTCGACCTGCCGCCGGGCTCGGAAGTCTACCTCGACAGTGGCTTCACGGACTATTGGATGGAGGACGAGCTGAAAGAGGCTGAAAACCTGAATTTCTGGGTGGCCCGAAGGAAAAACTCCCATAGGCCTCACCACCCCTCGGTTGACTTTCTGATACGCCACCATCGTAAGCCGACGGTTCGCCGCTGCGATCGAGACCACATTCAGCGAGATAACTGCCCTGTTTCTGAAAAAGGTACACGCTGTCACTGATCAGGGCTTCATCTTGAAGGTCATTTTAACCTTATTCGCGCACACTTTGACCAAAGCTTTTATCTAGCAACTTGAATTATTTAAGATTACCAAGGCCGCCATCTACACCTAGTACTTGTCTGGTAATCCAGCTGGCTTCATCACTGGCAAGGTAGGTGGCCGCAGCAGCAATATCGGATGGTTCACCGAAGCGCCCCAGAGGATGCCGTTTTGCTGATGAGATGCGTTTATCATCCGAAGATAATAGATGATCTGCCAGCGGGGTATCAGTCAGCGAAGGAGCTATTACATTAAAGCGGATTGAAGAAGATGCATATTCAGCCGCCAAAGCAATGGCCAAACCCTGTAAACCACCCTTCGCCATAGAAATCGACGTATGAAAACTGAATCCGGTGTTAGCGGCCACACTGCTGAGGAGTACCACACCGGCGCCTTTGGCTTTTATCAATCGCTTTATATTGGGTTGAATGGCCGCCGCGGCACCCAGGGCGTTTATCTGCCAATCAGTAGTAAAATTTTCAAGGGTCAATCGACCAAACGGTTTCAGATTGATGGTACCGGCACAATAAATGATTCCATGAAGTACCTCAGGTAGATCCTGGAAAACACTTTCATCAGGATGAAGCGCGTCCCATTCAAAAAACTCCACCTCAAGGTCTGGCTTGTGCCGCCCCCCTACAAATACCCTACCCCCCTCCTCCAGAATCCGTTTGGCAATTGCGTAGCCAATTCCACTGCTGGCTCCGATTATAAGGATGTTTTTTGAGGTGTATCTGGATTGCATGTAGTGAGAATGTTGGTTAATTACATGCCCAGATAACTCAGAAACTCCTTCTTTGTTCCCTCATTCTCGAATTTCCCGCCATAGTAGGAGGTGATCGTCGAACTACAGGTATCCTGTATTCCACGCGACTGAACGCACATGTGCTGGGCATCGATCACCACGGCCACATCGTCCGTTTTCAGCACTTCCCGCAACTCGTTGGCAATTTGCACGGTCAAGCGCTCCTGAACCTGAGGACGTTTGGAATAGTATTGAACAATCCGGTTCAACTTGGATAGTCCAATCACCTGTCCGCTGGAAATATAAGCCACGTGGGCTTTTCCGTAGATAGGTACAAAATGATGCTCACAGTTCGAAAAAACCGTGATATCTTTTTCCACCAGCATCTGATTGTAATTGTACTTGTTATCGAACAGAGTAACGGCGGGTTTATTGTCAGGGTTGAGGCCACTGAAATTTTCCTGCACAAACATCTTGGCCACGCGGCGGGGGTACCCTGCAGACTATCGTCAGTCATATCCAGACCCAGGATCTCCATGATGTGCTGGAAATGTTTTTCGATGAGCTCAATTTTGATGTCATCGTCCATTTCGAAGGCATCCACACGCAAAGGGGTATCGTAGGAAGTCAGTATGTGGTCATGACCGATATCGTCGATTTCTTGCTCGGAAGAGGGTACATTATTTTTCGGTGGGGTATTCAACATAATTTCTTTCGGTTTCGTACAAACGGATTTGCAATTCAAATTGGGGGTCAATTATTTCACGGAGAATTCTATGGATTACCAAGGCAATGTTCTCGGCGGAAGGATTCAAATCCTTGAATTCTTCCGTATCCAGATTGAGGTTCTTATGGTCGAACCGATCCAGTACATTTTCCTTAATCACATCACTCAATACTTTCATATCGAATACATATCCCGTTTCGGGGTCCACCTCGCCGGTGAGCCGAACGATCAGATCATAATTATGCCCATGGAAATTGTAGTTGTTACACTTTCCATACACCCGCTCGTTTTTATCATCCGACCAGTCCGGATTATTCAGGCGATGTGCTGCATTGAAATGTTCCTTTCGGAACACCGAAACTCTTGGATTTTGAGACATGAATTGCTGTATAAAGTATGGGTCTTAAATGTCGTTACAAAGTTTGTGTACAACACATTCAAGGCCGCCGAGCGTTGATCCACCTGCTCTTTGGAATCTAAATGCAAGGGTATAACAGCGCGTTTTGCAATATTGTTCACCCCCAACAGTATGCCGTTTAAGGAAGCTGGTTCGGGTGGATTTCCTATATTCAGCTACGTCATAAGGTACCTTGGTTGTTTAGTGAGGGTTTTTAATTCATAAATAAATTTAATATTCAGGCAATAAGAATTATTTTGCGCCCCCCAACCCCTGCTCCATACTATGAACCGACGCAATTTTTTACACAAAGCCACCCTGGCCACTACGGCGGGCGGGGTACTACCTTCTCTCCGTTTTACTGATTCTGCTCCCGCCGACAGGGTACGTCTGGGTTTCATCGGGGTAGGTATGCGCGGACGTAATCATGTTGAACAGGCCATGTTCCGATCCGATGTGGACATCAATGCGATTTGTGACATCGACCCCAGCTCCGTCAACGAAACTCTAGCTATGATAAAAAAAGCCGGTCGGAAAGCGCCGGTAGTTTATTCGTCGGGGGATGAGGATTTTCTGAATATGGTCAAACGCGACGATCTGGATGGCGTTGTGATTGCGACTCCCTGGGAATGGCACGTACCGATGGCCGTAGCGGTCATGAAAGGGGGTAAGTACGCCGCTGTAGAAGTCTCCGCTACTGTCACCCTCGAAGAGTCCTGGGATTTGGTCAATACTCACGAGCAAACGGGTTCCCATTGTATGATTTTGGAAAACGTATGCTACCGACGTGATGTGATGGCCGTACTCAATATGATTAGAAAAGGCATGTTTGGTGAAATGCTGTATGCCCACTGCGGATACCAGCACGATTTGCGTGAGGTAAAATTCAACAACGGCAAGCAACCCTATGGTGGAGGGGTTGAGTTCGGGGCCAAAGGTTTTTCCGAAGCCCGCTGGCGCACCCAGCATTCCATTGATCGTAACGGGGATATTTATCCTACACACGGCCTGGGACCTGTGGCCCATTGGCTCGACATCAATCGGGGCAACCGCTTCACCTACCTTACCTCCACAGCTACCAAATCAAGGGGACTGCATAAGTACATTGTAGACAATGGCGGTCCAGACCATCCCAATGCCAAAGTCAATTTTAAGTTAGGCGATATCGTCACCACGGTCATCCAATGCCATAATGGCGAGAATATTGTCATTATACACGACACGAACTCGCCCCGCCCCTACTCGCTCGGCTTTCGGGCCCAAGGCACGGAGGGAGTGTGGATGGACGATGGCCATACCATTTACATCGAAGACGAAGCACTCAAAAAGCATCAATGGCAGCCCGCTGGGCCCGTACTGGATAAATATGATCATCCAATCTGGAAAAAAAATGCAGGCGAAGCGGAAAACGCCGGCCATGGGGGTATCGACTATTTTGTACTCAGGGGATTCATTGAAGCTATAAAGCGGAAAACCGCCCCCCCATCGACGTGTACGATGCGGCCGCCTGGAGCGCCGTAAGCCCCTTGTCCGAACTTTCGATTGCCCGGGGTAGCTCCCCAGTAGAAATTCCGGATTTTACCCGAGGCAGGTGGAAAACGAATCCCCGTATATTTGGATTAAATGACGAGTACTGATCCGGGTACCCAGGGCATGCTGCAAACACAATCCTATTTTCAAACTCCTCTTCTCCTTCGACCTCAATGACACAAAAAAAAGAAAACTACCTGGGTCCCCTCATTATAATCGGGGTTCTGTTTTTTATTCTGGGTTTCGTTACCTGGGTAAATGGTACCCTTATCACCTTTTTTCAGAAAGCTTTCGATTTGGATAATACCAGTTCGTATCTGGTCACATTCGCTTTTTTCATTTCCTACACGCTGATGGCGTTGCCTTCTTCGGAAGTACTGAAGCGGGTTGGTTTTAAAAACGGCATGGCGGTGGGTCTGCTGGTAATGGCTGTGGGAACGGTCATATTCGTGCCTGCTGCCAAATCCGCCTCTTATATTCTTTTTCTTGTCGGACTATTCACTATCGGCATCGGCCTGACCATATTACAAACGGCGATCAACCCTTACGTGACCATTCTGGGTCCCAAAGAAAGCGCGGCGGCCCGCATCAGTTTCATGGGAATTGCTAACAAAGGGGCGGGCATTATCAGTCAGGTGGTTTTTGGTGGACTGCTCCTTGCCGGGTCAACCGTCACCAGTCAGGCCGAGGAGCTAGATAAAGTAGTTGGCCCCTACCTGATCCTTACGGCTGTTTTGGTAGGCATGGCAGTACTGATCAAACTATCGAAAGGATTGCCCGAGGTCGAACAACAGGAAGAGGAACCTACCATGATGGCAGATGGCAGTACTGCCGCAACGAAAACCAGTATTTTTCAATTTCCTAATCTCATTCTGGGCGTCATCGCACTTTTTTGTTATGTAGGCGTTGAAGTAATTGCCGGAGATACGATCATCAGCTATGGGGTTTCGCTGGGTTTTCCTCAGGAAGAAGCCCGGTTGTTCGGAACTTACACTTTAACTGCGATGATGATTGGTTACGTAACAGGTATTGTACTGATTCCTAAGTTCGTATCACAACAGGTCTGGCTCAAATTTTCCGCACTTTTCGGGATAGTACTAACCATTATCGCCATTTTCACTACCGGTTTCACCTCCGTAATATGTATCGCTTTGCTCGGCTTATCGCATGCCATCATGTGGGGAGCCATCTGGCCGCTGGCCATCGAGGGGATCGGACGATTTATTAAAACGGGTGCCGCTTTATTGGTAATGGGAATCTCCGGGGGCGCCATTTTGCCGCTTGTGTACGGTGCCCTGGCTGATTCTATGGAAAGCACCCAAAATGCTTACGTGCTGATGGTACCTTTATATATGTTCATATACTACTACTCCATCTGGGGGCATAAGAAACGGATTTGGTAGCCTCTCTCCTGACCGAATTCCAGAAGTGAATTCTCATCCGGTAATGATCGGATAGACTGAACATTTGCAATGATCGGTGCGTTGTATGGTAAAAGAAAACGAATACGGTACTTTTGTGCTGTATTCGTTTTTTAGAAATATACATCGCATGGAAGCCAATTCATCCAACATCCTGCCCGCTGTTGATTCACATTACTGCCCTTCCCTTACCCAATACATCCGCCGCTCTACGATTCCCGTTTTCATTGGCGATTTGCCTTTAGGTTCCGATTATCCAATTCGGGTGCAATCGATGACCACTGTCGATACGATGGATACGGATGGGTCGATCGAGGAAGTGATTCGGATGGTGAATGCAGGTTGTGAATACGTCAGAATCACGGCCCCTAGCGTCAAGGAGGCACAGAATCTTGAAAACATTAAAAAAGGATTGATCCAAAGGGGAATCAAGGTACCCCTGATTGCGGATATTCATTTCACACCCAATGCCGCCGAATTGGCCGCTCGAATCGTGGAGAAAGTGCGGATCAATCCCGGCAATTACGCGGATCGTAAGCGCTTTGAAACCATTGAGTATACCGATCGATCGTACGCGGATGAATTAGAAAGAATTAGGGAAAAATTTATTCCGTTGGTATCCATTTGCAAAGAATACGGAACCGCCATGCGGATCGGAACCAATCATGGCTCCCTTTCCGACCGTATATTGAGTCGCTACGGTGACACACCGCTGGGCATGGTGGAGTCAGCGCTGGAATTTCTACGCATTTGTGAGGAAATGAACTACTATCAGATCGTCCTCTCAATGAAGTCCAGCAACACCCAGGTTATGGTAGAAGCCTACCGCCTCCTGGTACAGCGACTCGATGAGGAAGGACTGAAGGCTTACCCATTGCATCTGGGGGTGACCGAAGCGGGGGAAGCTGAGGATGGCCGCATAAAGTCAGCAGTGGGGATAGGTACCCTACTCGAGGACGGACTGGGCGATACGGTGCGGGTGTCCTTGACGGAGGCCCCTGAAAACGAGGTACCCGTAGCCCGTGCACTTATAGAACGTTACACCCACCGTTCTCCTCATGAACCAATCGAACCAATCGATCGGGTACCCATCAATCCCTTTCAATACTCCCGTCGTCAGACTAAAGAAACATACAATCTAGGGGGTATTAATGTACCGCGGGTCATTGCCGATTATTCACAAATCTCTGTAACGTCACACGAAGATCTGCGCAGCGTGGGGCACTTTTTCCTACCCGTACCTGATAAGTGGCGCATGAACGACCAAGGGGTTGATTTCATTTATTCGGGTAGCCGCCCCATTTCTTTCATGCTACCGAATGGCCTGAAGGAAATTGTTGACTATCCCCAATGGCAGGCACATTCTGACCAATCCAATACGTTTCCTCTGGTATCGGTGGAGGAGTTTTTGGCATCCCGCGATTCCGAGCTACACCCTACCCTTACTTTTGTGGAAGGTGATATCCATCGCTTTACTGAAAATGTACTCAATAAGCTCGCACATCATTCAAGCGTGGTGCTGGTTCTAACCTCCGGCAATAAACATGCGATGGCCGAAATGCGCAGATTCTTTTTCCGGCTGATCGAACTTAAAATTTCTGTTCCGGTAATCATCAAACGTACCTACCCAGGAGATTCTGCCGAAACTGTATTACAGGCCGCCACCGATGTAGGCGGGTTGCTGGTAGACGGATTGGGCGACGGGATCTGGCTTGCTCCCCAAATTTCCGGGACTGTTTCAAAAGAAACGCTTCTGAAAACGGCATCCGAGTTCAACTCTATTTCCTTTGGAGTTCTACAGGCCGCGCGTACCCGCATGTCTAAAACGGAATATATATCCTGCCCTTCATGCGGACGTACCTTGTTTGATTTACAGGAAACGACCGCGATGATTCGCAAACAAACCGAACATCTAAAAGGGCTTAAAATAGGAATTATGGGATGTATCGTCAATGGCCCCGGCGAGATGGCCGACGCTGATTATGGGTACGTAGGCATGGGAAAAGACAAAATTGCGTTGTATCGAGGTCAGGAAGTCGTCAAACGTTCGGTAAAGACCGACCAGGCCGTCTTCGAGTTAATCAAATTGATCCAGGAGGATGGTCGATGGCTTGATCCTGAGCCTGGCGAGCCAATGGTTGTCAGCAAAAACTACTAAATTGGTTATACTGGTCAGCAGGTATTGTTCTTACCAAGCGATCATAAACAACCCACTAAAACAAACGTATTCAACCGCTATATTTCGAAATGAGTGATTTCAAGAGATATTTTCAGCTTGGTGATGTCTTCAGGTACTTCATCAGGGTTTTCAAAAAGCCCGACCCCAACGATCCAAGTTCATTCAACCTCCGCATGATGCACGGGATTAACAGAATCTCTATTGTCATGTTTCTATTTTGTGTCGTTGTCATGATAATTAGGGCCTGTACGCGATGAATCTTGAGCAGCTGCGTGATTTTTGTCTGGCTTTGCCCGGTACCACAGAAGCCATGCCTTTTGGGGAAGAAACTTTGGTTTTCAAGGTGAAGGACAAGATATTTCTGCTTACATCCCTTGATGCCGAAAAGTTGTCGTTCAATGTGAAGTGTGAACCGGAAAAAGCCCAGGAACTCCGGGAACGGTATCCCTTCGTGCAACCAGGGTACCATATGAACAAAAAACACTGGAACACCATTACCGCCGAAAGTTCTGTGCACGATGACCTGTACCTGGACTGGATCAGGCATTCCTACGATCGCGTGGTAGCGGGTTTACCCAGCAAACAAAGGGCCGAACTTCTCACGAATCAATAGTATTGATTACAGCCTATGGAAATCTGCCTCATTGTTCTACTTTTCATTCCTTATCTTTTCCTGAAATATTATTTCACGGATCATGAAACCAAGGCCGAAAAAGATTTGGCCCGTTTCAAGGAAGGTATAGAACTTTTACAGAACAAAAAGTTTGAGCAAGCTTTCAACTATTTTGATCAGCAGGTTAAGAATCATCCAAAATCAGCGACTGCGTACGCCTATCGGGGCAAATGCAATCTGCACGATGAAAATTTCTACTCGGCACTTTACGATCTTTCCCAAGCCATCAGTTTTGACAATACCCTGGCCGAGTGCTATATCGATAAAGGGAAAGTGCATCTTGCCTTATATGAATTCGGGGAGGCTTTCAGGGAATTTGATAAAGCGGTCTGGTTTTTCAGAAATGAAAATCCAGAAGCTATTCGCCTTCGGGGGTTGGCGCGTCTGCGAATGCAGCAATTCGTCCAATCCGAACGGGATTTTCTACGAGCCATGGAGCTAGGCGACGAAGACTCCCGATATATACTTTCGCAGGCTCCTTTCTATAAAGTGGAATTCAAGCAGTAAGCTAAGCTTCTCTCTTCTAAACCCAAAAATATAGACACTACTTAGCGCTTCTGCGCTTGGCCGCAGCCAGTTCCATTCGGATAGCGGCTTCGTCAGCAGAATTCTTCTTCACCATATTCAGGGCATTAGCTGCCCAAGTTTCAGCGGAGGGTACATAGCTGGCATCAGGAGAATGCTCATTGAAGTACTTTAACAAGTACAAATAGTCAGGTACCTTCAGAGGTACCTGGGTTGTGTGTACATTGACCAAATCAACCGCTCGCTTCGGGGTGTTTTCACGAAAATAAGCATTGATCAAAGGCAAAAGGACCCTGTTTCGGGCCACCTGGGGATCAATTTCGGCCTTGATCATATAATCCCGCATCTGCTTGATCTTATCTGAAGAATAAGCGCTCCCGAAACTACTATAGAGAGAGGACATAATCAGATTTTCTGCCACATTCTTTACTTCAGTCGGGTCATGCTGCTGCCGGTAGGCAGGCAAATGATTGACAAAATAGGTACCCAAAGGGTTTTCAACGTCCATCAGCAGCTTTTGAACCGCCAGATAATTTGTTTCGGAGGTATAGGTACCCTCGGGTTGCTGCCGGGCGTATACTTCCATTGCCTTCCGGTTCATAATCGTATCCATGGTCACACGGCTGTACATCGCATAATCAATGAGAAATTGATTATTGGTTTCGCCTTTTTCGAATCGCTTTTTCATGGATGCCGCCCGCTGGCCTGGGTCAAGAGCTAACTTCCCCTGCTCCACCAGTTTTTCACCCTTGGCTTCGATGACTCCCAGATGTACCAAGTTCCGGTTTTGGTCGAAATACAAAAGCAGCGGCAGGGAGGGTACGAAAATTTTCTCTGCTAGCAGGAAGCTTTGAAATTCGGGCGACGTAACCTCGATTTTATAATTTAGGAAATTCTTGTTGTAAAAATCGCTAACTGTCTGCTCTTTAAAAATCGGAATGAAGCTCTGACAAACGTGGCAGGATTCCGAATAAATCTCAATAAAAACGGGTTTGTTTTCTGCTTTGGCTTTGACAAATGCCTGATCGATGTTGTTGGCGTAAAAAATTACCCCTTCATTGGTCACAGGTACCATTGGGGTAGCATCCGCAGAACTGCTTCCCTCAACAGAGGATGATTGTTGATTTTCTTTGTTCTTTTTACACCCAATTAACAGTGTTAGAAAAACGAACAAAGCCAGAATTTTAGACAGAAAAGTGGATTTACAGCACATGGCTGGATTATTTGTGGTTATTGGGCTGCTTTTATCTCTTCTTCCAAAGACTTGCTCAACTGCTGACACAACCCTTCTATTCCATCCGCCATTTTCTTGTCATTGGTGGCTGTAAGCAGTGTATCGGCGATGCCGCTCATGATCTCGATGTAAAACCGCTTCATGTCGAATACTTCCATATCCTTTGTCCACAGATCGATTTTCAGGGTACCCCGGTGGTAGTGGTCCCATACGGCAACCGCAATGGCGCGGGTATCATTTATTCCTTCGTTTGGATTATCGGTAGCATCCCAATGAATTTTCTCCGGGACGTTTTGCTGATCGAGTTCAATGGAAAAATTAATTTCTGATTTTTTCATAAGGTAGTATTTGGAGTATTCCGACAAAAGTACATACTAGGGACCAGCCTGCCCAAATACCCGGCGCAAAATCTCGTTGACCCGCGCCGCAGGGTTTTCCCTGATTTTCTTTTCTTCCTGTGCAATCAGAAAATACAACCCATCCATAGCTTTTTGTGTTGCGTATTGTTTTAAATCGGGGTTTACCTTTTGCACGAAGGGTACCTTATTGTAGGTGTTCACCAGATCGGCGTAATACTTCGTGGCCTGATTGAGATTCAAAGTGCTATCCACAACGGGGAAAAACGTATCGTACAATTCCTCATTCGTGGTTCTTTTTAAATAAGACGTCGCTGCATCATCGGGGCCTTTCAGGATTCCAACCGCATCGGTAATAGTCATTGAAGTGATAGCTTTAACGAAAATAGGTTTCGATTTCTTCGCTGCATCTTCGGCCGCCCGATTCAGGGACATAATAAAACGGTCCACTTCATTTCCCAGTCCTATCCGTCGCAATGTTTCCTCTACTTTCTGGGCATCGGGCGGAAACAAAATCTTGATAAATTCATTCTTAAGGTACCCATCGGTCCGTGAGGCCTCCGTGGAACCATTATCGATACCTACCTTCAACGCTTCTTTTAATCCATTGGCAATTTCACTTTCCGAGAGACCGCCCGTTTGGGTTTGTATTTTTTCAAGAGCTTTACCCAATTTTGTTTTACCAAACTGCGCCTGTGACGAACATCCTGTCAACAGGACGAAAATTGGCACTATAAACCATTTCTTATGCATACTCATAGGCTTTAATTGAAATTCTAACTACTCCTCAAACGTAATCATTCCCGATAAATTTTACGTATTTTTGGGAGAATCTAGCCGTTTTATCCTGAAAAACCTAATCATGCACGATTCGATTTACGCTGAAATTCTGACTATCGGCGACGAGATTCTTTTTGGACAAATCACGGATACCAATACACAATGGATTGGGACTGAGCTTACCAGTGCAGGCATTCGTCCCCTCCGGAAAACATCAGTCGGCGACCAGGCGGAGGCCATCCTAACTGCCTTAGGCGAGTCGTTACAACGCGTCGATATTCTGATCATTACGGGGGGACTGGGGCCGACTAAGGATGATATCACCAAACACACCCTCTGCCGTTTTTTTGACACCGAATTGGAAATCAACGAGGACGCCCTGGCGCTGATTACCGAATTCTTTAATAAAAGGGGCCGCGAAATGACCGAATTGAACCGTCAGCAGGCTGCTTTACCCAAAACCTGTACTTATTTACAAAACGACTGGGGTACGGCACCCGGCATGTGGTTCGAACAGAATGGCAAAGTGGTGGTTTCACTTCCGGGGGTACCCTTCGAGATGAAAAACCTGATGACGCACCGCGTGCTGCCTCGACTCAAGGCCCTTTTCGATGTCCCGATCATTAAGCACAAAATCATTAGGACTATTGGGATCGGGGAATCTTTTCTGGCTGAAACCATTGAAGCCTGGGAAGACAGTCTTCCCGCCCATATCAAATTGGCTTATCTGCCGCATTTCGGGCAGGTAAGGCTACGCTTGACCGCCACAGGTAGGGACGAAGATCAGTTGAACAGTGAGCTCGAATACGAGGTGAGCCGCGTCCTTCCGTTGATCGACAAGTTTGTTTACGGATTTGATAACGATGAGCTTGAGGATGTGATCGGAAAACTGCTGATGGCCGAAAACGCTACACTCAGTACCGCTGAAAGCTGCACAGGTGGTTTTGTTGCCCATCGTATAACGAGTGTACCCGGAGCATCCCGGTACTATACGGGTTCAGTGGTTGCCTATGATAATGCCGTTAAAATAAATACGCTGGGGGTACCTGAATCTATGGTAAGGGAATATGGTGCCGTAAGTGAGCAGGTGGTGACGGCCATGGCCGAAGGAGCCCGGAAACTGTTACACACTACCTATGCGATAGCCACCAGTGGCATCGCGGGTCCTGAGGGGGGCACTGCCGACAAACCTGTAGGTACCATCTGGATCGCCTGTGCTACTCCGGACCGAACCGTTACCCGGCTGCTCAAGCTCTCTAACCACCGGTCGGTTAACATTGAGCTTACCACCACGTATGTTCTTGATTTAGTACGAAAAAATATTATGCAAACCGCGCAAAATTGAGAAGCAAAATGCGGTACAATTTGAATACCCTATGAAAATAATTGATATGGTCATGCCCCAGATGGGCGAAAGCATCATGGAATGTACGGTCCTGGGATGGTTGAAGCAGCCGGGTGACAGCGTGGAAGCGGACGATTCGATTCTTGAGGTAGCTACCGATAAGGTGGATACCGAGGTCCCCTCCCCTTACTCGGGTACCTTGGAAGAAATATTGGTAAAGGAGGGTGATGTAGTTGAAATTGGAGCAACGGTAGCCCGACTGCGGGTTAATGATGAGGTTGTGACGGGAAATCATGTAGAATCTCCTACTGATACCGTACATCAGGAAGCAGTAGCCCATACAGATTCTGAAAAATCCGATAACTTGGATGCTGACACCGTCGAGGCTTCTGAAAACAATGACAAGGCATTAAATCTGGAAGAGCACATGGCTTCATTCGGCTTACCTACCTTACGCTACGGTAGTAAGGCTGTGTCCTCTAATCCCACTCCCGAGCATGAACAGAACAATGGTTTTTTCTCACCGCTGGTTTTGAGTATTGCCCGGGAAGAGGGGGTAAGTATGGAAGAATTACTAAGCATTGAGGGCACAGGGGCCGAAAGCCGTGTTACAAAAAAGGATCTTCTCAGGTTTATTGGACAAAAAACTGAGTCAGGCCCTCATGTACCTCCCGGTACTTCTTCTCAACCCGTAACCCGGGTAAATGGAAGCGTTGAAATTATCGAAATGGATCGGATGCGTCGTATGATTGCTCAACGGATGCAGGATTCAAAGAATATTTCGGCTCATGTAACGTCATTCATTGAGACCGATATGACTACTATCGTCCAATGGCGTGAACAAGTAAAATCCACCTTCAGGCAACAAACCGGGACTTCTATTACCTACACCCCTATTTTGATTGAGGCCGTAATTCGTGCCATAAAAGAATTTCCCTTAATCAATGTATCAGTGGAAGGTGATAAACTCCTCATCAAAAAATCGATCAATATTGGCATGGCTGTAGCCTTACCCGATGGAAACCTGATTGTACCGGTCATTCACCAGGCTGATCAGTATAACCTGGTAGGTCTGGCTAAGAAAGTAAACGAACTTGCCCACAAAGCCCGCGAAAATAAATTAAAACCCGACGATCTGGCGGGGGGTACCTACACGGTATCCAACATTGGTACTTTTGGTAATCTGATGGGAACTCCGATCATTGTACAGCCCCAGGTAGCCATCATGGCATTTGGAGCCATCCAGAAAAAACCTGCTGTGGTCGAGACACCCCAAGGTGACCTGCTTGGTATTCGTCAAAAAATGTTCATATCTCACTCGTATGACCATCGCGTGGTGGATGGGTCACTGGGAGGAATATTTCTAAAACGGGTATCGGATCACCTTGCCAATTTCGATCCTAAACGACCTATTGTATGATGAAGCGAATCACGCTGGATATGGATGACGTGCTAGCCGATACCCACGGTAAGCTCGTTTCTATTGCACTTAACGAATTTTCTACCAATCACACCCTCCATGACTTCAAAAAAAAGGGGCTCCATGAATTGCTGCATGCCAAGCAAATGAAAAAATTGTATGCGATCATCCAGCAGCCGGGCTTTTTTGCAGATATCCCCGCCATCGAAGGAGCAGTAGAAGTAGTCACGCGTCTGTCATACTATTACGAAATCTACATTGCCACTGCCGCCATGGAGTTTCCTAATTCATTTCGTGAAAAATTCGACTGGCTAGGTACCCATCTGCCTTTTATTCCCTGGACCAATATTGTTTTTTGTGGAGACAAGAGTATTATATCGTCCGATTACCTGATAGACGATCATATCAAGAACCTGGTTGCCTTTAAGGGAAAACCCATACTATTTTCAGCCCCCCATAATTTGAAAGAGACAAATTTTCAACGGGTGAATAATTGGGCAGAAGTTGCGGACCTATTCCTGCCCACAACATGAACTTATTGCTAATTGAGGATGAGCCCAAAACGGTCCAATCCTTACGCCAAGGACTTGAAGAAAATGGTTATTCGGTCGACATTGCCTATGATGGCCTTTTGGGTAAACAGCTGGCAGTACGAAACAATTACCAGCTCATTATCAGCGACATCATCATGCCCGGACTAAATGGTCTGGAGCTATGCCGGGAACTGCGCCAAGCAGGAAACCAGACTCCCATCCTGATGCTGACTGCACTGGGAACTACTGACGATAAAGTTGTAGGTTTTGACGCCGGTGCCGATGATTATCTGGTAAAACCTTTTGAATTCAAGGAGTTTTTAGCTCGCGTGCGTGCCTTAACCAAACGAGGCGGGCTGGTAAGCCAGACTGCCCAGACGCTTCGATTCGCCGATCTGGAAGTCAATATAGATGCTAAGACTGTATTTCGGGACGAAAAAAAAATTGAGCTTACCGCCCGAGAATTTAATCTACTGGTTTACCTCATCCGAAATCAGGGGCGGGTCATCTCGAAGGCGGAGATTGCCGAACAAGTGTGGGAAATAGACTTTGATACAGGTACTAATATCATTGAAGTTTATGTCAATTATCTCCGTAAAAAAATAGACCGCGATTTTGCCACTAAACTGATTCACACTCAGTTTGGGATGGGTTATGTGCTCAAAACGGAGTAAGTCATGCAGATCCGAACCCGGTTGACCATCCAATTTGCCCTGCTGGTAAGTGGCATTCTGCTGGTTTCCTTTTTGGCAATCTACTATTATACCTACGTATATACGATTGAAGATTTTTACGTCCGGTTACGTCTCAAGGCAGAAACTACCGCTAAACTATTACTCGAGGTAGATCAAATTGACACAGAACTTCTGGAAATTTTTGACAAATCGAACCGGGATCTTATCTACGACAAGAATCTTTTGATTTTTGATCATCGAAATAAGCTCATCTACGCAAATACCGACTCAACTTCCCTGCATATTTCCAACTATTGGCTCAACCAAATCCGTCGGTCTGACCTGATTCGATACAAGGACGGCGATTTCAACGTAGTGTGTATCGCCTATGCCCATCGGTTTGGTAAAGCCGTAGTCATTTTGGGAGCCCACGACGAATACGGAAAAGCCAACCTCGATAACCTAAGACAAATGTTAGCTATAATTTTCCTTGTGGTCACCACCATTGTAGCTTTTGCGGGTCTGGTGTTTTCGCAACGGGCATTGGTACCTATATCAAGAATTATGAATGAGGTAGAGGGAATTTTACCCCAAAAGCTGGATACCCGCCTGGAAGTACCCAATCAGAATGACGAAATTGGTCGTCTTACTCTGACCTTCAATAAACTACTCGATCGTATTGAGTACGCCTTCCGTATCCAGAAAACATTTGTGGCTAATGTTTCGCACGAACTCAAAAACCCATTAACCAAGATTAGTTCTCAGTTGGAGGTGAGTTTACTGAAAGAAAGAGAAAAAGAGGATTATCAGTCTACCATCCGGTCGGTTCTAGAAGACATCCAGGAATTGTCACAGCTTTCAAACTCACTGATGGAGCTTGCCAAAGTGAGTGAGAATCAGCGGGAAATGCTAACGGATCGGGTACGGTTGGACGAAATTCTATGGGATACCCGTACGAGCCTGGCACAGTCTAACAAATCGTATAAAATAGTTTTTCAATTACATGAGTTGCCCGAGGACGACACGTGGCTGGAAATTACTGGCAACCCTACTCTGCTGAAGACAGCCTTTATCAATCTGATGGAAAATGCTTGTAAATTCTCTGATGATTCAACCGTAAAGGTTAATTTGTCAGCCAATGAAAAAAGTACTACGATTGAATTTATCGACAATGGAAAGGGCATATCTCAGGAAGATCAGAGTATGATTTTTCAGCCTTTCTACCGGGGTGTCAGCACCGCTACCGTCAAAGGATCGGGAATAGGCCTCTCGCTAGTGGAGCGAATAATCAAGCTGCACAACGGTACCATCTCCATCCGTCAAAACTTACCTACTGGTACTAAGTTCATTTTAGATTTTTTACGGGTCTAATGAATTTCTAATAAGTTCTTAACTCCATTTTAAGTATTGGTAGATTAATTTGTACCAAAGGCGATTTCCTAAATCCTTTTACTTTAAATCGATTGTTTGAAATGGTACTTATATAGATTTTTATTTTTGTGGTGTTAATCTCAAACTTGGCAGGTGTTCTTCACACCTGCCAAAGTTTTTTTCAAGCAAAAAGCCACCTTCTTTAGAAGGTGGCTTTTTGCTTCATACTACAAATGAAATAATAACTTTACCCTTTTTTCCGAATCTCAATAATCTTCAAACGGGCCAGCATCTTTATAACCGGGTAGGTGGGATCTACTTCAAACCATTTGGAGCCGAAATTAATTGAGTTGGGGCGTTTATGGTGATTATTCTGAAATAATTCTCCCATCATCAAGAAATCCACAATCAGTGAATTCTTCGATTTATCCTGATTATCAAAATTCTGGTAGCCATACTTGTGACCACTCCAATTAACTATTGCCCCATGAATTGGGCCCATTAAAAAGTGAATGGGCAGCAGGAAGAAGAATATCCAGTGCATATCCAGATATAGATAAGCCAGGATATAGAATGCGGCATAAATCAAACCCCAGCCAATACGTGAACTCCAGGAATCGCCTAATTTCTCGATGAAGTTCCACTCAGGATAGTTTCGTTCAAATTGACTCTCAATCGCCCGCTTCCGATTGAGTACAGCATTATAAATATCCTTAGTTTCCCACATCATTGTAAATACGTTTTTGGTGTGATGGGGAGAGTGCGGATCTTTCTCGGTGTCGCTAAAGGCATGATGCATGCGATGAAGAATGGCATATGCCCGGGGACTAAGATAGGACGATCCTTGTGAAATATACGTAAGCAGATAAAAGAAACGCTCCCAGAACTTGTTCATTTTGAACATTTTGTGAGCAGAATAACGGTGTAGAAAAAAAGTTTGACAAAATAGTGAAAGATACCAATGCCCGGCAAAAACGGCAATAACTGCGTACATACAAAAGAAAATAATTAGGAATTCAAATTAATACTGACAAAAATAGGGGGAAAACCTTAGGAATCCATATATAATTTTTACTAGAACACCGTCGTAGCATAATCAAGCAGATTGGCACCCATGCGCAATGCTTGCTGGCGCAGTTCTTCCGGATCGTTGTACACACTCTGGTCTTCCCAGCCATTTCCCAAGTCACATTCATAGGAATAAAAGCACAACAATCTCCCTTGATAAATTATCCCAAAACCCTGAGCGGCCTTTTCATCGTGTAAATGTACCTTGGGAAGGCCATTGGGGAAATTGAATTTCTGGTGGTAAACCGGATGGTCAAAGGGTAGCTCCACAAAGCTCAATTCTGGAAACACCTTTTTCATTTCCCTACGTATGAACTGATCAAGACCATAATTGTCGTCAACGTGCAGAAAACCACCTGCCAATAGGTAATTGCGTAAATTCCTGGCTTCAGATTCAGTAAAAACGACATTTCCGTGGCCCGTCATATGCACAAATGGGTACTGAAAAATATCATTGCTACCTACCTCAACCACATCCTCCTCAGGATAAATGTTCATTTTAAGCTGAGCGTTAGTGAATTTTATCAGATTAGGCAACGAGGTCTTGTTTGCGTACCAGTCCCCTCCTCCCCCATACTTGAGCCTGGCAATCTTGTAGGATGACTGTGCTAAGGTTCCCTGCGTAGTGAGTGCCAGGCACACAATAAGTCCGAATAGTAGTTTCCAATAGTTCATACGATACTGTACAATTAACCGATGGATTTTGTTTATTAATTTATTGAATCTGAGCCAATACAGCACTATGACAAGCAACTACGGCGGCGGTTTCGGTGCGTAAGCGGGTATCTCCAAGCGAAACTGGCTTAAAATCCGCTGCCTGTGCTGCCTCAATTTCCGCAGTACTAAAATCTCCTTCGGGTCCGATCAGAATTTCGACTGGACGTACAGGAGATAATTGCTGTATCAAATGCCTAGGAATATCCTCAGAAGCCACATAAGCTATATAACGTTCCTTTGCCTCGACCTGACCTAAATAAGTATCTAAATTTAAAAAATACGCGAACTCTGGCAAATGAAATTGTTGTGACTGCTTCATAGCCGACAGCGCCACTCTGATTAGCCGCTCAGGATTTAGCACCCGTTTCATTGTTTCCCGATGCGTATGCTCGGAAATAACAAACTGTATTTTGTGAACCCCCAACTCAGTCATTTTTTCAACCATCCATTCGTTTCTCTCCGCTTTCCGGGTTGGACAGATGGCCATATGGATTCGATAGTCTGGCAAGGGTACCTGATAAAAATCGCGTACCTGATATTCCACCCGCTTTGGATTGATACTGACAATTGTACCCTTGGAAACTCCTCCCCGCCCATCAGTCACCACAAGCTCATCCCCTGGCCTTGCCCGTAGAACTTTTATACAATGATGGGCTTCATCAGTTTCCAAAAAGTGTTTTTTATTATCGGGCTGGTAAAAGACATGCATAACAATTGATCAAAATGAGACAAAGCGTGGAAGCTATCCAAACAAAGGTAAGGTTTGGATTATTCAATGAAGTAGTTCAATACCCATCTATAGAGGATTTATCAAAATATTGAAAAACTGTATTTTAGTCAACTTCCCCTGTTTCTAGTCCTTTTTGGCTAAAAAACCTACCAATTTTATGCTTTAATCCGAAATAAAGGGCTTATTTAAGAAAAAGTGGTTCTTTCTAATTTATAGTTAAAATACACACAAAAAACTAGAAATATTACAATAAACATAATTATATCACTGCCAATTTGAATTTTTGTTCAAGAAAATTTTATAAAATTAACTATATCCACTATTATTGTGATGTAGTTTATAAAATAGTATAAAATATCTCTTCTCGGTACGATCATGGCAAAAGCTAAACTTGAGTACATCTGGCTGGATGGTTATAAGCCTACCCAAAGCCTACGCAGTAAAACAAAAATTGAAAATGATTTCAGCGGAAATCTCGAAGACTGCCCCATGTGGTCATTTGACGGATCATCGACAGAACAAGCCGCCGGCGGATCTTCCGACTGTTTGTTAAAGCCGGTATACATCTGCCCCGATCCACAGCGTAAAGATGGATTTCTGGTGATGTGCGAAGTGCTTAATGCCGATGGAACGGCTCATGAATCCAATGGTCGTGCCTCCATCGAAGACGATGATAACGATTTTTGGTTTGGTTTCGAGCAGGAGTATTTCCTATGGGATCCTGAGACTAATATGCCTTTAGGTTTTCCTGCTAACGGCTACCCCGCTCCCCAAGGCCCTTACTATTGCTCAGTAGGTGCCAAGAACGCCTTTGGTCGTGAGATCGTTGAAGAACATCTGGACGTTTGTCTCGATGCAGGCTTGAATGTGGAAGGTATCAATGCCGAAGTGGCAGCGGGCCAATGGGAATTCCAGATTTTTGCTAAAGGAGCTGCGGAAGCTGGTGATCAAATCTGGATTGCCCGTTATCTTCTGGAGCGTATCGGTGAGAAATATGGAGTTGCAATCAACTGGCACTGCAAGCCTCTGGGTGCTACCGACTGGAATGGCTCAGGTATGCACGCCAACTTCTCTAACTCAGTGTTGCGTACGGCCGGAAACAAAGAAACTTACGACGCCATTTGCAAATCTTTTGCACCCGTTGTGGCTGAACATATCGCCGTGTACGGAGCCGATAATCACCTACGTCTCACCGGTAAGCACGAAACGCAATCTATTGATCAGTTCAGCTACGGTATTTCTGACCGTGGTGCCTCCATCCGCATTCCCATCGCGACGGTTGAGCGCGGCTGGAAAGGTTGGCTGGAAGACCGTCGCCCCAATTCGGCTGCTGATCCTTATAAAGTTGCTGCCCGAATTATTAAAACTGTTAAATCGGCGAAAGTATAGCGTTTGCAATTGTGTATAAAACAAAAGAGCTCCCGGTGGAAACCGGGAGCTCTTTTGTTTTATACGATACATAAAGTATATATTCCTGATGATCAATCCTCTTCTTCTTCCTCGCTACTTCTAAAAGAATAAACCCCTTTATCAAGATTCAGACGACCGGCATTAAAATGGGCAATAAAATCGTTGATAACCTTTTCTGAGATTTCATCCTTATTTAATCCAACTTCCAAACCGATTCCATATTCAAAATCAGTATCGATTTCTACGTGCTCAGAAACCTTAATCTCCTCGTCCTCTTCAATTTCTTCAATAAATTCAGTAAGAAGTAGCTCAGCTTCTTCGTCCTTGTCAGGATCCTCGGCCATGTCTAGCCCCCGTTCATCAGGAGGAAGGTACCCTGGTATTTGCTTCTGTACGCGTTCCAAGGCCATATCATACACTAATGTAGAATGGTGGAGCCGCAGTGTATAAATCAGGGCATCGTATACGACCTCACGTGAATTATGGTACCCTATGAATTGCACATGTGCATGCTCATTATTTTCGTACTCATCTTCATCAAATTCATCTTCGACGTATATGAAATTCATGCCTTCAGCCCTGCATTCCTTTTTTAGTTGGGCAATTTCTTCGGGATCGAAACCGGGATTCATAATGCTGATTAATTGTTGTTTAGATTGATCTCCATTAAAAAATTCAACGGGCAAATTTACGATTTATCACCAAATATGACTTATCACCCAATAATTTGTCAAAAAATATCCAAACTTCATTTTCTGGCGGGTAATGCCATGCGTAGATGAAGGAAGTTTCTATCACAATATACCAATTTTTGGAAAGGTAATTTGAAAGAAATTCATATCGTACCATGAATATTGAATAAAAAAGGGATGCTAACTTGAATTAGCATCCCTCCTGTCAACGGATGAAAAGCATTTCCCGATACTTGACTAGTGGCCAGTCTTCGTCGTCAATTACGAGCTCAAGTTTGTCTACATGGTACCGAATACGATCAAAATAGCCTTTGACGTTCTCCGTATAGGATCTTGCTTTCTCAACCAGGTCTTCCAAAGAGTTAGCAGTTTTCCGGCTCTCAGTCATTTCATACACTAGCTTTTTAATAATGATTACGTGACTGGAAATTTCGCTAATGATTTCCCGAATTGGGGCAGCTTCGTCGTGCATGTCAAGATCTGATAGGGAGCGGGCCGTTTGAGCTAGTTTAAATTGGTACTTGACCGCGGTCGATACAATGTGGTTAAGAGCCAAATCACCAATTACCCGAGATTCGATCTGGATTTTCTTGATAAAGTTTTCCAGTTCGATATCATAACGGGCGTGCAATTCACGGCTATTGAGTACCTCTAGCTTTTCAAATAATGACATCGTAGCATTGTGGGTATATACTCCCAGCGCCTCATAAGTGGTTTTGATATTGGACAAGCCGCGTTTTTGAGCTTCCTCGACCCAATCATCAGAGTACCCATTGCCTTCGAAGAGAATGCGTTTGGAATCAGTGTAGTACTTCTTCAGGATTTCCACAACCGCGATTTTTTTCTCTTCACCCGTAGCAAGTCGTTCGTCAAGTTCTTTTTTGAAAGCAAACAATTGATTGGCCACAATGGTGTTCAATACAATCATGGGGGAAGCGCTGTTAGCATTGCCCCCAACGGCCCGGTATTCAAACTTATTTCCGGTAAATGCGAAGGGTGAGGTACGGTTCCGGTCCGTATTGTCCCGGAAAAGTTGAGGTATCCGGTTAATTCCGAGCTTATAATAAAAATTTTCGCCCTTTTCCAGCGTGATCTCCCCACTATCCACCAAATCTTCCAGCATGCGGGTCAGTTGAGCGCCTAAAAATACCGAAACGATGGCAGGAGGAGCCTCATTAGCCCCCAAACGGTGTTCATTGCCCGCCGAAGCGATTGACGCCCGCAATAGATCGGCGTTATCGTGGACCGCTTTGATTACATTCACCAGGAAAGTCAGAAACCGCAGATTCTCTTTAGGTTTGGAGGTAGGTGCCAGCAGATTGATTCCCGTATCGGTGGCAATGGCCCAGTTGTTATGTTTGCCACTTCCGTTGATCCCGGCAAAAGGTTTTTCGTGAAAAAGTACCTTAAAACTATGCTTTTCGGCTACTTTCTGCATCAGATCCATCAATAAAGCATTATGATCGATCGCCAGGTTAACCTCTTCAAAGGTAGGTGCACACTCAAATTGCCCGGGAGCTACCTCATTGTGACGGGTGCGGACTGGAATTCCTAGCTTGAGGGCTTCAAACTCAAAATCAACCATGAACGCATTGACGCGGGGGGAAATAGAGCCAAAGTAGTGATCTTCTAACTGTTGGCCTCTGGCCGGGCCATGTCCAAATACCGTACGTCCCGCCATCACCAGATCAGGACGGGCATAATACAACGCTTTATCAACCAAAAAATATTCCTGTTCTATTCCAAGAGTGGCGGTCACCTTGGTAACATCACGATTGAAATACTGGCAAACACTGGTAGCCGCTTTATCCAAAACATTCAGTGCCCTCAATAGTGGCGCTTTATAATCCAGTGCCTCGCCTGTGTAGGCAATAAAGACCGAGGGCACGCACAAAGTTTTCCCCCCCGCTCCATTATCCATCAAAAAAGCAGGGGAGCTTGGATCCCAGCCTGTGTACCCCCTTGCTTCAAAGGTAGCCCTGATACCGCCGCTGGGAAACGAAGAGGCATCGGGTTCCTGTTGTACCAGGGCGCTGCCCTTGAATTTCTCAATTGCCTTACCGTTTGAAGTAAGATCAAAGAACGAATCGTGTTTTTCGGCGGTTGTTCCGGTCAGAGGTTGAAACCAGTGCGTATAATGGGTTGCGCCGCGTGAAATAGCCCATGATTTCATGGCGGTGGCTACCTCTTCGGCTACCTCGCGGTCAATGTGTGACCCTGAACGAATGGCGTTGGATATTTTTATATAGGCTTCGGGCGAAAGCAGAGTCCGCATGGTTTCTTCTTTGAAGGTGTTGATACCATATAGCTCTGTTATTTTCTCGGCTGGAGGTACCAGGGGCAAAGCCTGCCGACTCAAGGAAACTTCGATTGCTTTCGATCTGTATGACATAGAAAATGTAATATGTTAGTAGTTAATTTCAACTATAAGGCCAAATGGACTCAAAAATAATTGCCGGACCAAGATAATTACCATGTTTATACGAAATTGCCTTCCTTCTTTACTTTACCGTTTAAATGTACCCTTTTTCCTGATCCTTGCCTGGGTAGTGGTTTTCCAGCTGTTACGCTGTATTTTTTTTGGGTATCAGTATTTTTCGGGTAATGCCGATACCCCCACCGTGCTTCTTCAATCCGCCTGGCATGGGCTGTCTATGGATCTCTCTATGGCCTCCTACCTGATGCTACTCCCCACGCTACTGCTATCATTTACCGCCCGCAAGTGGCTCTGGTACCTTCGTGGAATGTTATATTATTCGTATTTCATATCTTTAATCGTTTCCCTAATTGTTACCGCTGATTTGGAAGTGTTCAAAGCCTGGCACTTTCGACTCGACACTACCCCCTTGTATTTTCTGGAACACCCCAACGAGGCGTTTGCCTCGGCCAGTTCCTCTCCACTTTTATTGTTACTTTTCATTCTGCTTATTCTGATTACCCTGATCTCGCTATTTCAGGCAAAGATTATTAAACATCTACTTGTCTCTTTTGAACCTTCATCTCCCTGGCTGACTCCGCTCCTTTTCCTATTCATTACTGCTACTCTCATTATCCCGATCCGGGGCGGACTTGGATTGGCCCCCATGAACCAAAGCCGGGTATATTACTCAAGCGATAATTTCGCCAATCAACTGGCAGTAAATGCCACCTGGAACTTTTTCAGTTCCGCCGTAAAGGGAACGGGCAGAAAGAATAACCCCTTTATCTCTATGTCTCCCGAGGTTGCGCATACCCGACTGAATTCTTTACGGCCTGTGTCAAGTGGGATTGTGCAAATCATTGAACCGAAACAAAAAATTAATGTCCTGCTAATTATCTGGGAAAGCTTAACCGCCAAGGTCGTATCGTCTCTCGGCGGACTACCTGGCATTACACCTAATTTTGACTCGCTTACCAGGCAGGGAGTACTCTTTACAAACCTGTATGCCAGCGGCGACCGTAGTCCGAAGGGGATCGTAGCAATATTAAGCGGCTATCCCGCCCAGCCTACTACCTCGATCATATCCTTTCCTACCAAAACAGCATCCCTCTCCTCCTTACCTCGCACACTAAAAGAGCACGGATACCAAAACTCGTTTTATTACGGTGGTGAAACTGAATTTGCCAACATTAAATCCTACCTTTTACAGCACGGATTCGATCGCATCATAGACCACAATAACTTTGCATCTTCTGAGAAAAACTCTAAATGGGGAGCTCACGATCATATAGTATTCAATCGTTTACTGGTAGATCTTAATAGTCAGAAAACTCCTTTTTTCACTACCCTTTTTACGTTAAGCAGTCACGAACCATTTGAGGTGCCTGAAAAAACTGCCATTCCAGGCCAGGATATCGAGCATAAGTTCCTGAACTCCCTTCACTACACGGATGCAAGCTTGGGGAATTTTATACGGCAAGCTCAAACGAAGCCCTGGTGGAGAAATACTTTGATTGTCATCGTGGCAGATCACGGCCATCCGCTCCCCAAAACCGCTAGTGATCGGTCGTCAGAGTTCCGCATCCCTATGCTTTGGCTCGGTGGACCTGTTGAACAAAAAGGTATCAAGGTAGATACCTTAGGATCGCAAACCGATTTAGCAGCAACCCTGTTGGACCAACTCGGTTATGATTCCACCGGATTTTCATGGAGCAATGGTCTACTACGAAAGGGGCGTATTCCCTACGCGTTTTATTCATTTAATAATGGATTTGGATGGGTGAGACCCAGGGGTACCCTGGTCTATGACAATATTGGTAAACGGGAAGTTGAAAGCAGCGGAAACCTGAATCCCAATGATAAGGAAACAGGAAAAGCCTATCTCCAATCGTTGTTTGGGGATTATTTGAAGCGTTAATTTCGAAATAACGTACCTTTGCATTATGAATAATACTAGTACGAAACGAGTTGCCTTCTACACTCTGGGATGCAAACTCAATTACTCGGAAACATCCTCCATTTCCCGGATGTTCGAACAAGGGGGGTACCTTAAGGTGGAATTCAATCAGAATCCCGACATATTTATCATCAATACTTGTTCGGTCACAGAGAATGCTGACAAGAAATGCCGCAAGATTGTGCGGGAAGCTCAGCAAATCAATCCCAACGCCTATGTGGCAGTAATTGGCTGTTACGCTCAGCTTAAACCCAGGGAAATTTCTGAAATTCCCGGCGTGGATGCCGTGTTGGGCGCCGCAGAAAAATTCAGGCTGATCGAGCTATTAGGTACCTTTCAGAAATCCCCATACGGACAACATGCCCGTGTGCTGGCTTCTTCGATTGGTGAGCCACTTGCCTATCACGCCTCCTTTTCTCTCAACGATCGCACCCGTACCTTCCTGAAAGTGCAGGATGGCTGCGACTACCCCTGTGCTTACTGTACCATACCGCTGGCCCGGGGCAAAAGCCGGTCCGATACCATTGAGAATTGTGTAAGGAATGCCCACGAAATTGCGGAAAAGGGAGTAAAAGAAATTGTTCTAACTGGTGTCAATATTGGAGATTTTGGTATTCAGGAAGGAGTCCGGCGTGACAATTTCCTTCAGCTCATTCAGGCGCTCGATGAAGTTACTGGCATCGAACGGTTTCGCATTTCTTCGATTGAACCGAATCTTCTTTCCGATGATATAATTGAGTTTGTGGCCCAATCGAAGCGTTTTGTACCTCATTTTCATATTCCCCTACAATCGGGTTCCAATACTGTCCTAGGCTTGATGCGACGGCGCTATCGGCGGGAACTTTATCAGGATAGGGTTCGAAAAATCAAAAACCTGATGCCGGACTGCTGCATTGGGGTTGATGTGATTGTAGGACATCCCGGCGAAACCCATGAGGAGTTTTTGAATACTTACGAATTTCTGAATGAACTTGATGTGGCCTACTTTCACGTATTTACTTACTCGGAACGTGATCATACGGCTGCCCTCGATATGGGTCCGATTGTTCCCAAGCAAGAACGGGCAGAGCGTTCAAAAATGTTGCATATTCTTTCTGAGAAAAAGAAGCGCGCCTTTTATCAATCCCAACTCAATACTACTCATACCGTATTGTTCGAGGACGATGTTACGGCCGGGCAAATGCAGGGATTCACTGAAAATTACGTACGGGTGGTGGCTAAGTACGATCCACTACTGATCAATGAGACTAAAATTCTTTACCTGAGTTCGCTCAATGACAATGGATTGGTTGAAGTCTCTGAAAATATGGAATATTCATTCCATTGATTCTTTACATTTACCATGTAACATTTCCGGATTGCCTCTAATAACAAAGAAGCTGCCCGCCAGTAGCAGACAACTTCTTAAAGTACAACAAAACCACAGAACCACTGTGGTTTTGTTGTATACCCACTTATTACTCAATGTAGTTTAGGCTTCTACTAAGAACTCATCGTGTTGGCTGATATCCAGGCCGACTTTCTCATCTTCTTCAGATACACGCAGAGGAAGAATCATATCGGTGATTTTCAAAAGGGCAAAAGACATTCCAAAAGCAAAAGCCGACACCAGCACCAGAGCAATCATGTGGTTGATAAACAGGGTAGTTTCGCCATAAGCCAATCCCTGATCGACTACTCCACTGTTTACACCGCTATTGGCAAAAATTCCCGTCATAATCATACCCACCATGCCCCCTACTCCGTGGCAGGGAAAAACATCCAGGGTATCGTCCAATGTAGACTTGGTACGCAGATGAGCGATATAATTGCTCGTCATGGCAGCAACTACCCCGATGAAGATCGAGGAGGGAATGGTAACGAAGCCCGCCGCTGGGGTAATGGCCACCAGCCCTACCACCGCACCGATACAGAATCCTAATGCCGAGACTTTCTTACCTTTAGCAACATCGAAAAGAATCCAGGCTATTCCCGCCGCACCGGCAGCAGTATTCGTAGTAGCAAAGGCAGAAACTGCCAAAGCCGAGGCGCCTACTGCCGAACCCGCATTGAAACCAAACCAGCCAAACCACAGCAAACCGGTACCTAACAACACAAAAGGAATATTAGCGGGAGGTAATACACTGGCTTCCAGATGTGATTTACGGCGTTTGAGATACAAAGCTCCTGCCAATGCCGCCCAACCTGCCGACATGTGCACTACGGTACCTCCGGCAAAATCAAGTACGCCCATCTTGAATAGCAATCCTTCGGGATGCCAGGTCCAGTGGGCCAAAGGTGCGTATACGAACAGGCTGAACAAGATAATAAACAGTACGTACGAACGAAAGTTGACCCGCTCAGCCATTGAACCCGTGACTAATGCTGGCGTGATAACGGCAAATTTCAGTTGAAAAAACGCAAACAACGCTAAGGGAATGGTCGGAGCCAGTGACCAGGGAGTACTGTCCAATACCCCGTTGAACATAAAGTAGGTAGTAGGGTTTCCGAAAAACCCTCCGACAGAATCGCCAAAGGCAAGGCTGAATCCTACGGTCACCCAAAGTACACTGATCACCCCCATGGCGATGAAGCTTTGGAGCATCGTAGAAATCACATTTTTGTTATTGACCATTCCGCCATAGAAATACGCCAGACCCGGGGTCATCAGCAATACCATGGCACTAGCAACTAACATCCAGGCGATGTCGCCGGTATCCAAACCCTCCGTAATGATTTGGGAAGGCACAGCGGGCAAAAACACTCCTAACAAGCTAATAGCCAGCAGGATCAAAAGTGGCACGTAATTTGGCTTTTGCATTTTTTTTAAAGATGGTTTTGGTTGTACTTTTTGTATAGGAAAGGTTCACAGAGATTGTGCAAAAGAATACGGGAATCAGAAGGAATAGATAAAGGCCATTCCCAGGGTAGTTTGGCTGTTATTGGTGTACCTGCCATCAGAATCCTCAAATTGTTGACCTTCGCTCGAATTACCGAATTTTGGATAGCTATCGATACGCAGCTCAGGCTTGAGTAGAACATGGCCATCCGCCAACGTAAAGTTACCGGTCAGTGTGAAGGAATTTACTTTGGTACCTACTCCGGCACTGTTGACCAAGCCCCGAGGACCATCCGTATTGTTGAAGTTTTCGTAACGGGCGCCGATGGCGAAAACATCAGATAGAGCCACGTTAGCATATACTGCGGCACCTCCCCAGGTTTGGGCAGACGATGGACCACCTCCTCCTTGAAAATCACCCTTTTGAGATCCGTAGGCGGCATTGAGACCCAAGAGGAATTTTTCGGTGATCTGATAGCTGGTAGTCAAATCAAATATACTATAGAAGGCTTTATCCTGAGGAACCGACGGAACATCCTGGCTGGCTTCATTACTCCCCATATAATTGAGGTATACATTCCAGTTTTCGACAGGTGCAAAGAACAACTGGCTAATAAAACCTTTCTGACGGTTGTTATCACCCAGTCCATCCACATTATTCACGATTCCAAGCATCAGCGATGCCCGATCCGAAAAAGCATAAGTAGCCTTCAAACCCGTATGGTAGAAAGGACCATTGTTAAACAGATTGGAGAGGGAATAATTGAAATTGACGGGAGCGTCAATTACTTCATAACCAATATGAGTACCGAACTGGCCGGCGGTCATGGAAAACTTATCCGTGAAGTTGTAAGTAAAATAGGCCTGTTTGATGGCTAGGGCCATACCGGTATAGTCGGGATTGAGAACACTGACCAGATTACCATAATTACCTAAATCGGCATTGGGTCCAAAGGTCAAATCAACAACTGCCTCCGATTTATCATTGGCATAGGTCATTTTGGTTTGCACCAGACCCAATTGAAACTGCCCCGAAGTAATGTCAAAAGCGCGGGCGTTGGCCACCCCGGTATTGGAGCGGGATAGCGGCTTGTTGAAGTTTCCAATGTAGTACGAATCAAGGTACCCTGAAAAGGTGAAAGGGCTCTTGGTATCACCGTCCTCCTTGGCTTCTGTGGTCTTCTTTACCTCTTCGGTCTGACTATTTTTTTTGTCATCCGCCTTGGTAAAACCCAAAAACGGAACAAGAATAGATAATACCGTGAAATAAACTTTTTTCATAATTTTATTTTGTTTAGATGAAAAGGGAGAACTACTACTTTTTACATGACAAATATTGACTATAAATGATTAACATCAAATAGTAGGAATGAAATATTAGCCCTATAAGCCTATTTTTCACAAAAAAATATAATAAGTAGTTGTAATCTGAATATAAATCCAGTTCTGTCTCTTATTTTCTTATTGAAATTATATTTTGTATTTACTGAATAATACCAAATGTATAACGTGTATACTATTCCGGTTTTTAAAAAATTTTATATATTAAGTTATACTTTCATTCGGCCGTCCAATAAAATTTGGTACAAAAAAAGGGCTCAAAATGAGCCCTTTCCATAATGTATAATACCTTCTATTCTGCGTGCATCCAGGATTTTTTAGCCAGCAGAGTTTCCTCATCCTCAACATGGTCGGGGTCGGGAACACAACAGTCTACCGGACATACTGCCGCGCACTGAGGTTCCTCATGAAAGCCCATGCACTCAGTACATTTATCTGACACTATATAGTAGAATTCATCGGATACCGGAACTTGTTTTTCTTTACCACTGACTACGGTACCATCGCCGAAATCTACTTCGTCGAGGCTGGTTCCATCACCCCAAGCCCATTCAACTCCGCCTTCATAGATAGCGGTATTGGGGCATTCGGGCTCGCAGGCACCGCAGTTAATGCATTCATCTGTGATCGTAATAGCCATGGTCGTCGGATTGTTTATATTTGTTCGACTTTCCTTTGAAGGAAGTAACAAATATAATTATTTATAGTTTCACAACAATTGGTATATTCAGAATTAGCTTACTGAATGGCATTATACTGACAAAAACTAGTATGTTAAACAGAATTAATCGAATAAATGCCCTTACAAAATTAGGAACTTATCTTCTTGATCCTACTAATTCCATAGAGAATGAAGAGGTGGCGCGGTTGGCCCGTAGTAAAAATGGCTGGTTTACTCCAACGAATTGCCTCATATCGTTGGAATCCATTGCCCGGAACTATCTCGATCCTCAGCTTTTAAGAGATTTCGCCAGCCAATATGAAGAACCTCAATCTCCAAAAAAAATCGGGGTAGTCATGGCAGGCAATATCCCCGCGGTAGGATTTCACGATGCGCTCTGCGTGTTAATTAGTGGTCACCACCTACTCGCTAAACTCAGCAAGGACGATACGGTTCTGATGATGTACCTCTTGACCACTTTACAAAGATTGGAACCCGCCATAGCCGAGAGCATCACCTTTGTGGACCGGATCAATGCCGCCGCGGCCTTTATCGCAACGGGTAGCGACAACACTGCACGATATTTTGAGTACTATTTTGCTTCTAAACCTCATATTATCCGTAAAAACCGTACCTCGGTTGCCGTGTTGACGGGCAAAGAAACCAAACAGGAACTTACGGGACTTGTGGATGATATTCTTCTTTATTTTGGATTGGGATGCCGGAATGTATCAAAACTCTACGTACCCAATGGCTACGACTTTGCCAAGCTATATGAATGTGCGGAAGCCAAGCAGTTGGAGTTCACGCATCACCATAAGTATTTTAACAATTATGAATACAACAAGGCTGTACTATTAGTCAACGGAACCATACATCAGGACAATGGCTTTTTGATGGTGACTCCCAATGAAGCATTGGTTTCACCGCTCAGTGTGGTATACTATGAGGAATATGAGTCCATGGAATCCGTATTGGAAAAACTGGAACAGCTCTCTGATAAAATTCAGTGCATGGTGGCCGATAAGGAGATACATCCCCACGCTGTGTCTTTTGGAACAGCCCAATCCCCCGGATTGAACGATTTTGCCGATGGTGTAGACACTATGGCCTTTTTACAGGAGTTATAAGACCCATAAGGTACCCTAGCTTCCACAACCCTAGTTAGTTGCTCAAAAACCACATCCCCGGAGATAGAATTTTATCTATCTCCGGGGATGTGGTTTTTAAAGCCTTGGAAAGTTTTGAGCTTACAAACCTGCAAATACTCGATTATTTTCTTGCAGGCGAAAATGATGACTCTCTTCGGCTTTCTTAGATTAACAGGATGCTAAATCGCCTCCCATTTATAAGCCAATGTTCAAAGAATCCTGGATTGCCTCGACTTTAGTCAGATGTTGATTTAACGTCGGCAGTTTGCCTGATGCCCAGGATTTCAACTCAGAGTCCTTTCCATTATTGGCTTCTTCCTGAAAAAGATCAATCGTCTCCTGATGAGACATTACCATTACCCGAACATAAGCACTGTCGAAAGCCATTCCCTGCATAGCCGCCAAAGAATCATATTTTTGCTTCTTCGCGGTACTCAACGTGGTAGGAAGCGTAATATCTTTTGAGCTTACAATCCCCTCCAATTCAGCATTGGCTTTAGTATGGTCGGTCACCATCATCTGGCCAAAATCCTTCACGCTCTGTGTCATCCCCTTGCTTTGGGCAAGTTGTCCCAGCTGTACTTCCAGCATTCCTCCATCGGCTGCCATCATCGCAAAATTCCGGTCCGCTTCAGGAACCATGGTTAAGCCGTCATCATCATCTTTACAGGAAACCGCCACAAACAAGCCTACTAGCAACAAGGCTGACAATTTGATCTTTTTCATAATTGTTGGTATGAATGGTTTAAAAAAATTATTAAGCAAAGGTTATATAAACAACCATGCCAAAACCCATCATACCTTGTATTGCACTTTGTATAAGGTTATTATCTTTTAAAAAAATAGTAGATTTGTTTACCTACCAGCCGAAATTTTGCCACAGGTACCAGGATTCTTTTGGGGAATTCTCCAAAAATTCAGTGAATATTACCTGATGTGTTTAGGCAATTACGACCTTCTTTTCGATGTCACATTATTCCTTCGAACGTACCCTTTACCTACCGTCCATAATAGTAAGGCAGAATATCTTCAATCATTCTCTCCTCTTCAGCCCAATATCCAATTCAATACCGCCAGCTAGTCAAATCCGCTCCTTCTGGGGCGGAAGTTTCGATCCTTTTCAGGATTTTAGGTAGGTACATCGTATTATAACGTAGACGTGAAATGTAATTAGGCTGGGTATGATCCCCATTCCAGCAATGTTCAGCCCGATCGCCATAATCAACTTCTCCATAATAATGAGGGGTACGGGTCGACTTAAGATAGTTTTCCATCAGGTACACGGCGTTATTCAGATAGTAAGTGTCCATATCCCCGCAATAGATATGAATCTTACCGGTCAATTTGGGTCCAAGGGTTTTCCAATCACGCTTCAGGATGTGCATCAAATCGTAGTTTTCTTTCCAGTACTGGGCAACGGAAGGGTCAATAACGCCCGATTTTTTATCCCAGATCGGCTTCGGATAACCATCGGCGCCCACCGGAGAGTAAACCGCTTGCCAGATATCCCATTGATCACCCGAGCGCCCCTTACTGCCCAATACCATTTCGCGCCGATTGACATCTTCCAGGGTACATTGTATCTCGCCCAAATAATTGCGTTTGCCCGGACGGGGAGTCTGTCGAAAAGGACCATCCCAGAAGTACGCATTCTTATCCTTATAAAGGTTAATCATTGTGTAGGCCTCAAAGGTAATGGGGTCGGGGCAGGCCGCGAAGCAGCCATTGAACTCGTCGGGATAAAAAACCTGAGCTGCCAGGGCTTCCCAGCCTCCCGTGGAGCCACCATAGGTAAACCGCGACCACCCCTGACCGATTCCCCGGTAGAGCCGTTCGATCTCTGGTAATAATTCGTACATGATGGCATCGCCATAGGGACCGATATTGGCCGAATTGACGGCGTAGGAGTCGTCGTAAAATGGGTTAGCGTGCTGGATTTCCACCACCAGGTACCTGGGAAAGTCAGGGCTTGTCCATTGCTTATATTGCGCATAGGCCTCTTCGGCCACCACCTTATTATAGCCATAAATTCCGAATCGGGCATTATACGCGGAGGTATCCATATCGGCAGGTGGCGGTATTTCGCTGAAACCGCTGAATTCGGCAGGGAAATGCCCATGAAACAAACAAAGGGGGTACCTGGCTTCGGGGTGTTGATCAAACCCTTCGGGCAGTAGTACCCAGGCTGCCAGATGCATGTCACGGCCCCAGAATTCGCTCAATTTTTTTGATTTTATTTTTACGTACTTGATGTACTTCGTCTGTTTTGTCGCCGGATCGGGCAATTCCGGGTTGATCTGGTCCAGATTCAAAGTGAGGACTTTTTTTGAACGGACATCAAATTTTATTTTGACCGGTTTGCTATACACGTTCCCGGGTGCCGTGCGCCAGTTCTGCCCCTCTCCCCGATCCATCGGCAGCTTGACGGTATGCCCATCGCTCCGCTTAAAGGTTTCGTATTTGTGCAGAAGTACCTGAACGAAATATTCCCCCGCCTGTATATCCGCCCATGCTACCCTGGGGTACCCCTCGGCTTTACTGTCGAATGCGAGCGTTTGACCAGGTTTGGCGTTTTCTACATCCATACCAAACATCTGCTGCGTACTGACCTCGTCACTGATTTGGAAACGGGGCTCGGCTCCCTCCTCGGTAGAGAGAAACAACAAAAGTCGTCCATTCAGCAATTGGCCTTCCGGAGCAGAGGGTAGTTTTATTTCAAATTTCCCGACCCCTTGCGCCCGAATCAGGAGGGAGGTAAAAAGCAGCAGTACACTAAGCAGAGATTTAATCATAGGGATGTAGGGTTAGTAATTGCGGATTTTACCGGTGCTGCGACCAGTGTAAAAATACGGGAAAAATCTCTGCCCAGGTATGGGGGTTATGTTCTCCGTTCAGCACTTCTTCATAAACAATTTCCTTTCCCCAGGCATAGCCTTTACGTTCCAATTCAGCAATCAAATCCAGAGTATCATCGATGCTGTCGATGATACCGTCATTATCGCGATCATCCTCTTCGTCCCGGGTACCTGTTTGAAACCAAAATTTCAGCACCGGGCTACCCGTCGTACTCCTGATGATCCGATGCATGATCCGATCGCTTTCGTCATAATTATCGTCCAGAGCTCTTTGCCGCCACCAGAATGACCCGGAAAAAACCCCAACCTTGCTAAATACTTCCGCATGATGCCAGGCCAGATCGAGCGCCATCAAACCTCCCAGCGAGAATCCACCGATTGACCAGCGCTCCCGGTCATACGATACCGGATATCTCTCTTTCAGGTAGGGAATCAGTTCATCAATGACAAAGTGTGTGGTATTGGCCGCTTTGTTGCCGCGGTAGGCATAATCGGGTTGCGAGGCGGTGCCATATTCGAATATCCGATCTTTATCGGCGTGTATCCCTACAATCATTAGTGGAACTGAGGGATACCTTAAGGAAAAATCACCCAAAGCCTCAGGTATCCGAACAGCAGGAAAATCCTGTCCATCGAACAGGATAAGTACAGAAAGCTCACTTCGCGGAGAACGATCCCGTGGCCTGAGAATTGTCAGGGTTACAGTCCGCTGTAGGTTCTCAGAATACAGACTTTTCTTCGCTCGATCGGGAAGGCTGGGCTGGAGCCGGTCCACGGCGGGGGTCACATTCACAGTTGAGTCATTGTAAGGCTAAAAAAAATTTCAAGGGTAGACGGAAGCAGCCACTGAATAATCGAAAGGTTAATTTTATAAACAATGATTAGATTTGCAACTATTTAGAAAACTTGATTTCATTCTTCCAAATAATCCTCTACTCTGTTGCAAGAAAATCATATTCAGTATTATTCCCACCATCTGGGTCGCTCCATCGACCTGCTGGTATTTGGCCACTGGGGGTACCCTATTCTGGTTTTTCCCACTACTATGGGTAATTATTATCAGGCCAAAGACATGGGACTTATCGATTCGGTACGGCATTTGGTTGATTCGGGTCAATTCAAAATCTACTGTATCGACAGCATCGATAAGGAATCCTGGTACGGTCGGCATCTCACCCCGCGCATGAAAGTTCTTAACCACATTCAGTACGATAAGTTTCTGACCAATGAACTAGTCCCGATGATTCAACGCGATTGCAGTGTGGATAAAATCGGGGTAGCCGGCTGTAGTTTTGGGGGCTTTCACGCGCTCAACTTTGCATTCCGCCACCCCGGGCAGGTAGCCCACCTGATCAGTATGAGCGGTGCGTTCGATATACGTTCGTTTATGGGTGGTTATTACGACGACAATGTGTATTTCAACAATCCAGTCGACTACATTCCTCACGAAGAGGGATGGCGCTATAACCACATGAAAATCGTACTGGGCTCGTCGGAGTGGGACATTTGTCTGAATGCCAATCTGACTATGACTCGCATCCTCAACAACAAGGGTATCAACCACTGGTCTGATATCCGAGGCTGGGAATTGCACGATTGGCCGTTATGGCATACGATGTTCCCGGATTATTTATCCAAAATTTTGTAAAAAATAATTTTCAACCGTAATTACAGCATCCCGCAAACTAAAAAACCAGAACTCATGAAAAAAATTGGCATACTCTTCGGCATGGAGAACACCTTCCCGCAGGCTTTCATCGATCGGGTCAATAGTAAAGGTGAAAAAGATATTATGGCCGAACCTGTATCAATCGATAAGGTAGTTCAGGCCGATCCCACCGAATACGCCGTTATCATTGACCGTATTTCACAGGATGTACCCTTTTATAAGGCGTATCTGAAGAATGCTGCCCTGTGTGGTACAGCCGTCATCAACAATCCGTTCTGGTGGAGCGCCGACGAGAAGTTCTTTAACAACTGCCTCGCCGAAAAGATAGGGGTACCTGTGCCCAAAACCGTACTACTGCCCTCGCACGAGCGCCCAACCGACACACACGATGTTTCCTTCCGCAACCTGAAATCGCCACTGGCCTGGGAAGAAATATTTGAATACGTGGGCTTTCCTGCCTACATGAAACCTCATTCGGGCGGTGGCTGGAAAAGCGTCTACAAAGTATATGACCAGCAGGACCTTTGGAACAAGCACGGCGAAACCCAGCAACTTGTGATGATGTTGCAGGAGGAAATTCAATTCGACGATTATTTCCGTTGCTACTGCATCGGGCAGAAGGATGTGCTTATCATGCCTTACGAACCCCGCAATCCGTTCCACGAGCGCTATACTCCCGAGATGAACACAAAGGGCGAAGCGGGAGAAAAACTGCTGAAAACCATCCATGAATACACGCTGCGGCTGAACAAAGCCCTGGGGTACGATTTCAACACGGTGGAATTCGCCGTTCGGGATGGAATACCCATTGCTATCGACTTTTGTAATCCCGCCCCCGATGCAGACATCCATTCGGTAGGTCAGAAAAACTTCGACTGGGTGGTAGAAGCGGCCGCCAACATGGCTATCGAACGAGCCAAAAACCACAAAGAAGGCATGAATAACCTGACGTGGGGTACCTTCATCAAATCAGCTACGATGGAAATTCCCGTAACTGCAATGATGCAGGAAAAAGGCGAGGAGAAAGCCCCTGCCCCTAAGAAAGGTACCCCTACCAAAGCCACCAAATCGCCTAAGAAAAAAGAGACGCAGGAATAAGCCGATCTGCTAGGGTCATAAATTCATCCAATCACTCATTCCGACATTCAATTTTATGACTAAGCGCGTATTCACCCTTGGAATCGAGGAAGAATTCCAAACTATAGATCCGGTAACCCGCAATCTGCGCTCTCACATGTCTAAACTCGTAGAGGATGGTAAAATCATTCTTAAAGAACGGGTCAAGGCCGAAATGCATCAGGCGGTAGTCGAGGTAGGTACCAACATTTGCCATAATATTCAGGAGGCTCGCGAAGAAGTGACCTACCTTCGGAAAATGATTCATGACCTGGCGGCTGAACAGGATTTGTGTGTGGCCGCCGCCGGGACACACCCCTTCGCCGACTGGGTGGACCAGCTTATTACGGCAGATCCGCGCTATGACGAGTTGATCGACGAAATGCGTGATGTGGCTCGGGGTAATCTGATTTTCGGACTTCACGTGCATGTAGGCATTGTCAATCGCAACGAGGGCATTTCCATCATGAACGCGGTGCGTTACTTTCTGCCCCACGTGTACGCCCTTTCCACCAATTCGCCGTTTTGGTGTGGGCGTAACACAGGCTTCAAATCCTACCGCTCCAAGGTGTTTGACAAATTTCCCCGGACGGGTATTCCCGATTTTTTCGCCAGTGCCAGTGAGTATGATGAATACATCAACCTGCTGATCAAGACCAAATGCATCGATAATGCCAAAAAAATATGGTGGGATATACGGGTACACCCCTTTTTTAATACCATCGAATTCAGGATTTGTGACGTACCCATGCGGGTGGAGGAGACTATCTGCCTGGCGGCCATCATGCAGGCGCTCGTGGTGAAAATCTACAAGTTACAGCGGCAAAACCTGAATTTCCGACCTTACCGGCGAAACCTGATCAATGAAAATAAGTGGCGGGCGGCGCGCTTTGGTATCCAGGCCAAACTCATTGATTTTGGGATTCAGGAGGAAGTAGAGTTTCGGCAATTGATGGACGAACTTCTTGAATTCATTGATGATGTCGTGGATGAATTGGGTAGTCGCAAGGAAATTGAGTACGTATACCAGATACTCGAAATGGGTACTGGCGCGGATCGTCAGTTGGCCGTTTTTGAGAAAACGAACGATATGAATGCCGTTGTGGATTACATCATTTCGGAAACCAAGATTGGCGTCGTTTAGTTGTTATAACATTAGTATCAACAATCTGACTCGATAATAAACTGAATGACACCCACTAAAACCCTCCGCGTTGCTATTCTGGATCTGAACAATGGTGTTCAAAATGAAGGCATGCGTTGTATCCGAAAAATTGTAAACGATTTTGCCGAAAGAGAAGCAATCCAATTGAGTTGTCAGGAATTTGATGTGCGTCAGCGCAACGAGGTACCTGACCTCAGCTTCGATATTTACATTTCGTCGGGCGGGCCCGGCAGTCCAAAACCCGAGGGGCTACCCTGGGAACGGAAATTCTTCAATTTTCTTGATAAGATTTATAAGTACAACCGGAGTCACCACAATCGTGTAAAAAAACATCTGTTCCTCATTTGCCACTCTTTTCAACTGGCCTGTGTGCATTGGGAAATCGGCTTTGTTGGAAACCGACGTTCCAACTCATTTGGTACTTTCCCGATTCATCAAACGCGTTTTGCCGAAAATGAACCTTTTTTTGAAGGATTGGACGATCCCTTCTGGGCCGTTGATTCACGCGATTTTCAGGTAATACAGCCGAACCAAAATGTATTGGAGCAAATGGGGGCGAAAATCATGTGTCTTGAAAAAAATCGTCCTCACATAGCTCTTGAACGCGCCATAATGGCCATCCGTTTTTCAAGGGAGATATTCGGTACTCAATTTCACCCCGAGGCGGACGCAGAGGGGATGCTACGGTATTTCCTGAGAGAAGACAAGAAGCAGGCCATCATTAAGAATCATGGCGAGCAGAAATATTTCGATATGATCGCTCACCTCAATGATCCCGAGAAAATTATGCTAACGGAGCAGACCATCCTACCCACGTTCCTGAAAGAAGCTTACAAAAAATTGGCTCCCTTGCAACCGGCCTGATAATTCGCCCATTCAAACCGCTCACCCCATGCACAAAGCCGCCCGTGAAGCTTTTAATGAAGCCTTTAGCGACGAAATTTATCAAAACATGCAAGCGGATATCGAGAGAGATTTCCCCCATGAATTGGATTTTCGGGTAGCTGAAAGCCCGGTATTCATTCCCGTGGCACTCAAAAAAAAATTGATTGAGGCGTGTGAAAGCTTTGTGGATGTAATCGTAGCAGAGGATTTCAAAGCTAAAACCGAACGCGCCATTCCCCAAGATCAGAGGGTACCTAATGAGAACGAACATACCTCTTTCCTGGCAATCGATTTTGCGATTTGTCGGGATGAGGAAGGTACCCTCCTACCTCAACTCATCGAATTACAGGGCTTCCCCTCCATCATGGCCTACCAGGGGTACCTTTCTGAATTGTTCAAATTTCATTTTCCCATTCCTGAATCATTCACCTACTCATTCGGTGTAAACAGTTATGAAGAGTATATTGAAGACTTGCGGAAACTGATCGTGGGAGAAGAGGACCCCGAAAATGTCATTCTGTTGGAAATCTATCCCGAACAGCAGAAAACCCGGGTAGACTTTGCCGTAACTGAACGCATGCTGGGCGTAAGGGCCGTAGGTTACACAGAATTGATCAAGGAGGGCCGGAAGTTGTTTTACGAGAAAGACGGCCGGAAAATCCAGGTGAAACGAATTTACAACCGGTTGATTTTTGACGATCTGAAAAATTTCCCAGATTTGAAAAGCCAGTATATCTTCACCGATGACGTGGATGTGACGTGGGTGGGACATCCCAACTGGTTTTTTCGAATCAGCAAATTTACACTTCCCTTACTGCATAGTCCCTACGTACCCGAAACAAACTATTTGGACAAGTACCAAGGGGAATTCCCTTCTGATCTGGAGAATTATGTGTTGAAGCCCCTATTCTCCTTTGCCGGCACTGGCGTTCAGCTGCACGTGGCGTCCGAGGATCTGGCCAAAATCCCAGACCCTGAGAATTACATTCTGCAACGTAAAGTCAAATACGAGCCCGTAGTACAAGCCCCTGATGCTTTGATTAAGTGTGAAATTCGTATGCTCTATATTTGGCCGGATGATTCCCCGCGCCCCCGTTTATTGACTAGCCTTAGTCGGTTGAGTCGGGGAGAAATGGTGGGTGTCCGTTTCAACAAAGACTTTACGTGGGTGGGAGGAAGTGCCTGTTTCTACGAAAACTAGGTCATGCACATCAGTCACCGCCAACTTTTCTTCAACCACCTGGCCCAAACTTCCGATTTCCCCCTTGCCCTTGAAATTGATAAGGCAGAGGGTGTCTTTATGTACGGTAAAGACGGTAGGCGGTATTATGACCTGATATCGGGGATCGCAGTGAGCAATGTCGGGCATCGGCACCCCGAAGTACTGGCCGCAATCAATGAGCAGCTGGAACATTACATGCACCTGATGGTGTACGGCGAGTTTGTACAGAGTCCCCAGGTACGTCTCGCCGAGGCGCTCGTCTCTACACTTGCGGTTTCCTGCACTACCCCCTCCCCTTTTGGCAAGATCGATTCTGTTTATTTTACCAACTCAGGTACCGAAGCCGTCGAAGGGGCCATGAAATTGGCCAAGCGGTATACTGGCCGCACCGAAATCGTTTCCTGTCTGAATGCCTACCACGGATCTACCCAGGGAGCTTTGAGTATTTCCGGAGCGGAGTTCTTCAAACGTAATTTCCGACCCCTCCTACCCGGAGTTCGCCAAATTCGACACGGTATATCTTCCGATCTTGAAAAAATTACCTTTCGTACCGCTGCCGTTTTCATTGAAGTCATTGGAGGGGAAGCCGGTGTCCGCATGGCTTCGCCTGAGTACTTCCAAGAATTGCGAAAGCGCTGTTCAGAGGTAGGCGCGTTGCTGGTGTTTGATGAAATTCAAACCGGCTTTGGGCGTACAGGTACCTTCTGGGCATTCGAAGGCGTTGATGTATACCCCGATATTGTGTTAAGCGCTAAAGGTATGGGGGGAGGAATGCCCATTGGCGCTTTTATGGCTTCTTCTTCCCTGACGGAGGTTTTCAGGAACAATCCTATTTTGGGGCATATTACTACTTTCGGTGGTCATCCGGTATGTTGCGCGGCATCACTGGCTACATTACAGGTGATTCAATCTCAGAAGCTGGCGGATGAGGCGAATGGCAAAGGTGAACTGATCAAGTCATTGTTAGTTCATCCCAAAATAAAAGAGGTACGGGGAAAGGGACTGATGCTGGCAGCTGAAATGGAGTCGTTTGAAATTTTAAAACCCCTGATCGATACCTGCATTGGGGCAGGCGTAATCACCGACTGGTTTTTGTTTTGTGATAATTCTATGCGTATCGCTCCCCCTCTAATCATTACCGAACCTCAAATTCGGGAAGCCATTGGACTCATTGTCAATGCCCTTGACTAATCTTCCCGCACCCTTCACCCTCACGATTTGTTCTAATTCGTAGTGTTAGACCATTTGCTAAACTAATCTCCACATCCAACACGGTTTAGCTATACACAGAAGTACCATGTTACGATGCATACACGACCTTTTCTAGATCCGAAACGTCGGAGTATCCTATGAGGTGCACTTAGTGAAAACTTTCTGAGCCAGGGTACCTTAGGACACTAAACATCCCGTTCTCAATTATCCCGTAAACAAAAAACCCCGATCAGAGATCGGGGTTGGCAATCGATAAATGTGTATGGAATCAACTGACAACCGCCAGTTGCTCGTTCAATTTCTGCTCTAATACGGACTTGGGAACGGCACCAACCACTTTGTCAACGAGTTGGCCGCCTTTGAAAATCATCAGGGTAGGAATGCTGCGAATACCGAATTTAGCGGGAATCTGCGCATTCATATCTACGTCCATTTTGGCAATGACTGCCTTGCCTTCGTATTCACCGGCCAGTTGTTCCACTACGGGTCCGATCATCTTACAGGGACCGCACCATTCGGCCCAAAAATCCACGAGTACGGGTTTATCTCCCTGAATTAGTTCTTCGAAACTGCTGTCGGTCACTTCGAGTGCTTTTGCCATAATTGTAATTTCTAAAATTGATATATCTGTTTAGAGTATTAACCCAAACCCTCCCCGCAAAAGTTCCTGTCACGCCAGGCCTTCAATCAATTGAGCGAGAACTCCACACCCTCCAGTAATTTCAAACTATTGAAGAGTTCATTGGAAGCATCTACGCGATAGGTCCGGGAAACCATTTGTAACTCCACCCGGCTCTCCGGGTCAATCACCGACACACTTAATGCGCATTTTCCGGGATATACCTTCAGGGTTTCGTTGAGTGTTTCCACAAACCGAGTATCTATGGTATCCAGCGAGCATTTCATCTTCACTTCGTTGCACATTTTTTCCCGTATTTCGGTGAGCAATTGGATGTTGATGATCTTGAACTCAAACTGATCCTCATTATAGTACCGACTCTGCACTTTACCCTTGATGTACAGAAAACTACCTATCTGCAGGTAATTCTTAAGACGTACCATGTCATCGCCGCCCAGTAGCATTTCAAGCGAGCCCCGATAATCTTCGATTTTGAAAATCACAAAGGGACTCCCCCGCTTGGACATCCGTTCCTGCACACTCGTCACGATGCCTGCGATGTTTATCTCCTTACCGAGATAGACAGGATGATTCATTTCCTCGGGTACCTCCAACACCTTATCCAGGGTACAGGTGCAGAAATTGTCCATTTCCATCCGGAAGGTATCCAGGGGATGGCCCGAAATATAAAAGCCCACCACTTCCTGTTCGTGGCGGAGTTTTTGCAGATCGCCCCAGGCTTCCACATCGGGTACCTTAGGTTTAGCCATCAGGGCGTCGTTTCCACCAAATGCCCCAAAAAGCGAGGCTTGGGCCGATTCTTTTTCTGCATGGTAGTTGTTAGCGTACTTGATGAGTTTTTCGATAAAATTGGTGTTCTCCCCTGCTTCCTGCTCAAAGAACTGCGCCCGGTGTAGGTCTTCGTAGCAATCAAAAGCACCCGCATAAGCCAGGCTTTCCAGGGTTTTCTTATTGACCGTCCGCAAATTGATGCGGGTCATGAATTCGAAAATATCAGCAAAGGGACCGTTTTCGCTTCGCTCAGAAATGATCGACTCTACGGCCGCATCGCCGGTACCTTTGATACCCGCCAGTCCAAATCGGATTTCACCGCGCTTATTGACATTGAACTGCCGGTCCGATTCATTGATATCAGGCCCCAAAACAGGTATGCCGATACTTTTACATTCTTCCAGAAAGAAGGTGATTTTATCAATGTTTCCCAACGAACTTGTCAATACCGCCGACATATACTCGGCCTTGTAGTGCGTTTTGAGATAGGCCGTCTGATAGGCCACGAAGGCGTAACAGGTCGAGTGTGACTTGTTGAAGGCATAGGACGCAAATGCTTCCCAATCAGTCCAGATCTTGTTGAGTTTTTTCTTGTCCAGGCCGCGTTCTTCACCGCCATTCATGAAGTCACCCTTCAATTTGTTCAGGGTTTCGATCTGCTTTTTCCCCATGGCCTTCCTCAGGGTATCGGCCTGCCCTTTGGTAAACCCGGCCAGTTTTTGGGACAACAACATCACCTGCTCCTGATACACCGTGATGCCATAAGTATCACCCAGATACTCCTCTAACTCAGGTAAATCGTACTCGATGGGTTCGAGGCCATGCTTCCGCCGGATAAAGTTGGGAATGTACGCCAACGGCCCCGGACGGTACAGGGCGTTCATGGCAATCAAATCTTCAAATCGGTCGGGTACCAGATCGCGCATGTACTTCTTCATGCCGTCCGATTCAAACTGGAAAATCGCATTGGTTTCACCCCGCTGGAAAAGCTCGTACACTTTCATATCGTCCAGCGGAATTTCATCAATCTCGATCTCGATACCGTGATTTTGCTTGATCAGTCGAAGCGCTTCTTTAATAATGGTCAGGTTTCGCAAGCCCAGGAAGTCCATCTTGATTACCCCGGCATCTTCAATGATTTTCCCCTGATACTGGGTAATCAAAAACTCTGATTCTTTGGAAGTAGCGACCGGGATGATTTCGGTCAAATCACTGGGGGCGATGATGATTCCTGCCGCGTGGATGCCCGTGTTGCGTACGGTACCTTCGAGGCGTTGTGCTTCCTGAAGTACCTGGGCGGCCATATCTTTTCCTTTCGCTGCCGCCCGCATTTTCTTGACGTTTTCCATCTCGTCGTACGTGATGCCTTCTTTTTTCATCAGGCTCATGTCCCCATCCAATGGCGCATTGAAAATGCGATTCAGGGTCATGTTGTAAGCGGGCTTGTCGGGTACCAACTTCACCAGCGCATTGGCATCGGAAAGCGGATAGTCCATGACCCGTGCCACATCCTTAATGGCCGACTTGGCCGCCATGGTACCGTAGGTGACGATCTGTGCCACCTGATTGTAGCCATATTTTTTTACCACATAATCAATCACTTTCTGCCGACCTTCGTCATCAAAGTCAGTGTCGATATCGGGGAGTGAAATACGGTCGGGATTGAGGAAACGCTCGAACAGCAAATCGTACTTGATTGGATCGATATTCGTAATTCCCGTACAGTAAGCCACCACCGAACCCGCCGCCGATCCCCGGCCCGGCCCGATGAATACGCCCATCTTCCGCCCGGCGTCGATGAAGTCGGCTACGATGAGGAAGTACCCCGGAAATCCCATGCTGCGGATGGTCTGCAGTTCAAAATTCAGACGTTCTTCGATCTCGGCGGTGATAGTACCGTACTTTTTCCGGGCACCTTCGAAGGTCAGGTGTTTGAGGTACTCCCACTGGTTCAGCACATCGGCCGTCAGTTCCTTTTTGCCCGACATCTCGGACAGGGTATGGGTTTTGAATTGTTCAGGAATCGGAAAATTGGGCAGCAGGATATCCTTTTTCAGCTCCAGATTCTTGATCTTATCGACAATTTCGTTCGTATTGTCCAGCGACTCGGGCAGGTCATGGAACAGGGTCAGCATTTCGCTGGTGTTCTTGAAGTAGAACTGATCGTTGTAGAAGGCGAAACGAGATCCTTTAGGGATACCTACCTCGTCGTCGAAATCCTTGGCCGAAGGGGTACTTTTTTTATCACCCGTATTGATACACAGCAAGATATCGTGGGCATTCCAATCTTCCTGGTCAACATAATGTGAATCGTTGGAAGCAATGATCTTTACATTATGCTTCCGGGCAAATCGGACCAGTACCTCGTTGACAATCAATTGTTCCCGAATGTCGTGGCGCTGCAATTCCACATAATAATCTTCCCCGAACACATCGAGCCACCACTTGAACTCTTTCTCGCCCTGCTCCTCGCCTTTTTTCAAGATCGCCTTGGGAACCGACGCTCCGATGCAGCAAGTGGTGGCAATGAGCCCTTCGTGGTACCTCAATACCAGTTCCTTATCGATGCGGGGGTACTTGCCATACATGCCTTCAATGAAACCCAACGAACAGAGTTTCACCAGATTCTTGTACCCGATTTCGTCTTTGGCCAACAAAAGCTGATGATAACGGACATCCTTGTTTTCCTTGGTAAACTGCTGTTTGCGGCGATCCTCGACCACATAGAACTCGCATCCTACGATGGGTTTGATGCCCTGCTTGTTGCCTTCGGCCACGAACTCAAACACGCCGAACATATTGCCGTGGTCCGTAATGGCCACCGCGGGCATGTTATCGGCCTTGGCTTTTTTGAAGAGCTTTTTTATATCCGCCGCGCCGTCGAGCAGCGAAAATTGGGTATGGCAGTGTAGGTGTGAGAATTGCACTTTTGAATTTTGTCTTATGTGAAATGATTTATGTAATTATCGTGTCCGCTTCCGGTTCGTCATGGAAGATGTAGTTCAGGAAATCACAGTAAGGTTTGATAAGCGTAACGCCCTTAAGAACCTCGGGAATAAGATTTTTTGACAATACCTCCTTATCAGTGAAACGATGCGAAAAGAACAATTCTTTTCTTCGCAAGAGTTCTATTTCGGGATGGTCTTTACTGAATCCCTTCGGGGTAGTCTTGATGCTTTCACCGTGGATTTCGGGAAAATAGGTCCTAAAATCCTCAGCATGAATTATTTTTTTCAATTCAGCGGCATTGTAATCAACCTCCTGACGGTACTTAGCGAGTTGTGCCGCAGCCGGGCTCCACATACCCGCTCCTAAGAACGATTCATTGCCCGGCTGAATGTGCAGGTAGTAATCCACTCGGCCCGAATGTCGGCCCCCCGGCCCGAAGGCAGCACTAAAATTTTTCTTGTAAGGTCGCTTGTCTTTTGCAAAACGTATATCGCGGTTGATCCGGAAAATGCAATCTTTGGGCTCCGTATTCCCTAAATCTTCGGTCTGGCTGATTTCCTTCAATAAATTCGACACGAGATGCGTGAAATCGGCTTTTGCTTCTTCATACCGCTTGCGATTTTCTTGAAACCACTCCCGGTTGTTGTTTTCGGCCAGGTCTACCAGGAAACGTAGGGTATTGGCTGTTAGCATTTTCTACTAATAGACGGGTTAAGTGCAATGGATATAAAAACCAGGAAGGGGAAGAATTTATTCGAAAACTTCTATTTTCCGCTCCAATTTACCGAATTTTGGCGTCAATCGAAGCATGCGGTTGACAAAAAAGTAAATCTAACAGCGGCAAATTTCCTAATGAAATTCACCCTACCCTGTGCCAACGAATCATCCAATTCCTACCCACAATACCCCATTGACAATGCGTATCCTGACTGGCATTCAAAGTAGCGGCCGTCCACACCTGGGCAATATTCTCGGCGCCATCCAGCCCGCCATCGAACTCTCGCGTGACCCGGCCAATGAATCATTTTTTTCATTGCTGACCTGCATTCACTCATAACCATCAAAGACAGCAAATTGCGCGAGGAGTACGTACGGGCCATTGCCGCCACCTGGCTGGCTTTCGGGTTCGATACCGATCGGAACGTATTTTGGCGGCAATCGCGGGTACCGGAGCATACCGAAATGGCCTGGTACCTTAGTTGCTTTACTCCCTACCCGATGTTGGCCAATGCCCACTCATTCAAGGATAAGTCCGAAAAGCTTTCGGATGTCAACGCCGGGCTATTCACCTACCCTGTGTTACAGGCCGCTGACATTCTGCTTTATGACGCCAATCTCGTTCCCGTTGGAAAAGACCAGAAACAACATCTGGAAATGTCAAAAGATATTGCCACTTCGGTGAACAAGCAGGTAGGTCGCGAAATTCTGGTACTTCCCGAGCCTCGTATCGATGAACGGCTGATGGTGATTCCGGGCATTGATGGACTGAAGATGAGTAAATCGTACGGAAACTATATTGATATTTTTCAGCCTGAGAAAGAACTGTTGAAGGTGATAAAAAAGATAGTTTCCGATTCTACCCCGCTGGAAGACCCTAAGAACCCCCACCTGGACATAACATTTCAGCTGTATTCCCTCATCGCCGCTCCCGAACAGACTGCAGAAATGAGGGAAAACTACCAACGAGGTGGCTACGGCTATGGACACGCCAAGAAGGCACTTCATGAGGTGATTCTGGAGAAGTATCAGGAGCCGCGCGAGATTTTTGACTTTTATATGTCAAATAATGATGCCTTGGAACGTAAACTCGTGGAGGGCGAGGAAAAAGCACGGGTTGTGGCCCAAAAAACTATTAGTCGAATGCGGGAAGCCCTGGGTTTTGGATCATGAGCGCTATGCTGGACGGCCTGCTTCAAGCCGATCAGGAATTCTTCCTATGGTTGAATGGGTGGCACTCTCCGTTCTGGGATGCTGTGATGGCGGCTATCACCTATAAATTCACCTGGGTACCCCTTTATTTCGCATTGATTTACATTCTTATCTCCCATTTCAAAACAAAGGCTTTCGGGTACCTTCTGTGTATCATTGCTGTGGTTGCACTTTCTGACCAGATTGCCTCCGGATTGTTCAAGCCTTATTTCATGCGTCTGCGGCCCTGTCATGATCCGGTCATCGGCGCACTAGTCCATTTGGTAAAGGGTTGCGGTGGAAAATACGGATTTGTTTCTTCCCACGCCGCTACTGGTTTTGGAATTGCCACCAGTTTCAACAAGCTACCATTCACCAAAATAAGCCATGCCTCCTGGCTGTATGGATGGGCATTTCTCTATTCTTACAGCCGTATATATGTCGGAGTCCACTACCCACTGGATATTGCGATAGGAGCGATTGTTGGCGTTCTCGTAGGCTTATTGCTGGTAGCAGCCTATCGCTGGTCCACTCGGAATTCACATTCACCCTATTTTTAATTCATATTTATTTCCTATAACTCTCGCTTATACAAGGGTTTCTTTCTAATTTTGCGCAAATTTTGTGATTAAATGGCAGCCTTAAACACCGTCAAAATCTTCTCTGGCAGTAATTCATCCTACCTCGCCGAACAGATCGCCAAAGAGTATGGCCGACCTTTGGGAGGCTACACCTGCCGTACCTTCAGTGATGGTGAGATTTCTCCAGTGTACGATGAATCCGTCCGGGGCTGCGATGTCTTTCTGATTCAGTCCACACCTCCCCCCGCCGATAATTTGCTGGAACTGCTGCTGATGGTCGATGCGGCCCGGCGGGCTTCGGCACACTATGTAACGGTGGTGCTTCCTTACTTTGGCTATGCCCGTCAGGATCGGAAAGACAAGCCCCGAGTGGCCATTGCGGCCAAACTAGTAGCTAACTTACTTACTGCCGCAGGCGTAGACCGTCTGATGACTATTGACCTGCATGCGGGCCAGATACAGGGATTCTTCGATAAACCCGTGGATCACCTGGAAGGTACCTCCGTATTTGTGCCCTATGTGAAAGCCCTAGGACTGGATAATCTTCTGATTGCCTCACCCGACGTGGGTGGCGCGGCACGAGCCCGGAATTTTGCCAAATTCCTCAATGCGGACATGGTGATTTGTGACAAGTATCGCAAACGTGCCAATGAAATCGCTTCTATGCAGGTAATTGGTGACGTGGAAGGTGCCAATGTGGTGTTGTTCGACGACCTGATCGATACGGGAGGTACCATGTGTAAGGCTGCGGAAATCATTCTGGACAAAGGAGCGAAATCCGTGCGCGCTATCTGTACCCACCCCATCATGTCAGGCAAGGCGTACGAGAATATTGAAAATTCGATGCTAGAGGAGTTGATCGTTACCGATACACTCCCTCTACGTCAGAAAAGTAGCAAAATCAAGGTGATTTCGGTTGCCTCTCTTTTTGCCAAGGCCATCGGCCGAATTCGTGATCATGAATCTATTAGTTCACTTTTTTTAAATAATCAGTAGTTTTTATTTTATTTATTTTTTTAATTTTCGTTTATTATGAAAAAATTAGAGATTGTAGGGTATCGAAGAGCGAATCTCGGTAGAACCGAAGCGCAGGATTTACGCGCTCAGGGCTATGTTCCTTCGGTGTTGTACGGAGGCAAAGAGCAGGTGCATTTCCACGCTCCTGCCATGTTATTCAGGGATTTGATTACCTCAGGTGATGTTTTTGAAGTCACTTTGAATATTGAAGGTGAGATTTTCAAAGCTATCCTTCAGGAAACGCAATTTCATCCGGTGAGCGATATGATTCTTCATGCCGACTTCCTGGAGATCGTTCCTGGGAAGCAAATCAAGGTTGATGTACCCATAAAATTGTCCGGAACGGCCTCGGGTGTAATCAAAGGTGGAAAACTTAACCAAAAATTGCGTAAATTGCGAGTGCAAGGATTAGCCGAAAACATTCCTGATTATATCGATCTGAATGTAAAAGATCTTGACCTGGGTAAATCCGTCAAGGTATCGGCAATCGAACAGAAGGGATTCACAATCCTTTCCCAGTCAGCCATTCCCGTTGCATCGGTGGATATCCCACGGGCACTGCGCGGTACACTGACTGCCTAATTTGTTTATTTTTCATGGCTAATAGATGCAAACGTGCCGACCTCTGGTCGGCATATTTGTTTTTGGGCATGCTATTTTTGTTAGCGACCGAAACTAAGAAATAAATCGTATGCTCAAAGAACAGTTTGATTTACACGGAAAATTAGCCCTGGTAACCGGATCGAGCCAGGGTATCGGCAAGGGAATTGCCCTCGGACTGGCGGAATTTGGCGCGGAAGTGATTATCCTTTACCATTCTGGCAAAAAAGAAGCGGAACAGGTAGGCAAAGAAATAAAGGAAATGGGTCAAAAAGCCCATGTATTTCAATGCGATCTTTCCAAAGCCCATTCGGTCGAAAAATTGTATAAATCCCTTGCTTCCCAAAAACTTCAACCTGATATAGTGGTTATCAATGCCTCCGTGCAGGTAGCTAAAAACTGGGACGATATGACTGATAAAGATTTTGATTATCAGGTCAGTACCAATTTCAAAGCCACCCTAAATCTGTTTCAGAAATTTATTCCGTCTATGCTGGAAAAAGGTTGGGGGCGCGTTCTTACTATCGGAAGCGTACAGCAGGAAAAACCCCACCCCGCTATGATCGTCTACGCCGCCACCAAGGCCGCAGTGGATAACATGGTCAGGAATATCGCCATGCAGATAGCCGACCAGGGCGTGACGGTCAATAACTTGGCCCCGGGCGTCATTGCTACACCCCGCCTGGACGAGCCAGTCCCGGAAATCGATGAACGAATCAACCAACGTATGATGACCCCTGTAGGCGATGTAGGGCAACCGCTCGACTGTGCAGCAATGGCCCTGCTCCTTTGCTCCGAAGCCGGAAAATTCATCACGGGCCAAAATTTCTATGTGGATGGAGGTATGAGTTTGTAATTTACACAAAAAAAACGGAGCAGGTACCTGCTCCGTTTTTTTTGTGTAAGGGTACCTTTATTTCTGGGTGACCCGGATTGAAGTGCGCCGGTTTTGGGCCCGGCCTTCTTCCGTATCGTTTGAAGCAATAGGGTATTGCTCGCCGTACCCTTCGGATTCCAATCGGGATGCGTCAACACCCATTGCCACCAGGGATTGTTTGACTGATGCGGCCCGGTCGGCCGAGAGTTGGAGGTTCATGCTGGGATCACCGGTATTATCGGTGTAGCCGCCCAATTTAATATTGACGTCTGGATAAGCTCCCAGAATATCCGCTACGTTTCTCAATTGATCCTGCGACTCGGGACGAAGCGTCGTATTTCCCGAGGCAAACATTAACCGGTCAAAGTCAAACCAGGTATCTTTATTAACGGCCTGCTCCGACGCAATGAAGTCAACCAATTCACGTTCAACGGGACGTCCACTGTCCGCAATCTTCATTTTCAACCCATTTTCCAGTTCAAGTACTTCGGTCGACGAGAAGCTCTTGTCTGCGGAAGGTACCTCGATTGCATCATTTTGAGACATATTGAGCTCACTGGATTCAACTGCGATGTAAGGAGCGATAACCAGTGAAACGATAGACATCAGCTTGATCAAGATATTCATCGAAGGTCCTGAGGTATCTTTGAAAGGATCACCCACAGTATCACCCGTTACCGAAGCCTTGTGGGGCTCTGATTTCTTATAATACATCTGTCCGTCGATGTTGACGCCCTTTTCAAAAGATTTTTTCGCATTATCCCAGGCACCGCCGGCATTGGATTGGAAAATCCCCATCAAAACACCCGACACGGTAACACCGGCTAGCAAACCACCGAGTACCTCTGGCCCCATTGTGAAGCCTACCAGTACTGGACTTATCAGTGCAATAGCACCGGGCAGAATCATTTGTTTCAGCGAAGCTTGAGTCGAAATAGCCACACATTTTTCGTATTCAGGCTCGGCTTTATATTCCATGATGCCCGGTATTTCCCGGAACTGGCGACGTACCTCGTTTACCATTTCCATGGCCGCCTTACCAACGGCCGAAATAGCCAGTGCACTAAAAATAAAGGGTATCATTCCGCCCACGAACAGCCCCGCCAACACATCGGCTTTATAAATATCAATGGCTGTAATGCCCGCGATTCCTACAAAAGCCGCGAAAAGGGCCAACGATGTAAGAGCGGCAGAAGCAATGGCAAAGCCTTTTCCGGTTGCAGCGGTGGTATTTCCCACGGCGTCCAGGTTATCGGTACGTTCCCGCACTTCGGGAGGTAGCTGCGACATTTCGGCAATACCGCCCGCGTTGTCTGCAATAGGTCCGAATGCGTCAATCGCCAACTGCATAGCCGTTGTAGCCATCATACCCGCAGCGGCAATGGATACGCCGTAAAGCCCGGCAAACTTATATGACATGATGATCCCCGCAGCCAGCACCAAAATGGGAAGCACAGTAGATTCCATCCCCACGGCCAAACCGCCAATGATATTCGTAGCGTGGCCCGTCCCTGATTTTTGTACGATTGAATTCACCGGACGTTTACCCATTGCCGTGTAGTATTCGGTGATGATTGACATGAGGGCTCCCACGATCAACCCTACCACAATGGCCAGAAAAACACCATTGGAGGTAAATTCAAAACCTCGCAGCTTGAGGTTTTCGGGCAGGATATTCTTTACCAGGAAATACGAAGCAATAAACGTAATGATCACCGATGCCCAGTTCCCCAGGTTCAAAGCATTCTGAACGGAAGAAGTCTCTTTACTGATCCGTACAAAGAAGGTAGAGACTAACGATGCCAGCAAGCCAACCGCGGCGATCAGCATGGGAAGCAGAATGGGTGAGTACCCCCCGTAGGAATCAACTACGTTAATTTCCTGCCCCAGAACCATCGTAGCCAGGATAGTCGCTACGTACGACCCGAACAAGTCGGCACCCATACCGGCGACGTCACCGACGTTATCACCTACGTTATCGGCAATGGTAGCAGGGTTGCGCACGTCATCCTCAGGAATACCCGCTTCGACTTTCCCCACCAAATCAGCGCCAACGTCGGCCGCCTTCGTATAGATTCCACCACCTACCCGGGCAAAAAGCGCGATGGATTCAGCACCCAGCGAAAAACCGGCCAGTACCTCAATCGCTTTCCGCATATCGTCGGAGGTAAGGGGTTGACCAAAAGCGAACAAATGGTAAAGCACGATGAACAAGCCACCCAAACCCAAGACGGCCAGACCGGCCACGCCCATGCCCATTACCGAACCACCGGTAAATGACACCTGCAAGGCCTTGGATAGCGAAGTCCGCGCCGCCTCAGCGGTACGAACGTTAGCCTTGGTTGCGATTTTCATACCGATGTACCCCGCAGTGGCCGAGAAAACGGCCCCAATCAGAAAAGCAACGGCAATGAGGGGCGACGAATGGATGGGGTGCTCGGGGGTACCCTGGTCGGAACCCAACCAAAAAAGAAGTACCGCAGTGGGTATGGCAAAAAAAGCGAGGACTTTCCACTCCGCTTTTAGAAAAGCAATGGCACCATCGGCAATGTAGCCCGACAGTTTCTGCATGTTTTCCGTTCCAGCAGGTTGTTTGGAGACCCAGCTAAACCGCCAGGCGGTATAGATCAATCCCACCAAACCGAAGGCGGGCACCAGGTAAATAATACTATCCATGCGAAGTTGAATTTATGTTTTTTTGTGGTGAAAAATCGGGCAAATATAGCGGATTGGCGCACACTTGCCCAATCAATTTTTTATTCACAATGATTATTTTTATAGATTGTAGGATATTTTAGGGCAGGCTGTTTGAACCTACCTTCTTTGGACGTAGTTTGCTTCCTTATTGATTTTTGATTTCCGATATGAAAAAAATAGTACTCTTTCTCTGTCTATTGGTAGGTACCCTCTTTCAGCTGAATGCCCAAAGTCCTAATCCAACCTCCGGAGAAATTCTTCTAAATCTGAAAAAACTCAACGTTCTCGGTAGTGCCATGCACATTGGGGCACACCCCGACGACGAAAACAGTCTTCTACTTGCCTACCTGGCAAAAGATCGCCTTATCAATACGTATTATCTATCGCTCACCCGCGGGGATGGGGGGCAAAATCTCATTGGTTCCGAACAAGGGGAGTACATTGGCGTAATCCGTACTCAGGAACTCCTAGCAGCCCGCCGCACCGACGGTGCTCAGCAGCTTTTTACGCATGCTTATGATTTTGGATTTTCCAAGACACGAGAAGAAACGCTGGATTTCTGGGGTGAGAAGACGATTCTGGCCGATGTGGTGTACCTGATTCGTAAATACCGTCCAGACGTACTGATTACCCGGTTTCCGCCCGATGAACGCGCCGGACACGGCCACCACAACTCCTCGGCTTTCCTGGCAGAGGAAGCCTTCAAACTGTGCGGCGACCCAACCAAGTTTCCTGAACAACTCAAATACGTCAAACCCTGGCAACCCAAACGCATCGTCTGGAACTCCTTCTCCCGGGGCTTTCAGAACAACGCCCCAACCGACGGCGGTAGTTTTATCAGTATTGACCTAAGCGGGTATAACCCTATCCTTGGAAAATCATACAGTGAAATTGCCGCTTCCAGCAGGAGCATGCATAAGACCCAGGGATTCGGTTCAGCGCCCAACATTGGCTTACGAAAGGATTACTTCCTGCATACCGATGGGGTACCCGCCCAAAACGATTTGTTCGATGATGTGGATCTGACTTGGAACCGGGTCAAAAATAGTGAGAAAGTACGGCAGCTAATTCAAAAGGCAATCAGTGATTTCGATGTAAATCTCCCCGCGGCCTCAGTACCGGCCCTGGTGGGTATCTATAAGGAACTGAGCAAGCTTGACGCCACGGATTACTACGTTAAAAAGAAAAAAAGTGAGATTGAAGAGCTGATTCAGCAATGCCTAGGACTTTGGTTTGAAACCAATCCCGAGGATTATTCCACTTCTCCGGGTGGCAAAGCATCCGTACAGGTAAAAGTCGTGAACCGGACCACGACGCCCGTGACGCTACAACGGGTCGTGATGCCCGGCGTGAAATTCGACAGCACGTTGAACAAATCCCTCAATACATACGAAGCCCTTGTTTTTAACAAATCTTTTTCCATTCCCAAGGATGTACCCCTCACGCAACCCTATTGGTTGCGTAAGCCGATCAAAGACCGCAAGGTGTTTCAGTTTGATGAACAAGAATTGGTGGGTCTGCCTGAAAACAATCAGGAACTTCGGACCGAATACACCTTCTTTATAGAAGGTACCGCCTTTACATACAGTTCACCCTGGAAATACAAGTCCGTCGATCCGTCGGAGGGAGAAATATACCGGCCCTTCGAAGTACGTCCGGCCGTAACCGTCAATCTATCTGAACCCGTTTTTGTTTTTGCCGATCAGCAAAGTAAGGATGTCAACCTCCTTCTGAAAGCCAATCAGCCAGGTATGCAGGGAAAAATCACCTTCGACGCCCCAAAGGGCTGGAAGTTAGAGCCTTCCGAGCTGGAATTCTTGACTCAGGACAAATACGAAGAAAAAGTGCTTTCAGTAAAAGTGACGCCCCCTGCCCAGAATAGCGAGGGAAAACTGCAGGTACGGGTCCAGACCAATCTGGGTTCTTCCTCGTACAGCTTACGTAGCGTAGAATTCAGGCATATCCCTACCCAGACGCTATTTCCTCCAGCAGTGACTGAACTGGTCAAACTCGATATCAAGAATTCAGCCAAAAACATTGGCTACATCGCCGGGGCGGGCGATGACGTACCTACAGCCCTACGCCAGATGGGATGCCAGGTCACCATGCTCGATGAAAAAGAACTGGGCAAAGACCTATCCGTCTTTGACGCCATTGTCGTAGGGGTCAGGGCCTACAACACCGAAGATCGGCTCGGATTTTACCAGAAAAAACTGATGGAGTATGTCAAACAAGGAGGTACCATGGTAGTGCAGTATGTTACCGCCCGGAATGGTTTCCTCAACAATGGGCTCAAAGTAGAAAACATGGGGCCCTACCCGTTCACGATCAGCCGCGACCGGGTCACGGACGAAACGGCAGAAATGCAAATCCTGGCTCCCAATGATCCGCTTCTGAATACGCCTAATACGATCTCTCCCAACGACTTCAAGGGTTGGATTCAGGAAAGGGGTCTCTATTTTGCGGCTGACTACGAAAAAAATTATACGCCCCTGATCGCGGCGCACGACCCTGGTGAGGACGCACAACGGGGTGGGCTGATTTATTCGAAGTATGGGAAGGGGTACTACATTTACACCGGCCTGTCCTTTTTCCGGGAGCTACCCGCCGGTGTGCCGGGCGCCTACCGCCTGTTCGCCAACCTGATTTCGGCGGGTAAGTGATTGATGAGAATCTGTAAACCTATCCAACGAAAATTCAGTCTTTTGTGACAAATTCTGGCCAATGGCATATTCATATCGATACGGGGGGTACCTTCACAGATTGTATCGCCGAAGATCCCGAGGGTGAAATTCACCGGGTTAAGGTACTGAGCAGTAGTAGTCTGAGGGGTAGGATCATTCGTAAGATCGACCCTTATAATTATTCGTTCGAAGCTCCCTGGAATTATCCGGGCTTATTACTCGAAGGATATACGATACTGGTACCTTCTCGGGGCATCCAATCCAAATTGCTCGCCATTGACTACCGAAATCATATTCTAACGCTGGAAAATAATATACCGGCACTCAGCAACTGCGATTTCGACCTTACCACCCAAGAAGAAGCCCCCGTGTTGGCTATTCGGCTGGCTACCCGTACCAAAATCGGAAGCCCCTTCCCTCCTATCCATTTGCGACTCGGCACTACGAAGGGGACGAATGCGCTGCTCGAGAAAAAAGGGGCAAAAAGCCTGTTGGTGGTCACCAAAGGGTACCGTGACCTGTTGCGCATCGGCACCCAGCAGCGCCCACACCTTTTCCAACTTGCTATTCCCGATCCGGAGCTCCAGTATGCTGACGTCTTCGAAGTGGACGAGCGGATTGATGCAAAAGGCGATTCGCTCACGCACCTCTCTCCTACCGAGCTCGATCGTTTGTTAGCCCACATCCAGGAATCTGACTTTGAGGCAGTCGCCGTATCGCTTCTGAACGCTTACAAAAACCCGGCCCACGAAAATCTGCTCACGGATTTTGTGAGGAACAATACCGATCTCTACGTTTCGTCGGCCGTGGAACTTTTCCCTCAGATCAATTACCTGCGCCGCACCCAGACGGCCGCCATAGATGCCTATTTGTCTCCGATTATAGATTCGTACCTGAATAGAATACGGAAAAGCCTGAAAGGTACCGGCATTCAGGTAGCAACCAGTGCTGGGGGGTTGGTCAATAGTGCTCATTACCATGCCAAAGATAGTTTGCTCAGTGGCCCGGCTGGTGGGATGATCGCTGCTACCCGGTTGGCCGAAGTGCTCGGGATAAGTAAGATATTGACTTTTGATATGGGAGGTACGAGTACTGATACGGCTCGTATCGACGGCCGCCCCCAACTGAGCTATATTACTAAAATCAACAACTACGAACTCCTCAATCCATCCTTTGCCATCGAGACGGTCGCGGCAGGTGGTGGTTCCGTCTGCTGGTACGATGGCTATACCTTACGGGTTGGCCCGCATAGTGCAGGCGCAACCCCGGGTCCCGCCTGCTACGGGGCGGGTGGTCCCCTGACGGTTACGGATGTCAATTTGTTACTGGGCAAGTTGGAAACCAGCCAATTTGAAATTCCCATCAGCCCCGGTGATGCGATGGATGCACTCCACAAGCTGATTGAGGATATTGCCCACAAGACCGGCAGCACCTTGGGGGGAAGAGAAGTTTTGAAAGGACTGGAACGGATTGCCAATGAAAAAATGGCGGAGGCCATCCGCAAAATTTCAGTCAGTCAGGGGGTCAACCCATCCGAATATGCCCTGATGACTTTCGGGGGAGCGGGTGGCCAGCACGGGTGTCAGCTGGCCCAACTCCTGAATATTGATCGGGTGATCATTCCCCGCGAGGCTGGTTTGTTCAGTGCCGTCGGAATTGGACAGGCGCAGCTAAGCCGGATCGCCACCCGGCAGGTACTTCAACCCTGGAAGGATTGCCATGAAAAAATACCTTCCTGGATTCTGGAAATGGAGGACCGATTATCGCAAGAACTAGATACGGAAGGAGCAGCAGTTGTCGAACTTGGTTTCTGTTCTCTGTTTCTCCGTTTTACCGGGCAAGAAACGACTCTGGAAATCCCCTACCATGCCACCGAATCCCAAGAGATTTTCCGGCAATCATATCTCAATCTGTACGGGTACCTACCTACCAATAAATCGATCGAACTGGAAAGTATTCGCCTGATGATGCAGGAGAAAAAAGAGTTTCCAAGCCAAGGTGCCTTTGAATTCATACCTATCCAAGCCCCTTCGGTGCGCAAAGCATCGGCACCGTTTTCCGGGGGCAATTCCTGGCCAATCTATCATCGGGCCGACCTGATGCCGGGTCATTTTGCTATGGGTCCCTGTGTGATTACCGAAAGCAATTCCACGACTTATGTTCCCCCGGGCTGGCAGTTTTCAGTCCAGAGTTCAGGGGATTTGATCATATCCCATACCAATCCAGCGGAACATTCGGTTTTGGAAGAACGACCCGAAGAGGTAGAATTGGAGCTATTTACCAACCGATTTTACGCGATAGCCGAAGAAATGGGCGTACAATTGCAACGAACAGCCTTTTCGGTCAATGTGAAGGAGCGTCTGGATTTCTCCTGCGCCCTGCTCGACGCCGACGCCGAGTTACTGGTCAATGCCCCCCACATACCCGTACATCTGGGAAGCCTGGGACTTTGCGCCCGGTTGGTTCGAGAAAAAATTACGATTGGACCAGGGGATGTCGTTATTACTAATCACCCCAAATACGGTGGCTCGCACTTGCCCGATGTCACTTTACTGGCCGGGGTTTATACCGTCGATGCCCAGCTGGTAGGGTACGTAATGAATCGGGCACATCATGCCGAAATTGGAGGTACCCGGCCTGGTTCTATGCCACCCGATGCGAACTCACTGGCCGAAGAAGGCGTCACCATTTTGCCACAATATCTGGTTAAAAAAGGGGTACCCCAATGGGATTCCATGCGTGCGCTTTTTACGGAGGGTACCTACCCTACCCGGATGTGGGTCGAAAATGAAGCGGACATGATAGCCGCGCTCTCTAGCCTGCGTAAAGGGCAGACCGATTTACTCGCTCTTGTTTCCCGATTCGGCCTCACATCGGTCCGGTATTATATGGGCAAATTGAAGAGCAATGCCCATGCCCAACTCCAAATAGCGCTTCGCCCCTACGAAAATAAAAAAATGATGGCTTCGGAATTCCTGGACGACGGCCACCGAATTGCCGTTCAGATCGAAGTTCAACCGGGCCGAATCCTTTTCGACTTTAAGAGTACCTCCCACGTACATCCTCATAACCTGAACGCCAACCTCTCCATTCTCCACAGTGCCATCCTGTATGTACTCCGGATTCTGGTGGACAAGGAAATACCGCTAAATGATGGACTAATGAAGGATGTGCATATTTGCCTTCCCGAGAATTCCCTGCTCAACCCCCATTTTGAAGATGATCCCGCCCTCTGCCCGGCGGTGGTGGGTGGTAACACCGAGGTAAGCCAGCGGTTGGTGGATACCCTCCTCAAAGCCCTTGAACTAGCCGCCTGTAGCCAGGGTACCATGAACAATTTTCTATTTGGTAACGACCACCTGGGCTACTATGAAACCATTGGGGGAGGTGCCGGAGCCGGCCCGGGGTTTCATGGCCGGTCCGGGGTTCATCAGCACATGACCAATACCCGCATCACCGATACGGAAGAACTCGAAAGGCGCTATCCGGTTCGGATTCCCCGATTTGAATTGAGGAGTGATTCGGGGGGAAAAGGGCAATGGCATGGTGGCGAAGGGATTGTGCGCGAAATCGAATTTCTAGATGATCTGGACATTACGCTCCTGACCCAGCACCGTTATTTTGCGCCCTATGGCATGGCGGGAGGCGAAAATGGCAAGTCGTCCGACCATACCCTGATCCGAGCCAGCGGAAAAATCGAAAAGTGTCCGGGCGTGTGTAGTGCCCACGTGAAAAAGAACGACCGACTGCTGATCGAAACCCCCGGTGGGGGCGGTTACGGTGAACCTCACTGACCCGCCCGTATGAAATCGCTCTCCTTCAAAAATGGTTTTTCGCGTCTCCTGTTCTGGTCGGTTATCTCGGCGGCTTTCATTGGGCCAGGTACAGTCACGACCTGTTCGCTGGCCGGAGCTACATTCGGCACTTCGCTGCTCTGGGCACTTACCTTTTCCACCCTTGCCACCATTGTTTTGCAGGAGGCGGCCGCTCGCCTCACCCTTGCCTCAACCCAGAGCCTGGGAGAAATCCTGGTTCAACGCCACGGGCTGCGCGGCCGCTGGCTCAATCGTCTGCTGGCGGGTGGAGTCATTCTGGGATGTGGAGCTTACGAGGCGGGGAATCTGCTGGGAGCAGTGGCCGGGGTAAGGTTGATTCTTGCTATTCCCATCTGGAGCATTAGTCTCGTTTTGGGAATTGCGGCCTACTTCATGTTGAGTATTCGTAACATTTCGCTTCTCACCCGCCTCCTGGGTGTGCTGGTTTTCATCCTTGGTTTCGCTTTTATTGTGGTGAGTCTGGGGGTACCTGAGAATCCGTTGGATATCGTGGCCAATACGGTTCTTCCGCAATTTCCTCAGGGATCAGCCCTGCTGATTACCGGACTGATCGGTACCACCATCGTACCTTACAATCTGTTTCTTGGTTCAGGCATCGGGCAAGGACAGACCGTGTCCGAGATGCGCCAGGGATTGATTCCGGCCATTGTGATTGGTGGTCTGGTTTCAATGGCCATCGTGGTTGCAGGTACCCTGATTGAAGGTGAGTTCAGTTTTCCGAACGCCGCCCAGGTGCTGGGAGAGCGCCTGGGTACCTGGGGTGAATGGCTCTACGCCTTGGGATTGTTCGGGGCGGGCTTCACTTCCTTAGTGACAGCTCCTCTGGCCGCTTCCATAACCGCCAAAACCCTGCTTTCTACCACGGACAGGCAAACTTCTTATGTTTGGAAGGGAGTGCTACTCCTCGGAGTCATATTTGGAATTGCCCAATTCAAACCGGTACCGGTCATCTTAGCGGCGCAGGTTGCTAACGGATTGTTACTTCCCTTCGTTACCTGGCAACTCTTCCGTTGTCTGAACGACCGGCAAATCTTACCGGAAGCATTTATCAATTCCAGGATACAGAATATACTTTTCTTACTGATTTTTTTGGTTACGCTCTATTTGAGTGGCAATACCCTGTATGCCGTTTTGAAATAGTAAAATCCGCTATTTTGGTTCACCAGCGCCATCCCGCTTTTATACCCATCCACTGATTCTGCTTCGGCGCACCATTATAATAGCGGTTTCCGAAAGCATTCAAATCATAGCCCAAACTATAAATATCAGCAGAAACGTAGTCTGCAGATGCTGATAGCTCGGAATACAGGTGCTGTCCCCAGTTTTTCTTCCAGACGATCCGGAGCGAAATTTGATCATACGAGGGCGCTTCTACAGAATTGGCGTCGTTCAGGAATACTTTATCGACGAATTGATAGGTAGCATACAGGGCAATCCCTTTCCTCAATCCCAAATCCAGCCCAGTATTTTGTGAAAAGGCGGGGATACCGGGCAATCGGTTTCCGTTCAAATCAGTATCGGCCTGTTGATAGTTCCGGAAGCGATAGTTGGTCAGGTTACCTGCATTCCATATTTTCAGACTTTGCACAAATCCCAGATTTTGAAGTACCTCGTAGTCAAATCGCCATTCGAGGCCTTTCTGGTTGGTTTTACCGGCATTGATAAAGAATTCGGCCCCCTGCGCATCCGATCGCCGGACAATCATTTGATTGAGCGAAAATTGGTAAGCATTTACCTCCACCTGGAAACGATTCCCTACCCGACGCAATGATAGCTCCTTGTTTAGGCCTACTTCAGGTTGCAGATCGGCCCGGAATCCTCCGGCGGACGGGCGAATTTCCTGCAAGGTAGGAGGCGAATAGCCCGAACTCAGCGAAGCTGTCAGGGACCAGTTTTGGAGGAAAGTCTTGTTTAGTGCCAATCGGGGACTGACGACCTCATTGAATTTCAGTTGCTGATTTTCATAGGGGGCTGGGAAAAAGCGCTCGTAGGAAAACTGATACGCATTCAGACTAATGCCCGCATTCAGAGTGAAAGACTGCAAGAACTGCAACTCGGCCTGAGTGAATGCCGATGCATTGGCGCTTCGGATATCTTCGGAAGTCTGGAAACCGGCGGGGGTACCCTGGGCGTTTTCATAATTCCGCTGGGCCGATTTCCCGTATTGCCACTCGAATCCGCTGGTCCATTGCAAGTCGGTTTTGCCAAAATCTTTTGAAAACGTCCATACATTCCGCCCACCAAAACCCTGCTCATCCCGTTTTTCATAGTTTGAAATAAATGGATTGGCAAAATCATTCGCACTCACGTAGAGCGACAGAGACTGATCCCAATGAGTGGACAGAGCGTATCGGTGCTGGACTCCCAAAAGCGTATACCGCGTGTAAATGCCCGCATTCTGAATCACACTCCCCGGCAAGGTCGGGGTAGGTTGGCGGGCCAGTGTTGGATCTTTCTGGTATTGGGCCAGGTTGATACCCCCGGGAGTCTGGTAATGCAAGTCTGAATAAATACCCAAGAGAGATAAACTGGATTTCTCACCGATGTGGGATGTGGAGTTAAACTGAAAAACATCCCGAACCATACTACTCTGCTCACGGTACCCCTCCTGCTGCTGATGACCGTACCGTACGGCCACATCACCCACTTTCACCTCCGTATTCCGACTTTGGTAGCCATATTTCCCATAACCCAGTGACTGCTCAATTTTATTGGATTCAGCCACTCCGGACGTAGAAAGCAATACCACCCCTCCGGTTCCCGCGCCATAGATACTGCTGCCCGGACCTTTGATGATTTCCATGCGGCCTACCGAATTAAAGTCAAGGGAATTCAGGGGTGTGTTGCCATTGGCATCCGTGAAGGGAATTCCATTCCAATAAAACTTCACGTTCCGAACCCCAAATGGGGAACGCAACAGGCTACCCCGTACCGAAAAGCGGTAACTTCCCGGCGAGCGCTCCTCCATCCGTACCCCCGGTACCGTGTTGACTGCATTGGTAAACGTAGTTGCAGCGAATCGTTCCAGGGTGCGGGGACTAATGATACCGACAGAGGCGGTAGTTTCCAGCACGGTACGTTTCGATTCAAAAGCAGTGACCTTCACTTCTTCTAGCTGATTGACTTCCAGGGTATCACTTTGGGCTACCGTCAGGTACGGCAAAAGCAGAATAGAAGTTGAAAGGAAAAGGGGTATATGATTTTTCATAAATAAGCTAATATTTCCTCAAAGGTTTAGAAGGTACCTTGCTCGTAGGGATCGTTGGTATTAAAAAAAGACCCCGATACGAATACATCAGGGTCTTTTATAAAAAGGTTATTCCAGGGGTACCTTAGGCGCCTACCGAACGACGAATGATATTCAGCGCCGAACCTGCCTTGAACCATTCGATTTGTTGGGCGTTGTAAGTATGATTAACCAGAATATCCTCAGTAGTACCGTCTGCATGGTGCAGTACCACTGTCAACGGGCTACCCGGAGCAAAGGATGTCAATCCTTTTATGTCTATAGTGTCGTCTTCCAGTACTTTTTCGTAGTCCGACGGACTGGCAAAAGTCAGGGCCAGCATACCTTGCTTTTTCAAATTGGTCTCGTGAATACGGGCGAATGATTTAACCAGAATCGCGCGTACCCCAAGGTGACGTGGCTCCATGGCGGCGTGTTCGCGTGAAGAGCCCTCACCGTAGTTTTCATCCCCTACCACAACGGTTCCAATACCCTCAGCTTTGTAAATACGCTGGGTAGCAGGTACCTCACCGTATTCTCCCGATAGCTGGTTTTTTACTGAATTGGACTTATCGTTAAAGTAATTGATCGCCCCAATGAGCATATTGTTGGAAATATTGTCCAGGTGTCCGCGGTACTTAAGCCAGGGTCCGGCCATCGAAATATGGTCGGTTGTACACTTGCCTTTGGCTTTGATCAACAGTTTCAATCCGAGCAAATCGGTACCTTCCCACTCCTTGAAGGGATCGAGCAATTGGAGGCGGTCTGAATCCGGATCGACCGCTACCTGCACCTGACTTCCATCTTCGGCTGGTGACTGGTACCCTGCGTCCTCTACCTCAAAACCCTGAATAGGCAATTCGATTCCCTTGGGTTCGTCCAGCATGACGTTCTGCCCGTCTTCGTTAGTCAACGAATCCTTCATCGGGTTAAAAGTCAGATCGCCCGCGATTGCGAAGGCCGTTACGATTTCGGGCGAGGCCACAAAAGCGTGAGTACTGATATTTCCGTCGTTACGTTTGGCAAAATTCCGGTTGAAGGAAGTGATAATCGAATTCTTGCGGGAAGGATCGTCCATATGGCGTGCCCACTGCCCGATGCAAGGTCCGCAGGCGTTCGCCAGTACAACCCCACCGATTTTCTCAAAAGTATCCAGAATTCCATCGCGCTCGGCGGTAAAGCGAACCATTTCAGATCCGGGAGTGATCGTAAATTCCGCCTTCGCTTTGATGTTCTTTTTAGAAGCCTGACCCGCCACGGAGGCAGCCCGGGTCATGTCTTCGTAGGAAGAGTTCGTGCAGGAACCAATCAAACCCACTTCCAGCCGCTCAGGCCAATTGTTTTCCCGTACGGCTTGGGCAAACTTGGACAACGGCCAAGCCAAATCGGGGGTAAAAGGTCCGTTAATATGGGGTTCAAGCGTTGATAGATCCAGGTGGATCACCTGATCGTAATATTCTTCGGGATTTTCGTATACTTCTTCATCGGCCCGTAAGTGGGTCCGTACTTCATCGGCAGCATCAGCAATATCGGCGCGTTCGGTGGAACGCAGGTAATCGGCCATTTTATCATCATACGTAAAGAGAGATGTCGTAGCCCCGATTTCTGCTCCCATATTACAAATGGTACCCTTTCCGGTACACGACATGCTTTCGGCGCCCTCGCCAAAATATTCGACGACATAGCCCGTACCACCTTTTACAGTCAGTTGGCCCGCCACCCACAGTATCACATCCTTAGCGGAAGTCCAGCCTGAGAGCTTACCTGTCAGTTTTACCCCAATCAGGCGGGGCATTTTCAATTCCCAGGCCAGGCCCGACATCACATCGCTGGCATCGGCACCGCCGACCCCAATAGCGATCATCCCCAGGCCACCCGCATTCGGCGTATGTGAATCGGTGCCGATCATCATACCGCCCGGAAATGCGTAGTTTTCAAGTACCACCTGGTGAATAATACCCGCACCGGGCTTCCAGAAGCCAATGCCGTACTTGTTGGATACGGAGGCCAGAAAATCATAAACTTCCTTATTTCTATTTTTAGCAATTTCAAGGTCCTTCTCCGCACCTACCTCCGCCTGAATCAGGTGATCGCAGTGCACAGTAGAAGGTACCGCCACCTGGGGCCGGCCGGCCTGCATGAATTGCAAGAGGGCCATTTGCGCCGTTGCGTCCTGCATAGCTACGCGGTCGGGAGCAAAATCCACATAAGCCTTCCCCCGCTCATAAGGTGTCGTAGCAGTCCCCTCCCAAAGGTGTGAGTACAATATTTTTTCTGCCTGAGTAAGGGGACGCCCTACTACCTGGCGGGCAGCGTTGATACGTTCTTCCATGCGGGCATATACGCCCTTGATCATGTCTAAGTCAAATGCCATACGTTTGGTTTGCTTCTATTGGATGTTAGGTTTCAAAAACGGTTAAAAGTACAAAATTTCAGCAATTTTCGGCTTTTTCATTTTTCTAAGCCCTGTGACTTTCATAAGATTCTTCTTAAATTTGTACTATACTAAAACTATAATGAATCGTTATTTTTAATATCGAAAACAGAAAAGTACAATTTATTGTTATCTTAAGGTACCTGCCAAAATTGTATCATGCAACAATCCATTTATACTCTCTGTTTATCTTTCGCAGGAATCTATTCTATCTTTGAAGCAGGCAAAGCACCATTTTCTAATAAATAAAACGACCCTACTATGTCTAAAAATCTGGTGATCGTTGAATCACCGGCGAAGGCCAAAACCATAGAAAAATACCTTGGAACCGATTATACCGTCATGTCAAGTTACGGCCACGTACGTGACCTTCCTGAACACGACATGGGTGTCGATACCGAAAACAGATATGCGCCCGTTTACGAAATTTCAGGCGATAAAGTAAAGGTAATCAATGAATTAAAAAAACTTGCCAAATCATCGGAAGTATGGCTGGCCACGGATGATGACCGCGAAGGGGAAGCCATTTCCTGGCATTTGAAAGAGGCGCTGGGCTTGCCGGATGCCACCAAACGAATCGTGTTCCGGGAAATCACCAAATCCGCTCTGCAAAATGCCATCAGCAAGCCCCGGACCATCGACATCGACCTGGTGAATGCCCAGCAAGCCCGCCGGATACTGGATCGGCTGGTAGGGTACGAGCTCTCTCCGGTTTTGTGGAAAAAAATCAGGATTGGCAAATCATCTCTTTCCGCTGGCCGTGTCCAATCGGTGGCGGTACGGGTCATTGTAGATCGGGAACGTGAAATTGAAGCTTTCCAAAGTAAGAGCAGCTACAAGATTACTGCCCTCTTTGATTTGGGAAATGGTAAAATCCTGAATGCCGAATTACCTAAAAACTTCGAAACGCAGGCCCAAGCCGAAGATTTTGTCCGGAAGTGTGTAGGTGCGATTTTTCAAATCAAAAACCTTGAAACTAAACCCGCCAAGAAAACGCCTGCCCCACCTTTTACAACCTCTACCTTACAACAGGAAGCCTCCCGCAAACTGAGTTTTTCGGTTTCTCAAACCATGACCGTGGCCCAAAAGCTTTACGAAGCCGGAAAAATCTCCTACATGCGGACGGATTCGACGAATCTTTCCGAGGAGGCCATGGGCAAAGCGAAGGATCAGATCAGCCAGGAATACGGTCCTGAATACCACCACCGTCGGGTCTTCAAAACAAAATCGGAGTCGGCCCAGGAAGCACATGAAGCCGTTCGGCCTACCGATTTTTCGACTCTCGTCGCCAGTCGGGACCGGAATGAGCAGCGCCTGTACGAGCTAATTTGGAAACGGGCAATTGCCTCCCAGATGGCCGACGCTCAGCTTGAACGTACCACTGCGACGATCGGAATCTCAACTACCACCGAACAGCTAGTCGCCCAGGGAGAAGTCATAAAGTTTGAAGGGTTCCTAAAGGTGTACCTTGAATCAAGCGATGAGGAGGATGAAGAGCAGAAAGGCATGCTACCTCCCTTGAATATAAATCAGGTCCTGAACCTGGATCATTTGAAAGCTACAGAGCGATTCAGCCGGAACCCGCCCCGCTACACGGAAGCAAGTCTGGTTAAAAAACTGGAAGAAATGGGCATCGGTCGTCCATCTACCTACGCTCCCACGATCTCGACCATTATTCGGCGCGAATATGTGGTAAAGGAAGATCGCCAAGGACAAGAAAGGGAATACAATGAAATCACCCTTAAAGATAATCAGATCAAGACCAAGGTCAATACTGAAACGTTCGGGACGGAAAAAGCCAAACTGTTCCCTACCAGCGCCGGGATGATCGTGAATGACTTCCTGGTCAATCACTTCGAGGATATCGTCGACTTTTCTTTTACGGCCAATGTCGAGAAGGATTTTGACAACATTGCGGAAGGCAAGGTTCAGTGGCAGGACATGATCGACCGCTTTTACAAAAATTTCCACCAGAAAGTATCCGACGCCGAAGGGGAGAAAATTGACAAAAGCCTGACGACCCGCCTGCTGGGGGAAGACCCTAATTCGGGAAAACCAATCAGTGCCCGCATTGGCCGCTACGGTCCTTACGTGCAGATTGGCGATGCGGAGGATGAGGAAAAACCAAAATTTGCCAGTTTGCTGAAAGGCCAACTCATGGAAACCATCACGCTGGAAGAGGCCCTGGAACTATTCAAGCTACCCCGCGAGGTAGGTATGTACGAAGATCAGGCACTTGTAGTCAATATCGGCAAGTACGGGCCCTACGTGAAGCATGATGGCAAGTTCTATTCGCTTGCCCCAACAGACGACCCGATGGCGGTTACGACCGAGCGGCTCATTGAGATCATTGGCGAAAAGCGGAAACTGGATAGCAATAAGGTAATTCGCGAATATGACGAAAATCCTAATGCAAAGGTACTGAACGGAAAATACGGCCCCTACATTTCGTTTGGTAAGCGCAACATTAAGATACCGCGCGGAACCGAACCCGCGGAACTTACTTATGAGGACGTACTGAAATTAGCAGAAGGTACCGAAGAAAAGCCAACCGCCAAAGCGACCAAACCTAAAAAAAAGGCGGCTCCCAAAAAAGCCAAGAAAGGCTAAACCGCAGGTAACGCCACTTGACGACCAACTAAATAATCATAATGGAAACGGCTACAAACCAGTAGCTGTCAGTAACTAAAGATGAAAAAGCTCGTGGTACTTTCCGGAGCGGGCATCAGCGCTGAAAGCGGGATCAAAACTTTCCGTGACAGTGGTGGCCTATGGGAAAATCACCGGGTGGAGGATGTGGCCACTCCGCAAGCCTGGGCGCGGAATCCCCGATTGGTGCTGGAATTTTATAATCAACGCCGGAAGCAGGCCCTATCCGTTGAGCCTAATGAAGCGCACCGCATCCTCAAAGAGCTCGAAGAGTACTTCGAAGTCACGATCATCACCCAGAATGTGGATCACCTCCACGAGAAGGCGGGTTCGACCCGGGTGGTACATCTGCATGGTGAATTATTCAAATCACGCAGCAGCAGCAATCCCAATCTGATCTATGAGATGAAGGGCTGGGAGTTGAAAGAGGGGGATTATTGTGAGGAAGGCAGCCAGCTCCGTCCGCATATCGTATGGTTCGGAGAAGAGGTACCTATGATGACCGAGGCTACGTACCTCACTGAACAAGCCGATGTATTTGTAGTTATAGGTACCTCCTTAGCCGTCTATCCGGCTGCCGGATTGGTTTACTACGTGCAGCCGGGTACCCCGATCTACCTCATCGATCCGGCCCGACCCGACATTAGGTTAACTAAAAATATGACTTTCATCCAGGAGAAAGCTACCGTAGGAGCGAAAATCCTGTTCGAAAAACTATTGAAGGAAATAACCTGAGCCCCTATGATTGAGAATAAGGTATTACTGAATAATGGCGTTGAAATGCCTCGTCTGGGACTGGGTATCTATGCTCCCGGCGAGAAAAATGAAGTGAGCCGGGCGGTGCGCTGGGCGTTAGAAACCGGTTACCGCCTCATTGATACAGCTAGCGTGTACCAAAATGAAGAAGAGGTAGGCCGTGGAATGAAGGACAGTGGGATCCAACGAAGTGAAGTGTTTATAACTTCCAAGGTTGGAAATGATGAACAAGGCTACGATCAGACGTTGCGTGCCTATGACCAAAGCCTAAAGCGGCTTCAAACCGATTATCTGGACCTGTACCTGGTACATTGGCCCATACGGGATACCCGGAAGGAAACCTGGCGGGCGCTCGAAACTCTGTACAATGAAAAACGGGTACGGGCCATCGGGGTTTCCAACTATTACCAACCGCATCTGGAAGAGCTCTTCGCGTATGCTTCGGTGGTTCCGGCGGTCAATCAGTTTGAGCAAAGCCCCTTTCTATACCGCCCCGAATTGCTGGCTTATTGCCGGGAAAAACACATTCAACCCGAAGGGTACTCACCGCTCGTCCGCGGACGGAAAGAATCGAACGAGGTACTCGAATCCATTGCCACCCAGTATGAGAAGTCTACCTACCAGGTTCTCATTCGATGGGGTTTGCAGCAGGGCCTTGTCACCATTCCAAAATCTACGAACCAGAAACGGATTCAGGAAAATTTTGACGTATGGGATTTTGAACTGTCGGAGGGCGATATGCAGCAGCTCAACGCGCTCAATGCCGATGTTCGCGTTGCTGATGATCCCATGGATTATTAATAGAAGTTCTGGTTGCTAAATCAACAACCATTTAGGCATTAACTTATTCAATCATTCAATAGTATACCACAATGCAGCTACTGGACGGCAAAATTCTTTCCAGCCAAATTAAAGCGGAAATAAAGCAACAGGTAGAAGAATGGACCGCTCAGGGGGGCAAGAAGCCCCATCTGGCCGCTATTCTGGTCGGAAACGACGGAGCCAGTGAAACCTACGTGGCTTCAAAAATACGAAGCTGTGAGCAAGTAGGCTTTACCTCTACTCTTATTCGCCTGGCAGCCACGGCTACCGAAGCCGAGGTACTTTCGGCAGTCGAATCCTTGAACCAAGATGCCGACGTGGATGGCTTTATCGTACAGCTTCCTTTGCCTCCCCGTATATCAGAAAACAGAATTATGGAAGCCGTCAACCCAGCCAAAGATGTCGATGGGTTCCATCCGGTCAATGTGGGCCGCATGTGTAAGGGATTACCAGCTTACCTTTCGGCTACCCCCTTTGGAATTTTGGAAATGTTGGAAAGAGCTCAAATCGAAACCAGCGGCAAGCACTGTGTCGTAATCGGGCGAAGCCAAATCGTCGGCCTTCCCATGAGCATCCTGATGCAGCGCAATACCTACCCTGGCAACGCCACCGTGACGATTTGTCATTCCAAAACCCACAATTTGAAAGAAATTTGCCGGGATGCCGACATTCTCATCGTCGCATTAGGGCGTCCTGAATTCGTGACCGCTGACTATGTAAAAACTGGCGCGGTCGTGATCGACGTAGGAATTACCCGTGTGGAGGATTCAACCAAGAAAAGTGGTTTTGCCATCAAGGGCGACGTAAAATTTGACGAAGTGGCTCCCCAATGCAGTTATATAACTCCCGTACCTGGAGGAGTAGGATTGATGACGATTTGTGGCCTGCTTACCAATACTTTAAAAGCAGCCAAAAGAGAGATCCAATTTTAAAAAATCCTAGGATGTTTCCTCCACCCAGCCAAATACTAAACTGAATGGCCGCAATTAAGCCATGGGAAATCTGAAAAGTACGATTTAATCCGTCAAAAATACCGGAATAAGTCCTTTCACGTGCTTTTTACTATTATTTTTGACAAAAGTGGTAGTATAAAGTTTTCCAAAGGCCGGTATGAGCATTGTCAGCAATAACATCAAGTACCTTCGTCGTCTGAATGGTTTGACCCAGGAGCAGTTCTCCCGAAAAATCGGGATCAAACGATCCTTGCTGGGTGCTTACGAAGAAGCCAGGGCAAACCCGAATCTTACCAATCTTAAAAACATGGCCCATGCTTTTGGGGTTTCGGTGGACCAGTTACTGAAAAATGATCTGCGCAGATTACGGGAAACTCCTGATTTAGGACTACCCTTCAACCCGGCAGCCCCTGCCCCGCCGGCTCCCCTCATGCGCGAGGTAGCTACCATCCAGCCCCAGCCATTGGCGGCCATCGTCACTAAATTCCAGCCTCCAAAGCCGACCTTACGCCTGGTGGCCCGACCTATTGCCCTGAAGCCCATTCATCGGGAACATTTTACCCGTGGGGCGGCACCGGTACCTTCCTCCTCCGCTTCTGCTCCGCTTCGTTTTAACAATCATTACGAACCTACCTCCCCCGACAGGCCCATGCCCCGGGAAGAGCCAAAGACACCCGAGCAAACCATTCAATGGGTTAAGCGGAGTGACGTTAATGAGTACCTGGCCAATCATCAAAACGCTGCTTACCTTCAAAGGCTACCCTACTTCCAGCTACCTTCGCTGCCGTCGGGGCACTACCGGGCGTTTGAAGCGGGTCAGGACTTTACCTACCCCGGCGCACTTCTAATCGGTACTTTCGTGCGGAACTGGTACGACATTAAGGATGGGCAACCGTATGTGATTCTGATTAAGACGACCGGTATCGTATCGCGCCGGGTTTTCAATCACGTAAAGGCCCGGGGGGTGCTGTTGCTTCGTTCGGACCATGAGGCTGTTCCCGATCTGGAGGTACCTCTGCGGGATGTGCTCGAGGTGTGGGAGATAAAAGCTTTCCTCAGTCAAGCCATGCCCGAAGCAAGGCCTACTTTCCCAAAGCTCATGCATTTGCTCGGTGAGTTGCGGGAGGAACTGAACCGGACCGAACTAACGGACCGCCTCCTCTCGTAGCTGGTCCATTAGCAGTACGATCTTGGGCAAAACTTTACTCTTGGGTGTGGGCTCCACCAGAGTTTCATTAAACTCGTACCATACGCCATCGCCTACTGCCAGGTACTTTCCGCTAAAGCGAGGCTCTTCATCAGGATTTTGCACAGGCAGAAAATCCGCTTTGAAAACCGTTTCCATTACCTCTTTTGTCCATTTCCAATTTAATGAACTGGCTGGTGCATCATTGATTTTCACCGAAAAGTTCCGATTCACAAAGGAAGCATCGACTTGGATCCGGAGTTCGTTCCTGGCCTCAATTTCCAGGTACTCCATTTCAAAAGCACGTTCTTTGCCCGAAGCTTCATAAATAGCCTGAATCAATTCCTGCTGAAAGTAGTCCCATGCGGGCCGGTCGTTGGGTGTAAAAACGGCCACTTTGTCCGTACGTAGCTGAATTTCGACTACTAGGTAGTTCTCGTTTTCCCCAACCTCCTCGGATGTCATAGGCACCAATTTGTCCATCATCGTGGTCAGTTCAGTTTGCCAGGTTTGCGGAAGGGTACTTACCCAGCTATAATCATCGTTTAGGGAAAAGCCCTCTTCCAGAATCATTTCTTCGTCCAGCTCATCGCGGTCCAGGTAATGCAGCTCCAGATCTATCCCAAGTTTTTTTCCTTCAAAGGTAAGTTGAAGGGTATAAAAATAGCTATACGGAGCCGGCAGCCCGGCGGCAGTCTGAAATTTTATCCGAATGGATTTCCAATCCTTCATAGGATCATTCATAGGAATCAGGAAAAAAATAGGAATGAGCCGTTGCTCTCCGGTCAATTTTGTCCGTGGCAGTTCGTGTAAAATTGTCCACCCCGTACACCGCCTTGGGTACCTCGTAGGTGCTCACCCGGGTGGCAAATTTGGCCAAAAGATCGGTAATGTTCACCACTGATGGTTTATTTTCAATAAAAAGCACTAATTTCTGTCCAAGTTTTTCATCCTGTTCATACCAGTGAAAAATAGAATTCATTCTATTCATCCCAGCCAGAATTTCCTCGACTACCCGGTCGAGTTTGTCGAGTTGTATTTTGATGCCCCCCGAATTGATGACCGAATCGGCCCGGCCCAGCCATAAAAACGAACGTCCTGGCTCCAAAGATACTAGGTCGTTGGTCTGGATAGTTTCATTATTCGTCACCGATCCCCGCACCCACAAGCACCCCCGTACGTCTACCCCGTACTCTACTCCCGCAAGTACCTGGTAAGCCACAGTCCGGTTCGGACCGTTGACCCGTCGGAGCGCCACGTGCGATACCGTTTCAGTCATACCGTAACTTTGGTATACAGGTACCTGCAATTGCTGGATTTCAGATTCCAATGTCAGGGAAATTGGCGCGCCCCCCAATAGAATTTTGCCGCATCGATCCACCTGAAATCGAGTTGAATTTTCCTGCAAGCAAGTGGCCAATTGCATGGGTACCATAGCTACAAAGTCAATGGGAATGCCTGAACCCAAGGCAGCCAAGGGGTTAGCGACAGGCTCTATCACCACGATCTCCCAGTCCAGCACCATGGCGCGTACCAGCATCATTCGGCCTGCGATGTAATCGGTGTTGAGGCAAACCAGGGCTCGGGTACGGGCAGGAAGATCCAGCGCAGCCCCCGTCATGGTAGCCGAGGCCTCCATTTGGGTCCTTTTTACCCTGATTGGCTTAGGTACCCCGGTAGAGCCTGATGTATTCATCACAAAATCCGTTTCCCCTTGCATCCAGGCCAGGGCAAAGTTGTAAGCCTCCCGAAAGTAGGGTATGGTCGGAGGCGGCTCCTTGATAAGGCGGTGACGATCGGTGATCCAGCTATTCATACGGGTACTTTAAGGGCAAAGTTCGGCAATAGGTTTTGAAGCTACGGCAAACTATCCGTAATTTTGCCCATATCAAGAAAACAGCATGGATTCGGAAGACACCAACGAAAAGATAGCCCTGAACCCCGGACTGCTCGGATATGCTCATACCGTGGGGGGAGCCGTGATCCGACCCGAGGATATGGGGAAGGTCAAAAGCCGTTCACTGCTGGCCATGCGGCAACAGACGGACATCCAACTGGCCCAACTTTACCAACAAATGCAGCTTTTGGCCGATCAGGCCAGGCTCATCAGTCAACGCGTTGAAATTTCTGAACGTATCTACGCCGCCCGGATGAACTTCGAGCCCCTGGTTGGTAACATTTACTATCTGTACGAACAAAAAGATGGTCAGGACGCCCTTTCGATCATCGCACCTCAGGAATGGCGTCGTTCCCAGCCCTTCAGAGCTTTTGTAGCCTCAGCCACTCTTCTTGCCGACCACACCTGGGATGTGCATTTTTCACAAGAAAATTCAACGTCTGTCCATGGATGAACCCTCGGTTGAACCCACTTTAAAATACTGGATTGTCAAATCCGAGCCTTTCAAATATTCGTGGGATGACTTCGTTAATGAAAAGCGAAGTGTATGGGAAGGGGTAAGGAACTATCAGGCCAGGAATAATTTGATGGCCATGCACCTAAACGATCTGGTGCTTTTTTACCATAGTAATGAAGGCAAAGAGATTGTTGGTCTGGCGCGGGTCGTGCGGGAACACTATCCCGATCCTACTACGGACGATTCACGCTGGGTTGTAGTGGATTTGGAACCCGTCGAACGTTTTCCTAAAACCGTACCTTTGGCCCGAATTAAAGCCGATTCGCGCCTACAGGAACTTTCCCTGGTGCGGCAGTCGCGCCTTTCCGTTCTACCCCTGCACCGTGCGGAATTTGACATACTCGTTGGTATTGCCTATGAATAATCACATTGGAATGGCACGTGCCTTGATCTTATTGGCATGTCTCGTTGTTTCTTTTGGGCGGCTTGAAGCTCAGGAAATCAAGCGTATCGAACTACCCCTACCCACCAGTAATGAAGCGTACCAGACCGTACCGCTGGGCGAGAAGGGAGTACTTTTGATTTCACAGCCGGGCCGTAATTCTTATAATGTGCAGCGGTTTGACACCAATCTGGAACGGCTTTGGTCAATCGATGGTACTATTGAGAACAACCTCGATTACGTGACCTCTACTTACGATGGCGGGTCGGTGTTTTTGCTGTTCAGCCGCTACCGTAGTTCCATTTACCAAATCGTCAAAGTCAATATCGGTCCCGGTTTCGTAGAGACTTTTACGATCAATACGCTGGACCGTTTTCAGATTACCGATTTTAAAACGATGGGTTATGGTCTTTTCATGGCGGGTACCGTACGGGATGAGCCTATCCTGATCCATACCGATCTCACCACTCTCCAGACCAAGGTACTTCCCACGGCCATTAAAGGCTCCAATGCCATTCAGTCCATTGAAATAGACACTACTCATCGTCTGGTCAACGTGAGTTTTGCCGTTAAAAACCGTAAACAGATTCAAATTGTGGCCCGGTCTTATTACGAAACGGGTCAGTTGTACAGTCAGGTAGTCGTGCAGCCCGATGACGACTATTCGTTTTTGAATGGCCGCCTACAGGTCCTGAATGATTCCGTGAAGTTGATGATCGGTACCTATGGATACCGCAATATGCAGAGTGCCAATAATGCGGCTTCACAGGGATTGTTTATTACAAAAATCGTTGAGGACGAAGTCGTTTTTACCCGTTATCACAGTTTTACCGATTTCAGCAATTTCTTCTCATTCATGAATGATCGTCAGCAGGAGAAGATGGAGCGACGGATCAAAAAAAAGAAAGATGGCGGCAGCGATTTGAAACTCAACTACCGTTTACTGGTGCACGATATTGTGCAGAAAGACGACCAGTTCATTTTGGTTTCGGAGGTTTTCTACCCTGAATACCGAAGCAATACCAACAACCTAATGGGCATGAACTCGTTCTACGGAAACCCCTGGCTATATGGCTCACCCTTCGGATCGGGCCTCTACAACCCCTACCTTTGGAATCCCATGTACGGATCGCGCGGGGGGTACTCTAATCAGATTTTTGACGGATTCGTCTATACACACGCCATTGTGGCCGATTTTGATAAGAACGGCAAACTCATCTGGGACAATAGTATTAGCTTCGATCATGTCAAAAGCATGGAATTGAAAGAGAAAGTAAACATACAGGTATCCGACCAGGGACGCACGCAACTGGTCTATAGCAAGGATGGCGCCATTACCAGTAAGATAATAAAAGCCGATGAAGTGATCGACGGAGGGAAAAAAGTGGAACTACCCACCGGAGTAGAGGGAGACAAGGTCCGTAAAACCACTACTGATGATGTAGAATACTGGTTTGGTAACTATTATCTTGCCTGGGGAGTGCAGCGCATCGTAAATCCGGCCGGGGATGTGCAGACTCGGGGACGCCGCAATGTATATTACCTGAATAAAATCTCCTTCTGACTTTGATCCTACTCACCCCTACCCTACACACCGACTACGAACTGCTGGATTGCGGTAATTTTGAAAAACTCGAACGATTCGGTTCTTACGTTTTAGCACGTCCCGAACCTCAGGCCGTTTGGGACAAATCGCTTACTGACGCTCAATGGAATGATCAGGCGCACGCCATCTTTAGTCGTGACAAGGGGTCTCAGGAGAAAGGGAACTGGCGGCTGCAGGCCAAAATGCCCGAACGCTGGACCTTTTCATACGCTACCCCATTACTTGCTTTAAAAGCAAAACTGGCTTTGTCCTCTTTCAAGCATGTAGGTATTTTTCCCGAGCAAGCTGTCAACTGGGATTATATCGCCGATATCACACGGACCATGTCCGTTGATAAACCTACCGTGCTCAATCTTTTTGCCTATACGGGGCTGGCATCGCTGGCTGCGAAATCCCACGGTGCGGATGTCACGCATGTGGATGCAGTGAAACCAGTTATCACCTGGTCGCGGGAAAATATGGAGCTTAGTGGTCTGGATGGAATCCGTTGGGTAGTTGAGGACGCTTTGAAATTTGTAAAGCGTGAGGTACGCCGGGGAAAAAAATACAATGGGCTGATTCTTGATCCGCCCGCGTACGGCCGGGGCCCCGATGGAGAAAAATGGCTCTTAGAAGAACAGATTAATGAATTGCTGGGCTTGTGTGCTTTACTTCTTGAAAAAGACAACTACTTTTTTGTCATCAATCTGTATTCTCTGGGGTTTTCTGCCCTCATCCTGGACAATCTGGTGGAAAGTCACTTTGGAAAAATCATGAACTACCAGTCCGGCGAGCTTTACCTGCAGGATTCCTTTGCTAAAAAATTACCTCTGGGCGTATTTTCCCGTTTTTCAGATATTTCTGTGTAAAATAGCGATATTATCCCCAATTTTGTGTTTTAGAAAGGCAGTAGTAAACAACCTTTCTGACTAGAATGCCCATTTCCCAAGTATCTTACATCCGACTTCTGTTTTGTTTGCCGGCGTTACTGATGACACTGAGTGCCTGCCAAAGTGATGCCCGCAACAACACACGTATCCCACCAATTCCTTCATCCCTGGTGAAAACGAATTGGCAGAAAGATGCTGTTGATGCACTATCCCGATTGATTGCCCGTCGGATCGACTTGGACCAGAGCTACTTCAAACGGGCCAGAATTTACTTTGACCAGGAAAAATACCCCGAGGCTGCTGCCGATGTAAGTCAGGCCATTAGTCTTAAGGAAAATGTCGGGGAATACTATATGTTACGCGGGAAAGTGCACCGTGAAATGGGACAGACCGAAAAAGCCCTGGAAGACGCCCAGCGAGCCGAGGTACTGCAACAGGACCTACCCGAATTGTATGTTTTGCTGGCCGATCTGATGCAGGAGAAAAAACAGTACCGCGATTCGCAACGCTATCTGGCAACCGCCATGCAAATGGCTCCATACCAGGGCAATGCGTATTATGTTAAAGGAATGCTTCAGAGTAAAATGGCCGATACCCTGGCCGCTTTGGCAAGTCTCAAACACGCGTTGGCACTTAATCCCCGGATGCTGAGGACTTACCAACAGATCAGTTTGCTCAATACACGGCTAGGCAATCACGATCTGGCACTCCAATATAATACCCTGGCGCTTAAACGCTTCCCGGGCAATGCCGTCCTTCATCTAGAACGCGGCGAGATATACCAGAATAAATATCAGCTTGACAGCGCCTTATTCAGTTATCAGCAAGCAACCCGGCGTGATTCTTCGCTGGTTCGGGCCCACTTTCTTACTGGAAACATTTGGCTTAAATGGAAGAGTTATCCGGCGGCGATCAGGGCTTACGAAAATGTACTTAAGTACCGGGAGAATTTTCCGGAAGCCAGTTACCTGATGGGGATTTGTTACGAACGGCTGGGCAATGACGATAAAGCAGCTGAATATTACACTTTGGAAATCAGTCGTAACCCTGACGATGCCCTGGCGGCCGCAGGAATCGCCCGCATACAGAACCGGAAAATGAGAAAATACGATCCGGCCGGGCTATTTACCAGCCAGCCTGATTCCAAGGTACCCCGGCTCCCGGTTCCTAGGACGCTTGATTCGTCCCGCATAAAAATCACTACCATCGAGCCACGGCGAACACTCGACCTGGGTCGAGACACGACCTTGAAAATGACCATAAAATAATCTTACAAAACAGGCTATTATCGCTTTCATTGCATGAGTGACCAAGAAATAATAAAAATTACCCTACCCGATGGGTCAGTTCGGGATTATCCCAAAGGAACTTCCGGCTATGGCATTGCATCCAGCATAAGCGAAGGTCTGGCCCGCAACGTTTTGTCGGCCCAAGTGAATGGTGAAGTATGGGATGCCAACCGTCCAATTGAAAGTGACGCCCAAGTCAAACTGTTGACCTGGAATGATGCCGAAGGAAAGGCAACCTTCTGGCATTCCTCAGCCCACTTATTGGCAGAAGCTCTTGAAGCACTCTATCCCGGCGTAAAATTTGGCACGGGGCCAGCTATTGAAAAAGGATTCTACTATGATGTGGATCTGGGCGATAAATCGCTGTCGAATGAAGACTTCGCCGCCATTGAAGCCAAAATGCAGGAACTGGCCCGGCAAAAGAATGAATTCGTCCGCAAACCAATCAGCAAGGCCGAAGCTCACGATTATTTCACTCAGAAGGGCGATGAGTACAAACTTGAACTCATCGATGGCCTGCAGGACGGCCAGATCACTCTGTATACCCAAGGGAATTTTACTGACTTGTGCCGTGGTCCGCACCTACCCAATACTGGTAGCATTAAAGCGGTGAAACTCACCAATATTGCGGGTGCCTATTGGCGTAACAATCAGGATAACAAGCAATTGACTCGAATCTATGGTATTACATTTCCTAAGCAGAAGGAATTGGATGAGTACCTATTCCAGGTTGAAGAAGCCAAAAAGCGTGACCACCGAAAATTAGGCAAAGAGCTCGACCTGTTCACTTTTTCGGAGAAGGTAGGTCAAGGGCTACCTTTGTGGCTACCTAAGGGCGCCATGCTACGCGAGCGTTTGGAGAGTTTCCTACGCAAAGCTCAATTGAGGGCGGGCTACCAGCCGGTGGTTACGCCTCATATTGGAAGCAAAGCCCTCTACGAAACATCGGGACACTGGGAGAAATACGGAAAGGATTCGTTTCAACCGATCCGAACCCCTGATTCCGATGAGGAATTCATGCTCAAACCCATGAATTGCCCTCATCATTGTGAAATTTATAAAGCCCGCCCCCGCTCCTACCGTGACCTTCCCCTACGTTTTGCCGAATTTGGTACCGTGTACCGCTATGAGCAAAGTGGCGAACTTCACGGGTTAACCCGTGTGCGGGGATTTACGCAGGATGATGCTCACATTTTCTGCCGGACCGATCAGGTGAAAGAAGAATTTTTGCGGGTCATCGACCTGGTACTTTACGTTTTCAAAACGTTGGGTTTCGATGAATATAGCGCGCAGATCTCCCTGCGGGACCCAAACAACAAAGCGAAGTACATCGGAAGCGACGAAGACTGGGAAAAAGCCGAGCGGGCGATCATCGAAGCCTCTGCGGAGCGGAATCTGCAAACCGTAACTGAGCTGGGGGAAGCGGCCTTTTATGGTCCCAAACTTGATTTTATGGTTCGCGATGCTCTTGGCCGTAAGTGGCAGTTGGGTACCATTCAGGTAGATTATCAGATGCCTCAGCGGTTTGGCCTGGAATATATTGGTTCAGACAACCAAAGGTACCAGCCTGTGATGATTCACCGCGCGCCTTTCGGTTCCATGGAACGGTTCATTGCCATTCTTATCGAAAATACGGCCGGGCAGTTCCCACTGTGGCTTTCGCCTGAGCAAATTGCGATTTTGCCCATTTCTGAGAAATATTCTGACTATGCGGATGAGGTTTTTCTCACTCTACAGGATGCCGACATCCGGGGTTTTGTGGACCATCGTGATGAAAAAATCGGCCGCAAAATCCGGGATGCCGAAGTTACCAAGGTACCCTTTATGCTGATCGTCGGTGAAAAGGAGCAGAATGATCGGATGGTTTCGGTGCGCCGTAAAGGAGAAGGAGATCTGGGATCGATGAGCTTGGATGAGTTTTCGGATTTTTTCCAGAAAGAAATCCGAAATAATTTGGCGAATTTTTCATAATTCCTTATTATTCCGGCCTGCTGGCACTATTTTTAAACCTGTTATGTTTCAAGTACTAGTTTTTCAGCCTTAAATACATTTTTTTACTCAATAATACCCTATGGCATTAAGACCCCCCGCGCACGCGGCAGATTTAGAGTACCCGAAGAACCTTATAAAATTAATGAGCGCATCACTGCGCGGGAAGTACGCTTGGTAGGTGATAATGTAGAACCCGGCGTATTTGAAATTGGCAAAGCACGGGCCATGGCCGAGGCCCAGAGCCTCGACCTGGTTGAGATCGCCCCTACTGCCACCCCGCCAGTCTGCAAAATAGTGGATTACTCCAAGTTCAAATACGAACAGAAGAAGAAACAAAAGGAGATCAAGGCAAAGGCCCAGAAAGTGGTCATTAAGGAAATTCGATTTGGTCCCAATACTGATGATCACGATTTCGATTTCAAGCTGAAGCACGCCATGAATTTTCTGAAAGAGGGTTCAAAGGTAAAAGCCTACGTGCATTTTGTGGGACGTACGATTGTCTTTAAAGAGAGAGGTGTAGATCTGCTAAACCGATTCTCGGATGCCTTGTCTGAATACGGTAAGGTAGAAATGGAACCCAAGTTGGAAGGTAAGCGCATGACTATTATTCTGGCGCCATTACCTCCTAAAAAATAGATACTGCCGACAAAGGGCGATTGGATGGAAGTCCGAATGGGATGTATGTCCCGTTCGGACTTTTGTTTTAGATAAAATCCTCGTATTTTTGCGGGCTGTTAAAATTTTATCACCCTTACTAATCAATGTATTATGCCTAAAATGAAAACAAATTCTGGCGCCAAGAAGCGGTTCAAGCTGACGGGCACTGGAAAAATCAAGCGGAAACACGCTTTCCACAGCCACATTCTGACCAAGAAGTCGACTAAGCGGAAGCGGAATCTGGTAAAATCGACGCTGGTGGATGAAACCAACCACAAGCGCACGCTCCTGTTACTGGCGCTGAAATAGTTCAGCCCATTTTTTGGTTTTAGTTTCAACCCGATTGCCGGTAACTAAGTCTTAATCAACCAAGCACCGGCCTTCAAAAAACAACACAATTATGCCTCGTTCAGTAAATCACGTCGCGTCGCGTGCAAGACGCAAGAAAGTCTTAAAGATGGCCAAAGGGTACTTTGGACGTCGTAAAAACGTATGGACCGTAGCCAAGAATGCCGTTGAAAAGGCTATGGGCTACGCATACATTGGCCGCAAGCAGAAGAAGCGTAATTTCCGCGCGCTCTGGATTCAGCGGATCAACGCAGGTACCCGGCAGTATGGCATGTCTTACTCCGTCTTCATGGGTAAGCTCCACGCCGGAGGCATTGAGTTGAACCGTAAGGTACTTGCGGACCTGGCAATGAACCATCCGGAAGCCTTCAAGGCTATTGTTGATAAAGTAAAGTGATAACAGCAACCCCCGCCCCAGCGGGGGTTTATTTTTAGTACCCTTCCGAAAAACCGTTACCTATTTCACATAGTGGGGTCGTATAGCTAGGTAAGTACGTATTCATCTCTATTCCCAACTGCTCATGCTCGAACAACTAATGGGTCTCATTCAAGACCACTCCCAGGACGCCATTGTCAACAACCCCGCCATTCCTAATCAGCATAACAGCGATGTTATGCAAACACTCATGGGATCTATCATGGGAGGTATGCAACAGGAAGCTCAGAGTGGCAATATCAGTGGCCTGATGGGGCTATTGTCAGGAAAAGCTGCTCAACCCGGTAGTTCGGGTCTGATGAATAACCCGATAGTGGCGGGCATTGCTAGAAATGCCATTCAAAGCATTATGGAAAAATTTGGCATGTCCAATTCAACTGCCAGTAGCATCGTTGCCAGTGTACTTCCCTCCGTACTCAGTAGTTTCATCAACAAAACCAGTAATCCTACCGATAATAGTCTCGACTTCAATAGCATCCTGGGTAGCCTCCTGGGAGGTACTACTACGGGCAGTCCCCAAAGCAGCGGTTTTGATTTCAATCAGTTAGGGTACGCTTTGGCCGATGGCAAACTGGATATGAGCGATTTAATGCGCATGGGGGTAGTATGATGGGAGGTAGTACACACTCCTCCACTACTCCAAAGCAACAAGAAGGTCTTGATTTGGGAGGTTTGCTGGGAGGTCTGTTTGGCAATAACAAATGATTCTTCTGGTAAATACCTTGTAATTTCAGAACTCCGCTACCCATCGAGTAGCTGGTCAGGGAACCTATCCATCCGATAGGTTCCCTTTTTTTATCGCTCGACTTAACAAGACCGTCAAGCTTAACTTCTCACAATGCCGATACTGTTAAGGAAACCCTTTCTGTCAATTTGTCAGAGTCCTGTCCAATCAAACAGTTTGGTATAAGCTTTTAGGCTTATTGAACAGAATTAAATCGTAACAGTAAACTATAAATAAAAATGGGAAAAATTATTGGCATAGACCTAGGAACAACCAATTCCTGTGTAGCTGTCATGGAGGGCAATGAGCCCGTTGTGATTGCGAACAGCGAGGGCGCGCGTACCACTCCCTCTGTGGTGGCGTTTATGGACAATGGCAACGGCGAACGTAAAGTAGGAGCCCCGGCCAAACGTCAGGCGATTACGAATCCCAAGCACACCATTAGCTCCATCAAGCGTTTCATGGGTAAGCGCTTCGCTGAGGTCTCGAATGAAATGAAAACCGTGGCCTACGATGTAGAGAAGGGCCCTAATAATACGCCTCGGGTGCGGATTGGCGATCGGCAGTATACTCCGCAAGAAATCTCGGCGCTGATTCTGCAAAAGATGAAGCAAACGGCCGAGGATTACCTTGGTCAGGAAGTTAAGGAGGCGGTTATTACGGTACCTGCTTATTTTAACGACGCCGAGCGTCAGGCTACCAAAGAGGCTGGTCAGATTGCGGGACTGGATGTGAAACGCATCATCAATGAGCCTACCGCAGCTGCGCTGGCTTACGGACTCGACAAGCAGGACCACGATATGAAAATCGCTGTATTCGACTTGGGTGGGGGTACCTTTGATATCTCGATCCTGGAACTGGGTGATGGCGTTTTTGAAGTAAAAGCTACCGACGGTGATACTCATCTGGGTGGTGACGACTTCGATCAGGTTATTATCAACTGGTTGGCTGAAGAATTTAAAAAAGATGAAGGTATTGACCTGACGCAGGACCCAATGGCTTTGCAGCGATTGAAAGAAGCCGCCGAAAAAGCCAAAGTTGAACTTTCAAGCTCTACTCAGACTGAAATCAACTTACCCTATATCTTCCCGATCAATGGGATTCCCAAGCACCTTGTGCGGACTTTGACCCGTTCGAAGTTTGAGCAATTGGCCGATTCGCTCTTCCAAAGAATGATGGAGCCCTGCCGCAAAGCCATGAAAAATGCCGGCTTGAGCAATAAAGACATCGACGAAGTGATTCTGGTGGGTGGATCTACCCGGATTCCGAAAGTGCAGGAGGAAGTTGAGAAATTCTTCGGTAAAAAACCTTCCAAAAACGTAAACCCTGATGAAGCCGTTGCCGTAGGCGCTGCTATTCAGGGGGGCGTATTGACGGGTGAAGTAAAAGACGTGCTGCTCCTGGACGTGATTCCCCTTTCGTTGGGTATCGAAACTCTGGGAAGTGTGTTCACTAAACTGATCGAGTCCAATACGACCATTCCGTCAAAGAAAACCGAAACCTTCTCGACCGCTGCTGACAATCAGCCTTCGGTGGAAATTCACGTCTTGCAAGGTGAGCGGCCTTTAGCCAACCAAAACCGAACTCTGGGCCGGTTCCACCTCGACGGCATTCCACCCGCACCACGGGGGGTACCTCAGGTTGAAGTAACGTTCGATGTGGATGCCAATGGTATTCTGAATGTTTCGGCCCGTGACAAAGGTACCGGTAAAGAACAGAAAATACGGATTGAGGCTTCCAGCGGATTGACAGACGCAGAAATTGAAAAAATGCGGCAGGAAGCTAAAGCCAACGAAGAGTCGGACAAAGCTGAGCGTGAGAAAATCGATAAAGTGAACGCCGCTGATACTTTGATCTTCTCCACCGAGAAGCAATTGAAAGAATACGGCGATAAGCTTTCGGCAGACAACAAAGCGGGTATTGAATCCGCGCTGAACGATCTTCGGACGGCTCACCAAAGCAAGGATGTAGCTAGCATTGACGTCGCTATGGAAAAGCTCAATGCCGCCTGGCAGGCCGCCTCTCAGGAAATGTACTCCGCTGGGCCTGATGCTGGCGTTCCACCAACTGATGGTTCACCTTCCAATAACGCCACAAGCGAATCAGGAAGTGAGGACGTAACCGATGTGAATTTTGAAGAGGTGAAATAAATTCCTCGCAGTGAAAAATCCCCACTCCAGGCGGGTGGGGATTTTTTTTACCTGATTGTTCGATCCTACCCTATTTTTCGGTCCTCGCGCCAACCTGTTTCTGAATACAAAGCTGGTACTGTTTTTTAAGAAATTCCCTCAAATCAACAATCGAAAAAGCTATATGAATCAATACCTGAATTCTCCTGAATTAGCCTATCTTTCTCCAACCACGCGGGAGCGGGCAATCATGCTGGCCCAACAGCTAATTACCTCTGATCAGTTGAGCCCAAAAGATGCCATTCGTCTTGCTATTTTACAAGCTAAAGATTGGGCGGTAAAAAGCGTCAACCGAACCGTCTGGAAACGGTTGAAATCAGCCGATAAAGAAAACTTATGAGTAGTTCAGCCCAGGATTTTAAGGGACAGGTAGTTATCGTTACGGGTTCCTCGTCGGGAATTGGGCAAGCTTGTGCGGTACATTTTGGGAGTTTGGGAGCCCATGTGGTGGTTAACTACCATAGCAGCGAAGATGAAGCCAATGAAACGCTGCAGCAGATTATCGCCAAAGGAGGTGACGGAATTGTGGTGCAAGCGGATGTAAGCAAAGAGGAAGACGTCTTATTTCTCTTCGAGCAAACAATTTCCAAGTTTGGCCGGCTCGATGTACTGGTGAGTAATGCCGGTTTACAGGTAGACGCACCTTTTTTGGATATGTCGCTGAAACAATGGCAAAAAGTAATCGATGTGAATCTGACGGGACAGTTTATCTGCACCCGTGAAGCAGCCCGGCAATTTGTCAAACAGGCCCAATCGAATCCCAAAGAAACAGCTACTCAATCAATTGGCAAAATTGTCATGATGAGTTCAGTACATGATATTATTCCCTGGGCAGGACATGTCAACTATGCGTCATCCAAAGGTGGTATCATGATGCTAATGCGTTCGATTTCACAGGAACTGGCTCCCTATAAGATACGTATCAACTCCGTCAGTCCAGGAGCGATCCGCACTACGATCAATAAGGCAGTGTGGTCAGATGAAGCAAAAATGGAGGAACTGATGCATTTAATTCCCTATCGCCGCATAGGTACCCCCGAGGATGTAGCCAAGGCCGTGGCCTGGCTGGCCTCGGACGATTCAGACTATGTCAATGGTGAAACTCTCTATATTGACGGAGGAATGACGCTGTATCCCGAATTCGCAGATAATGGATGAAATTCAGATTTTGCATATACAATCACAAAAGACAAAGGGGCCATTTCTGGCCCCTTTGTCTTTTGTGATTGCTTTGGAAATAATATTCAGGTTTTTTGCTTCTCTACTTCTTTTTGCACATTCTTTTTCAATTTTTCGTTGGCAGTAATTACTACTTCCACCCGTCGATTGAGTTTCTGTCCACTGGCATCCGCATTACTTGCTACGGGTTGGCTCTCTCCATATCCTTTGGTAACTAATCGATTACGTTTGACATTATGCTGATGCAGATAATCTGCTACCGACTCAGCTCGATTGACCGATAGTTTCTGGTTATAGTCAGCTTCGCCTACATTATCGGTATGACCTTCAATCAAGATGTCGGTTTCATCATAATCTTTCATCACCTCAGCCATATTATCCAGATTTTTACGGGTAGCATCGGAAATTTGGTATGAATCGAATCCAAAAAGCAAGCCTGAATCAAAGGTGACTTTGATCCCTTCTCCAATGCGCTCAACTTTGGCATTTTCCACTTTTTGCTCCAACTCCCGGGCTTGTTTATCCATATATATTCCAATGAGCGTGCCTGCGGTACCCCCGACAGCAGCTCCGATGATGGTACCAACGGCCGTATTACCCGATTTCTTGCCAATTACGGCTCCAGCAGCGGCCCCGGTTCCAAACCCAATGATGGCACCCTTCTCCTGATTGGACAGTTTGCTATTCTTACATCCTTCTAATACTGGTGTGCACAACACCAAAGTAGCCAGGATGGCTGTTGATTTTTTCATAATGTTCGGTTTTACGTACAAACTTTTGGAAAACCCTATCAAAATATGGCAAATCCAATGGTGGCCTGGTATAAGCTACCTTTTCTTTTGAGTTGAGAATTGAAGTTGGAGTTGTTGGTATTTACATCAACAATATTAGTCACGTTGCCTTCATAACGGAGATCCAGGCTCAGATTCCCAATATCGAAACCCACGCCGGCCTGATATCCCAAAGCAGCCTGATTGAAATTATCTTTCACACTTGTAGCCCCCACATCGTTCAAAGCATCACGTAATCCTCCGTTTTCGGATAAACGCAACGAAGCAATGGGGCCGGCATTAATACGCAACACATCGCCGATTCGTATACCCAGCATAAACGGCACATCCAGATTGGTAAATCGGACATTGACCGTATTCTGCTCATTTCCTACCCCGCTACGAAAAACATTGAACGCTCCTCCTTTTTGCGATAGGAGAAGTTCAGGTTGAATGAAAATGCTGCTTCCAAACCGGACAAATACCCCACCTACAAAGCCCGTCAGGCGAGCATCGGCATTCCCGATACGAATTGAGGGATCGTTAGTCGCGACCACATCGTCGCCTCGTAAATTTGATAAATTAGCCCCACCTTTTACCCCGAATTTAAAGTTACGACTTTGCCCAAAGGACAAAGAAAACGTCATAAGTACGGCGAACGCAGCCAAAATAATCTTCCTGGTTTTCATAAAATACTGAATTTGATACATAAACGGCACCAAAATTGTCATACCACCCAATAGTACCTTTTACAAAAGGTGCAGTTAAAAGGATTTGATAGGCTAGAGCCATTCAAAATGAACAATTTGGCATTTCAATGAGATGATTTCAGCAATCACCTTAAATCTCTCAACCTCGTAGAAAAATCTCCTCACTAAGCACGGCCCTGAGTTGCTGCACACAAATAAGAGAGGTAAACTGGAAATGGTATACCTTTCTTATTGACCGTTTCAAGTAAATAAAGCTATATCATCATGGACTCAAAACTAATTCCGACCGCCCTTAGCGCTTCTATCAAAACCTGGCAGGTGCTGAATATTATTGGCTTTTTCATTATGCTTACTCTCAATTTCCTCGCCAATTACTTACCGTTAAATGGCAAGACAACGGGTGAATTGTCAGATCAATATCCGAATCTGTTCGTACCCTCTGGTGCTACATTTTCGATATGGGGAGTGATCTATATTCTATTGCTGATTTTTACGATTTATCAGGCTAGCACTTTATTCAGTGCAAAAGCCAGTCGGGTCAATACTATGGTACAAAAGATTGGAGTCTGGTATTTCGCATCCTCATTGCTCAATGCCAGCTGGATCGTGGCCTGGCATTACGAACTGGTACCCGTCTCGGTAGCAATCATGCTTGTACTTCTGTTTTCCCTTTTGGTGGTAAATTTTGGAATTTATAACGGCTCGGATTTCCTAAACCCTGGGGAAAGGTTCGTAACCAAGGCGCCCTTTGGGGTATATTTGGGTTGGATATGCGTAGCGACCATTGCCAATGTGACCACTTGGCTGACAGGAATAGGCTGGAATGGTGGTTTGGAAGATGATACCTGGGCGGTTTTAATGATCGCCATTGGAGGTATAATTGCTTTTATTGCCGCTTCCCGCCTGCACAATGGCTACTTGGCCTTAGCGGTTGTGTGGGCATTTGGGGGAATTATTTCCAAGCGACTTGGCCAGGAGCCGATCTATTATTCTATCGTTTTTGTAGCGGGTGTGGCCGCGCTCCTGCTTTTTGTCTATGGCCTAGTAGCACTGACCAGGGATTTCAAATCTCAGCAAGTGACCTACCCCGAGCCTTCTAACCTTTATCAGTAAACGTTCACCATCTTTTCATCTAAATACAGGGCAGCGGGTACCCGAGCGGCGATTACTTCCTTTAAGTCTGACCTTTTGGGATTTGTAATTAGGGCTTTTCTTTTTTGGCTCCGTCTTCTTTTTATCGGAATAAGGCATCAGTTTAAAGTCATACTCAGGTATGAAAAACTCTTCTTCATATTCCGCGACAGGAAGGGGTAAATAATGTCGGCCAGGGAAATGAAGTGTATCATACTCATAATCATACAAATAGATGGTCACAAATCCGTCGCGGCTGTATTTAATGCCAATATCCGAAAACATCCCTTCAGTACCATCAGCGGAAGCCACCGCTCGTGCCAATGAGCGGGCAAATTCTTTCTGCTTACCTTTCATAAGCAGATTCATGTTAAACTGAAAAACGTGGTGTGACGAATCTATCTGTAGAGCCGTTTCCAGATAATACTTTGCATCCTTAAAATTATCCTGACCTGCATACAGAACCGCCGTATTGTTCAGGGCGCTTTTATCCTGATATGCTTTATAGCTCAACTTAGCTTCATCGTATTGCTCCCAAAACCGGTACACATTTCCCTGATTAACATTATAGAATTTTCGGCTTGGCGCTACGTCCATCGCCATTTTGAAATCATTGTAGGCTAATTGATACTGTGCATTGGCCGCATCGGGATCTCTTTTTTGTTCGTAGCGGTTGCCGTGGTAAGCATTTACAATCCCCCGATTATTAATCAGATACGGAACGTTGGGGTTGGCACGTACCAGGCTGTCAAACAATACCTTGGCCTGGTCGAGTCTATCATTTTCCAGTAATACCACTCCCCAGCCATTCTGAGCTTTGAGGTTGGCGGGATTCAGAGCAATGGCCTTTTTAAATACATCGTACCCCTTGCCGAACATATCGAAGTGCAATAAGAGGTTACCATAATTACTCCACATCTTATCGTAACTTTTTTCTAAATTCAATGCACGACTCAGATAACGCCCTGCCTGGGGAAAATTCTTTTGATCAATCAAAATGCCACTGATTCCCGCCAAAGCTTCATAACGTGCACCATCGAGCCGTACCGCCGTTTCAAAATCGGGCATAGATTTGGTGGCGTTGTGGGTGTAATAGTTGGCATAGGCGCGGCAAACGAAAATATCGGCCAAAGTGCGATCCGTACCATCGAATAAAGAACTTGCCCGGGCAAAATCCTGTAGCGCCAGTTCGTATTTACCTTGTCCATAGTAGGTTATCCCTCTACCCAACCGAGCCGAAAGGTAGGTACTGTCGTTTGTCAGAATGCGGTTGTAGATTGTTTGTGCTCTCTCATATTCGTGCTTGGTGACCAGCACATTAGCCTGTCCACACAGCGCCACGGGATTCTTTTTGTACAAGGGGGCCGCCAATCGGTAATATTTTTGTGCGGTTTCCATTTGGTTCAATCCGTAATAGGTGTGTCCCAATCCCAGGAGGGCATCTTTCCTAAACAAACGGTGGTCGCTTTCCAGATACTGCTCAAAATAGTGTTGTGCTTCGGTATACCGTTTCAAATCGACCAGGGCATTGGCATATCTGATTTGGGCTTTGGGGTGACGCTTGGCTACCTTCTCAAAATCAGCCACGGCACGTTTCGATTGACTCTGTTTCATCAGAACATCTCCGCGAAGCATGCGATAGGCCATCAGGTCATTCTGCCGGATGGCCGATGACAATTCATCCACGGAAGCATCGTCCTGCTGATTCTTTTTATATAATAGTCCTACGTTGTAGTTCCATTTTCCCTGGGTAGCCTTGTGGGATGCATTCTGTCCAAGTTGTATTCCCTCGTTGATTTTACCAGCCTTGCCCAGCGCCACCATTTCATTCAGGCTAGCCCATTTACCTGCTTGGGCTGCTTCAAAAAAGGGTTGAGCTTCTGTGTAGTTTTGATTGAGCAAATGGATCAATCCCAGATAGTAGCCAGTTTGGGTGCTAACCGTGTCGATTGATTGCATCAAATGAAGAGCTTTACCATAGTTTCCCGCCAAGACATTCAGCAAAGCCTCGTTGGTTGCCTTTTGAAGCGAATCATTGGAATTGTAATAGGCTTTGTCGTACGTCTGATAAGCCTTTTGAAGCGCCATTAAATGGGTTCGGTACTCGGCCGAACGAATAAGTTGGGGGTTATTTTCTTCAAAAGACTGGTTAAAAAAACGAAGGAGCGTTTCAAATTGACGCTGACATTCCCTGAAATTCTGCCCTTGAACGGAATTTGACATCATATGGCCAAACAACATAAGCACCACTACCCATCCCCTTTTCATTTCAGTAGTATTTTGCTCATCTTAGTGTATGTTCGTATTCGAATCAGTCCGTTTAGGTAGAAGTTCAAAATCTTACCCTTAGAATTCCGATCTTACTGACATGGTACCCTACAATGTACTGTAATTCAGGAAATTCTCTATCGTACAATTTCCTGATCTATCAGATTTAAGACTTTTTCACCCACAAAATCCTCTTGGGTACCCTTTATCTTCAAGGCGACAGACTGGTCCGACGGATTGACAAGACGTATCGAATCCCTATCTACCGAGATCGTAAGCGTAACTCCTCGAAAACCGATTCGAAACGAATAGGACTCCCAGGAAGCAGGTAGATAAGGATCGAGTACAAGTACCCCATCCTGAACGCGTTGGCCCGCAAAACCTTTCACAACGCTCATCCAGGTACCCGCCATGGACGTGATATGAAGGCCGTCTTCGGTGTCGTTATTATAATCGTCCAGATCGAGACGGGCGGTCCGAAGGTACATCTCATAGGCCTTCGCTTTCATACCCAACCGGGACGCCAAAATGGAATGTACGCAGGGCGACAGAGAAGACTCATGGACGGTCATAGGTTCGTAAAAATCAAAATTCCGTTGCAGGGTACCCAGGTCAAAATCATCCTCGAAAAAATAAAGCCCCTGCAACACATCCGCTTGCTTGATGAAACAAGACCGCAGAATCCGGTCCCAAGACCACTTCTGGTTGATGGGTCGATGCTCCGAGATTTGATCCACGGTGAGGAGCTCCTTATCCAGAAACCCGTCCTGTTGCAGGAACACGTCACGAACCTCATCGTAAGGAAAGTGCAGGCCATCAATTATTTTTTGCCAGGCAGAAGGTTCGGATTCAGAATCGAAGTTGATTTTTGAAAAAATCGAAGTGGCATCTCCATTTTTCTGAACATATTCGATCGCATACAAGGTATACCGGAGTGTCCAGGCGGCAATATAATTGGTATACCAGTTGTTATTGACGTTGTTTTCGTACTCGTTTGGGCCCGTGACCCCCAGCATCACATACTTCTTTTTATGTTCCGACCAGTTGATCCGCTGCCGCCAGAACCGTGAAATGGCGATCAGCACTTCCAGGCCGTACTCACTCAGGTAGGCTTCGTCGCCCGTGTAGCGGATGTAGTCATAGATGGCGTAGGCGATGGCTCCATTCCGGTGTATTTCCTCAAAGGTGATTTCCCATTCGTTATGGCATTCCTCCCCGTTCATGGTTACCATGGGATAAAGGGCCGCGCCACCGCTGAATCCGAGTTTTTCGGCATTTTCAATGGCTTTCCCCAACTGCCGGTACCGATAAATCAACAGGTTACGTGCCACCTGCTGCCCGGAGGCCGACAGGTAAAAGGGGATGCAATAGGCCTCGGTATCCCAATAGGTTACCCCACCGTACTTTTCACCGGTAAAGCCCTTTGGGCCGATATTCAAGGTTTCGTCTTCACCAGTATAGGTTTGTTGCAGGTGAAATATATTGAAACGTATACCCTGTTGAGCTTCCAGATCGCCCTTGATTTCGATATCGTTGCGTTCCCATTTTTCAGCCCAGGCCTGTGTATGTTCATGATACAAGACATCGTAGCCTTTCTTTGTGATTCGCTCAAGGTAGGCCTTAGTCAGGGGGATCAGCTCTCCCGCCGAATGGTTAGAGGACGACAGGTTGGTGGCATACTTGTATACCGTAAGTTCATCCCTCTCATTCAGCTTAAGGGGTACCTTACCCGCCACATATTTCTCATTCCGAATTGGGTGCGAATGGAAATCGAGCCTCTTGCCATTTACCGTTATATCGAAACGCATACCGGTTGCCACCTGAAACTGTTCCACCCCATACGGATTGGGTTTGGTTTCCAGGACCAGGATTCCCTGAGCAAACGAAGTTTCTTTCTGAATTTCATTCCAGAATGTTTCATCGTAGTTAGCATCACGATTCCTGATGTTCCCGTCCAGATACGGTGTAATGGTAATTTGTCCATTAAAATTGAGGGGCTGGATTGTATATCTGATGGCACCCGATTCGTCATCAACCATATTACAAAACCGCTGGCTGCGAATAGTGAGTCGGTTTCCGGTGGGCATTTCCACGGTACATTCCCGTTCCAGTACCCCGCGCTTCATGTCCAGCACCCGCCGAAATGCTTCGATCCGGCAGGTATACAAATCCAGCAATTGGCCTTCGACCTCTACCTGAATCCCAATCCAATTGCAGGCATTGATGACTTTAGCGAAATAAGCAGGGTACCCATTTTTCCACCAGCCCACACGGGTTTTATCGGGGAAATAAACGCCGGCCACATAATTCCCAAGGAGTGATTTTCCGGTGTAAGTTTCTTCAAAATTACCCCGTTGACCCATGCGACCGTTGCCTAGGCTCATCAGGCTTTCCGTAATCTCATTATATTCAGGATGGAAGCTATCTTCAATGATGCTCCATTCGTCAGGAACTATGTATTTTTCATGTGTGTATTTATAATAATAGAGGTAGGGTACCCACCGGGGTGGGGTACTTAATTATTCAAACAGGTACTGAATGGTAGCCAGGGAAAGATCTTCAAAACCGGTAATCACAAGATTGGAGCCCGCCAGGACCGCGGGATCACCTACCCCAACGGCTACCATACCGCCATTTTTGGCCGCTTGGATACCCGCCACGGCGTCTTCAAACACCACACAGTCGGTAGGCTCCACGCCCAAATCCTGCGCGCCCAGCAGAAAAGTTTCGGGATCAGGCTTGCCCTTCGTAATGCGGGTACCATCGACGATGGTTGCAAAGCGATCCAGCATGTTGATGTGGGCTAAAATCAGGCGCGCATTTTTACTGGCCGATCCCAATCCAATTTTTATGGAAGCAGCAACCAACTGATCCATAAAGTCGCGTACTCCGGGCAGGACATCTTCGGGGGTCATCTGCTGGCACAATTCCAGATAATGCTGGTTTTTTTCGGCTGCCATACGTTGTTTGGTACCTTCATCCAGCTTCACATTTCCGATTTCAAGAATGATATCCAGAGACTCCATTCGGCTGACGCCTTTAAGTTGCTCGTTTTGTTCTGGGGTAAGATCGAAGCCCAATTGATTGGCTAACGATTTCCAGGCCGCATAATGAAACTGGGCAGTATCGACTACAACGCCATCCAGATCAAACAGGCAGGCTTTCAGTTGTGACATGCATTCGTGGGATTGATTGATCGTCATTCGTTTGTGTCGATGCGGCCACCCGCATCGACACAAACGAATGACAAGGTCCTTAATTTCTTTGGTTACAGTGCAAAAATCAGGCTAAAAATGCCCGACATTGCCACTTTTTCCATCAAGAGCCTTATTTTTTATTAGAAAAGTTTAATTGTCCGAATTAGGGAAGCAACTCAAAGACATACGCCGTACGGGCGGCCAAAGGTACCTCACGGGTCAGATCCTGCATTTGATCGGTAAGTATATTACGTCCCTGGGTGGCATTGCCGATCCGCTCGGCAAAACGGCCGGTCTTGAGGGAATAATCCTGTTCATTGGCATTCATCACGACCATGATAGTCTTTTGGTCGTTGTAACGAAAATAGACGTACACGCCATCCACTGGCGTATATTGCATGAGCATGCCACTATTCAGGGCGGGGGTACCTTTCCGGTAATTGGCCAGCTTCTTTACAAAATCAAACGCTTCATTTTCGGCTTGATTCCGTCCCGAAGCGATAAATTTATTCTCCCGGTCGCCCGGAAAGCCTCCAGGAAAGTCACGGCGCACTTCCGCGTCGGATGGATTTTTAAAGTTCTTCATCAGAATTTCGGTACCATAGTACATTTGTGGGATACCCCGGGTGGTGAGCAGCCAGATCAGGCCCATCCGGTATTTCTGGAGGTTATCCCCAATGACCGATAAATAGCGGTCCATATCGTGATTATCCAGGAAAACAACATTTCGGCTCGGATCTTCATACAGATAGTCCTGCCCTAGCACCTGGTAAATCCGCTGTACCCCTTCATTCCAACCGGGTTTTTGGTTCAACGCATCATTGATCGCAAACTGAAGCTGAAAGTCGCAGCCACCCGGCAGATTGCTTTTGAAGGGTACATTGATTGTATTGCGCTGAAAATAGGCTTGATTAGGCACACTGTTTACCCAGCTTTCGCCATAAATATGGATTTTGGGGTACTCCTCGAGCAGCGCGGCGTTGAGCCGGTTCATGAATTCCAGATTATTGTAGATATACGTATCCACCCGCCAGGCATCGATACCGAAGTACTCCACCGTCCATAGCGCATGTTGCAGCAAATAATTGGCCACGTAGGGATTATCCTGGTTCAAATCGGGCAAAAAAGGCACAAACCAACCATTGGAGGTCACTTCACGGTCAATCCGGGAAGCGTAAGGATCTACCAGGGGCTGGTCTTTGTATGAAGTATTGGTGTAGGTAGGCCACTGATGCAACCAATCCTTGGCGGGCAGATCCCTGATCAGCCAATGGTTAATTCCTACATGATTATACACTGCATCCTGTATTACTTTCAGGCCATTGGCGTGAGCAGCTTCCACAAACTTTTTGTAAAGGGCGTTTCCTCCAAACCGTTTGTCAACCTGGTAATGGTCAGTAAACCCATATCCGTGGTAGGCCGAGCGCAGGGTACCCCCTTCGTTGGTAAGGGGTTGGTCATTTTCCAAAACTGGGGTAAGCCACAGGGCCGTTACTCCCAACTCCTTGAAATAATCGAGATGATTGATTATCCCTTGCAAATCACCTCCATGCCGCAGAAATGGATTAGCCCGGTCAGCTTGGGTATCGGCCATATCGGCAAACTTGTCGTTGGAAGGGTCGCCATTTGAGAATCGGTCGGGCATCAACAAGTAAATAAAATCAGAGGCATCCACTCCCTGGGCTTTTACAAAATCCGTCCGTGCCTTCAGTTCGTACGTGTAGCTTTTCGCGATGCGTTGCGTCGTGTCCTTACGCCTTCCTTTACGGGTTTCGACATCCTGATAAAGTTGGATGGATAAAGTACCCGCCCGACAATCGGGCGAAAGTGTCAAATCCACAAAAAGATAATTTGGGTTTTCTACTTTGCTCACCCGCTCTATTTTAACCCCGGGATAGGCAATATCCACGCTCGAACCCGAAATATTTTTCCCATGCATTATCAATTGCAAACGTGGATCTTTCATACCTACCCACCAGTTGAGTGGTTCAATCCGGTCCACCGTTACGGATTGTGACCAGGTCGGTGTTCTGGACAAGAAACTAAGGAAAAGAAGGACAAACAAACGGTACGTAGTGCTACGATTCATACAAATTGAGTTGGGAGTTAAAAAGCCAAATTAACGTAATCTGACTATTTTATCGTAAATATATCCTCTTTACATTTGATTAAATTATCCCGGCCCCGATGTCATTTAGTACTCAGATACTGCTTCTTTCATTTTTTATTGCTTTTTTGGCAGCCTGTACTACAATGAGCGAAAAAAGAAATATGGCAGCTTCGGCAGAGAATAAAGACAAACTGGTTATTTACCAGATATTCACCCGACTATTTGGCAATAAAAATACAACCAATACCTTCTACGGTACCCGGGATGAAAACGGGGTTGGCAAGTTTACCGACATCACTCCCACGGCTCTGGCCGCATTGAAGGAATTCGGAGTTTCGCACGTATGGTATACGGGCGTGATCGAACACGCCACCATGACCGACTATTCTGAGTTTGGCATCAAACGCGATAACCCGCAGGTTGTGAAAGGAAGGGCGGGCTCCCCCTACGCGATCAAGGATTATTACGACATTGATCCCGACCTGGCGGTGGACGTGGATAAACGGATGGAGGAGTTCGAAGCCCTGGTACAACGCACCCACGACGCCGACCTGAAGGTAATTATTGATTTCATTCCCAACCACGTAGCGCGGCAATATGCCTCCGACAAGAAGCCCGCCGGAGTGAGGGACTTTGGAGAGGGGGATAAAACGTCCGTAGTTTTTGACCAGCAAAACAATTTCTACTACCTCCCAAATCAGGAATTCCATTCGCCCGAAGGAATACGTTCGCCAGTACCTACCCCCGAGCCCTACCGGGAGTACCCTGCGAAAGTGACCGGAAACGATGTTTTCAACGCCCGGCCTACCATCAATGACTGGTATGAAACCATTAAGCTCAACTATGGGGTCGACTACCTCAACGGCCACGCTAAGCGTTTCGATCCTTTGCCCTCCACCTGGCTCAAGATGCGGGACATTCTGCTTTTCTGGACTCAGAAAGGGGTAGATGGGTTCCGGTGTGACATGGCCGAGATGGTACCGGTGGAATTCTGGGGTTGGGTTATTCCAGAGATTGAGGAAGTAAATCCCGATATTGTTTTCATCGCGGAAATCTATAATCCTGATGAATATCATAATTACATCAAAACGGGAAAATTCACCTACCTCTACGACAAGGTAGGTCTTTATAATACCCTGCGTCCACTGATTGAAGGCCACGGTACGGCCGAGGACATCAGCCGCGTGTGGCAGCGGGAATCGGGTGATATTTCCGAACACATGCTGAGATTCCTGGAAAATCACGATGAGCAACGGATTGCTTCTGCTTTTTTTGCCAAGGATGCCTTCGCGGCGCTACCCGGCATGACACTCAGCGCCACCCTCCACACCGGACCCATTATGATTTATTTTGGACAAGAGGTAGGAGTGAACCCTACAAAACCAGAGGGGTTCCAGGGTGACGACGGCCGAACCACCATTTTTGACTACTGGGGCGTGGAAGAATTTCAAAAATGGATGAATGGAGGGAAATTCGATGGGGAACAACTGGATTCGAGCCAGCGGATGCTGCGCCAGTACTACCAGGATCTCAATCATTTCGTGGTACAGAACGAAGCCATCTATGCCGGACAGTTTTATGATTTACAGTATGCCAATATCGATGGTCAAAGCCCGGATTATGATAAAACCCGAACGTATGCTTACCTACGGTACACTCCTAACCAACGGTTTATCTGCGTGTATAATTTTGACAAAACCCGAACTATCCATACCCGAATCAAAATTCCTTCGCACGCCTTGATTGATTCGATGGGAATTGATAGTCAGAAAGAAATTAATTTTGAAGAGGTTTTTCCTACTACTGAATTCAAAGCAAAACTTTCCGGCCATGACCTCATAAATAAGGGCTTTCCGGTCATTCTGCCCCCAGTATCCCATAAAATTATTCAAATCACTTACCAGCCCTAGACTCATGGCACAAGCTGTACCTGTATCCTCCGTAGTATCCCGTCCCAAACCCCAACTGAGTTTCTGGGAAATATGGAACATGAGTTTTGGATTCCTGGGTATCCAGTTTGGGTTTGCCTTACAGAATGCCAACGTCAGCCGCATATTCGAGACCCTCGGTGCCAATGTGGACGATATTCCCATTCTGTGGGTAGCGGCTCCGCTGACGGGCCTGATCATCCAGCCCATTATCGGCTATTTCAGCGACCGTACCTGGACCCGGCTGGGGCGACGGCGCCCCTACTTTCTGGTCGGAGCCATTCTGGCGTCATTGGCCCTGTTCGTAATGCCCAACTCACCTACCCTGTGGTTTGCGGCCGGAATGCTCTGGATCATGGATGCATCCATCAATATTTCCATGGAGCCTTTTCGGGCTTTTGTGGGCGACAACCTACCTTCGGCTCAGCGTACGTCGGGTTTTGCAATGCAGAGCTTTTTCATTGGAACCGGGGCGATCATTGCTTCCTCGCTACCCTACATTATGACCAACTGGTTCGGGGTACCCAACCAGGCCGCGGAGGGCATTATCCCCAATTCGGTCAAATGGTCGTTCTATCTGGGTGGAGCGGTGTTTCTGGCGGCGGTGGTATGGACGGTTTTGCGATCTAATGAATATTCACCTGAGGAACTGCGGGCTTATGCAGATCACGAAGAAGTTGAGTCAGTCACCTCTTCTATCGCCACGCCTTCCGAAGCCTACCAGCGTAGGGGTCAGGGGCAAATCCTGCGAGGTGTTATCGTATCAGGATTAGGGCTTTTATTGTCTTGGTGGTTATTAACCCAAGACTTGAACAAAGAACTTTACGTGTTTTCAGTAGGAATGGTACTGATCGGTATCCTGATTATGATCAGCGGGTTATTGCAGAAATCAGGTTCTTATCTGAATGGATTCGTGACCATCATGAACGATTTTGAAAGCATGCCGGCTACCATGAAACAATTGGCTGTAGTTCAGTTCTTTTCTTGGTTTGCCCTGTTTGCCATGTGGATTTACATGACTCCCGCCGTGACCAGTCACCTGTATGGTACCACGGATACTACCTCCAAATTATACAACGACGGTGCCGACTGGGTAGGACTATGTATGGGAATTTATAACGGCGTGGCGGCGGTGGTGGCCTTTGGCATCCCGGTGGTTGCCCGATACACAAGCCGCCGGGTCACCCATCTCATTTGCCTGTCAGCGGGTGGGCTTGCGCTACTTTCTATTTATTTCATGACTGATCCTAACCTTTTGATGCTTTCGATGGTAGGTATCGGCATTGCCTGGGCTTCGATCCTGTCGGTACCTTACGCCATGCTGGCGGGCTCGTTACCGGCCGGTAAAATGGGTTATTACATGGGGGTTTTTAATTTTTTCATTGTGATTCCCCAAATCGTTGCGGCCGCCCTTCTGGGTTTTATGGTTAAATTTTTCTTCGGTGGTGAGTCCGTTCATGCATTGGTATTAGGAGGAGCTTCTATGATTTTAGCGGGCCTGTTATGCCTGCGGGTCCATGATCGGGACGATACCCCGAAGGGTGGGTTTTAGCACATTTTGCGGCGCCGGGTCTCACATGTATGGCCAGTGATTAGGAAGGGAAGGGTACCTCTCCTTTTTTATTTTTAGGGTAACTTTCTGGACAATTTCGGTAAAAGGAGGGAGTTTTCAGGTAAATTAGTTACCTTAGAAGTGTGTCGTATACCACCATCCGGCACGAAAATTTAACGCATTCGTTACGTTTATGAAAGATTAGGTTTCTCCTGATCGGGATCAAACATTCACACTCGGAACGAATTCCCTATGAAAAAACTACCTACCCGAAAAAAAGGACGACTGATTATTGTAGCCTATCGCCTGCCCTTCAAAATACTAAAAAACGAACAGGGTACCTCCCTGTTCCAAAATTCCGGGGGACTGGTTTCTGCGGTTTTGTCTCTGGCCCAGGGGCGTGAAAACGCCAGCTTCGAATTTGAAGACAAGATTCAGTGGATTGGCTATACCGACAATACACCAGAGGAATTGGCCGGGGTTACCCTGGAAAATGAAAATTTTCGCGCCCATCCGGTCTTTATTTCTCAGGAACTCAACGACAACTACTACGAGGGCTTCTGTAATGACCTCATCTGGCCCTTATTTCATTATTTCCCCTCACTGGCCAAATTTGAAACTGAATTTTTTGAAGCCTATCAGGAAGCCAATCTGCTCTTTTACGAGACCATGAAAGACATCATTCAACCCGATGATGTCATCTGGATTCATGATTATCAGCTCATGATGCTGCCTGACCTGATCCGTCAGAGTTTTCCTGCCAACAAAATCGGCTTCTTTTTTCATATTCCTTTTCCCTCCTTCGAGATTTTCCGCTTACTGCCTACCACCTGGCGCGATGCAATCATTGATGGCATGTTGGGTGCGGATGTTGTGGGTTTTCATACCAACGACTACGTCGAGTATTTCCTGAAAGCTGTACGCATGGTGATCGGGCAGGGAAATCGTATGCATTATGTCAATCTAAACAGTCGATTGGTCAAGGTGGATGCTTTTCCTATCAGTATCGATTACAACAAATTCAACGATGCCTATGATGATGAAAAAGTAGTCAAGGAAAGGAAAGCAGCCCGGGCTCCGCTGAAGAAGAAAATCATTTTCTCGGTAGACCGGCTCGACTATTCTAAAGGGCTTCTTAACCGTTTGAAAGGTTACGAACGTTTTTTGGAGCAACACGACGAATGGCACGAAAAGGTTTCCTTTATAATGATGGTGGTACCTTCCCGGGATCAGATCGAGCAGTACCAGAACATGAAATCGGAGATCGACCAAACGGTAGGTAGGATCAGTGCCAAGTATGGTAGGATTCACTGGCAGCCCATTATTTATCAATACCGTTCGATGCCTTTTGAAGAATTGGTCGGCATGTATACCGCGAGTGATGTCGCCCTGATCACCCCGGTGCGGGATGGGATGAATCTTGTGTGTAAAGAGTACGTAGCCAGCCGAAAAGACGAACTAGGGGTACTCATTCTGAGTGAGATGGCCGGAGCTGCCGCCGAGCTTGGCGAAGCCCTGATCATTAATCCCACCGATAGCCAGGACATTGCTGACGCCATATTGAAAGCACTTGAAATGCCCGCCAAAGAACAACGCAAGCGAATGAAAGCCATGCGCCACCGCTTGCGTGAATACGATGTATTTGCATGGACTAACGATTTTTTTACCCAAATGCTCATGATAGAACAAGAACACGACCGCCTAAGCCACGAATATCTGTCCGAAGATGATATCCAGGAAATCAACGAAAAGTACACAACTGCCAAAAGGAGAATTTTTTTCTTCGACTACGATGGTACCCTGGTTCCTATAGTCCGAAATCCCTCAGAAGCCATCGTGACCGAGGAAGTGAAGGCAATTATCGCTGAACTGGCGCATCGTGACACCGTAGTAATTATTAGCGGCCGTGACAGGACATTTCTGGAAAGTGTACTGGGCGACCTACCCGTTCATCTGGTAGCCGAACACGGCGCATTGATCCGGACCCACGGTAAAAGCGAATGGGTGCTTAACCCCGCCTATCAGGAAGACTGGAAGGATGATATCCGCTCGATCATCGACCTGTATGTTAAGCGGTGTCCGGGGGCTTTTGTGGAGGAAAAAGAAACCTCTCTGGCCTGGCACTACCGCACCGCCGATGACCAGGAGTATGCCCTCCGCCGTGCGCAGGAGCTGGCATGGCAGCTTAAAAGCTTCATCCAACCCGAGATGCATCTGCAAATCATCGAGGGTAATATGGTCATTGAAGTTAAGAAAACGGCATTCAATAAAGGTACCTCCGCCCAGTCATTTGTTGACTTGGACGACTATGATTTTATTCTGGCCATGGGCGATGACACAACCGACGAGGATATGTTTGAGACGTTGCCCGATACAGCTTTCACCATCAAGGTAGGTGACGCCCTCTCGATCGCTAAAAAACACATTAAAAATCAGCATGCGGTCATGGAGTTGCTCAGTACCTTTACGCTTTCGTAATTTCAAATGAGCCGTTTGTTTCTGTGGATAAGTATTGCCGCCTTGACTTTGACGGGTTTTATTTCCCGGGTTGATGATCCCAAGGCGGTTTTCGGAGCCAAAATGAAGAAAGTCGATTCAGGTACCCTACCTGAATTGACGCTTCGTATGGCCGAAACCTTTATAGGTACCCCTTATGTAGCCCACACGTTGGAGGGGAACGCAAATGAGCAATTGGTGTGCCGTTTTGATGCGTTGGACTGTACTACCCTCGTAGATGTGGCCGTTTCCCTTGCCTTGGCCCGTCAGAAAGATCTCTCCTACGACCAGTTTTTGACCGAACTCACTAAGCTCCGGTATGTAAACGGAACCATTGCTGGCTATCCCTCCCGGCAACATTATTTTCTATCTTGGCGCAATGACAACCAGCAACGCGGTCTTCTGAACGATATTACGGACACTCTGGGAGGAATACCGTACACCAAGGAGATAAATTTCATGTCGGCTCATGCCGGTCTCTACCAGGGCATCACCTCCGATGAAGTATTAGGAGAAATCAGGCAAAATGAATTACGACTCAACGATGGGCACTACTCCTACATTCCCAAGTCCTCGGTACCGAGCATAGAGAATCGCCTGGCCGACGGCGACATCATTGGGATCACATCTACGGTGCCGGGATTGGACTGCAATCATCAGGGCATTGTCAAACGAATCAAAGACCGGGCCTACCTCGTTCATGCCTCTACAACTGCCCAACGTGTAATCACAAGTGCCGAGCCGTTGGCTGACTACCTCAATTCGGTAAAGCGCCATAGCGGCATTATCGTACTTCGCCTCAACGATCGTTTTTGAGCTATGAAAATCCAGTACTGGCAAATACTTGCCCTTGCTCTGGTTGCGGGTGTCCTAACGGGCTGGGTTATCATCCGGTTACTGCGCTACCTTTCCAGTCGGAATGACAGGCAAGTATTCAGAACCATTTATTCCAGCATCACCCATGTGCTGTACTTCTTTTTCCCGGCCCTTTTTCTCACTCTGGTAGCAAACAACCGGTTTATTCGAGCCAGGGAAAGTGTGCTGGTGTACAGCCTGAGTAAAGTTCTGTTGATCGCGATAAGTACCTGGCTGACCATTCGCATCATAACCATTTTTGAGCGACTGATCCTGAATCAACTCGATTTAAACAAAACAAACAATCTTCAGGAACGGAAACTTTTCACAAAAGTGAAGTTTATCAAGCGGCTCGTCGTCATTGCCGTCCTGATCGTATCCGTTTCATTATTGCTATTAAGCTTCCGCCAGGGACGGGAGTTTGGCCTCGGGATACTTACCTCCGCCGGAATCGTCAGTGTAATTGTCGGTTTTGCCGCCCAAAAAACCATTGCCAATTTGCTAGCCGGTATTCAGATTGCCTTCACTCAACCCATCAAAATCGAGGATGTGGTCATTGTAGAAAATGAATGGGGGCGTATTGAAGAAATTAATTTGACGTATGTGGTTGTGAAGCTCTGGGATTTACGACGGATGATACTACCCATCACCTACTTCGTGGAAAACTCGTACCAAAACTGGACTCGGAATGATTCAAGCATTATTGGGTCTGCCCTTTTTTCACTCGACTTTCACGCCCCCGTTGATAAGCTTCGTTCCGCTTTTAAGACCATCCTAGACGAGAGTTCCCTTTGGGATGGTGAGACTGCCGCCCTTCAGGTGACTGATACCCGTGATCAATATATGGTGGTGCGGACTATCATGTCGGCGCATAATGCCTCTGATGCCTTTGATCTACGCTGCGAAGTCCGGGAAAAGTTAATCGAGTATATTCGAAAAGAAGCACCTGAAGCTTTACCAAAATACCCGTTGGAAAATATAAAAAGTGGCCTTGCAGACGCAAGGCCACTTTAACCACTATTAACACAACTCAACTAAATCTTATTAGAGCTAACAGTTCCTCTTTCCCTGCTGACATTTTGGGAGTCGCTGCTTGTTCTTTCATTGGATCACCCCAAGCCTTTTCCTCAGTTTAAGTACGCTCTAACAAATTATTTTCTCTCTCACCTGCAATCGTCACAGGGCAATCTGGATTTTTAGTCACACGATTCATTAACTTCTCCGTGTACGTCCTACTCCATTCGCATCAGTATCAGGCAATTAAATCTAACCCACTGAATTTGTACGTTTTCCTTTACAAAACACACACTGCTGCGTTAAAGTCAGATTAAGTGGGGATTAAAATAGGATTAAAATAATAAGGGAAGATTAGCAGAGGAATACGGAGAAGTGTACTTTTAAATGCATGCCCATACAAAAAAGCCATCCGAAATTTCGAATGGCTTTCCGACATATATCCACACCATTAAAAGCACAACCCTAGCAGGTTGAACTTTATCTTTAATGCAATTTAATATCTTTTCTGATCAGAAATACAAGGAAGGGTAGTAAATATTAATTGTATTGCTCAAAATTTTCTCCAAAAGTACCACTATCTTCCAAATCTTCCAAATTATCGTCTTGAAATGCGCTGGAACTTAACCCTTTTTTAATAAGCGCGATTTGACCCGCATGATACAAGTCATGGTTTATCAGGCCGTGCAATAGGGTATAATACGAATAATCGCGCCCCGGCACAATTTGATCCAGAAATGCATCACTGTCCCGCTTCTCTAGTTCGCTTATCAATTCCTCCTGGGACAAACTTAGCTCCATTTGCAGGGTTTCCCATTCAAACTCATCAACTAATGCAAATGTTTTCCAGTTTTTTTCTTTGGTTTTAATATCAAAGCTGGCATCGCCCTGTAGCTTTCGGACTGCAAAAATCCGCCAGGTGGTCATATGGAAAACGAGTTCGGCAATTGTATGGGTTGAGGGGCTGATCCTTTTATCGGCCAGTTTGGGTGAAACACCTCTAAGTACCTCTACCACTGATGGGCCATGCCAGGCTTGCTCACTTTCATAGGTATCATTCAAGAGGTCAATGATTCTCAGTAGTTCTTCTTTTGTTTCCATGTGGTGATGCGTAGAGTTGCAAATATCTTGAATTAATAAAAAATATACCAGAATAATTCACCGGTCATTAAAATAATTGAACAAAATATGCTAACGGCTTACCTTACACGCAAAGACTTGAATGGATGGGCTAGTTGCGGTGGATGATAATACTTGGTTGTCTTGGTAACTATTTCTATTTTTAGCACGCTTTCATTTCTTAACCAACCTAATCGTTATGCAGCATCGGTACCTTCGCGCCGGAAAAATGAGCTTTTTCCTCATTTTAGGAGCCCTTTATGTGCTGGGCTCAAGTCCCTCACATGCACAGAAAAAAGAAAAAAAAACCAGTACGTCTTCCGAACGGCCCTCCCCTACCTTTGAAAATAGCCTTTTGAAAGGCTTGCGGTGGCGCAATATCGGTCCCTTCAGGGGGGGCGATCCATTGCCGTGAGCGGGGTCAAAGGCCAACCCCACACCTACTATTTTGGCGCTATGGGCGGCGGTGTCTGGAAAAGTCTGGATGGAGGCAATAACTGGTTTTCAAGTTCGGATTCCACTTTTAAAGCCAGTTCGGTCGGGGCCATTGCCGTGTCCTCCTCCAATCCCAATATCGTTTTTGCGGGCACGGGCGAAACCGATATTCGGGGCAACATTTCATACGGTGACGGCCTGTACAAATCAACCGATGCCGGCAAAACCTGGAAACACATCGGTTTGGTCAAGGCCAGTGCCATTGGAGCCATTCAGATTCATCCCGACAACCCCGATCTGGTGTATGTAGCCGCCATGGGTAACATTTTTGGTCCCAATCTCGAGCGGGGCGTTTATAAATCAACGAACGGGGGGGGAACCTGGAAACTGGTACTGGCCAAGAATGACAGCACAGGCGCCGTCGATGTCAAGCTCGATCCCAATAACGCGAATGTGTTGTACGCGGCTATGTGGCAGGCCTATCGCAATCATTTTTCGATGAGCAGTGGAGGTACCGGCAGCGGACTCTACAAATCAACGGATGGGGGCGAAACCTGGAAAGACATTTCTAAAAACCCCGGTATGCCCAAGGGTCTCTTAGGAAAAATCGGTATTTCGGTATCGCCCGTCAATTCCGATCGGTTGTATGCCATGATCGAAAATCAACAAAAGGGAGGTCTCTACACCTCGGATGACGCCGGCGCTACCTGGAAACTGGTCAATGAAGAGGCTTTTTTGAAACAACGACCCTGGTACTATATGAATCTGGCCGCCGATCCAAAAAATGAGAATGGCCTCATCGTACTCAACGTAAATGCGTGGAAGTCTTTTGATGGCGGCAAGACTTTCAAGGAAATAGAAGTTCACCATGGGGACACCCACGACATCTGGATCAATCCCGACAACAGCGACAATTTTATTATCGGCGATGACGGGGGCGGCGAAGTCACCTTTAACGGGGGGGGTACCTTTACCGAACTGGACTTTCCCACGGCCCAATTTTACCATGTCCATACCGACAACGAATTCCCTTACAACATATACGGAGCCCAGCAGGACAACAGTACGGTCCGCATTCCCAGCCGTACCTCCGGTTATTCCATCACCGACAAAGACTGGTGGCCGGTAGCGGGCGGCGAATCGGGTTATGTGGTGGAAGATCCCCTCAATCCGGACATCACCTATGGAGGTAGCTATGATGGGTACCTAAGTATCTATAACAAGAAAACGGAAGAAGAACAGCTGATCAATGTGTACCCCGAATTCTACATGGGTCATGGGTCGGATTCCCGCGAGTACCGCTTTCAATGGACCTACCCGATCATGTTTTCCCCTCACGATCCCAACGCCCTATACGTAACTTCCCAGTATGTTCATAAGTCCATGGATCGCGGGCACAGTTGGGAGAAAATCAGTCCCGATCTTACCCGACACGATTCTACCACGATGGGAGCCAGTGGCGGCCCCATCAGTAAAGACAATACGGGTGTTGAAACCTACGCGACGATCTTTGCCTTTGCTGAATCACCGCTCGAAAAAGGTGTTTTTTATGCCGCCTCCGACGATGGGCTTATACACATCAGTAGAGATAATGGCAAGAACTGGGAAAACATCACGCCAAAATCTTCTCTGTTGCCCGAGTTTGCGCTGATGAGCATTGTCGAGGTTTCGCCACACGATCCGGCTACGGTCTATCTGGCCGCTACCCGCTACAAGCTGAACGATTTCAAACCCTACCTCCTGAAATCCACCGATTATGGAAAAACCTGGAAATCGATCACCAACGGTATTCCCAGCGACCAATTCACGCGGGTAATCCGGGAAGATCCTACCCGGAAAGACCTGTTGTATGCGGGTACCGAACAGGGGGTTTGGACCTCCTTCAACGGGGGGAATTCCTGGCAACCGCTACAATTGAACCTACCCACTACGCCGATTCACGACCTGGTGATACAAAAGCGGGAAAATGATCTGGTGGTAGCTACCCATGGACGGTCGTTCTGGATTTTGGACGATATCACCCCACTTTACCAACTGAATGACGAAGTAGCTCAGGCCGACGAACACCTTTTCAAGCCCGGCCATGCCTATCGTATGAGCGGGGGGGTACGCAAAGAGGAAGTTCCGACGGCGGGAGAAAATGCGGCAAATGGCGTAGTAGTTCGCTACTACTTTAAGAAAACGCCGCCTGACGAGCTTAAAATGCACTTTCTGACGATGGATGGCGATACCGTGATAAGCTATTCGAGCCGGACCGATAAAAAAGGCAAGCCCCTGAAAATTGCTAAGGAGTTTTATACCGACGAAACGGTTTCCCGGCCGGGTACGCTTCCCGCCCTTTCGGGTACAAACGTATTCGTGTGGGATATGCGCTATGCCGATGCCACGGCCGTAGACGGTACCAATATCATGTGGTCGGGCTCCGTGGTGGGCCCCAAAGCGGTGCCAGGTACCTATCAGGTACACCTGTATCACGGCGACAAGCTGGTGGGCAAACAGGAATTCCAAATAGTAAAAGATCCGCGTGTCAAAACGTCTGATGCCGAATTCCGCGAGCAGTTTGACCTTGCTATGAAAATTAACGACAAACTTTCCGAGACCCACAAAGGAATCAACAAGCTGCGGAGTATCCGCAAGCAGGTAGATGCCCACATTGCTTCGGTCAAGGATTCTACGGAAAGCAAACGATTGAAAGAACTGGCCAAGCCTATGTTGGAGGGTCTCGATACGATTGAGAATGCACTCATGCAACCGAAATCAAAAGCCGGTCAGGATGCCCTCAATTTTCCGATCCAGCTCAACGACAAGCTGGCGGGGGTAAAAACGGTAGTTCTTTCTGGGGAGACTCGGCCTACGAAATCGTCGTACACGGCATTCGAGGACTTGTCGAAGCGAATCGATGTGCATCTAAACCAATTATCCGAAATTATCAATCGGGATGTTCCGGCCTTTAACCAGGCCGCCCGCCAGTCGGAAATCAAGGCCATCATCATCAATTAGCACTCTGGGGTTATTTTGCTGCAAGAAGACAGTATTGTATATTTGCCCCAGGAAAACCAAATCAGTTCAGTACGCTATGAAAATTGACAACCTCCGAATTGCAACGCTATCATCCATCATATTGGCCGCCGCTTTGAGCCGGCTGGTGCCCCACCCGTTCAATTTCACACCGATTGGAGCCATTGCTCTATTTGGGGGCGCTCATTTTTCTCGTAAGTACCTGGCATTTCTGGTGCCGTTGTCAGCCATGCTAATCAGTGATTTGATCATTGGTTTTCATGATTCCATGTGGGCGGTTTACCTGGCATTTATCCTGACTGTCGGGATTGGAATGGGCGTTTTGCAGAAAATCACCGTAGGAAGGGTCTTTGGTAGTGCCCTTCTTTCTTCCGTTTTGTTTTTTCTTATTACCAACTTCGCGGTGTGGTACGGGGCATCGGGTTTTTATCCGCAGACCCTTGCCGGACTCGGTGCCTGCTATGTGGCGGCCCTGCAGTTCTACCAGCAGGACGTATTCGGTAACCTTTTTCTGAATACGGTTATGGGAGACCTCTTTTTCTCAGCCGTACTTTTTGGCACTTATGAACTGGTCAAACGGAAGGTACCTGCCTTTTCGATGGCTGGCTAGGAATACCACCTTTTCTCAAAAAGCAAAGCGGCGATCCGAATAAGGATCGCCGCTTTGCTTTTTTACGGTTTTTTGGGATAAATCGTAAGCTCGTTATGGCCACTTTGTGAGTCAGGCTCCCGTTTGTAAACTACCTCGGGCAATACGCCCAAAACAAGTTCTGCGGTGGTATAAACCTTACAACCTTCCAGCAAATGCCCTCCCGTAGTATAGCCGCTAGAATCCGAAACTGAAATATGGATATGCGAACCATTTATGGATAAGGTACCTACGAGGGAAACAATTTCGAAGAATCCACGGTACGTTTGTCCCTGCTCTTGATTGGCCAGCCGGATTTCGGCATGGGTAAGACTTCCGACGCAGGTCAACACAAAGCCCGCCTCCACCGCATACTCTTTAGCAAATTTTTCCAGATCGGCTTTCAAATCTTTTCCAGGCCCAAGTCGAAGGGAATGGATCATCAGATGCGAAGTGGGAACTGGCAATTGAAGCATAAGTTCGGGATGAATAATTTGAAAGATAGGGTTATCCCAACTCCACTCTTCTTTGAAGCATGCGGGTAGACACGCTTACAGCTGGAGAAAACCCTCGCTGAATCCGCATATTATGATCAAAGAATTCAAGGGCTCGCTGGATGCGTCGGTTTTGGACCGCTGAAAAATAGGGTTTCCCCTTTTTATAGTTCACCAGTCTGACATCCAGTTTGTAAATGGTACCTTCGGGAAACTGGCCGATGTACTTGTGCTGGCAACGGATCTTGAAATCACCAGGTACCCGCTGCCCATTCAGGGTCGTCAGGGTAGGTTTACGGGTGCGTGGGTCAAGGGTCATTTTGGCAAAAATATCCAGAAACAAGCCTTTATTCAGTTCCGGAAACAGTTCTACCAGGGATAGTTGCATGGGTAAAAAAGGGTTTTCAGGGCAAAATTTAAACTTTTTTTCCCATAACCCGCACCTTTTCTAAAAAAACATCGCCTGGGCCAGCCTGAAAGTATTACAATGGGCTTCGACCACATCGGCCAGCCTCACGGAGTACCCCCCGCCCATGGTTACCACCAGGGGTACCTGTGCCTGTCGGCATTGCTCCAGTACCAGCCTATCGCGTTCCCGGCAACCCTCGCGCGAAACGGCCAGGTGTCCCAGTTTATCGGTTTCCAGAATATCTACCCCCGCCACAAAAAAAGCAAAATCGGGTTGATGGCTTCTAAACAGGGCAGGGAGTGTTTCGGCCACTAGGGCCAGGTACTTCTCATCCGGGGTACCTGTTGGCAATGGAATATCGAGATCGGAAGTTTCTTTCCGAAGGGGATAATTGTCACGCCCATGCATCGAAAATGTAAAAACCCGGGGTTCGCGCTGAAACATCACGGCGGTACCATTGCCCTGGTGCACATCCAGGTCGATGATCAGAATCCGCCGGGCGAGCCGCTGGGTTAGCAAATAATGAGCTGCAATACCTACGTCGTTCAGTAGACAGAAACCCTCTCCCCTGTCGGGGTAGGCGTGGTGGGTACCTCCTGCCACGTTCAGCGCAATGCCTTGCGCAAGCGCATGATGGCAGCATTCGATTGTACCCTGGGCAATGAATGTTTCCCGGTATACAAGTTCGGCACTCAGGGGAAAGCCGATGCTGCGTACCATACGCGGGGAAAGGTTTAGCGTTTTGAGGTTTTTCCAATAAGTCTCGTCGTGTACGCCTACGATCCATTGTTCGTCCAATGGGCCTGGTTCAAAGAAATTATCTTCGGTACAGGTACCTTCCCGTACCAGCTGTTCGGGAATCAACTCGTACTTGAGCATAGGAAACCGATGACCTTCGGGCAATGGATGGGCGTACCAGGTACCATAGGCAATTTTTAACATGAGGCACTTTTATTTCATCTTTTCTTCCAACCATTCCCGGCCAGAATGAATCAATCCTAAAGCAACCCAACGTTACACCGCATGAAATTGTTTACCAGGCATTCAGTGTTACAATGTAACAACACGACTTTGTTCCTTTCAGGTGAAATAGAACTACCCTACTCTGGGTACAGCTACGGGCTTGTGTAAAATGTTTTTAGGTAAAAAATCGTTAACGTAGTACATATCCAATAATAAACAATCAATGAAATACCGTAAAATATTCGCGTTAGCCAGCTTGATTGGCTTTTTGACCGCCTGTAACAATGATCCGCTGAAAGATCTTTCGGTGGAAGATTCGCAGGTATTTATCACCAACCACGACGAATCCGTCAATTTCAAACAATTCAAAACCTTCAGTATCCTCGATTCGGTGCTGGTAGTGGGCAACCAGGGCAATGGGGCCTCCCTAACCGACCTTGACATCCAGTTCCTGACCAGTGTGGCCCGTAGCATGGAAAATCTGGGCTATACGTATGTAAGCCCGAAGGATAATCCTGATGTGGGTATCAATGTAGCCCAGGTGCGCAATGCTTATCTTAATGTGGTATCCCAACCTTTGTCGCCCTACGCCGGTAGCTATTGGGGCGGCGGGTACGGCTACGGATATGGTTCGGGCTATGGGTACGGTTATCCGTCTACTTATAGCTACTACCAAACCCAGGAAAATTACTGGTACATGGAAATGCTGGATTTCAAAAATCCGGATGATCAAAACAAAAAATTGAATGTGATCTGGAATGCTGAAATTCGGGGCAGTGGCCTCTTTGATGCAGAGTACATCGATGGCGTGATTCAGTCCGTTTTCAACCAATCCCAGTATCTCAAAATCAATTAAGCCGGGGCTCTACTGAATCCTCCGATGCTAATTCACTTATTTACAGACTAAAAAGTTTCATGAAATTCCTGATAAATTCATTGGTTCTTCTTGGCGTAAGCCTGAGCGCTATAGCCCAGCAACAACCGCAACTTTATAATCTTCCCACTCCTTTTGAACGCTACTCCCACTACCATCTGACCGTACGGGGTGGGGCGGCGATTCCCATGGGTCCATTTTCTGACGCTTATATTGATAAATCCACGATTAAGAATTATTCGCTGGCCCTTGATTGGATCTTCCAGAAACCAGTTTCGATTGGGGTGGAGGTCGGCAAGACCTTCTTTTCCCAGAAAATGCCGCGGGCTTTATATAATCTGGGCGGGCAGGAAGTATCGGCCGTTCAGACCAGAACCCTGGACATGATGCCCATTCAGGGTGTAGCGAGTTACTACTTTGCGGGTACAAATGCTCCCATCCGTCCCTACGTTCAATTAGCCGCCGGGGCCAATTTGCTGGATTACACGCTTTATTACGGCAATTTGGCCAATCAGCAACAATCGGTAAAACTTACTTACGGAGCAGCGGCCGGGGCAAAATTTCTTTTCAAAAAAGATGGTAATTTCGGGGCGGATGTACGGGTAAAGTACAATCAGACCTCCCTGAACTACGATTACGTGGATAAAGGCGTAAGTCAACTCAATGCCACTGTAGGCTTATTTTACCGTTGGTGGTAAGGGCTTCGCATGTTCCCTCCTAATGTCGTATAAATTGCTCAGGTACCCTTATTCTCTTATCATATTCGCGTTTGCGCTGTTGGCGGCTACGGGTACCTGGGCTTGGAAGAGGTTTGGACCCACTACCTCAGTTGCTTACATCGGCCAATCGGAAGCCTTCCCGGAGGTCCGCATGCTAGCCAATAATCCGGCTTGCAATCTTACCATCCGGCATTACAAACAGATCGGGCGCGAAATGCAATTCGAGTTGTACGCCGCCCAGGGGGGACTTGCCCCGTATACCGTTGAGATCACGCAAAAAGGGCAAAAATTCCAGTTCAGGAAGGTACCTCACCGGGCGGGCATCTGGCTTACGCTACCTGATCTCCGGTTGTCCGATGGACCGGCTACCATCCGGATCGTCAGTGAAAACAGTTCGGAATGTGTAGCCTCCGCTGAATTTGATTTTAATGCCCAAAAAGCCCGGGAGATTCTATCTCATGCGCTTTGGATTAGGCAGGGTAGTGAGGACCTCATGTTGGACGTGCGACCTGTGGAAGAAAATGGCAAACTTTATTTGAAGGATTTCGCCAACTACCAGGACGGGCGCAACCGGGTGTATCTGATTGATAATATCATTGTAGACGGGCTCGAGAACGGTCTGGAAATAAAGCCGGGCTACCTGTATTCTGTGATCGCCTGCTGGATCGATGCGCCCTACCAGGAATGGTGGAACAAGCTGCGGAATCGTACCATACGTCAACAAAATGTCTGGATCGATAAGTTACCTAACCAAAAACATACCGCTTCGACCCTTACTCCCGTTCCTATTCCTGACTGGTTTGGACTTTCTCGTACTTTTAACGTTCAGTTCGACACCCAATTTCCCAAATTCGAACCTATACCAGGAAAACTGGTAATGCAGTACCGGCTGAATGCCGGGGTACCCCCCAGCAACTATTTCGAGCGGGGGGTTACGCATCTCCCGCGTTGGGAGGAAACCGTACCGCCCCAGAAAACCCACTGGACCGAACCACCCGGTTATTTTAAAGATAAGAATGAGGCTTGGTTTTCGGGGCTTTCGCGGGCTGAGGTAGAAAAATTGGCTGATGGCGTGTACCCTTCGGGGGTGTACGCTTATGATTTCGAGTTCTGGAACCGCGACTATTCGCCCGCCATCCGGGAACGTCTGGTCTGGTTTTCCAAACGGCTTAAAGAACGGGTACCTTCCATGCAGATTTTCGATTACTGGGGCGGGGCCGCTTATCACAACCCCAGTTTCTTCGATAAGCTCAGCACCGGACTTTCTTCTTTCAGTGCAGAGTACCAGAATCCTACCCCTACCTATCATAATTTTGAACCCTTGTCCAGCGGGGAGCGTCTTTCCGACTATCTTTCGATTTCACCCGTCGACGTCTATCCCAAAAGTTTTTTCAGCGGCGATCCGGAAGGTATTACGCCTAATAATTACCTCCTGCTCTCGGCCATCCATACCGCCCGCATCAACCGCCTGTTTCCTTCCCAAAAAAATAACAAAACCATTTGGTTCGCCTGGAATCGGTACATGCCCTTATTTGATGATCCCTCAGTACCCTGGAATGTAAAAACCTCCGCTCCTGCTGGTGAGATTCAGTTTGATCAGCTGGTGACAATGCCTGCCAGCCAGGCGTTGGCCATGTCCCTTTTCTCACTGATCGAGTCGGATGGGTATTATTTATGGCACGACAGCCAGGCATGGGGCGCTGGGGTAAACAACTATCAGCTCAATGCCCAAAAACCCGAAGGGTACCAGTGGTATCCGGCCGATGGCAAGGCAAGCGTGACGAACTTGCGCCGCAGTCCGGGACCGGAAGCACCCCGCTACTGGGACTACCCCACCGAGTTTTATGCTCTGGGCAACTGGATGGCCAAGCAGGTTGAAGACGTACTGGTGGGTGGAAAAAAACAGGACCTGGCTTATAAAGTAGGCGGTACCTGGCACAAACCAACCGTTGACCAGGCCGTGGTTTCGGCCAAACTACGGCATCCTTTTGTATTTTCAGTGGTAAAAAATGGTTCGATTGTCGTGTTGGCGGTGGATTCATTCCAAAAGCCGAACGCTACAAAACAACTTTCGATCCGTTTACCCAATGGTACTGAAACTCAAATCCAATTATACGGCAACTGGCCTTCCCTGTACCGGGGTACCCTCTGACGTACCTTCCCTATTTCAGATAATTACCTACCTGTTTGTCCTATATTGCGAAGCCTTACCTTATTGTATTGTTGGAGCAGGATCGGAAGTAGGTTATAAACTGCATTCGCAAGGAACACCAGAACAGCCAGTAGATAAAACTGATCAAGCAGAGCGAGTAAACAGGTCAGAGAAGAAAAGACGAACCCAATACAATGGAACCGCTCATATAGTGCGATTGTCTTGTGGTAACCCCTGAAGAAATCCCTCTTCCAGCCAGTTCGTCCATCTGCCGACGTTATCCGATTGACGACACCGCCGTTTTGCGTGAAATTTCCTATCGTTTTTATCCCTATTTTTTCATAGAATTTCCGCCGGGGACTCAATTGAAATTTACCGTAAAAACCATCGGGCAAAAAACCAAAAATCATACTTAAGGTGAGACAACCCAATACGATATATAAACTTTTCTCTGATTTCACCCAGTATATCACTAGGGGAGCAACGCCGATGGCCGTCCATAATACATTGATGAGCTGATTCAGGATTGTCTTTTTCAAGGGTCTGGTCCGATTGCTCTTGAGAAGGTACCTCCTAGGTTCTCAAGCCAAATTCTCAATTAAATCGGAAAATAAAAAATCCTCTGTAAACTAATAGTTTACAGAGGATTAAAATTTGTCGGCTGTGACCCATAGGGTATTCCCATAGATTCATCCTATCGCATTCACTTTCAATCTATTACCTCAGCTCTATAAGTATGTCTCAGGAACATCCCAGCCACATATCCTCCTCTTTACATCGGTATTGGTAGTAGGTTGGTACAGTTGATCAGTTGTTTTGAAGGTTGACAGTGGCTATATATGCAAATTCCTGAAATAGGCATTATCTAAACATCAAATTGCAGAGTCCCCCTTTGTTTAAAAATTTCAAAATATTTTGTTAACAAAGTAACCATACCTTCAATACTGACTTTATCGTCAGGAGATCTTATGAACGTATTATAACTTAAAAAATCCTCTTTCAAAATTTCGTCGTTAAACATAGTCTGACCAACTCCCCTACTTCGTAAAACTTTTTTTACATAAGACCTTTCTTTCTCAAAGGCTATTAGAAAAGAGTGTAAAAGTTCTATGTTTTCCGGAGCAAAGAATTCTTTAATAAATAAATAATAAGCAGAAAATTGAGTTGGAGACTTTAATAAAGGATCATTTTTTTCAAAGACTAGATTAAGTTTATTAAGGTTTGCATTCGCACGTTCCACAAAGAGATCAAAATAAGACTCATCGGTTTTTATATTACGGTTTACCACCGCATCTAAATCCTGCTTTTTAATAGAAACAGCTTTCCCTCCACTCAGTTCGATTGATAGAATCTTAGCTGCTGCATTTAAATCTTGCCCTCTATCATTATAATTCTTATTATTAATAACAAAACGGGCACTTTCTTGTAAAAAAGGATGAATTGCAATTTTGCGAATAACAATTGGCACAGGCCCTGGCAAAGCATTACGCCGCTCGGCACCTGAAATAGATAAATTAATGTTTAAGCGAATAAACATTTCAAAAATATCTTCTGGACGGTCAGATTGTACCCCCATTACAGTAGGTATATAATTCTCGAACCGCTTAACTAAAAAAGGATAGGTATTTAATAGCTTATCAAAATCAAAATTTTTGGCATCAATAATTTGATCTTCGTAATAAATAGGTGTAGCATCCAAAACAAACTGATTTTCCATAAATCCAAATATGGTGCTAAGTCTCTGTTTACCATCAATCACAGCATACTGTTTTTTATTTTCATTTAACGAATTGCTACCTCCGCTAAAGTCTGCTAAATAAATTTTAGGAAAGTCATAATTATTTAAAATGGTGTTTATAAAAAGCTGCTTCATTTGCAGACGCCATATATCCGTTTTACGTTGATATGTAGGATCAAAATCAATTCGATCCCGTAAGAAGTACCAACGTTCAATTGTATATAGATTTTCAATTTGCTTAACTTGTAGCATAAGCGTGATTAACTAAACTTTAAATTTAAACGCTCGTTTGATTTCTTTTGCCAAACCTTCCAAGTCTGGGAAGATAACTGAATCTGTTATACCAATCCGAGATAAAGATGACATCATGGAGCCGATGTGTGTTGTAGGAATGATAATCTTCTTAAGACAATCAGGAGGATACATGTCTCGAACGTAAACATCTTCCATAGCAATCATCTCTTTCCCAAATAGGACAAAAGCACCTTTTTGGGCTACTATTCGTACACTATTGTAATTTCCATAAACTGCAACTGACTGCTTTCGTATGCGAGTAATATTGGATTTAGTATTCACATAACCACTCATTAACGGATCATCAGGATCAACAACGGTTGTAATCGAAATATCTTCTAATGATTTGGTATTCCAATGTTCTGGAACCATCTCCCAGACGATCACATCATTTGTAAAATTGCCATGCGTATCAGTAGCTGCCCCAGATAAGGCAAAATACAACGCAACAAATGGATTTTCTGTCCAATCTAAGAGACGTGTGGGTACACCAAAGTGTTGCATTAAAAAGAAGAAGTCCCAATCATCAGTCGTTGTTCTAGTTATGTAGGGTAAACTACGTTGTTTGAATCGTTTCAAAATCTCATTTTCCTGATTTATGAGATCAATTGAATCGGTAATAGTAGGATGCCTATAGAGGGTAGGTAAAAGCTTATAATTTATGTTGGAAGCTCCTCGATACCAAATGATATTATTGACAGTTGACGTATTTTCGACTTCAACCATGAATTCACCAAGTGAAGTTACAGTAATTTCTGGTACCATCTATTTTTGTTTGATAATCAATTTAATAAGACGAAATTATTAGGCACTAACTGATCTTTGGCAATTGGAGGAATGATAAGAGTATCCGAAAAAATCATTAGTTCGGAGCCAATACGTTTGCTTTGTAAACTATATCGAAGGTTAAAGGAGGCCATTCTGAATGGCTGATAGATGTCTCTTATTTCATCAGCGTTGTCGTACGATATAAGCCAATTTATATCCGGATGAAGTTGAATTAAATTTGCTAATAATAAGTGTCCATCAGTTGAATAATTATTTAAATAAAGCATTTTACCTTTGTTAAAGTAAGGAGGGTCTAGATAAAAAAATGCACTATTGTAATCAGTCAACTGAGAAAAGTCTTGAATGAAACTTTCTGCCGTCTCATTGTGAATTTGGATAGCGCTCTCTAGCTCGGCAATGGCAGCTATACGATTTATAAGGGTGTTCTTATAAAAGCGAGCGTCAATTAAGTAATTGCCAACCTGTTGATATCCACCAATCGGTCCTGACTTATGTAGGATACCTGAACGACTGGTTCTATTCAGGTAAAAAGTGGCAAATCCTATTTCAAATATATTTGAAGTAGGGGTTGCATTATCATAAATATCCTTATAATGTTTCCATTCAGGAATAGTTAGGGCGCAATTCTCAATTTGCTGAATAAACTGGTCAGTTTTATTCAAAATTGAATGCCAAAAAGCGTAAATTCGGTAGTCAGCATCATTAATGACAATTTGATTAACTATGCGATTATCTAATAGATAAAGCGCCGCACCTGCCCCCCCACAGTATAATTCATAGTATGTCCCTCCTTGAAGATCATTTGCTAAGATGACATCCGCCAAGAATTTACCCAATGCACTTTTGCCACCTGGATACCGGAGCGGGCTCAGAAGATTTTTCAATTGCTATGATCTTTGAATAATTATATGTAGTTGTGCAGTTTAACATTCATTCCTGCCCCTACTACTTGGGCGAATGGGCAACACGCGGTCATAGGGTAAAGAATAAGTAAAACTTGTTTCATTGGATTGGTTTAGAATTGTTATAGCACTATTCTTCTAATAAATGGTATAGTTCTTTTAAAGCACATGTTCTTAGTTGTGCCTTATAAAAAGGTCAATGATCATTTTGGAGCCGTTTTACCTGCATCTGCGCTGCTTCCTTTTCTTCCACGGCCTTATCCAGCGCCAGCCGCTGTAATTTCAGCAGCTCATCCTTCGATATAGTCACGTATTCATTTGAAGCAGCTGACAATACAGGTTCTTCTCCAATCAGGTAAGCTACGGTGGTATTAAGGATCTTAGCCAACTTCTTCAAATCACTAAGCGTCGGCTCATTTTTATCATTCTCCCAACTGGAAATCGTCTGTTTACTGGATTTCCCCATCATCGTGGCCATCTCATCCTGCGTGTAGCCAGATTTCTCCCTACAATGTTTGATACGCTTACCCGTGCTGTCCATTTATTTTATAATAAAGTATCGAAATAAATTGACTTGTATCATTTATATCAATACTTTTGTTCAGTTCATTTGTTACACGGCACAAATTACATAACATGAGCGAATCATCAAATAGAAATGATCAAACGGTTCCTACCATTAAGGAACGGCTCATTGAGCGGCTCAAACGGGCCAAGGAGAAAGCCCCGAGCGATTGGAAAAAAGCTCTGGCGGATCATGATCCCTACTTCGATTCATACGGAGGTTCGAAATGCATGGACGCCGCCGCCAATGCTATATCGAACGGTCGCCGGGCCAATATCGACCGGATCGCCCGGGTTACGATTGCGCTAGAAGAAATTGTCGGTATTGAACCCACGCCAATCATCTAGCTTATGAGCACTCCCACCACCATCCAGCTCTCACTCCCCCAGGAACAGCTCGACCTTCTGGAAGATGTCCGCACCCTTACCCAAAGGCAGCTCGAATTTCTGAACCGTACGGTCTGGCTGACGGAGTCTGAAGCTGCTGAGCGGTTGAAGATATCCGTTTCCACCCTGCGCAATTGGCGGGCCGAGGGCTGGATCCGCTACTTCGCAGAGGGAAATAGCATCCGCTATCGCCTGGACTACCTCGATGACGACTTCGAAGCCCGCTCGCTCGTCAAAGCGCCCCTACGGGTGTTGGCCACGGCCGCTTCTCGTTCCAAACCCAAGCGCCACCTAGCTTAGCCATGCTATACACACACGCTCCCATACTATACACACATACGAGCTTTCACCTCTAAAACCTCGTTTCAGTATGATCTACATCGCTCTTTACCTGACCTTATTTTTGGCGTTGGTCTGGTGGGGACGTTGCATTGCGATCGGCTTGCAGCGGGGTAATGTTCAACCCCCAAGTCCCAACTCTCATGAGTAATGCATCTGCGCGGATCTTCCGACCTGCCACCCTACCCCCGCCGCCTACAGCCAACTTCATGTGGCTCCTGGCTGAGCTCAACGAGAGCTCCGACAGCTACCGTATCCTAAGCATCGAGGAGCTGAATCCCGCCGAAGAGTTCCTATCGGAGATGGAACGGCTGCATTCCCTGCCCAAAACCTGGTACCAGAAACCCCGCGCTGAGCGCCTGGCCTCGATTGCCAGCTACCTGGCCGAAGTAGACCGGCTGAAACGCAAAAGCGGGCGTGGCCACACCCTGAAAGGAGGCAGCCATGACTAGGAACTACATCTGGAAGGAATCGGAACTGGATCAGCGCAGCCACAACCTGTGGGAGAGGATCGAGTATGACAATGCCGATGGTATGCCCATGAAGCAGGACACCCGCCTGGCCACGATTAACCCGGAAGGGCTCGGGTGGGATGCGATCATCTGGCGGCCCGAGGGTGATGTTTTACTGCCCGGATTCGCCTTCCTGGGCACGGCCATGGCGGCCGTCACTGACTATCTGACTGCTCATGAAACCATCCAAGCTTAACTACTATGAAGCACGAAAGCAGAACAATCGGCCAAAGCCGCACCTGGGCTTACGAGTTGTGCGGGCGCTTAGAGCGCGAATTAGGTGGGCGCTTGGAGCGTCCGGCGCGCTGGTACGAATACTGGCACGGGGCCATCGAAACTAGCCGGGGGTGGCCCTTCTGGCGGGTGTACGGCGAGTGGCGCTGTTGCCACCGCGGCCTGCACCGCCGTCTGGAGGAAGCCCGGAGGATTTTCCTGGATGAGTCAGGACAGTGAAAAAAGGATATAAAGATAATGCAAGGGGCATCCTGCTTACTCAGGGTGCGCGCGGTGGCCGCAGGACGGTGTCCCTCCTGGCTTGAGGAACCAGGAGGGGGTTGGGGTTCGATCCCCCGGGCCACCACAGGGTATGGGCAAGTGCACCATGCAACTCTCATGACTCCCGGCCGGGGTAATGCCTGGCCGGGGGAAAGGGGGTGATATAGCCGCAAGGCTAGATTTTTCCACTAAACACGTAACAAATTTGCTACCTGTCATCAATAATTCGGAGGCGTTTTCGCGGTTCCTGGACCTGTACCGCGAGCACAACGCCCGGGGCGGGACCGAAACCCACCAGCGCAAGTGCCGGGCCTCGGACGGCACCTATTACTATAAGGACGTCACCCGGAAGGTGAATCAGATTCCGGAGAGCGTGAAGACGACCTTCTACATGATCCTGCGCGAGTACGTGGCCAGCTACAACCGCACGGCCAGTCAGATGCCCGTCGGCATGTACACGGCCCAGGACCCGCCGAGCCTGCTCACGAACCGGATCCGCCTGAGCGAAGCCTGCGATTGCTCGGACAAGACGGTCTACAACCACATCGAGACGCTAGGGTCGCTGGGGGTAATCAGGCGGAAATTTCATGGCCGCAAGAAGGATTTCGAGCTGTGGATAAGTACGGATCTGCTCTTCGGCAACAGCGGGAAAGATGGTGCCAAAAATGCCCAAAAAACCCAAAAAACGGCCTTTTCTGATGAAGACAGGAAAAATTTACCGCTTAATAATATTCACAGAGAATTCCTTGAAAAGGAAAATAGGAGTGCGGATGGGAGTTTTTGTGGATACGGAGAGAATGATCACGGAGAGAGGGGTCGGGCTGGCAACCCAGCCCGAACGGCAGGAAGCCCCCCCACGTCCGCAGCAGGGCCACCGGACGGAGAGATGAGCACCGGGGGGGCGGCGCGGCGATGGCCCCGCCGAAGCCGCAGGTGAAGGTGCCGAAGGCCTACCTGGAACTGCTGATGGAGTTCTGGCTCTATGCCTGGAAGGTGATTTACCCGGCGCGTGATTTCAGCCAGCAGGAACAGGAAAAGGCCATTGTGGCGATCATGGCCGGGGTATATGACGGTTTCGGGCAGCAGCGGACGCCCCGCGAATGGGCTGAGTTCCAGACCCGGCAACTGGAAAAGCTGGACAAAGCGGCCAAATGGTACGACCTGCATCCGGATGCCTACCGGCCGGATCCGTTCGCGATCCAGGTGAAGGGCAAGGGGTATTTCGACAAGGAGAACCTGCGGGGCTTCCGGGGCCTGGAAGCCTGGATGAAGAAAGACGAAGAGCGACGGCAGCTGAACCGGCATGCCTACGATGAAGCCCGCCAGGAGAAGCAGAAACGGGCCGAAACCCTGCTGCGACGCGCCCGGCGCGACTTCGAGAAGCTGCGCCTGGGAGCCAAACCCCGCAAGGAAGTGGCGGCAATGAACACCCAAATGGCTCTGTTCCAGTACTACCGGGTGGTCTTCGATGGCTTCGGGAAAAAGTGGGCTGACAAGTTCTACGCCCAGTACCTGGACCAGCAGGCCGTGGACTTCAAGCCGCCCAAATACTACCGCTCCCGCAAAAGCCGCCGCCTGGCCGGGGAGATCAGCGAAGAAACGGTGGTGTACGTCGAGAGCTGGATGCAGCACGGCGACTGGTACTACTCAGAGGTTTAGCATTCACATTTTTCAATTAACCCCTATATATCCATGATACGAGGCAGACAACAGCCCGGCCAGAAGCAGCGGCCCCCGATGAAGGACGACGACCGGGAAGCGATGATCCGGGAATCGAGAGCGTGCATGTCGGTGAAGTTCCACAACAACCCGAAGTCGATGCTGTTCTGGTCGAAGTGCAACCAGCGCAAGCAGCACCGCAGCCTGAGCGATGCCGTGAACTACCTGATGTGGCTGGTCAACGAGTACAAAGACTGGCAAGGCTGCGTGGCCACGGCGGCGATCTTCGACACCCGCAGTGACAAGGGCACATCAGCCAGCAACAAGATGTACCAATACGAGCGCGGCCGCTGGGAACTGATGGAAAACGCAACCTTCTGAGCCCATGCACTACCTGACGACCAACCCCAAAGTGCAGCGGACGCACCTCGAAGAGCACCTGCTTACCGTGGCCCAGGAAATGTCCCGCAAAAACTACCTTCTGGGCATGATTGAGAGCTACCTCGGTCAGGTACTGGAAGAGTGGAAAAGTACCCGGGACAAGTACCGCAACGCCGGCACCGTGATCCAGCGTACCGGCCTGATCGTCGAGGTCAAGAACTCGACCGGCGAAGTAGTATTCACCATTAAGTAAATCGATTATGGATTTAGACCGTGTGAAAGAAATCGGTGTCTGCTGCTGCTGTGGTCAGCCTACCAAGCAGGACCGGCATTTCAATATGATTCAGCTCGACATGGACGCTGCCTGGGAGTTTCCGAGGCTGGGCAATGTCTTCGATAGCTCGGTCAATAATGCCGTGGCCATGATCTGCGATCCCTGCGGTGACCGCTTCGAAGCCAACGATCCGCCCACCATCCTGTACGCTATTGAATTCCTGGGCGAGCAGCTGGTGTACCACGATTATATCCCGAGAGCCCATGGAGCCGATCAAGGTTAGACTGGAACACGGGGAAGTGAATCAGATTCTCCAGTACTGCATTGGAGCGGCCGGAATTGCCGTCCTACCCGAAGCCAGCCTGGAACTGATCGTGCTGGCGGAGTTCAGGGAGAAGATCGCCACGCAGCTGATGCGTAATCGCCAGCGCAACCGAAACAAAGTGTTTCAATACACGCTGCCGGTCTCAGTGGCCAGGATCCTGCATCGTCGTTGGCAGGAGATCCCCTACAATCGCGAACGCCAGATGGTGCTGAATGCCCTCGACCATGAGCTTACCAACCGGGAATTAAAGCCGGACTTATCAAAACCCACAATTGTATGATTCTACCTTACACATACCCCGATGGTCGGGAGAGCCGGCACGTCCGCTACAAGTTCAGTCCGTGGGGTACCTCAGTGGGCCTGTTCGATGTATCATTGCAATACCGGATTAAGGGCTGCTGGCGCTACCGCTGGTATAATGTGGTTTCGATTGTCTATCATCCAGGTGGAAAAATAACCCTTGAAGCTATGCAGAAAAAACTCCTGGACCTCGCCGAAGATCAACGCCGTGACCGGATGCATTTTCGGAAATTCATGAATCGTTTTCCCAAGTCAGATTCAGAATAATATTTGGCGGCTCTCGCCGAAAATCCCCGGGCACGCTCCGGAGCACCCTCTGACCCCGGCTAAATGGATCCTGTTGCACCAGGCGCAGCGCGATGGTCGCCGAAGAATCTTCTGTTTTACTTTTTTAATAAAACATCACCAAAGCACGAAATAGAAAAATGAAACTATCGTACCCTTTGATTTAAATTACCAATATAGTCTATATTTGGAAAGAAGGGAGATCTCATCTAAGAGTTACAGTCAAAAAGCAAAAAAGAGCTTTCCTGAGTACCAGTGCTCAGATTTAACTCCTATTGAAACATGATTTGATCAATGTGCCTCAATAAATTGTGCCAACTGCTTATAAGGCATGTTTACGTAAGCTCAAAATTTCAGGGCGAACAAAACCTTCAAAACAACTAAAATACTGATTTTTAGCTAATTAATTTAATAATCCGCTTTACATATTATGAGTTTTTATTTACTTGAAGAAGAACTTTTTAACGAAGCCTCCTTGCCATGGGGGGGGCGTTTCCATATTCAATTGGATTCAGAATTGGGTATATATTTAGAGGGTCTTAAAGCCACAATGCAACGAATAATTGACATTCATCAATCTAATTTAAATTCGAAGCCCCATATAAACAAAATGCCTAATATACATTTTGAATTTATTGATAATTCTAATTTTAACGCAAGGGCATTTTCTTATAAAGGCATGGAATTTATTGGATTAAATATTGGTGTCGTATTCATTCTTCATGATGTTTTTGAGAGGATGCTAGCTAATAGAGGTATACTTTCTAAAATAGGTAATATTGACCAAGAAGATATAAATCCTGAAAGGTTGCCTTTTTTAACCACTGACTCACAAGTTTTACTAGAATTTTATCAATCAGAACAGCTTAAGGAAATTACATTGCCCAAAAATGGAATAAGAAAAGATTATGCTCAGTTACTTGTTATGACTGCTATTTTATTCCTTCTTTACCATGAGCTCACCCATCATACAAATGGCCATGTAGAACTGAAAAATGAATTAACTGGAAGTTCATACATGGATGAAGACGAACCTGACACATCCGGGCGGATAACCCCTTTGATGAACAAGACATTGGAAATGGACGCTGACGCTGGCGCAACCGTTCTTGGTCTACAAGCAATCCTGCATTTGTTTCAGCATTCAGACGAATCAAAACCATTCCATAGTAGCTTTACCACTATTGAAGAGAGCGCTATCGAAACATGGGGTTTTGCAGTGGGAGTGTTATTTTATCTATCTGAATATAGGCGAAGAATAGCGCAAACAAATTTTCAGTCCTATTACCCAAATCCACATCAAAGACTAATTATGTCTTTGGCGACAGCACTTACATTTTTGGGGTTGAGTTACAATGAGGAAATATTATGGTCCACTTTAAAAGATATAGGCCAGAAGTCAAGGGATGCTATTGACAAGATCATTAAATCGAAATTCGAAATAATTGATAAGGAAGCATATATTAAAGAGTTGATGGATCAATCTTACCAAAAGGAGATTTTAAAGGAATGGAAAGAAAATCTTAGACCTCGACTTTTGCCTTTTGCCCGGTGTAACCTGGCACCTGCTCAATAAGATACCGAACATTCAGCCTTTACGGCCTGCTCCGCCAACTTCGGTAGGGATTATATAGCTAAAGTCTCTGGAAAACAGCAGCATGAGTAGTATTTTATAAAGTTGCACTGTTTTTCATCAGAAAACTTAGCCAAGCAACTGGCTATCTGTCTGTTGTCTTGCAAACTTTATTTCTTTAGCCCCAAAATCTCGGGATCTTGCCCGCCCTTTGACATTTTGGCAATTTCCATTTTTCCAAAAATCCGAATATATGAATGACCCCTCCCTCCCCCCTCTCGAGCCTCGAGGGCTAGAGGAAGTCGATCTCGAAGCCGCCGTCGACCCAGTTGAACCCGCCGTTGGTGCGCCACACCACGTAGTAGTCGGCCGTGTCTGAGAGGTGAGTCGCCCGCTCTTGGTCTTCCTGCTTGTCCTTGGTCTCACTGCTCTTGTCCTTGCCGTAGCCCGCGGTGATGGGTGCGCGCGACATCGACACCAGCGTGCTCTTGGCCAGCACTGGATGGAAGCGCAGGTAGAGACCATCCTCCTGGGTCTCTGACAGGACCTTGTGCATGAGCTTCTGGATCTCATCCTTGGGAGGATTATAGGTCAGCGGGTTCAGGATAACTTCCCACTGAGCATCCTCAAATACTTTCACCACCTCCTGGAAGTTAGTCATCATGGTACCCATGGCATTCTTCTTGGTACCGGCCGAGAGGTTGTTCCCATTGCGGTCCCCGGTAATCACGATCTTACGCAGAGCCTGCTGGTCCAGCTGCTCCAACAGTTCATGGGCCAGGCTCTGTGCCATGGTCATCTCCACCCGGGGCTCCTTAACAAACACGTTCATGATGCAGTGCTGGCCCTTACCATGGTCCTGCCACACCGTGCAACTGGTGAAGTGGGCGTTGAAGTCGAAGGATCCTACAGGTACCTTATGCGGATCATAGAAGGTACGCTCATCGATATCACTATGGTGATCCCAATCCAGGGCAGTATAGAACGACTTCGGTATCTTGGACAACCGCTTGCCCAGCACTTCCACATCGAACTCGATCTTGCTCAGCTTCTTTTCCAGGTTATCGATATAATTCGCCGGCAGGAAAGCCGCATTATCCTTCGTGGTCACCTGCATGAAGAAATACCGGTCCGGCTCCTCCTTCATCAGCTCCTCGATATCGAACATCCATTCCCCGGTCGAGCCATACGGCGGAGAAGAAAATACCGAAATCAGCCAGTGGAATGGGGAATCGAATTTCCCCACGTTCGCCCGGATCCGCCCTTCCAGAATCTTAAGCCAATCGCGCTTGAACAAAAGCCCTTCGTCCATAAACGCGAAATCATCATTCCGCCCGCGGTGGAGGTCGGCCGTCATTTTGTAGGCGCACACCTCCATCACCCAGCCGTTCGGGAAGCTCACGCAGTTGTCCCAGTTCTCGGGCTCCTGCCAGGGCTTGTCCCAATCCTCCGGAGGCTTTTTCCACAAAACATATTCTCCCTGGCCCGTTTTCGGATTGTACTCCCGGACATCGAAATGCTCGGCCCAAACCGACTTTATACCAGGGAAAATCGACCGCTGGAACTGCGTCACCGTCATACAGGCGAACTGTCCCTTGGCCCGGGGCAGTTCGTTCTTGCTCATCAGCATCAGCAGCGACATGGCCACCGACTTTCCGGATCCGATCCCCCCGACCATGGCTGTGGTCTTGGTGCCTTCCGCATCGAGGTCGTACATCACCGCTTCCAGGAAATCAGCCTGCTTATCGTTGATCTCGATCTCGAGTTCAGTCTCATTACTGGATTTCATACACCGCTTCTTCGACTACAGTATCACTTTTCACCTGGTCATTCTTGATCACCGTCTTGCGCTTCAGCACAATTTTCTGCGGCTTCTTCTTATCATCCGATTTCACCCGGGTCGGATCATAAGCGCCATCGATCGTGGCCGCCTCTTTCAAAAGCCCCCGGAATTCTTTTACCAAAAGGGCCATGTCCTTTGCGGTGCTTCTGGGCCTTATGATCTCAAAAATGTTCTCAGACGCATCATCGCCTTCCGAGTCCGATCCATCGGCCACACCCTTGATCTTTTCCATCACCAGCTGCGCGGCCGACCGGAACTGCTCGGCGTACATCATCTTGATCCCGTCCGCGTTCCGGAGCGATCGCAATTCCGCGAATACCTCATAGGCCATCGCCAGCAGCTCCCTGGCCCGTCGATCCTGCACCCTCAGGCGCGGATCACTCTTGGCCAGCTTGATCACGTCGACGTCCGAAAAGCCCTGGCGGAGCCACCCCCGCAGCACGTCGATCTTCTCGAAGGTCTCCTCCTGCTGGGTGGTAAGCTGCCGGTCGCCCAGTAAATGCTGGCGGTAGACGTCCATCTCCTCGTAGACCTTCTCGAGGTACTTATTATGTTGTCGCATAGGTCAAATCCACTATTTGAGTTCTCAATCCATCCTTCATCGCCTCCATCTTTTCAAGGTCTGCAGCCCACTGCTCCGCCTTTTTATGGTCCGGGCTCAGTTCCAGTTTCTTTCGCGTTTTCGAGATATTCACATTCAGCCGTTGCAGTTCCAGCTTCACTTCCGCCAATCCGGGAGGCGAGGGTACCTGCTCGGCGGCCGTGGGCTTTTCGGGCGGTAGCTGCCCGGTTTTCTGCACATACTCGATGCTGAGCATCACCTTCTTCCACGCCTCCCGGGTTGCCAGGATCTTCGCGATCACCGGCTTGACGCCGGCCACGTCGTCTTCCCGGAATTCGTGCAGGCTGTTACTGAAAAGAGCAGCTTCCCGGTGCAGACCATCGGCCCGCACCAGAAGCTGCTCTAGTACCTGTTCTGTTGACCCGACGCTTAACTCTGCGCCTCGGTTTTTTTTTCTGGGTCGGCGGCATCAGGTTGGTCAGTACTCTGCGCATCCACTACTTTCGGCAAGGGGGCCAATTTGGGAGCTACGGGTACCTGCACCTGGGGGACTACGGGTTGGGCGGTACTCTGCTCAATTTCCGCCGACTCTTCGCTTTCTTCCTGGGGAATGTCGCCCAATGCATCCGCATAGGCTTTCTGAGCCGCTTCCAGCACGGCCGCGGTTTCTTCCGAACCCACAGCCTTATGACGCATCTCCGCCATTTGCATCGACGCCTTTAGTTTTTGAATTTCCATTTCGGTATTGAAAAATGATGGTTCTGGGAATAAATTTCTAAAAATGACCTGACGGTCCGCCGCGCGGTCGCTTCCGGGCTTACTTACCCTTCGCCATGGCTATCTCGGCAGGAGCATCGGTCTTCGACTTATTGTCTTCATCCACCCGCGCATCGCCATTTGCATGAAGCACTTCAAGCTCCTTCTGGGAGCAAGTGGCCAAGTACTTCGTATTACCACCGACGAAGACATAGTCCTCCTTGCCGGCCTTGTCGTTTAATTTGAATTTTGACATGGTTGTAGTGAAAATGGAAACGACCCATGCATGGGCCGCTCCCGGATGATTACTTGTTTAAGGGGTTACCAGCGGCGTCACATCAAACGTCACCGCCGGCCCCAGGGGCATGATGGGTACCTGCATACCGTCCTGCTTGGCCATGAAGGTCGTCTCCTTCCGGGCGGTACCCTTCTCGGGCATCGTGCCTTTCATCTCACACATCATCGGGATGTACTTCTGGCCGATGTAGTAGAGCTTGTCGTCGTTGCCCTGCACGATGAAGTTCACCGGCGTTTCGTACAGCAGGCCCGAGAGCTTCACCGTTTCCGCATTGTAGCCCAGGAACTTGAATTCCAGCGACTGCGTGTACCCGCCGCCGATCTTCATCTCGGTGTCGAATTTGGTCGAATCGTACCAGGCCTCCAGCTCCACGAACTTCTTGCCCGTCACCAGCGGAATGGCCCCGGTGAATTCACCCGCCGACTTGACCAGGTCATAGTTCAGAAACTCATTCAGCAGATCCTCCGTCAGCACGATGTAGAGCCGCTTCGCCCCGCCGATGGTCAGCATCTGCGTTTTGCGCTTGATCCCGATCAGTGCCGTCGTGGCCCCCAAATGGCCCTGTAATTCGAACAGCGTAAAACCCGTCAGGTACTGTGTGGCCACAGTGGCCGCACTCCCGGCCAGCAGGCCCGCCATCAGGTTGCCGGTGTTCACCGTCACGGTGGCCACCAGCATCAGGAGTGCTACTCCCGCCAAAATCTTGAAAATCCCTCTCATTGGTAGTTGAAAAAATTTAATTGTGGATGGATGAAATACGGGCGGACGTCGCCGTCCGCCCAGGATGTGGGTTCCTCTTAAACCTTATCGTTCAGGTAAATCCAGTCCGGCGTGGCGTAGTCGAAGTCCAGCGACACCCGCACGGTCAACTGCCAGCTCTTGATCTGCTTCACGATGTTGATCGAGAACATGTTGATATCCTCGTTGCACACGAAGAGCAGGTTCTGCTTGGGCGTGATCACGATCGTGTCCTTACCGGCCAGCCCGGGCTCGTTCACAAACGTCATGTTCGAGTAGTCGTCGAGCGTCGTGGGACGATCGGCCGGACCCACGTGGTTGGGGAACAGCGTCCGGCGGTTCTGGCGATACTTGTCGTACACCGTACGGCTGGTGTATACGTTCAGGTTTTCGTTCAGCAGCTTCTGGTCGGTAGCGGCCACCAGGTCGGCCACGCCGTTCACCTGGGCATACGCGTTGGAAGCCGTGATGGCGGCGGCTGTGAACACGTGCGAAGCCGCGATATCACCACCCACACCCCGGCCCGTCGCAAACTTGGCGATGAAGCCATCGGCCAGCGAACCCGCTCCGGAACCGGCCGCATTGTACACCCCTTTGAAGGCCGTGTTCAGGCGCAGGAACTCGAAGTGCTTGGCCAGGATATAACCCAGGAAGAACAGCTCGAACGGATTCTTATTGACATCATTGAGCGAAAGCCCGGGCGTCTTCAGCCAGCCCAGGTACGTCTGGTAGGCCTCCTTAATGTCGCTGTACTTGAACTCCAGGTCGATGTCCGCCTCCTTGAACGAAGCGAAGCGCGTCTTCACCTCCAAGGCTGCCTTGGGGTCGAAGTTGTCCCCGGCCGGCCGCCAGGCATCCTTCACGCTCATGCGTACCAGGGGAGCGCGGTCGCGGGTCAGCAGCAGCGTGAAGTCACTACCCAGCCGCTCGGCTCCGAACATCACCCGGTCCTGGATGATGGCGCCATCCCCGTCGATGGTACGCATCAGATCGGTGTGGAAATTCGAAAAATCAATCGTTTTTGCCATTGGAATAAAAAAAAAGAGTGGTTTAAATTTAAAATCAAGCTATTAGCTCTACTTCCCGCGCAGCTCGTGGAATACCTCGAGGGCGTGCTGGTTGTAGCTGGCCAGTTCGGGGTTCAGGCTGTTGGCATCGGCATTGCCTTCGGTTTTACCGGCGGCGGCCGCCTTGTCGTAGTGCGCCTTGTACTTGTCGCGCTCGCCAGACAGGCTGGTCACCTGGCCCTCCAGGTCGTTCACCTGCTTCTCCGTCGCCGCAACTTTCAGGTTGGCCGCTGCGAGTTGTTGCTCGGCTTCCGTCACTTTCAGGTTGGCCGCTTCCAGCTGCTCGATAGCAGCTTGCAGGGCGGCTGCTTCGCCGGCCAGGGCATTGTACTCCTCCGTCGAGAGCTTCTCGCTCAGAGGTTGGTTTGACTTAGGGAAAAGCGTGGCCATGACGGCTGCGAATCCTACTAGTTTGCTCATGGATATTTAGTTAAAAATTGAAAGTTGAAAATGCTGGGGTTAAGCCCATGACCTGACTCGGTTGATCGTATCCGCCAAGCTGCCCAGGCGGTCCACCAGGCCAAGCCGCAGTGCGTCCCGCTTATTGTACATTTTGCCGGTCAGGGGTTCGTCACTTATCATTTTACCGGCACGACCCCGGCGTACGTAGCCATCAAAACTGGCCTTGGCCTCATTCAATTGGGCGGTGATCTCTGCCCGTAGTTCATCGGTAAGCGGCTCCACGCCGTTGATTCGGGCTTTATCCTGGGAGCCATCCGCCCGGAAAATCGTCACCTTTTGTCCGGACTTTTCTAATTGTTCGGAGCGGTCGACGTACACCATCAGCACTCCGATGCTACCCACGCTGCTCACAATGCCGTTTTCCATCGTGATGTCATCCGCCTGGCTGGCCACGAACATCCCAGCGCTGGCGCAGTAGTTGGTCCACGCCTCGATGCGCTTGGGAAAGCTCGCCACCGCGTCGGCCAGCATATCGGTGCTGTCCACCGTGCCGCCCGGCGTGTCCATTTTCAGCACCACCCCTTTCACCTGCTTCTCGGTAGCGGCTTCGGCCAATACCGAGGCAATTTCCTCATTACCGCCCCCACAAAAGCCGTAACGGCTCATCGTGCCGTTGATGGGGATCACCGCCACATCGCCACCACCGGCAGTCAGATACTTGTCGAGCAGGTATCTCGAATAGCTGAAATTCCCCTGGCTATCCCGGAAGCTAATACCAGCACGGAGCTGCTCGTTAGCCCGGAGAAAATGCGGCGGGATCGGATCGAAGCCTGCCGCCAGGCGGGGCAGGATGATCCCTTCCATGCGGTGGGCAAAGGGCTCGTCGATGAACCATAGGCCCGAAAATGTCTCTGCGTTCACATTACATTAAAAATAAGGGTGTGGATATAAGGCATCCGGATTTGGAAAACTTCTAGGCAACGAAGAAAAAGCACTTTCCCGGCCCCCGAAAGGACGAAAAAAGCCCCTTCATCACGGAGATGAAGGGGCTTGGAAAATCTATTCGCGGGTCTTCACAGCTGGCTCAAATCATCCAAATTGCCGCGCTGGATCATCCGTCCCATCAGCAGCTGCAAAAGCTGCTCGATGGGTGCGCCCAGCATGCCCCAGATCGCCAGCACCTCGGGCACGGCCCCTTCGGTGCCCGGCTCCACTAGGGCGAAGGTGGCGTCCACAAGTTTGGAGGTGTCGCTGGTCACGTGTACGGGGTACTGGCCCGACGGATGGTACCTCCGGTAGGGCTCCCACTCGCCGTACTGGGTCCAGCCGTTGGGGCCGGGCGTGCCGTCTTCCAGCACCTCCTGGATGGGCGTGGCCGTGCGGTGGAACTGCTCGACGTGCATGGCCGCCACGATCTTCCGTGTGGCCAGGCTGACGGAGAACTCGGTGCAGACGAAAACGTCCTTGCGGAGCGGGTTTTCGCCGGGGATGTCGATTCGGATCGGTTGCATATTACAGGGCGGTTAGTGCTATTTTCTTGATCGTGGAAGCGCCGGTCTTGATGTAGAAGTAGTTGTCGTCGTAGCAGGTGGCACCCAGCTCCATGGTCGTGTCGGTTCCGGCTACGGGCGTGTATCGGCGAAGGATCAGCCGCCGCTTGAAGCGCACGGGCGTATCGTCGGCGGTGAGAATGCTGTTCTGCCCGTCGTCGGCACTCGTTGCATCGGCATCGTCGCGGTAGAAGATGCCCACCTTGCCGCTGTCGGTGACCAGCACGGCCTTGGCCAGTAGGTAGCGCGTGTTCCGCAGTTCGTCTATCGTAAACTGTGGCAGAAACAGCATCCTAAGCCGGGCGTAGTCCAGCAGCCTGCGCCAGATCTGCCCCCAATTGGGCACCTGCTCGGGTTTGGTTCCGGTTGTTAAACCCATAATCTTGTTGGTTTATATTCGTGAAAGGGCTACGAGTTGCGAGTCTGTGATGCCTGGGCCATAAGTGGTAATCTCCCGTAGATATTTCCCCTGTACGGGAATGCCGGAAAAGCTGCCGTACCAGCCCGCTGTCGTATTGGTGCCCAGGTCATTGTGGCTGGTGGATACCACCGCCCCACCGTTCATGCTGGCTGCGAAGGCTCCCTTCTTAAAGCGAGCTGCAACCTTCAATATCCCTGTTCCTGGAAAGCTGCCCAGGACGTAATCGCCCGACAGCGCGTTGCTGCGGACCAGGATCACGATAGTGCTATTGGCAGACCGCCTTATCGAGTACACGCTGTTAGGTGCGCCGGTGGTGTTGTATAAGAAGTCTTCCACCCCTCCCGCTTCCAGCATATCGCATTCGATCACCTGTGTCCATTCTCGCTTGTCGTAGACGCTCTCGAAGGCACGGCCCAGCATGTAGACCGAGGCGTTGCCACGCGAAGCAGGCACGTCGGCTGTCGGAATGTGGGGTGTGCGCAATGTTTTTTTTTCCAGCCCCGGCATTTTCGCTATTATGGCGGCAGCCGGATTACTTCCTGCCTTAACAATATAGTATCGCAACCCGCCTGTGTTGTCCGATCCGAGTGTCACCTTGACCGAAACTGTCTGGTACTCTTCCGCCAGGACGATACTAACGGAAGACTGTATGTATGTGCCACCTACCCGACGAAGTTGCAGTACCACTTCCTTTCCAATATCGGCTATCGAGCCCGCTTTCAGCACAATCGAGCCCGTCCAGGTTTCGCCAGCAGCGGGAATTGCGCTCGTCTGGGAAAATAGTATGTCCGCCTGTGTGTTATCGAGCGTAATGAGGTAGCCATCGGCCTGTTGGGCGACCGCCCCCGCCCCTGTTACTACCCAGGGTGATACACTAAGATTGCCGGATCGAAGCAACACATTCTCGGAACTCGGCCATACGGGCAGACCCAGGCATTTTCCTGTTAAGGCGTCGTAGTGCAATGCCCTGGCCGCCTGTGGAGCCGAACGGAGTATCCCGCGTCGGTCGCAGGTGGTCAGGTTGCCCGTAAAGGCCAATTCCAGACGCGGATCCAACTCGCCGCTGTCGCAATGCCACGAAGCCAGGGGCGGTACGGTCGGCCAGTCGGTCGATCCGTTGAAGACGATCTCCGCCGCCTGGCTGACTAGCCCGTTGACTTCCACCCGCTTGGCCTCGGACAGGGCCACGTTGTCACTAACCTGCTGCTGCCACACTTCGATCTGGGGGAACCAGCCCGCTATGGCGTCGTACATGGTCTGGATGGAGGGGAACCAGCCCGAGATGGCGTTGAACCAGCCCTGGATGGTGACATACCAGCCCTGCACGTCGGCCCGGCTCATGGTCACTGACACGGCGTCGTTGTCGACCTCCTGGTGCTTGGCGGCGATGTCCCCGTGGCGTTCGGCAATGTCTTCCTGCCGCTCGATGATGTCGGCCTGGCGGTTCTCCACATCGGCCCGGCTCATCGTGACCGACACCGTGTCATTATTGACTTCCTCATACTTGGGCAGGAAGTCCTCGTACTTGGCCGAGAAGTCGGCCACCTTCTCCAGCACGTCGGCAAAGTAGGCCGGGATGGCCTGCTGTGTGCCGTCGTTGTAGTGCAGCACCAGGCTGCCATCGGCATCCTGCTCGATGTGGGTCAGCCCGCGCGGGGCGAAGTCCATGGCGTCGGCGATCACGTCGGTCAGCCCGGCCGCACCCAAAAAGCCCGTGGGGGGCATGGGGCCACGCCCCCGGTCCAGCCGGTGATGCGCACCAGCTTGCGGAAGCCGTCACTGAGCGAGACAAAGACCGGCGTCCAGCCTTTGGGCCCGCGCGGCCCGGTGGGCGTGGCGGGTACCTGGACGGGCCCGACGGCCTGTATGTCGATTTTTCGGATACTCATCGCGTCACGCGGTTAACGATTTCAAACTTGCCCCCGAAGAGCGTCACTTCCTGGCCCTCGGCCGTGGTGGCCACCACATCGTAGGCGTACAGGCCCGGCGCAATGCGCATGGCGGCGGCCGGCGCACTCAGGATGATGTGCTGTAGATCGGTGTCCACGTCCAGGTCCAGCACCACGCGGTAGTCGCCGGCGTAGGTGCGCACCTGGGCGCGCAGCGTGCAGCCGGCCAGCGGGAATGCCTCGCCGATCTCGACGCACAGCTCGAAGCTGTCGCCGCGCACGATGCCCAGCAGGTCTATTTTCGTCGTGTACACCATCGTCTCAGTCTTTTGATTCCCACACATCCACCGGCTTGCGGTAGCGCCGGAAGGCCCTCTCCCCGAAGCGCGACACCATGAAATAGGCCAGCCTAGCCTCCCAGCGGGGCATGCCCAGCAAAATCAGGTGTTCGTAAAAAGCCGAGTCGGCCATACGCCGGGCCTCATTGAAGAAGCTCCCGTTGCCGATCACGCCCACCTGGTTGATGTAGCAGTCGTCGTGCACGACGGCGGCCGGAAACCCGATGCCGTGCGGCGGCACCAGCGGCCAGAACACCTGCGGCACCGACAGCCCGTCGGTCACGAAACCGGCCGGCACCACGCGGCGGCCCACCAGCGGGTGGAAGTAGGCAAAGTCCTCGGTGGTGATGAACTGGTCGGTCTTCCTGGGATTGCCCTCCCCCGGCCGCGTCTTGCGGATGTTGATCTGGGGCCACTGGGTCATAGGTAGCGGCCCTGGGTTACGCCGTTGGCCACGCCCTGCGCCACGAAGGGCAGCAGCAGCGGCCAGGCCTGGTCAAAGATCGCCTGGAACTGCGGGAAGACCGTTGTGCCATTGGCCGGCCCGTCCACCAGCGCGCCGGTGGCGTCGACGAAGCTCTCGTCGGTGGCCCGCAGGATCACCTCCCGCGGTTCGGTGCGCCGGCAGATTTCGCCGTAGGCGTCGTAGATCGTCGAGACGGTCACCAGCTGCACTTCTTCCCCATCCAGAAGGATGTTGATGCCCCGCACGGCCACCGTATGGGTGCAGTCCGGATAATCCGGATGCGGGGCAACGGTAATTTCGTGTATCATAATAATACTACAGTATTAGGTTAGAGGTAAGGCGTACGGTGACCGTCTTGCCGGCCGTGCCGGTGAAGGTCAGCGTGTTGTTGGCATTGGCCGAGCAGTTGGCCGCGGGCTGCACCGAAATCGTGCAGCCGTCGTTGTAGACGATCTCGAAAGCGAAGGCGTAGCTGCGGCGGATGTTGACCGACTTGGACACGCCGCTGCCCTCGAAGACCAGCGTCTCGCGCAGCTTGTCGGTCTTCAGCGCCGACTCGGTGGCGTTGCTGCCCAGGGTCAGCGAGCCGCCCCCCAGGTACACCCGCTTGTAGCGGGCCAGCTCCGAGCCGTAGCCGTTGGTACCGTTGGTACCGTAGGTGAACAGCGTTGCGTTGTTGCCCACGGTCACCGCCCCGTAGTGGGTCAGCTGGATGGTCTGGTAGCTGATGCCGAAAACCGCCTCCTGGTCCATACAGATGGCGATGGCCCCCTGGGCATTGGTGTAGTAGAAGGGGTTGCCCGTCCCGCTGCTGCCGGCGTGGTTCTGCACGATCAAATTGCCGTCGACGCGCACCAGCAGGTTGTCGGTGAAGCATTTCAGGCAGTAGGTACCCTCGCCGACGGTCACGTTGGCGTCGTCCTTGACGGCCGTCTTCTTGATGAAGTTCAGGCTCGCCCCCGCATAAATCATGATCGTGAGTTCGGGGACTATGATCTGTAGGTCGCTGTCGACGGCCAGGTTGCCCGAGGTGATGCGGATGCTGAGCTTCTGGGTCTTGCCCGAGTGCAGCTGGATGGCGCGGGCCAGGGTCTTGACGGCACCGGTAGAACCGGAGCTTGCGCTGGTCTCGCCGGTGCGGGTGTCATCGCCCACATCGGCCCGTATGTAGACGACGGCGTTCAGGTTCAGGCTGCGGCTCACCAGCGAGGCGTTCACCGCATCGATGGAGGTCACGGCCGTACTCACCTGCCCGCGCATGGCCGCCCACATGGCTTTCAACAAGGTCCGCACGACCGAAGCCGTGTTCACCTGCGCCGGGTTGGGCGGGGAGTCTTTTAGATTGCCGTCGATGATCCCGTTGATCTGGGCATCGTCATAATTCCAGGGCATAGTAGTGGATTAAGAAAAACTCAGGTCGAACGTGTAATCGAACTCGCGGTTGGGAAAGAGCACCTCCGGATCCACCGACGCCAGCCGCGCCAGGGGCCGCTGGCTCAGCCCGCGCACCACCAGGTTCTGGCTGTGGCGGGCCGTGATCTGCCTACCCCAGCTCAGCCGCATCCCGTTGGCCGGCGTTCCGCTCAGGTAGCAGTTGCCCAGCGTGTCGCGGGCCAGCAGCACGAAGCGCCGCCGGCCGTGGCGGTTCACCCAGGCCACCAGTTCGGGCGCATCGGCCAGGATGGGCAGCTGGCAGTCCACCTGGTAGGCCTCACCGTCACTGCCGGTCGCCCGGGCCTCGTTCAGTGTCGCCGTCAGCGGGCGGCACTTCACTTCGGTCACCATGGCCCGGGCACCAGCCCGATTCCGGGTGCGGGAAGCACCAGGTCGGCTCCGGGTGAAAGCACGAAAGCCACCCCCGAGGTAGCGATCAGGTACACGTGCGTCAGGTACCCGGCGTTGGGCCGGGACTGCTGCTGCGCGCCAAGAGTCTCCCGCTGTCCGATCATGGCCCGAAACTACGGGCCTTTTAGGCCCCGGAAAAGGACGGTTTTCCGGGCTTTTCCGCCGGAAAAAGAAAGCAAAAACGGCCCTGGCTATCTGCCAGGGCCGTTTCAGGGCGTCAGAACCGGAGGACGGTTTGCACCGGCTCGTTACTTCCTACGCAAATCCGTTACCTTTTGCGCATTTGCGTTACTTTCTACGCATTTATTTTGGCGTTTTTCCGGATGAGTTTTTCCATGTGGTCGCGGTAGATCTTCCGGGCCGTCTGGTAGTCCAGGTCCACGTCCCGCTCGATGCTCCGGCGCTTGAGCGACTGCGCCACGTACGGCCCGTAGTCGCCCCCCACCGTGTCGTGGATGCCCCGCACCTCACAGATGATCGTCCTCCGGAAGATCTCCTCCATCTGCGCCACCAGCAGCGGTATTTTCTCCACCGGCACTTCGTGGATCTTCTCGCGGGAATAGTAGCGGATCGAGAGCACGCCCGGACCGGAAGGCTTCTGCACGGCCTGCGTGAAGGGGATCGGCCGGCTGATCAGGTGGATCAGCTTGCCCAGCTCACTCGACTTCTCAATGTGGATCTCGTCGAAGGTGCTGCCGTTGCGCTCGACCTGGTAGCCATGGTACTCATAGAGGAAGAATTTTTTGAGGTAAACGGGTAAGCTGAGCGTGATTTTCTTAGTCATTCGTGGGTCTACGCATTAAGGTGATAAAAATAGTTATTTATTCTTCAACGGACCGAGTGCCGGTGGCACAAAGTGGCAAAGTTTCAGGCACTATCCTCCCGTGGTGCCTCCCAGGCTGCTGATGGCCCCGATTAGCTCGCTGAACCGGCCCTGGGTGTTGGCCGCGTTCACGGCCCCTTCCACGCTCCGCACCGCGCTCTCCACCCGGCTCAGCCCGCCGCTCATCTCATTGCCCGTACCCACCACGGCGGTCGACACCTGGTCGAGCTTCTCGACGGTCACAACCAGGCCGTCGACGATATCCTGCAACAGCTGGAGCTGCATCTCGCCCTGCTTCTGGGCCTTCTCGTGGGCGGCCTGGGCTGCGGCCGTGTCGCCGTTGATGCCGACGCCCCCCTGGTCGATGCCGCCGTAAGCGCCGGCATCGTCAAAACCATAGCTGTCCATCATGGCTTCGGCTTCCGCCGCTGCCTTGGCCGCGTCGGCTTCGGCCTGCCGGGCCATCTCTTCGGCCTCCTTCTTCTTCTTCTTGATGCCGAACAGGTACATCGATTTCTCGAAGTACGGGCTCTCGAACCGCCCACCGTCCCGGAAGGCCATCGGCGGAGCAGCCGCCACCGGCTTGTCGCGCATGCCCGGCGTGCGGGCGTTGCGGAACATCCGCTCGATGATCGGCCAGTTGGCTTCGGTCTGCTCGCGCGACACGATCGCTTCATCACCCTCCATCTCGCCCACCTCCCGGCCGCTCGCCCGGTCGATGAGCTGGATACCCCCCTGCCCGTACTGGCTGCCGTGCCGGCCGCCCCGGGCTACGAAGCCCCCGTGGTCGAACTGGGGTGGGGTTTGGTTCTTGATCTTGTTGATCTGGATCGCCGTCACCACGCCGGCCGTCGCGGCCAGAACAATATTCAGCGGAAAAAAATTGGCGAGGGCCTTCAGGATCGCCAGCGCCCCGGTGATCAAGGCCGTGGCGATGTCGGCCTTCTTCTGGGCCTCCCAGGCCTTTTTCTTCTCGGCGCTTTCCTTCTCCCGGTAGATCCGGTTCTCTTCGGCGATCGCCTCCTCCAGGTCGACCTTGGTGTCGTACTTCTGCTGGGCTTCGTCTTCGGCCAGCTTCACCTGGGTTTCGGAGGCCTCCGTGGCTTCGGCCAGCACCGCTTCAGTAGTTTCGGTGGTGAAGGTGGTCAGCTCGTCGATGGTCTTTTTCTTCGATTCGAGCTCTTCTTCAGCCAGCTTGACCTTGGTCTCCGACTCTTCCTTCGCCAGTTTGATCTTGGCCTCGATGGCCTGCTTCTCGTCCTCGGTCTTGGCCAGGTTGGCCTCATGTTGCAGATCCTTGATTTTCTGCTCTTCGGCCGCCTTCATCTGCTGGAACTGCTCCGAATAGTACCTCTTGAGCGCATCGCGCTTCTCTTCCTCCGAAGTGGTCTCACTGGTCAGGATGCGCTGCAACTCCGTCAGGCGGGCCGTCTCCGCATCCTTCAGCGCCTGCACGTAGTTGGAGCTGCTGGTGATCAGCGACTCGGTGACGGTCAGCTCGTTTTGCAGGATGCCCAGCTTAGCGTCGCGCTCCCGGGCGGCTTCGGCGATATGTTTCTCGGCTTTCTGCTGGGCCAGGTTGTTCAGGAAGGCCACGGCCTGGGTAGCGGCCTGCGCCCCCATCTCGTAGTACTGCATGTCCGCCGACATCTGCTCCTGTAGCTTCGTCTTGTGGCCTTGCAGCATCGACGACGCCGTACTCATGAACCCATCCAGATCACCCTTCAGCAGCGACGCAAACATGTCGGAGTAGGCTTTCAGGTTAGCCTTCTTCTTCTCCTGCAAGTCCTTATCGATCGCCAGTTTCTCCGCCGCGGTCTTGGCTTCGGCGGTTACGGCCTCCTGCTGGTAGCGGGCGTCGATGGCGTTCAGAGCCACTGCGAGCTGCTCCAAATCCGTGATCTCGGTGGCGGCTTTCTGACTTTCGGCCAGGCGCTCGGCTTCCAGTTTCTCTTTGAGGAAGCGCAGTTCCAAGTCAAGCCGCTCCTTCTTGATCGCAACGAGTTTGGTGGCATTGCCCCGGGCCTGGATCTCCTTCCAGTCCAGCAGGGCCATCTCGGCCTGCCGCTCCTGCCCCCGGATGAAGTTCTCGGCTTCCAGCCGCTTCTGAGCCGCTTCGGCTTCCGCCGCCCGTTTCTTTTTCAGGAAATCAGCCTGAGCCTTCTCCAGCTCCGCATCGGCATTACGGTTGATCGCCACCCGGGCCGCCTCCTTATTCTTTTCGTCGGCCAGCGAATCGTTGATTTCCTTTAAGCGCTTCCGGCGTTTTTCCTCAATCTTAGCCGTCTCCACTTCCAGCGAATTATCGGCCGTTTTCTGATCATGCTCGGCTTCCAGCTGCGCCAGCAGTTCCAGGGCTTTCTCATTGGCTTTGCCGATATCTTCCAGGTTTTTTTCCTCGATTTTCTTCTTTTTGGCGGCCTCCTTCTCAGCCTCCTTCTCCCGTTTGGCGGCCTCCTTTTTCTGGGCGTCGGTAAGTTGCCCCTGGTAGGCGTCCCCCTGCTTCTTACCGGCAAATTCCGCCTTCACGGCCGCGTCCGGATTCACCCACATGTTGGCAATTTCCTTGGCCCCCTGCTGCACATTATTCTTAATGGCCAACACTGACTTCTCCGCGTACTTTGAGGATTGGTCCATCGCGGTCTTAGCCCCTGACAAGTTGCCTTCCAATGCCAGCTTGCCCGCTTCCACCAGGGAGAAGATAGATTTACCAGCGTTCATCACGGTGTCCACTACCCCCATCACCAGGCTCTTGGCCACGAGCACCACCGTCCCGATGGCTTTCCCCAGGAAACCAATGAGAGGTAGTGCCATCTGGATCAGGTCAATGATGGCGATGAATACCGGTTTCAGGCCGGTACCCAGCTCCACCGTCAGGGCATCGAAGCTATCCCCCAGGTTGGAGGATTTGCCGTCGAGCGTTTGCATCATCTCGGCATTCTGGCCGGCTACACCGGTCATCGCGCCCATCGCGATCATGGCGTCGTAGATGGCCTGCTCGTTGTTTTTGACGGTCTGGGTCTGCCCTTTGAAGCTGAGCGAAACGTTATCCCCTTCCTTTTTGGCCTTGATCCCGAATTCCTTCAGGCGCTCGAATTCCCCCTGCTGCGCATCCAGTACCGCTTCCACCAGCTGGTCGAAGGTCTTTCCCTGGGAAGCCGCCAGGTCGGCCAGGGCCACCATTTCCTTTTGCGAAGGCCGCAGCCCTCGGTTTACCATCTTCACGTAGCCATCCGTCAGCTCGTCCACCGAAAAGGCGGTTTCCGCGGCCATTTTCTTAATGGCCTCCATGCTCTGTTTGGCTTCCTTCTGCGAACCGAGAGCCGTCTCGAGTACCTTGCCGTACTTCTCAAATTTGGCCGTGGTCTCAAAAATCTTGGTACCGATCGAGATAATGAATTGCAGGATCTGCAACGCCATGATGGCCTGGAAGGCCGTTCCCACGGATTTTACCCCCGATGATATCTTCCCCCACAATCCCGGCTTGGCCAGGTCATCCCCCGCCCCTTTCAATTCCTTGGCCTGCTTGTTGGCTTTGGCCAGCTCCTGCTCCACCTCGCCCAGGCGTTTACTGTTGGTGGCGAAATCCTGAGAGCTCCGATCGGCGTTTTTCAACTCTTTGGCCAGCGCCTTGGCATGCTGCTCCAACTGGCGGATCGTCATATCCGCCACGTTCATCTGTTTCAGTTCCAGCGCCAGTTTCTTGGCCGCTTCCTCGGTACCTTTCAGCTCAGCTTTGTACTTCTGCCATTTCTCCGAACCCTTGCCCCCATCCAGTTCAATCTCTTTGATGGTCTTCCGGAGTTCCTTGGCTTTGGTATTCGTCGAGTCGATTTCATTCTGAAGCTTGGTGGCATCACCCAGCATCTCGATCTTTATTTGATCATTCGTCATCGATCACTTGTGTATGGTGTGGATTATTGGGCATTCTTCCGGGCCAGCTTGGTGTCGCGGGCGTTCCAGGCCGCCTGGATCCGGCCGGCATTCATGCCATCTGAGGGTGTGGGCACCGACACATCGAAGCCCAGGGCTTCTTCCAGGCTTTGCAGGGAGTACACGCTCGTGGCGGCTTTCAGGTCTTCGTAGAATTGCGGCAGGATGCGGTATTTGAGCTCCTCGTTGTAGATGCCCCGGTAGCCCCGCCTCACGTTGGGCCGGGCTTTTAGGTTGTACTGGATGCCCGAAGCGATACGGTAGATCTGCTCGGTCTCGGTGGCGGGCCGTACCCCCTGGGGATAGCCCGGCACGTAGGCGAACTTGCTCAGGCCTACCCGCTCGACCCATTGCAGCAGCGGGGCCAGCGGCGGGATGGTGAAGTACTGCATCGTCTTCACGTCTTTGAGCCGGAGCAGGGTGCTGAAAAGCACCGACGTCGAGATCGTCTTCCCCCCGACTTCCACCGTGCCGGCCTTGATCGATTCCAGCAGTTCGCCGGTATCCACCAGCCCCTCCCGGCGCACGGCATCCTCGAACGCCCGTTCGGAGCGTTTGGCCAGGTCCTCGTAAAGTTTTTGCAGGATGGGATGATCGCCGAAGTTCGCCACGTAATGCCGCCGGAATGGTTTACAGAAGCTAATTTGGCGGGCTTTCAAACCCCACGAAAGGACAAAAAGAAAGCCCCGCTCAGTGAGCAGGGCCTTTTATTTTCCGACAAACACAGTTAATAATTCCAGGTCAGGCACTCGACCTTGGTTTTCTTTTCTTTGCGCCGGCCGTCGACCAGGAGCGCCTTGGTATGATCCTCCCGGTTCCAGCCGAACTCATCCCGGTAGTCCATCAGCAGCTGCTCCGGATAGCTGCTGAGCAGGAACTTGCCCTTCATCTTGGCGCAGGCGTCGAGCAGCGCCCGGAAGTCGTCGAGCGTGTAGCCGGCGTAGTGGCCCTGCTGGGAGCTGACGTAGGGTGGATCCAGGTAGAAGAAGGCATCTTCACAGTCGTAGGCCTTGATCACTTTGAGGACATCGTAGCACTCGATGGTCACGCGTTTGAGGCGATCCTTGTAGGCCTGCGTCAGCATTTCCTTCTTATTGAAGAGTTTCAAAGCACACTTTCCGCCCCGGTCATAGCCGAAGCCCCCGCCGATCATGGTGCCGAAGCTCATGTTGGTCTGTAGCCACACCGCCCAGGCGCAGGCCACCGGGTTGGTGATCTCCTCCAACTGGGATTCGTAGAACTCGTCAGATTCCTTATGCTGGGCGCGGCTGTGGAAAGTCTCATCCACTTTGACCAGCAGATCGTCAAAGTCGTATTTCAGCACTTTGTAGAAGGTAATCAGCCGATGGTTGATATCGTTGACCACTTCGGCCTCGCTAGGGGCTTTGCCCCAGAATACCGCCCCACCCCCGAAGAAGGGTTCAATGTAGATTTTGTGGGAGGGGATCTTGGGCAGGATGTGCCGGAGCATTTGTTGTTTTCCCCCGTAATAGGAGATGGGCGTTTTCATTTCCCGCTGGGCGGCATTCCGCCGGATGGCGGGGGCTTTGGTTTCCTTTTTCATGGCTAATTTTAAGTATGGGTACAAAAAACTGCCACCCGGCCCCCGTTGGAAAGGACAAGTAATTGTACTACTTTTCCGCCCGAACACAGGAGCGCAACCTGTCCAAAATCTGCATTCGATGGAAAATTTAAATTGGCAGGAAGGGGTGGAAGCCGGCAAAGCCGCCTACTCCCGAATCATGGGCCGTGGCCGTAAGTGGCAGGCCAGGAGAATTCCGATCTACATTCGGGAGAATCTTCTGGTGCCTTACTACATCACCTACGAGGGAGAATTCCTGCTGCTGCACGTGGTCAAGTACCCCGAGCAGGAATCCGAAAAGGTAAGCTACGAAGTCGCGGTCCGGCTCAAAATCAATGAAACCGCCGCGCTTCTTAGTCTCCAGCAATCGTCTGGCCAAAACGAATGACCAGTTTATCGTTCATACCCGCAAGCCAGCCCTGCTGGTCCGGATACTCATTAGCGGCGAAAGCGATGAAGTTTCCCCACTGACCGTGAAAGTGCCGGTTCCACATTCCGATCGGCTATCGTTGGAGTTGATCCGGGTATGGGAAGAAGCTCCCGAAGAAGTCATTTTGGCCACCCTAAAGCGCATGGCTGTATGGTACCAGCAAACCCAAACAAGGTAAGAAAGTCACCCCGGTGGTGGCGCATCGTGCGCTGGTACTGGCATGCGTTCACTGATTTGCTCTTCCCTGCTCCGGAAGAGACCACCCGCAAAGAATGGCGGGAGCATCAGTCCTGGAAGCGTTCCTAGACGCCCCCGATCAGCAGCGCCGTGGCCTTGTCCCGGATCGGCACCGTGATGTTCAGCTGGGCTAGCAGATAGTCCACCCCCTCGATGTGGATCTTCTTGGCAAAGTCCAGCCGGGCCAGGTCGGTCTCGCTCAGCACCAAGGACTTTTGCAGGTAAAACATCCGTTTCCGTAGCGCGATCGTTTCCTTCCAAGTCGTCGTGGCCAGGACAGCCGGGAACAGCGAATAATCCCCCAGCGTGTTCGTCGCCTTGGGTACTCCCCCTACCAGGCCGTGCCAGAACAACAGGCGCGGGTCCCAGGTTTTGGCATCCTGGGCAAATTGACTGGTCTGCCCCTCCTGCCGGCACATGGCCAGGCCGGTGCCGGTATCGGTCAGCAGGGTCGAAAACTTCATCTCCACCTTGGCAATCCCATTTTTTCCACCAGGTACCTCCGGAGAAATATAGTCGGCCAGCGGCACTGGCTTGTCCTTGGCCAGGGCATCGCTCCCGTCGACAGCCATCACCAGCTGGATCCTGTTATTGGGCTCAGGCGTTTTGGTTTCCCCCAGCAGCGCCCTGCCAGTCCAGTTGCGCGTGGTTTCGGCCAATAGATCGTTTTCCCAGAAATCAATCCGCAGGTGTTTCTTCACCGGGTTAAAGCTCAGCTTCAGGTTGGGTACCTTCCGGAGTTCCAGCAGAAACTGGCCGATCGTCCAGGGCGGCAGGTGATTGCTGATATCGATCGGCCCGGCCTCCCAGGCCCGCATGTTGGCCAGCACCAGCTGGCTCCACTCCGGATGCTCGAAGAAGTCGCCGTCGACGGTGGTATCCGTCAGTTCGGCCATCTTTTTGAGGATCCAGGCCACGCCGAAATGAGGCACCTTGGGCCCCGTGACGTAGGCTCCGGCCTGGTAGTCGTTCACCCGGCCGGAGTAGGACACCGACGCGCCGTTGGTACCGTAAAACGCCTCGTTCAGGATCGTCGGGAAGCAAACACAAATCATGCCCTCGTCCACGATGACGACCGGCAGCGGCGTTGGTGCTTCGATGGTACCGAAGTCGATCTCCTGCATCGAGAGGTTCTGGTACGCTCCGAAAAACAGGCCGAGCCTGTCGGTATAGGTACCCTTATATCCTCCCATTTCGCTGGCCTCGGTCAGGATCAGGTACCCTTCCCGGATCAGCTCTCCGCCGTAGAAGTGCTGGAATTCCAGCTCGGGCAGGTAGGCACCGGCCTGCGGCTCCTCGTAGTAGGAGAAGATGGCCCGGTTATGGCGCACGGCCGGCAGGGCGGGCAGCTGGGCCTGGTTGCCCGGTACGCTGTCGTACACCAGGTAGGGGTTCACCAGGGCGTAGTGTATCTTGTGCCCGGGCGGCGTGTATACCTCCTGGCCGTTTATACGGATCATGGATTCTGTACTTGCATGATGAGTGGCTCGTCGGAACTGTTCACGACGATTTGGTCAAAGAGAAAGAAGCCCGCATCGGTCACGGCGAACTCCCGGCCCTTGCCCACCAGCACCAGCTTGCAGGCATGGACCGGCTGGTTGCTGTACTGCACCGACACGAGGATGTCGTAGGTACCCGGCGGCAGGGTACCCTCCGACTGGCGTACGACCGAAGGCGTAAGCCCGATGGAGTTGGGCACCAGCTCGGTATTGTTCACCCGCAGGGCTACTACCGGCCCGTACTTGCCGCTGGACGTGGCGACCAGGCTGGAATTCATCGGGATCAGGTGCTCGATGGCCAGGTGGACAGGCGTGTTGTTAACCGTGCAGCTGCCGTTGGCATCGGCGTAGGCCTGGGTATTGAGGCTCCGGTACTCGGCTTCGGCCAGGGCGTCGGCATCGCCGGGCTTCTCGGCCCCGTAGCGGCCGGCTTCGATGCTGATCGTGGCCGCCCCCCCAGGAAGCCCGCCCCGCAGGTGGTGCGCCGGAACGTGCCCGCGCGGACGATAGCCGCACTGGGATACGGCGTGGAGCCCACCAGGATGCTGTGGTCGACGATCGGCGGTATGTAGTCCGGATCACCCGGCGCGTTGGCCTTGACGGTATACGGCTTCACCAGGCTGGCGTCGTCGGCATAGACCTGTTCCAGACGCTGGAACACCAGCTTGCCGGTCCGCTTGCCGTACGCATCCAGGATGGGCACCAGGCTGACGCCCCGCCAGCGCGTGGCCCGCAGGGGCACCGGCGCGGCGGCCGGCAGCACCGAGAAGTTCTCCACCGTGTCCAGGATCCGGAACGAGAAGGTCCGGGCCACCAGGTCGGCGTCGTCGTACTCGTCGACCAGCGTGCTGGTCAGCAGTTGCAGCGGCCGGTGGCCCTTGTCGGTCACCAGGTAGAGCTCGTCGGCCAGCAGCAGCTCGTCCAGGTAGCGCAGGTAGGCCGTGGCATCGGTCCCAAAGTAGCCGGTACTGGCCTGGAACTGGTACTCGCCCTCGGTGTGGATCACGCGCAGCTCCGAGAAGTCGACGCCGGCGTCGGCAGGCCGCTCCACTTCGGCCACATTCTGCGACACCGACAGCGTCCGCTGGCCCTGCCCGGTCAGCCGCAGGGTGTCCCAGCCCCCAGGCTGTTGACGAACAGCACACTCCGCTCCTGGGGCTGGTAGGCATCGTCGGGCAGGTAGGTGCGGGTCTCGCTCAGGCGGCGGTCGTTCTGGTCGGAAAGCCACACCTCATACCGGGTCACCGTGGCCGGAATCCCCAGCACGGCCGCGCCCACCGGGCAGCCCACCACGGCATAGAGCAGCGGGTTGTCGAGCGTCAGCACCGTCACCGCCTCCGGAATGGAGCCGTCGGCCGGGTAGTGCTGCACCCGCAGGCGCACCTGCTCCGGAGCGGGCGAAATATTCAGCAGGAAGTACAGGTACTCCTCCTGGCTACGGCCCACGCGCTTGTGGTCGGGCTGCCAGGTCAGGAACTGCCGGTGCTCGGCCTGCCAGACGTTCCAGAAGGCCTCGCCGAAGGCCACGAAGTCCTCATTGGCCAGGCCGGCCTTAATGGCCTGGGCCTTGGGCAGGGTCTTTTCCAGGTTCACCGCCGGCAGTCCGCCCGTCACGTTCTCGCGCAGGCAGAAGGCCGTCGTCTGGGTCAGCGACAGGCTCAGCACGTTCTGGGCCCGGCGTGGCTTGGCGTGTGAGAGCAGGCCGTCGAGCTTGCCGTTGCGACCGCCGTTGTAGCGGAACTCCGCCCCGGCGTAACGCTGAATGCCGCCCTGCTCTTCCACCGGTGCCTCGCGGCCCTCGGAGGTGTGTAGCGCCTCGAGGTTGCCCGAAAACGGGAATTCCGGCACCAGCAGCGTCAGCTGGTACGACAGGCCCACCCGGCTGGTGAGGGCCGGGTCGGCGGCCTCGATGCGGTGCAGCAGGGCGTTGCGCGTGAATTTGAGGGGCAGGAAGGTAAGGCCGGTGGCTAGTGCGTCGATCATGGTCAGGAATAAATTTCGTTGGCGGGCAGGCCCATTTTCAGCTTAAGCTCGTAGCCGTAGGCGGCGTCACTACCGGTGGTGTAGAGCACGGGATCCATCTGGATGCTGTCGAAATCCAGGTAGTTGGCATAGCACCGGTGGTCGGTGTGCAGCTTTTTCAGCACGGTGCTGGCGGTCGCTTCCGCCTGGCGGTAGGCCGCGTCGACGTCCTCCCGCTGCTGCGAGTCGGCATAGCAGAAAAAATAGGCGATCATCTCGAACATGGCCAGCTGGAGGGCGTTCTCCACCAGGCGGCCCCGGTAGCGCGGCCGCATCACGAAGATGCCCGGGTAGACCTCCTCCGAGCGGGAGTCTTCCAGGAGGCGGTCCATGCCGTTGGCGTCGGACAGCTGCACGTAATTCACGCCGGGCTGGGCGCGCAGGATGGGTTCCAGGTAGGGCCAGAAAAGACCATCGGTGGGATTTTGTTCAGGCATCATTCTGGGCTTTTATCCGTTCGTTCTCCGCCTTTACATCCTTGTGGTGCTCTTCCAGGAACTGGAACACCTCGTGGGCATTGGCCTGGCGGGTAGCGGCCATGTTGCCGAAGATCTGCTTTTCGGCCAGCAGGTGGTGGTTCTTGATCAGCGCCTGGCCGGGGTAGTCCTCCTTCCTGGGAGGGCCGCTTTCGCCGCTCTCGAAAATGTCGAAGTGGGCGTAGAAATCCTTCAGGCTGCCCATAAAATACACCAGGGCCAGCACCTTCTGCTCCGCAAACCGTCCGCGGAGCCGCACGGCCCGGGCGCGCACCTGGTGTTCGTTGTAGAATTCGCGGGGGTCGCCGTTCCATTCAGGGGCCTGCCGGTCCCGCTCCGGAAGCGCCGGCCGGCAGACGGTGGCCACCAGGTAGTCGAGCCGCTCCTCCCCTTCCACCAGCTGCTTCACAAAGGCCTGGGCGTGGATGTAGGCATCGGTCAGCTCCCCGAAGCTCATGGTGGCCAGGCCCGGCTCGAAGAGCAGCCAGGGTTGGCCGTCGACGGTGATGGAAGCGAAGGGCGGTACCGTCAGCTCATCGGTGCGCATCCAGTGGAGCGGCCTGAGCAGTTCGGCCAGCGCCTCGGTACTGGCCACTTTGTGTTCTTCGGAGCGGGAGGCCCCGAAGAAATGGCGCATCTGCTTGCGCCACTGGTAGCCCGAGAAGCCCAGCAGCACCCGGAGCAGCTCGTGGTAGGTCGAGCCGCTTTCCGGTTCCACAAAAACCAGCTTGAGCACTTCGGGCAACTGTGCCTTCGGCACTTCCGTCCAGTTTTCGGGGAAGCTGTGCTTTCGGCCGTTCATCAGAAACTCTTTCATTTCTTATGACGGAATAGCTCTTGCCAAACGCTCTGCCTCACCAGGCCCGTTTTTAGCCAGGCGGTCGGATATTTCCAGCGCTTATGGCGGATATCGGAAACCACATAGTAGCCAAAGACGATCGGGCAAAGCAGGATCCAGACGATCCAAAAACCTATTTTCTTTAAAAACATATTTCCGAGATTTTAGACTTATCGCTTTACAAATGTCAGCATTTCCGACATAGGCTTACACCAGCAACCTTCCAGCCGCATCCTCATACGCCTGCTCGATGGTGTACCACACTTCTTCCTTAGCAGCCAGGGCCGCCGTGATTTCTTTGGAGATCGGATCAAACAGATCCTTGCTCTGCCGGACGCAGTACTCGCCGCCCTCGTAGCCCCAGCTCAGGCCCACCAGCACACAGCCCAGCGTGTCCCTGATCCAGTTGCCCTTGTGGATGTAGATGTACTCGAAACCGGGCACATTCAACAGCCAGGGGTAGGTACGCTTGAAAGTCGGCGATTCGCGCAGGCTCACCCGGTAGCGCCCGGTCGGGATGGCCGTCTGCCCGTGGACTTTTGTCGCTTTAATGGCTTCGAGCGTCATCGTAGAATGCAAGTCGCGGTCCTTGTCTTCCACGACGTAACCGCGCCGGACTCCATTAATGTACAGGATCGACAGGGTACTGTTCTTCCCCCGCTTGACGCGTTTTTGTAGGATTTCCATTATTGTACGGGCGGTTTCTTGGAGGGTACATAATCCTTCACCTTATCCCAGACCACGCTCAGGATCGTCTTCTTGCCCTGGACAGCGTAGTTCTCCTGGATGGAATAGAATTCAGTAGCCATCATCGTCACCAGGGCCGCGTACTCCAAGCCATGGAAAAGTGTCACTTCCGAACTCTTGATGTTGAAGTGGGCGATGCCGTGGATACTGGTAAGCGTGACGATGTAGTACACCAGCTTCGAGAAGGTCTTCTCCCGGAACACCTTAGCCGTGGGCTTGGGGTACAGCGCCGGGTCGGTGCGGCTCAGGTAGTTCTGCCGGCTGATGCCCGAAATGGCGTTGAGCACCATCATGATCAGCAAATACACCAGGTACTTGAAGTCGGCGAATATGTAGAGCTCCACGAACTCGAGTAGCCAGATGCCCAGCCCCACGCCGAGCGATACCAGGGCGGCCGCCAGGTTGTCATGTAAAAATTTCATGTGGTTGTCGAATGCCTGACCGAGGTCGGCGAGGTAGTTTTTCATCTTGAATGCGTTAAGGGATCGGGGTAAGGACTCCAGCGAGGAAGCCTTCCAGTCGGCCTTTCCAGCGAGCCTTTCGGATGCGGCTCTCAGCTGCCAGAAGTTTCGCCTCGTACTGATCCGCCTGCATGCGCTGTTCAAGGCGCAGGAAATGGATCTCGGATCGAAGGGCCTGGTTTTCTTGGCGTAGGTATTCATGGGCGCGCTCGAGGTTACGATGGAGGGGTTTGAGTTTTTGGTAAAGCAGCATGCTGTCGAGCAGCGCGGACTCGTAGGCTATCCTGAACGGATCGCTCGATGACTGCGCGCAGACTGTCGCGCTGGGGAGCCAGGCCAGGTTCATTACCATAAATCCGGTGAGCCAGGCTGTCGAACGCCTGCTTGGTTTGTTGGACTTGGGCATCTTTAAGGAGAAAGGCATCGTGGGCGGTTTGGGATTCGATCCGGGCCTTGATCACTTTTTCGGCGGCGGTTTCAAGCTTAGATTGGGGTGATTCGTGCTGGCAGCCTTTCCAGACCATGTGTATAAAACTGACAGTTATGGCCGTAAGCGCGAAGCTGATGGTGAACAGAACAAGTGGCCTCGTAAAGAAGGATTCCTGTGGCTTCATAAGGTGACGTTAGCCACGTGGGGCCGCTTGCCGAACACGCGTCCGGAGAAGGTTTTCCCACCGATCGATACCGAGAAATTCCGCCATTCCAGGCCAGCGTAGGGGTCCAGGAAAAATACCGTAGCCTGGTTGCCTTTCACGCGGACCTGGCAGATGCCCCGCTTTTCGCGGTTGGCCGTCAGCACGTCCGAGCCATCGGGCTCAACACCGTAGCTTTTCCCATCGATGGAGAAAGGAAGGTACCTTCTTTCACCGCCCTCGGTCTGCCGGCATTGGCTGGTCAGAGAAATGGCGCCAACATAGTACCCGTCGAGCGCGGCATCCGGCTCGGGTTGGAATTCTCCCTCGAAAGTCGTCCGGTCGGCCCGAATACGCAGACCGTTCAAGGTGGTTTTCGCCGGGTTGTAGCTCAGATTCAGCGTCGTTGCATCCCGGTTGCGGGTGCTCTGGCCATCCCACACCCACAGCCCGTCGCCGTACCACATACTCACAAAACCGTCCGTTACGGCTTCCTCGTAGGGCAATACCGCCAGCGAGGACGTCAGTACCGTATGTCCGGAGATATTGTTTTGCCAGGCAAAACCGGGTGCATAACCCTGCTGGAAAATCTCGAGGAAATTCCAGGTGAAGCCGATCGCTTTATAACCCGCGCGCTTAATTACTTCGTAATGCGACAGTCGGTTGTAGATCGAACGACCAAAGTCCACCGGATCGCTACCGTAGTTTTTCACGTTCACGGTATTGATGGTACCGCCGTAGCTGCGGAAATATTCGTCCCTGATGATCAGCTCCGGCCCGCTGGCGCTGTACTTCCAGCGCTGATCCGCCTCCCAAATGGGCTTCGTCATGAAGCCATAGCCGCCGTAATCGGGCGAAAGGAAATAGGGGTACCCCGCCTGCTTATAGCGTTCGGTGAGCCGCTCCATGATCTGGCGTACCTGGGTACTGCCGTGCGGCAGCCAGATCTCGCCCTCGTTGGTCTCGAAGGCCGCCGCCCCGTGCAGGGGCCAGCGGTCGGCGGCCGCCCGGTAATAGTCGCGGCTGCCGGTGGTCGTAGTGATGCCCAGCACCCGGCAGCCCACCACACGGCCCAATTGCTGGGAGAGGGGCAGGCTGGCGTCGGTGATGTGCGTCTCGCCCCGGCTCTGGCGCAGTTTACTGCTGATGCCGGCGACGCTGGCGTTGTACCCCAGCATTTTCCCGGACGTCACGCTGTTGGCCGGCGCGCGGTAAGGCCAGCTCATGGTGTGCTCGCCCTGGTACCAGCCGGGCGTGATGTCCAGCCAGGCCAGGTCGCCCTGCACGTCGTCGTCGGAGTTGAGCAGGAGGATCGACTGCCCGCCCACGTCGGAGCGCTGTCCCCAACTGTAAGAAGCATTCTGATTGTACCAGGTGTTGCCGGGCTCTGAGGTGTTCCAGCGGGCGGTATAATCCAGCCCGGTGATGTAGTGATGCTTGGTAATGCTCAGCACACCCGATCGGGAATGGTAAGCGTAGTCTTTCAGGGGGGTGGCGCTCTTGACTACAGTATTATTAATCGAGTACCAGTACTCGTAGCCGGCGCGCAGCGGGAAGCTGGCCCGGTCGGTGATCAGGTACCCGTTGTCAGTAGGCGCGAGTACAATGTCCAGATACGTGGTATCGGTGCGGCCGACGTAGGTGTACTGAGGTCCCAGCGTCCGGTCGGGTATGGGTGCCGGATTCGTAGGAACGGTCGGTGATGTTTCCCCTACGGATTTCGGGACCGTGAATTCCCGTGGCTCGGAGGTACCCTGGCAGGTGTTTCCGATCAGTTGCAAGGTGTAGGTACCCGGCGAAAGGGTTTCGTAGCCGATCGTTAGGGTGTTGGACTTGGGCTCGATTTTGCCGGTGCGCCGGGCCGTACCCGATTGGCTGATCTGATAATCCATCCCGAGCACTTTCTCGCCGTGGAAAACGACGACCAGCGATTGATCGGTGACCGAGCCAATGGATCGAATCTCCGGTCCGGCCTTGCAGGGTTCCAGAACCGGCCCTTCGGGCGTCGAAGGAATCACAGGGGGCAGCGAAACGACTGGTCGGGCTTTGAGCACCGAATCGACGTAGTGCCTCACGTACTCCTCACTGGCTAGGCGGCCGGGCGGGAAGAAAACCGAGGTTTGGGCAGTCACTACGCCCAGTGTGACAAACAGGAGCGATAGCCCCAGGAGTATTCTTTTCATACAGATTACAGGATTATGTGGGCTTTATTCGTAAAATCTTCAAAGTCTTCGGAGTAGTCATCAGCCACCAGGTTAAGGGCATAGTAGCCGGCGAAGGTGGTCTCGGTTGCGTTTTTATCCAGGAAGCCACGCAGCTTGGCCAGGAAGAGCTGGCCGTCCTGGAAGAGTTGCCGGCGTTGCGCCTGGCGGTAGGGCTTGTCGGCGATCTCTTCCTCCTGGGTGCCGTCCTTTCTCCGGATCTCGCGCAGACCCGACTCATCGACCTTGATCGGCAGGTAGGGATAGGCTTCGTAGATGGCCAGGGGGGCCAGGGCGTGGCGGATCTTCTCGATCAGCTTCGTTTCCAGCGGAGTCAGGTTAGCGTCAGGATCCTGCCATTTGTCTTTCAGGTCTTCGAAGACCGTCTCGGTGAGCACGTCCTCGATGTAGAGCTGCTCGGCCCGGCGGATGTATTCGGTCAGCGTGTCGAAGAAGCGACGGTTACGGCCGGCCAGGGCGATGTACCGATAGAGCTCGTCGGCCGTCCGGATGAAATACTGGTTGTAGCGTTTGCGGGCGGGTGAGCTCTTCCAGACCTCGGGGTCGAGCTCGCCCAGCAGCTGCCAGAACGACTCCCAGCACAGGTCCACCATGGCCATGTTGGAGTCGCGCATGTCCAGGTACTCCCATTTGGTGATGGCCACCGTGTTGGCGGGCGACACCTTGGTGATGCCCAGGTCGCCGACGCGCTGCTTCAGGTGCGGCAGCGCCATGTCGTAGGCCGCCCAGGCAATGCAGCCGTGGGCCAGCTCGGCCAGTTCCGCTTCGTCGCCTTCGGCGCTTTCGAGTCCGGCCAGGTAGTCGTAGAGTTCAGGGCCGACCGTCCGGCGGAAATCCCGCTCGGCCACCCGCACGAACGGCAGCACGGTGTCGAAGTTGAGCTTGGCCTGGACGCCGCCCAGCTGAGCTTTTAATTTTTCGAGTGTTAGGAGCATTGAATGTGTGGATTAAGATTGTCCGTGGTTGACGACGGCCTCTTTCCCCATCGGGTTGGCATCGAGGGTTTTGAGTTGGACTTCTTTAAAGCTGGCGATCACGTCGGTGTAGCCCATCATGCGCAGGGCCTGGTTAACGGGCTTCAGGATGATGTAGCGCGGGATCGGCGTCCGGAAGTGCTGCTGGTAGTCGGCCATCACCCGGATCTGCGATCCGGAGTCGTTGCCGGAGCCGGCTTTCACGCCACCCAGCGTGGGCAGGATGCCCACCGAGTTGGTGATGGCCTGGTTGGTATTGTTCCAGACCTTGTCGTAGGCGTCGTCCGACATCAGGTTTTTCAAGGGCTCGACCATCACAGAGTCCAGGGCCTTCTGATCGGCTCCGCGCATGTACTTCACCAGCATCGACTTGTTGACGTTCTCCGATCCGCTGAGCCAGCTGCTCAGGTTGTCGCCCCACTTGCTCCACCGGGCCTTGATCTCCTTCGAGTCCAGGTTGCGCGAGCCCTCCTTATCGAAGTAGTCCTGGGGCATCTTGATCAGGTACTTGATGTTGTAGCCGTTCAGGATCCCGTTTTTGTGGAAGGCCGTAATGAGGTTGGCCAGTTCGATGGCTTCTTCGGCGCACCACCAGCTGGGGAAGGCGTAGTTGGGCTGGCCCGGGATCAGCTCGTTGCCCAGGCTCATGGTCACGGTGCGGGCCACATTGTAGTCGCGGTCGAGCCGGTTGAAGGCCGGGATGCGTTCCGATTGCGCGATCTGGTAGTAGCTGTGGTGCCCGAAGTAGGGGTTCACCAGGAAGCCGGGCTTCTGGTCGCGCCGGCCGATGCGGGTTTTGAACGAGTCGCTGACGCTGAGCAGGAACCAGTCGCCGAGCGGGTCGTACTGCCAGCGCGTGAACACGTTGGCGTTGTCGACGCGCTGGTTGATGGCGCTGATCACATAGTCGGTCAGCTCGGTGGCTTCCTTCCACTCTTCCAGGCGGGAATCGGTGTAGGGTACTAGCTGCTCCTTGTTGTCGACGATGATCTTTTTGAAAAAGCCCACGCCCGAGCCGAACATCATGTCGCGGTGGGTCTCAAGCAGCGACCGTACGCTGGTGTTCTTCTGGATCAGCCGACGCATGAGGTTAGGCTGGTTGTCGCCCAGGCCCCAGCGCACGTGCTCGAAAATGTTGAACAGGCCCTCGTCGGTCGAGTAGGATGTGTCGCGGGCGTACAACTGGACGCCGACCTGGTTGCGGCCTCGTTTATCGCCGACGACGAAGAAATTGGATTCGATGGGTTTGAACATGCTACGTGTACTCTCCGTTGGTGTGGTCGATGATGGCACCGTCCACCGCTACGAGCAGGTCGATCAGCAGCCGGAAGTGCTGCCGGTGGGCATCGGTCTCGTCGTGGTTTCGGAACAGGAATTCGTGATTGAGGCTGACCTGGCCGCGGTACTTGCCCGCGCCGGGCAGGTGCCGGAAGCTCTTGCTCACCCGGGGCTTGTGCCCCAGGGTGCCGTCCTTACGCCGGTAGGTGATGGAGTGGATGCTGGGCTGGCCCTGGGCGTCGTCGGCCCGCAGGCTGGCCATCGCCACTTTTCGTTTCACGATCTGCTTTGCCATAGCCCAAAATTCAGGACAGCGACGGCGGCACAAAAGGACGGGATTTCGGGATGGGAAAGGCAAAAAGAACCCCCGCAGCCACCTGGCTGCGGGGTTTGATGTTATAGAACTGCAAATTAATGTGTTCAACAACTTAAGGTGTGAACGTCATTTCATTAAAAGAGCAAAAATCCAAAATACAGTTTGAAAAAGGCCATACTAGAAGTATAAACTATTGCAGAATTACATTCCAGATAGCTTTTGAGGTTTCATTGACAGTAAATATTTATAGGACAAAATAGAGAAAAGTTCGCTGTGAGCATATTTATTTATGTGTAGTTGTTGCTGTTAATAATGATTGTTTATATATTTGTATAACAGTTAGTGTTATACAATTGTATAATATATACATATGAAAAAAGTCCTCCCAAAAGAGAGGACTAGTTATCAGCTAATGAATAAGCTCGGAAACGGATCCTCAAAGGATGACCATTTCCTTAGAAAAGGCTGAAGAAGTAGCCTGATCCAAGCTGATAACTCGGTGAATACTCTGATGAACGGTTGCCAATCTTTGGCCACGTTCTTTTTTTTACCTTTATGCATGGCATATAAGGGATGTGACACAATTGCCTATTTTGTGTCGGGTTATATTGATCGGACGGAAAGTTTGCACGCTCATCGTCCTTTTCAATAGCATAGGCAAAACCATCGTGAATTCACGGTGGTTTTTTTGCAATACTAAGGTACGTGTTTGAGAGTAATCGTCCAATAGCAGAATTTACAAATGCATAATAATTCGTATAATTAATATAAACTTGCTAGAATTGTTCAATAAGTAGTTGTTATAATGCTACTAAATTATTACAAAAGAATTCTCCTCAGCTAAGCTAATATGAGATTCGCAAGTCGGTAGAGCTTTGGGCTAAAAATCAGGCTCAACTATTGAACCTCGTAGCCTTTTTTAAGGTATACCTGGGCTCCTTTACGGCTGGTGACTAGGTAAGCACCCCCTTCCAATAGTACGATCATCAGGCTGGTGCCAGTCGTTTCAAATGCCTGGTCCCGGTAGTTTGTGGCGAAGGTTAGATTAGTCGTTTTCATTTGTCTATCAGTGTTTTATATCGTTGTTTTGATGACTCTAAGTATGCACTAACGTTTTTGACGTGCAAGTCTTTCGCGAATTCTTTTTAGAGTTATTTAGTCATCTACTCCATACACAGTATCAGAAAACCCATCATTCTCTTCGCGCTTGGCCGAAGCAAAGTAATTTTCCGTAACGGATACCGAAGAATGGTCGAGTGCTTCACTCACTAGGTACACGTTCCCCGTTTTTCGGCGGGCTATATCGGCAAAGCTATGACGGGCCACGTGCATACTGATGCTGGGCACTCCTATTTTCACTGCCAGGGCTGTCAGGTGTTTATTGATAAGGGCATTGGCTGCCGATATCACCCCCAGCCATTGATCCTCCGTGAAATGTTTCCGGTTTTTCCCTTTCAGAAAACGAAACACGTAATCGGTGGGCTTTTGGTACGAGAGGCGGTAATAATTCAGGATCTCCGCTGCTTTCGGAATCAGTTTGATCGAACGTGCCTTGCCGGTTTTGCGGGCCGTATAAGTCAGGCGGTCCTTATCCACCTGTCCCCAGGTCAGCTGCAACACATCAGCTGTCCGCATACCTTGGGTATAAAAAGAGAAAAGGAAAATATTACGGGCGTGAAATTCATTGATATCCGGGCGGATCTCCAACCTGGCCAATGCTTCAATCTGCGCCTCGGTTAGCTTGGCTCGCTTGGACTTTTCCTTTTTTACTGAGAAGCGTGCAAAGGGCGAAATGCGCTCCGGCTCGAAATTGCCCGATTTCACCGCATGGTTATAGAGCGCCTTGATCGTCTTGAAATTGGCATGGATGGTATTGGTCGAGTTGCCCAGGCGTTTGAGGTGCCGTTGATAAGCTTCCAGGAATTCGTAATCTATCTCCGAAAACAGCAGATCCTCCTGACGGCGATACTCGCGGAGCTTGGCGATGACCGACCGCTGAGCCTTTCTGGTAGCTGGGCTAGAATGAATCTCAATCCTCCGATCGGCGTACTGAAGAAAGCTATCCCCCAGGACTTCTTTTTTCAATTTCCGCACTAATCCTGTGGCCGTGACCGGTTGCCTGCGCAGGCTACTCTTTAAATATTCCTGTTCCAGCTCCAGAATTTTAGCCTTCACCGTCGCATTTTTCTGGCGGTAAAGTGGATCAGCCTTACGGATTTCTTTTTTTTCGGGGTTCCAATGGGCTTTTAAAACTGACACACCCGAAGAAATTCTTCTTTTTTTTCGCAGTTGGGTGATCCGGATCTGGATGGTATGGGTCCCATCCTTTTTTTCATAAGGATCCAGCTCGGCATCGAACGTTATCTGGCTCATAACTCAGGAACAATTTCAGGAACATTCCTTGATACTGGTTACGCCAAGATAACACTTAAAAAATGAAAAACCACTCTCGGAAGCTCCCAAGAGTGGTTTTTAGTGTTTTTCCGTACTAACTGTCGACAATTTGGTGACCCATAGGGGAACACTTCTATGATAATCCAACCCCTGTTTTCATTATCAATTATAATATGCCAAGCCAAGGAGCTTCTTAAATTTGATAAAAGCTTCCGGGCTTTTCTTTATCAAAATTGTTTCGGCAATGTTTCAGCAGCCTACGCCTCATCATCCTTGCTTTGGTAAATGTTATTGAGGCTATTGACCGCCCGGTCATCGAACGATGAAAGGTACATCTCGGTGATGCTGATGCTGCTGTGGCGGAGCCCCTTGGAGATGTCGTACACACTGGCACCGGACTTCCTTGCCAGATCGGCAAAGCTGTGGCGCGCCACGTGGCTGCTTATCTCTTCCGGCTTTTCGATGCCCGCCCGTCTGGCCAGCCGTTTGATGATCTTATTGTAGTAGGCCACCTTGGCCTCGATCTGTCTTTTGAGAAAGTAGGCGTCCGAATAGTCCTTGTCATCGTCCAGAAAGGGAAAAACAAACTGATCGGGCCTTTTGCCATCCAGATAGGGCGCGACAATGATCTCCGCCTGCGGTGAAAGCTCAATGCCCACCAATGCCGCGTCGGTCTTCTCGGTCTTATAGCTCAGCACCATCCGCCCGCCCGCCCGCTGGAAGTTACCGACCCGAAGCAGCATCGCATCGCCCACCCGCATGCCGTGAACGTAGAACTGCGTCAGGAACACATCGCGAATCATGCTGCCTTTTTGGGTGGGATCAATCTGGAGGTCGGCCAACAGCTTTATTTCGGCAAACGTCAGCCGCCGCCGGTTGACTTTCGCCGCCTTCTTGCGGGTAAGCAGGCCGAAGGGGTTGGCCTTCTCGACCACGCCCTCCCGGACGGCCTGGTTGTAGATGCCCCACATCCGGGAAATCGATTTATTGACAGTGCCCACGCCGTTGCGCTTGAGCTCCCAGGCGTAGTAGTCTTTGACAAACTTGACCGTCAGCTCGTCGAAATACAGCTTTTCGCCCGCGAATTCCCGAAGCTTGTTGTAATTCGCCAGGTAATTCAGGGCGTAGCGGCGCTGGTTCTGGCTCAGTCTTTCTATTTCATCCCGGAAGAAGGCGATGAAACATGGCCGGCCCTGTGCCTGCTCTTTGCCGCCGCCGTCGAGTCGGGTCAACTCGTTCTGCAACTTGGCGACATCAACCCCCCCGGTTTTCTCCATCGTCTCGATCACACCCATGATGAACCTGATGCGGTCGCGGAGTATCCGGTTGAAGTCAGCCGCATGGGGGCAGGAGGCCCGCACCCAGTTGGCCTTCACAAACGAGGCGCGGGGGTTGTAGTCTTTCTTCAATATATGCACCGCCGTAGCCTCCCGCTTCGGCTTGCGCTGGGCCGTGTACCGAATGAGCACCGTATGCGTGCCGTCGGCGTTGGCCCGGCTGTTGAGCTCCGTCCTTACGCTTACTGCCATACCTATTTCGGGGGCCCGTAGAAAATGCTCTCGATCGTCCAGATCCGCTGGATGTCCTGCTTCTCCACAGTGACCACCGGGCCGGCCGGATCGTCGCACTCCAGCGTCAGCCATGAGTTGGTCACCAGCTCGTTGCGCCGGATGCGCCGGATGACGATCTCGTCGGCGAACAACACCGCCACCAGGCCCGTGGTGTACTTCCAGCGGTCGGCGGCCACCTCGGCGGCGATCACCTGCCAGCCGGGCAATAGCGCGGGCTGCATGTAGTCGTTGCCCACCTCGATCAGGATACTGCCCGCGCCCACCGTCCGGTTGCCCAGGTCCACGCGCGACATACTGCCGAAGTCGGGATTGCGCCGCTGCCCGGCCTTCACCAGCGGCACGAAATTCGATACCGACGCGCCGCGCTTCTTCTGCATCAGCACGTCCTCGCTCACTCCGAGGGCCTCCAGCACGTTGGCCAGCGTGTCGGCCCGAAAGCGCCGGGCCTTAAGCATGTTGTGCACGGCCACCGTGCTGACCTGCATGCGGTCGGAGAGTTCCTTCTGGCTGATGCCGTGCTGGTCGAGGTAGCGCCGCAGCTGCGCCCCCTCGCTGCCCGTGCGGCTCAGCGCCCGGCCGGCCGCCGTCTGCAAATCCACCTGTATGGTTTCATCCTGCACACCCAGCCGGTCGTGGATGCGCTCCCACATCCGGTTGCTGATCGGCCGCTTGCCGGCCAGCATCATCGACAGGTTGGCGGGCAGTATCCCCACCATCTCCGAGAATACGGTCTGCTTTCCGTCCGCATAGGTGTCCAGGTAGCGCTTGAGCTTGGCCGACCGAATCTCATTGCTTTCAGTCATATCTGAATTAATTTTTTTATTAAGTTTTGATAATTAATATTACTTTTGTTGTAGTATTGATAAGCAATTATAAGCAGAAATTAATAAAATTATCAGAAAGCGGATTATTCTTACTAAACGGCTAAAACAAATCGAATGAGCATGGAAAATCACAGCCGACGTATCCTGACGGAAGGCGCAGCCGAAGTACCTAGGGATATAGCCCGAAAAAGGGTGAAAGAGTTTGGTTTCGAGCGTGTTGCAGAGGAGGCGGGCCTGAAAGCCTATCAGACCGTCATGCGGTATTGCGAGGGAAAGAAGGTGCGTCCCACCACGGAGGCACTTATCATTTCGGCCCTGGAAAAACTGGAGGCCGACCGCATCAGACACAGCCGGAAAATTAACGGTAATGCTAATGATGGATTCCAGGTCGTACCCCTCTCCCAGTTCAACGAGTTGCAGCAGCGGGTCGAGAAGCTGTCCGACCAGCTGGGCCTGCTGATGAAATCCCAACTGGCCGCCCACCAGTGGGTCAGCAGCGAAAAGGCGGCCATTATCCTCAATTGCAGCGCCATAACCCTGCACCGACGCAAGCAGGCCGGAGAGCTCGAATACAAGATGCAGGGCAGCCGCGTGGCCTACAGCATCGAGAGCCTGATGGACTACCTCGCAAAAAAGCACTTCAAGACCGACGTGATCCAGCAGCGCGTGATGTCAGCCCTGGCCTTTGAATAAAAAAATATCAGTTTTATTTTTTTATATTAAATGTTTTATTAATTTTGATAAGTCAAACGACAAAACACCCCGCCAGCAAAATACCAGCGGGGTGTAAAAATCAAAACTTAATAAGCTGCAAAGAAAATGGAAAATCAGGACAAAGTCTATTTCGTCTCCCTGGGTGGTGGCCAGTACTTCAAGCGTGAGGGTGCGAGCGTCACCATCGTTTCAGTCTACGACTTCAATCCCTCTATCGAGCGCACGGGCTTCCAGGCCCGCTACATCGAAGGCACCCACAGCCGCCCCTGCACCGAGCAGGAGTTCGACTCGGCGGTCGAGAAGGTGCTGGGCATACTGGGTGTCGGTGTTCCCGTAGCCGCCTGATGCCCGCCCGTCACATGGCCCTGCTTATGGCGGGGCCTATCTTTCTGCTTGGCCGCATCCTGTGGGGCGTCTGGACGCACCCCGTCCCGCCCGTAAGCCAGTGGCTGATGACTCTGACCATCCTGCTTCTTCTCACCCTGTTCTGCTGCACCTATGCCCGATCCCGAAAATCCCCCCGCTGAGTCCTCCCCATGCCGTGACTGCGCGTGTCCGGCTGGCCAGTGCCTGCGTGGGGAGGCCTACCTGAATCACATTCTGCAACTACGAGCCAGTGAGCAGGGTACCGACTTCTACGACACCACCGGCGAGTACGCCCATACCGAATACCGTGACTAACCTTAACCCTATTCCTATGTCAGAAACACTAGTACCGGAGCGCCTTGGGATTGTGATTCCCGAGGCATCAGCCGAAAACGGGCTGACGGTCATCAATCAGATCGAGCGCAACATCGCCCTGATGCGCGAAAATTACCTGGGCCTGACCATTCTCAATGCCGACGACAAGATCGGCTACCAGGCCGTGCGCCGCGCCCGCATTACCGTCAAGCAGGCCCGCGTGCAGGTCGACAAGGCCCGCAAGTACCTCAACGAGGACCACAAGCAGGCCATCGAACGCAACAACAACATGGCCAATGCCATCAAAATCCAGCTCGAACCCATCGAAGCCGAATTGCAGGCCCGCGAGGATTGGTACGAGGGCGAGCGGGCCCGCATCGAACGCGAGGAATTGGAGCGGAAAAACCAGAAAATCCGCGACCGCGTGCAGCTGATCATGTCCTATAAGCCAGTCTTCAACGGCGTCACCTATGAGCTGGGCGGCTTTTTCATATCCCATGAGGATGTGGCACGCTTCGACGATGCCGACTTCGATCGCGAACTGACGCGCCTGAAAGCTGAATTCGATATACTGGATGCCCAACGTATAGAGAATGAGCGTCAGGCCGAGGCGCAGCGGATCCAGCGCCAGCAGGAGGCTGAGGAGTTGAAGGCCCAGCAGGCCCAACTGCGGGCTGAGCGGGAGGCGCTGGAAAAGGAAAAACTCGAAATGCAGCAGCAACGTACGGCACCGCCCCCACCCATTCAGGTCGTCGTTTTTCCCGCGGCCGAGTCCGCAGAAGCGGAAGACCTGCCTGAGGTACCCCTGCATGAGCGGCAATGGGCTCAGGACGTGCAGGTGGTAGAGGGGCTGATATCGGAATTCCATGACCTCTGTGAGTTCCTACAGTTCCAATCCGCTCCCCTGATCGAGATCAAAAGCCAGATCGACACCCAGATGCTGGCCTGGGAAAAACAGTTGACCGTCGCCATCAAACCCGCCGCCCGCAAGAAATACTTCAAATCGATTACTCAATAATTCCCAACTCAATCAATTTTCACAATCAATCCAGTTTTCAATCATGCAATCAGAAAAAGACAAAGAATCGCAGTTCATGGTACCCGCTGTGGATGAATCCACCGGTGAGGAAACTATGCAGGCCAAGTACCTGTACTTTGAGGGCCGGCCGCGCGAGTACCGCTTCAACGGCCAGAACGGCCAGTTCAACCTCTACGGCGATACCGTGCTCACCGACAAGTCAGGCCGGTTGATGTCCTCCTTCTCCTTCCAGCCCATCGCCTACCGCATCTTCGAGGACTGCCTGTTCGGACGTTCGCTGCGCGAGATGTGGGCGGAGCTGTTCTTCATCGACACCGACAGCTGCGTGGCCTCCATTATGTTCAACAACACCTCGGTGAACGAACTGTACCGCCTGCTCGAACCAATTCTGTATGAGCGCAAATCCCTGTGCGACGTGGTGATCACCGTCAAGCCCGAGCGCATCACCAGCAAGGCCGACCCCTCCAAGACTTGGTTCATCGCCCGCTTCACCTACGAGCCAGCCAACCCCGAAAGCGTGGCCGAAATGCGCGAGTACATCAAGCTGCACCGCGTCTACCGCGCCGAAACACTGACGGTCTCCGCCGAGCACAAGCTGGTCTCCCAGGGTTACTACATGGCCATCGATCCCCTGGCCGACTACTCACTGGACGCACTTCCAGCCAAAACGGACGGAGCCGCTTAACCAACCCGAAACGGAGGCGGGTGCTATCCCGCCTCCCCTATCCCTATGGCCGAAATCCATTATGCCCCGCCCGCCCAAAGCGCCGAGAAAGTCCGCATTCACCTGGACAACAACGACTCCTACGCCATGGCCGTGCTCATCGAGCACCCCGAACCGGGCATCGTCCTGTACAGCAATCTGCCCACCGACAACGCCATCGACCTGCTGGAAGAATGCATACGCCGCCTGAAATCATAACCGCACTTATGGGAAAGACCAATACAAACAAACCGACCGTACTACCCATCACCCCGACCATGGCCAGCGGTATGGCCATGCGGCACCTGGAAACCGGCGACCCTTTCATCATGGTGGCCCTCGTTGAGATCGAGGTGGACGGAGCGTTCGTGCCCTCCATTGAGATTTACAGCGACCTGGGCGTGAAGAACCTCGCCACCCTACTCCAAAAGGCGCTCGACAGCGTAAAATCCTGATTCACAACAACCAAAACTACATATGAACGAACCCAATTTGATTCTCGACGAATCCCAGAAAAAAGAGCAGATACGCCAGCGGGCCATCGATCGCCTCAGTGCAGGCGAGGATTTTATCCTGATCCTTCCCGTCGAACACGCCGAAAGCTGCGAGGTCCACACCATGTCCACGGTCGGTCTGGATGTCCTACGCGTCTGCGTCGGCAAGGTCAGCCGCGATATGGAATTCCTGCGCCCGGGTATCAATAACTAACCCTTCCCCCCCAACACTATGGAACTAGGAATTATGGAATTCACGGCCATCGAAAACATGGCCTTCCAGGACGCACCACCCGCCGCTTGCGAAGTAGAACACTACGGCGTCTATTTCCGCGACGAGTACTTCGGCAGGGTACCCGCCTCGCTGCTGCCCGATGTCAAGACGGCCATGGCGTCGGCCGGAGGTTTCGACTGCCAGCCTGATCAGCGCACGATCACCTCACTGCACAAGCCCGGCCACTACGCCAGCATGTGCCGTGAGATAGTGAGTCTGGTGCTGGATCACACAAAAGGTTCATCAGAATTAAATTAAATGTTCAGTTAATTTAGATAAGTTTTTTATTACATTTGCTATGTACACGATGCGTGAGGGAGAGGTAGGAGCCTTTCTCACCCATCCAAAGGTTCAACACCTTTTGACCCGTTGCGGCTCCTACCCGCTTCGGGTCTTTTTTATACCCTATGGATTTTCAAGAGAAGGATTTAGAAGATATGATCTTCCGATCTGATGCAGACTTGGTTCGTAAAAAAGGATTGTCATCGTACCGTCACGACAAGGTATTCAGGCAATTTAATTTGGGGGCATACGGCATACCTGACATGGTGGGAATCACTACGTATATGCATAACCAAAAAATGTGCTATTCCATAACGGTATATGAGTTGAAAAAGGGTGCGATTGATGCAGACGCTTTGGCTCAATGCTCAAGATATGTTTCGGGTCTAATCTCCTATTTGAAAAGGATTGGAATAAAGTATCCGCCCTCCATTCAAATGGTGCTTATCGGCGACTCCATTGACCTAAAATCTAATTTCATCTACAGCGCCCAGTCGAATTACGAACTGCATTTATACACCTATTCCTTTGGAATAAATGGACTTGCTTTTAAAGAGGTATGTGCCCGAAATTATTATCCCACTTCATTAAGTGAACGCGGATACGGACATGCTGAAAACCTGGACTTGAAAGCGATCCATAAAGAACTTTATAGGATTTGCATGTACAAAGAGCGCTTCGATACAAACACTATTTTCACTTAAAACCCAAATAACCCAGTGGGTTAAATATTAACCGAATTCCAACCCAAAAACCAACTTATATATGATACAGGAACGGGACGCATTCTTAATGCACAAACTGCATTACCCAGCATTGAAACAAATGTCCAACGAGATGCTGGGGGAATTCATTCGGGCGGTCTATGAATACCAAATAGAAGGAGCTGAACCCGCCGCCGATTCGCCTATAAATATTGCCTTCCTATTCGTAAAGGCCCAGTTTGATATTGACGAGCGCAAGTACAACGCTGTTGTAGAGCGCAATAGGGAAAACGGGAGCAAGGGTGGGCGGCCCGTTAAGCCCGATAAAAAACCCAAAGAACCCACTGGGTTAAATGAGAACCCAAAAAACCCAGGGGATGCCAAAAAAGCCGAATATGGGTATGATGGTGATTATGGTAATGGAAGTGATAATGAAGAAAAATTAAATCCACCCCCCTCCCCCCGCGCGAGGAAATTCCAAATTTTGTCAAAGCCAATCGCGAGCAACTTACCCAGACAATCCCCCTGCATCCCCCTCAAAAAGTTGCGCCAAAAAGTTCCCCTGAAATCCTGGACGAATACTACGAGACTCTGGCCACCAACAGCCTGCTGATTGAAGACGTTTCGATGACCCATAAAATATCCACCGACGACTGCCTTCGCGATCTGGGTTTGTTCATCCGCGAAAAAAAGGGCGACGAGCACATTCCCAAAGACCTGCCCGACATAAGGAAACATTTCAAGTCATGGATGCGAATCCATTACCAGGTAAAAGAGACATCAAAACTTAATAACACCCCCCATGCAAACAACCAACAGCCTTTCCCACGAACAGGACGTACTCTCCGCCCTACGAGCCGTGCCCATTCTGAGTACCTCGGAAAGGGAAGTACTTGCGACGTGGAACTCAGAGCATCGCGTACTGCCTGATCTCACGGACGAAGAAACCGACCAGGCTATCCTCATGGCCCGAACGGCCAAGGGCCTGAGCCTTTACAAGGCCGCCTACGCCCGTAAGGTCACCGCCGATCACGAGTACCCGGCCATTGATGCGGAATCGTTCGCCGATTTCATCGTAGCGCGGGGCAGCGCCCGGCTCCTCGACCGGGGCGACGAGCAGCCCTACGCCGTCGACGCCGACATCCGCTCGGCCTTCAACCTGCTGTGTCTGTACTTCACCTCCGACCCCCGCTTCGAGCAGGCGGGCTTCAAGCTACGGAAAGGCATCATGCTCACCGGTCCGCGCGGCTGCGGCAAGACCTGGCTCATGGAGCTGTGCAGCTTCAATCCCAAGGGCCCCTACTCAGTCCACGTCTGCCAGAACATTGTCGATGAGTTCCTGGCCAAGGACAACGCCATGTCTACGCTGGGCAAGTACAGCTCCAACCGGCCCGTCGATGCGCCCAGCCACTGGGGCCATAGCATCGCCGGACGCTTCTTCGACGATCTGGGCGACGAGAGCAGGGCGGTCAGCTACGGCAACGAGCGCAACGTCATGGAGGACATCCTCATGGAGCGCTACCGGTCCGTGCCCCACCATACCACCCACGTAACCAGCAACCTCACCCTGGATCAGCTCACCGAGTTCTACGGCGGGCGTCTCGTCGACCGCCTGCGCGAAATGTTCAACATCATCGAATTCCCTCCCACCGCCCAATCCCGCAGGAAATGAACGACACCCACGCCGATTTGATCACCCTGCCGGATGGTAGTACTGCATTCGTAGACGGCATCCCAGATACCTGCGCCCATGACGGGAATGGTGACGCCGTGCATTTCACCGCCTCGGGGAAGGTCATCCACTGGCACACCTTCCGGGCCTGGGCGGGCTACACCTCGCAGATGCGCCACAGTCTTATCTATGAGCACCAGAGCCAGATCGGCGACCCGATCACAGGATCAGCCGTCACCTGCTCGAAATGCGGCAAACAGTTCAATCCTCCTAGTTTCTGATATGGTAGAGCTCAACAAAATACACCCCGCCGATTGCCTGACGGGCCTGACTACCCTGCCCGATCGCTGCATCAATACCTGCGTGACATCCCCGCCTTACTACGCGCTACGCGATTATGGAATCAAGAAAACGGTTTGGCCCGAAATCCGCTACCGCTTGTTCGGCTTCGAGATTGCAGTTCCGGCCGTGGAATGCTGCCTGGGATTGGAGGATACACCAGAAGCCTTCATCGGCCACATGGTGCACGTCTTCCGGCAGGTGCACCGGGTCCTGAAGGATGAGGGCACCTGCTGGATCAACATCGGCGATTCCTATTGGGCGGGCAAAGGGAAATCAGGCCAAAGCTATTCGAGCGAGTACCAGAACGAGCGCTACAACGCCGGGCGCTCGTTCAACGGCGCCCAGCATCAGATTGGCGGCAAGAACCAAACCCGCCCCACCGACCAGAAGCACACCGAAATCAAGAGCAAGGACATGATCGGCATCCCCTGGATGCTGGCCTTCGCCCTGCGAGCTGACGGATGGTACCTGCGCCAGGACATCATCTGGAATAAGCCGAATCCCATGCCGGAGAGCGTGAGCGACCGCTGTACGAAGGCCCACGAGTACATTTTCCTCCTCTCGAAAAACCCGAGTTATTATTTCGATGCAGAAGCTATCAAAACTGCCCGCAAGGTGGACATCAAGCATCAGAAATACGCATGGGGCCGGGCCATCGACGGTTCACTGGATGATGTCAGAAAGGGCAATGGTGTCGAGATAAGGAAAAACGAACACAGCAAGAAGGTCAACTCCCGCATCCCCAGGCCGTCCATCGACTCACGCGGCGGCAACCAAGCCCATGGCGATATCCCCTGCCAAACTGAAAAAGCCAATAAGCGAAGCGTCTGGACTGTGGCCACCCGACCTTACAAAGAAGCGCATTTTGCCACTTTCCCCGAACACCTCATCGTCGACTGCATCAAGGCGGGATGCCCCGTGGGAGGCATTGTCCTGGACCCGTTCATGGGAGCGGGTACCACCGCCGTCGTAGCCCGCAAGATGGGCCGCAACTACATCGGCTTCGAGATCAAGCCCGAATACCGGGCGCTTTCGGAAAACCGCCTGCACGCCAACCTCGGCCTATTCCAATAATTCAATCAAAACTTAATCATGCAGCTCCCCATCCAATCACCCCGCACCAACCTGATCGCCGCCATCGACCCCGACCTGCACAAGCTGGGCCTGGCCGTCTGGGACCGCGCCCGCAAGATCTGGCGCTGCCACACCAGCATCGCCAACGACGAGGTCAAGGACTTCCTCTCCAATCACTTCGACAAGCCCGAGCTAACGATCTACATCGAGGCGGGCTGGAAGCACAAGAAAGCCAACTTCCGGGGCGGGCACGGAGCCGCTGCCCATTCGATCGCCAGGAATGTCGGCGAAAACCACGCCATGGGCAAGTTCATCAGCGGCCAGCTCCAAAAGGCGGGCTTCACCGTCATCGAGATCCCACCCTTGGAGAAAAAGCACATCAAGGTCGAGGGCAAGTGGACGCCGATGGGCCGCCGCTACGTCCGCGACGCCACCGGCATCCACTCCCCGATCAACGACGATGTCCGCGACGCGCTGATGATCGTACTGCATTTCCGATAACCGTTACCAATCACCCAAAAACCAATAAAATCCTATGGCAATTAGAAAATTCAACCATAAAGAGGCTTTCTGCCTGATGATATACCAAAACATGTCGGATTTCCGAATGGAAGATATCATAATCTGGAACAGCCGTGACGGAGTCACCCCTTTTATAGTCTTTCACGAAGGTCACGAATACCAGCACGTGGATTGGCACCGTGACATGATGATGATTGATCCCGAATTCCTAAAAGAGCGCATACTTCTACCCGGAAAGCACATTTTCCGTGACATCACCAAGGAAGAAGCCACCGAGGCAGCCAAAAAAAGGATTGCCCAGTTTTTTGGAACCGAGTTTGAAATTCAGAAAGGCTCAAAAAGGTACGATGAGGTGCTCGCTAATCTTATTGAGGATTTTGAGGGCGGACCTAAGCTGGTAGTACTTGACGATACTGAAATCGCGCGGTTTGGAGATCTATCGAACCTTCTGGCTGGATGAACCTTTTTGGAGATCACAAACCCAAGCCCAACGCTCCGTCCACCCCAAATGACGTCAAAAGTCCACTGGCAATCGGTCAGCGGGTCGAGCTCCGCCACAGGCCGAGCAAGATGGGTAGCGATATTGTCATACCCGCCACCGTCGTGGCCGTCAGCCAACCCTATTGCTGGGTGGACACTCCCCACCAGAAACGCCTGAAAGTCCTTCAAAAACATCTCACCGCTGTTTAAATAAACCATTACTTATGAAAAATTCACGCTACCCTATTTTCATCGAATTCCCTGATGTGGCCAGTCCCGTCCGCCGCCAGCTCGCCGATAGTCTGAAGCATCAGTTCAAGTCTCACTTCGTCGGCTTGGCCTCTGATGGCAAAATCTGGTTCAGCTTCGACTCGCCCCACCAACTGCGCGAATTCCGCGATTCGACCCACCTGGCCTACCGCCTGACGCTGGGTATGCACACCCACGACGTTTCCATCCCAGCCAGCTCGGTCACCTTTTCCCGCCAGGGCAGCCGGTATAACGTCAAGTGCAGGAAGTAGAGGACACCCCAAAATAAAGTATCAAAACTTGATTCTTTATTTAATATTTATATTAATTTTGATAACTATATACCAATCGGAACTATACACAATGAAAACACTCACCAAATTCAAGCTGCTGCCCCTGGGCCTGGCCGTCTGGTACACCGAGCGGCACGGGGAGTACGTCGAGACCGTCAGCCGCGAGATGCCCTACCCTTACGAGGAGTCCCTGGCTACCGCCCTGACCCACCTGCGCCCCCACCTGATGATCCTGACCGAAATGGTCGACGGCCTGACGCCCGACGAGGCCCAGGCGCTGATGGGTGCCGACCGCTACCGCGTCACCGGCGTGACCTGGGGAAAGGACAGCTGCGGCGTCACGCTGGTGGGCCGCAAGGAGCTGCGGGGCAACAAGGTCCTCAACCTGGTGGCACCCTTCACCAAGTTCGACGATGAGTTCGAAGAATATATGTATTCGGAAGGCCTCTACATCGCCATCTGTGATCTGGAAGCCGAAATCCTCGAATACATCGACGGTACCAAGCGCGGGGAGTCTCCCCAGCTAGCCATTGACTTCTCCACCAATCCATCCACCGACGATGAAGTTCCTCACTAAGACCGTCTGCCTGTCCTGCGGCGGCTCAGGCCGCAACAACAGCCCCGCCTGGCTTACCTTCAAGCGATGGCAGCGCAGCGCCGGAGTCCGCACGATGCTCGACGAGGCCCGCAAGCGCCAGGAGCTGGGTCTGTCCTACGAGGGGCCCGACAAGCCCACCGACACCTGCCCCGAATGCCAGGGCAAGGGCGAATACGAGAAATGGATGGAGCTCGACGACATCATCCGCCACATCAACCACCCCCATCACCAACCCGTATCCAACTCATGAAGACACTATCGCTCTTACAGCCCTGGGCGGGCCTGCTCGTGTTGGGGATCAAGCGCTTTGAGACGCGTTCCTTCAATACCCGCTACCGCGGCAGGCTGGGCATCCATGCCTCCGCCCGGATGCCCAGGGAGGGCCGAGAACTACTGGAAGAACTGGGCAAGGTCAACCGCGATTTTCGTCCAGGTGCCTACAAATACCGGGTCTGCACCACCCTAGGCCATGTTTTGGGCGAAGTGGAGGTTCTGGAAACATGCAGCACCAACGACCCTCACGCCCTGCGCCTTGTCTCACCGGGTGAGCGGGATCTGGGCGACTATTCTCCTGACCGTTTTTTCTGGATCTGCAAAAACCCCCGCATCTACGAGCATCCCATTCCCGCCAAGGGGCAACTGGGTTTTTGGAACTGGGAAAATCATCAGGCTTCCCGTCATTGACACGCCCATGTACGAAAAACTATTCGCCTTCCTCAGCGAAAGCCACGATCTAACCCTGCTCGACAGCGAGATGGAGGACCTGCTCAATCACATTTTGGGTGCAGTCGTTTCGGCTCAGGGTCGTTACGAAGCAAGCGAAGTCGAGAGTGCCGACGAGCCTTGCTACCACATCCTCGACAAGCATACGGGAGATATAGTCTCTTTCCGATACGCCCATAGGAAGCACGCCGAACTTGAAGCCCTCAAACGCAACTACGAATTCGGAAGCACCCTATGATTATACAAATTGAAGTTTGGAAAGGTGGTTTGCACTTGATCGATAGTTCGGATAGGCCACAAGAACAAATCACCGCCCCCTCCCCGCCGCCTGTCGTCAGTGAGGCAATCCTTGAACGTGCGGGATTCGTCAGATCCAGCCCCACCGACCGCAGAGCCACTATCAGGCTACTGCCCGCCGATAAGGCGCTCAACCCTGTCATCTACGTCACCGACCGCTATTTCCTGTCCGGTGGACTATGTCCGGTGCTGGTGGCGATGCCCGGCCACTTTCATGCCCGCATCGGTGCCCTGCAATGGACGCTGCGTAGTGAATCCGATTTTCGTCACTGGTTGGCCGGTCCTGTTTCCCATTATTGTACATACAAAATCGAAAGATGATAACTCACAGTGGAAAAGTGCTGGTATGGTACGTGAAAATCAGGCATGGCTCCAGGCAGTCGATTGCGGAGACAGTATATTATAGAAATGAACTGTCCAGTGAACTGGTCATGCGTTGGAGATGGTATTTCGAATACCGTGCGGCCAAGTACAGGGTAGGTGCCCCCGAGCCTTCACCGAACTACTGATAGGAAGCTACGAAGCCGATCCCAGAACAGCCAATGAAATCAAAGCTAAGCGCTTGCGGGATAGGATTACAAATAAAAAAGGCAAGGTTACGGAGATACGGAACCGTATGCGAAAAGCGCGCGAAAAATGGAATTCCTTATTTCCCATCGAGGAAGATCCATGGTGGTCACCGGCCTTGGCAAGGATTGATGAATTGCAGTGCGAATTGGCCACAATGGAATTGGAATATCAATCATTGTTGAATGTCGAAACCCCGTAATCCCATGGCCACCAAACCCAAAATCTGCAATCAACACACGGGCCCCACCAAAAACGGATTTCTCACCATCCGCTGTCATGTCTGTGAAGAAACCACCCAAATCCGAATGCCTATACCCATCCAGGAGTTTGCACGGCAGAGCGCGGCCTTCGTGTCGCTGCATACGGTCAAAGGCTGCAACAAAGAGCAAATTCACTAAACCAAATCCCAATACCATGAGAAAACTCACCGTCAACCAAATCAACACCGGCACCCACGAGGGACGCTACCTTACGGCAGCCCTTAGTAAGCTGATGGAGCTTTATCCCAGCGAAACTCCCGAGGCCATACTGAATCATCTTCATGATACGGCCGAGCATATCTATGACGGCCAGCCCCTGATCGGTGAGGATGACATGTTCAAGTTGGTGAAAACCCGGAGCGGTCAATTCCGCTGGAAGCGTATAGCCCCCAACAGCCGTACCGTCGGCGGTGCCACCGAGCCGTACCATAACCGTACCGACTGTTTGGACAACGCCCGTAGAAATGGAGTACCACCCTATATGATCGAAGAATAGTTATGAAAAAGACCGAAGCGGAATGGAGGAGCAAATGACCTACGAGGAAGCCAAAGAATTTTTTGCCGAATTCTACCGTGGCGAACATCATATCAGCGAAAAGATTGAACCGTTTGGATGTGGATACCAGATTCGCCACCACGCCGACCTGAGCACCTTTGATTATGATGACTTGACAAGGTTCGTCCTGATGTGCCACGACCGAGCTTATCGTGGTAGGGTTAGTCCCCGAAACCACATGTATGTTTCACTCAGCATTTGGAAAAGGAAACATGAGGCTGGCAAAGATGACCGTTACCCGACTTACGTTACACATCCTGCGATAGAGGATGCCATTGCCAAATTCAGGAAGCATTCACCCTTTCACAATCAACCCAACTAAAAGTTATGGAAAACAATAAACGTTTTGTTCTTACTACTGCCGAAGCCATAGGCGAGGAACCTGATTCAAAATTCGGAAAACCTACAAAGTGGTGGTTGGACACTGCACGCCCTATTGGAGGGGAGCCGGGTGGGTTTATAGCCGTACAAACCTATGCTGACAAAGACCCGAACGATTTTGTCCAGGTTGGCGACAGTATGGGTGTTCTCTTCACCGATCAGGCGGAGTATTATTTCGTCTGTGATAGGTGCTATCAGACCTATGCGCATATGCAATGGAGCGGTTCGACTAAGGCTGCCAAAGGTTGGATGGAGCGCGCCAGAGCCGAGCTGTTGGAGCATAAGGAAACAAAAGGCTGGTGTGAGTTCTGTGATCCCATTTTTGGAAACGGGGGCTGGATATGAAAAAGACCAATATCAGGTACCTTGTCGGTTGTTTCCTTCCAATGGGGATTGAACCTATGCACCAAATTGTCTGCAATGCTGACAATGAAGAACAGGCTTGTGAAATCCTTAAAAGTGGACTTTACAATCGAGTTTGTGAAGAGGATAAGCCCTCTCTCAGATATGTCGCCAAAGAAGTGTCGCAGGATTTCAAAATTTAACCACAAATTGGTTAGCTACGAATCCTTCTTTTTGGATGCCTCTCTGATTAGTACTTCAAGTGTCGAAGCCTGACTTAGACCCTTTTTGTCAGCAATCTCTTTTAGCAGTTCCAGCGCTGTTTCTGATAATGTAAACGATGTTTTTTTCTTATTTGCCATGTCGATTTTACGGTATAAATGCGGTATATTTACATTATCAATTACCGTAAAAGTAGGGCTATGAAATCTTTAACAAAAATTAAAGAAGGGGATTCTGGAATATATAAAATCACCTGCCTTGTTTCAGGCAAAATCTACGTAGGCAGTTCGGTGAATTTGAAATCTAGGTTAAGGATTCATAGGCATAAACTAATAAAAGGCACTCACCCAAATGCTCACTTGGCTTCTGCATTTAAAAGGTATGGCGCTGAATCCTTTGTTTTTGAAGTGGTAGAGTTTGTTGCCAATAAATATGACTTACAGTCAAGAGAACAGCATTGGATAGATAGTACCGATTGTTGTAATCGCGCCATTGGGTACAACGTCGCTATCAGCGCAGAAAATCGAGCCTTGTCTGACGAAACAAAGCGCAAGATGTCTGCAATAGCTAAAAAAAGGCCAAGTTCTTACTATGACTATGCACGCGAACTATACAAAGGCAGACCCATACCATTGGAGCAGCGGGCTCAAATTTCAAATTCTCTTAAAGGTCGAAAAATTACCGCTGAACAGGAAAAGAATCGAGTAGATGGTTTATGCAAAAACGTGTACATCCTTCAATCTCCTGATGGTGAAATACACCAAACCATCAACCCATCTCAGTTTGCAAGGGACAATGGGTTGATGGTTGCTCATATTTATGGAATGAGAGATGGTAATCGAAAAAGCACAAAAGGATGGAAACTGATCGACGTAAAACCAAGAATCCAACCATAGGGAAATGACACCGGAAACTACCGCTACCGCCCCTGTGATATTGAATGGATCCGGTATCTGGTGGACGAGCTGGTCTGGAATGAGATTCCGGTCTTCGTCAAGCAGCTGGGTACCCACCTGGCCAAGCAGTACGGCCTCAAAGACCGGCACGGCGGGGATATGGACGAATGGCCGGACAGCCTCAACAAACTGAAAGTGCGTGAATTCCCCAACCCCGTCACCCCAAACGATATACCTGTTTAACCCATGCAACCTACCCGATACCTGATTGAGCATCCTGGCGGTGAGCTTCAACTGCTCGCTGAGGATGAAATGAAAGCTATTGTTGAGAGCGATGAAAGTTTTGATGGGTTTGTCGGCAATGGATGGACCCTTGAAGGGATCATCGAACCGCTCTCGATCATCCACCTTGAAAAGGCCCGCATGAAATGGGCCGCAGAAACCTTCCCGGAAGCCACCGCCCTAAGCAGTATCTACAAGCTGCGTGAAGAAGCCGATGCCATCGAGCAAAACCTGCTCGATGGCAAGCCTGATCCGATGGAGTACGCTGATGCGCTCATGTGCCTGCTGGATAGTGCGGGGCGGGCAGGCATAACGCCTCTGCAAATTCTCGAAGCCTTCCAGGAAAAAATCCTGATCAACAAATCCCGGAAGTGGGTTAAGAATCCCGACAATACCTATTCACATGTCAAACAGGATCTAATATGAGGAACCTGCACGGAATAAAGGTCGGTACTACGGTGTACCACCTGCTGCACGGCTGGGAGGGTGTCGTCAGGGAGATCAACCCACAGGCTGATTTTCCGCTCTGCATCGAATCGTTTAATACCCAGGACTGGTACACCATCGACGGCCGCATGTTCCCCGAAGACGTGAACCCGGCCTGGGTAGCCCAGCCACCGTTACCGATCGAGCGGGCGACCGGCCACCTGGAATTTCTTACCCAGGCAAAGAACCTGATCGATGTGGAAATTACAAGAATTACCAAGCACCCGTGAGTCAATTTATGAATAGCAACTGGGAACCCAAGTGGGAGCCAACCCCTCCCGATGAAGCCCAAGGATTGAATGACGCATTCGCTGCTGAATACGGATATTGCCCATTCCCCCCGATCCAGTGGAAACAGCTCCGAGCCCCTAGGCTTCCAATACCAGCTATCGATCAAACTACCGAAAATCTTAATCAATCAACTAGCCCCAATACCATGCAAGATCAAACAACCACCACCGAATTCTGGGCCTTGGTAGAACTCATGGGCCACCAGAAGATCGCCGGAAAACTCAGCGAACAGGTCCTGGGCGGATCCAGCTTCATCCGTATCGACGTACCCGAGCTACCCGACAGCCCGGCCTTTACCAGGCTGCTCACCGACAAGGCTATCTACGCCATCAATCCCGTCACCGAAGAGGTCGCCCGCCACATGGCCCAACAGATACGAGCACAGCCGATAAATGCCTGGGATGCCAGGAAGATGTTCGAGCGGCAGCTTGAGCAATCCGGCAAGCTAATCAATATGGGGGATGATGAGGATGAAGACGATGAGGGCGACGATGGTACGTGGGACTACGGTCAATAAAAGTTTCCCAAAAACGGAAAACAACCCTACCCACTGGCTGGAAACGGCCTTTGGGTAGGTTCAAAACTGAACAAATCTTAAAATCAAATCAATGAAACCGGTCGAATTCCCCGAACAAAACCAGATCATCGCCAAAGATCAGCCGGAGTACAAGCCCCTGCCCGCCCACATCGCCCAAAATCCCCAGGGTGAAATCATCACCTGCTGGAAGCTTTCCTTCCGAGAGCGGCTGAGCCTGCTGTTCTCCGGCCGTCTGTGGCTGAGCGTGTGGACATTCCACCGCCCGCTCCAACCGCTCTTTCTGACTACCGACAAGTGGAGCATCTTCCAGCGGCCTACTAAGAAGTACGGCTCTCCCTACCGCCCTTTCAAGAACATTAGGGTCTACGGCGGAAACGCCATGCACTACGCCATCCAGATCAGCACCCGACGCTACGGCTACATCACGTTCCGGATCTTTACCCGCTCGCCTGATATCCACCCGATCATGCTCTACTGCTCTCCCAACGCCACGCCCTGGGCCTGCACATTCTACTTCGGTCCCGATCGCGACGAGCGTCTACGGGCCCGCATCCGCAAGCTCAACTTCGGACACAATTTCAGCACCGACCGGTATGGCAGGGAGCTTCGTGCTTTGAATGAAAAGTTCTCCAGGTTCTGGGTTTCCGAGCATGATGTCGAACGCTACCACAAGTAAGTATCCCACCCCCTACCTCAAAAGTTAACGACACCTCAGTAGTAGGGGCTAAGTAATTCCGCTGTCAGAATAATAATAAAAAAGTATATCTTGGGAGTAGGATAAATTCTAGATAATGCAGAGGCAGAACAATGGATCAGGACTCATATAAAAAAATACTCGTTGCCTGTATAGTTTTGATACTGGGCGGATTCATTTGCTACGGAACCATCCTGCTCCTCAGCTTGAAAACAGGTGTTCATGTGGCTCAGTTGAATGAGTTCTCAAATTTTGCAACCTTCAACGGCTATTTCATAAATCTGGTGAATGTACTCCTGATCGGGTATATTTCTTTTCTGGTTTTCCGATCGACGGACACTTTCAACAGATTTCAGATGAGTCCCATTCTTGATTTCGCAGTCAGAGGCGACGACAATTGGCGATTAGTCAATTGCAGTAATGCTGCGGCGAGAAACGTAAGCATTAGGTTCTTTACGAAATACGGAGTTTCGGGGTGGATTGCCTGCTATTCGCTAAATGGAAATCAAGAGATGGAATTGCCATGGTTAAAATTTGCTGGAAAAATAGAGGTTGTATATCATGATCCAACTTTACAGCAAGCAACTTGGCTTCTGTATGAGAATCTACAGGTAGTTACCAAAAGGATTATAAATCAGAATGAGATGGATACCATTCTTAGCAGAAGGGTAAACTCCGTCAACTTATCTTTACGATACAACCAGATATTCAGCAACATACCTTTACAGGTAGATGCATATAACCAATTTTTTATTCAAAATTTGGTGCGCTGGAATTGACTCTAAGAAATCCATAGATTTCATTCAATAATGAACAACGTATATAAGGTCCTTATCTTCAACCAAGACACCTTCGTCGATACTGCCCTGCTCGACCGGGGCCTGTACGCCACCAATACCCCCACGCTCTACGAGGAGGGTACCACGATGGACGACATCCGCCTGATGTACGTCAGCTACCATCCCATCCCTGACCTGCTCAACACCGCCCTGGCCAACCTCAACCAATGCCAGCTCCGGCGCATCGAGTTACGGTTTGTGGATGATCCTGTGTTTACTTGATACCCTTTACCATTCGCTTCTCAATTTCTTTTGTCATTACCTCCATTTCGATCCAGCGAACAGTAAGCTCAATGAGACCTTTCAGGTCTTCAACATCATGATCCACCCACTTTCTTATATAATGGGTTTCATCATTACCCAGCCAAACTGCCCGCTCAGCCACGAGTTTAATATTGGTGTTATCAATGTAATCATTGATACAAATCCCCAGAAATTTCTTTTTAATTTCCTCTGCTTTATCGGCCTTAATTGAAATCAAGTAATCCTTTATTAAAAATTCTAGGGCTTTACGATACCCGACCCCACACACCTTATCAAGATTATACTGCTCGGCTTGGTTCGCTTGACCGTAAATCTCGACGAATGATTCGGATATTTTGTTAATGGTGTCAGAGAACTCAACAGTCTTGAGTGCAAAGGTTTGTATCCAGTCATAGTCAAAAACGTAATTATTTCCAGCTTTGATTACAAATGAGTATCTAGTCGAAAAGCATACCTTACAACTGGGCCTAGGGCATTCCATGAAAAGATAAATCTCCATGCCATTGTCCGGTTCAAGAGGAATATATGAATAATTGTTTCCTTTAATTAGTGGAAACACGGAATGGTGGCACTCGGGGCACTCGTCCGGACAATCCCGAAATACTAATACTCCATGCTGTATTTCAAAACTATGAAACATGATTAATTGAGTTAACCTAATATTATTTACTTGAAAATCTGTACCTACTTTTCCTTTATAGCTTTCAGTTTCTTAATCGTCTGCTGGTAGTCACTCAATGCAGAGGAAAAAGCCTGGGCGTTCTCGTAGTTACTAAACTGATACGCCTCTCTAAGACCGGTGCTCGTCGCGAGCTGTAGTTCTGCGTAACACACTATCGGAATCTGGTAATTGTCTTTGAACCTCCTGTCACGGCTTCCATTTTTGTTCACCTTCGCCCAAGTCGTATCGATGATTCTGCTATCCGATGGCACCCTCTCCGTCTCTACGAACCGCACTGAGGAGAAAACAAAATTGAGCTCATCATACCCGATCACCGCAAACTCCACTTTACCCTTGTAGGCCACCATGAAATTAGGGTAAATATATAGGTCGGCACCATTGGCATTTTGGAAATAAAGCGGCTCGTAGTCGGATCGGATGTCTGACAGATGCTTCATTCCAATGCGCACCTGTTGTCGTTTTACTAGGGTAGAGGCTGCCGAACGTGTTTTTACCCTATCCTCCCAGTACTCACCCGTAACATCCCAAATTTTCTCCGAAGTTGTGAGTTTCCTAAAACCCTCCACCATGCGGTCATATTTGGTCTTAATGGAATCATCAAACTCAATTTCCAGTCTGACTACCGATTCTTCAAGCTGTTCCTCGAGCGCAGCAAGTACCTCTTTTTGAGACTCCAAATCCTCTTTCATCTCCTGAGCTATTGCTTTTTTAATTAGGCTGACTAAAAATACATAACTCAGGGCGATTTTTACCTTTGACCATATAATAGCTCTCTTTACCCCAGGTATGCTGTCTTGGATGCTTGTCCGCTGCTCGTGCGTTCCCAGTATCAGATCCTTGATTCCCTGCATGTCCTGGCTGGTGATTTCTTGTACATCAAGGCTGATTATATTATCAGGCAGTTCCTGGTACCCGAATTCTCGAGGTACAAGCGTGTCCGGAAGATAGTGTTCGTTTGTGTTGGTGAGCTGATTTTTGCGAGCAGGCGTTCGCCCTCCTCCAATCCTTTCCCTGTATGAAAGCCCTGTGCCCGGAATACTGGCGTACGCGTACACGCCGCGGTTCGAAAAATTTAGCCCAGCTCCCCTTACTCCGATCGAAGTGCTTACACCTCTGCTACTGAAATTAAGCCTCACCCCGGGGATGATTTTTACACTCTTTCTAAATCGCCAAGCCATAATGATAGAGGGTTTTAGTTGGTGTTACTTATAAAAAACTTTGGTCACATAAAGTTTATCCTATACCCTAAATACTTATTATGAACATTTAATTGATAATAAAACCTTTCAAGCGGTACCTAAAACAAAAAAGGGAGCCACCGGCTCCCCCTTTGTACTTACTAAATCGAATTATACACACTAAGATCTCTATTCCAGCCCTGAAACGTACCGAGGCGCATCCTTTTTCCCAATGGCCCGCATGACCTGCCTCCGGTTGCGGGGGCCGAAGCTCACGTGTATCCAGCTCGGTTCCCCATGCCTGTCGGGATGCTCGGCAATACACTGGTCGAAGGGCAGCTTCAAGGCGATGATCCGCTCCATGATCTCCCGGTTGGTCACGTACAGTGACTTGATGTCAGCCGCCTGGCCCAGCAGGTGCTGGCTTGTGCTGGAAGCTCCCGGCAGCACACCATTCAGGCGCGGACACCGGTACCCGCTCGTGATGCGCAGTGGCACGTTCAGGCTGATGCGCAGGGGTTCGAGTACATTCAAGCAGAGCGCGGTCAGGTTCTCGATGATGCGGGCGGGCGGCTCAAACTGCTCCTCGAATCCCATTCTGATGGCGGTGTCCGAGTCAAGCAACTCGCCCAGGGTAAAGTGGTCGGATAAACGGTCGGTCAGTTTCATGTTTACAAAGGCGTTGATGGTACATTGTCGTACAGGCGGGAGACGAACACCGTCCCGGCCAGGGCGCTCATGTTGTGCACGGTGTAGGGCGGGATGATGGGCGGTTCGCTATCCGGGGTTAGGGCGTGGCCGTTGACCGAGGCCATGCCCGCCTCGATCCTGATCGTCTCGGTGTACTTGTGGTAGTGATAGGGGAACTCCATGTTCTCCAGTACCTGCACGCGCATCGAGGCAACGACGCCCAAGTATTCGTTAGATAGTAACTCTATCTTCATTCCGGAGTATTCAATCGCACCCTCATGGCGCAAATCCTGCAAAAGCGCGTCGGTATCGAAAAAAACAGCCTGCGTAATGTCAGGGCCTTCGGATTTCATGTACTGGCTCCTGACGTAGGTCCTGTGGACGTACAGCACCAGGTAGAGGACAATTCCAGCCTGCCAGAGCGTATCCCAGAACAGATTGAACCCCGGCTTGATGAACCCTGTACTGCATAGCACGATCCTGGCCATCGTAGTCAGAAAAAACAGAATCAGGATCAGCCAGAACAGTTTCCTTCTCTTGTTATCTGCGTTGTATAGAATGAAGATGAACGTGCCGTACAGAACAAACGTCAGCGATATGGCCATCACCAGAACCCCGATCTCGACCGGGTTCATTCTATCGAAAATGGTCTGAATCTTATTCATGGTTCGGTCGTTTTTGCTTGGCCCTCATCATCGCCCAGGACGGCTTTCCGGACATACTTTTTAAAGGTGGAATCCAGGAACTCCTTTCGGGTCAAGTAGGTGAAGTAGAAACCGCAAATCAGGCCCAACACCATCTCGCTGGGCCTGCCGATTGAAAGCCAGCTATCCCCTGTCACGGACTTCATTATCCCGACGACGACGAAGGTGAGTATGCAGGCAACGAAAGGCTGAAAGGCAAGAATGAGGTATCCCTTCCTTCCCATTCTCCGGGTGCTCGCCTCCCCCCTGTCCTGCCGCTCCCATTCGGCAAAAATCATAATGGCCCCATAGCAGATATTCCCGATGAACGAAATCACGGCAGGCAGGATGGAGAAGTACTCCGAGGGGAAAATACCAAACATGAACTGATTGGAGACCGCCTGCATGAGGCTGTCAGCCTGCGCCAGAATCGCACCGTATATCCCGCTGTTGGAGAAATAGGTGCCGATTGCCACCGCGTATCCGGCAATTAGCTTGGCTGCCATGTCCGTCATTGTCGTTATCCTCTGCATTTTTAAGTGGGTTTTATCAGCGCATGTTGATCAGAAGCGCCCCAGCCAACACCCCGGCCCCGAATCCGCGCAGGGCGGGCCTCACCCACGCCCACCGGGGTGGACGGGCCGGTGGCGGACACACGCAGGGGGCCGTCACCGGCGGCAGCTGCGCATCCACGGCCAGCTGCACCGTACGCGTGATCGTCCGCTGCCGCCGCTCGTATTCCCACTGCCGCTCGCTGACGGCCACTCCGGCCGGAAACGGAAAGCGCTCGCCTTCCAGCATGTACACCGCACCCGGCAACGGGCTAGCGGTTGGCAGGGGTTCCTGCCGGGAGCCCGAAGCGGGTCCGGTTTGCCCGAAGCACATCCAGGGAAGGATACTCGCCGTACAGGCCAGGGTGAGCCACAGAATCGCGTTTCTTTTCATTTCTGTACAGGTCGGTTAGTTGGCGCAGGGCCTCGCCCTTGCGGCTGGTATCGGCTTCCAGTATCCGTTCCCGCTCGCGCAGGTTGATGTTCTGGCACATCGTCACTGCGTAGGCGATGCTGGTCAGCACCAGGCACACCAGCAGTATTTTGTTGAGCATGGGCTTCATAGCATCAGGTTGGCCACATGGGGCCGCTTGCCGAATACCCGGCCGGTAAAGGTTTTCCCGTTGATCATTACTGAGAAATTCCGCCATTCCAGCCCAGCGTAAGGGTCCAGGAAAAATACTGTAGCCTGGTTACCCTTTATGCGCACCTGGCAGATGCCCCGCTTTTCGCGGTTGGCCGTCAGCACGTCGGAGCCGTCAGCTTCGGTACTGTAGTTTTTTCCATCGATGGAAAAAGGCAGGTACCTGCGCTCACCGCCCTCCGTGGCCTGGCACTGGCTGGGCAGTGTCACGGCTCCGACGTAGAAGCCATCCAGGGCGGCATCCGGCTCGGGTTGGAATTCGCCCTCGAAACTATTCCGGTCGGCCCGGATTCTCAATCCATTCAGGGATGTTTTCGCCGGATTGTAGCTTAAATTCAGGGTGGTCGCATCGCGGTTGCGGGTGGCCTGGCCATCCCACACCCATAGCCCGTCGCCATACCACATACTTATGAAACCGTCCGAAACGGCTTCTTCATAAGGCAGTACGGCCAGCGAAGAGGTTAGGACGGTATGGCCCGCTATGTTGTTTTGCCAGGCAAAGCCGGGCGCGTAGCCCTGCTGGAAGATTTCGAGAAAATTCCAGGTGAAGCCGATGGCTTGGTAGCCGGCGCGCTTAATAATCTCGTAGTGGGAAATTCGGTTGAAAACGGAGCGCGGAAACTCGACCGGATCGTTGCCGTAGTTTTTCACATTCACGGTGTTGATGGTGGTGCCGAAGGATCGGAAGTACTCATCCCGGATGATCAGCTCCGGAGCACTGGCACTGTACTTCCACCGTATATCAGCCTCCCAGATCGGCTTGGTCATGAAACCGTAGCCGCCGTAGTCCGGACTCAGGAAATACGGGTACCCGGCCTGCTTGTATCTTTCCGTGAGGCGCTCCATGATCTGGCGCACCTGGGCGGAGCCATGCGGCAGCCAGATCTCGCCCTCGTTGGTCTCGAAGGCGGCCGCCCCGTGCAGGGGCCAGCGATCGGCGGCCGCGCGGTAGTAGTCGCGGCTGCCGGTCGTGGTGGTGATGCCCAGCACCCGGCAGCCCACCACGCGGCCCAGCTGCTGTTGCAGCGGCAGACTGGCATCGGTCACGTGCGTTTCGCCCCGGCTCAGGCGCAGTTGGCTGGAAACGCCTGCCACGCTAGCGTTGAAGCCCAGCATTTTTCCGGATGAAATCGTATTGGCCGGCGCGCGGTAGGGCCAGCTCATGGTGTGCTCGCCCTGGTACCAGCCCGGGGTGATGTCCAGCCAGGCCAAGTCACCGGCAGCGTCATCGTCGCTGTTCAGCAGGATGATGGACTGCCCGCCCACATCCGAGCGGGTACCCCAGGTGTAGGAGGCGCTGGGCTGGTACCAGGTGTTGGCTGGCTCGGTGACGTTCCAGCGGGCGGTGTAGTCCAGCCCCCGGACGTAATGATGTTTCGTGATCGACAACACTCCCGTCCGGGAATGGTAGGCGTAATTAGTCAGCGGCGTCGCACTCTTGATCACCGTGTTGTTGATGGCGTACCAGTACTCGAATCCGGAGCGGAGCGGAAAGGGAGCCCGATCGGTGATCAGATAGCCGTTGTCAGTCGGTGTCAAGACGATGTCCAGGTAAGTCGTGTCGGTGCGGCCCACGTACGTGTAGCGTGCACCCAAGGTGCGGTCCGGTACGGGTGTCGGGATTTCCCCCACGGATTTCGGGACCGTGAATTCCCGTGGCTCCGAGGTACCCCGGCAGGTGTTTGCGATCAGTTGCAGGGTGTAGATACCCGCAGGCAGCGTTTCGTAGCCGAGCGTCAGGGTATTGGACTTCGGCTCGATCTTGCCTGTGCGCTTCGGGGTACCTGATTGCAGGATCTGAAAATCCATCCCGAGTACTTTCTCGCCGTGGAAGACCACGACCAGCGACTGCTCCGTGACACTGGAAATGCTCCGGATTTCGGGACCGGCCTTGCAGGGTTCCAGAACGGGCTGCGAAGGAATAACGGGAGGCAAAACGACTACGGGGGGCTGCTTGGCCAGTACCGAATCGACGTATTGCCTCACATAGGCTTCGGAGGCGATCCGGCCGGGGGGAATCACGCTTTGCCCCAGGCACGCCCCCGACCACACGAGCCCCAGCACTAGACAGTTCACAAATTTTTTCATGAGTTTTAAATTTGAAGACAGCCCGGACATACGGCCGGGCTGTCTGGTTTTTAGGTTGCGCCGCCTGCTTAGGGCGCGGTGTAGGTGACCATCTTGAAGCCGAACACCCCGCTGACGTCCTTGAAGACGTTGCTTGCATCAGATGTAAAAAAGCCAAGGGGACGGATGAAGTTACCGGCGCTGATACTGGGCTTCCAGATCTTGGTCGGCAGGTCGTTGACATCCATGCCGCGCTGCACCCGAAGGTCGAGGGCGAAGGGCAGGGCCGAAGGTACGTTCACCTGCCCTGGCTCCATTTCGCCCGAGAACTGGTTGATGCTGAGGTACGCCATACCCAAACTAGTGTCGTAGTTCTCAAAATCCTCGTCCTTGAGGTAGGTATAGGAACGGTCGTGGGCCGAAACCTGCTCGAAGGCCACCGCGCCCGGATCGATGTAGATCGCCTGATCCTGCCCGTACTCGGTGTCGATGTCCTCGTCGTAGTAGAACACCCAGGGTAGCTGGGCGTAGACCTTGGCAAAGTCCACCCCGTCGTTATTGGCCACCATGTAGGCCATGCTGCGGTGCCAGCGCATCCATGCGCCACCGCCGATCAGCACGCCTTTGCCGCCGAACTTGTTCATCGTACGGGTATTCATCAGCACCTCGCGCGGGCCGATCAATGCCACATCGCCTGGCCCCTTGGCCTCGTAGCCGTTGACCAGCACCAGCGGAGCGGCGGCTGTGGGTAGCACCGTGCCGGGATAGGCCTTGTTCTTGCCCACGCGGGCGATCAGCTGCTGTAGAACGTACTTGTTGTAGGGCCGGAACAGCCATGGCTCCATATCACGGTACATCTTCGCGCCGATGTTGCCCAGATAGCCAGACAGCGTCGCGTCGAGGCGCATCTTACCCGCCAGGTAGTCGGCAATGTACTGCTGGGCCCGAGGTTCCAGCAGCTCCTTACGCACGTCCTGCTTGAAGTGCTTCTCGACGTGGTAGTCGTACTTGACCGTCAGCGTCGTGGCGGCACCGGCCTCCACCGGCGCGGGGTCCACCCGCAGCCGCTCGGTCAGCACCGCACCACCCGCACCCTGCGGGTTGTAGGTCACGTCCACGTGCAGGATCGGCACCTGTCGGGAACCGATGTTGCGCCAGGCCAAGGAGGTGCTGTCGGTGATCATCTTGGGGTTGATCGCCGCTCGGATCTCGTTGAAGGCCGGATCCTGCACCGCCGCCACCGCGCCCAGGGTGTTGAACTTGTAATCGTTGTTGATCGTGTGGCGGATTGCCGCCGTCAGTACCCGGGCCGTGCCCAGGTTCACATTGTTTGCCATAGTTTCTATTATCAGAATTAATTGTTTACTTAATTAGGTACCTACGGCCGCACCTGCGGCCCTCAGCCCATTGATTCGGTCTGCCATTGGTCGGCTACCGACGATCCGGCCTTCGCCGCCCCCTTTCCAGGATCGAACGTGCCCTGTTGTCCGCCGCCGTCCGACTTTCGGGCGTAGTCGCGCGTGGCGTCCAGCAGCAGGTCGTCGATGCCGTAGTGCTTGGCGCCGTCGACGTGGGGTGTACCCTGTTCGTTGAGCAACTCGAAGCTGCCATCCTCGGTACGGCTGATGGTGAGTTTCTTGGACTTGGCCAGTGAATGCACCTTCGGAATCATCACCCCGCGGATAATCTCCTCCTTGGCGTACTCGCCCGCCAGATCCTTCACGCCGGACACCTTCGTGAACAGCGCCTCGTTCATCAGCCGCGTCTCGTAGCGGCCCGCGACCTCCTTCTCCTTGGCTTCCAGGGCAGTCTTACCGGATTCCTCGGCGGCCTTCAGCTTACCCGTCAGCTCGATGATCATCGCGTTGGCGGCCTTGCCATCCTCCGTACTTCCGGTGGTCTTGGCCTTTTTGGTGGCCTCAAGCACTTCGGTGAAGTCGTCGGCCAGCATACCCAGCTTGGCCACCCCTTGGGTGGATTTGATCTTGTTGTACTTTTCCTCACCGATGGCGTCCTTCAGCTTTTCGAGCTTCTCGTCGAGCTTGGCGTCCATGCTGTTGTAGATTTCCGCCTGCCCGGCCTTTTTCTGCTCGGTGGCGAAGACCGGGATCTGGTTCGACAGCTTGTCGAAGTACGGAAGCAGCTCGTCCTCATTTTCGATAGCTTCGAGTTTCTGCGTTTCCTCTTCGGTGAATTTTAATCCAATTGCCTTAGCGGCCAGTAATAATGATGACACTATCTTTTTCATTTCATTTGCCCGAAGGCCGGTTAGTTTTTTACGATTGCCGGGAAGTCTCCCTCTCGGCCAGTTGTTAATATTTATTCGTCAATAATTCATACTTATAACTCCACCAGCTCACCGCCTTCGATGAAGCCGATCAGCCGGGCGTTGTCGAGGTACATCGGCTGACCCTTACGGGCGCCTTTCTCCCAGCGGGGCATTTCCTCCCAGTGGCCCTTGGTGCAACTCGGGCGGAGCTTGGCGACCACGACTTCGGACTCTCCGTCGACCGTACGCGTATCCGGCCCGTCGCATTCATACACTACGGTGGTATTGTAGGGTGCCTCGTCGTAGCGTTTCTGCGCGGACAGCTTTTTCTCCGATGCGTCGGCAGCGGCCTTTTTGGCGTCCTTTTCAGCCTGTTCTTTCACCAGCGCCTGCTCGGCGGCAATCTCGGCGGCCATCTTCCTTTCCAGGGCGGCCTTGTCGGCGGCATACTTGTCGGCGGCATCACGCTGTGCCTGTCCTTCAGCCTCCTTTTTCTCGGCTTCGGCCTTGGCGGCGGCATCCTTGGCGGGATCGATGTACTCGGCCGGCACGTCCTTTCCCTTCATTTCCTCATAGGCCTCCTTGTCGGTCTCAGCCACCTCGGCGGCTTTGGCCTCCGCTTTGGCCTTCAACGCATTGGCCTCTTCAATGGTAACTTCTTTCTTTTCGGCGGCGGCCTTTTCGGCGGCAGCCTTAGCCTCTGATTCTTTTGACATAGTCGTATTGGTTTGTTGAAAAATTATTGATTGAAATACAGGTAAAATCATTCATACTTTAGGCTAGTCACAGCGGTCTATTTCTTCTTCGGTGCGGGCTTCCAGGCCCTCGTGATGCTGTGGGTCAGCGGCATCGAGCTTCTTGTGGGTGGCTTTCGAGTCCCGGCGAGCATTGTTAAGCAGCATAATCACCAGCACCCCGTTGGCCATGTAGGTGAAGCGGTCTATCCCGTCCCAGCCCCACGCGTGGTAGGTAATCCAGGAGAGGGCCAGATAGGCCCCAAAGCCCCACCACTGCGAAAGCAGCCACTCTACACTGTCTGTGAAATGCGCGAAAAGCCTACTCATGTAGCCATCTGGTTATTGATGTATAAGTACATGGCCTTACTGACGGGCAATAACCGGTGGCGGCAGTTATAGCCGCCCACGTACCAGAAGATACTCTGAGCCGTCGTACCGGGAATCCGTCCGGCCCATTTCAGCGCCGCCCAGCCTTCCACCTCCTTCTTGGGGTAGGCCCGGCCCAGGCGACTGTTACAGAAGCCCCGTGTGGTTTTGATCCGGCCGCCCATGTAGTAGAAGTACCGAGCCCCCACCGACTCGCTGACATTGAGCGTATAGCTGCGGCTGAACTGGTAGAGCGCATCGGAGGCATAGGTGCTCACGGCCTTGGTACTCAAACCCTCCCGCACCAGCAGTTCCCGCAGCGACCTACGGAACTCGGCCTTCGTGCTACGGGTGAGGATGTGCTGTTGCAGCACGGCCTCGATCGGGCTGATGTAGGTCGCCTCGATGCCCGCTCCCAGCAGGTAGGCCCGCACGCTCTGGGCGGCCATCCGGATCTCCGACTTCATGCGCAGGATGTCGGCTCCCGAGTCGGGGTACACCCTGGCCAGGTACCGCCCCACCGTTTCCAGTGAGGTATCCATTTTTTCCAGCAGATCGCCCACCAGGGTGCCGTAGTCGGTGGAGGCCAGGAAACCAGGTACCTCCGTGCGGATCCGCATCAGCAGCATCAAACTCAGCGACACCGGCGCCGCCGTATCGATCAGGTCCACATAGCCGTAGAGCCGATCCAGCAGCAGCCCGTTCAGACCCGTCAGCCGGTCGCCCCATCCCTCCAGGAACCCTTCGAGCTCCTCGTCCATCTGCGCTATTTCTTCGAATTCCTCCATCACAGCTGCTTGTTATTTTTGATATCCACCGGAGCATTGAGCACGATATCCGGCAGTAGCATCGTCGGTATATCCACCGAAACCTCATCGGTCAGCTGCCGAAGAATGGCCTCCTGCTGTTTGAGCGGCAGGTCGAGGAAGTTCTCGTTAGAAAGCAGGGCCCGGTTGAGGTTGCGGTCGAAATACATCGAGAACATGAAGTCCTTCACCAGCTTCTTGTAGCTCTCGCTGCCTATCTCAGCCACCCGGGGCAGAAAGGCGAAGGAGTACATCTTGGCTTCGTACGACAGGTAGAGGAACGGGTCGAGCACCGTGCGGAGCTGGTAACTTTTCGAGTAGTCGCTGTCCTTGCTGGTATTATCCTCCAACACCTTCTTTTCCAGCAGCGCGATCGTCTCGGTCGCATAGCCGTTCTTCTTGGCGTCGTTGAGCATTTCCCGCGTCTCCTCGGCGTTGCTCAGGTCGAAGCGGATCGGCATGACGACGGAAGGAATGCCGTTGTCGGCATCACCAGCCAGCAGCCAGCGCCCCCCCATCTCCAGCTCCCATTGCAGCAACCCGCACAGATACGAGGAGTGCTTGACCAACATCCTGTACATCTCCTCGCGGTCCTTGGCCTTGGCCACCCCCGACTGCACCTGAGGCGTTTGGAGGGCAAAGAGCATCTTCATGCCCGAATACACCTTCTTTTCCAGCCGCTCGTATTCCTTCACGAGCTCCTGAAGGCCCTCGATCGGCCGGGGGATGAAGCCACCGGGTACGGGCGGCAGGCTCACGCCCTCCTTGTCGGTGAAGCCCATTTTCTTGGCCACGGAATAAATGAAGACATCAAGCCCGCTCCCGCTCACGTCCTGCCCCGTGCCGTTGCAAACAGGGCAGTTGTCACTGACACCCGGCATCAGCCGCCCGTCTTCATCCCGACGTGGCACCAGCCCGTCCTTGCAATCCTTGCCACTGCACCTGTTCAGGCTGATGCGCCATTCCTGGGCGTGGATGTGGTGGACGATCTCAATCTGGATGTCGTTGTAGCGGGCCTGGGCGTCGCGGATGTGCGGATAGACCCGCTTGTGCAGCGTCTGGTATAGCTCGCTGCCGTAGGCATCGCGCTTGGCCAGTTTGCGCCCGATCTTGCGGGCGGGCAGCGTGCGGCACTGGTGGCGTAGCGGCATGAACAGCTGCCGCACCCCTCCGCTGGCATCGAGTTGCTGGCTCAGCCCCCACACCTTCCACACCCGCCGACCCTGGATGGCGACCTGCTCGGCGACGGTGAAGCTCTCCGCGTCGAGGAAGTACAGGATGCGTCCGTCGCGGACGGCGGTACTGCCGGTCTCGATCAGGTTTTTCCGCTCACTTTCCAGCACGGCGAAGCGGTCGCGCTCGAAGCGCAGCACGTTGGCAGAGGGAATAATCTCAGCCACCGGCCGGTAGCGCTCGACCTCGCTGGTGGGCTGCACCTGGGGCAGGACCGCCAGCACGGCGTTTGGATCGGCGATGTAGGAGGCCTTGACGCTCTCGAAGAAATGCTCCTCCCAGGTACTGCCGCCGCGCGGCTCCATCAGCTCGCGCAACATCCTCGACTCGTCGTTGTCAGGCCACACCACCGCGTAGTCGTCGGCCTCCCGGATGTAGTCCAGCGCATCCTCGATATCGTCGAGCAGCGTAATGAACGGGTTCTGGTAGATCTCCGCGCGGTACTTCTTATGGGCCTTCTTCTCATTGGGCCGGTTCTTGGTCAGGTACTCCGGGTACTGCTCGCCAAAGACCTTCTCGAACTCCTCCTTAACCCCCACCGCCTCGGCCATGAAGGGACAGAGCACCCCGTCCGTATTGGTGGACAGGCTCGTGCGGGTGAGGTAGGGCTGGATCTGGCGGCTGAAACTGAGCATAGGAAAATGAAGTAGGCGGGCCCCTGCCCGCCCGGTAAGCGAATGATTAAGCGGCGATGATCGTAAAGCAGTAGCTGCCCCAGATGCCCACCTCGTTCTCGTAGGCCACGGTGAACTTGTGCGTTCCGGCCGGCAGTACGGTGATGCTCACCGCCCCGGTCGACGCGTTGACCGCCGCCGTCACCGTGCCGGGAACCGCCTCGTTGCAGTTGTAGAACAGGCTGTAATTGCCACAGCCCCCGGCCTCCTCGTTGATCACCCGGGTCAACCCCACCGCTCCGGCCGCTGTGCGGCTGTACGTCAGGCAGTCGCCCGCACAGCCCGCCTGCGGCGTCAGGTTCGTCAGGCCCGAAGCCGCGCCGAAGGTGTAGCGCAGGCCGCTGACGTCCAGATCGTCGAGCACCACCCCATGTAGGGCTCCAACTCTCCGGTGATACTGTTCCACTCGATGGCGAAGCTGCCCTCGATGGTCTTCTGGATGTCATCCTCGACACTGCTGCCGATTTCCTTGAAGATCGGCTGGTTGGCCCGCGCGCGGATGATCTGCACCGATTGGTCGGTGAACAAAAACACATCGCGGCCCCGGGTATTCTGGCGCAGGTCGTTGAAGAAGCGCGTGTTGATGAAGAAGTGCTCGAAGTCGAACTCCGCCTTCTCGCTTACCTCGCCGGTTGGCTTGGGCGACACCTGCGTGCCCCGCGCCTTGGAGGTCATCACCTCGGTGGGCTTGCCCTTACGGCCCGAAATCGTCGGATTGCCGAAGAAGTGGACCGCACCCTTGAAGGCCATATCACGCAACACCTTGGCCACGTTGGTGGCGTCCACCGTTACAGACGAGCCGCCAAGCGAATAGCTGTCGCCGAACTTGACCGCATCGGGGTCGGTGAGTGCCAGGCCGACGTAGCGGCTGCGGACATTCTTGTGGTTGGAGTTGCTACGCAGCATCCTCATGCCGCCGCTGCACCCCAGTAAGTCTTTAAGATTTGACATGATTCTACTGTTGTTTGGTTGATTGAACTTTGAAGCTGATGCGGTGCGTGGCGGGCAGGGGCTGCCCCCGTACCACCGTCAGCGGCGACTGCAATGGCGACTTACCCCAGGGCTGCTCGTTGATCTTTACGCTCAGGGTACCTTCCAGCCCTTCGGGCACTTCGAATGAAAGGCTGTCGCCGTTGAAGACTCCGGTGAATTTTACTTGCGCTTCGGCCCGCTTTTCTTCGGCCTGCCCGCCATCGGTTGTTTTTCTGGACATGGGTATCAGGATTAGTACTATATTTAATTTTCACACATATACATCGAAAACCTTCTGATCGGCCGTATCGGTCTTGATCCGCACCCGGGCGGTGTAGTTACCGGTGCCGGGCAGGATCAGCCCCCGCGACCAGAAGCCCGGCCGGTAGGTCTGCGCCTTCACCCATCCCCCCGACTGCTCGCCGGGTGGGATGGAGGCAAACGAGGAGATGCCGTCCACTGAGAACTCCACCTCCAAGTCCGCCTTGGCCCATAGCAGCAGCACCGGCCCCTGCGGCGTGTTCTGTGGATCGAAGTACACCAGGTCGATGGCGGAGGTCGGCGGCGTGGGGGCGGCCAGCAGGGACACATCGAAGCTCACCTCAGCGGTGTTGTCGGCGTCGGCCACGTCGGTTACCTGCACGCTGTAGGTGCCGTTGGCGGTATAACTCTTGGAATTGGCATTGTCCGGCGTGGCCCCGTCGAAGGAGTACAGCACGCCGTTGGGCGCGTCGATGACCTCCTTGACCACCGCGATGGCCGTGGGCACGCCCGCCACGGCGGTATTCTGGATCTCGACGACGAACGAAAGGTTCTTCTGGTGGACGAGCGACTCGATATCCGTCTCGTAAGCCTGCGCGCGGTTGTAACATCCGTCCGGGTCGTAGGTGCTGGCGATCGGGGCATTGCCTTCGGCCAGGTACTCATCGTAGGGCACCCCGTCCACGGTAGCGGGCACCTTCCAGCCGGTGCGCTCGAGGATCCCCTCAGCCACGTTCACCGCCCCGTAGGTCTTTTCACCGAAAGCCCCTACATACGCGATGATCCGCTGCCCGGCCTCCAAAGGGGTGGCCAAGGTGATCGTGGCCTTACCCAGTGTGGTCGTACTTTGACCCAATAGCCCCTCCTCTTTGGCTACATCGTCGTAGAGCAGCACATTCGTACCGTTGGGCGCTTCGTCCACCAGTACGGTGACCTGCTCGCTCAAATCGTAAAACCCGCTCTCAATGATGGCCAGGCCCATGGGTGCTGTTTTTCTCAGGATTGTCCAGCAAAAAACGCAAGCCTGTTTCCGCTCTGCAATATAGCGCTGCCTGCTATTTTCAAGACACCTATCTAATGTATTGTAATACAGTAATATACGATGTATTATGTATTGGCCGGATTATTTTTCTCAGACGCGGGCGCTCTGCTTAGGGGAGTGGAAAAGACAAAAAAAGCCCTTTCACCACGGGGATGAAGGGGCTTGGAAAATCGAACGGCTTGTCCTCACAGCTGGCTCAGGTCGTCCAGGTTGCCCCGGCTGACCATCCGGCCCATGAGCATGGTGAGCAGCTGCTCGATTGGAGCCCCCAGCATGCCCCAGATGGCCAGCACCTCGGGCACGGCCCCTTCTGTACCCGGCTCCACCAGGGCAAAGGTCTGGTCTACCAGCTTGCTTGTGTCGCTGGTCACGTGGACAGGGTACTGCCCCGATGGATGGTACCTGCGGTAGGGCTCCCACTCGCCGTACTGGGTCCAGCCGTTGGGGCCAGGGGTGCCGTCTCCCAGCACCTCCTGCATGGGCGTGGCCGTGCGGTGGAACTGCTCGACGTGCATGGCCGCCACGATCTTGCGCGTGGCCAGGCTGACGGAGAATTCGGTGCATACGAATACGTCCTTGCGGAGCGGGTTTTCGCCGGGGATGTCGATTCGGATCGGTTGCATATTACAGGGCGGTTAGTGCTATTTTCTTGATCGTGGAAGCGCCGGTCTTGATGTAGAAGTAGTTGTCGTCGTAGCAGGTGGCACCCAGCTCCATGGTCGTGTCGGTTCCGGCTACGGGCGTGTATCGGCGAAGGATCAGCCGCCGCTTGAAGCGCACGGGCGTATCGTCGGCGGTGAGAATGCTGTTCTGCCCGTCGTCGGCACTCGTTGCATCGGCATCGTCGCGGTAGAAGATGCCCACCTTGCCGCTGTCGGTGACCAGCACGGCCTTGGCCAGTAGGTAGCGCGTGTTCCGCAGTTCGTCTATCGTAAACTGTGGCAGAAACAGCATCCTAAGCCGGGCGTAGTCCAGCAGCCTGCGCCAGATCTGCCCCCAATTGGGCACCTGCTCGGGTTTGGTTCCGGTTGTTAAACCCATAATCTTGTTGGTTTATATTCGTGAAAGGGCTACGAGTTGCGAGTCTGTGATGCCTGGGCCATAAGTGGTAATCTCCCGTAGATATTTCCCCTGTACGGGAATGCCGGAAAAGCTGCCGTACCAGCCCGCTGTCGTATTGGTGCCCAGGTCATTGTGGCTGGTGGATACCACCGCCCCACCGTTCATGCTGGCTGCGAAGGCTCCCTTCTTAAAGCGAGCTGCAACCTTCAATATCCCTGTTCCTGGAAAGCTGCCCAGGACGTAATCGCCCGACAGCGCGTTGCTGCGGACCAGGATCACGATAGTGCTATTGGCAGACCGCCTTATCGAGTACACGCTGTTAGGTGCGCCGGTGGTGTTGTATAAGAAGTCTTCCACCCCTCCCGCTTCCAGCATATCGCATTCGATCACCTGTGTCCATTCTCGCTTGTCGTAGACGCTCTCGAAGGCACGGCCCAGCATGTAGACCGAGGCGTTGCCACGCGAAGCAGGCACGTCGGCTGTCGGAATGTGGGGTGTGCGCAATGTTTTTTTTTCCAGCCCCGGCATTTTCGCTATTATGGCGGCAGCCGGATTACTTCCTGCCTTAACAATACAGTATCGCAACCCGCCTGTGTTGTCCGATCCGAGTGTCACCTTGACCGAAACTGTCTGGTACTCTTCCGCCAGGACGATACTAACGGAAGACTGTATGTATGTGCCACCTACCCGACGAAGTTGCAGTACCACTTCCTTTCCAATATCGGCTATCGAGCCCGCTTTCAGCACAATCGAGCCCGTCCAGGTTTCGCCAGCAGCGGGAATTGCGCTCGTCTGGGAAAATAGTATGTCCGCCTGTGTGTTATCGAGCGTAATGAGGTAGCCATCGGCCTGTTGGGCGACCGCCCCCGCCCCTGTTACTACCCAGGGTGATACACTAAGATTGCCGGATCGAAGCAACACATTCTCGGAACTCGGCCATACGGGCAGACCCAGGCATTTTCCTGTTAAGGCGTCGTAGTGCAATGCCCTGGCCGCCTGTGGAGCCGAACGGAGTATCCCGCGTCGGTCGCAGGTGGTCAGGTTGCCCGTAAAGGCCAATTCCAGACGCGGGTCCAGTTCGCCGCTGTCGCAATGCCACGAAGACAAGGGCGGCACGGTCGGCCAATCGGTCGAGCCATTGAAGACGATCGCTGCGGCCTGATTGGTCAGGTTGTTGACTTCCACCCGCTTGGCCTCGATTTGGGTGGCCGTGCCGTTGATGCTGTTCTGGGTGTCGCCGATCAGGGCCGCCGTCAGGTTCACCGCCTCCTGCAAAGCCACCAGGAACTGCCGGGTGAGCTCCACGGCCTGGGCATCGGCGTCTACCTCGCTGGCGGTGGCGTTCAGGGCGGTTTGCAGGTTGACCAGGAACTGCCGGGTCAGCTCCACGGCTTGGGCATCGGCGTCCACCTCGCCGGCGGTCACCACCAGCGCGTCGCGCAGCTGCACCAGGAACTGCCGGGTGAGCTCGACGGCTATGGCGTCGGCATCCACTTCGGCGGCGGTGGCGTTCAGGGCGGTTTGCAGGTTGACCAGGAACTGCCGGGTCAGCTCCACGGCTTGGGCATCGGCGTCCACCTCGCCGGCGGTCACCACCAGCGCGTCGCGCAGCTGCACCAGGAACTGCCGGGTGAGCTCGACGGCTATGGCGTCGGCATCCACTTCGGCGGCCTTGGCCAGCACGTCGGCGAAGTAGGCCGGGATGGTCTGGGAGGTGCCGTCGTTGTAGTGCAGCACCAGGTTGGCGTCCGGGTCCTGGGCCACGCTCAGCAGCCCGCGCGGGGCGAAGTCCGTCGCGTCGGCGAGGGTGTCGGTCAGCCCGGCCGGCCCCAAAAAGCCCGTGGCGGGCACGGGGGCCACGCCCCCGGTCCAGCCCGTGATGCGCACCAGACGGCGCGCCCCATCATTCAGGGAGAGAAACACCGGCGTCCAGCCCTTGGGCCCGCGGGGGCCGGTGGGCGTGGCGGGCACTTGCACCGTCCCCACGGTTTGCACCTCAATTTTCCGTATACTCATCGCGTCACGCGGTTGGTTATTCTGAATCTGCCGCCGAACAGCGTGTGCTCGCGGCCCTCGGGGTCGGTCACCACTACATCGTACTCGTAGCTGCCCGGCGCGATGCGCATGGCTTCGGCCTCCTTACTGAGGGTGATGTGCTGGCCGTCGATGTCGATGTCCAGTTCCAGCACCACGCGGAAGTCGCCGGCGTAGGACCGCACCTGGGCGCGGGCCGTGCAGCCTGCCAGGTCGAAGGCCTCACCGATCTCGACGCACAGCTCGAAGCTGTCGCCGCGCACGATGCCCAGCAGGTCTATTTTCGTCGTGTACACCATCGTCTCAGTCTTTTGATTCCCACACATCCACCGGCTTGCGGTAGCGCCGGAAGGCCCTCTCCCCGAAGCGCGACACCATGAAATAGGCCAGCCTAGCCTCCCAGCGGGGCATGCCCAGCAAAATCAGGTGTTCGTAAAAAGCCGAGTCGGCCATACGCCGGGCCTCATTGAAGAAGCTCCCGTTGCCGATCACGCCCACCTGGTTGATGTAGCAGTCGTCGTGCACGACGGCGGCCGGAAACCCGATGCCGTGCGGCGGCACCAGCGGCCAGAACACCTGCGGCACCGACAGCCCGTCGGTCACGAAACCGGCCGGCACCACGCGGCGGCCCACCAGCGGGTGGAAGTAGGCAAAGTCCTCGGTGGTGATGAACTGGTCGGTCTTCCTGGGATTGCCCTCCCCCGGCCGCGTCTTGCGGATGTTGATCTGGGGCCACTGGGTCATAGGTAGCGGCCCTGGGTTACGCCGTTGGCCACGCCCTGCGCCACGAAGGGCAGCAGCAGAGGCCAGGCCTGGGTGAAAATGGCCTGGAACTGCGGGAATACCGTCGTGCCATTGGCTGGTCCGTCCACCAGCTCGCCGGCCGCATTGACGAATGATTCGTCGGTGGCCCGCAGGATCACCTCCCGCGGTTCGGTGCGCCGCATTGCGTTTCTCATAAGTGTTTTCTTGTAGTACGCCATTGTTCATATTACTTGATCCTCCACCAATATCCTCCCAGATACTCGAATTTCAGTATATAGCCCTGGTACTGTACAGTCGGAAACTCAATGGTCCCCGGTGAATTATAGGCGTTACCCAGTGTAAAGGTTGCCGTTACGCCAGGCCCTGAGGTATTCCATATACCTATACTGAAAGTATCGCCTTCTTTGGGAGTACCGGCCGGATTGGCAATCGTGGTGCTGGTCGTGGCATCGTAGGCCGCCCGTATGTTCTTTCCAACCGAAGGAGTGATTGTGGGCGGATTGGTCAATTGTTGGATTGCCGGGGTAGGCTTCAGTACGTCTTCCAGAAACCACGTTCCGGCTAGTTTATGATATACAAACGTATAGGTCTGATGTGAATACAGCAGATTGTCCAATTGTCTGGAGTTCGTCCCCCCAAGCCAATATTCACCAGCAAAATTCAATGTCCCCACCCCACCCACATTCCTGGCTATGAAGGTGATTCGCTCTCCGCTTTGAGGTGTCCACGTCGGAAGATTAATCGTTGTAGGTGAAGCCACGTCGGCATCATAGCTGAGCAGGATTATGCGCTGTCCCCCGCTCGGAGTGACCGATGTAGGATTGAGTTGATTCAATGGCTCTACCAGAGGCGGAGAAATTATACTTCTTCCTTCATTATCGGTATACTCTCGTAGAAAATGATAATCCGCATCATCGATTATCTTCCCATCGGCAAGATTGCCAACATTTATCCTTAATAGCGATAGTCCGCTTTGATAGTTAACGAATCCAGACTGAAACCGAAGGAAGCGGTAGTTGGGATTGGTGGAATCCGACTGTACGATCCAGGGCTGCTCGATGATTACATTCTTAAGTAGTGAGTTGGTATTGTGGGTAGCAAGGATGGCTGTCGTAGCGCTTTCATCGGGATTATTGATGAAACGGCACATCGAGATCTGCATATTGATCACCCTGCCCAGCACCAGCATGGGAATATCATGATATACGTTACCGATTTCATAGCTTTCCAGGTTGACCGGGCCACTCGTTATCGCCCGGTCCGAGAAAACCATGTTACTGTCTACGCTTGCAACACAGGCCCCGTACTTCAGGTGAACCTGTTGTAGTCCCTCGAGATACATTCCTTTCACGCATCCGATCGTCAGGACGCCATCGGCGACACCCTCCGCCCAGGGTACCGTACCAGCGGTTGAGGCCCGGACATTCATGCCCCATCCTCCACAGTAGCGGATATACATGTTCTCAAGGGTAAGGAATTCATTGGTGGCAAGGTCTCCTGATCCGTTGGCGAAAATCCTGATACCGTCACCCTTCAATTCATTGATGTCTACGTTCCTGACCTTGGTGTGGTAGGTTGCATTGAGTTCTATTCCGTGGATAATGGAATTGTCGCCAGGACTGCGGTTGATTGAAAAATTCGATATCAGGGAACCTGTGACATGATAGATGGCCCCCGTACCCCGCCCATCCATTTTAAGGGCTGGTCCGGTGAAGCCAACCGGAACGATCTTGGTCATCTCTGTACCGTATCCATTCAACACCAGTCCCTGGGTCCAGTTTTCGGTCCCAGTCACGTATACGAGCCCTTTGGTAATCTTGTACGTAGCCTTTTTGAGCTGGATGGGCAGTCCATACAGTTTCGCCCAGTTCAATGCCCTCTGTAATGGAGTTGCATCGTCTGCCGTGCCGTTACCTATCGCCCCCCAGAATTCAGCCTCCAGATGGTTGGTTATTCGGACATACCGAATATTGCCATACCGTATAACCATTGCCGAATCATCGTTCATGGCATTGGTCACGTCCTTCCGGAAAGTATAGCCCTGCTTATCGTAGAGGATTACAATTTCCGGAGTGCCCACCAGCCCCAGCCGCAAAGCGGCAGAAGTCGCATGGGGCACCCTGCTCCTGGCCACACTGCCCACCGTAGCCGTGTCGGCCTTCAGGCCCAGTGCGGTGGTCATGGCCTGGGCACTGGCCCGCGTCAGCGCCAGGCTGTCGGTACGGGCGGCGTAGTCGGTCATTTTGCCGAGCACTTCCCGCAGCTTCACCGCCGAGATCTGCTTGGTGCCGTTGGTGGGTACATTGAGGTTGATCTTCTGGCGAATCTGGCTCTCGGTCACCTGCCCGAAGGCGGGGAGCATCGAAACCAGAAGCAGCACAGAGAGGAGTTGGTGCCTGATGGGTCTCATGGATTTTGGTTGAGGATGGATGAACGAAAGTATTCTATTGTAGCGATGGTAGTCAATACGCCACCCTACCCTATTTTCATGATCACGCGTAACTAGCAATATTCCAGCTAATTAGACCTAAACGCTCAGATGACAAAATCTTCGTTGAAGTCATCGCTGAACTCGCTGATGATGCCTTTCTCCACCACCTCACAGGTGTACTCCACCGTTTCGGGCAGCGTCTGCACCGCGCAGGTGTAGTCCACCGTCAGCAGCCGGTCTGCCGATACGCGCAGCGAGGTCAGCCCGTGCGGCTCGATGCGGACGAGGTCAGCCGGGCGGCTGCGGGACAGCTTCGGGCAGCGGAACTGAGTTTTCAGGGTACCATTCAAAAACACCTCCACCACCACGTCGTCGGCCGCCCCCAGCACTTCCAGGCGGTACTCGCCCGCCCGTACGGCCATCTCCCTCACCACGGGAAGGTACTCTCCATCCATCCCGATCAAGTACATGTTTACACCGAAGGTCGGCGGAATCCATTCCAGCCGCCCGTAGGCCAGCGGCCCCGCACCGAGCTGACGGCCCCGGTTATGGCGCACATTGCCACTGGCCGTCAGCTTGGCACTGAATTGCAGCGTCCGGCTCAAATTCGACAGTACGGGCGTCTCCATGCCGTCGCGCATGCTGTACTCAGTCCCGTCAATGATCACCTCCTCGTGCTGAAGCCAGCCCGTCAACGTGTCACAGAACTCCTCCCCCACCACATCGCTGACCAGCTCAGCCGTCTGCCAGATGCTCACCGCCCGCTTGCGCTGGTAGCCGTCCAGCCCCACGCGTGTCTCCGATTCGGTGTAGGGCATCCGCACACCCATTGATACCGGCAGGCGGAGCCGCTGGGAAAGGCCGGGCTCATGGTACTCGTAGCCGTACAGCTCGCTGATGCCCAGTACCTCCACCAGGCTGTATTCTTCCAGGTTGTCCACGCGGAGGTAGTTGCTCACCGCCCGCACATCTTCGTTTCGCACATCCACCAGACCCAGTTGGAGCGTACCAGAAACCGTTTCCGGAATCGTCACCTCCACGACCACCTGGCGGCTTTTGCGCATCAGTGGCCCTTCCAGCAGGCGCACGTCGGCGATGTTCGAAGGGCCGTAGCGCTTGCCTTTGCGGGCGTAGGCCGTCACCGGCTGGCCGTCGGGCCTCAGGATCACACTGTACGGCCCGTCGAGGCCAAGGGCCAGCGCTACGGCCTCCGCATCATCACCCTCGACGGCCGTGTAGGTGCGGTCTTCCAGGTTGTAGACGTTGCCGGTCTCCACATCGACCGAAACCCCCACCTGCCAGCGGCGGATCTCCGCTTCGGCGATCTGCGCATCCACCACCGCCGTCAGCGAGGGGTAATTGGTATTGTCCATAGTCTGGCTCCCTCCCAGCACCGTCACCTGCGGCAATACGCCCGAGCTCACGCGGTACTGGCTGCTGTCGGGGTTCATGGAGGTTTCCAGGGTAGCCTGCGTATCGGCGTCGGTCACCGTGCGCGTGATGGTCGTCTTTCCGCTCGCCGTGACCTGAATCACATTCCCAGCCTGCCAGCTGCCCAGCACCCGTATTTTGAAATAATCGTAGGTACCATCATTGCTCACCCACTGGGCGATCACATTCGGCTTGCTGGTGTTCTGCACCAGCCGCGATCCGGGCAGGGCCTGGGTCTCTCCCAGCGAGCCGCTGTTTACCGTCAGCAGGTCGCTACCGCCGTTAAGCTCGGCCAGTATCCGCTCCGGCGTATCACCGAGGGCCGCCGTGTAGGCCACACCGTTCAGCTTGAATACATTCCCCGCCTGGATGCTCTTGCCGACCTTCAGCCGGTAGCGAGTCTGGGCGGGTCGGGTGAAGACGTTCAGCGCCGTCGCCTTGATCGACGGGCTGTTGACGTTGTTCTCGCGCACGGTGCCCAACCCCACGCTCAGCACCTCGTCCGTCATCCGGAAGCGCCCGCTCTTGAATATCCGCAGTGAAAGCACGTTACCGCGCACCTCAGCCAGCACCGGCGCGTACGGATACGCCTCGAAGAAATCCTTCAGCTCCACCATGTACGCACTCAGGTCGGTCTGCTGGCTGCGGAAGGTACCGATCACCTGCTGGCCGCCCGCCCGCATCAGCGCGAACTGCCGGTAGTTGCCAGCCGAGGGCGTATCGCTGACCACCAGGCGAATAACCGTATAGAGCTCGGTCTGCTGCACGCGGAAGGCGCCCACTTCATCACCCACCTCATAGTCCGCATCGCCTTCTATCAGGCAGATCTTGCACAGCTCGGGAATCAGGCCCGTCAGCTCGGTCTTCGGCAGCAGTACCCGCAGCCGATCGCCCGGCCTTACCGGCAGGCATGGCAGTTCCGTGGGGTCATTCAGGGCTTGCATATCACCGACCACGGAGACGAAGCGTAGGAAATTGCTAAATTGATTCATTGCTATGACAATATTTTTCCGGTGATGACGGTCGTTCCGTCCTGGATGGAGTGCGTGGCCTCGTCTACCTCAATGTGGTAGGTTGCCCCGTTGTACTGGCATTGGACCGTATCGCCGATGGCACTGTACTCGCTCAGCGGCAGTGAGACCTCGATGTTGGCCGTATAGGGCTGGTAGTTGGGTACCGAGGCTGTCAGCGTATCGGCCCTGGCCCGCCCGTCCGCACTCACCAGCCGAAGCGGGTAGTTATAATACAGGTCATTTTTCCAGGAATCCTGCTGCACAGCCATCAGGTCGAGGTCGGAAAGAAGGAAAAGCGTGTCGTCGTAGTCGGCATCCTGGGCCTGGCCGGTCTGCCCACCGCGCATCCGGCGCAGCTTCTCGATCAGGTAGGTGCCTCCCACCAGGTAGTCAAGCGAAAGATCCAGCTCTCCCTTTGTCTCAAAGCGCGTCGCGTACGTCAGGCGTCCGTTGGGTTCCTGGCTGCCACGCACGGTTTCGCTTTTCCAGGCCCTGAAACCGTACACCACCGACGAGTGCATCATCACCAGCGGATCCAGTGCTATTTTCTCCACCTGCTCGATATACAGCCCGCCGCGGGTGACACCTTTTTTTAGTTGCATCACCGAGTCATGGTGGCCGGTCTTCAAATTCAGCAGCTTGCGCAGGTCGGCCAGCAGGCGGTCCAACTCCACTTTCATCGGGCGGTCGGCTCCCCGCAGCAGGGCCCCGCTAGTCAGGTAATACCCTTCCAGCAGCCCACTGCCCTGCACGCCCAATCCGTTAGCCGCCGCCCAGCGGGCCAGCAGCCGGTCGAGCCGGATGCTGGCCACTTCCGAGGTTTCGTCGGGCACTTCCAGAAGGCTGATCCCCCCTTCGGCCGAATACGTGAAGGTATACACCTCGCTTTGGCAGGATACCCACACGCCCACCCCGTAGTCACGCTCGATCGACAGGTCGGCGCTGTAAAGCCAGTCGGCCTGGCCTTCCGTGTACGTGCCGACCAGCTGCGTGTCGACCACCTGGTCGGAAGCGTCGTAGATACGCACGAACACCGAGTAGGGTACCTCCGCCCGGATCACCACAGCCACCACCAGCAGCATCTCCAGCCGGATGGTCATCGCGTAGCCCGTATCGTTACGCCAGAACGGCAGGCTGCCGTCCAGGTATTCCCCGATGCCCTCCTTGCTCCCTTTCACGGGCACCGCGTGGCTGGGACTGTGCCCCGACACCACTGCCTTGTCGGCCGGTACCGTCGCGGTGATGTTGCCGCCCAGCGGCACACCCGCCAGTGTATAGGTGTCCGTAGCCTCCCACTCCGAAACCGTCTGTGCGGCCGTCAGAACCTTGCGGGCGCTACGGTCGGTCAGCCCGATGCTCACCCCCTCATCCCGAACTTGCAGGGTATCCCAGTCTAAACTGCTTTGCCAGGTATAGCCGTCGCTTTCCACACGCAGGTACAGCTCAGCCTGGTGTTGCTTTGTCTCCCATGCGCTACGGATCATCTCCACTGCCAAAGGATCACGGAACAACAACCCGTCCTCCTCTACCTGTCCCCCCGTGTTCTCCACGATGCCACCCCAACTGGGATCACGCACCTTTCTCAGGCGTAGGTTTTCCCAGTTGAGCGGCTCGTCAATGGCCGTATCGTTTAATAGTACCCTCATTGGCCTGGATTTTTGAAAAAGCGCTTACTCTCCAACTCTTTGGCTTTTAGCTTGTCCCGCCACATGCGGTTCGTACTGATGAGCCGGTTGAGCTCATCGGTACCCGTGCAGGTTTCGTGCAGGTAGAGTAGTGTGCGCAGGCCCTCGGCTTCCTCAATCGTAAGGACAACCGGTAGCTTATTAGGGTCATAGGCGGCAATGGGCGGCTGATTTGGTTTTGGGTTCATAGGAAAGGGTTAAGCACGATATCTGGTGGTGTATATTCGATTCAGGGAATTAGCCCGGCGCTCGGTGATGCTAAGCCCGGTTTTGGTGGCATTCACAATCACACCCGGCTTGTTTTCTAGGGTAGAATTCAGCCTGCGCACCTCACCCAGCAGGGCGGGATCATAGCCGATATTCAGCTGGGGCATGTCCGGCCTGTCCGCCAGGCTATTGAGCCTCATGCTCAGCTGAGGCATGGACAGGTTGAACATGTGCGGAAATTTCTCGCGGAACTCATCGTATTTTAGGTACCCTTCCACGAGCTGGGCATTTGTAGGGCGGTTTCTTAGCTTCATCAGCCGTTCGTTCAGGTAGCTCTGCACAATCCGCTCCCCCTCGTGAGCCATCACCGGGATCGTGTCGCGGCCGGAGGGGCGGCCCATCCTAAGCAGGTACTCGGTACCGTGGAACTTCGGCGCCGGACTGTCGCCCTGCGGCCCCTGGTCGCCACCACCGCTCCCCCCCTCACCGCCGCCCGTACCACCGGGTACGGGCTCCCAGTCACCCGTTACGCCGCCGTCGCCCCCACCGAGCACTGATCCGATAAGCCCTTCCATCTCCGCGATCGCCGCGTCCAGGGCCCGCTTGTTGGCGAACAACTTCCGCTTTTGGGCTTTCAGCTTCGCGATTTCCATCCGGATTTCCAGCACCGCCAGCTGTTTCTGCTGCTCGAAAATGGCCGCTTGGTTACCCATCGCAAAATCAGTGAAGTCTTTGTTTTCCTTGGCCCGATCTGCCTCAGCCTTGGCTGCATTTGCCGCAATAGAGTTTTGAAGTCCTTTAACAGTGTCTGCCAACGTGCCGGAAAGCTTAGAAATAGCATCCGCCGTATCCTGATTGACTTTCAGAATAGCGTCCTGTACTTTCTGTGCCTTGTCTTGACGCTCATCTTCCAGTTGCTTGATTTTATCGGTTTCATCCTGCTTATTCTGGATAGTAGTGTCCTTCAACTGATCGGAAAGTTCTTCCATACCCAATTTGACCGCCTTGCTCTTGTCGTGCTTGGCGTCCTCGTACTCCGTATGCTTGTCCTTGATCCAGACTGCGTACTGATCCCAAATCTGACGGTACTCCTCATCTGACTGAGCCCGTTGCAAGTTTCGGTCACGCTCGTCCTCCAGTGCCTTCACCTGCCGGTCAAGCCAAGCATCAAGGGTTTTGTTCCTGAAACGGTCGGAAGCCTCAAGCAAACGTTTACCGTCCTCAGCCGCCTGTTCATCGAGTCCCTGCTTGATCGCAAAGGCTTCGCGGGCTTTGGCGATTTCGCCATCATAATAGGCATTGATTGCATCCAGTTGCTCGTTAAGCAGTCGCACCTGCTCATCCCTCTGTTGTTCCAGGAGAGTCTTTTGCGTGTCGAAAGAATCCTGGGCGGCTTTAATTTCGGCCTCCTTGCCCCTTTTGAATTCCGCTTCACTCTCGTCGATCTGACGGAGGGTCTCCTCGTGCAGCCGGGTGCGGGCCGCCATCTCCCGTTCCAGTTCCGCAATGGCTTCCTGGGTGTTCCGTTGTTTTTGACGCAGAACCTTCATCTCCTCCTGCAACTGCAACATCGCCGAACGTTGGAAGGCAAGGTTGATGGTCTCTATCACACCCACGACCCCGCCCACAAAGTCACCCTTGGCAAAACTGACGACTGCATTAAGACCACTTTGGACAATTGCCATGGTGTTTTCCGTCTTGTCGGCGGTGTCCTGGAGCTGCTGCTGGATTTCCAATAGGGCGGACTTGCGCTTCATCAGCTCGGTTTCCCGGTTCAGGCTTTCCCCTATGATCTTCTCCCGGTCTTCGTAGGACAGACTAACGTCCTTAAGCTGTTCTTCAAGAGCCTTACGGTTGGCCTCAATGGCACTATCGGCCATACCAAGGACATTGTCAATGGAGTCGGCGGCCAGCCTCGAGCTTTCGATAAAGTTCTCTGCCAGCTTCCCAACCACCTGCATGGCGGCCTGGGCTATCTTGATAATATCATCAATGGTGAGTTCTGTAATTTTCTTCGCATTCTCACCCAACTCCTTCAACGCATTCGTAGTGACCGTTTTTGCCTTTATAAGGTTTTCCAATGCCTTACGAGTCAACTCATCGTCAGGCCCGTAGAGTGCCAGGTAATGGTCGTAGGTCGCCTGAGCGGATGCTTCCAGCTTCCGGGCGGTCTCCAAGTCTTTTTCCAGTACAGTCCTATAGTATTTCTCAACGACAAGGGCTTTATTCTGCCAGAATTTGGCATTTGTTTCAGCATCCAACGCCCCTAGTTCGACAGTAGCCCGGTGCAATTCCTTTTGGGCCTCAAAAATCTCTTTACCTATTTCCGCCAAACGTTTGGCTTTCTCTTCCTCCTCCTTTAGAATCAGGCCGTTGTTATGTAGGGTCAGGTCTACAATATCGTCAGCCAGTTCATTGCGGATTTTGAACTCCTTGTCAGCCTGCTCCTGAAGCTTGGTAAGGTCGGTCATTTTATAGTCGATGGAAGACTCCAGCAATTTCTGGCGCTTGGCATCATACTCACGCTGGATGGAGAGGATACGGTTGTTCTCATCCTCCTTACCCTTGATTGTGCGTTTGGCCCGCTCGATCATCAATAGCTCCTCGGCATTCAGCAAATCGAGCTTAGTGGCCTGCGTCTGTTCCAAAGCCTTGATTTCCTTGACCTGGTTCTCCAGCGAGAGCTCGAGGCTGGACTTCTGAGCGGCCTTCTTCTTGTCCTCTGACTTCTCAATATTAGCCAGTGATTTATTAATGGCCTTTCCTTCCAGGTCGGCGACGGCTTCATTGTGCCTGACCACCTCAGCCTTGTATTCCTTACTGCCTTTCTCAAGGGTGCTCAGTATCGCCTGATGCTTGGCATTCTCGATTTTGATTTCCTGCTCCTTCTGTTCGGTTTTGATACCAGAAACCCGCTGTGCACTTTCTGTGTACTGCTTTTCGATTTCCCCGAACTGCTTTGCCAGATTTCCAGCGACCTGCGTTATTGAGCCCGAAGTGAAGTTCGACCAGATTTCACTCAGTTTACCTGAGAAACCGGGGGCATTGTCGACGTTGTTCAAGGCATTCAGCTGGGCGGTGGTGTAGGTTTTCAGCACATCCTGCAACTTCATCACGTCCCCGCCGATCTGCTTGTAGAGGTCAGGAGCCTTGTTTTTGATCCTGTCCATAAGTTCGGCCTCCTGTTCCAAAAGTTCTTTCTGCTTTTCCTGCAACTTGTCAGCCCGGTATGCCTCCCTGGACAGGTTTATCCTGACCCGAAGGGACTCGCTAACCGCATCTATGATTGGAATAAGGGCGCTGTTTTCGATTTTCTCGGCATTGATACCGGAGAAGTATTCAGGATATTCGCTGATGAGGGTTTTGATAGCATCCGTCCGGCGCTTTGTCCCGACCTCATGGGCCTGGGCTACCACCACCAACCCCTCCAATGTGACTTTCTGCTTCTCCAGTTCAAGCTGCTCGAAGCTAATTTCTTCTTTGAATGATTCCGATGCGGCTGTGACCAGTTGGTAGGCCGAATAAAGGGCGGAAAGCAGGCCGACCACAAACCCTAATGGATTGGCCCGGAAAACCACCCAAAGGGCGCTTACCGCCCCGCTCAGCCCGCCCGTTGCCGCCGTGCCTGCCACCGTCGCGGAAGTGTTGGCAACCGTCGCCGCCGTAGTGGCCTGAGTCTGCTGAGCTAGCAGGGCCTTGGCTTTGATCATCGGCTCCAAGACCGTTTTGAAAGCCACATAGGCCGATACGGCGGACTTCACAGAAGCTATTCCTATTTCAAGATTGCGGCTGCTACGCCCCATCCAATCAAAAAAGTCCTGGAGCGCCCCGGTCACGTCGGCAATCAATCCTGTACGGCTGTTACCCAACCGGGCAAAGAATTGATAAATCGAGTCAGATAGGTTACTGAGTTGCCCTGTAATAGTAGTGGACTGCCTGACCATCAAACCCGCGAACCTTCCACCCTCCTCCCCCAGCGAGAACAGCGCCTTTTGAACATCAGCGAATGAGATGATACCTTTTGAAATATCCTTCTGAATGGTGGAAACACTCTTACCCGTAGCGGCAGAGAGCGCTTCCAGCATGTTCACCCCAGCTTCCTGAAACTGCCGCAGCTCCGCCCCGGTCAGGTGGCCCGCCGCCTTTACCTGCCCGAAGGCCAGGATCAACTGCGGTAGTTTCTCGGTACCCACCGCCGCCGCAATATTGCCCAGCGAGTTTAGCGTCCGGATGACTTCTTCGGAAGCCACGCCGTAGGCCAGCAGCCGGTTGGTCGCTTCCTGGGTCTGCTCTAAGGTGAAGGGGGTTTTCTTGGTGAACTCAATGACTTCCGCCATCAGCTTGTCGGCTTTGCTCTTACTCTGGAGCATTACCTCTAAGCTTATTTGAAATTGCTGCATATTTCCAGCAGCATCCAGGATCTTTTGCCCGTAGGTAAGGATTTGATCTACGGCGAAGGCACCCAGCAGGTAATTTTTGAAAGAGGCAACCTGATTGCCCAGGTAATCATATTGGGTACCAATCTGCTTGAGGGATTTCTCGTGAGCTGCTGTCGCCTTGTCACGCTCAGCCTGCGCCTTCCGTTCAGCGTCGGCCTGCTTGGTAATCTCCGTAGTGAGCTTATTGATCGCCAGACTTTGCGACCTATAAGCATTATCAATTTTGGCGTTGCCCAGCCCTACCTGAGAAGTAAGGGCTTCGTGCGCACTGGCAACCTTTCCCAGTTGAGCGATTACCTCGGAGAGTTCGCTGTCAACGGATACTTTAAAACGGGCCGTTTGATCCACCTTGTAAAAATTAAATGTTTATTTAATTTTGGAGATGAATCAAGGGCAGTGGCTGCTGTTCTTGATTTAATGTGCAGGAGGTACAGGAAAACCCGCTTTAAAGGCGGGTTTTCTGCTTTTCAGACGGCAAGAAGGACATAGAAGCCTTTCCAGCAATTACTCAACGGACAAATATAGAAAACATTATCCTCACCATTTACTTAATGAATATGAGTTTTTTGAAAATAAGTTTAATAATTATTTAATCAATTATTATATAAATAGTTAATTATGATATTATATTTGCCTTACATCAGATGAGTGAGGGAGAGGTCGTATCCTTCCTCTCCCATCCCAAAGGTCTCACAACCTTATGGCCCGAAGCGGATACGACCTGCGACGGGCCTTTTTTGTACCTAACTATGGAAAAGCCGATTAAAGAGGTTACGAATGTGCAAGGCACAAGCGTAGTTTTATCCAAAGCCGATTTGGAGCATCCTGACGTACTGATGGCTTACTTTGAAAAGGTCGCCAAATTCAAGGAGTCAGGGGAGGAATTCGTTGTCAACCTTGATGAGGTTTGGCCGCTTGTGTATTCCCAAAAAGGAAAAGCGGTTCGTGAATTGAAGGCTGGATACGACGAAGGCAAGGACTATTGTTTGCTTTCCCAAAATGGCAAGCAATTCAATTTTTCCCAAAACGGGCGAAATTCAAAACGGGGTGGACACAATAAGGAAACATACATGCTTTCCACCAACTGCCTGGAGCATTTCATTGCCAGGAAGGTGCGGGCCGTCTTCGATGTGTACAGCAAAATCTTCCACGAACGGATACAGGAGGAAAAGAACCCAGACCTGATCGCCGACCGCTACATAAAGACCTACAGGCAGAAGGGCAAGGACGATGCGTGGATCAAAAACCGTCTTGATGGCCGTCTGGCCCGAAACCACTTCACTTCCACCCTGGCAAAGCATGGGGTTGAGCGGGAAGGGTATCGTAATTGCACCAATGCCATCTATGCACCCCTGTTTGGTGGTACCACTGAGGTTGTCAGGCAAAAGAAGGGGCTGGAAAAGAAACAGAGCATCCGCGACAACCTTTCACCGATGGAGCTGACGGCCATTCAGTTTGCGGAAATGATGGCAGCGCAAAATATCGAAGCCCAGAACCTCACTGGTAACGCTCAGTGCGAAATGGCAAGCATTCAGGCAGCGAGGGCGACGGCAAGCGCGATCAATCAGAGCAAGAAGAGCATTGGCGGGTAGGATTGGAAGAAGTCATTTCTCTTTCAAAAAACACTCCATGACGGTCTTTATTTCAAAGGACTGTGTAGCAGTAAGCTCTTTGTCAAATACATATACCCGAAGATCGGAAACCTCGTTTTTTGAAAGGTAATCCATTTGCTGCTTAGTGACTGGCACAAAAACTGAATGGACATATGAATCATTTCCAAATAAGTATTTGTCCTCGTTCAGTTCCGTCGAAACTTTTGCCGATGGAAAATTTATCTTCTGCTTATTTCGCATCAACAGAATAGCCCCTTTTACACTGGCAGTCGGTTGGCTGGAAGAGGTACTTATATGTAAATAGTAGCTTGTTATCCCCTTTTTGGTATATCTGACTGGTTCCACAAAAAGCCTTGATCGTGAGTAGTGAAGGCTTATCTCGCCTGTAAACTTGTCTACTTCGCGTTCAACGAAGGCACAAATATCCACTTTCTTCATGCCCTCTGTCTTCTTGCTTATCTCGAAGGGAAATTTCAATCCATCGTCCTTATAGAACTGAAAGTAGGAGGTCAACGAGTCACTTTGTGAAACCAATTTCAGGTAGACCTTCGTCTTGGAGGCCTCTTTGACCTCTACCACGTCGGCAACGTCAAAAACCTTTAAAAACAGATACTCATTATCTATTCTGCCAAGGCTGTCTACGTACTGTCTCTTACCGTCCGCTTGTATAGGCAGTGCCGAATAAAAGGAGCATTCGGCACACACCCGCTCCGATACCCTTAAAACCGAACCTTTATAGACAGAGGGTTCTGAATACACCTGTGAAGTTGCTGAAGATGCCACCAAAGCCGAAAAAATAGCGGTAAAAGCAGCAACCTTAATAGTAGCGTAGAACATGTTGAATAATGAGACATGGGTTATCGTACCCTTCAAAAATATAAAAATTAGCTGAAAGTGTTTTTCGACTAACCAATCTTACCTAAACATAAGGCGACTTTATCCACATTGAAAAATTAACGTTTATTTAATAAATACTGAATATCAAATACTTATACAAGACAATGAAAATAATTGAAAAATAATTACTCTTGTGTGTTGGATTTCCAACACAAACAACTATATTTGTATATGAAAAAATTCACAACCATCCCCGAAGCCTTTGACTGGTGGATAAAAAATATCTACCCTTCATTGCCTCCTGATGTCAAAAAAGGAAGACCTGTAACCGCTTGGAGGGATTACACTCACAAGAGAGGTATATCCGAAGAAAGAATGAGGGGCATTTTATTGGATTACGGACATTTCAAGATAACAACATCTATAACCTATGAGCCTTAATTGGCTTTTTATTTGATTTATACGTGTTGGATTTCCAACATGTATAAAAGTAAAGAAAACCCGGAGGCATGTCGGCTAAACTTCTCTCCGGGCCTAGTCAAACCAATTCTTCAATCAATCTAACCGCTACAAATGTATGAAAACGCCTGCAAGTACCCAAACCACCCTACCCGTCCGTCTGACCTCCAACGACACCACCGCCTACCTACTGGCTTACGTGCAAAGTGGGATGCTCTTTAACTACAACGAATCCGGCGAACTGGAAGCATTCCTCTGTGAGCGCACCGTAGCGGACACGGGCATACCGCTGGATCAGTTCAAGCACATGATCGAATTGGAAGGCTTCAAGGCCATGCTCACCTACTATCCCGACGCTTTCCTTCGGTTGGGACAAAATAGGTACGTGCGCTGCGAAATACTGCCCTACACCATGAAGCAGCACATCGAAGCCGCTTAAATCAACTAATAAAAGGGTGAGCGTTCCCTATGGATGCTCACCCTCCCAAATCCTTCCAATCATTTCCTGTCATGCAGTACACGACCTACCAGTTCCGCATCAAAGACTCCACGTCGGGCAAACACCTGACTAGGATGGGCTATTCGTGCAATTTCGTGTGGAACTACTGTAACGAGGTCAATCAGGAGCGTTGGAAGAAGTTCAGAAAGACCTTTACCAACTTTGAATTGAACAAGCTGACTGCCGGATGTAGCAAAGATTTGGGAATTGCCGCCCGGACAATTGAAGCAGTTTGTCAGGAATATGCAGACAAGTGTAAGCAACACAAGATGATAAGATTAAAATGGCGTAGCCGCAAGCGGTCGCTCGGTTGGGTACCCTTTAAAGGGAATACCGTCAAGGTAAAGGACGATACCATTACCTACTACGGGCATACATTCCGCTTCTGGCTGTCACGTCCCATTGAAGGTGTTGTTCGATTCGGTTCGTTCACTCAGAACTCCAAAGGACATTGGTTTGTGAATCTGACGATGGAGGTAGCCGACAGTGGACGTATCAAGACAGGAAAGGAATGCGGCATTGATCTGGGATTGAAAACCATTGCTACACTGTCAGATGGCGTAGAATTTAGCCGTGAAAACCTTACCAAGAAATACGAGAAGAAACTGGCGATGGCCCAGCGCGCCCGTAAGAAAAAGCGCGTCACGGCCATACATGCCAAAATCAGAAACAAACGCAGGGACTGGAACCACAAGGCCTCCACGCGGCTCGTGCAGGAGTACGACCGCATCATCGTCGGTGATGTCAGTTCCTCCAAGTTAATAAAGACCCGTCAGGCCAAATCCGTATCCGATGCGGGTTGGCATGGCCTCAAACAGATGCTTGCGTATAAAGCCAACCGGCTTGGTGTCGAAGTGAGAGTGGTTAAAGAAAGTTGGTCAACTGTCACGTGTTCATCTTGCTCCAAAAGGACAGGGCCGCGCGGTCTAGGGCATTTGGCTGTAAGGGAATGGGTATGTTCTTCATGCGGCTCCACGCATTCGCGGGATGTCAACGCGGCCAAGAACATTCTCTTATTCTCCCTGTCGGGCATGACAGGCCAATTAAGGGAAGCCTCTACCATTTAGTAGAGGAGGATGCCAATCCATCGATTACGAGATGGAGGATGCCAATAATAGAAGTTATCAAGTGGTAGGTCAGTCTTCATTTCCTGTACTGTAATGCACAAAAAAGCCCGGAGTCAGAGCGGGAATGCTTCTCCGGGCCTAGCCAAACCAATCTTGCGATCAATGCGACCGCTGCAAATGTAGTTTCTATTTATTTCATATCCCGCTTCCTGGCCTCCTCGTGCCTGCGCTCTATTTCCCGGACGTGGGCGCTGAGGTAGTCGAAGTATTCCTCAATAGGTAGAGCAGTGAAGTAGCGTATTCTTTCAGGGTTACCGTCTGCGAGGCTATAAAGCTCGGCGTACCGCTCGTCGTATCGTGCCAGTCGTAGTCCAACGACAGACTCTGCAATGTGGTAAGCATCAACCCGAGCGACTTGGCCGCCGAGGTCAGGGTATCGGGCTGCGACAGCCTCGCCAAGGGCACGTGCCTGCCCAAGTCCATGCTCAAAAAAAAAGCGTAGAGCTCGGGGTAGCGGCGCCACACCGCCTTCTTCTTCTTAGCCTCGGCCAGATCGTAGCCGTGCGGATCCTCATCCTCGTGAAAATAAATCACCGACGCCATGTCGTATACGAACTCAATAGTGGAGTTGTAGCTCTCGATGCGCTCGCGCACGTTGGTGATGGTGCTGAGCATGACCGGCGCATTGCGCTTGATCCAGTCCGGATTGTTCATATTGGCGATCGCCCCGATGGTGAAGTCTTGGAAGGCGGCCATGAACGCCAGCAGGCTCTCGCGGTCCATCTGCCAGGCCTCGTGCTCGAAGTTCGTCTCGGCGAAGCGGTGGAAGCGCAGCGGCCGCGTGGGCACCCCGCCGTCGCGGTACTGGTAGTAGGGCACCCCTTCCAGAACGAAGGGCTCGCCATCGGGGCCCAGGGCAGCCACCACATCGCCCGCTTCGAGCAATTCTTTGAAATTCTTATGCATTAGCAATCCTTAACGAGTTGTACATTGTTGATCCGGCAGCGTATGTTCCAGGCCAGCAGCGCGGGATCGTAGTTCTTATCCTTACCCACGTCCACCAGCCAACCCTCCCGGATCACCCGCAGCGTGTTCATGTCCACCCCTGTCACCTGCACGTCGTAACTACCCGACAGCACCTGCAATAGCACACCCAGCGTGTCGCTCTGGCGGCTGAGCACCAGCAGCGACACCGTAGCCGTGAACAGGTTGGTTCCTCCCGTGCCATAGCTCCGTCCCTCCACCCCCACCAACGTCTCTGCCAGCCAGGCGAGTTGGGTTTGCGCCTTGCCTTCGATGCCCACCATCTTGATGGGGTCACTCAACGTCATCAGCCTGTTCCTGCCATCGCCCTGATGGTAGACGGCCTGCGCCTGGCCGTGATACACCACGTCGCTCTGACAGGCATTGGCCAGTGCGGCCAGCAGCCGCTCACTCACCTCCGATAGGTTCAGTTTCATTAGTTTTTGGGTTTGGCTGCGAGTATTTCGCAGTGGATGTACTTGTTGTGGCCGAGGTGCAGGAAAGCGTTCGGGTAATACTCTAGCATCTGCCTCAGGCCGTCGATCAGCACCATGTGCTTGAACTGTTCGACCGACAGGCCGTAGTCGCGGATGGTGCGCTCGCAGATACAGCAGCAGATATCGCCGCCTTCGTCCCACTCGAACAGCATTCCGCCCACTATGAGGTTCAAGGAGACCAGGGTATCATCATCGGAAGTGTAGCGCACAGGTTTCAGCATGGTGTCGAGTCGGTTGTATGGTAATGGATCGGAGATAAGGGAAATACAAGTATATTTGTTTTATGTTATATGTCAAAGTTTTAATATAAAAATAGATAGAAACACGGTGTCACACATCCAGCTTCTGATAGATTCTGCTGGACAGCGTCTTCAGTACAATGGCCTGCTCTTCGGTCGACAGGTAGAAAGCCGCACCGAAGTACGCTTCCAGATAAGCGGCAATGTCGGCCATCCCGCCGTCGAGGAATCCCACCGTCACTTCGCGGGAGGTCTTGTAGATGATCTGGTAGTTGCGCATCAAATCCCCCTCCATCGTGAAGTCCACGCGGTCGGCCTGGCGGCCGCGCTTTCGGCGGTAGGCTCCCCATATCCGGCTGTACGCGCCGGTTCTTCGGGCGCTCTGGCTGAGCATCGGCTGGCCATCGGTGTTTAGTCCCCGATGCTGGATGCGGTGCGTCACGGCCGCCATACCATCGCCCGCCGCTTCCACCAGGTCGTCCGCCAGCGTATCCTCCACGCCCTGCAAGTGGACGGCAAAGCGCAATGCCACTTTCCCTATGTCCGATTCGATGGTGTACATTACGAAGCGATGTAAATCTGGGTCGGCCGCTCAAACTCATTAAATCCGTCTTCGGTTTGATAGTCCGTCACTTTTTCGGTATTCGGACAATCCTCGCAGCGCACGGCATAATGGATCTGGCACCCCGCCACGATCACGTGATTATCCTTACCACCGACTCTGGCAAACCAGTTACTGGCGTTGCGGTTGGTCTTGATGCCCAGGAAACTGTCCTCGACAATCTCCACCTCACCCCACACGGCCCGGTAGGACTTGCCGTCGGGAGCCAGAAACCATGCATCGGTCGTTATGAGGTACTTCCCTTTCATGCTTGATAAGATTTGTCGCTCACACCAGGCTGCCCAGACTCCAGCCCCCGGTTTCATGGGCGGTGGCTTCCAGTGTGGGACTGTTCTCGAGCTGCTTGACCATCAGCGCCGCCGCCCGGGTCAGGAAGGTCCGGTACTGCTTGTGGTAGGCGTCGCGGTTGTCCTCGGTCACCAGGCGGTTGGTGTTGGTGAAGGCGTTGAAGTTGTTGGAGGCCAGCTTTTCGAGCATGAACTGGTGCCCGCAAACGTACTGGTAGGCCGGTGCTAGCAGGGTGGCGTTGCGCTCCACAAGGGCGTCAAGGTGGCCACCCAGCCTAAGGCCCGCGTCCAAGACCGGATCCTCTGCCACCTGATCGAGTACCTCGTCCCATACCGACAGCGCTTCGGCCATGCATTGCCCCGATTCAGTGAGCGTCTTGCCCCGGAAGGCCGTGAGCCCCACAGTGGCCCGCACCGCCAGCCGCAGCTCTACCCCCCGTGAGTTGGGAGCCTCGTAGAAGAAGTCCAGCTCGTTGAGGCCCGCATACAGGTTATAGGTCACCACCTCCATGAGCGCCGCCCCATTGCCGTCTGTCAATTCCACACTCAACATCCCCTCGCCATTGGCCACCACCGCCAGCGAGTCAACCACCAGCCTTGTGAAGCGCACGGGCTGGGTCTTGATGCGCAGCGTCCGCTGGGTGTTGGCAGCAAGCACGGTGGTACCCACCGGCAGGTGGCTGGTGTAGGCCAATTCATGGCGGAAGGCCCCCTTCTCCGAAAGCAGCACCTCCAGATCCAGCAGCAGCTTCTCATAGGCCAGCATGCTGATCCGCTCCCACAGGGCCGTCAACCCCGCCTCGGCGTCCCAGCAGTCGATGTCCTCATCCTCGACGAGCGCAGTTCCCAGCTCGGCGCTGATGCCCGGCAGGTCGTTGACATACTGCTGGGCCCAATCCGATACGGGCCGGAAGCCCACCAGTTTTTTGGTAAGGTGATTCATATTTAATTGATAAAAAATTAAATATATTATTAATTTTGCTAACAAAACTACTAAATCGAAATGGAAATACAACACCTCACTACCAAGAGAATCGACGCGACCCATATGCGCCGCTATTTTTTCAGGGTCGTGCCCGGTAAACCCAGGCTGCTGGGCCTAAAAAACCAGCGGAAAATCACCGTCTTCCTGAGCATCGGTGCCACCGTCTACGACTTCCAGCATGCCTGGAAGGCAGGCCAGCCACCGCACGTGATCAACATCGACGTGCCCGACAACGGTCAGTGCAGCAAGATCGAGTACGCGCTGCTGGGCAAGTCCGGCAAGGAGATTCCGCCCCGCAAGGTTATCAAGGTTTCCGAGCAGTTCGAGGATGTCTACGAGAAGACACTGCACTTCGAGCGGAAGGAGGATGAGGATAGTCCCGTTGAATCATGATGCTTAAGACCGCCATCCAACTCCTGGGCACGGTCGCCATCGTAGCGGCGCACGGCCCCCTGGACCAACACGGATTGGGCTGGTTTGGTAAGGGCCTGCTGATTGTCTGGATAGCCTATTTGGGCTACGATCTGTATCGCGATTTTTTTAACGACTGACCCATGACAACCCAACTTCATAATGACATTGGATTTATGAAATCCATACTTCCAAGCCACTACACCGTAAAGAACACGGTGAAAAATAACGGCGTGCGCTGTATTTCCCCCATAGGGATCGGAGTGGATGGTAGCGACGATGACCCCGAACATTGGGGGTATATAATGAAGGCTATCAGGAATGAGTTTGGCTCGCGGTTTATGGAGGTGTATCACAACACTAACTATTGCCATGTTGATTTTATAGTTTACTTAAAGCCCCTCTAACATGGCAGACAATAGCCCCCACCACGGCCACAAGTGGATGCCCGTCCTATACGCCAACTACTACGGCATCCTGAAAGACATCGCCCACAAGCACGGGTATGCATTGGCCGTCCACGGCAGCTTCACCCGCGACATGGATCTGATCGCTGTCCCCTGGACTGAGCACCCAGGCTCTCACGAAGACCTGCTCAGTGAAATGTTCGACGCCATCGGCTATGACCGACACTGGGAAACGCCCTATTCCTCAAAGGGGCTAAGACCCCACGGCCGTATTGCTTACACGCTACCCACCGGAGCGGGCGGATACGTAGACATCAGCATCATGAGCGTATTCCCTCAGCCATATTTTCCGGTTGGCCCTAAACCGGGCTGACGAACCTCATCACATGAAAAAATACCCCAGCAGTCCCATAACCGCTCTTTGCCAATCTCTCAATCACATTACTATCACATGAATTACACTACAATGGAAGTATTCGCCGGAACCAGCTTTGAGAAAGCAGCAGCCAAAGCCAAGGGGCTTGCCGCCCAGACCAACGGTACCGTCGAATTCCGCTTCAACGGCGTGACGGTCCGCGTGCTCGATGACACTGACCTGGATCACCTGCACCGCGACTATAATAACCAATCCTATTTGGGCTGGAAGATCGTTGGCCCGCGACCCATGCCAGCCTACCCACCCTCACTGCAAAGAAAGTTGGACAAGGCAAAGCTCGATCGTCAGAAAATCAGGGAGCAGGAGTACGCCGAATACCTAGCCCGAACCTATTTATAGTGCAACGATTCCAAGTACTACCCCGGCATTTCCGGCACCCATCCCAAGAATAATCCTATGAAGCACATCATTACCACCATCCCCAAATCCAAATTCAAGGACTGGAAGACCTGTGAGCGAACAGTTCTTCTATGCGATGGCGAAACACCCCGCCACCGTGGCCAGCCCTGGTTCTGGACGATCAACACCATGAATTTACCAAAAGACATAGTTGTGGGTGAGTCGGTCTGCTTCATGATCTACGATGGCAAAATCAGAGGCTATTTCCATATCCTGGACACCGACACTTCCGAGAACTGGCGCAACCGTCACGACATTGGAAAGGAGCGCGTGACAAAAATCATTGTCATGGCTAACTGGCACCCCTGCCCCCACCTACCCATGCGCGGCTTTCAGGGCTGGCGCTACACTGAATTAAAACCTTAATCAATAATTATTTCACTTTAAAACCCAATCCAATTATGTACGGACAAGCACTGAATGAACCCAGGGAAATCCAGGGACGGCCCTCAATGACTGTTGACAACGGGTGTTCCATGTCACCCCCGCCCAAGCAGCATAATCCCGAAGCACGGGATATAGCCAACCATCTCAAAAACATCTCGAAAAGCCACGAGGACTACACGTCCAATGTACAGGCGGTAGTGTCTGAGTCCATTGTGTTTCTGGATCAAAGGATAATGGAATTGATGAATCAAATCGACAATAATAACGAAGAGATCAGAATGATTCAGGAACAAAACGCAGCGAAAGTCAAAGAGCAGGAGCACATCCACTCTCAGATCAGCCGCCTGAAAAAGCTATTCGATTAAAAAAAATTCCGAGAACCTTCACCTACCGACATCAATGTCGGTAGGTGACTAAAAAACCAACCATGTTCATACCCGTCAAAATGCTCCCCTATGATGAGACCGACCTGGAACTGGCGGCCCTGGTACACGATGACCATGAGCAGAAGTTCCTCGACGGCCTGCTGTGCATCCCCCACGTCTCGTACCTCCGCCGCCATGAAACCAAGAACGACCGCATATATATAGGGCTGCTCAGCGGGGCGGAGCTCACGGTTCAGGGTACCCTTGAGGAAGTATCCCAGCGGATATTGATGGCACCCACACCGGGCGGTAGCCCCATGCGTTTCTCAGCCAACTAATCACCGATCGTCAACTGTATAATCGAATCCACCTCCAAACCCCATCCCCATGCTAACCATCATCCTGATCATCCTTTACACCTCCGGCTTCGTCCTGATGTTTCTGACCCTGCTGCTGCTCGACGATGAGCGTACCACTTTCCTGAATTCCATGATCAAGCTGGCCGGCATCATCTTCTGGCCGTTCGTACTAATATGGTACCTGCTCGAATCCGCAGGCGTATTCCGCAAATTCAGCAAATCCGCCTCGCCTGATGCACCAGTGGAGCACGATTCCTGGCTTTGACGGCCAGCCCACCCGGTTCGGCATAGCGTCGGCTTGCCATTGCCTTATCTGCGGCAGTCGGCGCATGGCCTGGCAGGATGGTGTAAACACCGTCCACCACTACGCCACCCACAGCCAGTACCTGGGCACCACCGAACCCGAGTGCACCGAGGCCGACCTGGCTGAATTAGAATTGCCTTTCACTTTACTTCAACCCCAATCCCCCATGACAACCGCCACCATCCAACGCATCGAGCAGAAAATCCAGGACATGATCGGCCTCACGTTCCTGTTCATGCAGGACCCCGACCCGCACACCATCCTGAACTACGACCTGCGCAACAACCGCCTGATCATCTCCTCCGACCGGCGCATGTTCAACTTCGAGGCCAAGAACGCTCTAAAACTCCTGGAAGCGTTCAGGCCGGTTGAACCCCAATCCCGAGCCGAGGAGCTATTCGAGGGTGTAATGGCCATGGCGCAAGGCCACACCGCCGGGCAGCCCGATCCCGATGAGGTACCCGTTGAGCCGGAAGCCGAAGTAACGGAAATGCTACCCGAATCGGAGCACACCCATACCCACCCCATCGTCGAAGAAATGAAGGAATTGGCGGTAGCTGTCGTGGACAAAGCCAGGGAGATGGACATCCAAGTCGAAACCGAGAATCCCGCCAAAGCGGAAGGAAGGTCAATATCCGATCGCCCGTGGCCAGTCGCGCTCTACCAAATGCTCACCCCCATCGTTAGCGACTACGAGAAGGCGCTCAGTCGCGTCCGGCACTACCGCGACGCCAAAGCCATCAACCGGGCCATCTACCTTCATCCTGATGCGGAGGAAGTCGATGCCGAGCTGGCAGAGGAAATCTATACCCTGGCCATTGAGCGGGCGCAGCAGGAAGTTCAGGACACTGAAAAGGAATTTCGGCAGGTCATCGTGGATTACATTAGCATCACGCGTGAGCTATGAGAGTAGAGATCAACGACCTGATGTGTGTCAGCCAAAAGCGTGTTCAGCACCGAATTCCACGATCCAAAAGAAAGCGAATTCGGCGCAAATGGGCGAAGAATCCCGAAAATTTCAAATGGGTAGAAAAACACATAGTGTACGAAATCAACGGTACCTTATACGTGTCAACCAAAGCGTTTGAAGTGCTGAAAGCCCAAGCCACCGGACAAGTCGATACAATGGATGCCCTGATTGAAACGCGTGCGTTTCCTCATCCGATGTTCACTGACCCAATCGACCGGGAGAAGATACCAATTTCACCACCAATGATGGGTTTTCAATTCGCAACATAGGAAGAGTTGTAACAATTCTTATATATACAGCAAATGTTAATACCAACCTAACACGCTGCCAATGAGCGGGTTTTTATTTGCTTAGCAAAATCAAGCCGCATACCCCAGCTGCGTGAAAGTCTCGAAATCGAAGTTCATCAGGTCGTAGCGCAGGGTGTCGTTCATGTGGCCATAGTCCTCCTTATTCATGTCGTCCTTATCCATTCCCCCCTCCACCGTCGTCTTCACCCTGCGGATATCGGAGATAAGCGTCACACAACCGGGATCGATTACCACGTCCAGGTTCTTGGTCAGCGCGTTGCAGATCAACCGGCTGTTCACGTGCTCAGGGTTGGAGGTCGGGTACTGGTCGAAATACACCCATTCCGCCTTGTGGCGTTCAAAATACATTTCCAGCAGCATCCGCCCGCTGGCATTGCCACTCGTGAAGGCAGATCCCGCCCGGCCCGAGGCATCGCCCGTCACATGGATGATGTTATGGCGGTACTTGAAGCATATTTCCTGTACTAGCGCTTCGAGGTCCTCTCCATCCCCCCCCAGCATGTAGTACTCCTCGATGTAGCGCCTTTCGCGGCCCGTCCGCTGGGTCACCAGGCAGCTGTTGCGCTTGTTGTAGTCGAAGGAAAGGTACACCGCCAGCTTTGGGTCATACGCCACCGGCCGCACCACCTTGCTTAGGTCGATGTGCCGCCAGAACGGGTTGCCGTTCACCTCGATCCACTTCACCTCGTAGAGGCTGGCGAATATGTCGTCGGGCAGCTCGCGCTGGGCCGCCAGAATCTCCTCCCGGCTCAGGATGCCCTCGTCCACCGCGTCCCAGGCCGTGATGCAGTGGTACTCCCAGTCCGCCCCCATGTTGCCCTTCTCCACGTCCCCCACCAGCTTGGAGCCCCAGTGCTTGGGGTGCGTCTTGTTGCCGATGAACTTGACGGGAGCCTCCGTCTTGGTGATCGTGCTGCGCAGGGCGTACCAGGCCGTGGCCTTGGCCCGGGTGAACTCGTCGAAGACCGCCGCGTACACGTCCTCCCCATACAGCGAATCCGGCTTGTCGGCCGACTTGAACCAGATCCGCGCCCCGTGCCAGAGCTGGATGTACAGCTTGGACTTGTTGGTCTTCACCAGCCGCCGGTTGATCAGCACGCCCAGGTACCGCTCCATGCGGTCGAAGGCGATCTCCGCCTGAGAGCTCACCGGAGCCACCCACCAGTAGTTGCGGCCCAGCTCCCCCTCCTCGACGGCCTTGGTCAGCAGCCACACGATGTGGGAGTAGGTCTTGCCCACCTTCGTGCTGGCCTCGGTGATGGTATACCGGCACGTTGATTCAATAATCTTGCGCTGATAGGAAGCGTAGGGGCTGAATTCAAGTTCTATCTCTAACGCCATCGCACCTATGCTTTGATTTTTACGACGATGGTCTTATCGGCATTCAGTCCGCCGCTCTCCACGCCCAGTATCGTCAGCCGCTTGTCGATGATGGCCAGGATACCCGACATGTAGGCGGCATTGGGCTCCTTTTCCTTGGTAGTGTGCGTCACTTCACTGATGGCAATCATTTCATCATCCTTCCCGTCCTTCCCCTCGACGGTGGCCAGCCCGGTACCTTTTTTCCGGTGCTCTGTGAAATCCCGCTTGCTGCGCTCCCAGGCATCCCACAGCTCCGACTCCATCCGGTCGAGCTTGACGAGCTGGTCGGTGATGATGTCGTCGATGTTGCTCAGGTTGGTGTCCCGCCACCGTTGGCGCAATGCTTTCAGATCCTGGCTGACCTGCGAAGGTGTCACGCCCGCCATTGCCGCGATTCTAAACTGGGGTACCCCTTGCAAGTACTGCTCAGAAACCAACATTAGCCGCTGCTCTATCTCCTCATGAGTGTGAAACGGCATAGTAAGAATAGTTATGGGTTAAGAGTGACACCCAAAATTAATACTATATTTAATCATTCGGCAGCTTATCATACCAACAAAAAAGCCTCGGACAAACGCCCGAAGCTTTTTGATTATATCCACACCATAATAAATAAAAACGAATGCCGTCTTTCCGGCTGTAATCGGATTAAAACTTAGTGGGCTCTCCGATCACCAGCAGGCCTAAGCCCCTGGCAGCATATAAGTGCGTGAAACGCAGCTTGGGAAGGAGGCCGGACTTGAACCGGCAATTTCAGACCTACTGGGCGTTGTGAAATCCGATTTCTCGGCAAACCGCACGCTTTGCGTCTACATTCCGCCACCCCTTCCACCGCCGTATCGCTCCGGCTGACGAGTCTCCTCGGTTTCCGGCATCTTCACCGGATAATTTCTGCGCCCTGGCCTCGCTTCCACCGTTGTACTTCCGGCTTCGTCTCGGATGCTTCTGGCTTCAATATCCTGACCGTTGTACACCGACCAAGAATCCAAAACCAGTTTTTCGGGCTCTCTCTCTGGTTGTATGCTGCACCAGCGGAATTCGAATCCGCACTTCCTAAGTCCACGACTTTCACGCTACTTGCCCGCAGGCGACCGGATATAACGGTATGATGCAAACCTTGCCTGCCCTTAGGGCGTACGGTCCAACGACCGGCGGACTTCCGTAGCGGGAGGTGGACTCGAACCACCGACCTCCGGGTTATGAGCCCAGCGAGCTAACCATCTGCTCCATCCCACGATTTTGATACACAAATATAAATCCTTTTATCAAAATAATATCATAATTAATAAAATATTTATTTTTAGCAAATCCACCATTATTGAGTTTTCTCGTAAAACCAGCCAGAATTAACTATAAACCGCTATTTCAAAGGATATTCTTTAAAAAATAGTTATCAAAATATTTGATTAATATTAATTATAATATTACTTTTGATAAGTCAAACAATCAAAACTTAATAACATGAAAATCCAAGCACAAGCAATGCAGATGGCCCACGCCATCAAGTCCCGGTACCTGAACTTCGGCCTTGCCCTATCCGCCGCCTGGAAAGCCGTCAAGCTTCGCCGCCTGATGCAGGCCGGGCAGGCCGCCTTCGCTTTCACCAAGAAGGATGGCAGCATCCGCCACGCCGTGGGTACCCGCTCAGCCGGACTGATCCCAGCCGCCTTCGCCCCGAAGTCACCCAGCCAACCCACCACCCTGATCAACTTTTTTGACGTGGAGATTCAGCAGTGGCGCAGCTGCCAGCCCTGGCAATTGAATTGATCTTTCTTTTCAAAGCCCGTCGGCTACCGGCGGGCGTATTTCACTCAACCATCCAACCCCCATGAATACCTATAGTAAATTTGCTCCGAATGTGTTCCTTGCCAAATGTGATCAGCTATACCAAACCGGCGATGTGATCGAGGTCCAGACCCGGCACGGCAAGGAGAATGAATGTGAGGTCCACAATCTGATCTACGAGCAGGGCGGCTTCTACTTTTACTCCATAACCCGAACCGACGGCTTCAACGCCCAGGAGCGGGCCAAGGCGAAGGCCGACCGGCTGAACGGATACGCGGCCACGGCTGAGCGGAAAAGTAACGAGTACTATGAGGCCTCGCACGAAGGGAAGGATTTTCTTAGCCTTGGGGAGCCCATCAAGGTCGGCCACTACAGCGAAAAGAGGCACCGCGCCTTGATCGACCGCAATTGGAACCGCATGGGAAAATGCGTGGAGTTCTCCGATAAGGCCAAGGACTACGAAGCCCGCGCTGCCTATTGGGAAAGCAAGACCCAGGAGGTCAACCTGTCCATGCCCGAAAGCATCGGGTATTACGAGTATAAGTTAGAGAAGGCGACGGAGTACCATGCCGGGCTAAAATCAGGCAAATACGAATTGCGACACTCCTACTCTCTCACCTACGCCAAAAAGGAGGTGAACCTTGCGCAGAAGAACCTTGATTTGGCGCGCCGGCTTTGGGAGCAGCCCGATTCTTCTGAAAAATGATAAACCCACCTCCCGTAGCCACGTAATTGATTCAGCCTTTATTTCAACTGAAACGGTGGCCTAAATACGCGGTTATTTGAAAGTGTTTCAGTAATGTTTCAGCAATATAACAATAAAGCCCTGTAAGTATATGACTTACAGGGCTTTATAATTGTCGGCTGTGACCCATAGGGGAATCGAACCCCTGTTTCAACCGTGAAAGGGTCGTGTCCTAACCGCTAGACGAATGGGCCGACTGGTCCCTTATTTTCGTGTAGGAAAACACTTTCCTTTCATTTCCGTTTCCTTTTTCCGAAAACGTGGTGCAAATATGGGCGGTTGATTTTAATTATCCAAAACCTACCTCCAAAAAAACCAGAACAATTTTCAAATGGACTCATTTCCAGTACCTTGATTTATTACAATTCTTAAATTAGGAAACCCATTTCCCGGAAATAGCTCCAAAAGGCGTTTTTTTGTTATTTTTGAAATCTTATCGCCGATTCACGAATTCCCTGAAAATGAAAAAAATCTTATTCTCATTAGTTTGTCTCCTGCTGGCAACCACCTCCTTCTCCCAAAACCCAATACCCGAATCGTACCTCGGTTATCCGCTGGGAAGCCGATTTTCATTCCATTACCGCATCGCCGGGTACGTGGAATTACTGGCGCAACGAAATCCCACCCAGGTCAAACTCATCCCCTATGGATCTACTTACGAAGGACGCCCGCTGATGGTAGCCGTGGTAGCCTCTCCCGAGAACCTTGCCCGTCTGGAAACCATCCGGACCGACAACCTGAAAAGCATCGGAATCATGGCGGGTACCCCTACGGGCAAAGTACCCGCCATCGCCTGGTTGAGCTATAATGTCCATGGTAATGAGGCGGTTTCGTCCGAATCGGTCATGAAAGTGCTGTATGAATTGCTGAACAAAGACAATAAGACCACCCAGGATATTCTGAAAAACACCGTAGTAATTCTCGATCCCTGCATCAACCCTGACGGACGTGATCGGTACGCCCAATGGTACAACCGGGTAATGGCCGCCCAGCCCAATCCGACCCCCTGGGCCTGGGAACACAACGAACCCTGGCCGGGTGGACGCTACAACCACTACCTTTTCGATCTGAACCGGGATTGGGCCTGGCAACTTCAGAAAGAATCGCAGGAGCGCATCAAACTCTACAATCAGTGGATGCCGCATCTGCACGCCGATTTCCACGAGATGGGTTCATCAAGTTCGTATTATTTTCCTCCGGCGGCCAAACCCTTCCACAAGGATATTACCCCCTGGCAGCGCGAGTTCAATAACATTCTGGGTACCTACAGCCGGAAATATTTTGATAAAAATGGCTGGTTGTACTTCACCCGTAACAACTACGATCTGTTTTACCCTAGCTATGGCGATACCTGGCCCACTTACAACGGAGCCATTGGCATGACTTACGAGCAGGGTGGCGGTGGTCGGGCGGGGGTAGCTATCGCCCGCGAGGACGAAGGCGATACCCTGACCCTTTCTTCGCGCATCGACCATCACTTTGCTACGAGCATGTCGACCCTAGAAGCCATTTCATCCCGGGCCGAGCAGACGGTAAAGGAATTTGTCAGTTATTACGATCGGGCGCAAAAAGAGCCCATTGGTACTTTCAAATCGTATCTGGTTAAGACAGAAGGCGATGTCGGGCGGGCACTGGCCCTGCAGGAATTACTCGACAAACAGGGAATTCAATACGGATTGGTGGGTAAAAATTATTCGGGAAAGGTTACCAGCCTCACGACGCTCGCCGATGAATCGGCCAAATTTGAGAGTAAGGACCTGTTGATCAGTGCCTACCAGCCCAAGTCGTCTTTACTGAAAATCCTCTTTGAGCCACGTCCCGAACTGGAAGACTCCATCACCTACGATATTACGAGTTGGGGGTTAGCGTATGCTTACGGTTTGAAAGCCTACGGGTCAAAAGAACGGCTCACTCCCACCGCAACCCAGGTTTTGAAAGTGACGAACGAGGTTCCATCTCAACCACCTTATGCTTACCTGGCCCGATGGGATTCCTTCAACGATCTGCGTTTTCTTACCGAACTGCTCACCAGTAAAATTCGCTTGCGCACCTCCAATGTACCCTTTGAAATCGATGGTACCACCTATGGAGCAGGTACCCTGGTGATTACCCGAAAGGGCAACGAAAATCTTGGCGTTGATTTTGACCGGATGGTCACGGGTATAGCCGACCGCCTGGGCGTAACCCTCGTACCTGCCCAAACGGGTTTCGTTACGTCAGGTTCTGACTTTGGCTCGGGCAATGTGGCACCTCTGACCGCTCCTAAGGTAGTAGTCATGTCGGGCAACGGGGTGTCGCCTCTGGCTTTTGGCGAGGTGTGGCATTTCTTCGAGCAGCAAATCCACTACCCGGTGACCGTAGTGGAGGGCGAAAACTTTTCGCGCCTACCCTGGAACGAGATCGACGTGCTGATTCTTCCTACCGGTAGCTACAGTAAAATATTGACTGATAATGCCCTTACCCAATTGAAAGAATGGATTCGGAACGGCGGTAAACTGATTGCGATGGAGGAAGCCAATGGAGCTTTGGCCAACAAAACCGATTTCGATTTGAAACGGAAGAGTAAAGAAAACGCGGCCAAAGATAAAGAATCGCCTCTTAAACTATATGCCAACCGGGAACGGGAATCGGCCAGTGATGATACCCCGGGCAGCGTATATCAGGTTAAGCTCGATACCACCCATCCTCTGGCTTTTGGTTATACCGGCGATTATTTTGGCCTGATACGCAGTACCTATAATTTTGAGTACTTACCCGAGGGATGGAATGTGGGGTACCTGGAGGGGGATAGCTACCGCGCGGGTTTTGCGGGGGTCAACGCCAAAGAGCGTTTGAAAAACACCCTCATCTACGGTGTTCAGGAAATGGGTCAGGGTGAAATTATTTATATGGCGGACAATCCCCTATTCCGGGGGTTTTGGTATAATGGAAAGTTGCTCTTCGGAAATGCCGTTTTTCGTTAAAGCCTAACCTTTTCCGGGCAAAAAGAGAGGGACGGTTCACATCATGTGAACCGTCCCTCTCTTTTTGATTATTGCTGATCAAATAAAACCCTCCCGCTGCATGGCGGCACGGAGCTTGCCATCGAGCGACTCGGAGGCTTTTATCAGGGGGAGGCGTACATTCGATCCGCACACTCCCTTGATGGCTAAACACTGCTTGATACCTACGGGATTTGACTCCGCATACAGCAGGCTATCGAATTCTATGAAGGAAAACTGAATTGCGGCGGCTTCCGGAAAACGCCCTTCCAGGGCGTGCCTGGTAAGGTCACTGAACTCCCTGGGGAAAGCGTTGGCAATCACGGAAATGACCCCGTGCCAGCCCAGGCTTACCATAGGTACCACCAGGTTGTCATCACCCGAGAGAAGGAGAAAATCTTTGGGTGCTTTCCAGGCTATTTCCATGTACTGTTCTATGGTCGAGCAGGCATCCTTCAGACCAATTATGTTGGGATGTTTGGCTAGTTCAAGAATTGTGGCACATGTCATGTTAACCACGGTCCGTCCGGGAACATTATACAGGATTAATGGTACAGGCGAAACCTCGGCAATGGCAGTAAAATGGGCGATAATGCCCGCCTGCGAGGGTTTATTGTAATAGGGACAAACTGAAAGGAGGGCGTCGACACCCGTAAAATCGGTGGCAGCTATTGCTTCGAGAACCGCGCGGGTGTTGTTGCCCCCGAGCCCGTAAATAATGGGTAATTGGCGGGTGTTATGCTGTTTCGTGAATTCCAGCAGCGCCTTTTTCTCATCGGGCGAGGTCGTGGAGGTTTCACCGGTGGTACCCTGCACCACCAGGTAATCCACGCCCCCCTCAGAAACGAATTCAATGAGGTTTTTAAGCCCTGGGTAGTCAATATTCTCGTGTTCGTCAAAAGGGGTTATCAGGGCCACGCCCACGCCTTTGAATCGCTCGTCCAACGCCATGTAAAGTGTATTGAGGGGTACGCCCCCGCGTTTAGAAATTTGGGATTGGAATACCTACCGATCATTCGATCAATGGTTCCTATTTTTTTGCAAAGGTAAAACCCTTGGCGGATATTTGGATTTAAGAAGTAAGCATTGCCACGAATTCTTCCTCCGACAGAATCGTCACGCCAAGTCGCTTCGCTTTTTCCAGCTTGGATGGTCCCATATTTTCACCGGCTACCAGGTAGTTGAGCTTACCCGAAACCCCGCTCAGTACGCGTCCCCCATTCGCTTCAATCCTGGCTTTCAGCTCATCCCGATCAAAGTGCTGAAAAACGCCCGAAATCACGAAGGTTTTGCCCTGGAGCGTATCTGATTCGATTTCAATGGGTACCTCGTCGGTAGCAAAGTTCAGCCCGGCCATCCGAAGACGCTCGATCAGGCGTTGGTTTTCGGGATCGCTGAAATAGTCGCGCACACTCTGCGCAATCCGACCCCCGATTTCGGGTACGTTAACGAGTTCTTCCAGGGAGGCGGTCATAAGGGCATCCATGTTTCGAAAATAGGCCGCCAGCTTTTCCCCCACTGTGGCTCCCACGTAGCGGATACCCAGGCCAAACAGCAGGTTTTTGAAGGGTACCTCTTTCGAACTTTCGATTCCTTTCAGGATATTTTCCACGGTTTTTTCGCGGAAACTGATTTTCTTGGTTTTTCCGGTTTCTTCGTTGAGAATTTCTTTTTCCAATCCCAGCAATGAATCGTAGTTCAGGTCGTAGAGATCGGCCACCGTATGAACCAAACCTTTATCGAAAAGTAATTCTATTTTGCCCTCACCCAGGCTATCGATGTTCATGGCCCGGCGCTGGATGAAATGCTCGATTTTCCCCCTCAATTGGGGCGGACAACCACGCTCGTTGGGACAGTAAAAAGCTACTTCACCCTCCGGCCGAATCAGGGTAGTCCCGCATTCGGGGCAATGGGTAGGAAAATGGATTTGTTCCGTATCAAACAGGGTGCGCTGGGTATGGTCCACTCCCGTAATCTTGGGAATGATTTCGCCGCTTTTTTCGACAAATACCGTATCGCCCAAATGCAGCCCAAGCCGTTCCAACTCGTTGGCATTGTGCAGGGTAGCCCGTTTGACCTGAGTGCCGGAAAGGTGCACCCCCCTGGCTTTCTCATAGGGTACCCCCCGCTCGGATAACGCCGATAGGTTGGCTACGGGAGTCACCGCGCCCGTTCGACCTACCTGGTAGGATACGAAACGCAGCAGGGCCGGTTTGTTTTCCGCTTTGTATTTGAAGGCAATAGCCCAGCGTGGGCTTTTCGAAGTGCTGCCCAATTCGCGTTGTTGGGCATAATCGTTTATTTTCAATACAATTCCATCCGTGGCAAGGGGTAGCTTGTATCGTTTTTCCTCCCATTCATGGATAAAAGCAATAGCTTCGTCGATCGTATGGCATTTTCTCCAACCCGGTGAAACATTGAACCCCCATTTCTGTAGACCGATCAGGCTTTCCTCGTGTGACTGAAAAATGTCCTCATCGCTCAGAAAGGAATAAACATAGCAATCGAGACCGCGGCGAGCTGTCTCGGCGGAGTCCTGTAGCTTGAAAGCGCCGGAAGCCGCATTTCGGGGGTTGGCATACAGGGAGTCGCCGGTAGCCTCGAGTTCGGCATTGAGCCGTTCGAATGAGCTGAGAGGCATAAATCCCTCGCCACGTACCTCTAAAAACCCAGGTATGGCATCGCCCGAAATCCGTAAAGGCAACGAACGGATCGTTTTCACATTGGCAGTGATATCATCCCCCCGGGTACCGTCGCCCCGGGTAACGCCCCGCTGTAAAAGTCCATCCTCGTAGGTAAAACTGAGAGAAATCCCGTCGAACTTCAACTCGCACACGTACTCGTGGCTCTCCTCGCCCAGCCCTTTTTTCACACGCTCATCAAAGCTTCGCAGCTCCGCCTCGCTATACGTATTATCCAGCGATTGCATGGGGTACCTATGGTAGACCGTCGGAAAGTTTTTGGTGATGGTACCTCCTACCCGCTGCGTGGGTGAATCAGCCAATTTCAAGGCTGGATGCTCGTTTTCTAACGATGTCAGCTCTTTTAACAGTTCATCAAACGCCTGGTCGGATATTTCAGAGACGCTGTCCTGATAGTACCTGTCATTGAAGTAGTTGATTCGATCGGTCAGGTAGGCAATGCGTTCGGCAGGAGTCATGAATAGCAATACGTTGATTTACAAACAAATACAGGCTACTAGCCCAAACAAAAGGCCTACAACAAGCCGTTTTAGTCCTTTTATGCTTATTTTCGCTCAAAAGTAGCAAAAAGCAATCGGCCATCGAACAGCCGCCTTCAATTTCATTTCCCTCCCCTTTACCCATATGCCCTTAATCTCGCCTTCCATTCTTGCCGCTGATTTCGCCAATCTTCAACGTGACGTTGAAATGCTCAACCGTAGCGAAGCCGACTACATGCACGTGGATATAATGGATGGCATGTTCGTACCCAACATTTCGTTTGGCATGCCGGTGTGCCAGGCCGTGAATCGCCACGCTCAGAAACCCCTCGACGTGCACCTGATGATTGTGGACCCCGATCGGTACCTGAAGGATTTCCGCCAGGCCGGCGCTGAAATCATTACGGTCCATTACGAAGCCTGTCCCCACCTCCATCGCACGGTGCAACACATCAGGGAATTGGGCGCCCAGCCGGGGGTAGCCCTCAACCCGCATACTCCCGTCGAATTGCTGACCGATATTTTAACGGATATTTCCCTGGTACTGATTATGTCGGTCAATCCGGGTTTTGGCGGTCAAACCTTTATTGAAAATACCTACCGGAAAGTAAGGAAGCTGGCCGAGATGCGCCGCGAAAGCGGAGCCGATTTTTTGATCGAAATCGATGGGGGCGTGAACAGTGAAAACGCCCCCCCTCTGCTAAAGGCAGGCGCGGATATGCTGGTAGCCGGTAGCTTTGTCTTCAAATCGCCTGATCCCCTCCAAACGATTTCCATTCTGAAAAACACCGAATAATGTACGGCTTACAGCAACCCTCCTTACTAACATACTATTCAACCAAGGCATGAAAAACCTCTACGTAATCCTGCTGGTTCTCCTGAGTTCCGTGCCTCTTGCCGCGCAAAACAGCTACTACTTCCCGGGTAGGAAATTCAATCCCAACATTCTTTCCCCGGATGCTTTCCTGGGGTACTCCGTAGGTACCCACCATACGCGCTACGATCAGATCGTGGCGTATTTCGAGTACCTGGGTACCGTTTCGAATCGTGTGAAATTCCAGACAACGGGTCGTACGTACGAGTACCGCCCGCAGTTGATGGTGGCCTTCAGTAGCCCGGAGAATCTGAAAAATCTGGAAAGCATCCGTCAGAACCATATTAAGCTGGTGGACCCTGCCGCTACCATGCCGGATATTAAGGCCATGCCCGTAGTGCTTCAACTGGGATACAATGTGCATGGCAACGAAGCTTCGGGCGGCGAGGCTTCTATCCTAACGGCCTACTACCTGGCGGCGAGTGAAGATCCGGAAATCCAGAATACCCTGACCCACGCGGTTATTTTCATAGAACCCGTCATCAATCCCGACGGTCGTGACCGCTTTGTGAATTGGGTGAATATGCACAAAGGCATGCCGCCCGTTTCGGACCCTAACGATCGTGAACATAATGAAGTGTGGCCCAGTGGGCGGGTGAATCACTACTGGTTCGACCTGAACCGCGATTGGTACTTGGCGGTGCATCGCGAAAGTCGAAACCGGCTGAATTTCTACCATCAGTGGTACCCCAACGTCGTGACCGACCACCACGAAATGGGTACCAACTCCACTCATTTTTTTGAACCTTCCAAGAAAAGCGCCGAGAATCCCCTCGTGCCCGACTACGTGTACCGCACCCTCAACGACACCTTTGCCCGATACTTCGAGACGGCCATGAACGAGATCGGTTCGCTGTATTATTCCAAGGAGTCATTCGACAACCTGTATCCCGGCTATGGCTCAAGCTACCCCGATATCGAAGGTGGCATTGGTTTCCTGTTCGAGCAGGGCAGCTCCCGGGGACACGTGCAGGAAAGTCAGAACGGATTGCTGACGTTCTCGTTTGCAGTCCGTAATCATCTGGTCAACGCCCTGGCTACGATCCGGGGAGCCGTTGCAGAGCGCGAAAACCTGCTTCGTTTCCAACGGGAGTTTTTCGATTCGGCCCTGGCGGCGGCGAAAAAGAACCCGATCAAGGGCTACGTGGTGAGTGCGGGCGATGACGAAACCCGGAGCCGGGCTTTCTTGAATACGCTACTGCTGCACCGGATCCAATGCTATCCCCTGGACAAAGAAATGAAGCAGGAAGGTCAGACCTTCCTCGCGGGCCGTAGCTACTACGTACCCATGAACCAGCCCCAGTACCGCATGATACAGTCCGTTTTTGAAAAACCAGTTACCTTTGCCGACAGTATTTTTTACGATGCCTCGGCCTGGAACCTACCCCTGGCCTACGGACTGAACCACACCGAAATCAGATCCGGCAACGTGTCTACCGGCAATCCGGTCACCTTCGAATCTTTGGCGATTGCGCCGGTACCTTTTGAAAAAAGCAGGTACGCCTACCTGTTACCCCCTACGGATTTCAACACCCACAAGGCTTTGTACCAACTGCTTTCTGCGGGCAATTTGGTTAAGGTAGGTCAAAAACCCTTCCGCACCGGGACCGATCAGGGTGAGAAATCCTTCGGCAGTGGTACCCTGCTCATTCCTGTACAAGCGCAGAAAACAACTTCTGACTCTTTGTATAAAAAACTGATAGAAATCGCTGCTTACACGGGAGTACATTTTTACTCAGTAAAAACAGGGTACAGCCTGGAAGGGGTTGATTTGGGAAGCAACACCTTTGAAACCGTCAAGCTTCCCAAAGTGCTGATGCCGATCGGCCAGGGTACCAGTCAGTACGAGGCGGGGGAAGTTTGGTTCATGATGGATCAATACTTAGGCATGCCCATTACAAAAGTGGAGTTGGGTGATCTCGGCAGGGTCAATTTGGGTGAATATGATGTCATTGTGATGGTCAGTGGACAGTACCCTTCGGAAGCTGGATTTGTAGGAAAACTGAAAACCTGGGTCGAGGGAGGGGGTACCTTAGTAACTTTCAAATTGGCATCGGAATGGGCTATTAAAAATAAACTGGTCGCGGAGAAAATCCGAAGCCTGAAAGACAGTTCTAAGACCCAGGAGCGTCTCGATTACAGTAAAGCCGTCGATCAGGAAGGGGCTAAATATACGGGGGGGCCATCTTTCTGGCTGATCTCGATACCACGCATCCCTTGGGATATGGTTTTACGGACCGCAAGATCGCCCTATACCGTAATAGTAACACTTTGCTGGAAATCTCGGAGAACCCCTACGCTACTGTAATTCAGTACGACAAAAACCCGCTCCTCAACGGGTACGTTCATCCGCAATCTCTGAAAAAAATCGCTTCCTCGGCGGGCTTGCTGTCCACGACGGCCGGACGGGGACATATTCTTTTGTTTTCTGATAATCCCAATTTCCGGGGTACCTGGCTGGGTACCAGTCGACTTTTTTTCAATGCGTTATTTTATGGTAAGACCATTTCTACCCCCGCAGTAGGCTCCTCTAAAGAGTAGTTTGCTTTTTTTCGGTAAATTCAAATTTCAAATTGTTTTTAAGAAGAGGGTACCTTAGTGAGTGAGGAAGTGTGATTGCCTTTTAAGTCGCCTACCTCTGCCCAATATTTTAACAATTCAGTGCTTAGTTCGACCAGAGGCCCGTTTGGGTGCAGAGAAGCAAATCAATGCGTTTTGGCAAGGAATTGACTGGTGAATTCGTTCAACCATAAAAGTGAGGTGTGCTAACTATGAATTATTTTCCATTGAATATACACACTACTACCCTACGGACCATCCTGCTGTTTTGCGTGCTTACCGGAATCAATCGGGAAGTTAGCGCACAGGAAAGCCTTTGGGCGGCCAAAATCCTGGGCTATTCTTCGGAATATCGTCCCGGCCCCTATGGGAAAGAGTTTCGAGCTATTCAGATTCTGGGACGGCCCAACAAACTTCCCGACATCGGGAATAGTCCCTGCGCCTGGTCGCCCGCCCAGGCCAATTCGATCAACGACGAATGGATCAAGGTAGGTTTCGAAAAAAGCATTCCGTTGCGACAGGTGGCGATTGCTGAAAATTTTAACGCCGGGGCCATTTCGCGGGTATATGCATATAATGAAAAAGGAGAAGAGATTCTTTTGATCGAGAATTCGATAACCCCCACCAAAGAAATCGGGAAGTTCACCTACATTTTTCCTTCCGATTCCAGTCTGGTGGCTAATGCCATCAAGGTAGTTCTCCAGCCTTCCCGGGTAGTGGGTTTCAATCAAATCGACGCTATCGGGATTTCTTCGTCCACGGTACCCATGAAAGCGGAGATTCATGTTTTTCCGGATACACCCAAAGATTTGCAAAAAGAAAATTTAGGCAAGAATGTCAATTCAAAAGGTCAGGAAGTAGCTCCGGTAATTTCACCGGATGGAAAGATGCTGTTCTTCACCCGGAGCAAATTTGCGGGTAATATCGGATCACCCGCCCGACAGGATGTGTGGGTATCTACCCTGGACAATGCAAACGTCTGGCAGGAAGCGGTCAATCTCAACGCGCCCATCAACAACGAAGGCGACAATGCCATCACAGGCATTTCACCCGATGGAAAGACCGTGTACCTGATCAATGTATACCGACCTGATGGTACCATGGTCAATGGCTTGTCCAAGTCGGTGCGGACGCGTGAGGGGTGGTCTTTTCCCAAAGAATGCAAAATCAGAAACCATTACAACGATCATGAGCGCAACTTTACGGAGTTTGCCATTTCTCCCAAAGGCAAAGTACTGATCCTCTCGGTGCAACGCCGCGATACCGAAGGGAACAAGGATCTGTATGTTTCATTTTTACAGCCTGACGATACCTGGTCGGAACCCAAACACATGGGCGATGTGATCAACACTCCCGATTACGAAGGATCGCCTTTTGTAGCTTCCGACGACAAGACGCTCTATTTCACATCCGCCGGCTTCAGTGGCTACGGAAACGGCGACATTTTTGTCTCCCGTCGTCTGGACGACACCTGGACCAATTGGTCCGAACCCGAGAACCTGGGCCCCAGCATCAACACGCCCCAGTGGGACGGGTACTTTAACATTCCGGCCTCGGCCGATTACGCCTACCTGAGTTCCATGGAAAACTCACTGGGTGAGGAGGATATCTTTCGGGTACGGCTTTTCCCGGCCATAAAACCCGAACCCGTCGCGATTATTTCTGGCAATGTGATGGATTCGGAAACGAATCAAATGATGGGTGCCGATATCGTCGCCGATATTAAAAGTTCCAATGAAGAATTCTCCAAGGCCACTTTTGAACCCGAAACGGGAGAGTATAAAATGATTCTCCCTTTGAAGGATTTGTATCGGATTACGGCCAGCCATGAGGGGTACTTTCCGGTAACCGAAGAGATCGACCTGACACGAGAATCCAATTTCCGCCTTATTCGGAAGAACATCCTGATGATGCCCATTAAAGAAGGCCAGAAAATTCGCCTGAACCAGCTCATGTTCAATCAGAGTAGCGCGGAGGTTGTACCAACCTCCCTTCCGGAAATGGATCGTATTGTGAAGATGATGACCGATTACCCAACCATGGAAATCCTGCTGGAAGGACATACCGACAATGTGGGGGATTGGCAGAAAAACATTAAACTCTCGGAAGACCGGGTGATGGAAGTTAAAAGGTACCTCAATTCGAAAGGGATTCCCCTTAACCGTATCCAAACCAAAGCCTGGGGTGGAGCCAACCCGATTTCCAGCAATGTGACCGAGCAAACCCGAAAGTGGAACCGCCGCGTGGAATTTACGATTCTGAAAATGTGAGTCCCATTCTCAGGGAGCGCGTGGGTACCGTTGCCTAAGAATTCGTACCTTTCGGGCGAATTTAGCCGAAAAGAACCCTAATTTTGCGGTTTGTAGCCATTTGAAAAACGGATATGTCACACGTATCAGACTATATACTAGCCAATTCCCAGCAGGTCAGCGGAGAGCTGCGCCTGAAAATCCTCAGTCTTTATAACCAGGCTCATGCCGGGCACATCGGGTGTTCGCTCAGCTGCATCGACCTGATGATCGGGGTTATGTTACTCAATAAACGGCCCGACGACACCTTTATCCTTTCCAAAGGCCACGCCGCGGCTTCATTGTACGCCTGTCTGAACTACCTGGGCGAAATCAGCGACGAACAACTGGCTACCTATTACCTCGACGGTACCTCCCTACCCGCCCACCCTGCTCCCGGCCAGTACGCGGGCATTCCGTTTGCGACGGGCTCGCTCGGCCACGGATTGCCCATTGCCACGGGCATCGCCCATGCGGCCAAGCTCCGCAGGGAAGACAGTTATGCCTTCGCCCTGCTATCCGACGGAGAAACCAACGAAGGTACCACCTGGGAAGCAGCGCATTTTGCCATTCAACACAAGCTTGACAACCTGTTTATGTACGTTGACAAGAATGGATTGCAGGGATTCGGCACCACCAGCGAAGTACTGGGCGACACCGCCGACGCGGCCAAATGGCAAGCGATAGGCTTCGAAACCATCGAAATCGACGGCCATTCCATAGCCGAAATTAACGAAACCCTGCATACCCTAAAAAATCGCAAGAACGGTCTACCCAAAGCTATCATTGCCCACACAGTTAAGGGCAAAGGGGTAAGCTACATGGAAAATAAACTTGAATGGCACTACCTGCCCATGAATCCCGAACAGTATGAGATGGCTCAAAAGGAAATTCAGGAACGGTACACTTTGATCCCCGCGAATGCCTGAGTCATCCCTATCTTTTGCCGATTCCGTGCTGAAACTCAAGGGTCCCGTGTTCGTGTTCGGGGCGAGCGGCTTTATCGGCGTCAATTTGTTTCACGAAATATTCAAGCTGCGGCGGGACTGTTACGCCCTCACCCACGATGCCACCAAAGCCTGGCGGCTCAAACTACTGGATGTACCCTACGAAAATGTGGTTCATTGCGATATTCTGTCGGGCAATTCGGTGCGGGAGGTTTTTGAAAAATACAAACCCCGTACTGTTTTCAATCTGGCCGCTTATGGGGCGTATAGTAAGCAGAGCAATGTTAATCTGACCTACGAAACCAACGTGCTCGGCACGGCCAATATTCTGCAGCAATGTACCCCCGACACGGTATACATTCACGCCGGCAGTAGCTCCGAGTACGGCTTCAATTGTACAGCTCCGAAGGAAGAAGACCGCGTCGAGCCCAATAGTCACTATGCAGTATCCAAGGTTTCAGCGGCCTACCTGCTTGAATACTACGCCCGGGTACATGACCTGAATACCCTCAACCTGCGTCTGTATTCCATTTACGGCTATTGGGAAGAACCCGACCGGCTTATTCCCCGGCTGATCGAAAAAGCCCGGCATGGGGAGTTGCCTTCCTTCGTTTCGCCCGATATCAGCCGCGATTTTGTTTTCATCGAAGACTGCCTGAAGGCATTCATCGTTTGTGCGCTCGGCGTCAATGAACACAACCGGGGCAAATCGTATAACATTGCTACGGGTCAGAAAACGACCATCGGTGAGTTGGTGGAAGTCACACGTACCCTGTTTACTCTGGCAGTAGCACCCGAATGGGGTAGCATGACCAACCGCAAGTGGGATTTGGCCGACTGGTACGGAGACCCATCCTCCATCGAAGCTGACTTGGGCTGGCGGGCTACCACCTTGCTTGAAAACGGACTGTCCAAAACCCGGGCCTGGCAAGATGAAATGGGGTACGAGTCCACGGTAATTCCTGCCTTTGAGAATCCCTATCTCAATCCCGTCATCACGGCAATCATTGCCTGCTATAAGGATGCGCAGGCGATTCCCTATATGTACGAGCGGCTGGTGAAAACCTTCAATGAGCTGAAAGTACGGTATGAGATCATTTTTGTCAACGACAATTCGCCCGATAACCAGGAAGCGATCATCGATGCCCTGTGCGATCGCGATCCTTCGGTGGTGGGAATCAGTCATTCCCGCAATTTTGGTTCTCAATCGGCTTTCCTTAGCGGGATGGAAATCGCGACGGGTGACGCTGTCGTGCTCATGGATGGCGATCTTCAGGATCCTCCCGAGATCATCCCCAGCTTTTACGAAAAATGGAGTGAGGGATACGACGTAGTGTACGGGGTACGGGTACAACGTGAGATGAAACCCCAGATCCATTTCTTTTATAAACTGTTTTATAAAATCTTCCAGAATCTGAGCTACGTCACCATACCCCGCGATGCCGGCGACTTCTCGATGATTGACCGCAAGGTGGTCAAAGAATTGGTCGATTTGCCCGAAACCGAGCAATTCCTGCGGGGGCTGCGGGCATGGGTAGGTTTCAGGCAAACGGGGGTACCCTATGTGCGGCCCGAGCGTATGTTCGGCGTATCGACCAACAACTGGCGCAAAAATATCTGGTGGGCTAAAAAAGCCATTTTTTCGTTTAGCTTCGCTCCATTGGAACTCATGAGCTACGCGGGCTTCCTGCTGACCGGTCTTTCCTTTTTGGGCATAATCTGGCAGATCGTGGCCCGGCTGCTTAACTTTGACCCTAGAACTCCCTACGGAATTTCGACCGTCATTATCCTGATCGTCTTTTTTGGAGGTCTGACGATTTTGGGTATTTCGTTTTTGGGTGAATATGTGGCCAAGATTTTCGAGGAGACCAAGAAAAGGCCTAAATTTATCCGTACCCGAATTCGGCGGGGGGCGAAAGCCTACAAATCGGCCGATGAAATTAGGACGCTGGTCAAACAACTGAACAAATGAGAGTAGAATTTTCGCAATCCATCGAGAAACTAGCTGCCGCTGACGAGTCCGTGGTTTTCATTACGGGCGATTTGGGCTATAATGCTTTCGAGAACCTGCGCGATGTGATGGGACCTCGCTTCATCAATGCCGGCGTAGCCGAGCAAAACATGGTGGGGGTAGCGGCGGGTATGGCCTATAAAGGCTTCAAGGTTTTTTGCTACAGCATTGCTCCGTTTGTCGTGTACCGTTGCCTGGAACAGTTCCGTAATGACGTTTGCTTTCATAATTTACCGGTTTTTCTGGTAGCCAATGGCGGCGGGTACGGGTATGGCATCATGGGAAGCAGCCACCACACGCTGGAAGACCTGGCCTGTCTGAGCGGGTTACAGCACGTTACTGCCTATGTACCCGCTTTCTCGGATGAGATTGAACCCATGGTGCAACACATTGCCACTCAGGCCAGACCTACCTACCTACGGTTGGGGGCGGGCAAGAAGACACCCGTCGATAGTTTTCAGACTGGTTCTTTCAAAGTAGTTCATGCGGCAGAAAATCCTGAAATCACACTGGTGACTTTGGGGCCCATTACGAACAATGCCTTATTCGCTTTGCATGAGCAGGAAAATCTCTTAAAATCCGTCACGGTACTTGCGGCCAATACATTTCCGCTAGAAATCAGTGAAACCATTCACACTATTCTTGCGGGTAGTTCCGCCATTGTGATAGCCGAGGAACACATAAGCACTGGAGGACTCGCCCAACAGTTATCGGTACAACTCCTGGAAAAAGGCATTAGGCCCGACCGATTCGTCAGTTTGCACGCCCAGGGGTACCCTGGTCATAAATACGGCAGTCAGCAGTACCATCAGCGACTTTCCCAACTTGATGCGGCAAGCCTCGCCGAATCGTTGCAAAGTCTGTTGCATCACGTATGAGCAAGCGGGCGGCCCAACTCCTCATAAGCCTCACCCTGCTGATTCCCGTTGGAATTTATTTTTGGGTATGGGACTACTACGCCTTGAATATTCCCAAATGGGACGACCACGCTCTAAAAGCGTTTTTGGTTGAATACCTGGATGCGCCGGGATGGACCGAAAAATGGCAAGCTATCTTTCGCCAACATAATGAGCATCGTATCACGGTTACCCGGCTAGTGGCCTTGTTCGACTATTCCCTATTTGGTCAGCTCAATTTCCGTCGGCTCATGTTCTATGGCAACCTGAGTATGCTGGGAATTATCGCACTGTGGTGGGTTTTGCTGCACCAAAACCGGAAACCATTTTACGCACTTATCCCAATTCCCTTCATCTGGCTTACACTTTCGCATTACGAAAATATGTACTGGGGTATGGCGGCGGTGCAGAATTTCGGCGTGGTGGTACTCAGTGTCTGGGCACTTTATTGCTGTGTTTCGCGCACCCGGTCCGTATTCCTGCTGGCTTTGGTACTGGCTGCCTTAGCCTGCTTTACCAGTGGCAACGGTTTGTTGGTTTTGCCCATTGGCGCACTTCTGCTATTTCTGGCTCCCCGCTGGAGGCGTCTCATCGCTTGGCTGCTCGCCAGTGGCACCTATTGTTTTGTGTATTTTCATGATTTCGCCCGTTCACCCGCCAATCCTGACAATACCTTTGGTTTTGGAAGTTTTATCAAAGGGTACCTTTATTTTCTGGGATCGTTTGCAGAATCGTTTCCTATCAATAACCATATCCAATTCTGCCTGATCCTGGGAGCAATCCTTTTCCTGGTGGCGGTTTCAATTGTTTCCACGACCCTGTTCAGGCTGGTCAGGAATCGCTACGAATACGATTTTGCCCGCATCACCGACCTATTCTGCCTGGGGGTACTTCTCTTCATTTTAGGTACGGCACTCATCGTGGTCTATTCGCGGGTAGGATTCGGACTGGAGGGTTTGTTGACAAGCCGTTATAAGATCTATTCTTTTTTGCTGCTGATTGTTACCTACCTCTTTGTTGTAATTCCCATACGAGGCAGTTTTCTCTCGCCCTATGTGTCAGGAATTGTGTTTCTGAATGCCCTGTATTCCATTTTCAGCTACCACTACCATCTGGTGGATGCCTATAATTGGCGTAAATTCCAGACTACCCAGCACTTCAACTGGACTTATCCGAACCGTACCCTGGCTCCCCTTGCGGATACTACAAAGGCGGGCTCGCTCGTGCAGCATTCGTCGATTTTTTATGAGCGGTGGCTGCCGCTTTTGAAAGTTGCCTCGCTTCAATCTTTTGCCGGACAAACCGCGGGCCTGACCGAACTTTCCCAAGCCACGAAAGTCCAGATCGATACGACCAGTATCAAGATTCGAAACACCTCTTACAAAAGCCAGCTTTTGCAGGACAGTGGCGTCTATTTTGTGCTTCGTTCAGCTCGCCGATATTACCTGTATCCTGCCTACCGTCAGCGGAATACCAACCGCAAACAGCTTTTCCTGAAGCAGGCTTACTTTGCGCCGGGCTTTTATTCCGACATTCCCTTTGCCGAGCTGGATCCTGGTAACTATGCTCTGGGATTCGTGTGGCAGCATGGTGAACGTGTGGGCATACTGATGGGAAAGGATTCGATTCAGGTAAGGTCGGTAAATAAGAAAACCATTCAAACCAACTGGTAGTCCATGCGAACGACAAATGGCGGGTACCTTATTCAACTGGACGGGCTCCGGTTCATCGCCGTGGCACTGGTACTGGTAGACCACTGGCTAGCCGAATTTAATAAGGTACCCTTTGGTCCCCTGGGAGTAACGCTATTTTTTGTGCTGAGCGGTTTTCTTATTACCCGCATCCTGATGCTAAGCCGGGACAAAAATTTCGGAAAAGCGGGCGGCATGGGTACCTACCTCCGGAAATTTTACATTCGGCGTACCCTTCGCATTTTTCCAATCTACTACCTTTCCATTGCCGTACTCTTTGCCCTCAATGTACCTCCCGTGCGCGACACCTTGGGCTGGTGCCTGCTGTATGCCACTAACATTTACATTGCAGTCAATCAACACTGGATGGGTGTCATCGATCATTTTTGGTCGCTGGCGGTCGAGGAGCAGTTCTATATCTTTTTTCCGTTTGTAATTTTTTTAATTCCCCGCAGGTGGCTTGTCCCTTTTCTGGCGTCCATGATCGTGATGAGCGTATTGCTGCGTTTTTATTTTTACTACGCGGGGTATGAGTGGATGGTCAATTATGTGTCCATGCCCATGTGCCTGGACTCCTTCGGTCTGGGTGGACTTATGGCCTGGCTTCAGCTTCGTCGACCTATGCTTTTTGAGAAAGTTTTCAGGAATCCGATTTGGATACTGGTAGGAATCGGGGCTTGGATACTGGTGGTGTACTGGTCAAAAACGTTCGTTGAAATCCACAATGTGGCCAACGATGTGGTCGATCGTTTTGTCAGTTCAGTCCTTTGCTTTTTTCTGATCGGGAAAGCCGTTTTGGGGTTCCAGGGAGGTATGAAATGGTTTCTGGAAAATCCTGTAAGTGTCTACATGGGAAAAATAAGTTATGGGATGTATCTCTACCATAATTTTGTGTATAATCACTTTCACACCCAACCCGAACATCCGACCTTACGGATACTGAACAAAATACACGGCTGGCTACCCGTACTTTCCAATTCCCTGGCCTTTCAAATGGCCTACTTTTTTTTAATCACCACTATCCTGGCGGCCTTATCCTGGCATTTCATTGAGAAACCGATTAATTCCCTAAAAGACAAGTATGCCCGCTGAAAGGGTGAGGTTCCTAGTTCAAAATCCGTAATTTTGCACCATCTATAATCTGAAAATTGAATGACCCTGGTACTTAGCATTGTAATGCCCGCCTATAACGAAGAAGACTGCATAGAAAAAGTAGTGGGCAATTGGACGGATTTCCTAAAAAATAAGTTTCCCAACGAAGCCACCACGTTGATTGTCATCAATGACGGCTCGAAAGATCGCACGGGTGAACTGCTTACAGCCATGGCCACCACCAATCCCCGCTTGACGGTGATCAATCAACCCAACGGAGGACATGGAAATGCCGTGGTAAACGGGTACCGCAAGGCGGTGGAGCTACAGTCTGACTATGTTTTCCAAACGGATAGCGACGACCAGTTCGTGACGGAGGATTTCGAAAAACTGTGGTCCAAACGTCGTGAATCCCGCTTCATATTGGGTTATCGGGAAATCCGCCACGATGCCTCGGTGCGGTTGTTCATCACGAAGGTACTCCGGGGTACCATTTCGGCCGTCTACGGTACCTATATCCTGGATAGCAATATTCCTTTCAGGCTCATCGAAGGTGGTTTTCTGAAACAACTCCTCAATCAACTGCCCAATCCCGAGCCTTTTGCTCCTAATATTTTCCTGGCGGTAATGGCCAAGAAATCGGGTGAGAAGTTATACGATATTCCCATTACCCACAAAGACCGGGAGACCGGCACGGTATCTATTGTGAAATGGAATTTGTGGAAAGTATGCATCCGTAGTTTCCGGGAATTGCTTCAGTTCCGGATCGACCTGAACGACAAAGTAAAAGCGCTCCGCTCTAATACCTAATCGCTGTGTTCCGAAAATACGCGCTACCTGTATTCATCTTGCTTCTCGTGGCAGTGGCCGTGTATTTTATGGTACGTGGGAAGTCGCAGGCTGCCTGGCAGTTTATCCCTTCGGATGCCAGCGCGGTCGTGACCAGCGATCGCATTCAGGATTCTACCTTTGTCATTACTGAAGCGGCTATTGATGTGAAAGGCTTTCCTTTGGTCAGGCAGGCGGCGGAGAGCCTGTCTCTCTTGCTTTGGATCACGCGCGACATTCCCATCTACGACCGGACCTTGCAAAAGAAAACGGTCACGTACTCCTACCATCAGCGTACCTCGGCCGGTTTTGGGGTGATCGTGTACATACCCTTACAGAATGATACTGAAATTCAATGGTGGGCTACTCCTAACCGACCCGACATCCGGGTATTACGCCACAACTTTCAGAGCACGATAATCACCGACATCAACGATTCGGGTTCAAAACCGGTGTGCTCCTACATCATCAAGGACAACTACCTGATACTAAGCCAATATGGTGACCTGATTGAAGATGTGGTGCGTCATGCCAACGAACCCATCAGCAAGTTCATGCTTCAGAATCAGTTTGAAAAAGCCGATGATTCCCGTTACAGCCTGAATTTGTACCTGAACCGATCGGTATGGGGCAATCTTATCCTGAATGCTCTTTCGCCACAGAGTACCTTGGCCGAATTTCTGAAATTGTTTCCCTCTACACAGGATTACCACCTGATGACCGACACTCCCTCCCACGTCGAGTTTGAATCGTTGGGCAGCGATGCGGGCGACAATTATGCCACGAAATGGCTCGATGGACAGGTAGGTAAGCGTTTTAACCGTCACCAATATATTTCCCAACAAACCTCCATTTTGTTCCGAATTGCAAGTGGCGATAGTTTGGCTTTCAAGAAAAATTTCCGTGACTGGCATGGCGACCATGAATCGCCCGCCTGGGACAGGCTGAGCTATTTTCTGGGTGATCAGAGGGAAGAACTGATTACAAGCGTTGGAGCGGAGTTGTTACTTTGCCAGGTGGAAGGTACCAACAGCATCAGCGACGGCAAACTTGCCTTAGTCGAGTATGCCAATTATGACAAGTTACGGCCACTCCTGACCAAATTGGCTCGCCTATCTACCACCGAATCCAACGTATCGCTTGACAAATACCAGGGCTACGACCTGTATTCGATTCCTATTCCCGAATTACCCGCGGGCTTGTATGGCCCTCTGTTCAAAGGCTTTCCACGTACCTTCGTATCTTATGTAGCTCCCTATCTGGTTCTTAGCAATAGTTCCCAGGTTTTGAGAAACTACATTTCAGATTTTGAAAATAAAATCACCTGGCAACAGTCCCCTGAACTGGACAGTATCCTCATTTCCCGGGAAGGCAACGCCGATCTGGCCCAGATTACGCTTGTGGCCAGCCCCCGGAAAGTAAATTCCGCCGTGGTAGCCGGATTGTTCTCTGCCAAAGTGGAAAGCATCGTATATGAGTGTCTACTGTCCAAAAGTAAAGCCTATCCCCGTCTCACGTTGCTTCCAAAGAAACGGCGTACCTCCGGAAAAGTCCTGAACCGCACTTTCCTGAGTGGCGAGATAGAATGGAAGTTCGGCAATGATTCGCTGGTAGCGATTTCACAGGATCCGGTCGCCGGGGCAACGCAGCTGCTGCTCACCGACCAGGACAACAACCTGGTAAGGCCCCAGTCTGATTTTGAGAAAGTCAAACCCATCACCCAACTTGATGGCCCCCTGATCGGTACCCCACTCAAAGTTGATTTCCTCAATATTGGCCGTCAACAGTTGATTCTGGCAACGGAACGATCATTGTACGCGCTCGATGAAGATGGCGAGGGCATTGTCACGCCCTTTCGGGTAAGTATTCCCTCCGACCAACCCATCCGGCAACTGATCCGGATCGAGGGCGGAAATGAAGGTAGCAGTCGCTTCGTAGTGATGGACGCCGCCGAAAACATGTACCTCTGGGAGAAAGTGAATGCCACTCCTACCAAAATAAACCGGACCCGGGATTTTACCAATGTCCAGCTTCCGGTGGTTTCGCTGAATCAATTGGGTACCCGCTTATTGATAGTCACCCAGCGGAATGGTCTCATTTTTCTGATCAAAGACGATGGTACCGTGCGGCCCGGCTTTCCGGTGGATATGCTTACCCGCATTGAAAGTACCTTTGCCTGGACTCAGAATGCCAGCACTGCGCAACCTGAAGTGGTGGGGGTGAGTGCGTATGGTGAGTTGCTGCGCGTGGACGTATCGGGCCAGATTCTGGAACGACGGCAATTGTACCGGCCCGAAGCATCCACCCATTTCAGAACGCTTTTCGACAGTAATGCCCTGGACTGGCTGCTGATCCGTTCATCCGACACCCGCGTGTCTATTTTGGACAAGGAAGGTACCGAGCTATTCCAGATTGGTAATATTTCCCCAAATTCTACCCTGCAATACCACTATTTCGGGGTAGACAATCGGTTCATCTCCATCAATTCGGGTGGGTACACTTCCATTTTTGATCTTTCGGGTCGGCGGCTTGGCGATAAGCCCATTCCCTCGGAAGTGCCGGTTAGGCTGTCCTACCAGGCTTCCTACTACAAGATTTTCATCTTTGGACGGTCGGCGGGCAAGTATCAGGCCTGGACCATTAAAATACGGTAACGGATGAAGCTGGTACGTGCTCTGGTACTTTTGGTGGTAGGATTCATCTGGGTGGGCGGATGCAGCACTCCGGTTATTAACTTGCTTTACCGTACCGAGGCCATCCCCGACGACTATCGCTATGGTGATTTATATCGTCTTTCAAATCTGAAGCAATTCAAAGACCCGAAAACAGATTGTCCCGCATTTGCTGCCCCAAAAGTGAAAAGATCCAAAAAGGTAGCCCTCTACATTATAGGGGATAGCTTCACGGAGCCACAGCGCATCGATTCGGCTGATTTTGCTGTGGACCGCTACCAATACGCCCATTGGGGTACCTTGCTCCATTTGCGCCTGGACACCGCCTATACCAACATCGTGCTCCTGGAATCCGTGGAACGCAACGTACGGGAGCACTTTATGGTACCTATTTCGAACCTGGTTCCCGACACGGCCACTTTCGTCACGGTACCCGAAGATACTCGCTTCATCAGCTGGCTGGACCGGCTATTTTCATCCGATCCTACCGAAGACCGGCTCAATACCCTACTTTTTCAGTTCGACCCAATGCTGGCCCTGAAAGAATGGAAAAGTACCTTGAACCATCGTTTCTTTGATCGTACCGATCCCAAAGTGACAGTTTCAGAAGATGGGGGAACCATTGCCTACCATGTCGATACCGATACGACCCTCATCAATTCATCCTTTACGTTCATTCCTACTTCCGATATTGATTCTTTGGTGCGGGTGATCGAAGAAAACCAAAGGTATCTTTTACAGCTGGGCTTCGATCAAGTCTGGCTTTCGATTATTCCGAACAAAGCCAGTGTTCTGATGCCCGAATATGGTACCTACAATCATTTGCTTGATCGAATCGATCGGCATCGTGACCTGACCGTACCTACCATTAACGTCCTTCAGGCATTTCAAACGATGAAGCAGAACCCGTATCTGAAAGGTGATTCGCACTGGTCGTGTGCGGGTCAGCATCATTGGCTGGATCGGGTAAATCGGAAGATGCTGAGTCCGGAAAACCTGCATAACTAGTATCCATTAAGTACCCGCATACAAAATGTACAATTGATGAAAACGACTGTTTTGGTCGCCCTCGGTGTGTTCGTAATGAATACCCGTGTTATTGGTCAAAAATCCCTGCTCTTCATAAAAAATGAATCCCGCTACGCAGCCTACCGGATTGGGGATGAAATATCTTTTACAATTGATGGCTCCCGGCAGAAAATGACCAATGAAATTATGAGAATAGAAGACAGCCTCCTGGTTTTCAACACCTGGAAATTACCTATTCATGAGATTTCCAGTGTATATGTGGATGAAAAAACCAAGCGATGGTACCCTATGCGTTATAAATATGACGAGTTATTACCCTTGGCGGGTGGCGCATATCTAGTGGCCGATGTCGCAAATTCAGGGCGTTTTAATAAGAATACCCTGTTAATAAGTGGCCTGCTTGCATGTGGAGGAGTGGCAGCCAAGCTATTGATTGGAGACACAATCAAGTTAAAGCATAAAAGGAAACTCATCACTACGGGGAATAGTCCGGGAGCATTAGGGACATATCGCTAAATACCCGACTTTTGGGCTGGAACTGCTGAAATCAAACCCGGCTCCTGATTTATTTCAGTAATATTGAGGTAATACATTAAAAACCCTTGTAAGCTATTGACTTACAAGGGTTTTTCTATAATCGATGTAGGACGTAGCGGGCTCGAACCGCTGACCTCCGCCCTGTCAAGGCGGCGCTCTGAACCAACTGAGCTAACATCCTAGATGAATGCAAATATACTAATTTACGGTATTGTCTAACCGATATCGATATACTTTTTGCGAGGGAATCCGGGAAAGCAGGATCAATCCCGCGATAAAAATAACCATCAGAGCCAGCACACTGTTGCGCATGCTGCCCGTCAATTGTTCTACCATTCCGTACACAAGGGTACCTATGACGACGGACGTTTTCTCCGTAACATCATAGAAACTAAAATACGACGCAGTATCCTTGGTGTCATCAGGAATGAGTTTCGAATAGGTAGCGCGGGAAAGCGACTGAACGCCTCCCATGACCATACCCACTACGGCCGCCAGCACATAAAATTCATTCTCCTGAGTAGTGTAGTAAGCCCCTGCGCAAATGCCAATCCAAATTGTCACGCCGATCATCAGCGCATAAATATTTCCTAGTTTCGAGGACAGGTAGGAAAATGTATAAGACCCTACGATACCGACAATCTGAATCAACAATATGGTGATGATCAGGCTTTGAGAAGGTAGCTTCAGCTCGTTGGCACCAAAAATGGTGGCCACGTACATGACGGTTTGAACGCCCATATTGAAAATAAAGAAAGCGGCGAGGTACCTGGGCAGATTGACCTGACCGCGTAATTCGCCAAACACTTTGCGCAATTCCCGAAAGCCGTTGAACAACCAGTTTCCCGTTGCTTTCTTCCCGAAAGTATTATCCGGAAGGTACCTGAAAGGGATTTGGGCAAACAAAACCCACCACACACCCACGGTCAGAAACGATATGCGGGCAGGCAGGGATTTGTCCACGATGCCGTATTTTTCGGGAAAAAGCACCATGGTCAGATTGAACACCATGAGCAGCACACTACCCAGGTACCCCATAGAAAACCCCGGGCGCTATACCGGTCAAAATTATCTTCCGTAGCAATTTCGGGTAGGAATGAGTTGTAAAACACGATGCTGCCGCTCCAGCCAATCAGACTGAAAACGAACATAATGACTGAAAATGTGATGGTCTGCTGCGTAAAGAAGAACAGAAAGGCACAACTGGCCGCCCCCGAGTAGCAGAAAATCTTCATGAAAAGTTTCTTGCGTCCGGTATAGTCGGCTATGGCCGTACAGAAAGGGATCAAAGCCACCACCACCAAAAAAGCAAAGGAAACCGAATAGGAAAAAAGCACCGAATTTTTGAGAGAAAACCCCAGGAATTCGATGACATCCCCTCCTTTTTCATTGAGAGCAACCGCACTGAAATAAACGGGAAAAATGCTCGATACAATGACCAGAGCATGCACGGAGTTTGCCCAGTCGTACATGCACCAGGCATTGATGGTGCGACGATCGTTCTTCTTCATGAATTTATAATGAATGTGAGGTTCGACTTTCGATCAATAGCCAGCAGGGGTATTTTGATCGAAAGTCGAAAGCCCAGCGTCAGTAGTCGGGGAATCACAGCTCCCTGATCCAGATGTTACGGAAGCTAATGGCTTCGCTGGGATCGCCATGGTCCTGTAATTTTATCGGCGATTTGCCGTGGGGTGTATTATACGAAGGAAGGCCTATGTACTGGGTAGGTCCCCGAAGCTCCGTGTTATTCTGAACTACTACCCCATTGTGCATCACGGTCACCCGGGCGGGTGAGAAAAGACTGCCATCTTCTTTGAAACGGGGCGCGGTAAAAATCACGTCATACACATTCCATTCACCGGGCTTGCGGGTGACATTCCGCAAAGGAGGCGACTGCTTGTAAATGCTACCGGCTTGCCCGTTAGCATACGTACGGTTTTCGTAAGAATCCAGGATTTGAAGTTCATACCCGGCATCGCCTTTACCGATTGACGCCAGAAACAAGCCGCTATTTCCACGCGCCTGCCCCTTACCCGTAATACCGGCAGGTACCTTCCATTCGATATGAAGCTGGTAATCCTCAAAAGATTGCTTGGTTTGAATGTTTCCCGTACCCTTTTTGACTGTAAACACCCCATCCCCTACGGTCCATCCGGCGGGTTTGGAGGGGTCGTTTACCGAAACCCACTGATCCAGATTCTTACCATCGAAAAGTACAATGGCATCGGCAGGGGGGGCATTTACGGGAGCAGCCACGCTTTTTACCTCTGGCTCCCAAAACTCAGTCATATCGGGGGTCATCTTGCCGGGTTTGGGTACTTCCTGGGCCTGTACCTGCATCACCATGGCAGATGCGACTGCGGCTCCCAGTATAATTCTTCTAGAATTCATTGTCCTGATGTTTATAAGTTAACTTGATCGATTCAACTGTGCAAATAGCTCAAATCTGGCTAAAAACACAATATTTTAACTTAAATTCATACAAATAGAGCGACAGATTTCTCCGCCGCTCCAACTCGTGAATGAAAGATGTTATTGTATCACCGGCTCAAAAACCAAACGAGCCTCCTGAGTGACTCCATTGACGGGCACGCTGTTGACCAGGGACATTTTAGAACGGCTCAATTCTTTTATGGGAAACTTACCCTTGAACTGGCTGACTTCGATGTCCAGCACCTGGTTGTCGTCAATCAAATACCAGGTACCCCCGTTGACTACCTGCTTGGAAGTACGGTCGAGTGCTTTGGTGACGTTATTATCAAAGAACTGAATATCGAATAGATAGATGGCCTGGGTTTCGATATTGAGCTGATTCGATGGAATCGCTTTTCCGTTGGCGTCCGTAACGCTGGTCAGGCGCCAGGGATTGTTTATCAGCACTTTGCCTTTATCAGTCACCTGCGGATCAGTCGTAGTATTTTTGTCGCAGGCGGTCGCAAATACCAACAGCAGGACATAAATAATATACAGTTTGGGTTCTTTCATGGTTGAGTCGACGGATTAGTTAATAACAGTTTTGGTGCTGTTCTTTGCAAAAGTAACGAATTTACAAGTACAAAAAATGCCCGCGTTTATGCGTTTAATTTTGAACCGTGGTTTAATTTTTCTCATTAGTATCCTCACCATCAGCCCAAAACCGGGCTTTACCCAAACGTGCACGCCAGAGTTTATCCTAAGCCCCGTCGGGAGTAACAATACGATCGAATGGGACAAATTCCCCGAATTCTCTCTACCCTTTACGATTATCTACAACGGTCCCCGCTTTGGTGACGATGCGTCCCGCCCCTTGAAACACGGTTTTAGTCACCTGGCCAATTTCAGTGGTTCGGAACCGAGCACTCTTCCGGTAAGTAAAAGAGCACTTCTGTGGAATAGTGTCGCCAGTATCGATGGTTCCGACCAGCCCTGGTCAGTGATTGGCCTGGAAAGCCCCTGGGGGAACGATACTACTCTGTACCGCAATCATTGGGCACAGTATCTGGGCCTATTGGCCAACAGCTTTGATGATTCCCGTACCAGCGGCATTCCTCGCGCCGATATAATTTGCCTGGATGTCGAACGCATGCACGAACTAGACCGCGATATCCTGGCGCTAAAAAACAATGACCGTATTCCCCAGGGGTACCGTAACCTGGCTGATAACACTTTCCTGAAAACCTACCAGGCGGACATCCGCTGGTGGTACACGGAATCGGCGCGCTACCTACGGAATCTGGGTTTGCCCTCGTCTACCAAACTAACGAGTTATAGCGACGTACCCGTGCGAGGTACCTGGCTCAATATTCCCAGCAACAGTTGGCAGGACTGGACCACAAATCCACAGCGTACCCACTACCTGATGCAAAACGAAGCGGGAAACATTGGGGGTACCTTTTACGAGCAGATGGATTTCCTTACTCCCTCGGCCTACTATTTTTATCCCTATGAGAACCCGCTGGGCAAGGAGTACCTGGCTTACCTTTTGTTCCAAATTGAAGTCAACCGGGCCTGGAGCAGCAAGGATATCATCCCCTTTGTCTGGCTTAGGTACCATAACAGTTTTAGCCCCGGATCGCCGATGATTCCGGCATTTATGGCCGAAGCCACGGCTATTTTTCCTTTTTTCTCGGGAGCCAAAGGATTATGGCTTTGGGAAAACAATTTCTATGAGAACAATGAACAGCAAAACTACGCCACCTACGAACATTTCATCTACGGTCTTTACCGCCTGTCGCGGTATGCCGATATGTTTCAGGGAGATTACGAACTAGTCATCCCTCAGTCGGCCCGTGACCACATGGAACAGCGTAATCCGATTTGGAGGGGGGTAGTAAAGGATGGAAAAATACTGATTGCCGCCCAAAACACCTACGCCACTGAGTCTCAGCAAACATCACTGACGCTTACCTACAAGCAGTGGACCAAAACGATAAACCTCAATGGCCACGAAGTGCTTCTGTGTCAATTTGACCTCTCCGATGTGGTTTCCTCTCTGGATTCTTCACTGGCCCTGACATCGGTTTTCCCCAATCCAACCCAGCGAACGATCTTTGTAAATCTGACGAGCCGCAGTACCCAAAGCGAGATACTCTTTGAATTGATAGACTTAAAAGGTACTGTGTTGAAGACCCTTACATCAAACACCTCGGTAGGAGATTCCCGCTATCGGTTTGATTTACCAGTAGTACCCAGAGGTACCTACCTGCTAAGGGTCAGTTCTGAAAGTTCTTCCATCACCAGGCATATTTTTATAGAATGAATGTAAGAGTTCCCAGGCTCAATAACCGGATTCTTTATTCATTTCCTCAACCCCTTTCACCATGAACCAACTAGCCACCGAAACCAGCCCTTACCTGCTTCAACACGCTCACAATCCAGTCGAATGGTACCCGTGGGGTGAAGCAGCTCTGGAAAAAGCCAAATCTCAGGATAAACCTATTCTGGTAAGTATTGGCTATTCGGCCTGCCACTGGTGCCATGTGATGGAGCGGGAGTGCTTCGAAGATCCGGGGGTAGCCGCCGTAATGAACGAGCATCTGGTATGCATAAAAGTTGACCGCGAAGAACGGCCCGATGTAGATGCTATCTACATGGATGCCGTACATTTAATGGGGGTTCGGGGCGGTTGGCCCCTGAATGTTTTTCTGATGCCCGACGCCAAGCCTTTTTATGGAGTCACCTACCTACCTCCGCAAAATTGGGTGCAGTTGGTCCGCAGCATTCAGAATGCTTTTACGAACCATCGTGCCGAATTGACCGCCTCCGCGGAAAGCTTTGCCCATAGCCTACAAACCGGCGAAATTGAAAAATACGGACTTTCACCTGAGCGGTCGGCCTATTCTGAAGATTTCCTTGATCGCATGTTCGAGGGACTGAAGCGGCAATTCGATACCGTGAATGGGGGTACCAACCGGGCACCCAAGTTTCCGATGCCCTCTATTTATAAATTTTTGCTTCGGTACTTCGATACCACGCAGAATCCCGAAGCCCTGGCTCAGGTAGAACTCACCCTAAACCGAATGGCTCTCGGTGGGATTTATGACCATGTAGGAGGCGGTTGGGCACGGTACTCGGTGGATGGAGAATGGTTTATTCCGCATTTTGAGAAGATGCTGTACGACAATGCCCAGCTGATTAGCCTGTATTCCGAGGCCTATTCGCTGACAAAAAATCCGCTCTACTCCGATCGGATTCGGCACACCCTGCTTTGGCTCACTTCCGAGATGCAGAGCCCGGAAGGTGGTTTTTATTCTGCCCTGGATGCCGACAGCGAAGGCGTAGAGGGCAAATACTACCTGTGGACGGCGGAAGAACTGCGGGAGGTACTGGGTGATGACCACGCCTGGTTCGCCAAACTCTATGACCTGAGTGAAAATGGAAACTGGGAACACGGCCTCAATCATCTGCACTTGACCCAAGACGCGAACATCGCCGCGCGTTTGAAAGGCATTTTTACCGAAAATTTTGAGAAAGACTACGCGGCGGTTCTGCAAAAACTGGCGATTCGCCGCTCCGAACGCGTCCGGCCCGGACTCGATGACAAAATCCTGGCTTCCTGGAACGGGCTCCTATTAAAAGGCCTTACGGATGCCTACCGGGCTTTAGGCGACGAAGCCATCCGCGATACTGCCCTCTACCTGGGTGAATTTCTGCGGGATAAGTTCATTGAAGAGGGTACCCTATGGCATAGCTATAAGGAAGGCAAGAGAAAAATCAATGGTTTTCTGGAAGATTATGCCGCGGTGAGCGATGGCCTATTGGGTTTGTACCAGATCACTTTCGACGAAACATGGCTCCGCCTGGCCGAGAACCTGCTCGATCAAACAATCGAAAATTTCTATGACCCATCGGACGGTTTGTTCTTTTTCACCGACGCCAAGGCCGAAGCACTGATTGCCCGCAAAAAAGAAATCTTCGATAATGTAATCCCCAGTTCCAATTCTCTGCTGGCGCAAGCTTTGTATCAAGCCGGACTTTTGCTCGATCGCACCGACTTTATCGACATGGTCGATAAAATGTTAGGTACCCTGGATAAGATTCTGGAATCAGACATTCAAGTGGCCACCAACTGGGCTGCTCTTTACTCCCAACGCGTAAACCCAACAGCAGAAGTCGTAATTACTGGTCCTGAGGGTGAGGCAATTAGAAAAGATTTTGATCGATATTTTGTCCCCAATAAAATAGTAGCGGGGTCCGCGGAAACTTCCAACCTACCGTTGCTCGAAGGTCGAACACCGTTAGATATGCAAACTTTTATTTACATCTGCTTCAATAAAACCTGCCAATTACCCGTCAAAACGGTTGAGGAAGCCTTGGCCTTGCTGTCCTAGGAACCTGGCTACTTCAAGCGGTCGGGATTCTCACTGACGAAGGCCCCCCATCCCCCTTTCTTATCTTTTTTGGTGGAGGTGGAGGAAGCAGGAGAATTGGCGTGGTAATGATGACAAATCGCAATCGCTATACCGTCGGTGGCATCCAGAAACTCCCGGTTGAGTTCCATTTTGAGAATATTCTCCAGCATGTAAGCCACCTGCTCTTTGGATGCATTTCCGTTTCCGGTCACCGATTGCTTCACTTTTTTGGGCGAGTACTCCACAATCGGTATATCCCGAGCCAGAGCAGCGGCCATGGCAACCCCCTGAGCCCGCCCCAGTTTCAGCATGGATTGGGCATTCTTACCGTAGAAGGGGTCCTCGATAGCCATTTCGTCTGGAAGGTACTCCTCAATGAGTTGGGTGATGCGTTCGAATATTTTCTTCAATTTCAATTCATGGGTCGTATATTTGTTCAACTTAATGACCCCGTATTGTACCAGTTCGATTTGTACGTTTTTGATAAGAATCACCCCGTAACCCATTACCTGGGTACCTGGATCTACCCCAATTATTATTTTTTCGCTACTCTTCGGCTTCCCTTGGCTCATCATGCTGCAAGATAGACAACTGCTACCACCAAAAGAAAAAAGCATTCAATCAAATGCTTGGCTTTTGGCGAAGTGGATCGTCACGTTACTCATCCTGAGCTATATCTACGCCACTTTCCAGAAAGAACAAAAGGGAGTCAGGGACATTGGTGTCGTGCTTCACTCCATTTTTATTCTTCCGAATCGCTTTGTTCTGGGCATACTCTTCTTTTTAGTTCCCATCAACTGGATGCTGGAAAGTCTGAAATGGAAATTTCTGGCTCAAAAAGCGGTCTCGCTCGATTTCCGGGAAGCTTTCCGGAGTACCCTGGCCGGCCTGGCCGTGGGGGTGGCAGTCCCCGCCCAATTGGGGGATACGCTGGGCCGAATCACCTCACTGCGTTCGGACAAACGGCTCAAAACACTGGGTGCCGCGCTGGTTTCCAATGGCATTCAATTTTACATTTCGGTGCTGGGGGGTACCTTAGGCTGGTTGCTGGCTTCTACTCTGCCCTTTTCCCCACCTTACGATGTGATGATGGAATTCCTGCTGGTACTTATTGTGCTAGGCGGTATCGGGGTCGGTATATTTCGTCGAAAAATTACCGGTTGGCCCGCCAAAAGGCAATGGGCAATAAAGTTTAAAGAAAATATACAGGTGATCAACCTATATACCGGCAGAGATCTTACCCTTGCCCTGGGATTGGGAGCTCTGCGGTATGCCGTATTTGTCGCACAATTCGCTCTGGCCCTTTCCCTGTTCGACCTTCCTATCCCCTTCCTCAATTTAATTCGTTGTGTAAGCCTGATCCTCTTGGCCAAAACCCTGCTACCCGCCATCAATGTGCTGGGCGATCTGGGGCTTCGTGAATTTACGGCCTTGCTGGTATTTGAACCCTACGGCCTGGCCAGCGAAAAAATCATTGCCGCCACTTTTTTAATATGGCTGATAAACATTCTAGGGCCGTTACTTGTAGGCGTCTTTTTGATTTGGAAGCACCAATGGAACGCCCGCTATGAATGATAAGGTTTTTTATATCCTTGAATTCCTGGAAGCTACCTACGCCCTTTTCACCTTGGTGCTTTGTCTGTTATGGCAGAAAATCCACTCCCCGTGCGTCCGAGGCACTAAGCCACTTCCCAGGATTTCGGTGATCATTCCCGTGCGTAATGAAGCCAGCCATATAGGTACCTTGTTAAAAGACTTGAACCACCAATCGTACGATCCCAATCTTTTCGAAGTGTGGGTGGTGGACGATGAGTCTTCCGACAAGACTGCCTACATCGTAGAAACCTTTGCTAAAAATTCTTTGATCCGACTGCAGCTCATTACTGCTCCGGCGTCTACGCTGCCCTCTTCTCCGAAAAAACGAGCCATTCAGGCAGCCATTTCTCGGGCAACCGGTGATTTAATAGTCACTACGGACGGCGATTGCCGGGTTGGCCCCGATTGGCTGGCCACTCTGGCTTATTCGTACCAGTCTGGACAGGCCAAGTTGCTGAGTGGCCCGGTGACTTTTACATCCGAACGCACTCTGGCGGATCATTTACAAACCGTGGAGTTTTCCAGCCTGATCGGCAGTGGGGCCGCCGCCATAGCCGCCGGTACACCTACCTTATGCAATGGTGCCAATCTGGCTTACGAGAAAAAGGCATTTGAGGAAGTCGGTGGGTTTGCCGGAAACGAGCATCTTGCTTCGGGCGATGATGAATTCCTTATGCATAAAATTGCCGCCCGATTTCCGGGGGGGGCATGTTTGTGAAAGATCCCCGAGCCACAGTCCGTACGACTTCTCACGCTACCTGGCGGGGCTTTTATCAGCAGCGTAAGCGCTGGGCCAGCAAGTGGAAGCATTACCAGAATCCCGTCAGCATTTTTTTGGCGCTTTATGTATTCAGTTGCAATGCAGCTCTCTTACTGGGTATCGTGCTGGGTTTGTCTGGCTTTTTATCGTGGAACGAGTTTATTGTCATTGTATTGACCAAATGTCTTCCCGAGTGGTTGTTCATCGGAATGGTGCTTCTGTTTCTGGAAAAACCCAAATCCTTGTTTTATATACCTCTGGTTCAATTAATATACCCAGTCTATGTTACTTTTTTTGGGCTTGTCGTACAGCAACCTACCTATGTGTGGAAAGGCCGTAAATTGCGCTAACCAAGAGGTAACTGTTCTATTTCATTGGCAGTTCCCTAAATAATTTTTCAAGAATAACGACGTGTTCCTGCATTACTCCCCCTTCTGGCTAAAGGCACTGTACCCCTCCTATCGGTGGCGGGTACCTACTTCGGAAAAGAAGTTGTACCTGACATTTGACGATGGGCCCATTCCCGAAGTAACCGAAACCGTGTTGGAAACCTTACGAGATTTCCGGGCAAAAGCTACATTTTTCTGCATTGGCGATAACGTGCGCAAGCATCCCGAACTGTTTAAAAAAGTACTCGCAAAGGGGCATTTGGTTGGGAATCATACCTACAATCACCTAAATGGCTGGAAAACCGCCGATTTCGACTACTTGGCCAATATCCGGCAATGCGGCGAACTACTTCCGGTTAAAACGAAATTATTTCGCCCACCTTACGGTCGGGTCAGACGCTCCCAAGCCCGGGAAATCATGAAAAACAATACCATTGTGATGTGGGATGTGTTGAGCGGCGATTTTTCTCAGGACATCTCGCCTGAAACTTGCCTGCGCAAAACCATTCAATACACCCGCCCGGGTTCCATTCTACTGTTTCACGACAGCCTGAAAGCCCGCCGCAATATGGATTATACCGTGCCGAGGGTGCTGGATCATTTCAGTAATCTGGATTACCGGTTTGAGGTACTTCCCACCATTTGAGCCGCCGGTATGGTAGAAAATACATGGGTTTCAAAAAAAGTAAGTGTGCTGCTGGCCGCCCGCAATGAGGAAGACTCCATACTCCGATGCCTGCAGGCCCTGGAACAATTGAATTTTCCCAAAGCCCAGCTCGAAATCCTGATCGGAAACGACGATTCCACGGATGATACCGAACAGATCGTGTTGGATTTCATTCAGGATAAATCCCATTTCAGGTACCATAGCATCCAGGGGCAGACGGAGGGCTTGCGAGGAAAAGCCAATGTACTGGCGCAGCTTGCCCATCAGGCCACGGGAGATTACTTTTTTTATTGCGACGCCGATATCGCCGTGGCTCCCACCTGGATCGAAACCATGCTACCCCTTTTCAAAGCCAAAGTAGGAGTGGTGGTAGGTGTGACTCGTATGGTACCCGAAGGCAGTTTTTCCGCCATGCAATCGCTGGAATGGCTGTTTTCAATTACGGCGATGCGTTTTTTTTCGCTTTGGGAAATACCTTTTACGGGTATGGGTAACAATATGGCCGTAAGCCGGACCGCGTATTGGGCGGTGGGCGGCTACGAGAAAATCGGCTTTTCGATTGTGGAAGACTTCGCGTTATTCGTAGCCATTCTGGATCGGGGCTTTACCTTTGTTCAAGGTTTTCAGTCAGGACTGGTCTCCCTTTCACTGCCGGTGCACCGGATATCCCACCTTCTCCGCCAGCGGAAACGTTGGGTAAAAGGCGCCATGCAAGCACCCTGGCCCATAAAACTCAGCTTTTTCGCCTCCGCTTTTTTTCTACCCATTTTACTCGTTTTGGGTTTGTTGGCTCCTGGCTGGTGCATCGGATTGGCAGCACTTCATTTTTTGCTGGTCGGAGCGGTCTGTCTTGCGGGTCTTCGAATTCTTAAGCAATCCGACCTTATTCGTTATGTACCCCTGTTCTGGCTTTACTTTTCCCTGAACAATACCGTGATGCTGATCAATTACCTGCTTCCTACCCCTACCGTATGGAAAGGCCGGAACTATTAACCCCGCAGGGCACTTTTTTAATCAATAACTCAAACTAGTGTGAAGGTACCTATGATCGAAACCCACGCCCATATTTACGACGAACAATTTGCCGAGGACCGCGACGCCATATTGCAACGTGCCCGAAGCGGGGGCATCCAGGAGATTTGGATGCCAAACTGCGACCAGCATACGATTCCCGGCATGATGCAGCTGGCTGAAAAGTACCCCGATTTTTGTTTTCCCATGATGGGCTTGCATCCCTGTTATGTACATGCGGGATTTGAACAGGAACTCAGGATCGTGGAAGAATGGCTCAACCGAAAATCTTTCATCGCGATTGGCGAAATTGGTATGGATCTGTATTGGGACAAAACTTTCCGGGACCAACAGGAGGAAGCTTTCCGGATTCAATGCCAGCTGGCTCTGAAACATAACCTCTGGATTGATATCCACAGCCGCAATGCTTTCTGGGAAACAGTGCATTTGATTGAAGAAATAGCTAACCCGAAGCTAAAGGGCATATTCCATTGTTTTGTTGGAAATCTCGACGAAGCCAATAAAGCCATAGAACTGGGATTCAAACTTGGGATCGGCGGCGTCGCTACCTTCAAGAATGGTGGATTGGATAAGGTACTCCCGCACCTTGATCTTCAGCATATTGTGCTTGAAACCGACAGCCCCTATCTCGCCCCCGTACCTTACCGGGGCAAACGCAACGAGCCCTCCTACCTGGAACTTGTGGCCCAGCGGGTGGGCGATCTGATGCATCGGCCGAAAGTAGAGATAATCACCCAGACTACCCGTACTGCCCAGTCCCTGTTGACACGGCACAAGGCCGGGTCCATTAAATTCTTATAGCCTTTTATGTACAAAACCGTTCGCATCAACCCCATCTCGCCCCACCCGCCCCGTGCTTCGGTACTTGTGATTTACACTGGGGGTACCCTGGGCATGGTGTACGAAAACAAAGGTCGGCAACTGGTACCTTTTGAGTTCGAACACCTCATCGATCGTGTGCCCGAAGTGCGGCGACTGGATATAGAGATCACGTTCCTGACCTTGCCCGAACCGATCGACTCCTCCAACATGACCCCTGAACTGTGGGTGACTCTTGGGCAGATTATCTTTGACCAATATTTCGACTACGGCAGTTTTGTTATTCTGCACGGTACAGATACCATGGCCTATACGGCCTCTGCGCTAAGTTTTCTTTTGGAGGGCTTGAATAAACCCGTTATCCTGACGGGGGCCCAGTTGCCCATCGGCATTGCCCGGTCCGATGCCCGCGAAAATTTCCTCACCGCACTGGAAATTGCTGCGGCCACTAATGCACAAGGGTACCCTATCATTTCAGAAGTCTGCATTTATTTTAATTCCCTGCTGCTGCGCGGGAACCGGAGCAAGAAAAAGGAAAGTTCGGATTTTAACGCCTTTCAATCCGAAAACTACCCTGTTCTGGCCAATGCTGGTGTGCGTATCGAGTACAATTTCCCATACTTGGCTCCTTACATTCAGGAGAATAAACTTTTTCTTCACACCCGCCTTTTCTCGCAGGTCACTTTTCTGAAAATTTTTCCGGGGATTACGCCAGAGGTGGTACATTCCCTATTCAATATTTCCGGATTAAAAGGTGTCGTACTCGAAACCTTCGGCGCGGGCAATGCGCCAACGGCAGCCTGGTTCTTGGAAGAAATCAAACAAGCCATTCAGCGGGGACTCCTAATTTTCAACGTTTCCCAATGCGACGGCGGCCGCGTGACGCAGGGACAATACAAAACCAGTACTGCTTTGGCACAATTAGGCGTCCTGAGCGGAACAGACTGTACGGCCGAAGCGGCTATTACCAAGATGATGTTTGTGCTGGGCCAATCCGATGATCCAGATCTTTGTCGCAATCTGCTCGTTACCCCCTTACGTGGAGAAATGAGTAGCACATTTGAATAAAAGAAGCATTCGACTATCTTTGCACCCGCTTCCCCATACAGAGAGGTGCCCGAGTGGTTGAAGGGGCACGCCTGGAAAGCGTGTATATCGGTAACGGTATCGAGAGTTCGAATCTCTTCCTCTCTGCATTTAGGTATTTATTTGGCCCGTGGCCCGTTGGTTTTTCACCAGCGGGCTTTTTTTGTGCCCTCACCGCCCCTATCCTCGCAAACACCATTCGCAAACACCACCCGATCCCTCGCAAACACCTCTAACTATTTAATTTTTTATTGTATTCAACACATATTTGATATTATTTTAACAAGTACCTGAGAGCTACTTTGTTACATATTTGTCTTGACAACTATCATTTTTACACCAATACTTTTGCGCAGTTTTACCAACCTAAAGTTAAATAATGTTACGTCCAAGAATGCTGAGTGTGCTTTTTTACCTCCGTTACAACAAAAAAAATCCCGACCACCCCATGGCCACCGTCTACTGCCAGATCACACTGGCCGGCCAAAAAGCGACGCCTTTCTCCACGGGCGTCAAGGCCAAAGTGGCCAGCTGACAAAAATCCAAATCGACGGGAGATCCGCTCATGGATACCAAGCTGATGCTCATCCAGAACCGGCTCAACGACCTGCACCTGCGCTACGAACTGGAAGGCAAGCCCTACTCGGTGCATTCCCTGCGCGGAGAATTCATCAAACCCGCCCAACCCCCTCAGGAGCCGAAAAAGGAGCCAGTCAAGCCAATCACGTTCCTCAAGATGTACACCCGGTATGTGAAGAGCAAAAAGGGAGAGATTGAGGGAAGTAGCTACCAGGTGCTACAACGCTACGAAAAAAACATCAAGAAGGCATTGATATGCCTTGGGCATGAAAACCTGTCGGTCGCGGACATGGACGCCGACATGATGGATACCCTGAAAAAGTATTTCCTGTCCAACTATGCCGAAAGCACGGCCCTGAAAATGCTGGTCTATGCGAAGGCGGTCGTGGATTTTGCGGTATTGAAAAAGGTGATCCCGTTCAGCTCGATCAAACCCTATAAGATTGGAAAGCCCGAGGACAAGGAGCCAGTCTGCCTGACGGTGGAAGAAGAAGCCCGGCTGCTGAACCTAGACTTTTCCCAGGTACCCGGTCTGGCCCAGATTTCCGACCGCCTGGACCGGGTGCGGGACATTTACATCGTCACGCGGGAACTGGCGTTCCACTACGGCGACTACCTGCGCCTGTCGAGTGACATGATCCAACAGGTCGAGGGGGTGTGGGTGTACCACGCCCAACGCAAGAAAACCAAGGCCGACATCTACAACCTGGTATCTGTGCGGCTCATGGGGGTCTTCGAGAAGTACGGTGGCGTGGACAACCTGCCCAAGATGGCCTTGCAGCGCTACAACGATTACCTCAAGCTACTTTTTGCAGCGGCGGGAATCAACAAGAACGGAACATCCAAGATGGGACGGACCACGTTTTCCGATTACCATTCCAACGAAGCCCCCATCAACGATCCCGCGCTGTGCGCGATGCTGGGCTGAAAAGCAGCAAGTACCTGCGGAAGTACCGGAAAGTGGATCACCGGGCGCTGCTGCGGCATTTCAAGCCCGTGCCAAAAGAAAAAAACGACGAATAGGCTCCCCCCAATTAAATGAGGGGTTTACTTTTCACAATGTTTACCGCCTACATATACCTGCCGTGAAGGGATTCACCAGGGTATTTAGGTGGTGGCCGATGCCGGGGGGCATCGGCTTTTTTGTTTTTTAAATTCCAGGTTAATTTATGAACAAAATGCATGAAGTAGTCAACGTTACTACTTTCACAGGTTTTACCCGTTGCATCGCTTGGAGGGGCTCTTTGTACTTTCATAGGAGGTCTTACATGATGTAAGGCCTATAGTTAGTGAATTTTCGGGCATGTAAGACATTTGCTTAATTTTGTCTTACACAACATAATGTCAGATTATAGAACAAGAATAAATGACGATAGAAGACCTTATCCGGCTAAGTGGCGATTCAACTTTATTAGCTTGGCAGTATCAAGGAGACCAACTTATGCTGACGCTTGAGTTGAGCGAGACTGATGCTACAGTGTCGTTTGCTATCAGGTCAAAGTGGTTTACTATTGATGTGCCTAACCACTCCAGTAGTGATGCATTTCGAACTTGTTATATTGAAATAGCTGAACTTAAAAATTTACTTGCTGAGACAAACGGGTTTTATGTGCCTGCAAAAGAGTTTAGTTCGTTTATGCAGGAGAAAAGAAAGAACTTGAACTTGGCCTATGGTCTAAAATCCGACGAATACAGGTATATTCTCTCGCTCGTCAATAATAACCGTCTGGTTTCGTGTATCTTATCAGACTTAGCACATATTGCTATACTACCTTAACATAATGCTCACTTATAAAATATGCTACCCACTCGTTATTTTAGCCTATTACTACTGGTATTATTCACCTCCAGTTGTTATTTGGGTGGTTATCATTCGATGGGTGAATTTCCGGATCGTCTTACAGCTGAACAAAAAATGCTGGAGCATCTGCTAAGTGAGTATGACGACCTTTACGGCGGGGACTATAAACTACTTTATCAGTTTCCCGAAAAGGAGAGGGAGTTAAGGAATGCAATTTGGTACGATAAGAAGTCAGGTCGCTTAGGCGTTGAGAATGATGTCTACAGCGGGCCTTGTTGCGTCTGGGTGAATGTCGATCGAGCCGTTTTAGAGGACTTGGTAGCCGCGAAGAAAGGGATTTTATATGCTGATTCATTGAGTGATCGTATTCATCCTGATCTAGGCCCTTGCCGCTACTGATTTTTATACAAATTCTAGGAATCTGAATTATCTGCTTTTCACTTCGCTTCTGGAAGAGTCTCGAACAGAATCACGATTATAGGGCTACTTGTTGAGCTTATTATAGAGATGTTTGCTTAGATGCCAACTCATTATTAGACTGTAGGCTATCAGCTTACCTGGCAGTAAAATAGCTTTTATGAATACTAACCATCGATTGTAATCGTCGGATATACGGAATGGGTTATCAATCAAACCTCCCACCCATCCAACGTTGGTATAATCAGGCTTAGCAGTAATTAGATGGCTTAATAGTATGGTGCTCCCCAATAGTCGGACAGGATTTCTGTATTTTCGGGCTTGTTGGCCAAAGCCCCAAAATTATACTTTTTCTTTCCCTTTTATTCCCCTTTCATACCAGACAGCTGGGCGGGGTGGTCTAATTTAGCGGCACACTTTTGAACCCACGGAAATTTTGCTTCACAATCCCAGCTTCATGGCGGCATTGTGCCGTACAACCTGCTGGACACGGGTGTAGCGGTCGATCATCGTGCGGGTGCGGTGCTTGGTCTGCTGCATGATCTGCGAGTCGTCGGCCCCGTTGAGCTTGGCGATCGTCACGAAGGAAGCCCGCAGCGAGTGGGCCGAGTACTCCTGGCCCAAGTAAGCCTTGGTGGTGCGGGCCACCTGCTTGTCCGACAGGCGGTCTTCTGTAACCTGATCCCCCTTGCGGATGCGCACGAACAGCGGCCCGGCCTGTCGGCCCAGCAGGGCCAGGTAGTCCTGCAAAGCCCGCACGGGGCAGGTCTCGGGATCGGGACTGAAGAACAGCGCCTTCTGCTCAGTGCGGCCGTACTGGTTGGTCTTGCTGCCCCGGTAGGAAAGCACGGCCCCCTCGCGGGTGAACTGGATGCCCTCCATATCCAGGGCCACCAGCTCCGAGCGGCGGAAGGCGCCCACGAAACCCACCAGCAGCAAGGCGCGGTCGCGCAAACCGGCGGGCGTTAAGAACGTGTTTGGGAATTGAGAAGTAATGAGAGCCGTGTCATCTTTGTATCGACCAAAATGCAAAGACATGACCAAACAGTTCAAAAGACTGACCGACTCTCAATGGGCTGCAATATCGCCCTTTTTACCACTCAATCGCAGACGAAGAAGCGACTTGCGCGAAGTCATAAACGCCATTCTGTGGCTCTTGCGTACTGGCTGTCAGTGGCGAAATCTGTCTGGGGAATATCCGCACTGGCAAACTGTGTACTACTATTTCGACCGCTGGAAGGCCGATGGAACGCTTGAGCGGATCAACCGCGAGCTGAACCAGTTGGACCGAAAACGGCAGGGGCGCCAGGCCTACCCCTCGGTGTTTTGTATTGACAGCCAGAGTGTTAAACTGGCTCCTATGATCTGTGCAGACCCTGGCCTTGACGCTCACAAGAAGGTCAACGGCCGCAAAAGACAGTTGCTTGTCGACACAGGCGGGCGGCTGTGGGCCGCCGATGTGCATTCGGCCAACCAAGCTGACGGCCCTGCCTCATTGCCTTTGGTAAGCGGCATTTTGTGGTATGGCGACCGGATTGAAAAGGTCTTCGGCGACCAAGCCTACGGGGGCGTTTTCGCGTGCGAATTGTCTAAGTGGGGCGTCGATTTCGAGCGAGCCTCCCGGCCCGAATCTAGTCAGGGCTTCGTGCCGGTAGCCGAGCGGTGGGTCGTGGAACGGAGCATAGGGTGGACAAATCGCACGGGCGACCCCGTTCTTCCGTCGAATCGTCAAGGATTACGAGCACACAGTATCTTCTTCGGTTAGTTGGTTGATGCTAGCCAATATCCAGATCATGTTGCAACGAATCGAGGTAGCAAACCAAATTTAATTCCCAAACACGCTCTTAAGGAATCAACCGGATCTTGTGCTTGAATTCTTCGATCTCAAAGGCGGGGGCCTGGCCGGGCTCGGTGCCCAGGGTGCGCTTGATGCCCTCCAGCACGGTCTGCACTGTATCGTCCAGGGCCGGGTCGGGATGCTGGTTGAGCTTGTGCCACTTGCGGATGGCGGCCATCCGGCGGGAGAGCGTGGCCCAGGCGTGGCGGGTGGCCTCGTCGGCCAGGTAGGCCGCCAGTGTGGCGGAGGCCAGCGGCAGCTCGTCTAGCCCGCGCGCGGCCAGCCACTGGCGCAGCTGGTGCAGGTCCGATCGGTAGGCTCGCTGGGTATTCAAAGCGCCCTCGAGCCCGCGGGCGAAGAAAGCGGCCGTTTGGCTCGCGAGCTGTTCGCGGGTGGCCAGGGTTAAACCGGTGAATCGGGAAATCGATGCCATAAGACAAAAAAAAGCAAGATAGGGAAAAATAGATAATGTCCGATAAGTACACATTATCGGACGTAATAATCAATAGTTCCCGATTTTAGTTTATCGATGGGTTGGGGCTGAGATTTCGCTGTACAAAAATTTGTTGGGGCTGAACCAGTGTACACAAATCTCAGCCAATCCGGGATTGGCTCGGGAAATAACCAAAGCCGTGAAGCGATATTGGTGTAAAATCAAAAATATAGTGCGAAGAGGGTAGGGAGAAATAAGGCAATTTGTGTGAAAATAGAACGTCCGTCGGAAAATGTTTGCCAGGATAGAATCGAGAAGCCGGACACGTATGAGTTCTAATGTAACTAAACAACAAAGCTGCCGACTTTGGTGAGGTAGTCTCATTTTGCTGCATACTTCACGTGCGATTTTTTGGTACTACTGACGAGTAGTGATTTAAATAACAAAAAACCTTAGGCAAATGTCTGAATCCCGAACTTAACCTATTTCCTGGCAAACGTTCAGCGATGCTTCGCCCTACTAATTTGCCCGATAAATCCCTATTGCAAAGATTCACATGAATATGAAATATTTCAGGTATATTCGTGCAAAACTTCTTCAACTATGGCTTCATCACTCGACATTATCTCCGCGTCGGGTTGGGGATTCCCCACCCACGACCTTATTCTGCAGGCCCGCCGTAAGCTTCCCCGCAATCAGGTCGACCGGATCGCAATTCTGGGGGGACTGACCAAGAAGGAGATGGCCCGTATCCTGGGCGTCACCGAACGTAACCTGTACAACCAGCACCAGGGTGATTTGTCGGTGCCCCTCTCCGAACGACTGCTGCTCCTGGAGAAGCTGTTTCAGCATGGACTGGCCGTTTTCGATGGCCGGCGGGAGGCTTTCTTCCAGTGGCTGCGCGCACCCCTGGCCGAGTTAGCTACGCCCGAAGTGGGCTTTGCGGCTCCCTCAACTCTGTACAGTAGCCCACCCATTCAGGAAATGGGCACTAAGGAATCCCCCCCTGATTTGACTAAGGCGGCTGCCGCCCGTCGCACCCGCCTGCAACAGCGACCAGCTGCGGCTACCCAACCGCCGTCCTATCCCACCCCCTGTCCCTGTTGGACACCATCACCGGCTATAAGCTGGTCGATAATGTTTTCATTCGGATGGAAGCGGGTGTGTTCAGTTAGATGAAACTTTACCGTATTCTCAAAGAACCTTACTGGCATGACCCGCTTTCGGTGGTGGGGGCTGAAATTGCCGGGGGCCGCTGGAACCCGCCGGGCCAGGGTATTCTCTACACGGCAAGCTCACCCGAATTGGCGCTTCTGGAAACGCTGGTACATTTTCCCCATGTACCCTACGATCAGCTGCCCCGTCTGCGGGTATTCACCCTTGAAATACCAGAGGGTGAAATCCGGTGGATCTATCCCGAACTGCTGCCCGACGAGTGGGCCGAACCGACTGCGCTGCCACTTACCCAGCGTATTTTCAGCGAGTGGCTGCATGAGCCCCTGGACCTGGGACTGGGCGTTCCCTCGGCTGTGGTCGACATCTCCTACAACGTTTTGCTGCATCCCCGGCACGCGCTGTATCCGAAGATTGAGGTGATTGGGCAGCAGGATCTCATTCTGGATCAGCGCCTGTGGAATATTTCCAAGTAATGAGTGAAAAGTTGAATGATGGAGTGTGGGGAGGAAACATTTTAATCAAGAACAATGAACAAAATCATTGACGCACCATGGGTAAATGCAGGCGGGGAGATAGTCGGCGCCCGTTTTTTCTCAGCCCGGATATGGTAATGACCGAACTGAAGAACCAGTTAAATCCAGAAAAGAAGTTTATTGCTAAGGGATTTCCAAACATCTCCTCCGATCAAAGTCGGACTGCATCGGTGAGGAACGGCTTATTATTAAATTCGGTGTCAGGGAAAAATGAGCCGGGTCAGCCTTCATGGCAAAAAGTTGAGGAATAAGGGAGCGGACGATCTGTACCTGAATGGTTGCGGTACACGGGCAGCTAATCAAAATGAAAAACAGGTAGGCACTGAATATTTCCACAAATTATTAAGGTAGAAAAATCTTTATTCGGAATAAACCTCCGGCATTTCCGAAGCATAGGAAAAGAATTCAATCGCCTCTAAATCCCGCAGAAACTCACGGTACTGCCCCTCGCTCATAGTGCGAACGGGCAGGCGGAACGACCCGCAGTCCAGGCCCATCGCCTTCATGTAGGCTTTACCCACCGAAATGCCTCCATACTTGCCCAGTAGGTTCACGATGGCGATGGATTTTTCCTGCCATCTTCGGGCTTCCGTCAGGTCACCCGCGTCGAAAGCGGCTATCAGATGGTGGTAAAGCGGCGCGGCGTAGTTGAAGGTACTGCCCACGCCGCCGCGTGCGCCCATCGCCATGCCGCCCAGGAACACCTCGTCCCAGCCCCAGAGGATATCGTAGGTACCCCCGCCGTAGTTGAGGCATTGGTTGTATTCCATCATATCGTGGTGGGTGTACTTGATGCCCGCGAAGTTGGACATCTGACCGTCCAGGTTCTCCAAAAGCTGCACCATGGACACATTCACGCCCGTCAGGACGGGAATGTGGTAGAAATACACGGCAGTATTGGGTATGGCCTGACCTACTTCACGGCAGATTTGGGCGAGGGTTTCGGCACTGTTTATTTTAAAATAATGCGGGGCAAGGATCGCCACGGCGTGGTAGCCGCACTCCGCCGCCAGCTGCGCCAGCTGCTGCATTTCGGCCACCGAGTTGCCGCCCACCATCGCAATCTTCAGCAGGTCTTTTTCCGAAGTGCAGCCCCAGGCTTCGATGACGGCCCGCTTTTCCTCGTAGGTCAGCGACACGCCCTCGCCCGTCGAACCCACCACAAAAGCACCTTTGATCCCATTATGGGCCAGCATTTTAGCGTATCGCGGCACAATGGAGAGGTTTAGGCTGCCGTCGGCGTGCATAGGGGTGAAGGGGGCGGCCACGAGGCCTTCGATTTTTTGGATCATGATATTAGTGTTTGATTGATTGGTCGATTTTCATTTGAAAGGTAGAGGCGGGAAGCCCTGCGGCATTTTGCAGATTTCCTCCGCTGAAAGGCTGCCAGCCGTAGAGAACCCGCTGCCAATGGCCGCTTTGCGGGTTTGTAATGAAAACATTTTTCCCCGAGATAATCGCTTCTGCCGGATGACGAACGCCCGCTGCATCTTCTAATTCGAAGCCGGCCAGGGGTTGGTCGTTTTGGGTCCTCAGTCCTTTGGCGGCATCCTTGAAGGTCAGCACCAAACGGTTGCCCTGCTGCTGAATCTTTTGGAGAGAAGGCCCGCGGGCGGCAACTTTTTTTCTGTAGGTTCCAGCCAGCGCCACGCGGGCCAGCCGCTTCCCCACGGTCTTTTTGTCGGTCGGGTGGACGTCCGATGGGTGGCCGACGTCGCTGGTGACGGCCATGGCCACGTTCGGAATCCTCTCAGCCATGCGCCGCTGGCTATCCCGAAACTCCGGCCAATACTCCGAGCGATAGCCTTTTTCGGTACCGATGGAGGAAAGTTGGCAAAAGTAAAAGGGGAAAGCGCCTTGTCCCCATTGCGCCCGCCAATCACGTACTAACGCCGGAAAAAGTTGCTCGTGCTGCTGCGTCCGCCGCAGACTTAACGCGTTGCTTTCGCCCTGGTACCAGAGGACGCCGCGAATGGGCAACCCAAGCAGTGACTCAATGCCCGCCCGGTACAAAAATCCGGGTTTGAATGGATGGTTGATGCCCAGTGAATCGCCGGGGAGTGTGGAGCCGCCCACCAGTAAACTGTCCAGATTCTGATGGCCGCGCTCACGGCACCAGGGTTCCAGGCTCTCGTTGGCAAACCAGTTGCCCCGGAAAATGGGTTTAAGTTCCGCCTGGCCCGATACGACGGCTTCCGGGCGCAGCCAGGCTTCGGCGGGTGAGCCGCCCACCGCGACGGTAATGAGGCCGACCGGTACACCCGTTTCACGCTGAACCATTTGCCCGAAGTAAAACCCCACCGCCGAGAAATTGCGCGCGCTGGTCGAATCAGCGGCTTCCCACCCACTTGGTCGATAAAAGTTTTCGGGTCGCAGGTTCGGAATTTCTTCGACTTTATAAGGCACGTTGTACACCGACACGCTCGGCTGCCAATTAAGCAGTCCCAGGTTTGCGTTGGCAGCACTTTTTAAGGCGGCTGCCGCGAAACGGTCGTCTTTCAGCATAAAAGCCATGTTGGATTGCCCGGCGCACACCCAGACATCGCCGATAAGTACATTGGTCAGTGTCAGCGTGTCACCCTGGGAAATAATGCGCAAAATTTGCGGTTTGGCGTTGGCTCCCTGCGCTGTCAGCGTTATCTGCCAAGTGGAATCGGCGGCAACACGGGTTTGGCTTTTGTTCCTTTTCTGTCCCTTTCGTCCCGAATCAGTGGGATTGAACAGCCGTATGGATACGGCCGCACCCGGTGCGGCTTTACCATAAATCCTTAGGGGCTGGTCGCGCTGCAACACCATGCCCGAACCGAACACGTCCGCTAATTTCAGCGGCGTTTGCGCATTTGCCTGAACAGGGGTTATGACCCGAAAGGCCCAGAAAATCAGTACACTGATAACTTGCTTCATAAGCATAATCACTCTTCGTATTTCACTTCCATCGCTTTCATATTCTCTCCATCCTCCTCCACCAGCACCGCCGTGAACATCCACTTGACGGGATTTTGCCAGTCACTCCTGAAACCTCCTACCGGAGCTTTGACCAGGATCCGGTTCCAGCCCCAGCCCCTTTGGAGACGGACGCGGATCGGCGCGCGGTATTCGTAACCTTCGTCTACGAGCGGAATTTCGGCGTGACCTTTCTGTCCCGCCCGAGCCCAACGGGGCGGTTCGATTAAGGTACCGTTGAGCCAGACTTTGCTCATGCGGTTGTCCCAAGCGCCCGGCGGTGGCGAGTCGGTGGCGGGGGAGCGGGAAAGGTTATTGAAACCGACCCACAGCCCGGCGTCGCGCTCCGCGTCGGACCAAACCCGGGCGCGGGCATAGACCGTGCTGTTTGCGACGGGTTTTTCCAGCCAGCCCGTAGGTTCCGGAAACCACCAGTGCCGCAGATATACCGTCGCGCCGACCACTTCCGAAGTCCTGATTTCCGACCAGTCGTCCGTTAGTTCGGGGGTGAAGGTTCTAGCCAAATCGCCGCCGTTGTCATAGGGTTCAGTGATCCGCCATCGGATGTTCGACTGTCGGACGTAGGGAAAGGGCTTGTCCTGAAAATACAGTTTCTTATGGTCGAGCAGGCGGTGCTCGAATTCCTGAAAATTCCCGAATTCCTCGCTACCGGAAGTACCGATGCGCGTCGTTTCGCGGACTTGTCCGCCGCCGCGCCAGGCGCGCTCCGACCAGGCGAGCAGCGCCGGATAAACGGGGTTCTGCCGCAGAATGGCTTCTTGCGAGGCGACTCGGCGATCATTCCACACGCAGATGATGCCGCCGAGGTGGTCCGCGTCCCCCGTGCTTACGCTACAGGTTTTGTGATTGAAGATTTCGACCACACTCTCAAACGGATCATGATGGTTGAGGTACAGGTACCTGGAATCCACACTGGGAATACCTTTGGTAGGCCGGGCCGAACCCATCCAAAGCTGACGGATGGCGGTTTTGGGCAAATTTCCGCCGGGATACCAACCGATGACTTTCTTGCCGTGTTTCTCCACCAATGCCGCCATCTCAGGCAAAAATGCGGTGTTGGTAATTTTGACCTCGTCCCCGCCCAGGTGCAGGTACTTCAGGTCGAAGGTTTGGCAGAATTCCTCCAAAACCCCCTTCACGATTTTCATCCCTTCCACTGATTGCATCTCCACGCCCGTAGCCCGCCGAAAGGCCGCGCTGTGGCCGGGCATATCGAGTTCCGGCACCAAGGTGATGTACCGCGCCCGGCAAAAGTCGATCAACTCCTGCAGCTCTAGTTGGGTGTAGTACTGTCCGGCGTCGCGGGTCATGGTTTCGGGACGGGTCAGTTCGGGGTGGCGTTTGCTTTCCAGCCGCCAGGCTACGTCCTCGGTCAGGTGTAGGTGGAAAATGTTCAGTTTGTATAGTGCCATGAACTCGATCTGCTTTTTCAGAAAAGGCAACGACTGAAAATTGCGGCCCACATCGTGCATCAGCCCGCGCCAGGCGAAGGCCGGGTAGTCGGTGATGCGGCAGCCGGGAACCGCCTCGCTTTCGCGCACTAGTTGTCGAAGGGTTTGCAAACCGTTAAAAATTCCGTGGGGAGTGTTGGCTACTAGCTCGATGCGCTCGGAATCCACCAGAAGGCGGTAAGCTTCTTCAGGATACAATGGGGCTTCGACCTTGCCCAGTTTAACCGTAATTTGGCGGGTACTTTTGGGAGAAAATGTCCCCCCCTTTTCCTGTAAAAAAGCCTTAGCCTGCTCTGCCAATTGGTTCAGCTCAGGATCCAGACGGATGGAGTATCCGGCGTGAATCTGGAAGGATTCCTTCGTCCACTCGATTTGCTGAGGCTGGGGGATGAGGGCGGGCTGGGCCTGGGCATTCGGGTAGCGTATCGACCATAAAAGAAGCAACAACATGCCTGCCAGAGGTTTTATGACTTCCTTTTTCATACCTCATGAATCGTTAATCCCGCCAGCGGTTTCTTCGGCGAACTAAAAATCAAGCTGAACAGGTACCCAAACAACAGACTTGATACTAGCCCGGTAAAGGCATACATCAGCAGGTTCAGACTGGTGTACTGGCTGATCCAGAATTGGAAAGCGCTGCTCAGCACCAGGCCGGCGACCACGCCGGGGCCATTGGCGCGGGTGGTAAAAATGCCCAGCATGAACACGCCCCCGATGCTACCCGTGAACAACCCCAGAATGACATTGAACTGATCCCAGAGCGAATAAGCCTTCCACTGCGCCATCAGCAGCGCCACGACCATGCCGAAGACCCCGACCGTAAAAGTCACCCAGCGGGCGGTGCGGAGATAGGTTTTCTCGGGTAGCCCGGGGGCAAAGGGGCGGAACAGGTCATTGGTGAATACCGTTGCCACGCAGTTGACGCTACCGTTGAGCGCCCCCATCGCTGCCGCGAAAATGGCCGTGATGACCAGTCCCGCGATACCGACGGGCAGTTCATTGACGATGAACCAGGGGTAAATGGTATCCTGGCTGTCGAGGGCAATGTTAACCATATTGGGCTGCTGCTGGTAGTAAAGGTAAAGGAGGGTACCGATGCTGAAAAAGATGATCGTCGAAGGCACGGTGAGCCAGGCGCCTAGCCGCAGGCTGTCCTCAGCGGACTTCTGGTCTTTGGTCGTCAGGTAGCGCTGCACGACGGTCTGGTCGGCCCCGTACTGGATCAGGTTGAGCGAAAAGCCGCCGATCAGTACCACCCAGAAGGTGGAACTCTGCCAATCGAAACTGAAATCGAAGACGGTGAGTTTGTCGTAGTTTTTCAGCGTTTGGTAGTGCGTCTGCCAGTCGCCTTCCAGCAAAAAAGGAATCAAAATTAGCGTCAAAATCGCCCCACCCAGCAGAATGATGACCTGTACCACCTCCGTCCAGATGACCGCCTCGATCCCCCAAGGACCGTATAAAAAATACTCACGGCGCTCATAATGACGATGCCCGTCACCACGTCAATGCCCGTTACAACCGACAGCGCGATGCTCGGCAGCAGCAGCACGATGCCCATCCGGCCCAGTTGCAGCAAGATGTACAGCACCGCGCCCAAAAAGCGGGTGGGGTAGTTGAAGCGTTTTTCCAGGTACTCGTAGGCCGAGGTCGCGTTGATGCGGCGGTAAAAGGGGATGAAGTACCGGATGACGAACGGCATGACCATCACGATCGTCATCAGCAGGAAAAAGTAGGTCCAGTCCTTGGCGTAAGTCTTGGCCGGGATGCCGATGAACGTGATGGCGCTGAGCTTGGCCCCGAAAATACTCAGGCCCGTAGCCCAGCCGGGAATCTTCTCACCGCCCCGAAAAAAGTCGTCGGTCGAATGCTGGTGCCGCGAGGTCCACCAGCCGATAAAAATCATCAGCAGGAAATAAATGACCAGCACCGCATAATCGAGCCAGGAAAAGTAGGTTTTTTGCAACAAGGTACCCCGCCAGATTTTTGGGGTTCGTACGCCCGCTTTGATCTCGCCGCTGGGCAGGTAGATCTCATTTCCCCACCGAACCGCCGTGGTAGTCACCTGACCGGCACCTGGAAAATCATCCAAATGCGTCCAGCGGTCGGTGATGGTATTGTAAAATAAAACGGATCGCCCAAAGCCCGGATGGTTATTCAATAAGCGGCTTCTTCGCGCCAGTAGCGTGCCGGAATCAGGCGAAGCGGCCAGTCGGCGGTTGAGTGCCTCCACCCGCCGGAAGGTACTCCCGTCATCGCCGCTCACAACCAACAGGTAGGTCGAGCCTACCGCCAGCCCCGTTCCCGCCGAAAGGCCCGCACCCGGCAACGGCTGGCGCAGCTGCCAGGTTTGTTTCTTGATATCGTAGGCAAAACCTTTGGTATAAAAGGTACTGGGCGCGTCGGCATTGCGGCTTCTTCCCCCAAAAATAAAAAAAGAATCTCCGTCGCCGTTGGACTGAATGCCGCCCATCGCGTGCGACACCGCCACGGGCAGGTCGGGCAGTTTTTGCCAGCCCGCCGTAAGGTTGTTCAGATCCAGCGTCAGAAAATCGGCTACGGTCTGGCCATCCCGTTCGCCACCCGCCAGGTAAAGCCGACCGTTGGCGAAAGCCAGCAGCGCGTTGCTCACAGGTTGGGGCAGGTCAGGCAGGGATTGGATTTCGATGGTCTTTTTCTCCGGATTCCAGTTGAGCCGGAAAACGGATTTCAAGGTACTTCCCTCGTTCTCGCCGCCTACGCACACCAGTCCGCCGGGTGTGGACACGCTGGCCCCGTACGCTACGGCTTGTGGCAACTGAATAGATACGGGAATGGCTTGCAGGGAATCACCCGATTTTCTAAATACAAAAATATCATGCTGAAAAACCTTCTTGCCTCCCGACCAGGGTACCTTATCCGGGAAATTGGCTCCCCCCGCCACAATCAGCACCTCGTTATCGACTCCTACGAAAGCGCCCGCCACACCAGGGTTCGCTTTCCCGCCCACGTCGGGTAGTTGCCCGGCTTTTTGCCAGACAATCTGCTCCTCGGCTTGCTGAGACAAAGCGGGGAAAGCTAACAGGGCGATCAGAACGAATAGGGCTTTTTTCATGGGCGTATTTTGGAAACGTTGGTTGAGTTGATCAAGGGTTAACAGAGGCAAATTTCGCCTTGCTTTGTCCCTGCTCTTGCGATTAGGAGAAACTTTGGCACTTTTTCCCTTCATGCCGTTGACCCTTGAACCTTTACTCTCAAATTCAATACCCCGGCGTCTGCTTCAACTTCGGATCGCTGTTGAGCATGGATACCGAAATGGGCAACAGCAGTTTGTACGCCTGGGCGGGCATCAGGTACTTGGGATCGATGCGGTTGTAGACGTAGGCATCGCCCGCGCGGCGCTCCGCCCACCAGTAGCGGCCTTCCCCGATGAATTCGCGCTGGTATTCATCCAGAATAGCATTCAAATTTTCCGTGATAGAAGCCATCGTAAACGGCTTGAAATCCGGACCGTAGGCCCGCTTGCGGATGGCGTCGATCTCGGCCTTGGGACTTTCGCCTAACTTGGCTTTGGCCTCGGCCAACAGCAGCAACACATCGGCGTATCGGTAGATCGGAAAATCCGTATCATAAATTTGCGACGAGCTGATCGGGTCGGCGCGCCCCAGGAATTTGGTCAGGATTACTCCCCGCAGCGCGTAAGGTGCGCTGTTGTTGTGCAAGGTACGGAACGTAGCCGCGACCCGACTGTCGGACGGCGTCGAGCTAGTCAATTGGGTAATCAAAGCGGGCGAAAGTCCTACGCGATTGGCACCGCCCACATAGGGGTAGGCCGACACGACGCTCACCGGATTTTCGGGATTGAAAATAAGGGTCGAACGTTGGGTCGTATTCACCAGAAAATTGCCGTAGCTACTCAGATTGGCCTGGTCTTTCTCATAGTTCAGGGCGAAAATAATTTCCTTATTGCCATTTTCCTTTAAGGGATCGAAAATGTCGGCATAGTTGGGCAGCAAGGCGAACAACGGATTATCCCCCACTTCTTCCAGGGCGATTTTGGCGGTGGCGAAGTCGGTATTTCCGCCGCCCTGGTGGGTACCCGACCACAGGTACACATCGCCCTTGAGCGTCAGCGTGGCGGCGCGGTTCCAGTACACGCGCTTGTTGTTGGCGGGGTTGGAAGGCGTAGCGTAGGAAACCGTAGAACCGATCAGCGCCAGCGACGAGTCGATGTCGGCCTTAATTTGCTGCATGATCAGTTCGGGGGTAGCACGCTCCTTGTACAGCGACGACAAATCACCAATTTCTTTGAGCGGCTCCGTCGTGAGGGGTACCCCGCCCCAGGTTCGCAGCATGTTGTAGTACACGTAGGCGCGGAGACCGAACATTTCGCCCCGGTAACGGTCGCGGGTGGCGGCGTCGAGGGGTGCCTTGGGAAATAGGGTAATCACTGTATTCACCCGATTGAGCAAGCCGTAAAATCCACCCCAGTTGCTCAACGGGGCGTTGGCCTCGCTGAAATCCTGCGCCCAGAATTGCCGGAAGGTACCGTCCTCGGATTCGGTAAAGATGCCGTTGGCCCAGATTTCCGAGCGCATTTCACCCAGCAAGAAGAGGGTACCCTGGTATCCGCGCAGACTGGCGTACACGCCATTGTACAAGGCGTAGGCCGACGAAGCATCCGCCAGAATTACATTAGGATCGAGGCTCGTTTCGGGCCGTACCTCAGTCAACTTGTCCTTGCAAGCCGCTAATCCCATAAGCAGAGCAGTAGCGAAGAAGATGATATTTTTGATTGGTTTCATTTTGATTTTTTTGGAAAAGGGGAGAATGGTGAAAAGGAGCGTTTTTCTTCGGTTAAAAGAAAGCTGACTCAACAAAAAATCGAAGAAAAAGCATTATCAACTATCCATTACAAAGTAGCGCTGACCCCCAGGGTCATCGTCCGGGGCAGGGGGTACTTGCCATTGTCGTAGCCGCCTACCTCGGGGAAGGTGCCCGAGTACCTGGTGATATACAGCAGATTGGAACCCGACATATACACTTTTAACCCCTTGATGCGATTTTTCAGGATGGAGCTCAGGGCCTTGCCCGGTACTTCGTAGCTGAGCGTCACTTCGCGCATCATCAGGTAATCGCCCTTCTCCCAGAAATTGGCCGCCGGACTCCCCGAACCCGCCCCGGTTTCGTAGTTGCGGCCGTAGTTGGCCCAGATATAACGGGGAAGGTCGGCGTCAGGATTCTCCGGCGTCCAGGTGTTTTTCACGTCTATGGGACTATTCTGCGAACCTTGCACCTGGCTCAGGCCCCGCATCCGAATTTGGTTCATCACCATATGCCCCAGGGCGTAGTCGAATTGCCCGAAGAGCGAGAAGCCTTTCCAGCCCAGCGCCGTGGAGCCCCCCCCACGAAGGTGGGGGTACTGCGGCCCACGTACACAAAATCGCGGGTGTCCAGCGTGTCGTTGGCGTCCAGGTCGCGCCAGCGGGCATCGCCCAGCTGCTTGATGCGCTTGTTGGTGGTGGGCAGGAAGAGGTTGGCCAGGTTGGCACGCGCGTCCAGGTCGCCCTGCGTTTTGTACACCCCATCAAAAATCGGGGCGTAGATTTCGTCGGTGCCCACGCGGTAGCCTTCCTGCAGCCCACCTACCCACTGGTAGGAATTGGTGGCGGGATCAAAAACACGAACAGCACCTTGCCGGTTGCGTTCCAGGCCGTTGTCGAGAAGTTTTTTGGCAAACGTCCTGACGTGCGAGAAGTTGGCCGAAACGTCCAGGCTCAGTCCGTTTTCGTCCTGCGGGCGCAGCACATTCCCGCGCAATTCCAGCTCGAAGCCCCGGTTTTGCAGGGTGGCAAGGTTGGTCTGGTACGAGCTGAAACCCGTCCAGCCAGGGATGGCGATGCTCTGCAATTTGTCGTACACATCGCGCACGAAATAATCGGCGATGAGCGTCAGGCGGTTGCGCAGCAGACCCACATCCACGCCGAAGTTCAGGGTCGTGGTTTTCTCCCAGTTCAGGCGCGGATTCACGAAGTTGGTTTGTCCATAGGCTCCGATGCCATTGTACAATCCCAGGTTGTTGTACTGCTGCACGGTGCCGAAGTCGCCCGATGCCAGCGTGCCGTTCTGGCCCCAGCTTAGGCGCGTCTTGATGGTGGAAACGAAGTCGCTGATCGTGGAATTGCGGAAGAAATCCTCGTTATGGAGATTCCAGCCGAACGAAAGGCCGGGGAACAGTGTGTAGCGGGCGTCCGGATTGGTAAGTTGAGAGGTACCGTCGTAACGCAGATTGAGATTGACGAGGTACCTATTGTCGTAGTTATAGTTCACCCGGCCAATGGCTGAGGCGAAGCGGTTCCAGGAATCCACGCCCGACGAAGCCCGGGTTTCGATGTAAATGGCATTCGTCAAGTAGGGCAGCTCGTCCGACGCGCTGCCGATACCCGAACCGGATTGGTTGAACGATTTGAAATTGAAATATTCCCCCCCGGCCAGCACATCAAAGGCATGTTTGCCAACATTGCGGGTGTACTGCAGGAAGCCATTGTAAGAATACTGTCCGGCCCGGTTGTTGGCAAAGCTGGAGGCCCGCGCCGCGTTCACGGCCCCGAAGGTACCGTTCTGGTAGAGTTTGTTAAAATTCTCGGCGTTGGTGTACCGTAGGAAGCCCGAACCCGAGGCCAGTACCTTGAGGTGCTCGGTGAGGGAATAGGTCAGATTGATTGCGCCGGAAAAGCGCTGTTCCTGGGTGTTGCGGATAAACTTACCGTTCAGGTACTGCGGATTGCCCAGGCTGCCGCCGTCCACGCCGGGCAGAATCTCACCCGTAAGATCATCGGTCAAGCGGACGGTGGGGGCGATACCCGCAAAGCGCTGAATGATTCCCTCGTCGCCCGCAAGGTAGGACGGGTGACCGTTAGTGCTATACGCGGCGAGGTTCGTGGTGATTTTGAGATTTTTGCCTACGTTCAGTCCGCCATTGAAGTTCATATTAAAGCGCCTCAGGTCCGAACCGATCAGAATGCCCACATCCTTGATTCCGCCGAGCCCCAGGGCGAAAGTACCCTGCTCGTTGCCGCCGGAAAAGTTGACGTAATGCTCCTGCAAATTGCTTTGTTGCAAAATCAGGTCTTCCAACGCGCGCTGCGAGGTAGCACGGTACAGCAGGCTATCGGTCTGATTTGGGTTGAAGGGATTCTGATCCACCAGCAGATTCCACATCGGATCGCCGATGAGTTGCCGGTTGGCGTTGGTTACGCTCTGGGTGGAATACAGCCCATTGGAACGGGTGAAACTGGAATTGGCCGCAAATCCCCACGAACCGTTGAGTTGGTTGCGGGTGTTGTTCATCTCGCTGGTATTGTTGTCGGCCTGGGCCAGCAGGAAGCGGTTTTTTAGCCCGATGCGGTTCCAGCGGATGTAGTCCTCGGCGCTCAAATATTGCAGTCCGTTGCGACGCACGTAGTTTGTGGCGTTGCGGTAAGTATAGGTCACCTGCGTACGCCCCTGCTTGCCCTTTTTAGTCGTCACCAGTACCACACCATTGCCCGCCCGCGCGCCGTAAATGGCCAGCGATGCGGCGTCTTTCAGTACATCCATCGACTCGATATCGGAAGGATTGATGCCGTACAGGCTGGGGACGATCACTCCGTCCACAACGAAGAGCGGCGAGCCCGTGCCGTTGAAGTTGGTGCCTCCGCGCAGGATCACCGTGGGGGTGGCCCCCGGCTGCCAGGTGTTCTGTTGCACCCGTACGCCAGCGGCGGTACCCTGGAGCAGCGTGGCGGCGTTGGTACGCGGTACCGATTTCATGACCTGCTCGTTGACGCTTGAAACCGAACCTGTCACGTCGCGGCGGCTCTGCTCACCGTAGCCGATCACGATCACCTCGTCGAGCAATTGGTTGTCTGGCAGCAAGTTCACGGTCAGGACACTTTGGTTGCCCACCGCGATTTCCTGCGACTGGTAGCCCACGTAGCTGAATACCAATGTGGGGGCAGTTGGGGCGGTCAGGGTGAATTTTCCCTCGACGTCGGTGGTGGTACCCTGAGTGGTACCTTTTACTACCACGCTCACGCCGGGGAGTGGTTCACCATCGGCCATCACCGTCCCCTGGACGCTGTTTTGAGCCAAGGCAGCCGACATAGCCAGCGTGAAGGCAATAAGTAGGACATAATGCCTCTTTTTAATACTTGTGATAATAGATTTATACATAAGCTAGCTGGGTTTGATTATTATGTATGATTTGACAAAGGTATTAAATTATACATAATAACAAAAAATACCGTATTTATTTTATTTTTAGGCTTCAAACTTTGCTTATTCTAATTACATAGCCTTTCTTTGCATTTTCAATTTGTATTAGATATTATTTAATAAAGAAATATGAACTACTCGAATATCCAAGGTGACCTGTTGGAGTCAGACAGTCAGTCGCTGGTGGATAAGGCCGAAAACAGCATTCTGGATTTATTCAGCGCGCAACAGTACAAAGTGGGGGATGTAATTCCGAAGGAGATGGAACTGGCCGCCCAGCTGGGAGTGAGCCGGACGGTGGTACGCGAGGCAGTGTCGCGGCTGCGGATGCGGGGCCTGCTGGAAACGCGCCGCAAGCGCGGCACGGTCATCACGAATCCCGATGTGATGGGGTTGCTGGAGAAAAATCTCTACCCCGGCATCCTGGATGACGCCACGCTGCGCAATATTTTTGAACTGCGGATGGTGCTGGAAATCGGCATGGGCGACCTGATATTCGAACGGGTCACCCAGAACGATATCGACGAACTCTACGCCATTGTCGAAAACGAACCGGCCAATGCTGAAGAAACTCTGTTCGATGTGAATCAGGAAGTAAAATTCCACGGGAAGCTGTACCAGATCACGGGCAACGAAACCCTGGAACGCTTCCAGCAGATGCTCCTGCCCGTGTTTGAATATGTCCATGAGAGCGCCATCCTGCGGCGGCCCATCACCAACAAACGCTTCGTATCGCACCGGGGCCTGGTGGACGTGATCCAGCACGGCTCGCCCGAAACCTTCCGCAATGCCATGCGGAATCACTTTGAGAACCATTTCCAACGAATATTCAAGTAAACCCCGGATTTCGAATGCTGGAGTCCGGAGATGTACGATGTCCGGCATTCGATCTTGAAAACCAATTTTCCATGTTCCGATCCCAAAATTTACCAGCTATCCTGTCGCTGAGCCTTTGCCTGGCGGCCTGTAACAAAAACATGCAGTCGCCCCGTACCATGGGCACCGGCTCCGGTGACGGCGAAGGCATTAGCGAAACTACTGTCTACGAGAACGGCCAGGACGGCTACCAGTGCTACCGCATTCCGGCTATCGTGAAAGCCCCCAACGGTGACCTGCTGGCCTTTGCCGAGGCCCGGCGCAACAATTGCGGCGACTTCGGTGATGTGGATCTGGTACTTAAGCGTAGCACCGATCATGGCAAAAGCTGGGGCAAGCTCGAACGGGCCGTCGACTTTGGGGATAACCAGGCGGGCAACCCCGCTCCCGTCTTCGACCTCACCGACCCGGCTTTTCCAAAGGGCCGGCTTTTTTTGTTTTACAATACCGGAACGGCCCACGAAGCGGACGTCCGCAAGGGCCAGGCCGTGCGGGAGGTGTGGTACCGCACCAGCACAGACAACGGTCAGAGTTGGAGCGACGCCGTGAACATCACGTTACAGACCTCGCGCCCCAATGCCCCAGCCACCAATCCGGCTTATACTTTTAAAGAAGACTGGCGCTCTTACGCCAACACGCCCGGTCACGCGCTGCAAATCCGGAACGGCCGGTACAAAGGGCGGATCTTCTTGGCCGCCAACCACTCCGCCGGCCCCCGCAGGAGCATTTCCGCGACTACGTAGCTCACGCTTTTTACTCCGACGATCATGGCAAAACCTTCAAGCTCAGCCCCAATCTCGACTATGCAGGCGGCAATGAAGCCACCGCCGCCGAAACTTCCGACGGCAGCTTACTTTTCAACTTCCGTAACCAATCGGGTGATGCAAAGTACCGCTTGCAGGGCTTCACCAAGAATGCGGGCGAAAGCTGGGACGAGGTACGCGTGATGAAAGACCTGCCCGACCCGGTTTGTCAGGGTAGCCTCATCAGCTTTACGCCTAAAAAAGGCCAGCACGTCCTCCTTTTTTCCAACGCCAATAGCCAGACCAAGCGAGAGAACCTCACCGTCCGCACCAGCACAGACGACGGCCAAACCTGGTCGGCGGGGAAAGTCATTTACTCCGGCGCGGCGGGCTATTCTGATCTGGTGATCCAAAAGGATGGCGACATCGGCGTCCTCTACGAAAAGGATGGCTACAAGCGGATTAGCTACGCACAGTTTGGCTATAAATGGCTATGGGATTAAATGATAAATGGTGAGTTATGAATGCTATTAAGCCCCCTACCCCTGTCATTGAAAACTACGCCGTCCAGTACCGCGACGCGCTGCTCAACGATGTGCTGCCTTTTTGGATGAAACACTCCCCTGATTGGGAATGCGGCGGGTACCTTACCTGCCTGGATCGGGAAGGGAAGGTGTTCGATACCGATAAATTCATCTGGTTGCAGGCGCGGCAGGTTTGGACGTTTGCCATGTTGTACAACCGTTGGGAAGCGCGGGCCGACTGGCTCGAGATGGCTGAGTTGGGAGCCGGTTTCCTTTTGAAGCACGGTCGTGCCGCCGATGGCAGCTGGTACTTTTCGACCACCCGCTCGGGGCAGCCGCTAGTGCAGCCCTATAATATTTTCTCCGACTGCTTCGCCACGATGGCCTTCGGACAACTGTCGCGGGCTACGCAAAACCCGGAACATTCCGATTTGGCCAAAGGCACCTTCGATCAGATTCTGGCTCGCCGCCACAATCCCAAGGGCGCATGGAGCAAGGCAGTCCCGGGCACCCGCCCGCTGAAAAACTTCGCCCTGCCGATGATTCTGTGTAACCTATCGCTGGAAATCGAGCATTTGCTGGATAAATCTCTGGTAGAGGGAACCATCGCCGAATGCCTGTACGAAGTCATGGAGGTTTTCTACAACCCTGAGTCGGGATTGATTCTGGAAAACGTCACGCCCGAAGGACAGCTTTCGGATAGTTTCGAAGGGAGGTTGATCAACCCCGGCCACGCCATCGAAGCCATGTGGTTCGTGATGGAACTGGCCGTAAGGCGGAATGATCCAGCCCTGATCGAACGGGCCGTGAAAATCACCCTCGACACGCTGGAATACGGTTGGGATTGGAAATTCGGCGGCATCTACTATTTCCTCGACCGCAAAGGCGCCCCACTGCAGCAGTTGGAATGGAACCATAAACTTTGGTGGGTGCATCTGGAAACTCTCGTGGCCCTGTTGAAAGGGTATCAGCTTACCGGAAACCAGGATTGCTGGCAGTGGTTCGAGAAAGTTCACGGTTACACCTGGGCGCATTTTGCCGATCCTGAAAAGGGAGAATGGTATGGCTATCTAGACCGCCGGGGGGAGGTGCTGCTGCCGCTCAAAGGCGGCAAGTGGAAAGGCTGCTTTCATGTGCCCCGGGGACTATACCAATGCTGGCATACTTTGGCTATGTTGCAACCATAATTTTATACTCTTTACAAATCATCCTTATTCATGTGGACAAGGCCATTTTTCCAGCATCGGAATGGTCTGAGATTATCGGTTTTAAACATAATCCATAGTTATGTTAACACTACCTGAGAGGCGCTTTAATTTACTTTATTAATTGCGACACTGCAGTGGGGGATTATTTAAGTAACTATTGAGCTGGTGGCACTTGCAGATGTAAGCATCTTTGTGAGGGTTCTCCGGAATTGAAACGATATTGCGCAAAAAAATAAAAGTGTACTATATTTTGATAGGGTTTGGAGTTAGTGTTCAGTGGGAGCGAGCACGGCATTTTGCTCCAATTGAAGATTTTCCAAAGCGGGATAGTTGACCGCATGGACCACTTTATTCCCCTGTACCCGAAACGATGGCCAACCTGCCCATCAGCCCAGGTATTTAAAATATGCCCCAACAGCTTGCCCTCCAAATTTTTGATGCGCCAGACAGCCACAGTTGACAGGTGGGGGTGCCCGGTCCCCAGGCCAATGTTAATGATTATTTAACGGATTGCTCGCTGAGTAATCGCTTAAATTACGGGTCACAAGCTTTTGAACCGCTATCCCATGATCCAAAAGATATCCCTATCCATCCTGCTTCTGCTCGGAGTTGCCAGTTGCCGGACCGCCCGCCCAAGTGCCGCCAGCCCGTCGCAGGACAAGCCGGTCACCCGAATTGCCTTCGGCTCGTGCAGTGACCAGAAACGCCCGCAACCGCTCTGGGACGACATTGTCGCCCAGCAGCCCGACGTCTGGATCTGGCTCGGTGACAATATCTATGGCGACTCGGAATCGATGGATACGCTGAAAGCCAAGTACGACCTTCAGAAATCAAACCCGGGGTATGCGCAATTACGGAAATCCGCCTCCATAATCGGCGTCTGGGATGATCACGACTATGGCGTAAACGACGGCGGCAGGGAATACCCGATGAGAAGGCAAAGCCAGCAGCTGATGCTGGACTTTTTGGACGTGCCCAGAGCCAGCCCGCTGAGGAGCCGGGAAGGTGGGTATTCGAGCTGGACCTATGGTCCACTGGGACAGAAAGTAAAGGTTATCCTGCTCGACGGACGTTACTTTCGGGATCCGCTTAAAAAAGTAAATAAAGTGAATGCCCCTGATCCGAATGGAGATATCCTGGGCGAGGCACAATGGCAGTGGCTGGAAGCGGAGCTGACGGGCTCCGATGCGGATTTGCACATCATCGGCTGCGGAATCCAGTTTCTTTCCGAGGAGCATCCGTACGAGAAGTGGGCCAATTTCCCGACTGCAAGAAAACGGCTGCTAACCCTTTTGGGTAAAACCAAACCGAAGGGCGCAATACTCATCAGCGGCGACAGGCACATGGCCGAAATTTCGAAAACGTCCGTTGCCGGGCTGGACTACGAACTGTATGACATTACCAGCAGCGGATTGACCCACGTCTCCAAGCCCCACGAAGAGCCCAACCGTTACAGGGCCGGGACCATGGTGACGGCGCTGAACTACGGGCTGATCCTGATCGACTGGAGCAAGAAGCCCGCGCAGGTTTCGGTGCAAATCAACGGTGACAACCGGGCCACCTATCTTGAGCAGGCCGTTTCATTCTCACGCTGAGCTTCCACGGGACTCAGCCGGTTGCCGGTGCGCCCCCTTCCCGCCACGTGCGTACTTCTGCGGTAGCCGATGGGAAACGGTCCTTGACCAAATCCGGCCGAAGGTGTCGGGGCTTATGGCTGTTCTGCAGTTGGCGGCCCGTGTCTTTGAAACGGGGTGGATCGCAGGCCTTGGCATGGTATTTTGCACTGCGGTAATCCAAACTAAAAATAAACCATCATGGCAACTACGGAAAAGGCAACAGCGCTAATCAACGATCTGATAGAAATCAACAACGACCGCGTCGCGGGTTTTGAAAAAGCCCTGGAGGATATCGAGGAAGAGAACCTCGACCTGAAGGCGGTTTTCCAGGGTTATGCCCGGCAAAGCCGGCAGAACGCGCTTGAGCTGGCCGCGCTCGTCGATGATCCTCAACAGGTGGAAACGGGTGAGAGCGTGAGCGGTACGCTGCACCGCGCCTGGATCGACGTGAAATCCCTGTTTGGCGGCAGCGACCGGGCCAGCATCCTCTCGGAAGCCGAGCGCGGAGAGGACGCCATCAAAAAGGCCTACCGCGATGCGCTGGCCAGCGGCGATCTTCCTGCGGGCGCCCTGGGCACAGTGACCAGCCAGGCCGAAAAGATCAATGCCGCCCATGACGAGGTCAAGGCCTTGCGTGATGCCGCGAAGGCTTGATCCGATCGAAATGGAACAAGCTGGAAGCCGCCTCCTTCGGAGGCGGCTTTTTTGGGTCAACTTCCGGCCATCCACGCCCGATCGCCTCCGATTGTTTGTCCAGATCTGCATGGTACCACACGGTCCAAAGGCTGTCGTAAGCCCGCAGGGCATTTTGTTAAACAGCATAGGGCATCGGGCCGACTGTCCAAGCGTGTCTCACTTTCCCAGGTAGGCCGGCCAGAAGCCAATCGAACGTGATCATGGGACTAAAAAAGATTCACCAGGTGACGAAAGAGGCGTATTTTTGTCCGATGGCGCAGCCAATCTGCGGCGGTTACAAAGCAAACTGCCACTGCATGTTCTGCATATTCCGGATGGGTCATGGTCATGCGTTTTACGGTCTTGCCCCGGCCCGCCGAAGCGGCGGTATGTTTTAGTACGCACCCTTGGGCACAACCAATCTGAGAGCGTCTAGGGGTGGAGGATCTCCCGCACCTGATCGATGGCCACCCGGTTTTTGAAGGTGTCCATGTTCTGAAGGATGATGATGGTTCTGCCGCTATCCAAATGCCGGTCGAAGTAGTGGATGTAGCCCGCCCAGCTGCCGGAGTGGCCGGCCAGCTTGCCATACTTTTCATCTTGTCTCAGCATCCATCCGAAGCCGTAGTCCGTGTTACGGCCGTCCTGGGTCTTCACGTTTTTGAAAATCTGCTCTCGGTCCTGGGGCCGATCAACCGGTCGGTGTACAGGGCCTGGTCCCATGTGAGCAGGTCCCGCGCCGTCGAGCTCACCCCGCGGTCCCCCACCATGCCGTCGAGGAAGTAGGTGAAGAACCCCTTGCCGTAGCTGTCGGGTGTCACTTTGTTGCCCAGGCTGTCCAGGAGGTACCCCTGGGCGTAGTTCTCGACCTTTCGTGGTTTGTATTTACCCTGATACACCAAAGAATGGTTCATGCCCAGAGGTTTGAAAATCTTCTGATCGAGAAACCCGGCGTACGGTTGGCCGGAGACCCGCTCGATGATGCTGCCCAGCAGCACATAGCCCGTATTGCTGTAATTGAATTTTTCATCGGGCTGGAAAAGGACAGGGGGCTGCACCCGGCCGAATGCCTCGATCACGTCCTGGTTGGTGGCGAACCGGCTCTTGTCCCAATGGGCGATGAAGTAATCCGCGTAGTTGGGCAGGCCGCTGGTGTGGTGGAGCAGGTGGCGGATGGTGATCCGGTCGTAGTGAGCCAGTTCGGGCAGGTAGCTGGCCATGGGGTCGTCGTAGGCCAGCTTGCCCTGCTTCTGCAGGAGCACGATGGCCATGGCCGTGAATTGCTTGGAGAGGGAGGCCAGCTCGAAGACGGACCCGGGATCCAGCATCCGGTGGGACTGCTCGTCGGCTATGCCGTAGCTTTTCTCAAAAACGGGCGTGCCTTTTTCGGCAATGAGCACATTGCCATTGAAATTCCCCTGCCGGTGCAGCTTCGAGAACAGGCTGTCCAGCCGGGCGGGCCTGCTTTGGGCCAGGACAGGGGTGGCCAGCCAAGCGCTTACCCAGAACAGGAACAGTAGTTTCTTCATATTTTTGGAAAATCGCTTATGGGGAGAGCCAAAAATATAAAGCTCATATATAATTAACAAGCATATATAATTATATCTTAAATGGATGGAAGGAGCAGCAGATGGGCCGATCATCCACAGTCATGACTTTTCATTCCCTTCCATTTCCGGGACCCGCATCCTCCTGCCTGTTCCCTGCCGTTTGGTCTACCCCTCTGTCTCGCATGTTGGCGATGAAGCTTCCATTCGGAGATGCTGTCCCCAGTCCCGGACCGCTACCAGGACGGCGACAGCCTTGCCCTGCCGGGTGACCAGGGTGGGCTCGTGCAGGTAGGCCGCCCGGTTAAGCAGGTCCGGGAGCTGTTCGCGCATCTACTGTGCGGTCAAGCTGCTGATTTCGTTGGTAGACCGCCCGGCGGCCCGGCTCTATTTTAAGAACGTTGGCAAAATCACACTGCTCATTGCGGTTGTTCCGGGCCGCCGGGCGGTAATGGCCTATGTTCTGTCCTTACGTGAGGCATTTGAGAGTGGCTCGCTAAAACAAAAGGTGTACCGTTACGGTAGCTCATCAATGGCCGTGTCGTTCTTTCGTCAAGGCATCACCAGTCTGCGCCGTCATGTTCAGTCACTGGTAATATTTATCCGCTACTTGGAGACCATCGAGCAAAGGCTCATAATACCCAAATGGGTCTATGTCCAGTTATCTGAAACTCTTGTACCATTTATACAAGATACCCCATATCTATGATTATTATAATTGCTGGGCTCATAAGAGCATAACAAAGCTTGGGGTCTGGCCGATTCCTGCAATTCATCCGGATGCAACTCCGGCAGTCTATCCTGTATCGAGAATCCATACGGTGGGTTTCGTCCGATCGCTCGAATCGCCATTCCAGGCATTCACGCATTCCTACAATTACTGCCGAAAGGATTTGGCGGGACAGTATTCTTTTGCCCGCAGTGCACGTAGGATGAGTCATGAGGCGGGTCACTGCACCCTGAGGTATTCGACGGGGTTGGCCACTGCCGCCCGCAGTGCGTGCCCCAGCACGGTCAGGGCGGTCACCAGCACCGTCAGGCCCAGCGTGGCGGCGGGTAGCCAGACTCCCAGCGTGATGCGGTAGGCGTACTGCTGCAGCCAGCTTTCGGTCAGCCACCAGCCCAGCGGCGCGGCCACCAGGAAGCCCAATATGATCAGCCGGCCGAATTCCCGGCCGAACAGCCACAGCAGCTGCGCCGTGCGCGCACCCAGCACCCGCCGCACGCCGATTTCCTTGGCCCGGCTTTCGGCCATGAACGTCACCAGCCCGTAGAGCCCCACGCAGCTCATGGCCATGGCCAGCAGGGCAAAGGTTCGCACGAAGCCCGCCAGCAGCCGCTCCATCCCCAGGAACGACTCCAGCAGCTCATCCAGGCGGTCGGCCTTGTAGACGCGGTCCGGCAGGGCCTTGTCCCACACCCGCCGGATGGCCGCCGGGGTGGTGGGCGGGCACGCCGCCGACAGGGTGAGCACGGCCAGGGCCGTGTGCCCCAGGTCGTGGACCAGGGTGACGGGCAGGACGGGCTGGTTCAGCCTGCCGCTGCGGAAATCCCCCACCACCCCCACGATGACCCGGTCGGCGTCCTTGACCCGCATCCGCCGGCCGACCACGGCCCCGAGCGGCGAAACGCCCAGCTGCCGCACGAGCGTTTCGGTGACCAGCACCTCCTGCGCCGTGGTGTCGGTGGAGCGGAAGTTGCGCCCGGCCACCAGGGACAGTCCGAACGCCGGCAGGTAGTGTTCGTCCGCGGCCCGCAGGCGCGTCTCGAAGGGTTCCGCCTCGGTGGCGGTGTGGTAGCTGAAGGGCGTGGGCCGGTTGTAGGGCGAAGCGGGCGGATCGCTGCCGAACGTCACGCTCTGCACGCCGGGCAGCTGCAGCCATTCCTGGCGCAGTTGTTCGTACGGGACGGGCTCGGGCGGCGACAGCCAGACGGTCAGCATCCGTTCGTGGCGGAAGCCCCAGTCCACGTGCTGCATGTGGCCGAGCTGGGCGTTGATGACCAGCACCGCCGTCAGGAATAGTTGGGACAGGACGAACTGGCCGGCGATCAGCGTCCTGCGCAGGGTGAAGCCGCCGGCAGCCCGGGGGGCCGGCAGGCCGGTCAGGACTTGGGCCGGCTTGAACCGCGACAGCACCCACGCCGGATATAGGCCGGCCGCCAGCACGACGCCGGCCGCCAGGCCCAGGAACCAGCCCAGGCTTTGGGGCCGCAGCAGGTCCGCCGTGGAGATGGCCGGATGCAGCGCCTCGACCTGGGCGGCCAGCGTCCGGTTGACCAGCGGCAGCGACAGCTGGGCCAGAATCAGCGCCACGGCGACCGCCAGGACGGTCAGCAGGGCGGTTTCGAGGAGGAGTTGCCCGATCAGCTGGGTCCGGCTGCTGCCGACCGCCTTGCGCACCCCCACCTCCCGGGCGCGCTGCAGGGCCTGGGAGGTGGCCAGGTTGATGTAGTTGACGCAGGCGGCCAGCACCAGCAGCAGCCCGACGGCGATCAGGGCGTACAGCACGGGGCGGGGTGCCATCCCGCTGCGTTCATGGTTGAGCTCCCCCAGGGGCAGCAGGTGGTAGGCGAACTGCGCGGCTTTGCCGGGGGGCAGGTGCTTTTTGCGGACCGCGTCCAGGGCGCCCGTCAGCTGCCGGGGGCTGGCCCCCTCGCGCAGCAGCACGAAGCACATGCTCTGCAGGCCCTCCCAGTCCCGCATCGCCCCTTCCGGCTCCAGACCCGGCAGCGTCGCGTAGGAGATCAGCGCGTCGTAGCGCAGCTGGGTGTTGGGGGGCGGGTTGCGGATGAGGCCGGTCACGGTGAGCTCCACGCGGTTGTCCAGCCGCAGGGTGCGCCCGATCGGATCGGCCCCCTCGAAGTACTTGCGGGCGTAGCGTTCACTGAGCACCACCGTATTGGGGGAGGCCAGGGCCGTGCCGGGGTCGCCCGTGACCCATTCGACCCGGAAGTGGTCGAAATACTGGGGTTCGGCGAAACAGACGTTGCGGGCCTCGTTAAATTTCTTCATCCAGCCCCGCTTTCCGCCGGGGACGCTGAGGGTGCGCCCGAAGACCGTTTCGAGCCGGGTGGCACTCGCCACAAAGGGGTAGTCCTGGCGCAGCACTTCGGCCAGCGGGCGCGGGGCGGCATCGGTCTGCAGGGTGCTCTCCCGCTTGATGTCGGTGACCACCCAGAAGGAGCGGTCCATGTGGGGGTGGTGGCGGTCGAAGCTGAACATGTAGTCGACCACCAGGAAGATCACCAGGCCGCTGGCCAGCCCCAGCGACAGGCTCGCCAGGCGGATCAGGTTGGCCTGGCGTTGGCGCCACAGGCGCCGCAGGGACAGGGTGAGGTAATGGGCCAGCATGGGCAGATGAAGGATTGCGTCTAGGCATTCATATTACACATGCAATTATATATAGATATATCATATATAATAAAATTCTATATACAATTTTCTGTTTCTACCCCAATGACTACAGGGTACCGCCTCACCGGACCCGGCCCGGCAGTCGGTCCCGTGGTAACTGACTACGCCCTTGGGTGAGCCTGACGTAAGCGCGTCAAGCTGTGGTTTCGGTCCATGGACAAGGGTGGCCCCCGATCCTCAACGATGTATGGGCCATGCAGGCCAAAGGCCTAATCCTATCGCGATGAGAATTTCGTGTAGCCTGAAAGACCGTGCAGGATCCTTGTACGGCATTCTCAGCGCCATGTGTATAAAGGGGAGGACACCCGCCCAGCAGTTAAATGGAGTGGACTCTGACTTTGACTTTCTACGTCCGATAAGTAAACCGGATTTACGGCAACGGCACGGTACGCCGTCGCGGGACCGTCCGAAATGTGCTAACTACCCTAAAACAAAGCATACCAATTCACTGTACCTTGTTTGTCAAGTATATTATACACAAAACTTGACAACCCATTCGCAACATGCTATCTTTACATGATGAGCATTTCAGAGACCATAGCCCGGCAGGTGAAAACCATACCCGAAGACACAACTTTCGGCTACGCACAGCTGCGCATCGGGCCCGATGAGTTCTTTTCTACGGCCAAGGCTTTGGAGCGCCTGCAGAAGAAAGGGGTCATCAAACGCATAGCGAGGGGGCGGTTTTACCGTCCCAGGAAAACCGTCTTCGGGGAGAAGCGGCCTGATGAGAGCCAACTGCTTAAACCTTACCTATTCAACAAGGGCAAGCGCACCGCCTATATCACCGGGCTGACGCTCTACAATCAGTTGGGACTGACGACCCAGGTGCCTTCCACCATTCAGATCGCCAGCCGGGAACGACGCAACCTGAGCAAAGTGGGCGGCTTGGAAATCAAGGGAGTGAAAAGCTATGTCGATGTCACAGAGCGGAACTACCGGATGCTGGGTTTCCTGGATGCCATGAAGGATTTGAAACAGATACCCGACGTTGATATGAAAGCCGCCCTTACGCTGTTTAAGAACCGGATCAGGGAGTTGAGCCAGAAAGAACGGCGGGACTTCGTTACTTATGCCCTATCCTATCCGCCGCGTGTCAGGGCATTACTGGGGGCTATCCTTGAAGAGCTTTCCTATCCCCGGGATGCCACAGAATTGAAGGAGAGCCTAAACCCCTTGACCAACTATGCCCTGGGGATTGACGGCACTTTGCTCAAAAGCGCCTCCAACTGGAATATCATATGAAACTGCATGAGGAACCGGATATTTTCAAAGATGCTGTTTCCCTGACAGCGGAATCTATGAGATTGCCCGAAATATACGTGGAGAAAGATTACTGGGTCACCCTGGCCCTCCACCGTATCTTCACCAGCCCCCTGGCTGAATTTGTCGTATTCAAGGGCGGCACCGCTTTGGCCAAGTGCCATGCTTTCATCAAGCGTTTTTCCGAGGATGTCGACCTGGTGGTGGTCAAGGACCCGGCTCTGACCGCCAACCAGTTGAAACAACGCCTGAAGGCCATCAGCAATGCCGTTGCGGAGGTGCTACCGGAAATTGAAAGAGAAGGGATCACCAACAAGAAGGGGATGATCCGTAAGACCGCCCATTCGTACTCGCAGGTTTTTGCGGGCGAATTCGGCCAGGTGAGGGACATGATTATCCTGGAATCGAGCTGGCTCGGCTCACCGGAACCTACGGAAAGAAGCAAAGTCAGTTCCTTGGTTTATGACATGATGGTGGCGAAGAGGCAGGACGCCTTGGCCGAAGAATACGGTCTGACGCCTTTTGGTGTTTCCATCCTGGCACCAACCCGAACCCTGTGCGAAAAAATCATGAGCCTGGTCCGGTTTTCCCATACCCCCGAACCGGTCAGCGATTTACGGAACAAAATCCGGCACGTCTACGATTTGCACCAACTCCTGCAGCAGCAGGACATGGCCCTTTTCTTCCAGTCAGCGGCGTTTGACCAGATGCTGCACAAGGTCGCCCAGGATGATGAAGTGAGTTTCAGGAACAACAAGGAATGGCTTTACCATCATCCGGCACATGCCCTTGTCTTTGCGGATTTGGAAAAAATATGGCCGCAGCTCAGGGCCACGTACAATGGGCGGTTCAAAAGCCTGGTTTATGGGGACTTGCCGGATGAGCAGCTGATATGGGGAAGCCTATCCAAAATAGGAGAGAGGTTGCAGAAGATTGAATGGAAGGTGTGATTGGGCAGCCATCACTACAAAGCTCCCCTCTGTGCTTCTACCAGATCGTAGTGTACCAGCATCACGACCCGCCCCACCGGCATATTAACATATGTATTAACTGAATACCGGTTGCCCAAGGGTATGCTCACACCCATTGGTCTCTCCGTACGTGTTTCCCAGGCCTGCGTTTAGTGGGGCCTGGGTTGAAACAGCGGTTCATATGCGATTTGAATCCTTTATGATACGGCGCCGAAGCCGCCTGACAAGGGAAGTCCTCGTCCGCAGTCAGGTGATCGTAAGGGGTTTGGATCTACAAGGTTGCGGTCCTTGCCCGCTGGGTGGGATTTTACGCCGAGGGGCCCAAACCCCGGAGGTCGTACGGATTGCTCGGAACGCCTTGGTGTTCATCGAGGTGAGGCTTCCGGTGATGGGAGAGATTAATGGAAAAGTTGGACCCGCAGGGGACGGGAACCCACTCTGTTTCCAAAAGATAAGCCCGTGTGGAAGAATGGTGTCGACTCGCGCTGACGCCACTCTACCGCATTAAGGCTGTTCTTTTCAGCACTTATCCGGTCATCAACCACGATCCGGGATGACTGGTGGTTTTCTTTATTTTGGCTTGTGCGTCTCGGTTCATCTAGTATATAAAAAGGCAATCCTACGCGGTGGCTCTGCTCTTTCCCCACCCCATCGATCGACGCTCAGACCTGTTCTATCTAGGTCAGTGCCAAATTGAACGATTAGGAATAGTGCTTTTCAACGAACCCACCGTCCTATCTATACACCATAGGAGCGTATCAAAAAGTGTGGGGCAACTGATGCAAGCTATCAATGGCATCCGGGTTTTCGCCAAGTTGCGGAGCAGCTTATCCAGACAGCCGCTTAACTGCCCCACACTTTTTGATGCTCTCCACAGTAGTCGTATCGAGATTCTTCCGATTAGGTAGGAGCAGGGATCATCTTATCAACTTGGTCGGAGATTTTGCCAAAAAGGGGATTATCTTCAAGGCGCTGGATTTAGGCATTGATTTTTCTACTCCGGCAGGGAAGATGGTGATCGGGATTTTTGCATCTCTCGCAGAATACGACAGAGAAATGATTCTCGAGAAAACAAAAGCTGGACAACTATTGGCAAAAGCTAAGGGAAAGCATATTGGCAGACCGGGTGGGGTAAATGAGGGAAACTTCTTAAAGGTGAAGCGCGGATTCGAAAAGGGACTTTCTGTCTCAGAGATTGTGAGTCTGACAGGTATTAGTATTTCCAGCGTGAAGCGGTATAGAAAACAATTGAATAATAGCATTCTTCGCTGAAAGGCCGTCTTCACGCTTACGTTCATAATAACGATTGCTCTGTTTTTATGGCTTTTACATCACATTACTTCGGCAGAAATTGCTTGATTAATACAGTGTTGCAGCTGAATTCACAACCCTTACAATTATGATTTTTATCGCCTTTATCTTATCGCTGGTTTTTGGCTCAATTGGTTTTGTGGTGACCAAAAATAATGCGCGGTACATTCTGTCCGGGTACAATACAATGTCGGAACAAGACCGGCAACAGTTTGACATTACTTCTTACCTGGCCTACTTCAAAAAGTTTCATCTGATTTTGGCGGGGGCGCTGCTGGGCGGTGTTTTGTTGCTCAGCTTAATCAACAATAATTGGGCAAGCATATTCATGATAGAATTCCCGCTTTGTGCCTATCTGTACTTTCTGATCAGCACGAGTGCGCATTATCATACTACCACTAAGCAAAAGCAAGGTACTTACATCGCTGGAGGGGTGCTTTCGATAATTATTCTGGTTTTAATGTTTGAAAGCTTTACGGATTACAAAAGCAGTGAACTCGTACTTGGACCAGACATGCTGGAAATCCGGGGTTCTTTCGGCGTAACCTTAAATAAGGCCGAAGTAATTGGGTACGAACTAGTGGACAAGCTTCCTGAAATCGCCTATAAAACAGGTGGTTTTGCTGCGGGTGACTATGCAAAAGGAAAATTCAAGACCAAAAACGGAAAGTTCATTTGGTTGTATGTAAATAAAAATGTAAGTCCCTATTTACTAATCAAAAGTTCAAAAGGTGAAATTTACTACAATCACGATAAAACCAGACCGAGCACATTCCGTGAGCAACTAAGGAACTGGCTTGGCGCAACACGATAAAAGTTTTGCCATGCCGCAACTTGACTTCGCTGCCCGGACCGACTGTTATGGAACTTTGAGCAACTCGCCACTTCTGACTCTTCATAGAAATGTCCATTATTTGATGGCGCAAACTGGCTCATCGCTGTATGGACAGTAATGCAATCTTGTAACATTCGGTTATCAGAAGACGTAGCTCTTACCACAACGGCTTGTTGAAACTTGGACTCTACAACAAAATAAAGTTGGCCCTCACAACAAAGCCTTCTTCTACCGCAGTGTCGAAATTTGCCTAAAAAACGAATAAGACATGTGGACAAGAGACAACATCCCCGACCTTACTGGCAAAATTGCCGTTGTAACCGGTGCCAATACAGGCATTGGCTACGAGACCGCCAAGGCATTGTATGAAAAAGGGGCCGATGTAACAATCGCTGCGAGAAATGAACGGAAGGCCGCAGCAGCGGCACAAAAAATCAGGCAGGAGTCCGGCGACGGCGGCAGGCTGGACATAGCCATACTTGATCTTGCCAGCCTGGACCAGATCGAAACATTTGCAGAGCAATTCAAAGCTACTTACAAGCAACTGGACATCCTTGTCAACAATGCAGGTGTGATGATCCCTCCACCATCTTTAACCGATGACGGCTTTGAAATGCAGTTTGGGGTCAACTTCATAGGACATTTTGCACTTACCGCGCATTTGCTGCCGCTATTGCTGGCGGCCCCTGCGGGAAGGGTCGTTACGCTGACCAGCGGGGCTGCGACACTGGTGACAGGAATTGATTTTGACAATCTGAGGCTGGAAAAGCCTTATGATGAATGGCGGGAGTACGCCACCAGCAAACTAGCGGACATCATTTTTACTTACGAGCTGGACAGGAGGCTTAAAGCAGCCGATTGCCCGATTTTGTCCCTCGCAGCGCACCCCGGAGTGGCCCGCACTGACCTGCAAAGACACATCCCGGGTGAAATTTTGACTGGCCTTTTCAACCACTACAAGACCGTCATGGAGCCCTGGCAAGGCGCATTGCCCAGCCTGTTTGCGGCAACCGCCCCCGCGGTAATGGGCGGGGAATTTTACGGCCCTGATGGCGAGCAAGAATACGCAAGATATCCTGTATTGTCCAAGCATTCGACACCCGCGATGAAAAATCCTGAACTGGCAACGCAGCTTTGGGAATATGCACAGTCGGCGACCGGGCTCAAATTTCAATTTTAAACAATCACAATCATGAATAGCAAAGTATTAGTTACGGGCGGCACCGGATTTGTCGCCATTCACACGATTCTGCAATTGCTGCAACAAGGTTACCAAGTCAGGACAACGCTGCGCACCCTGTCGAAAAAGGACAAAGTAATCCACGCCTTGCGAACTGCCGGGATTACTGAATTTGATCAGCTGTCGTTCCACCAGGCCGAATTGACGGCCGACGATGGCTGGGGTGACGCTGTCAAAGACTGCGAATATGTATTGCACATCGCTTCGCCCTTTCCCGCCAAGGACCCCGAGGATGAGAATGAACTGATTATTCCCGCCAGGGAGGGCGCTTTGCATGTATTAAGGGCTGCCCGCGACTCAGATGTCAAAAGGGTGATGCTTACCTCGTCTTTTGCAGCGATCGGCTATGGGAGAGGCCTGCAAAACCATGTCTTTACCGAGGAGGACTGGAGCGATGAACAGGCGCCACTTGCCGCATACATCAAATCAAAAACACTGGCAGAAAAAGCAGCCTGGCAGTTTATTGAAAACGAGGGAGGTGCTATGGAACTCACGGTGATAAATCCAGTAGGCATATTCGGGCCGACAATTGGCGGTATTTCGTCGGCTTCACTGGACACAATCGTTAAAGGGATCATTGGCGGAGTGGTGACAGAAAGCCCTGATTTTACCTTCGGGGTCGTCGATGTTCGCGACGTGGCCGATATCCATGTCAAGGCAATGCTACACCCGTCAGCAAGTGGGCAACGTTTTTTGGCGACATCTGAGGGTGTGATGAGTTTTTACGATGTGGCGCAGCTCATCAAAGCAGAGCGGCCGCATTTGGCAGTCAACATTTCGGATATGACCCCTACGGACAAAAAATATTATATAAAATTATCCAATCAGAAAGCATTTCAAATGCTTAACTGGAAGCCGGTAGACAAACAGACTGCGCTTTTGGCCAGTATCGATAGTCTTTTCAAATGATTACCTTTGGGTTAAAACAGCAGCCATTAAATTTGAAAGTCAACAACATACAATCCTGCCATCTGGGCCCGGAAATATCGCCGGAGCAATTCATTTCTGAACATTTTTTTCTCTACCTGCTGACGGGTTCAATGAAGGTGTTCGATGGTAACAAGCATTATCAGATGGTACCTGGCGATTACTGTATCGCCAGGAAAAACCATCTGGTCCGCTATACGAAGTACAAAGACAATGGCGCTTTTGAAAAAATTATCATCACCCTGGACGAGCCATTTCTAAGAACGTTCCTGGACCGTCACCCCTTTGACGTAAACGCTTTTGACAAAAGCGACTCATTCCTGTTTATCAAGGAAAGTAGGCTGATCAAGAATTACATCCATTCACTGGAACCCTACTATACGGGAGATCTGGTGTTAGACGAAAATTTCGCCGACATCAAGCGTGAGGAGCTGCTGATGATTATCTTAAAATCTGACCCTGGCCTGGCTGGTGTTTTCTTCAATTTCGGTGCACCAGCCAAGATCGACCTGCAAGCCTACATGAACCGGAATTTTCGCTTTAACATCAGTCTGGAACGCTTTGCTTTTCTGACGGGCCGAAGCTTGTCATCTTTTAAGCGGGATTTTCAGAATGCTTTCGGCAGCAACCCGGGAAGCTGGTTAAAAAAGAAGCGGCTGGAGGAAGCTTATTTTCAGATCAGCCAGCAAGGACAAAAGCCAAGCGATGTTTACCTCGAAGTCGGCTTCGAAGATTTGTCGCATTTCTCTTTTGTTTTCAAAAAGGAATTCGGCCGGTCTCCGTCGGAAGTGTTGCAGCAATAATGCAAGCAGGGACAAATAGGCTCTCATCCTGCCACTAACCATTAATTCATGATTATCTCCCTGTGGTTCGAACCCCAATTTTTGAGAGCGCTGAGCACACTTGCGAGTGAATGGCAATACTCGGTTAGTTTGTATTCTACCTTCGGCGGAAAAGCCTCATGCACGGTGCGGATTACCAATTTGTTCGTTTCAAGGTCTTTTAATTCTTTCGAGAGCATTTCATCGCTGATCCCAGCCAACTCCCTGGATATTTGTCCAAAACGCTTCGGACGGTCCGATAAAATAATCAGGATCGGCAATTTCCAGTTGCCACCGAGCACTTCCAGGGCATCTCTGACCGGAAGAAGTGCGGCACTACATTCTTGTTGAAGTGTTGGGTCGGGTGTCGTCATTTTGGTATTTCCGATTATGATCTACTTTCTGGCGAGTTAGTGCTTTCCTCAACGAAAGCTTCTCTAAGCAGCCGTCAAATGTGGGTAGGTTTGCAGCGTATCAAATTTTTAAGTTCATGAACATTACCATATTTGGTTCGACGGGTAAAACCGGCAGGATCGCGACCATTAAAGCCCTGGAAAAAGGCTTCCAGGTTACCGCCTACGCAAGGGACATCTCAAAGCTGGGTATAGTCCACGATCGATTATAAGTTGTCGAAGGAGACCTGCGCAATGAATTGGCAATTGAAACGGCAGTTCAGGGGGCAGGTGCCGTTCTTAGTTTTCTTGGACCAAAGGGTAAGGTATCAGATACCACACTGAGCGATGGCGTCCTGCGCATTGTACAGGCGATGGAGAAACACCACGTGAACAGGCTTGTCGCTTTGGGCACACGAAACATTGAAGTCGCGGAAGATGGGCCGGACCTTAGATTCTTTATCATGGTTACATTGTTGAAGCTGCTTGCAAAAGGTACTTATCAAGAAGTAATCAATATGGGGAAACACATACAGCATTCGAAGTTGGACTGGACCATTGTTCGGGTACCCTGGCTGACGGACGCGCCTGCTACCGGCAAGCTCCATGTGGGTTACTTCGGCCAAAAACAAAGCTTGAAACATAGCCGGGAGGATATGGCGGACTTCTTTTCAGATCAGATCAACGATCAAGCCTATATAAAAAAGGCACCTGCATTGAGTAATGCTTAACGCAAGGTTGTAAAGAAAAGCAGCCGGCGACAGACAACTCAAACCAATTTCCTGATAAACTCTTCATATTGCAAAGGCATATCCCGCCAGCGGAAGTAATCGGTGAAACCAAAGATGATTACGAATGAAGTGATGACCCCAATGATTGCAATTGCGACAGCCATTTTTGTCGACCGCGTTTTCAGGTAGTGAATGGCTGCAACGTGAAGGCTGATCGAGGCGACAGCCAGGAAGTAATAAGGAATAAAAATAAGGGTAGCGGGCTGGTAGTTAAGCCCGGCGGCGGCATAGTAGAAGTTAGTGTCCTGGCTTTCTACATACCTGCCCGACAGCACCGCGCCTACATGCGCCAGCAGAAAAAAGGAAAGATAAAGCCCAGAATATTCCTGGATCTTTTCAGCAGGAATTTTTGCGTCTCTCTTGTAAACCAGTCTGATGCCTGTGCCGATTTGAAAAAAGACTACCAGCAATAACAAAGTTTCTACTACCGGATGCCGGTATACGAGCCTGAATTTTTCCATGATCTGGATGTGCTGTTCGGGCCCGTTCAGTGCGAAAAGATGGTTTAGCAAGTGGAATGCGATAAAAACAGATAGTGTAATGCCTGAAATGTAATGCAGCGATCGAATCACTGCCCTTTTATCGTGAGGGATGTCCATGATGGTACGGTAGTAGAAGTTAGGTATAGGTTCCGATAGTTTGAAGCTACCGGAACCACTGCTGAATGAGTGTGGAGCAATCAGGCTTTCGTCGCAATCGAAGCAATAAAGTCCTTAAAGCGCGTTTCACCCAAATATGCATTTCCTTCCGGGACCAATGTCGAGGGCGAAACTGCGAGCCCGAAGTATTCATTGTTGTAATTAGCGATCACAGATTTACCTGCATCCGTTGCTTTGACATACTGCTCGACAAATTCACTCATCGGTCCACGGACAGGGCCAGCAATTTCGACAATTCCGTTCGCTGGCTCTGATATCGCAAACCGCGCTATGAACAATGCCACTTCTTCGGCCGCAATGGGCTGGAAATCGATCTTAGAAACTTGAACTTCGTTGCCTTGTGTCCCTCCTGCGGCGATCGTCGGCACAAACTCCTGGAACTGGGTGCTGCGGACTATCGTATAAGGTATACCGGAGTTTTTTACAAGATCTTCCTGAATCTTTTTCGCCCGCATATAACCCATGCCTTCCATCAGGTGTGTACCTACAATGGAAAGGACTACATGGTGTTTGATACCTACGTTTAATTCCGCAGACAAAATATTGCGGCCTACTGTTTGAAAAAACTGAATGGCCGGATCTTCATCGAATGAAGGTGAATTGGAAAGATCAACGACTACATCCGCATTTTCCAATGCATCCGAAAGCCCGTCGCCGGTGAGTGCATTGATGCCCGTTGAAGGTGAACCGGCTATAACGGTATGGCCAAGCTGGCGAAGTTTTTTGGTAACATTGGAGCCGATCAGGCCTGTACCGCCTATAATTACTATTTTCATAATTTTTGGTTTTGTGAAATGGTTAAAAAAATAATCGCCCGATTAGCCATTCACCCAGTCATCGAACCGGATCGCGCCAGGGTAAAATTCGCCCTCTGGCACCAGCATGTTTTTAGGGATTTCGAGGAACATATACTTATTATCATCGTTGGCTTTCAAGGGATTTTCATTGCCTTTGACAGACAAATACCGGCTTACAAACTTGGGCATAGGCGCGCGGTCAGGGCCTGCGATCTCGACCGTTGTATTTTTGGGAGCTTCCAATGCGAGGCGGGTCACTAATACGGCCACGTCTTCCGCCGCAATCGGCTGGTAATCCACGTTAGATACGTGGATGGCTTCGTCATCGGATTGCACCGCGATAATGGTTGTGATATGCTCGTGGAACTGCGTGGCGCGGATGATCGTGAACGGGATGCCGGACTCTTTAATGATATCCTCCTGCTCCTTTTTGGCGCGCAGGTAGCCAATGTACTGGGCGCGGTCTATTCCTACGATGGAGAGAATTAGGTGATGTTTCACGCCTGCCGCTTTTTCCGCCGAAGCCAGGTTCTTGCCTGCCGCGCGGAAAAAATTGATCGCAGTCTCTTCTTCGGGAGAAGCGGAATTGGAAAGGTCAACGACTACCTCTGCATTCTCCATGGCGTCCGCAAGGCCTTCGCCAGTCACTGCATTGATACCCGTTGATGGAGAAGCGACTATAACCTCATGCCTCAGCAGCCGAAGTTTTTCACTCACATTCGATCCGATCAACCCCGTACCGCCAATAATTACAATTTTCATGATTCTGAAATATTTAAGTTTAAAATCGTGTAGATGATTCTAAGCTTGCCATTTCAATGCCAAATAGCTAACTGATTGAATGTTAGTTGTTTGAATAAAAATAGATCATTTCATTTTCACTTTATTTAGTGAAAACATGAAAGGCACCATTTTATTTGATGAGTATGAATGCCGTGAAGCCGGGTTAATGCGAGAAGTAGTCCGCTTTTGAAATGCCGAGTTTGCGAATCTTGGAATGCAGGGTGTTACCGGGGATGCCCAGTATTTCTGCCGCACCTCCCACGCCCGAAATCTTGCCGTTGCACCGGCGCAGTACCTGGATGATATGCGTGCGCTCGACCTCTTCCAATGGTAAACCGGATTGCATGATCTGAGCATCGATATTTGTCGCCGTCGCCTGTGGCAGGAAAAATTCGCGGACCATGGGGCCTGTGGCCAGTATCACCGATCGCTCAATGAGGTGTTCGAGCTCGCGCACATTGCCGGGCCACAGATAGGCATGCAATTGCCGTAACGCATTGGCTGAAAGCTTTACGGTTTTCTTGCCTATGCCTTTGCTGAATTTTGACAAGAAAAATCCTGCAAGGCTTTCGATATCTTCTTGTCGGTCGCGGAGTGGTGGCAGCTTGATGGGGAATACATTCAAACGGTAGTACAAATCCGAACGGAACCGTCCTGCTTTCACTTCTGCTTCCAGGTCCCGATTGGTCGCCGCAATGATCCGGACGTTCAACTTAATCGTCGTTTTTCCGCCCACACGCTCTATCTCTCTTTCTTGCAAAACGCGCAATAACTTCACCTGCGTTTCCATCGGCATTTCACCAACCTCATCCAGAAACAGCGTGCTATCATTGGCTAGTTCAAACTTGCCGATGCGCCGCTCAACAGCCCCGGTAAATGCGCCCCGCTCATGACCAAACAACTCACTTTCAATCAGGCTGGCCGGCATTGCAGCGCAATTCACCTTAATCATCAGCTTCGCGTTCCGCGCCGATGCATGGTGTATAGCCCTGGCGATCAGCTCTTTCCCGGTACCTGTCTCGCCCAGCAGCAGAACCGTCGCATTACTCTCAGCAACCAGGGAAATGAGCCGGTATACCTGCTGCATGGCCTGGCTATTGCCCACGATTTCTTCAAAATTGGTGTTAAGTTGTTGTTTGAGGTAGTCATTCTCATCTTCAAGCTGCTTTTTCAAACGCAGGATCTGCTCACTAGCCAGTACATTGGAGACGGCAGTCGAAATCTGTGCACAAATTCCTTGCAAAAGCGGCGCGCTGATCTGTTCACCCAGCATCCAGACCATGCCCAGCTTCTGGTCACCCAATCTCAGTGCTGATGCGTAAACACTGTTGAGCCCGCGCTGTTCACGCTGGATAGACAGTTTCAGGCACTTTGCTTCCAGATTTTCATCGATTTCCAGCAAGACCGGCTGGTTGTTTTCAAAGACCAGTTTCACATGCTCCTCGTGGATATTCAAAGAATAGAATTCTTCGTGCTGGGCAACTTCATTTTCCTGAAAAAACTGCCTGTCAAAAAGATATGGCAGCAGCGTGACCTGGTCTTCCGCCAGCAGGTATAAAACAGCGATCCGGGTTTGAAACAGGCCCTGCAAGACGCTGGAAATTACATGATCCAGATCCGATTTGGTTTTGACACCTGTGATATCGTTTGAAAACGCGAGCATGAGCTGCTGCTCTGCCTGGCGCCGGAGTATCTCCTCGTTAGCCATAATGTTACCCATCGCGATTGCGATTTGCGAGCAGATGCCCTGCAAGATCGGAATATTGATTTCATCAATGCTCAGAAGCAGCAAGCCTACATTCGCATCGCCATTACGCAATGCTATGCCGACCATTGTTTTAAAACCCATATTTTCCCAAAGGTTCAGATACGAAATCTGGTAGCCCCGTTGCAATTCTTGCCGGACGTTAAAAAGAAGGGGAATGGGGCTATTTATAATGCGGTTTTGGATACCATCATCGATCGGGTATTCTTCGGCGAGTACCCGTTCTAACAAAGCTGTGTCGAATGTGGAAGCGCCGGTATCATGCAGGTAGGCAGACATCGTTGTCCCATCCGCATTGACCTTTCTGATCACATAACCGCCATCCGGATTAAGCTTCCTAAATGCCCTGTTAACGACCAAAGCCAGATCTTCCCGGCTTCGGACAGCTGTCATATCATTGCTGAAATCGAGCAGGAATGACTTCTCGCTTTCCTTTTGAAGTATCTCTTGATTCTTGAAATCAGGATCGGAAGAATGCTTCATCTTTAACAGGGTCTTTTTAAATTTTAAGTTGATTTGTCCACCTTTTGTGAGGATTTGTAGGACAATTCAAATCTGCGCGCAAGCTTGTTTTGCATCAACAAAACAAAATCAACCAAAGTTATGAAACAGCAAAGTATTGATTCAACCGAAAACACGACTAATGCAATCGCAGAAAAATATCCGCCCGCAACAACGCCGGAAGGGATCGTTCCATCGCTACTGGCGCACTTTAATCGGTGATTACCATAAGCGGTTGAAGTCAGGCCGATGGGTGTTTTCCACCATAAGGCCAGGTTCGGGTCAATTCGACCGACTCTTTTTAGCGATATCGCAGAGCCTGTCGGAGTGAATGTTAAGCCCAATATTACCCATATTGTAGTAAAACTCGGTGGCGATGATCCAGTTTATCTCACAGATTTCGCGTTCATCGAAATAGTGGGCAAGCCTTTGGAAGAGGGGGGTATCCATCTTGCGGTCCCGTGTCAGCCGGGTGACAAAATCGAGCAGTGCCCTCTCTCTTTCCGAGAAAAGCGGGCTGTTGGCGTAATCGGACAAGGTATCGAATTTGGCCTGGTCCATGCGGGCCCTAATCGAGTACGCCCGTCCGATGTCGATGCAGAAAAGGCACACGTTCAGCTGGGCCACCCGCTGGCGCACCAGCATCACCGTTTCCGCCGGCAGTTTCAGCTTTTTGTCAAGCTGGCTTATTTTCCCGGAAAAAGAGCCGAAAGCAACCGGCATTCGGACCGACATCACCTTCAGGGGAGTGATTACTTGGCCGAAACGTTTCCGCGTAAAGTAGTAGAGCAATTTCCAGGAGAAGCTTTTCGGCTTTTCAACGGGGGCAAGGAAGGGGGTATCCATTTTGTCGAGCGTTTTACAGCTAAGACCGGAAAAGCCAGGTTTTGTGACAAAGGACTGGTAAATATTTTCAATGCGCCTCAAATCGGTTATTCCGTTCCAGATACCTTCAGGGGAGATCGATGCTGTCAACATTCTTTTTGTATTGGAATGTCGCGTAAGCGGAGCATCAGCTGGCTTATGTCATTTCATATTGGAAGTCTGGGATGGTTTGAATTGGCGGCACACTCCCGATAATCAGGACCATTCCAGTTATGTGAGGGCCGAGATCCAGGAAGGCATCGCCCAATACCAGGCCGGTAAAACCAACCTAGTGCATGAAGCAGACTTCGACCGACTCCTGGGATTATGAGTTATCACATTGCTTTACCGACCAGGCGCTGCAAGGGATAGAAGAACTGAAACAGTCCTGCAACAGGTCGGTGCTGAGGAAAATCCGGAAGCTGCCAGACGAGACCACCGAGCACCCGTATACCGACGCTGGCCAGCCTGAACAGTCGACACTTTCACCGTTATCTCCGCGAAAGGTCCAATCAACAATATTTCAGGCCAGGCGATCTGACTTTCGGAAACAGGATTAGCTTATCCTTACCGGCCAATACTGATGCATACTATTGTGTAGACACCAATACACTTTTTGACAAGCCCAGCTATGTATCTTACAAGGGGACATTAATTCTGATACTCCACCACGCCGTTTTTCATCACCATCCTGACTTCAAAGAGCCCCTTCTTGAAATCCTTCTGCAGATCTCCATTGAAAACACACAGGTCTGCCATGGCAGCCTGCTTCAAAACGCCGATCTGACCTTCCATTCCCAGAGCAACCGAGGCATTGTATGTCGCTGTCTTCAACACGTCAGCCGCCGACAAGCCTGCATCATAATAGCCGGAAATGGTGTATTTGGCCACCTCTCCCCTGGGCATGTCAAAGTCGACATACGCATCCGAACCGGCAACGATCATGACGCCGGCCTTATGCGCAGCCTGTATCCTGTCCTGAAGGGGTTTGAAATTCGACCTGACCGCCTGCTCCTCAAATGCCATATTCTGCCGTTTCAGATATATCGCCCGAAGGTCCACGGAGCCGTCTGTGGGAACAAGATATATTCCCTTCCTGGCGATAGTGTCAAGGGTCGACTGCCGGAAGCCATAGCCGTGTTCAAGCCCGTCAACGCCCGCTTCGATGGCAGCGTGCACCGCCCAGTCGCGGTCGCAGTGTGCCGTCACTTTTACCCTTTCGCTATGAGCCGCCTGCACGATTGCCTTCATTTCTTCGAGAGTCAGGACCAGGCGGTTGCCAATCGCCGTTATCTTGATGACGTCCACCCCCCGAGCAATATGCTCCTTGACGGCCTTCCTGGCTTCCTCGACCCCACTGACCATCGAATACTCCTTGCTGGAATATTTGTCAAAATCCTTCACCGGCATCCCGTACAACTGTCCGTCCATGGCACTTATGATCGGGCCCGAAATCACCATTCTGGGGCCGGGGAAATCACCCCTCTCGATCGCGTTCCGGACTTCCAGATCCAAATATTGTTCGGAATTTCCCAGATCACGGATCGAAGTAAAGCCGGCTCTCAAATAGCTCCTCGCATATCCCACAGCCCGTAACACCCGGGTTTCCGGTGAGTTCATCATGCCGTCGTGAGCGAGGTTTTCGGCCGGTCCCTGCCTGAAAAGCAAATGGGAATGGGCGTCAATCAATCCGGGCGTGACGGTAGCATCCCCATAGTCCAAAACAGTAGCACCCAAGGGGACATCAAGTTTATCACCCACTCTCAGAATGGTACTCCCTTTGACCAGTATTTGTTTATTCTGCTGGAATTCATTCTTTTCGGAATCGTACAACCGCCCCGCTTTAATCAAATAGTATTTTTCAGAGGGTTGGGCAAAGGCCGTTTTTAAAAATAAGAAAGAGATGACACAAATTGTAACGAATCGGGTGTATAGATTGCTAAGCATCAGAATTTTGATTGGATGGCAGAATGACCGAAATGAATTAGTCAGGGCACTGAGATAATGGCTTTGTCTCACCGTTTCATGGCTCCCAACAGTTTGGATAGAGGTCTGAATGGATTAAATTTAAAGATTGCACGAGGGCGGCACAGTAGGCCGCGGGCCGCAAGGAATAATATCCCCCTACCGTTAAGCTCAAAACCGCACTTTTATACCCTCGTAACCCGAACAAAAGAAACCCTCCTGTCAGGTTTCGAAACAAGGATTGTTTCACCTGGATCAAAACCCAATACATGCAGGTCCGCGATTCACCTTGATTCTATCTTCTCAACCCCCTAAGAAGCTATCTAAATTTTATAATCTTCGAATCATTATGCGGATCATGCCCAGCTGAATCATGGCCTCAGAGGCCTTGACTGACCGCTCATAATCGGCACTCAGTCGGAGACCATAAAAAAGCCTGTATTTAACTAAAATGATAAAAAAGTGAAATATAATTAAATAAATAATGATTATTAATAATTATTTATTTCTTATAAAAAGGATAAAGTTCTAGTAATATAAGTTTATTATAAACCTATAAATCTTACAGAAATATAGCTAGATGAAATATTTTACATTTTACGAACGCTGCATCATATGGTGTTAGCTATCAGTGTAGACTATTTTAGTTGGAACATCACGAACAAGTGACGCTTTACAGCCCCAGCTTCTTGCCGGCATTGTACCTGCGGATGTCATCGGTGCGGGTGTAGCGCTGGATCATGGCCGAGGTCCGGTGCTTGGTCTGCTGCATGACCTCCAGGTCATCGGCCCCGTTCGGCTTGGCGGCCGTCACGAACGAGGCCCGCAGCGAGTGGGCCGAGTACTCCACGCCCAGGTAGTGCTTGACGATGTTGTCCACGCTCTTGTCCGACAGCCGCTCCTCGGTCAGGCGGACCTCGCCGTGCCGGCGGCCCTTGCGGAACCGGACCAGCAGCGGCCCGCCCGGGGGCCGCTGGGCCAGCCACGCCTCAAGCGTCCGGATGGGGCACAGCAGGGGGTCGGGGTGGAAGAAGAACGCCTTCTGCTCCACCTCCCCGTACTGGTTGGTCTTGCTGCGGGTCAGGGTGATGATGAGTCCCTGCCGCGAGAAGGCCAGGTCCCCGATGTCGAGGGCCACCAGCTCGGAGCGCCGGAAGGCTCCGGTGAAGCCCAGCAGCAGCACCAGCTTGTCCCGCAGTTCGGTCGGGTTGTCGGGATCCAGGGACTGGACCAGGGCACGGAACTCGTCCAGCTCGAAGGCCGGGGCCTGTTTCTGACGTACTCCCTTCCTCCGCCGGATGCCCTCGAGTACGGCCCGCACCTGCTTGTGCCCGGAGACAAACGGCTCGTCCTTGAGCTCGTGCCATTTGCGCAGGGCCGCCATGCGCCGCTGGATGGTGGCCCACTTGCAGCCGTCGGCCAGGTGGGCCAGGTAGGCCGAGAGGATGTCCGCCTCGGCCGGCAGGGCGGCCAGCCCCTGCTGCTGGCACCAGCCGGCGTAGTGGCGCAGGTCGGCCCGGTAGGCCCGCCGGGTGTTGGGGGCCCCTCCAGGCCGGCCTGCACGTACCGGCCCACCTTGTCGGCGAACCGGATTAGCGCACCTTCTTTTCCATCCGATAGCTCCATCACGAACGATTAGTTCAGGCCCAATATAGCAAAAATATTACTTCTGATAAGCTTTAATTATGATCGTGACTCTCAGCGTTGAAACCGCCTTTATCCGCAAAAAACCTATCACCTGCTTTCATATAGCAGAACTCCGTTTCGGGGTACCAGGCCGTAGCGTAGGTCGGTAAGCCGGGCGAGGTAGCTTGCAGGGTACCATATTCTTTCTGTTCTTCCAGATTCCTGAACAGATCACGCCCGCCGGGCAGCTCAGCCGAACTGCTCAGTACGGGTAGGTTTACTGTCTCGGAAACAGCCTATCAGACGGGTTTTGAGAGCCTGTCCTAATTCTCGAAATCCTTTCAGGAACTGATGGGTGTTCCTTCCTCCGAGTGGGCAGGCAACGATTAACCGATCCCTTTTTCCATCTTATTTTTTTCCTTTTGGACGAGCCACTTAGCCTTATGCCAATTAGCTCTCTCATTTTCAGTAACTTAACAAAATTCTGAAACATAGGAGCAAAACGTTTGGAACATAGGAGCAAAAGAAAATTGTCCTGTTGCAACATAGGAGCAAAAGATGTAACATAGGAGTTAACACGGGCAAGGTACAATCGCTTAAGTTTGCAGTAAAAGTTTTCAGCAACAGCGCAGGCGCAAGGTTGACCAACGCGTTGTCCACCTCCAAACCAATTCCCTTACATCCCCATGCTGCACAAACTGTACCTACCCTGTCTGTTGCTGGCCGCTGCCGCCCTTAGTGGTTGTGAAGACCACCGACTCGAACCTACCCTTCCCCTAAGCGTGACTACCCTGGCCACGGGACTGGTGGCCCCCATCGGCGTCGAGACAGCCCCCATCGGCCGTATTTTTGTGTCGGAATCAGGCACCGGAAACATCGATAGCCGAATTCTGCTCATCAAGCCCGACGGGCAGAAGCATCCGGTCGTAAAGGGAATGAATTGGGCCATTTCCGCGAAAGCCTCGGCCAACCGTTGTGAGCGTCAGCAAATAGTAGCCAACCCGTCGGGGCTGGCTACTGCCTAACAATCTTTTATACTATTATTCTCATATATTCTCATATGCTCTACCGCTGCTTTCAGCCGGGTAGTGTCCATGTGGGCCGTTTTTTACCCTGGTACGGCATTATGCGGTTGTTTTTTCGGATCCAGTCATATTTAATCTGGTATATTTCCTGTTTACTCACTTTTTTATCCTTTACCCCTAGATTCCAACTGTTATGAAAGCAAATTTACGTCTCGGCATGTCCTGGGTGGCCCTGCTGCTGGTAAGCCTGCCACTTCTGGCCCAGACAGGCAGAGGTCGCCCGGAGCCGATCGACCCCTCCGCACCTAATACGAATAGGCAACTGCCTGACGGGCTTAAACCAGCGGCTCGGCCCGCCCAGCCGCTGGCCCCGGCCCATAGTATTCACAAGGCGGGTGCGGGGGCCCGCATTAGCGCTGTTACGACCGAGACCTTCAACTATTCGGGGGCTATCGTTTTCTGGACGGTACCCGCCGGCGTTACTTCACTTACCATCGAAGCGCGGGGAGCCGAAGGTGGCAACTACCCTAATTCTGATTTCAGGCCGGGCAAGGGAGCCAGCATCACGGGTACGGTTGCCGTGACACCCGGCTCCCAGCTAAAAATACTTGTGGGTCAGCAAGGAATAGGTGGGAATGGCGGTGGTGGAGGGACTTTTGTGACGGATAATAATAACAACCCCTCGTGATTGCAGGTGGTGGGGGTGGAAGTGGTGACCAAACCGATTCGCCCGATAAAGAAGGGCAAACAGGCACCGGTGGAGGGAATGGAGCAAACCTGGGAAGCAGTGGCGGCAACAGTGGCAATGGCGGTGGTGGTAATGGTACCGGGAATTTTGTATCAGGATCGGGTGGCGGATTGCTTTCGGACGGTGCCGATGGCGCTGGTGGAGGGATTGTATTTCACGGGGGGCAAGCATTTGTCAACGGGGGCGCAGGGGGCGGTACCCAGTATGGTATAGGAGGGTTTGGCGGTGGTGGAAATGGCACCACCTATTTCCTCGGCGGTGGTGGGGGCGGCTATTCGGGCGGTGGTGGCGCTGGCGGTGGTGGGGGGCAACTTGGCGGCGTGGGCGGGGGAGGAGGCTCGTACAATGGCGGTACCAACCAAACGAACACAGCCGGAGCTAACTCGGGCAATGGGTTGGTCACGATTACCTACGGAGAGTGTACACAGCCCGAGGCCAGCATTGCCGGCAATAACGGGCCCATATGTGCGGGCGGCAACGCCACTTTCACCGTGAGCGGCACCAGCGGGGCCACTTTGACCTACACGCTTACGGGCCTCAGCGGCAACCAGACCCTGGCGCTTAACGGAAGCAGCCAGACCATCACTGCCAGTAACGCCATGGCCAACGTTACCCTGACGCTGGTTAGTGTGGCCAATGACAACTGCTCGCAAAATTTATCGGCTACCTCCACGGTCACGGTCAACCCGCTGCCCGACGCCAGCTTCTCGGGGCTGTCTTCCACCTACTGCGCCGATGCTTCGGCCGTGACTTTAACGGCAAATGTACCGGGCGGTACTTTCAGCGGACCGGGCGTGTCGGGCAGCACCTTCACGCCGGCCCAGGCCGGCTCAGGCGGCAGTATCACCTACTCCATTACGGTCAACGGCTGCACCAGCTCCAGCCAGCAGAGCGTGACGGTCAACCCGCTGCCTGACGCCAGTTTCACCGGCCTGGCCGGAACCTACTGCGCCGATGCTTCGGCCGTCACCCTGACGCCGACCACTCCGGGCGGCACCTTTGGCGGACCGGGCGTGTCAGGCAGCATCTTCACGCCGGCCCAAGCCGGCTCAGGCGGCAGCATCACCTACTCCATTACGGTCAACGGCTGCACCAATGCCACCAGCCAGAGCGTGACGGTCAACCCCGCCCCCGACGCCAGCTTCACCGGACTGGCGGCAACCTACTGCGCCGATGCTTCGGCGGTGACTTTGATACCTAGTACGCCGGGCGGCACCTTCTCCGGACCGGGCGTGTCGGGCAGCACCTTCACCCCCGCCAATGCGGGCAGCGGCGGCAGCATCACCTATAGTGTCACCGTCAACGGCTGCACCAGCTCCAGCCAGCAGAGCGTGACGGTCAACCCGCTGCCCGACGCCAGCTTCTCGGGGCTGTCTTCCACCTACTGCGCCGATGCTTCGGCCGTGACTTTAACGGCAAATGTACCGGGCGGTACTTTCAGCGGACCGGGCGTGTCGGGCAGCACCTTCACACCGGCCCAGGCGGGCTCCGGCGGCAGCATCACCTACTCCATTACGGTCAACGGCTGCTCGAATTCAAGCAGCCAGAGCGTGACGGTCAACCCCGCCCCCGACGCCAGCTTCTCGGGGCTGTTTTCCACCTACTGCGCCGACGCAAGTCCTGTGACGCTCACGCCGACCACTCCGGGCGGTACGTTCAGCGGACCGGGCGTGTCGGGCAGCACCTTCACGCCGGCCCAGGCCGGCTCCGGCGGCAGTATCACCTACTCCATTACGGTCAACGGCTGCACCAGCTCCAGCCAGCAGAGCGTGACGGTCAACCCGCTGCCTGACGCCAGTTTCACCGGCCTGGCCGCAACCTACTGCGCCGATGCAAGTCCTGTGACGCTCACGCCGACCACTCCGGGCGGTACGTTCAGCGGACCGGGCGTGTCGGGCAGCACCTTCACCCCGGCCCAGGCGGGCTCCGGCGGCAGCATCACCTACTCCATTACGGTCAACGGCTGCTCGAATTCAAGCAGCCAGAGCGTGACGGTCAACCCCGCCCCCGACGCCAGCTTCACCGGCCTGACTTCCACCTACTGCGCCGATGCTTCGGCCGTCACCCTGACGCCCACCACTCCGGGCGGTACCTTCTCCGGACCGGGCGTGTCAGGCAGCACCTTCACGCCGGCCCAGGCCGGCTCAGGCGGCAGCATCACCTACTCCATTACGGTCAACGGCTGCACCAATGCCACCAGCCAGAGCGTGACGGTCAACCCCGCCCCCGACGCCAGCTTCTCGGGCCTGTCCGCAACCTACTGCGCCGATGCTTCGGCGGTGACTTTGATACCTAGTACGCCGGGCGGCACCTTCTCCGGACCGGGCGTGTCGGGCAGCACCTTCACCCCCGCCAATGCGGGCAGCGGCGGCAGCATCACCTATAGTGTCACCGTCAACGGCTGCACCAGCTCCAGCCAGCAGAGCGTGACGGTCAACCCGCTGCCCGACGCCAGCTTCTCGGGGCTGTCTTCCACCTACTGCGCCGATGCTTCGGCCGTGACTTTAACGGCAAATGTACCGGGCGGTACTTTCAGCGGACCGGGCGTGTCGGGCAGCACCTTCACGCCGGCCCAGGCCGGCTCAGGCGGCAGTATCACCTACTCCATTACGGTCAACGGCTGCTCGAATTCAAGCAGCCAGAGCGTGACGGTCAACCCCGCCCCCGACGCCAGCTTCTCGGGGCTGTTTTCCACCTACTGCGCCGATGCTTCGGCCGTCACCCTGACGCCGACCACTCCGGGCGGCACCTTTGGCGGACCGGGCGTGTCAGGCAGCATCTTCACGCCGGCCCAAGCCGGCTCAGGCGGCAGCATCACCTACTCCATTACGGTCAACGGCTGCTCGAATTCAAGCAGCCAGAGCGTGACGGTCAACCCCGCCCCCGACGCCAGCTTCACCGGACTGGCGGCAACCTACTGCGCCGATGCTTCGGCGGTGACTTTGATACCTAGTATGCCGGGCGGCACCTTCTCCGGACCGGGCGTGTCGGGCAACATCTTCACGCCGGCCCAAGCCGGCTCAGGCGGCAATATCACCTACTCCATTACGGTCAACGGCTGCACCAGCTCCAGCCAGCAGAGCGTGACGGTCAACCCGCTGCCCGACGCCAGCTTTACGGGGCTGTCTTCCACCTACTGCGCCGATGCTTCGGCCGTCACCCTGACGCCCACCACTCCGGGCGGCACGTTCAGCGGGCAGGGTGTGAGCGGCAGCACCTTCGATCCGGCCCAGGCCGGCAGCGGCACCTTCTCGGTCACCTACTCGGTGAGCGTCGACGGCTGCTCGAATGCCAGCAGCCAGAACGTGACGGTCCGGCCGGCCATCACCCTGAACACCTCGGGCAATACGACGGTCACTTACGGCTACGGCAGCAACTGCACCACCCTGACGGCCAGCGCTTCGGGAGGAACGGGCGCCATCGGCCTGGCCTGGAGCACCGGCGCCACGGGCACCAGCACTCAGGTTTGCCCGGGTGCGCAGACGACGACCTACACCGTGACGGCCACCGACGCGGCAGGCTGCTCGGTCCAGAAGCAGATCACCGTCACGGTCAACGACGTGCGCTGCGGCTACGGCGGGGTGAAGGTATGCCTGGGCGGCCGCGAGCAGTGCATCGCCCAGTACCTGGTGCCCACTTACCTGCGCTTCGGCTACACGCTGGGCGGGTGCAGTAACAATGTGCCCTCCCGCATCGGCTACGGGCCGCAGGAGGCCACACCGCCCTCCCTTGCCCTGAGCGTGAAGGCCTACCCCAACCCCACCAGCGGCCGGTTGACCCTGCAGGTCAGCAGCCCGGTGGCCGGCCCGGCCCGGCTCGATGTGCTGGATCTGGTGGGCCGCGCGGTGCAGCAGCGCACCGAGCAGCTCAGTGAGGGCTTGAATGAGATCGAAATGGACCTGGGTGGCCAGGCAGCCGAGGGCGTCTACCTGATCCGCTGCCGTGATGCGCTCGGTGGCCAGGCCGTGGTGCGCGTGCAGAAGCAGTAGGGTTTTACTCACCTGATGGCCAAAAGGGTTACGGATTTCCCCTGTCTTTGAATTCCAGGAAATCCATTTTTGGCACAAAGAGGGGAGCCATGGGCTCCCCTCTTTGTCGATTACTAAATCAAGTAATCACATTCTTTCGAATCCAGGCTATCCGATCATAGGGTAAACCTACTCCACTTTCAGGCGTGGGCAGTGTTTCAGCACCTGCTCGAGGTCCAGCTTCCGCTTTTTCTCGCTATCGTAGTACCAGGTGCGCACCACCTGGCCGTCTGTCCCATAAAAAGAGAGGACCCACACGTTGGGTTTGGCCGGGTAGGGCGGACTGAGTCTGATGGTGGCAAGTTCGGCCTCTTCAACCGTCAGGTTGTGCAGTCCGATACTGAATTTACTTTTCAACAGGGCCATGGCTATATCTTCACGTAGAGGGTGGTAGTGTGCTTGTATAAATAAGACGGTGAGCTACCCGAAACGCACTAGCCGTAATCGTTAGAGGGCGCACGGGCACCGACGAAAGGCGTCCGGGCATCGATCAACGGCGTGATGTAAGAGCAGGCCCGGAAGAACTTCTGTGGGGACAAAGAGCCCGGATTAGGTTTCGAATAAGCTCCACAGACCAGGAATCGAAGTGTCCATGGTTTAGAAAATCGAACTAAGTCCCCCTTCCCCGATAAGCCCAATGTCAAGGCTTATCATAGGGCATAAATCTACATGACTCCCTTCGGAAGGCTACGCATAACTGGGGATTAGGGTCTATTTTGGTCCATTTTATAGAGTCCTTCTGGAATTTCGGCCATCCTAGAAGGGTGTATTTGATCTCCCAGCCCGTAAAAATGTTGGAAACTCATGATCAATGGCCTCCATTTGTTTGGGTCGATCCTGTTGGATTGCCCGTCTTGAAGGATTTCGCTATGCAACCTTACATTAACAATTTCCAGTTCGATATTGACAATTCGACCCTTTATCACCTCGTCGTCCTCACCAACAGGATGGATTTTCCGTACTAGGGCTTTAAGGCATACCGGGCATTCCCGGACACCGGGGGTTGATACAACTTCTGAAACAACCGGTGATACCCCGGCAATTTCAAACTTGTTTGGTACGTAGGTGTATCCTCTTCTAATTTTTCCTGCCGGAACTATCTCCGACCCAGTGGTCAAAGCCAATTTGTCAACCGCGTTCACCTGGTCGACGGAGGGAAGATTTAATACACATTCTTTTGTTCTGATTAGATTGTCCGTTGTTTTCGACCCTCTCCCAAGCCCTATGACACATCGCCAACCGAGCCAAAAGATGGAAGACATAGGGGCCAGATTGATTGTACCATTTTCGTTTGTGGTACTTATGAGAACAACGGGTGTGCCAAAATAGAGCATGGCGGGTTTGCAAGTCTTGTGCATGGCTTCTTTTGATTATCCAGTAAACTTTGTTCACCGAAAGTACCCCCGGACAGTGGTAGGCACAATCCGATTCTTGCTATTAACGGGTCCATTAAAAAGTGGGATGGTCCGCCGTTACGGGAATTGTAACTACATTTGCAGCGGTCGGATTGGTCGAAAGATTGGTTTGACTAGGCCCGGAGAAGCATTCCCGCTCTGACTCCGGGCTTTTTTTGGAAAAAAGAAGGGGGCAACTTCCAAAAATCCAAAACCGATCTATGATCGTACTTTATTCAGTAAGCCTGTGTCGGCCCTGAATGGGGTATTCAGGCTGTGGGAAAGGAAGGATAGCGCCATTTTCCGACCTTCCCAGGTATACGAGCCTACATCCACCACCCTTGAAATCCCCTGCCATGACCCTATTGAAAAGCATGTACAAGGGCGGAATCGCCAATCTGGCGGTCGAACCCTCGAACGTGTCAAAAGTCAAGCTCAACTCGCCCTTTGACCAAAAGCCCAACCTGTGGGTACTGTGTTTCTACGGTGAAAACGACCAGTTGGTCCGCACCTGGTACTATGACTCGGAGAAAAAGCGCCAGAAGGATCTCGACCAGGTGCTGAAACAATGCCCGCACCTGAAAGTGGAGTAGCGGGGGGCTCAGGTCTGTGGGGACACCTTAGCCGTCAGGCTACTATGTTTATGAGCTGAATTGGCGTTGGTTTCAATAGTTTTTTATTCTTTTTCCTATAATCCTTCCGCGCATACCTAGTCCAATCGCAAAATAATTCCACCAACCATACTTTGACTTTACCCGCCTCGCTTACCAGAGTTCTTATTAGTGCCGTTATCTTTTTTTTAGTGTTTTGACCGCCTTAAACTCACTGAGTTCGAAATCCTCCACTTCTACTGGGTAAGACTTGAATTCAGATTGCAACTTGTTGTTAACCAGTATTAGAATGAGCCTGCCATACAACATACACTCGAAGCGGAAGATGCTCATGGGCTTGACTTGGTCAATCTCCAATACCGATTTCCAAGACTTAAAAACCACGGGGCCTCCCTTTGGAAATGATAACCATCGTACGGCTCTGGAAAAGAGACAGTCCTGGCGATTAATTTTATTACGTCCGACCGCTGACAGCCGCCATCTTCGTCCGCAGGCTGGAAGCGTATAGGCATAGGCGGACTGCATGGTCGGCCGTTGACAGTCAAATAAAATACGATTCGCCATGGGCCACGGTTGATGCCTTTGCGGAGAAGGTCGGTGCTACCTGGGCTGGCTGGCATCTGCCGGGTATTCCTTTCTCCCTCTTCCCAGGAAATGACCGGGCTCTGTTCGGTTTTTGCTTTGAGTATCTTGCTGAACGATTGAGGAGGGGGTGGCTGTCAACATGCCGGGAAAACGTTTCATCAAATAGGTTAACCTGGTTGATAATCAAATACGATCTGTCGCAGCAGGCCAATTCCCGGGCGGTTCACTTTTGGAAAAAAACATAGTGCTGCAACAGCAGCCTGTCGGCTTTTCACTTTGCATCACTGAAGATGCCGGTGTTACCCTTGAGCCACAACTTATCCATCGCAGCGGTTATTGTTGGGTTTGCTCCGGCAATGTTGTCCTTTTCAAAAGGGTCGGACTGATGGTCCTAAAGTTCAATGCTGGGCTTCCCCTTTCGGAATTACCTGGTGTACCTGTAGCAGTCGTTCCTGACAGTGTTGCCACTTTTCAAATAACTGAAAGCCAACCCCTCGGACTTTTGGACCGGATGGTTTTGCAACAGGCCCAGGAAACTCTGGCCATCCAGTCCGGCCGGTTTGTCAAGGTGGGAGAGAATAAAAAGCTTGGGGTCAAACAGGCGCGCGTCAGACGCTGGTGCAACTAATGTAAAGTCCACCCTGATAAATCTTTATGTGACGCCGGGGAGATATCCAGTATTGGCGGGCGTTTTGTAATTTGCGCAATTAGCCATAACCCTGAAATAAATGCCGCCTCGCTTTACTGACTCATCCCTGCCCCCTCAGCATTCTGAAAGCAAAATTATTTACATTGACCATTTGAAAGTGTTACTAACGGCCCTTGTAATCATACATCATGCCTTAGTAACTTACGGCGCGCCCGGCGGCTGGTATTATTTTGAGAAAACCGAATTGAGGGGCGCAGTGATTCCCATGACAATGGCCGTATGCGTCGACCAGTCCTTTTTTATGGGCTTTTTCTTTTTTCTTTCTGCACTCTTTATTCCTGGGTCCCTGACACGTAAAGGGGCTGCGGTTTTCATCAAGGACCGGTTTTTCAGATTAGGGATTCCTTTGGTATATTATTCCCTGATCCAGGCAACGGTCATGAATTTCCTTGTTTACCGCTATGGGGGAAAGCATGATATTACTTTTATGCAGTTTCTGTCGGGTTATGACGGCTGGATTAATGTAGGTGTGCTTTGGTTTGTGCTGGCCTTGTTGTTGTTCACCCTATGTTATGTCGCTTGGACAAAGACCGCCAATTCTGATTTTAAAGACTGGCAGTTACCAACCCTTAAACAGATTATGCTTTTTGCCGCTGGGCTTGCACTCATGACTTTTTTGACCAGGACTGTTTTTGCGGTGGGCATGGTTCTAGAGCCGCTGGGTTTTCAGTTAGGGCATTTCCCGCAATACATTGCCGTGTTCGCCTTTGGGTTGATTGCTGCAGAAAACAAATGGATCCGGCAGATTGATCAGCAACATTACCGGAAACTAAACATTTTCATCCTTTGCATGATCGTCATAGGCTTTCCACTTATTTATTCCCTTAAAATGGTCTTCGGACAACCATTGGAATGGTTTGTTGGGGGATGGCACATGGCCGCATTCCTCTATGCATTCTGGGAGCAAATTATTGGCATTTCCATAATGGCTGCGTTGCTAGCCTATGGAAAAAAAAGCCTGAACAGGCACTCAGGCCTTATGAGTGAAATGTCACGCTGCGCATTTTCCGTCTACATTCTGCATCCGTTTGTATTGGTCGTGCTATCCTTGCTACTGAGAAGCTGGCAAATAGATCCGGGTCTGCCCCGCTTGTGCAAAGCTGCTTGTTAGCTGCAGACTGTTATGGTAGAATCAACACTTCACCCTTCTACACGTATTTGATTTAGCCCCATTTCTGATTGGAGTGCTGCGATAAATGGATAGAAATTATCGACTGCTCCTTTTAGATTATCAAACCATAAAGACTTGGCAATTATGTGAGTTCCATATGTAAATTTCGATTGAAATTTATTTATATTCTTAACAATTTTAATTTTAAAAGCATTGGGATTTCCAGCCATCCTTGCAAAAGCACCGACTTGAAAAATGGCACCTTGTCCAGTTTTTAGATTAAAATCAATTCTAATCCTTTGAAAATGGTAAACAAACCAAAAAATAACATTATCAAGGGGGGAACAGAATTTCCAAAGGAAAAACTTCTATTAGAAATGCTTCCTATTATTGAAGAAAATGTCCGCCGTGTTATTGGTTTTGGAGTTGCGTGAACGTCCCGCATACCTGCCCATAGCCAGCTTTTGCTGGCTATGGGCAGGTATGCTTTGTTGGTGGCAGTTCTCATTCTATTTTTCACTTTGAGAACACAAATATCTTACGTGATGATAATGGTCTTCTAAATTCTTTCCCAGATAGTTCAAGTAGTCTAAAATTGCATTTAACTGCCTACATAAGTCAGTTCTTATATTGCCCATTTCTTTTCTTGCTTCGACTTTTAAATATTCATCTCTGGAATAACTCTTTGGTTGTAATTCTGTCCATCTATCAAACAAATCCTTCATTGTCCTTTCATAGCTTCTTATTAGTTGCTTAGAACTTTGGTCTAATCTATCAAAATCTTCTGCTCGAATTGTTTCAACGGTATATTCACCGCTTATCAGCTCAATTTTATCTCCACTTTGATGAGCTTGTATAGAGTATTTTCTTTCTCGCTCATCAACAGGAGCTTTATCTAAAAAGGCTTTCTGCTGTGGAACAAATTCATCAATTACATGCAAGAAGTTTGAAACAACATTTACCTCAACACCATTAGCTATCCTTTTCGCAATTTCCACAAGTTCTTTATTCTGCTCAGATAGAGGTAAACTGTCAAGTGGTTTGTTTGGGCTATTTACACTTTGTATCTCTTTAAGTTTAGTAAAGTCATAAGCTGAGTAGCTAACAGCAACCCAATAAATAATGGTATTTCCTTCATAAGCATCTTTCAAGATTTGTGGAAGTTCATTTTCCATTATAAAATCAGAAGCAAGAAAATTTGGAGAAACTAACAACAAAGCAATTCTTGATTCTTCAATTGCATTCGTTATTTCTTCTCTCCAATTTGCCCCTGGTTGGATTTGTGTATCATCCCAAACTCTGATTTTCTCATTTCTTATCAATGGTTTTAGGTGAATCATTAATTTATTAAGCCATTCTTTATCTCTATGGCTATAACTTATGAAAATACCATTTTTAAATTTCGACATATCTTATTTGATTTTTATTTTTTCTTAATTGCCCCCAACATCTGTATAAACGTAACTAGGTTCGTCTATACCTTCGGACAGATGTATAAACGCAACTAACCTTACTCCCAAAAACGTCCATGCTAAAAGCTTCATAGATTCCGCCTGTTTCATCAACTGCTTCTAGGTTGGCCGTCGAACCTGGTTTTCGATCCAACTAAGCAAGGTAGTGTCAATGCTCAGGAGACATCCTGCCTGTATGAGGCCTAGGTAAGCTTTTGATCGATTTGACAATGTATTTTAAATTAACGAAATCCGATAATAATTATCGAAAAACATATCAAGCGGTACAAAAACAGGCAGCCGGTAGGCTGCCCTTTTTTTTGTTTTCGGAATTTTCTTTGGCGTCGGCTTTCGCCAAAGCGGTGGGTGGGGCCGGAGCCGGAGGTGGTCCGGTGGCCGATAGGCCAAAAAGGCGGGCCGTCAGGCCCGCCCGGCGAATGATTATTCGGTTTTCTCTTGCATCTCCCGGATCAGGTAATCCGCATAGGTTACCTGGTCGTGGTGATGAATTTCGAGATTGACCACCGTAGCGCCCATCAGGATCACCCGCAGGATTTGTGCTTCGACGGCTTCGGGGAAATCGGCTTCGATCCAGCCCTGGCCCGAGATCCAGTAGCCGTGGATGGTTATTATCTGACAGGCCTGGCCGTACAGGCGTTTGACTTCTTTGAAGCTAATGGGCAGCACGGGGCCGAAATCGTAGGTTTTCATAGCAGTCAGAATTTGAATGAAAAGAAAAAAGCCAGGGGCGAACGCCCCTGGCTAAGTGGCTGCTTTTCATAGCGGTAGAGCGACTGGATCGGATAATCTGCGAAAGCCTCCCGCTGCTGCATCCTTACGTTAAGATTGACCGCCGTGGCACCTTGCCGTGCCGCCTCACATACCTGCTGCTCCACGGTGCCCGGGGGAGCGGCTTCGCCCCAGCCCTCCCCTACGATCCAAAAATCGCTGACGGCCAGTACTTCACATTGTGCCCTGAAGCGTCTATTGACTGATTCAAATGAAATCGTTTCCATCGTTTATAGAGATAAGAAATGATAAAAAAAGCCGGAGACTGACGCCCCGGCTGATGAGAAACTTAGTAGGTGATGAGAATCAAACCCTGATCGACTGTGACCGTGACCCGATCCCCGACGCAGAAGCCCGTCCGGAGCATCCAGGAGAGCATCAAAAAGTGTGGGAGATTCATGCCGCTTCCTGGATGGCCATAGGTTCGCTTACGGATTTGATTGGCCTGAAATCGGGATACCTCTTTCGAAAGACCTCCTCCCACTCATTGTTCAAAACCTTGGTCCTGACCTGAAGCAGTAGGTGTGCACCCTTTCTGGTCCACTGCATGGATTGTTTTTTAGAAAGCCGTTTGGCAATCACATAATTGACCGTGGACTCCACAAAACCCGTTGAAACAACTTCACCGTAGTGGTAGCGTTCGGCGTAGTTGACGATAAAGCTCTGGTTGTTGGCGATGTATTTCTCAAAATCGGCAACGTATGTTTGAAAGGGCCTAATCTTGTCGTATTTTTTTTTCTGCGCCTTGTCTTCCAGGTGATCAGTAAGGTATAAGTCAAGGTCATCACAGTGCTCAATGGCCCTTACAGCATTACCGTGCCACAAATTCCATTTGATCCGGGTCAACAAAAGTTGAGAGGCTCTCCCCCTATTTTCATCCACTTTGATCAATCCCAATGCACACTGGTGCAGGACTGTCAGTTTCATGGTGATGTGAAACCGCACCGGCGGCCCGGCAATCCAGGATGTGGGTGGATTCCGCATTAAGGTAGGTTTGCAGATTCCGTAAGTTATCATCCCCATCCGAAAAGAATTCAATCTGTTGGTGGGGCTGCATCCCCTGTGACGTCAGATGGTTATAAAATCTTCGCTTGGACTTCAGGTCATAAGATCCGACGAACGCGAAGCATTTGGCCGGTTTCTCAGCGGGGAGAGACTTGCCTACTATTACTTCAAACACACTCTTTTTGTCATTCCAGTCCCTGACATAGCCGCCGTCAATACCCACAACCATGGTTCTTTCCGGCCTTGGCAGCGCCTGCCGCTGGTTTATGCTGCCGCAATCGTACATCCACTGCTCTTCCCCAACTTCTTGCTCCTGGGCCAGGGCCAACCCGTACAGGTGGTTCTGGATCGTTGTGGCGTTAATCGTTTCCGCAACCGGCAGGACCTCTTTCAACAAGTTCGCCGTCTTCTCAAAAGGGATCAAACACGCCCATTTGGTTTCAAGAAACAAGAGCTCAGGGGTGGTATGGTTCGGGAGCAATTCATTCAACGGACTGAACGTCTTTTTGTCTTCGCCATAATACCTGGGACTCTCAAAGGCGATATCGCCGAATAGGGTCTTGAGCTTGACCGTATAGTTCCCATTTTTCCGAAGCCCTTGCAGGCCCTTGCTTTTGATAAAAGCGCCCAGTTGCTTTTCGACGATGGACTGCTACATGTTCTTCAATAGCTGCTTTGATTCGCCAATGGTCATCCCGATGCTTTCAAAAGTATCGAAGGACTTATCAAAGGTGAAAATTTCGTCGGTGCAAGCGGTTTCGTTTTCCCCGGCCTCACACACCAGTTGGAGTTTGAATTTCATGATCATCAAGGTTATCAGGAAATGTAATCTTTGACTTTACGCACCGTATTGATGAAGGTATCACAATTTTTGGCCTGGTCGGCCACGCCGTTTTACGCCCACTGATACCTAAACGTAGATATTGATACAGAAAGTGGACCTCTCAGTCGTCGAAATATTCATCGTATCCACCCAGTGTTATCCAAAATTTATCGTCACCCTTTTTTTGATACAGTTTTGCCAAAGCCCTGTTCATTTTCTTCTTATCGAACACTTCGCTTCGATGCTTTAGATACCACCAGGGCGCGTTATCCAGTTCGAGGTCTGGAACCTCCCCCCTGTCAATGCTCTCCATTACATTCGATAACGTTTCCTGGATCCAGCTGAACTGGCCGATCAAAGCATCCTGGTAGGCGTAGGGGCCACCGACGTCTTCCGGAGGGCAGGCCCTCCGCCCAGCTGTGCAAATTGGGTGGTGGTACCCTGGCCTGGCGTTCTCAACCTTCTCCACCCGAACCTCGTGTTGCCAGTAATCGCCGAAATCATACACATAGGAGAATTTATCGCCAGCCCTCAGACCTAAATCTTTAATAAAAATCTCACTGGGGTCATCACGATAATAGGTGCCTCCTTCATAGGCAATTCCATAATCCAATCCCCAGATATGAAAAACGTGTAAATGCTGATTTTCCCAGCCCATCATCAACGGTCCGCCATCGCGGTTGTATTAAATGATGCAGCTCAGCTAGGTGGGTATTGCCGACAATGATAAAGCGCCGGTAGATCATCGGCGATATATTCAGGATGTGTACCTTAAAATGATATATGGCAGTTCGAGGATCAACGGCAACTGGCTGGATGACATCTTTTGCTTGCATGACAAGGTCATGACAATCATGACAAGGTGGGGCTGCAAGGGTTTGAATCCTTATCAAGTTACCAAAGAATCAATTGCTCCACACTTTTTGATGCACTCGCAAAAATCCGTTCACAGGAACAGTAAAAATTATTGCAGTCGAGCAGGCCAAACCATTGCATCAGTCGCGCCGAAAATTGCGGCTAAATCCTTTGACGACCCCGAACACGCGCAAATCATCATATTCTTGTATTTCAATAAGTGCAAAGAGTGGATTCCGGGACACGAGAAAGAGCCGTTTCCCTTCCCGCTTTATCATCTTGGCCTTGTACGGACCCATTGAGGCAGCAAACGACAACATCGTTTTCCCGATAGTTTAGGCTTGTATCCACGATCAACAAGTCATTTTCAGAGATACCCGCGTCAATCAAGGAGTCACCGACCGCTTCCACCAGAAAACAGGCGTGTTTGCGTATCTGGTGATATTCATTCAGATCGAGGCGGGTTTCTATATAGTCATCCGCAGGGCTGGCAAAGCCCGTGGTGCTATTGCCACATTCCACATTGATAGCGAATTTGGGCAGCCGGACGGGTGCGGAATGGGTGATACCGTAAAAAATGATCTCGTCAAAGTGGTAAGGATGAACGCTCATAAAATTGCCTTTGGAGTGAATATTATATGCGAATTGTGTCATATTTTTCGACAATAGCAATTAATTCCTAGAAATTATATTTTACTTGTATTATATTCCTATGATCTTTAAGGAAAATAAATCTTGTAACACGTAACGTTATGTGTTATCATTGTAAGCATGATTGAAAGTTTTCGGCATAAGGGGCTAAGGCTTTTCTTTGAGGATGATAATCCGTCAAAGCTGCAAGCGCACCACGTTGAGAAGATACGGCGGATTTTATACCGCCTCGATGAAGCCGAAACGATTGATGATTTGAATGTAGTTGGCTGGGGCTTACACCCTTTGAGTGGAAATTACAAAGGGTTTTGGTCAGTCAAAGTAAATGGAAACTGGCGAATCATATTCCGTTTTGAAGACGGAAACGCTTATGACGTTGATTATTTGGACTATCACTAACAGGAGGAAGCTATGATTAAGAGAGGTATGCGCCCCCCCATCCTGGTTCTATGATCCGGGACATTATTGAGGGCTTACGCGAGGAAACAGGACAGACGATCACAAACCGGGAAATTGCCGAAGGCTTGGGCGTGACCCCTAAAACCCTGTCGAATATCCTGAATGAACACCAAGGCATCAGTTCTGAAATGGCTATACGCCTAGCGGAAGCGTTCGGCTCACGGCCTGATTTCTGGTTAAAGTTGCAGGTCGATTATGAACTGTGGAAGGCCGAAAAGAAGATCAATAAGTCTGACATTAAGCACTTTTGGAAGCCCAAAGCGTTACAGCCTGCCTAAGAGTATGACTTTTTCCTAATCCGGGCTTTGCAGATTTTTCTTTTGAGCCGTAAAAGCGTCATGTTATTCCTTTACGGGGATCAAGGTCTGGCCGTTGTCTTGCCCGGCCCATTCTCGCCACCAACTACTATTTTCGCCAAGCAGAGCTTTCCCCGCCCCACCAAAATAGCAGCCGGTTTGTTCCTCTAGATCTCGGCTTATCAGCCACCGTAGCTGACACATTTGGGCATAACATAAGTAATCATGCATATCATATATAAGCTAATATAGAAGGTAAGCAAACAAACCTGAATAAAAAGCAATTCCTCCAAGGAACATTATTACAATGATAGAATATCCACTATTAGATTCATAGACTGCATCTTCCATATTTCGAGTAGCAGTACTATATTTATAACCAGCCTTTTCTAGGTTATCCTTTAACTCTAAAGTGAGGTCGTGGCGAAACGCTGGTGGTATATGAAAAGGTTGTGTAACATTTCTTAAATCTTGAAGCTGATGAATTAAAACAGCCAGATCGCTACTTGAATCAATTTGAATTACTTTCTTTCGATGACTTCTTGCTAATTCCTTTTCTTGTTTAATCCAGTCACTTTCATTATCAGGATTTATTTGTATCATGGCAAAAGATGCATCAATAAAATCATAAATAGAGTCGATAGGATCCTGGAAAGGATCAAATGGATTCCACATAAAAACACTAAATTCAAACTCTTTGAGTGTTCTTTCAACATTTAAAGCAAGTTCTATATCAATTTCCCTATAAGCTATGAATACAATATTAGTTGGAGCATTTTTTCTTTTTTCTTTCCATTCTCTTTCTACTTTATTCATAGATTTTGGTATTTGTATCATACAAGCAATAAAGGCTCCTATTGATAGTACACATACACACATACATATTAAAAATAGGATAAAGCGTAAAGTTTCCATATCTATCGAGTATTATACAGGAAATTTTATTAGCAGAAAACTAGCTTTTAAATGGATTTGCGCCGCCGTTGTACTATCTTTTGTATTAAGGTTTTTTTCTGTATTTGCACCAGATTAATAAGCCTTTTTGCATGAAATTATGCGAAAAGATCTTCATAGGCTTCTTTTACTGACATATCTACAAATGCAAAAGGGGTATCAGGATTAACTCTTTGCCCAGTGAATAAATTACGAGAAGTTTCGTCCTCGATTGCAAAAGCAATAAAAACAATTTTCTTGTCCATATGAATTATCCTTTTTATTATAAATCCAAATATACATTGAATTATTACTACATGAAAACTCTTTTCATTAAGATGTTTACCATATTTTACAAACGTATAACCAACATAGAAGAATTGAAGCGGGCAGTAACCAACTATTCCAGCAAAAATGATTATTGATCAAAATAGAGTATATTGCTAATATGGGTATTTAATCAGGGCTTTCTTATAAAATCATTTGCTATTTCATAAACTGAATCGGGTTCTGTAATCGGCAAACAAACTCGGTAATTTAAGCGACCATATTTTTTGGGTTCAAAGTTTTCAACAATTGCTATTTAGTAATTGAATGTTTGAGAAGAACTGTTTCTATTTTTTCAATCCAACCGGTATCAACACCCTTTTTTTGCTTACCAGTTATAATTAATCTCAAGTTCCGAGCTGTCGTTTCCGGCTCCCAGATTTCTCTAATCGATGCTAATGCTTTACCTAAATAAACCCCAGCTTGGTACTCATCATTATTTAAAACTGCGAGTTCAACCAAAGTAGCATAGTCCCAATAATCTGGCTTACCACTTTCGATACGTCTTTCCACTGAATACTGTACAATGGGTAGTATCTTTTGCAACTTATCATCTGGAAATTTCTTTAAACTCATTAAAGTAACAGCATTTACACCAGGATACGCATCTCGCCAATCTGTTTCAAAACCCTTGGCATAGGCATCGACAGCTTTGTCCAGTAATCCTTCCGCGAGTATATCATCTCCTGCTTCTGCTGCTTGCTGCCATCTATCTTTATAAACTCTTCCCAGAAGGCCAAGTGTTTCACTGCTTGGACCGCGTCGTTCAATTAGTGCCAGTAAAACTCTTTCAGCATCTTTACTCTGACTATTTCTATTCAATGCAAAAGCATACTGCTCTTGCACTAATACCGTGTCGACCAAGGGTCTTGGCATAATTAATACCAGGCGTATCATTTCACGCCAAGCTTTTACTGCCCTGTACGATAGCAATAGATCAATTACAACACCCGCTTCTAAATCCTCAATGCTACCTGCTTCATTTTCTATTTCTTTTATTATCTGCGTTTTTTCAGTTCCACTGACAGATTCCAAATTACGGGCATCAAACAATTGCTTTTTCTTTTCTTTTGAATAGGTTACCTTCTCCCTAAATACGTCGGTCTTCGTATGGTCTATATTGGGATAGTCTTCCACCAATTGATATAAGGGGCTATCAGTAAATTTCACATTCTCATGATTCTTCGATTCTTTTTTTGCATATATAAGCAATTTTACAATTTGGTCTATATCTCCATCAACGTTTGACGGCCGTCCACTGGAATCGACTTTGTATGGATAGGCTCTTAAAGGGGCTACGTCAAAGGGTAACCGTGCCCCTTCGGCATATAAGAGTATCGTACTCCAAGGACGTACAGCATGCCGCAACCCAAGTTCATAAAAAACATTTGCATTGGCAGTTGTTAAATCAGCGATAGCAAATTCACATAGAATCAACCGTTCGAGCATGGGTTTATGAATTATGCCACCACCCATTTCTTCATCTGCACGTATAGAATCAAAGCCTGCCTTTTCAATGGCCGGCTCAATCAATATCTTATATATTTTATCAAAATTAAAGGTATTGCCTGAACTGTCTGTTTTATTACCGAATGGCATCAAAACAAAGCATAGTGGTTCGTTCATTAATATCTGCTTCATCTACCAATTTGTACAAAAAGCTTTTCAATATCCCAATCAAAGGGAATAATACCCAGATTGCTCAGAACTGCCGGAGTTATAGCGGTGTTCATGTCTTTTAGCCTCATGGCCAAAATTGTTTTGCCTTCTTCTGAGGCTAATCGAACTTCCCAAGGTACCCACTTTCTACTTCGAAAAGTATTTTCTCCGATTAGGCACAAACAAACGTCACATGATTTAATTTTTGGACGAATTACACTTTTAATGTAAGCTTCCTCTTTACTATCAACTGACTCTCTCAAAGAAACGTCATCCATTTCAAAGGCAACATTCTGAAAATGAGATAAACCTCTGAGAGCCCAAACTTTAAGTATGTCTTCACTTTTGAAGGAAATAAATGTTTTTTTTGGCATGAGTCTGATATGTTTTAGGTAAATTTTCAATGATAGTAATTTGCCTCTTGTTGGATTAAACCTATTTTCTCCATTTTTGAAATATACTAATAAACTATATTTAATGCTATAAGCAGTGCTGTAAAAGACCCTGGCTGGCAATATCGCTAACTTCTGCAAATCTAGCCCTACCTTGCTAATCCATGATTGAAACCTTTTCTTGCTTTGCCATGAGTTGGATTTAACTCAGCAGCTATAAATAACCAAGTGTTTATTTGTTTAATTTCAGCACACTATATACCCGACACCGATCCAGTGAAGCCCATGATTAAAATACCTTGATTAAATCAAGGAAGCAGGCTACTGGAAATCAAGCGCAGGCACTTTTCGTCCCAGCCACTACTGTTTCTAACCAGCCTTTCACGCCGGCAATTCATACACATCTATTATCACGGACTTCGCGCCCCGCGCCTGAGCTTGGGCAACCATATGCTCGGTGCCTCCACCGGCGTCCCCTGCCTTTCCATCCCACAAAGCAATCAATGTCATACATTCACCACCTTTCGCCAATGCCTTGTGTAGCATCCAAAGGTTGGCTCGCTCCCAAATGGAATCATTCGTTTTTTTACTAAGCCAGGCCGGGAGGTCTTTGCTTTCGGAAAGCACTTCGGTCGGTAGTTTTTGGCATAGTTTATCAAAACGCTCCACCCACCTGGGACCGGCAAACTGAACCGATTCCTCTAAAAATTGATCACGGGGAAGTGCCAGGTAAAGCTGAGTAGGTATATCGAGTTCACTGCATACCTCATGGAAAAGAATATCGCCCCCACAGGCTCCCCCGGCCAAACCAATCAGCGAGCTGGCCCTGATGTTCTTTTCCTTTAGCACCGCCCGGTAAATTGCTCGTCGGGCGCTTTCCTCTTTCTCGGGCGGGAAGCGGGGATTAGGTTTACCATCCTGATCGACCCTTCCTTGTTTATCGATCATGTGTCCTGTAAATAAGAGGAAATGCGTTTTTTCATTCATTCGATACAGGTCTTTTATCTTGTCCCGTCGGCAATTTTGTCTTCTGCTACCTCTTCCGGCTGCCTCACTCGCAAAGCCTTTATATGCTCGATGACCGTAGTGATACTGTATTCGTACTTGTCAATATCAAAATCCATCCGATTGTAATGGCCATACATTTTCTGAAAAAGGGCCGGGATCGTGACCTTTTCTACTGCTAAGGGCAAAATCGGAACCCCGTGCTTATGCGCCGTTTCCAGTTCCCAGTCGGCTACTTCAGAATTCAAAATTTCCTTATCCAAGACTATTATAAATGCCCTCGCATTTTTTATGCTTCTCTCCAATAATTCTTTCCAGATATCACCTGTCCTAATTTTTTTTGTGTCAACAAACGTACTAATACCACTTTTAATAAGTGATTGAGATATTTTCTCAACCAAATCGCTTTGCTGTCGCTGGTAGCTGATGAATACTGATCGTGGTGAGTCAAAAAGGACAAGGTCTTTATCGACATTCCACTCCCATTTTTTTGGCGAACCCTCGTACGATGATTCCGTACTTTTACTCTGCTGTTGGGTTATATAATCAAAAAGCTCGGAGAAGGTTATTTTGCCATCCCTATTTGCATCGATGTAGTCACTTTTCAAGCCTTTTATTATAGTATTAGTGAATACCCCACCTTCCTCAGTTTCCATCGCCATCTGATTTTCGTCACCCGCCGTGAGCGCCACAAGGCTTTTGGGTAACCCTCTGTTATTATTGAAGAAAGCCCCGCTATGGCAAGTATCGATAACGATGATGAAAGTTTCGCATTCGGATTTCCTGAACTGGGAAAGGACAAATTCTGATTCCATACAGGTGGCATCCTGAAACTTATACTCGGAATCAGTAAACAGTAGATAAAATGATTTATCCGCGCCCAATACCCCCTTCCCGGAATAATAGAAGAAAACGATATCATCTTTCATTGCCTTTATACAAACATCAGAGATTGCACGCCTGGCATCAATCAGTAATGGGTTGGTCAAAGAGGTCACCTCAAAACTGCTTAATTCTGAATCTCTGAGTATTGTGCTGAATTTTTCAACATCCTTTAGGACTCCCCCTAAATTACTAATTGCCGGATCATTGAATGTTTCGGTGCCAATAAGCAGAGCATACTTATTAACCACATACTTTTCCTCTTTTTCAAGCTTAGCTCCTGTTTCCAAAAATCCCATGTCATATCACTTTTTTTTGTCAATAAACTGTATTCTAATAGCTTGTAACAAGACAAATTGTCAATGACCTCACCCAATCGCCTCCAGTTCACGCCTCAGCCGCACAACCAAATCCAGCACCTTCTTTCCCTTTTCCCCTTCTATCAGTCCATACAAGTCGATCAGAAAATCCAGGTGTTCCAGCTCTCCCAGCCGATTGCCCTTGTGGCCTGTGAATTTCCAGACCTCCTCGTAGGTTTCCTTGACCGCGCTGTACGGGGTTTCTATGTCACCCAACAGCATGAGGACCAGCCGGAGATTGGCTTCGGCGATGCAATCCCAAAAACTGGCCTCCTCCCGCTCTTTTTTCAACTGCTGTTCAAGCTCTTGTTTAACCTGAGCGATTGCGGCCTTGGCCCTTTTTGGGAGATTGTTGAGGGTTGAAAACGATTCGATGGCCTCCCCCCATTTTCGGGGACCTGCCTGTACCAGGGCATTCTCGATGGCCAGCCAGTTGGACAGCGAGTAATAGCGGTTGCCATTGTCCGGTTTGTCGGTGGCTTGCCGGTAATACCCGGCCGAGGTTTCGTAGGCTTTCGTTTTTTCAGTGCTGTTGCTGATTAGGCCCAGGCGCTTATAGGTGCTACCCAGCAAATTTAGACGCTCATTGGTACAGCCCAATCGGTTCAAGGCATTGATCTCTTCCGCCGCCAGCTGGATTTCCTCCAGGCACTTGTCCCGTTGTCCCGGGTCTTGCTTGAATTTTTGTACGGCAAACTTGGCGCGAACGCTGCAATACTTTTCCCAGGCGGAGAAAGAGAAAACAGGGTTTTCGAGAGTACCCAGTTTCCCGAACATCCCGATGGCCTCCTGGTACATCCCCATCCCCGAGTAAAGCAACGCCTGCAGCTCGGTGATTTTGCCACTGCTGATCTTGGTCCGTTCCATGCCCAGGGCGATGCCTTTCATCTTCTTTTGAAAAACCTCCACCTCATAGCTGCCCGTATCCAGTTGATTCAGCATATTGCCCAGTTCGATTTCAGCTTCTTCGGGAATAATGAAGGTGTACTCATAGCTCTGAATATGGGCCTGGCTTGTCAATCTGTAAAACGGATCGCCGTAGCACTGGTAGGCCCCCCAGGTGTTGTTGCGGGTGCCATGGTTGTCAAAAATGGCCTGACGGGCTCTTTTGACCGACTCGCCGAAAGTATCTCCGGAGAACAGGCAGTCATAAAATTTTTCGGCAAATTCCAGGGCCGTCGCGTCGCTGACCGCCCAGCCGGCCACCACCACCGCCTTTACCCCGATTTCGATCAGCCGGGTACCGATGTTAGCGGCTAGCCGGTAAGGTTTCGGTTGGTCCTCATTCGAAATGGCAGCCATTTGTCCCAGGTAGCAGCAGTTGACAAATACCAGTTCGGGCACCCCGCTCATTTGCCTGATGTCGTCCGGCGTCAGGAAGGAGTCCCTGCCGATGAGCATGCCGGTTTTTTTGTCCGGCCCAAATTCAAAGGCCCCGTGACCGGCCAGGTGGATGATTTTGTAGTCCTGGCCCAGAAGTTCTATCCGTATCTCCGCTGATTTCTGATGGGACGAGTGGACCAGGTCGTACCCATCCGCCTTCAGACGCGCCGCAATTTTCCCTCCCTCGCTCCGGGCTCCGGGCAGTTGTCCGAAATAGCCCTCCAGGTTGGGGTCGGCAATAACCAGGGCGCTTTTGTCAATGACCGAGTTGATAACCCGGCGGAAGTTGGGTGTGGCCAGTTGGCGGATCATCCCGGCGTTCACACTCAATGGTTTTGCATTGGTGGTGCTGTCCTGCAGGAGCTCCCAGGGAAAGGCCGCAGTCAAGGAGTCCAGTTGCCAGCTTATGTTGTTTTGTCTTTTTACCTGCTGCTTGAAGTCGTTGGGAATGAGCATCTCGAAAATGACCTTGGCTAGCCTGGGCGTCCATTCATCCTTGACCGAGACGGCATCCAGTATCCTGAACAGATCGCGGCTGTCGGTGGTGAGGCTGGCCTCTTCTATGCGGGCGGCATCAGTGGCAACTGCAAATTTCAAACCCTGCCGTCTTCTGTCCAGATTTTCGGGATCATCGTAGGGCTGGACATTGATTCGCGTCCACCAGTCCTGGGTATCTTCCACCGGAAGCCGTCCGCGACGGCCGGGCAGTAACCTGATACTGTTTCCGGTCCGTTTTATGCTCAAGACCTTGTTCTCCTCTTTTTCGAGTACGCTCACGGCCTTCACGCAGGCCAGGGCCCGGTCCGTGTAGAGCTCGATGAATTCGACGGCCTCGATCACCCTTCCAGTTTCCCGGTAGGTGGCGAGCACTTTCTGATTGGCGTTCTGAATCGCCTGCAGGATGGCGCGTACCGCCCCCTCGATGCTCAGCCCTCCGTACCCGGAGCCCACCAGTAGCGCCGAAATGCCGATCGTTTTCGGTTTCATTGCCGGTTCAGTCGTTGTACCGGAAGATTTGCCAATCAGATTTACCAGGTAGTTGGATACGCCCAGCTCTATGGTGTTCATCAGCAGGAATTCATTGAGCCCACCCTGTCGGCCCAGACCTACCACAATCACCCCTTTGAGCCCGCCCAGATTCTTGGTTTCCAAATAGGTGTTGCTGCCGATCGGCCCTGGGTACAGCCCGAGTTGTATGCGTCTGCTCAACTCCCCGTTAAGGGACTGCTCAACGGCTTTTTCGGCCGATAGGATGCCGTCCCGGTCGAAATGCCCGATCAGGAGCGGGTACCGGGCGTATTTGAGGTGACCGTTGCTGACCGAAACGATGATGGGCGACTGGCCCGGGACGAAACTATCGGGTGAAGTGCGCAGCCCCAGCAGCACTTTCTCTACGCTGTCGGGCGACAGGTCGAAGGTGGCATCGGTCTTTGCGACCGTTTCGGTATCCAGTCCACGGAAACTGGGCTGAGTTTGTGGCAGCTGACTGGTTCTTCCCGTTTTCAACAGATCGGCGATGCCCCAAACAGGACTGAATCATTGGCGAGCTCACCGTGTGTCACTTCCGAGAAATACACATTCCTTTCGTCTGCTATTGCTTTCGGGATGCCGCTGGCCCAGGTGACACTGCCGTCTCCCTCCCGGGTGGCGAGGAATTCGAGTGTTTCGCGGGGGCCGAAGAAAGTCTCCCGCTTTCTGATGCGGTAGCCGCTGATGGTCTGGTCTTTTTTTCCGGCCAGACCCGCGATGTAGATGGCTTTGGCATAATCGGGGGTACTTTTCAGCACCTCACTGCGGTAGGTGCTGAACTCGGCCAGTACGGTGGCGTCAGGAAGCGGCCACTCCTCATCGCCGAAGGCTTCGGCCATGCGCTGCCAGGTTTTGGCCAGGGCGAAGTCATTCTCTTTATCTTTCTCGCCCCTGGCCTCATTCAGCGGCAGCAGACTCAGAATGCCCGGAAACCGGGTAAAGATCCTTACCAGACTTCGCTTGGAATTGGCCAGGTCAAGCGTGCTCACGGTGTGGATGATCGAATCCTCGCCAAACAGGATGTAGGGGATCCTGAACGAGCCGCCCAGCGGAGAACCCAAAAAAAGTAGCCGGAAATCAGCATATGCATTCAGCTTCGACCAGGTGTCCTGGTATTTGCTGTTGACCATGAAATCCCGGATCACCAGGCCGCCCATCGAGTGGCCGATCAGCTTGATGGGTTGCTTGTATTGCAGCAGCTCCACCACTTTGCTGTTCAAAGCCTCGCCACTTTGCGGTATGCTCAGCCGCCAGTCGTAGGGGAACACGACCACATCATAGTCCGGACTCAAGAAATCGGTTAGTTTTTTGTAGGATGCTTCCACCACCGAAGGAGCCATGATGTTGCGGTTGTTTTCATCGCTGTGTTCCAAAGAGGTGAGGTCACCCCGCAGAATGCTCAGGTAATTGACCCAAACCTGTTGGTCCTGAAAGGTCAGGTTGCTACCCATAATGCCCGGCAATAGAATCACGATCGGCTTTTTGCCCGATACGGGTACCGGGAACAGTCTTCCCTTGGGATTGGTGAGGCTGATGTTTCGTATTTCGGTCGCAGTGTAATCCCGGTCTGTCAGGGATATGAAGCCCGGAACCGGATTTACCCCCTCACTTTGGATTGCCTCCCGGATCGCGTCCCGGGTCGGTTTGTTGGCAAAGTAGTTGAAATGTATCACCTGCGGCCCTTCGTCCAGGTAGTATTGCGACCTGTCCGTGCCTCGTTTGGCCCCGTTGAACATCGACCGGGTGTTCACGATCAGGTCGTTGGGCCCCATATTGAACAGCTTGGTAAGGATGGAGACAATGGCCGACCAACGAAACGTCACCTTGTTGTTGCCTGAAACCACCAGCAGAGGGGTCGTGATTTCCAGGTCGGGGGTCGGATTGTTAAGAACCTGGATAAAGGGGGAGTCAGGGTTCTGGACTTCCAATCCGGGCAGCACGTTCGGATTGTTCTTGATTTCCACCGCCGCCGCCAGCAAATTTCTGAACGCCGTATGGACTTCCCCCTCTTTTTTCAGGGCCAGGCCAATGAGGTTGAACACCACGTTCAGGAATACATCCAGCCGTTTGGAGGCCAGGATGGCTCCGTTGGCCGGGCAGGCCACCCGCACGAACTTTCCGATGGTGATGGTCTTGGCCCGCATCACTTCCCTGATTTCTTCGATCAGCTTCACGTCCGCCGCCCTGCCGACCCGGTTGAGGTAGGTGGTTTCTTTGTCCGAAAATCCGCGGCCCCCGGAATTCTCGATGCAGAAACGGCAGAGGATATCGCCGACCATCCCGCCTCTCGACTGGCTGAGAAGGTGCAGCGTGGCCCTGGCGGGAAGTTGCCTGACCAGTTCGAGGACGTTTTGGAGCGGACTCTTGGTCAGGCTTTCGTGTTCGAAGGCGAGGACATTGGTTTCTCCGTAAGTCTCAAATATCGTATTCCAGAGGTCGGTGGGTTTGCCTTCGGGATTAAGCGCCGCAAAAGTTTGGCGGGTGGAGGCGGCGGTGCCGTGCAGAAAAAGAAAGTACGTGCCGTCCTCTTTCACTTCTTTTTTATGCAGGGTGAAGTCACGCTTCAACCCCAGCAACCCGCGTTGCTTGTCGAGGGCTTTTTCTTCAAAATCGGTGGCAAGCTTACGAATGATCTCATCCAGTTCGGTCGGCAGGTTCTCGACATTTTTCCTCCCGAATATTTTCAGGAATTTCACCAGGACCTTTTTCAGGCCGCGCTGCTGATCAACTAGCACCAGTTCGGTCGGAATCAGAACGGGGGCATTCTCCACGCCATCGACCGTTAGGTCGCGCTTTTCCTGCAGTGCCACTTCATCAAACAACTCCCCCAGATCACCCTTCGTGCAGAGCCAGACCGTGTCGTCGTCAAACTCGAACTGTAGCACATCCCCTACCTCCAAATCAACTGGTACTGGTTTAAGGTCTTCCCCGCGTTTGACTTCCTGAAAGCTGAATTCTTTTTTTAGCTCCAGGTGTTCTTCCCCGAGCGTGGAGAGGAGATTTTCTTTTTTTGATTCAATTGCAGGAACTAATATCCGGGAAGTAGCCATGGGAAGGGAGGGAAAAAGGTGATTAAAGATCCGTATCGGGCGTGGCAGGTATTTCGAACTCAGCATCGCCCGGTGCCGTCAGGTCCCGGGTCAGTACGTTGACTCCGCCACCGAATAGTTTCAGCTTGAAGAGTCCCAGCGCGATAACCCCCGATTTTCCCTGCACCTTCAATCCCAGTTCTTTGGTGGTACCAACCTCTACCTCAGCGTTTCCCAGCTTCAATTCTTTGAGGGCCTGCGCATTCCCCCCGAAGGTAATTTCCGTACCGGCCGATAGGGTGGAAATGATGAGCGGGTCAACGGCCTCGAAGGTTTGAAACACCACCTTCCATTTTTTTTCCCATCCATCGGTGTCCTTCAAACGGTTGGCTACCTGCTGCGTGTTCTGGATTTCGTTGACCCGTATGGTGGGTGCTTTTATCAGGAATGATCTTTCTTTCTGAAATTTGAAGGCAATCTTGGCATATATTGCTCCAGCTGGTATGACATCTACCTCGGCTCCACCGGCAAACTTGGACACCAGTGTATCAGCCGAGGTAAAATCGAGGCTGGCATCGGGCCCGGTAGCGCGCTCGAAGGCGACATCGAACTCAGCGATATTGCCCATCTTGATGAAAACCCCATCAGAAAAAATCCCGTAATCGCCCAGTTTGAAATTGTTCGTAACGGGTAACCAGGCAGCATATACGTTGAGCTGGTTCTGGATAAGGTCGTTGAATTGGTTAGGTAGTCCCATGGTCTTGGTTGGTTGGATTGGTGAGTTTTGGATTTAGGGTTTTTTTGGAAGAAAAATTGCTGACCAGCAAAGAGATAAGTTTAAAAGTTTTCTCTAATTAATTTAATTCCTGGATTGTTTTTACTGAGTTTTTCATAGTCCACTTTTACATCTGATGGTACAATCAGCTCTTCCAGGTTTTTAAATTTATATATTTGATCTTTTAAAAGATTGAATTCCTTTGATCCTAGTTCCAGTACTTTAGGACTTTGTATTCTCTCCAGGCCGCTTAAGCTACTCAGGAAATCGTTATCATAAACTGAAAGCGATTTCAGGCGCGTCAGCTTATCCAATCCTTTCAGGCTGCGCAGGGAATCGTTAAATGAAACCGTTAGCGATTTTAGACTTTTCAGATTCTCTGGAATGCGCAAGCTGCGCAGGGAATCTTTATGAAAAACCGTCAGCGATTGCAGGCTCGTCAACTTCTCCAGGCCGCTCAAGGAATTGTTACCTGAAATTGTCAGCGATTTCAAGCCCGTCAGCTTATCCAGTCCGCTCAGGGAAATGTTACCATAAACCGCCAAAGATTTCAAGTCCATCAGCTTTTCCAGACCGCTCTGGCTGAGTAGGGACTCGTTACCTGAAACTGCCAGTGATTTCAAGCCCGTCAACTTCTCTAATCCGTTCAGGCTGCGTAGGGAATTGTTACCATAAACTTTCAACGATTTCAGGCCCGTCAACTTCCCCAGTCCGCTCAGGCTGCGTAGGGAATAGTTAAGACCAACAGTTAACGATTGCAATCCCGTCAGCTTTTCCAGGCCGCTCAGGCTAAGTAGGGATTCGTTACCTGAAACCATCAGCGATTGCAGGCTCGTCAACTTCTCCAAGCCGCTCAGGGAATTGTTACCATAAACCGTCAAAGATTTCAGGCCTGTCAACCTCTCCAGACCGCTCCTGCTGAGTAGGGAATTGTCACCATAAACTGTCAACGATTTCAGGCCCGTCAGTTTCTCCAAGCCGCTCAGGGAAACGCTATTTGAAACTGTCAGCACTTCCTGGCCGCTCAGGCTAAGTAGGGATTCGTTACCTGAAACCGTCAGCGATTGCAGGCTCGTCAACTTCTCCAGACCGCTCAGGGAATTGTTACCATAAACCGTCAAAGATTTCAGGCCTGTCAACCTCTCCAGACCGCTCCTGCTGAGTAGGGAATTGTTACCATAAACTGTCAACGATTTCAGGCCCGTCAGTTTCTCCAAGCCGCTCAGGGAAACGCTATTTGAAACTGTCAGATATTTCAGGCCCTTGAGCTTCTTTAAAACGCTTAAGCTGCGCAGGGAGTCGTTATCTAAAATCCTCAGCGATTGCAGGCCCGCCAGCTTCTCCAGCCCACTCAGGGAAAGGTTACCATCGATCATCAGCGAGTCAAGCGAGGTTAAATCTTCTAAGAATGACAGATTCTGCTCGCTCGTGCCTTGTACACGCACATAATGTAAATGGTGTAAATAGTGTAATTTAGTTTGAAGCAAATGAATGTTACTCTTGTTTATGTAAAGAATGTGGATTGAGTCTAAATGCCCTCCGGAAGCTTCCCATAGTGAGTCCAGAGGCGGAGATTTGAAAACTTTAATAAGTTGATTTCTTTGATAAATAGGGTACCCCACCCAAGTGCCAAGTAATATTACTAGAAACATAGCTAGTGCAATTCCAGCATCCCTACGGTACCGAGTTCTGCTTTTTTGGATAAAGACATCGATGTCCCCATTCGTAAGATCAGGATTGCTGCTGCGCCAGGCCTTCGCTTTTTTTAGCTGCCCCCAGCCCAGCGTCGGCTCATTTCCTTTTTCAAACTCTGCTGCTTTATCCCGGAGTTTGTCCAGGTAAGCGAATGCCTCTCGCCGGGCGTCAATCCAGCCCTTAAGCAAAGGCCATTCTCGGATAATTGCCTCATGCAACACATCCACCTTATTGCCATCCACCGTAATGAGCCGGGCTTTTTCGCCGCTTAAATCACCAAGAATAGCTTCTACTTCATTGGAGTCAAAACCACTAATCGCAAGCAGTTCTTCTTTACCGGCGGTGCGCCGCACATCTTCTCTTCCGTCACTAATCTCAACTAGATGCGGTACGAATATCCGCCGGATCAGGTCGAGTTTGCGGGAATCGGTTCGGTTGGTGGTCAGATTATCCACTACTTGGTCCGCGTGTGTCTGAATGATACCAGCCAAATCCTGGTTTTTGGAGATTTGGGCAAAATCCGTTAAGGTTATCTGGCGGGCGTCCGGTGCTATTTGCTTCCAGAGCATATCCAGCGTAAGCTGCAAAATCGGGAGTTTGCCGTGTACTCCCCGCAGCGCGTGGATAAGCTGTTTTTCCAGATCGGGGTCTACTAGCACGCCGGCGTTCAGGGCTGATTTGGAGATGATGTCTTTGAGAACCTGGTTGTTTTTCCAGTCCTCTCCTTCCTCAAGGCGGATGGGCGGCAGAGTAAAGTTTTGGCTCTCGAGCAAGGATTTAAAGCCCGGATACGCCCCAAAGTGGGTGTAGTAGTCGCTCCGCAGAGAGAGCAGCACCACGGCTTTTTCGGTCTCGATGGCCTGGGTCAGATTGGCCAGAAAAGCCGTGCGGCGCTTTTCGTATTTCTCTTTTTGGGTTTTGTCATCCGTTTTGGGATGCTGGGTGAGCACCTCTTCGAACTGATCCACGTACATCACCCAGGTAGCGTTCTGCTCTTTTATCGTGCGCAGCAATGCATCCGGGTCCCGGAGTACCCTTTCCTCAAAGGCGAGGGAATCAGAAATAAGCCCTTCCCTTCTTACTGTAGTCGATAATTCCAGCAGCGGATCGGAACCGGGCTTCAGCGTAACCCGCCTCCACTGCCCGCTGCCCTGAAACTGACCCTTCTTGAGCGCCGCTAGGATACCCGCCTGCATAAAGGAAGATTTCCCCGAGCCGGACTCGGCTACGACGGCCAGAAAATTGTGGTTTTTGATAGAAACATGAAAGCGGAGTTTGTCGTGAAAGACCTGGTTAAGCTCGTAGGTTCGGCCAAAGAAGCGGGAGTCATCGTCCACCTGAAAGCTTTGCAGACCCTTATAAGGGTTTTCGCCCCTCTGGCTACTTCCATTCTTGTCGGTAGAAGCCCGCAGGCCTTTGACAATTTGGGTGTAGGCGTGCTGGTCGTTCGGATCGGCATACTGCACCCACTGGTAGTTAACCAACACCCAATCCGGGGTATAGGCGGTTTTTTTGCTGATGGAGGGCAGCGCCACCGGAATAATGTGATAAGGGACTTCCGGTGTGGACGTTTGCTTGCTGGCAACGGTAAGTACTTCTTTGGCCTGCCAGGGTCCAATGCCTTCCTCCCCGATTAAGATCAGGGCGGCAGTACTATGCTCTATTCCCTCCCTAATGGTATTGGACCAATCGTCCCCGGCGACAATACTTTCCTTATCAAAAAACAGCGCGAAGCCGTCGCGCGTCAGATTAGCGGCGATTGCCTCGGCAAATGCCCGATTCTTTGAATTGTAGGAAAGGAAAACCTTCATCCGCCGGTTTTGAAAAAAGTAGGTTGCGACAAAAAGGAAAACGAGTTCCATGTGGCCTTATTTGAAGAGTCAGCTTACCTGTTCCTTTCCTTATCCCCCTTACTCAAAGGCTGCTAATTCCGGTATCCGGCGCGATGGCATGAATAACTACCATCAAAGTACTAACCTGCTGGTGATTTAATGATAGGAGTGGCCGAAAATTTATCAAACGGTATACATTTTTGGATCGCTCAGCACTCTTCTCCAAAAAATCAGGCTCATACATGGTGTTAATTTTTAAATTTAAAAAAGGCAAAGTTTTGTGTTCAGGACTATTACCTGTTATACTTCATCAAAAAACCTCTTAAACAATTCTCCCAATAGCATTCAGCTTTCTCAAAATCTGGAAGTGTATCTTCTTAGATCTGATAGTTTAAGGTACCATGCCAGAACAGTCTCACTGACCGTTCGTTTTTAGGATTGATGACTTGCTGGACTCTCTCGAATTTTAAGCCTTTTAGATAATTTAGTTTACCGGCACAGTAAATATGCTTGACTTTCACGACAGTACCAGCCGGCATAGCTAAAGTTCTGGCTAATGGGCCGTATGTATATATTACATGAAAAAGGTCAATAAGTCATGTTAAGAAAGGCGCCCTATCTTTTTGAGCTGGACCTACTTGTTGGCCCCTATTTTTAGGGAAGTTTTCAAAGCGAATGCCGTCACTTGACAGGGGTTCAGAAAGGTATGGCTTTCTGGACCGGTTTTTTTTATTATTATCCTTTAGATTTATTCATGTACCCGGAATACCTCCCCTATTAGACGGCCTTTTTTTATTTATGTAAGTCTGACAAGCCGGTAGTAGATGTCTGGATGTATGGTGCTCCCCATTTGTTGGACAGGTTTGAGGTCAATTCAAGCTTGAATCATTAGTAGGGAAAAATTGGATTTTTTCCTACCTTTCCCACCTACTCTCATACCATTGGGCAGGTGTCTGGTAGCCCAGGGACTGATGCTTTCTCTCCCAATTGTAGAAGCGAAAATATTCACTCAGCCCCTGATGCAGGCCCAGACCGTCTTCATAAGCTCTAAGGTAAATATGTTCATATTTCACCGTACGCCAAAAACGCTCGATAAAAATATTATCCAAAGCCCGTCCTTTTGAATCCATACTTACCCTTATATCATTGGAAATCAGAGGATTCAAAAAGGCATGACTAGTGAATTGACTGCCTTGATCTGTATTGAAAATCTGAGGCTTCCCCCATTTACTCGAAGCCTCTTCCAGTGCATCAATGCAGAAATCGGTCAGCAAGGTGTTGCTTAGCCGCCAGCTCAGAATAAAGCGGCTGAACCAATCAATGATGGCGCACAAGTACAAAAATCCATTTTTCATCGGCACGTAGGTAATGTCAGTTGACCATACCTGGTTAGGTCGCTCAATGGCTACGCCTTTTAGTAGGTACGGATAAATCGTATGGCCTGGTTGCGGCTTGGAGAGCCTGGGCTTGGGCCCTACCGCTTCCAGACCCATCAAGCGCATGGGCCGACGTATCTTCTTAATGTTGACAGGGGCATTTAATGTTGTCAATTCCTGGTGCATACGGCGGACACCCATTTCAGGGCGAGCGGTGAAAAGTCTGTCCATTCGCTCCATCAACGCTAGATTCTGAGCTGATTCACCCACGGGCTGGTAGTAGTAGCTCGACCGTGAAAGGCCCAGCACTCCACACTGCTGGTTGATGGAAAACTGTTGGTCGGTAGGGTCGACCAGCTTACGAGGGTCAATGGTCAGTTCGTCCGTAATTTTTTTTTCAGCCAGTCGTTCTCGACCTTCAGTTGGCCGATCTGCTGAAAAAGAGGCGATTCTATGGCACGGGCCACCCCGCTGCTCCCGTTGCTCGACGGTAAGCGTTGGCTTGGTAGATCCCGACTCGAAGATAGAGGGAATGCCTTCGAGCGTCTGTCGCTTCCAATCGGTAATCTGTTGTGCGTGGATGCCGAATTCGCTGCTGAGTTGAGCAAGCGTTTTGACTCCTTTGAGCGCTTCGAGGACCACTTTGGTCTTGAAGCTTGCGTCGTGGACGCGGCGAGGTGACTTGGCCATTTTTGGACATTTTGTAGGTCCAAGGTAAAACTTTTTAAGTTATCCTACCTGTCCAGTTTTTGGGGAGCATTATAATGTATGTAAAGGGCTAAATAACATAGTCTGGAAATTATTGGCAGGGCCGCTCTATGAGACAGATCTTGAAACGCCCAAAAGAGACCAACACCAAATAGAATCAAACCGACTACAACCGCTAACCAAATAAGCCATTTTCTAGGTGGCTTGTCATCATCGTCATCCGACTCGGGAGAATTTAGTCCTAACTTGCCTATTGGACCAGGATTGGCTGGTTCAAGGAACCACTTTATAAAGCTCATTGATAGATTTTTGGTCCTAATTTAGAGCTGATAATAATCGGACAAAAAATTTTGTGGTGATTGGCTTTTGCGATATATTACTGGCAAAAAACGATAGTAGCTTGACATATTGAGATTATAGAACAGTTTTTGACTTAATATGTGGTGGTCTGATGAGGCTTTTAATAAAACTTATACTGGAAAGGATGGGTCAATCTGGCACTTCAAAGTCTGGAGTGACATCTTATCGCCTAATCAACTACAATGCATATTTTTTTGGAACACTGATCAGACTCAAACCGGTCTAATCGAATATCGTGATAGCCAGATTTTACACCGCCGTAGGCTTCAAGATAGAATCTTGAAAATAGTCAGTGATCGGTCATTTCGGGAGATGTATTATGTACCCCTTAAATTTCCTATCGAAAAGCATTACCTAGCATAATGCCACTTATACAACAGAATGTATGATTAAGTCAAGGTACATTTCAGATGTATTAGAATTACTCCTAGATGGTGATGAGGGAAAAGCAGCTAAATCACAAATACCCTTCTTGAGCGACACAAATTATGAGTATACTGAGGGTGGGGGTGTTTTTATAAGCTTCTCACATTCAGCAGAAATAATTGAATATAGACTTACTCAAGAAAATCTTGTTCTCAATGGTGTGACTATTGATTCACCAGAGCTAAAAGTTGGTGCTGACGCTGCCGTTTTTTTAACAAATGGTATTATTGATTATTTAGAAATCTGGTCATTTGATGGGCATTACCCCGACCATGAACTGACGAATTATGTTCTAAAGCAAGCTTGGCGGGATTCGCCAGAAAGAATAATAAATATCAAGGAATAAGCAAGAGAAATTTTGTACTAATTCTCTTTTAAGTGACAAAAAATATTAGCTCTCATTCTTGTTATAATCTCTTTACATAAAGTTAGTTATTAAAAACTTCCCAGGAAAGTGCAAATTTGAAAGAAGCTCTGTGGTACCCGCGAAATTTAAATTTATCCTTTTTTTCAGTGGTATTTACCTGGCAGGTAGTTTTTTTATTTGAGTTCAATCACTCGCCAGTAAGGAGGGCCTTCCTGATTCACTTTACCGGCTTCGTCCAGCACTTGCAGCGATACGCGGTATCTGCCAGCGGGGATGTCTACCGGAAAGCGCACGAAGGCCGACTCCCCAACCTGCGTCACGTGACGGAGTTCGGATTCGGCAAAATAAGTTTTGGTCGAATCCTGAAACCCAACCAGTTTCAGGCGGGTTCTGGGGGCCACGCTGTTGACGCTCACATAATTCTCCTGGTCCCTTGGAAAAAAGAGCGGCTCCTGGATGGAACACGACGACAGGTAGTCGCCCATATAATAGATTTCGTTCGCGGCGAGTGTGCCGGGCCTATTGTGAACCTGGTGGCAAAACTCGAATCGGGCGGTGGCATCGCTGATCCGCAGGACGTAATGTTCGTATTCCAGGGAAGCGGGGAGTTTGATTCGTGCCGTTTCGCCGTACTTGCTGGCATCCGCTACCGTTAGTTTTGTGACTTGTCCTAGGGAATCCGCCAGCTCTACTTTAAGATTATCTGCGGACAAATTCCCCCCTGTGAGCAGGAAGGTGCCTCCCGGCCGCACCCGGGACCCCTCGTAGTCCGGTTGCCAGTTGTTCACCCGGAGCCGGCCTGGTTTGAGGGTTACGAATTCGGGCGTGGTCAGTCCCTCGCCATTCTTCATGGTCAGCTCCACCTGGTAGCGACCGGGCGTCAGCTTTTCTTCCATGGATTGGATTTCGATGCCCAACTGATTGATACGGGCCGAGGCCCCCTGAAAGAAGAAGGAAGAACTTGGTCCGTTGGGACTGTCTGAGTCCTTTACGATGAAAACTTCCTTGTTATCGAGATTGGTGAATTTGGCCTGAGTCGGCAGGTCATTGCCGTGAAGATTCCGAAATGGCAAAAAGAAAAAATTGGGGCCGTACTCGGTCGGTTTTAACTGGTAATCACGGGGGTCGAAGTCGGCGGCGAGGGCAGTCGCATCGATGGTAAGCGGTCCCGCCGGAAGCAGCGTCACGGTGTATGTACTTTGCGGTGTACCGCTCGAAGCTGGGATGTTGGATGCAGCATTCTTATCGAACAATTCCAGCTTCCTGCACTCGGGGCAGTCTCCGTAAAACAGGCCCCGCCAGTTTACGGGTTTCAGCTCGGCTTGCCCACTCAATTCCACGTAAGGGATTATTTCGCCCGAGGGCAGATATTCGGGAGCCCTCACCGTAATCAATTTCTTCTCCTGGTCGATGGCCACGTCTTCCGCCGGAATCTCACGGAAATAAAGGGAGAGTATTTGCAGGTTCTGATCGGGATCGGGCGTTTTGGGCTGGCAAGCCACCACAAAGGCGATTAGTGCGGCCCAGGCAAGAGAATTGACGGAATATTTCATGGACGCAATTTTAAGTTACGTATGAGAATGGTTTCTAGTGTGTGAATAGCGGGAGCCCAGATTGATGCTTCCCAACGCCCCCCCCTTGCAATTTCCGGTTGCAGGTCACCAGGTATCTGGCTCGGTGCTGGAGGGCGACAAGGAACTCAAACTTTTGCTGCCGATGTACACCCCTGCTACTTGCAGCGCTCACGCCTTACCATCCGAACCTCATTGACGGCATCCTGCCTGGTAAGGGAGTTATCAAGAACGGATGAATCGAGCCGTCTTGCTTTCTTTAAAATCGACCACTTTTTCAAGTCAGCGAGCAGGGCATCTTGTTCTTTGCCAGACATCCTTTTAATCAGGTCGTTAATTTCCTGAACACTATTGGTTATTGTAGGCATAGGGCAAAAGTTTGGTATAATAAATCTACAACTACCCTGTTTCCATCCTTGGAAACAGGGTTTTCTTTTTATCAATTTTAACCATGCCTGCCGTTCTTATATAAAGCGCATGCTGCGGTAAAATGTACTTTACGGAGGGCTTGAGGTACTCTAGGCAGGGGTACCCTTCAAACACAGCTTTATTTGAAATTCCTAGACTAGATCAGTACTGACTCCGTGGGATTTCCCTATATTGGTGGAAATTTTATATGTTTTTTCCATTCATCAAAATCTGTGTGTTATGATTCGCAAACTACTTTTCCTGTGCCTGGTTGGGGCACTTCCTTTTTTAACGTCCTGTGATAAACTCAAAGGGGATCAAGGAGAAATCGGCCCACAGGGCGAAATCGGCCCCAAAGGCGATCCCGGTGAACCGGGCGACCCTGCTGGGGCCGTGCAGTTTTCGACCGATACGATCTCGACAGATGCCAACGGTTCACTGAGCTTCGGCCTTACACTTACGCAGGATGTCGCCAGCAGTGTTGAAAATGGCGTGGTATTGGTGTATGCCAAAAGCTCCGGTTATTGGTTCCCGCTACCAGGCATAGTACCCTTTGGCACTGAAATCTCCAACTTTACCTATGCGTATGGGGTAGAAAACCTCGACCTCAATTTTCTCATGTTCCAACTGGATGAAACGCCCAAAAAGCGATTTTTCAATAACATCCGGATCGTAGTCGTGCCTGCCCAAAATGCCCGACTCAACGGAAACATTGATTATAAGAATTACGAAGAAGTCAGAAAAGCCTTCAACCTGGCTCCCTGACCCTAAGGTACATACATCGTTATGAAGCAGCAAAAGACCGGTTCCAGTTCCGGTCTTTTGCTTGTCACCCCATATTATTCCTTACCTTTATTTCTCACTAACCTACCCTAAATCCGTGACGCTGAGCACTGAAAATGTAAAAATAGTTTTTGGTCTGAAACTAAAACAGTTACGGCTCGATCAGGGGTTGTCGCTTAGCGAAGTATCGCAGAAATCGGGGCTGTCAATTTCCTACATCAATGAAATTGAAAAAGGCAAGAAATATCCCAAGTCCGACAAGATCATTGCCCTGGCTGCGGCCTTGGGAGTGGAATACGATGCACTGGTTTCGCTGAAACTGAGCAAACGCCTCGAACCCATTTCGGAGCTCCTCAGCTCCAACGTCCTTTCCGAACTACCCCTGGATCTCTTCGGAATCGATCAATCCACACTACTCGAAATGCTTTCGGACGCGCCCACGCGGGTGAGTGCCTTCATAGGTACCCTCATCGAGATCGCCCGCAATTATAACATGTCGGTTGAGCAGTTTTATTTGTCGGCCCTGCGCACTTATCAAGAGATGAACGATAATTATTTTGAGGAAATAGAACATGCCGCCGAAGCCTACCTGGCCCAAAAGGGAATATCCGACGACCGGGTTCCGGACGAAAAGTACCTCGAGGAAATTCTGACGCAGGATTATCAATACACCATCAAATCCATCAATGCTACCAAAAACCCTGAGCTGAAAAGCGTACGATCACTACTGGTACCCCACCCTGAGGGAAACATTCTGCTGATGAACGTCAATCTCACCAGTGTGCAGAAATCCTTTGTGTACGGCCGGGAAATTGGCTATCAGTTTATGAAATTGAAGAACCGGCTCTTCACAACTTCTCTGGTAGAAGTCGAATCCTTCGAGCAACTGCTCAATAACTACAAGGCCTCCTATTTTTCGAGCGCTATCATCATTCGGCGTTCGCTGCTCGTGCCCCGGTTGAAGGCCTTCTTTTCGCAAAAAACCTGGCAACCGGGCGAACTGCTGGAAATGATTGATACCTTTAACACAACGCCCGAATCCTTTTGTTACCGATTGAGCAATATCCTACCCAAACACTTCGGTATCAACCAGTTATTTTTTCTTCGCTTCAACAACTTCGCTGGTCGTAACCAATTCGAGCTCACCAAAGAGATGCATATTGCTCGCAAGCACATTCCCCATACGGTCAAAGACGAATACTACTGCCGCCGCTGGGTTTCTCTAACCATTCTGCTGGACCTGGCGGAAAAAATGAAAAGGGGCGAGAGTGGAAAAACCATCTGCCAGGCGCAGCTCTCCAGCTATGTAGGCACCAGTGAGCAGTACCTCATGATTAGCTTTGCCCAGCAAACCGCTTCCTCCCAGAACCAGAACGTCAGTGTTTCGATGGGGATTTTTGTGAATGAAGAATCGAGAAAAGTCATCGCGTTTCTGGATGATCCCGCGATCAGGCGACGGCTGGTAAATGAAACTTGCGAACGATGCTCACTTTTCGACTGCAAAGAGCGCATGGCCGCCCCATTGGTCCTTAACCGGAAACACCAACACGAAGAACTTCAGAAAACAATCAAGACCCTGTTACAACAGACCTCCTGATTCTGAACTACCCTTTTTTTGGGACAAATACGCTTCACGCAGTTGTTCAGCCGTCAAGCGGCTACCGTCATGCGACCAGCCCGGGGGTTTCAGCAGGTAGCCCAATCGTAGTTTCCAGGTGGTCTGCTGTTTGACATCCTGCACAATCTCCTTCCATTCGTGAAAAACGGTATTTTCAACCGAGGTATCATCCAGCGATTTGGTCAATCCAAACCGCAACTCCACTTCGTCCAGTTCTTCCTGGAAAGTACCAAAAAGCTTATCCCAGATGATCAGGCACATACCCATATTCCGATCAAGATACTCGATGTTGGAGGCATGGTGAACCCGGTGATGCGACGGCGTAACCAGTACTTTTTCCAACCAACCGAGCCTATCTATGTACTTGGTATGGACCAGAATGCCATAGATCTGAGTAATCGAATACATCAGTACAATGTCAGCGGGTCGAAAACCCAACACAACCAGCGGCACGAAATAAACAAAACGGTACAGAGGTTGAAAAACCGACGAACGAAATCCAGTCGTCAAATTGAAATATTCGGATGAATGATGGGTGACATGGATAGCCCAGAACAGTCGGCTTTTATGATCCACATAGTGAAGGATGTAAAAAATAAAATCCTCCGCCAGAAAGAGTGCGAACCAGTAAAGATAAGGGTTTTCAAGCGGCTCGAGAAATCGTATGTCGAAAAACCATGCCAGAATACCAATATATAAAATCCTGAATGACAGATCAATACCTGCATTCAACATCATCAGCAGAGCATTCATGAATGTATCTCGCCAACTATAATATACGCGATGCTGGGCGTGACTGAGAAATACTTCTGCTCCGATCAGAAGTAGATAAAGGGGGGTGGAAAATTGAATGATCAGTTCCTCAAAAATGATCTCCATTTAATAGCGGCTATATGAATATTTCGGTAGAGCAGGGTACCTCAAAATTAATCAAAATGCTCACGTGTTGGTTCCTGAAACGGGCGTTTTTATCCACAATTTTCATTTAAAAGCAGGTAGTCCGGTTATATCCGCCCCGAGTATCAGCAGGTGAATGTCATGGGTACCTTCATAGGTGACCACCGATTCTAAATTCATCAGATGCCGCATAATCGGGTACTGTCCTGTAATGCCCATCCCTCCCAGTATTTGGCGGGCTTCGCGGGCTACCTGCAGGGCCATAGCCACATTGTTCCGCTTAGCCAGCGAAATCTGCGCCGAGGTAGCTTTGCCGGCATTTTTTAGGGTACCCAGCCGCCAGGCAACCAGCTGGGCCTTGGTTATTTCGGTCAGCATTTCGGCCAGTTTTTTTTGGGTGAGCTGAAAAGCTGCAATCGGTTTGTCAAACTGAATGCGTTCCAAAGCGTACTGCAAAGCAGTTTCGTAACAATCGATAGCCGCTCCCGCGGCTCCCCAGGCAATTCCGTAGCGGGCGTTGTCAAGACATCCCAGGGCGGCTCCTACCCCCACGGCACCGGGCAAAAGGTTTTCGTGGGGTACCTTCACCTGATCAAACACCAATTCGCCCGTAGCACTCGTCCGTAGCGACCATTTGTTCTTGATTTCAGGAGTCGAGAAACCTTCCATACCCCTTTCCAGAATCAATCCCTGTACTCTACCCTCCTGATTACGAGCCCACACCACCGCCACATCGGCCAATGGAGCATTCGAAATCCAGGTTTTCGATCCATTCAGGATGTAGTGATCACCCACTGCAACCAAACGGGAAGCCATACCGGCAGGATTGGAACCAAAATCTGGTTCGGTTAGTCCAAAGCAACCCAGGTACTCGCCACTGGCCAGTTTAGGCAGGTACCGGCGTTTCTGAGCTTCGGTACCATATTGAAAAATCGGCCCCATCACCAACGAGCTCTGCACCGAAATAGTGGAGCGCATCCCCGAATCACCGCGCTCGATCTCCTGGCACACCAGCCCGTAGCTTATGGAATCAGCACCCGCCCCGCCGTATTCAACGGGCAGCGTGGTACCAAATAGTCCTAACTCCCCAAACCGCCTCATCAAATGTCCGGGGAATTCGGCTTTCTGCGCGTACTGCTCTATGATCGGTTTGATTTCGGCGTCAGTGAAGTCGGCTACTGTTTTTTGAACTTGGCGGTTTTCATCAGTCAGCAAATCCGAGATGTCATAAAAATCAGTCATAGTTTATTTTTTTCGCTACATTACAGAGCTTAACTTTTTATTTCTAAACGACCTTCATCCACCCGTCGTATGATAGTGTACCTAATGGGATTGCTTTACATGACGGCCGGCATCGCCCACTTGGTAAGCCCCCGCTTCTTTCTCAAAATAGTACCGCCGTACCTACCCTTCCCCGATGTGTTGGTTTTGCTTTCAGGAATAGCCGAAATAGTACTGGGTACCCTGCTCTTCTTCCCTACCATCCGTCCCTGGGCAGCTTGGGGTATTATCATATTACTTATTGCGGTATTTCCCGCCAATCTCTACATGGCCTATGGCGCACCGTTTCAGGCTTTGTCCGCCTGGCTGAGGTGGGGTCGTTTGCCCTTACAGTTGGTGCTGATCTGGTGGGCCTATCAGTATACAAAGTAGCATGGTTTTTGCGTAAATTTGTTCTTTTTAAAGGATAAATCCCTTTCAAATGCCCTTAACCAAGCAGTACATTCTTCCTCCCGAAATCGCATTGGAGGAAAATGCTTTCCGTACCTACGTTCTGTCCGATCTCCGCATCAAGGAGCCTTCCAGCGTCCTGATTCGTAAGGTACGGCAATCCATCGATGCCCGAGGCAGGCAGGTGAAAGTTAACGTGCAGGCGGATGTATTTATAGATGAAGTACCTACCGAAGTAATCGATTACCGCAAACCCTTGGTCGATGTCAGCCAAAGCGATGCGGTGATCATTGTAGGCTGCGGTCCGGCGGGTACCTTCGCCGCCCTGCGCCTCATCGAGGCCGGCCTAAAACCCATCATCCTGGAACGCGGGAAAGATGTACGGTCCCGTCGCCGCGACCTGGCGGCCATTAATCGGCATCATACGGTAAATCCTGACTCAAATTATTGTTTCGGCGAAGGGGGCGCAGGTACCTACTCGGATGGAAAACTGTACACCCGGTCGAACAAGCGGGGAAATATCCGGCGTATTCTGGAAATCTTTGTTGCCCATGGAGCCAGCGAAGACATTCTCATCGAGGCTCATCCGCATATCGGCACCAATAAACTACCCAAAATTGTGGCCGAAATGCGCGAAACCATCGAAAGCGCAGGAGGAGAAATTCATTTCGACAGCCGGGTGGTCGATTTGCTGATCGAGCAAAATGAAATAAAAGGGGTAGTAACCAGAGATGGAAATGAACATACAGGGTTGGGGGTGATTCTGGCGACCGGACATTCCGCCCGTGATATATTCGACTTACTGCATACCCGAAACGTGACGATCGAAGAGAAACCCTTTGCGATGGGCGTACGGATTGAACATCCGCAACAAACGATCGATCGGATTCAGTACCACTGTGGCACCGACCGGGGACCCTACCTACCTGCGGCCTCGTACAGCCTGGTGGCACAAACCCGCTACAAAGGTCTTCAGCGGGGGGTATTTTCTTTTTGCATGTGTCCTGGTGGATTTATAGTACCCTCGGCCACATCCCCCGGCGAGTTGGTAGTCAACGGTATGTCGCCCTCACGCCGGGATTCGCGCTTTGCTAATTCGGGCATCGTGGTAGCAACGCAACCGGCCGATACTAAGCAGTACCGGGAGTTCGGCCCCTTGGCAGGCCTGCATTTTCAGCGGGAAGTGGAGCAACGGGCCTGCCAAATGGCGGGCAATACCCAAACTGCCCCCGCCCAGCGAGTAAATGATTTTCTTTCCAAGAAAATTTCGTCGTCCTTAAACGATACGTCCTACCAGCCCGGCTTGCTGGCGGCTGACTTTTTTTCGGTTCTGCCCGAAACCATTGTTCACCCGCTGCAAAAGGGCCTGCAGGAATTCGGCCAAAAAATGAAAGGGTACACTACACAGGAAGCCCAACTGATCGGGGTGGAAAGCCGTACCTCATCGCCCGTCAGAATCCCGCGTGACCCGCACCTTTGCGAACACCCTTCGCTCAAACGCCTTTTTCCGTGCGGAGAGGGAGCCGGCTACGCGGGGGGCATCATGTCGGCTGCGATGGATGGGGAACGCTGCGCCGAACAATTGGTGGCGCGTTATCGGAAATAAGCCTTTGACATTGAAAGTATCCTCTAATTTTAGTAAAATTGGCGATCTGGACTTGGTGTCCTTTTTACCACACTCATGTCGCACCCTTTTTTTGAATCCTTTATTGGTGAGGTAACGCAAAAATTCCAGTCCCCCCTACCGGGCGAGCGGGCTCATGCCAGTATGCTGGCCAACTCGCCCCTCCGGATGAATGCCCGGCCCAATGCCCGCACCCGTAAGAGCGCCGTTCTGATTCTCTTTTATCCCTATCAGGGGGAGGTGTATCTACCCCTGATCCTGCGCCCTGCCTACGATGGTGTACATTCGGGGCAAATGGCATTTCCGGGAGGACGTTTTGAACCCACCGATGAAGACTTGATTCGAACCGCCAAGCGTGAAGCTCAGGAAGAAATCGGCCTGCGGCTCAACGATGTGCGGGTTTTGGGAGTCCTGAGCGAGTTGTTCATTCCTCCCAGTAATTTTTTTGTCCTGCCCGTAGTGGCCTACCTACCCTACCGCCCCGAGTTTTTTCCAGATCCCCGCGAGGTGGAAAAAGTCCTTGAGGTACCCTACCGGGAAATCAAGGACAAATCGATCATTGGCCAGAGCGAAATCGAAGTGCGGGGCAAATTGATACAGGCTCCCCATTACCTCATTCAGACCTACAAGGTATGGGGCGCCACCGCCATGATGATCAGTGAACTGCTCACCTTGCTGGAATCCTGAATTGTTGCGAAAAGGACTATAAAAATAATTACATACCTGTACCTTTTCCTTTCAACAGGCAGTGAATTGTCTTAAAAAATTTGTATTTTTACTGATTACTAAAACCCTACGACCCTAATTCCTTTATGGAAGAAAATAGTACCAATGTCCCCCTGGAAGACGGAGAATTGCACGAAAAACTCCCCATCTCGGGTTTATACGAAAACTGGTTTCTGGAATATGCTTCCTATGTAATTCTGGAACGCGCGGTACCCGCTATCGAAGATGGCCTGAAGCCCGTTCAGCGGCGCATCATGCACGCCCTGAACGAAATGGATGATGGGCGCTTCAACAAGGTAGCCAATGTGATTGGCTCCACCATGCAGTACCACCCCCACGGCGATGCTTCCATCAACGATGCCATTGTCAATATCGGTCAAAAAGAACTCCTACTTGATACCCAGGGCAACTGGGGCGATGTAAGAACGGGCGATAGTGCAGCCGCCCCGCGGTACATCGAAGTCCGCTTGTCGAAGTTTGGCCGGGAAGTCGTTTTTAATGGCGACACCACGGACTGGCAACTCTCTTACGATGGGCGCAAGCGTGAACCCGTCACCCTGCCGGTCAAATTTCCCTTGCTGCTGGCTCAGGGTGTCGAAGGAATTGCCGTAGGGCTATCCACCAAAATCCTTCCGCATAATTTCTGTGAGCTGATCGAAGCTTCTATTGATATTCTGAAAGGGAAAAAGGTGGAGATTTACCCCGACTTCCAGACGGGTGGCTATGTGGATGTTTCGAACTATAACGATGGCCACCGGGGCGGTAAGGTACGGGTGCGGGCTCGAATCGAGGAAGAGGATAAGAAAATGCTGGTTGTCAAGGATATTCCCTATGGCACCACCACCACTTCCATCATTGATTCCATCATCAAAGCCAACGACAGTGGTAAAATCAAAGTAAAGAAAGTGGTGGACAACACCGCGGCAGACGTAGAAATCCAGATCCACTTGGCACCCGGAGTCTCGCCCGACATTACGATGGATGCGCTCTATGCTTTCACGGAGTGTGAGGTTTCGATTTCGCCCAATGCCTGCGTGATCATGGGAGATAAGCCTCATTTTCTGGGGTTACCAGTATTCTTCGGTACAATACCGAGAAAACCGTTGACTTGCTTCGTCAGGAACTGGAAATCAGAAAGGCCAATCTGCTGGAAAAAATTCTCTATGGTTCTCTTGAGAAAATCTTCATCGAGAACCGAATCTATCGGGATATTGAAGAATGCGAAACATTTGAGGCCGTACTCAAAACCATCGATAAAGGTCTAGAACCCTATAAATCACAATTTTATCGGACTATTACCGAAGAAGACATTCTTACCCTGACCGAGATTCGGATCAAGCGTATTTCGAAGTACGACGGGTTCAAAGCCGAAGAGCAAATGCGCCGTTGGGAGCAAGATCTGGCCGAAACGGAGGACAATCTGGCCAATATCACACGCTTTGCCATCGACTACTTCAAGGATATGCTGAAGAAGTATGGCAAAGGCCGCGAGCGCAAAACGATCCTCCGGACTTTCAATCAGATTTCGGCTACCATCGTTGCGGCCAATAACCAGAAACTCTACGTGAACCGGGCCGACGGGTTCATCGGCTACGGTCTGAAAAAGGACGAATACGTAATGGATTGCTCGGACATTGACGACATCATCGTTTTCCGGCGCGACGGCCGCTGCCTGGTTACCAAGATTCAGGATAAGATTTTTGTCGGGAAGGACATCATCCATTGTTCCGTGTTTGTTAAAAACGACGAGCGGAAGGTGTACAACATGGTTTATCTGGAAGGTAAGTCGGGGGTATCCTACATCAAGCGATTCCAGATTACGGCCGTGACCCGCGACCGGGAATATGATCTGACACAAGGTACCCCCCGCTCAAAAGTCACCTACTTTACGGCCAACGACAATGGCGAAGCGGAGGTGATTACCGTCAACCTCACCGCCCAGTGCAAAGCTAAAGTCAAGCAGTTTGACTTTAATTTTGCCGATCTGCTCATCAAAAACCGAAATGCCAACGGCAATATCCTGACCAAGTACCCCATCCGTAAAATAATGCTGAAACAAGCCGGTGTTTCCACCCTCGGTGGGGTGGATATCTGGTACGATACCACCATCGGCCGCCTCAACCGTGATGAAAGAGGGGTGTACCTGGGTAACTTCGACGCTAAAGATTCCATTCTGGTTATTTATAAGGAGGGTTCTTACGAGCTCACCAATTTCGATCTGACCAACCACTTCGAGCCAACAGAGATTTTGCTACTTACGAAGTTCGACCCCACCCGGGTCATCACAGCCGTATATTTCGACAACGGACAAAAAATTCATTACATTAAGCGTTTCCTGATTGAAACCACCACCGCCGATAAGAAATTTCTGTTCATCAGTGATGCGAAGGGAAGCAAACTACTTCTATCGTCCTTAGAGAAACGTCCCCGCCTGCTGCTGTCTGTACAGAAAACGCCAAAATCACCCGTAGAGGCCGAAGAAATCGTCGCCGAAGAGGCCGTGGACGTCCGGGGTTGGAAAGCGCTTGGCAACAAACTAACGGCCGATCGGGTAAAGGAGGTGCATTGGCTCGATCCGCTGCCAACGGAAGAAGCTCCCACTGACGAAGAATCCGAATTGGCCGAGCAATCATCCGAACTAGAAATTGAACCGGATACTGAATCAACCGAAGCCGAATTGATTCCTAATGTCCGTCAAATAGATTTGGCCGAAGCTAAAAAGAATCAATTGGGATTATTTGAATAGAAGTAGCTGTAAAGTACCCTCCTCGTGAAACGCCTTGTAAAAATATTTGTCGGTGTATCCTTCGGAAGTATCGTGTTCGTGCTTCTCTGCAATATGTGGGTGGTTATGACCACCCGTTCGCAGAGCTATTTCTCAGTTAAAAAACTGCCCACCAATGAGGTAGGTCTCGTACTGGGTACCAGCAAAGCCACCTCCGATGGCAAGGAGAACCTGTTTTTCAAGTACCGTATGGAGGCTGCGGCTCGGCTATTTAATGAAGGAAAAGTCAAGTACCTGATTTTGAGTGGCAATAACGACTCAAAATATTACAACGAGCCCCTGGATATGCAGAAGGCAATCATGGCTTTAGGGGTACCTCGCAGCGCCATGCAACTGGACTATGCCGGGTACCGTACCTTCGATTCGGTAATTCGGTGTAAGGGAATTTTCAATGAGGACAACATCACGATAGTCTCCCAGGATTTTCAGAATGCCCGGGCCCTTTACATTGCCAAAAATGAGGGCATTAATGCCGTAGCCTTTGCGGCGCAGGATGTGCCAGCGGGCTACTCAGTCCGTACGCTGGTGCGGGAATACCTGGCGCGGCCTAAGGCAGTACTTGATGTACACTTTTATCGACCACCTACCCTGCCCCACAACAAAATGCGGTAGGTGGTATTCCTAATAAACAGCAGTTTAGTCGTTCATCCTGTATTAGCGGGGCATATCTCTCAGATATTTCATGGCATGGTTGAGGAGTACTTCGTCACCAACCTTTTTATCCCTCCGGTTTCGGTAAAAAATTAAATTTTGTCCCTCCGTAGTTTTACATACATACTCATAATGCCCCCCTTTAAAATGGATTTTTGTGATTGCAGCCTTCCATCGGGCTTTTCCTTCCTCTGTGACCAACCTTAGAAAATTCGGCCGAATCATCTGCCATTTCCCCGGAATAGAGCCCGGAATCAGATTGACTTGTCCCGTAAGCTCTGCCACGTACACACTGACGGGTTGTTCGTAAATTTCCCTGGGGGTACCTTCCTGAACGATTTTTCCTTCTTTTAATATAATCAACCGATCCGCCCAGGCCAGCGCCTCCCCGGCATCGTGGGTGACGAAGAGGCAGGTCAATTGGTGTGAGCTTTTCAAGTCCTCAATGGCTTCGGCCAGGTTTTGTTTATTACGCAAATCCAAGTGGGCAAAAGGTTCGTCGAGTAGCAGCAACTCAGGTACCTCGGCCACGGCCTGCGCCAGCGCAGTGCGCTGCTTTTCACCACCCGACAGCAACTTGGCCTTTTGGTGCTGAACGACCGAAAGTCGGGTCAATTCAACCAATTCATCGACTTTTCGTTCCCGATAGTCCCGTTCGTAGAAACGCAAGGCATACGAAATGTTTTCGCGCGCAGTCTGATTGGGAAACAGCTCGTAGTCCTGCTGTACCAATTTTATGGCTTTGTGGCCTTTGATTAGTTGATCCCGAACGGGCTGCAAAGGGGTACCTTTGAGATTGACCGAGCCCTGGTCCGCGTCGATAAAACGACCGATGATTTTCAGAAGGGTACTTTTCCCCGATCCGCTCTCTCCAACAATCCCTACCCATTCGCCCGGCTGGACGGTCAGGGAAAGGTCTGTAAGCACCATTTTATCATCAAATTGCTTGGATATGGCTGACAGTTGGAGTAGAGACATGCGGCTTTTGGGGAGAAGGTAGAGCAATTTTATAATAAATGTGATTTTTTTTCAGGATATACTGCCAAGAAGCGTCTCCTTTGGGTATACGATCCAGCTATCTAAGTTTTTAATACCAATCAAGCGCTTTGAGTATAATGGGCAAATCGAGCGGGGTAGTCCGAAGTACCGTTTCCACTGTACCCAGCCGAGTGTGGGATGACACAACGCTGTGGCAAAGCTTCCGAAAAGGTGACCGTACCGCGTTTGAACACATTCTGGAAAGCCACTATACATTACTGCTCAAATACGGAATTAGGATTTGCAATGACAAAGAGTTTGTAAAAGATTGCCTGCATGATTTGTTTGTGGATTTGTGGAACCGAAGGGAGCAGCTGGAGGAAATCCGGAACCTTAAATCCTACCTCCTGGTTTCGTTCCGCCGGAAAGTCCTGAAAGAATCCCATAAACTACGTTGGTTCAGGGAAGCCGGGGAAGTTACGGAAGACTACACGTTTGAGGTCCAGTTCACGATAGAGGCGTACCTGATCAATAATGAGGTACAGCACGAATCGCTTTTGCGGCTTAAAAATAGTCTGGAGAAACTCACCAAACGACAGCGGGAGGTAATCTATTTGCGTTTTTATCAGGAGATGGATTACGATGAAATCGCTGATTCGCTGGGAATAAACTACCACTCGGTGGTGAATCTGATGTACGAAGGAATGAAGCTACTACGGAAAAACTGGTTCCTTGCCCTTCTGACTACCTGTACCTTCTTCTCCTGAATCATCCCGAACATGCTATTTTCATGAAAAACTACTTAAATTATAAGGTAGATGATTTTTTTCAGGATTTGTATTTCCGAAAATGGGTTTTGGATTCCCTGCCTACCACGGATCATTTCTGGACCGCCTGGTACGTTGCTCATCCCGAACAGCGGGAGATCATCGAGGAAGCCAAAGCGCTGGTACTGGCCTTTCAATGTGAGGATGTTCCAGTCGATGCGGATGAAGTAAAGCAGTCGGTAGAGGCCATCATGCTTTTTACAGAATCTGGGTCTCCCGTTCCTTTGTACGGCCGGGTGTGGTTTCGAGTAGCAGCCTGTCTGCTGGTCGGGCTGGGTTTCACATTCTGGATAGCAAGCAGGTGGAATAGGTCGGCTACTGACGTCATTACCACCGCCCAACCCCACGAATCAGATACCCTTAAAATCACTTCCACAGCGAATTCGGAAGCCCAGATCCAGAACATAACCTTGCATGATGGATCAAAAATCACCCTGAAAGCCAACAGTACCCTCCGCATTGCCGAGGATTTCGATAAAACTTCCCGGGTGGTTTACCTCACAGGGGAGGCACTTTTCGAGGTGGCCAAAGATCCGCAAAAACCTTTCCTGGTATACACTGAGAATCTGGTGACTCGGGTACTGGGTACCAGCTTTGAAATCAGGGATTTTACGCAGGAAAAGGATGTTTCGGTTTCGGTAAAAACCGGCAAGGTAACGGTATTCAAAAATAAGTCGACTCCAGTAAGTACCCTCTCCGAAAATATCATACTCATGCCTAATCAGCAGGCGGTTTATGTAAAAGCCGACCGGAAATTGGTGAAAACAATTGTTGAAAACCCCGTTAAGCTGCACGAACCTATGCAGTTTCGAAATTTCGTGTACAACGAGGCTCCAATCCCCCAGGTACTTAGCGAGCTTGAGGACGCTTATGGAGTAAAAATCATTTTCGATGAACAGCAATTAAAGCATTGCAACCTGACCGCCCGCATGACCAACGAGCCCCTTTTTGAGAAGTTGACGCTGATTTGTGAAACCATACAAGCCCGCTATGAGATCGTGGACGGTCAGATCGTGGTGGATAGCCGGGGTTGCCACTAACGGCCAATGGGTACCCTTAAAGGATTTTTAGCAACAAACAGAACTCTGAATTCAATAAAAAAGGCCGGCCGTGCTGCGAACACGCCCGACCTGCTTTGCCCGGTACACTGCATGGCCAGACTGGTCAGAAGTGATTAATTTTTGTCTAACACGCGTCACGTATTAACCCAAAAACTGCTGCCAGGCAGCCTATCAAAACTATGGAAAAACCTTTAGAACCGCAAGGCCGGTTTATCACATTCATGAGACTATCCATCGCACAACTTTTGTTGGCAGGCCTTTTTGTAAGCGTATCGTATGCAACGAGTGTTTCCGGTCAGGAGATTCTCGAAAAGAAAATCAGTTTGCGTCTGGAAAACAAATCCCTGAAAACGATTCTTTCCAGCATCGAATCCCAGGCCGAAGCCAGCTTCATGTATAGCCCCCGGGCTACCCGGGCTGACCGGATCACTTCTGTCAATGCTACGGAAAAACCCCTTGGTGAAGTACTCACTACCTTATTTGAACCCCTGAACCTGCACTACCGGCTGGTAGGAAAAAAAATTGTTCTTAGCAATTCGCCCACCGAACGAATGACGGGAGTAGGCATCGATAGAAATCTCGAACAACTCGATTTGATTGACCGAACCATTACCGGAAAAGTGAGTGATGAAACCGGAGAACGCTTACCGGGCGTGAGCATTGTCGTAAAGGGTACCCAGCGCGGTACGGTCACCAACGAGCAGGGTACCTATAGTCTGTCGGTGCCTGAACAAGCTCCGAATGGCGGGCCCGTTACGCTAATCTTCTCCTTTGTAGGGTACCTTTCGCAGGAAATCCCGGTTTCCAATCAATCGACGATCGATGTAACACTCGCCACGGACACCAAATCGCTGGAAGAAGTCGTCGTGGTAGGCTATGGTTCCCAGCGCAAAAGCGATCTGACCGGTTCGGTGGCCTCCGTTAGTGAAAAAGATTTTACCCAGGGTGTCAACAACTCCGCCCTGCAACTGCTGAATGGCAAAGCATCAGGGGTTCAAATCAGCCAGTCCAGTTCGGCGCCGGGGGGTGGCATTGCGATTCGTATCCGGGGAGCGGGTTCCATCAATAGTAGCAACGAGCCTCTCATCGTGATCGACGGTCTGCCTGGTGCTACGACCACTTCCATAAGCCCTGAGGATATTGCCTCTATTCAGATTCTGAAAGATGCGTCCGCGGCCGCCATTTACGGCTCACGCGCGGCCAATGGGGTGGTGCTTATCACTACCAAGAAAGGTACCAAGGGAAAACCTCAGGTCAATTACAGTGCCTACCTGGGTGTACAGACCGTAGCCAAACGCATGGAGTATCTGACTACCCCACAGTACATCAAAGTCCTGAACGATCTGTCCGCCGATCAGGGCGGTGCGCCCAAATTTACCCCGGATCAGATTAGTGCCATTGGCAACGGCACCGATTGGCAGGATCAGATATTCCGCACGGCATTGGCCCAAAACCATCAGCTATCATTTTCGGGCGGCTCAGACAATAGCAATTACTACCTGGGTATCAATTATCTGGATCAGGACGGAGTAGTACTGAGGTCGGGCTTAAAAAAGTATAATGTGCGGCTTAATTACCAAGTTTCGCCTTCCGACAAGTTTAAGGTCACCCTGAACCTGAATACCAACCGGACGTTGACGGACAATATCCTCACGACAAATTCAGGCAACGAAAACGCCGGGCCGATCAATACTGCCCTTCAATTCGACCCTACAATTGCCGCCGGGAAAGACGCTTCGGGCAACTACCCGTTCAATCCCGTAATTTCACTTGAAAATCCGCTAGCATTGCTATACGGGGTAGATCAAAAAAAGGTCGTGAACCGAACCTTCGGTACCCTGTCTGCTGATTATGAAATCCTGAAAGGCTGGACGACAACCCTACGCCTGGGTGGCGATATCGCCAATGAGCGCAACGACAATTATAATAGTACCATTACACAAAAGGGTTTGTCTTCGGGTGGGATCGGAAGTGTGGGCACTGGGGAAGATACGCACTGGATTTCTGAATTGTTTACCACGTACAACCATACCTTCAACGGCATCCATCAGCTTTCCATTCTGGGTGGAGCTACCCTGGAACGATACGATAGCAACGATCTCGGCGCCTCATCCATCGGCTTCCTATCCGATGCCAGCCTTACAAACCTCCTCCAAAGTGGCGACGGTGATCGGGGCGACAACGTCAGCAGCGGTCGCTTATCGAACCAGCTTAACTCCTACCTGGGACGGGTCAACTATACTTTGAAAGACAAGTACCTATTGACCGCCTCCATTCGGACGGATGGTACCTCCCGCTTTTCGGACAAAAACAAGTACGCTGTTTTCCCCTCCTTTGCGTTGGGATGGCGGATTTCGGAAGAACCTTTCATGCAGCAGAATAACGTTTTTAGCGATCTGAAACTACGGCTGAGCTACGGGCAGAGCGGCAACCAGGCCATTGGCAACTTTCAGACTTTACAGACTTTCATCGCGGGTGGCAAGGCAGTGCTGGGAGGCGGACTAGTGCAGGGGGTAGAACCCGCCCGGATTCCCAACCCCGATCTCCGTTGGGAAACCACCGAAGAATTTGACATCGGAGTTGATTTTGGCTTGATCAAGGGGCGGCTCAGTGGCTCGCTGGAATACTACAGCAAGACTACCCGTGATCAACTTTTCAACAAACCCCTGCCCACAACTTCGGGATTTCAGAACATCCTCGTGAATTTTGGCGAAGTACAAAACAAAGGCCTCGATCTGATGCTGGAGAGCCGAAACCTGGTGGGTGATTTCAAATGGAATACTAACCTTACCCTCTCGACCCTGAAGAACACCGTGGTTGACCTGCCTGACTTCATCTCGCAGATTCTGACGGGCGGGGTGGGCTTTACCAGCAATTACGCCCTGGTGCAGGAGGGCTCGTCCATGCGGTCGTACTATGGCTATGCGATCGATGGTATCCTGCAGTCGAAAGAAGAGGTTGCCGCTTCGGCCCAACCTAACGCCCAGCCCGGACATCCCCGCTTTGTGGATCAGAATGGCGATGGGAAAATCAGTCCGGACGACCGGGTGATTTTGGGCAGTCCATTTCCCAAGCTCATCGTGGGGCTGACTAATGGTTTCTCCTACAAAGGATTCGATTTGAATGTTCTGTTTACTGCGGTACAGGGTGTGAGCTCGCTGGACAATAATATTGTGGAATCGCTTTACCCGATCAATTTTGAACGAAACCGGATCGCAGAACATTACCTCGATCGCTGGACGCCCGAAAATCCGGGAGCAAGGTACCCCTCGGGCGTAAACCCCAGTACCTACGGGGGGGCGCTGGCGGTCAATTCCCTTACCATCAGTGATGCTTCCTTTATTCGTCTCAAAACAGCTTCACTCTCGTACGCCATTCCCCTGGCGGGCAAAAAAGTACGCTCCGCTTCGGTGTATGTGGCAGCAGACAACCTGCTCACTATTACCAAATTTCTGGGCTTCGATCCCGATGCCAATGCCTCGGGTAACGGCGTCGAACGGGCTAGCTACAACAGTTATCCGCTCAATCGCACGGTTCGTTTTGGGATCAATGTGGGCTTTTAATTCTTAAAAAGACTTTATTATGAAAAAAATACAACATAAGATTTTATCACTGGCGTTGATAGCCATTTGTTTGATTCCAACGGGTTGTCAGGAATTTTTGGCCGAGGAAGTATACACCCAGTATTCTCCACAGGATTTCCTCAAGAATGAAGACGGTATCAAAAAGGTACTCTATGGAGCGTACAGCCGTCTTCAAGTAAACAACGGCATGCGCGAAGATCAGTGGACTCTGTCCGAATTTCCGACCGACATGACGCTGGAAAGTGGCGGGCAGTTTGAGAAAGACGCTCTACCCTTTATTAATTTTCAATGGGATGCCTCTTCTGCCTTTTTACGCTCAATCTGGGTGCAGATGTACACGGCGGTACGTGATGCGAATGTGTTGTTGGAAAACATCGACCAGATCACTTCCATACCTCCAGCCAAGCTGGCGCAGTACAAGGCGGAAGGTCAGTTCATCCGGGCCGAAGCATTTGCCCATCTACATCGCTATTTCGGTCCTGTACCCTTGGTTTTGACCACCAGTACGGACGACCTCCAGCCGGCCCGACCTACCAACGAAGATTTCATCGCCTTCGTGGCCAGCGAATTGACCCAGTCCGCTCAAAACCTTCCCGTGACGCAAGACTTGCGGGGCAAAGCCGACAAAGGTACCGCCCTGGCCGTGCTGACTAAGTTTTATCTCAACACCAAACAGTGGCAGAAAGCGGCCGATGCAGCCAAAGAACTTATGGATTTGAAAAAATACAAGCTGTATCCCGAGATTGAAAATCTGTTTGCCGTCCAGAATGAGATAAACGATGAGTTCATTTACATCTATCCCTGTTTGGCTCAGGGGCCGGGCAATCTATACATGCCTCACGCTTTCCCCCCAATTACCCCATTCAGAGCAATTGGATCAATTACGGAGCGCAGTTCAGAACATATACAAGTTTTTATAAGACTTTCGACCCCGCTGACCGTCGCCTGCGGATGTTCGTGACCGAGTATACCGACACCAAAGGTGTCAAACAGAAATTACTGGAAGATGCCAATGGCAAACCCCTCGACAACGCCCGAAGCTTTAAGTACACACCCGATCCCAATGCGATTTCTCAGAACAATGGCAATGATATTCCCGAGATCCGCTATGCCGATATTCTTTTAAGTCGTGCCGAGGCTTTGAATGAACTGTCAGGTCCGACCCAGGAATCCATTGACCTCATCAATCAGGTACGTACCCGGGCCGCCGTTCCAGCTCTCTCGCTGGCGGACTTTTCTACCAAAGAACAACTTCGGGACCATTTGTTGAAAGAGCGGGGCTGGGAATTTTTCACCGAGGGCAAACGACGTGAAGATATGATTCGGATGGGTACCTTCATCAGTAATGCCGTAGCCCGTGGTAAGAATGCCCAACCTTTTCATGTCCTCTACCCCCTACCCCAGTCCGAAATTGAAGCTAACCCTAACCTCAAGCAAAACGAGGGGTACTAAACTTCTACAGTATCTTGGGAAAAAATAGTCTTAAATTCAATATGCATGGGTTTACTAGTTGATAAAAAAGCAGGTGTTTTTGGTTTCGTTTTGGCTTGTTGTGTCGTGGGGGTTCTGGGATTTTCCAATGATAAATCCCGGGTGCCCCCTGCCAAACCCAACATTCTATTCATTCTGGTGGATGATCTGGGTTGGACAGATATCGGGGCCTTTGGTAGTACTTTTTACGAAACGCCCAATATCGATGCGCTGACCCAAAAAGGCATGAAATTCACCAATGCCTATGCGGCTTGTCCGGTATGCTCGCCGACCCGAGCCAGCATCATGACGGGCAAGTACCCCGCGCGCCTGAATACGACGGATTGGTTCGGAGCCCCTCAACCAACTACAGTCAGCAAGCATTGGACCAGGGATAAACCGCTTTTGCCGGCAGAGTACCTTGAGAATCTCCCCTTAACCGAAACAACCCTGGCCGAAGCTCTGAAAAACAACGGATACGGTACCTTTTTCGCCGGAAAGTGGCACTTGGGCGAATCTCCGGAATTCTGGCCGGAACAGCAGGGATTCGATATCAATAAAGGAGGCTATTGGGCTGGCTCACCACGTGGCAACCACTACTTTACCCCTTATGACAATCCCCGGCTTACCGATGGCCCCCGGGTGAAAATCTAACCCTACGCCTGGCCGACGAAACAGTTTCTTACATCGAGCAACACAAATCCGAACCCTTCTTGGCCTACCTATCTTTTTATGCGGTACATAATCCACTAGGGGCACCGAAGGAACTGGTGGACAAATACACCGAAAAAAGGAAACGGATGGGGCTGAATGACCAATATGGAAAGGAAGGGGAAAGCAAAGTCCGGCTGAACCAGAGTTTACCCGTCTACGCGGCCCTGGTGGAAAACATGGATCGTGCGGTGGGTAAAGTGCTGACATCCCTGAAAAAAAATGGGCTGGACCGAAATACAATCGTCATATTCATGTCGGATAACGGCGGATTATCAACAGCAGAAGGCCAGCCTACCACCAACCTACCCCTTCGGGCTGGTAAAGGGTGGCTATATGAAGGAGGCATTCGTGAACCCATGGTAGTCTACTGGCCGGGCGTGACAAAATCAGGATCGAGAAGCGATATGCCGGTCATTAGTACTGATTTTTACCCTTCACTTTTGGAAATGGCCGGATTGCCCACTTTGCCCAAGCAACACGTCGATGGCATGAGCATGGTACCCCTCCTGAAAGGAAAAACCATGAAGCGAGGTCCGATTTATTGGCATTATCCCCACTACGGCAATCAGGGTGGGTCTCCGGGTTCGGCCGTACGGGATGGCGACTGGAAACTGATCGAATGGTTTGAGAAAGAGCGTGGTTTAGAGCTTTACAACCTTAAAAACGACATTGGCGAACACATTAACCTGGCGGCTAAAAATCCTGAAAAAACTCGAGTACTGCATGAAATGCTAAAAAAATGGCGTCAGGAAGTAGACGCTCAAATGCCCAGTCGTAATCCTATGGCGGCCAAAGCGGGTAAATGAAGTACCTTAATTCTTTTCAAATATTAAGGTTTAAAAGTACGCGCGAGGTTGTAAACTGACAGTATTCTAAACGGATTCTATTCGCCTTTACCTGTTGCATTGAAGCAACAATCCTCATCACGACACAAAAAATCCCCAAGCAAATTGCTTGGGGATTCGTCCCAGTACCCGGAGCCGGAGTCGAACCGGCACGAGTGTAACCTCATTGGTGTTTGAGACCAACGCGTCTACCAATTCCGCCATCCGGGCATCTTGTTTCTGCTTTGGGATTGCAAAATTAGCCAGATTGGGCTATTTCCCAATATCCTTTGAGAAATTATTTTGTTATTCGTACCGAAGTGCCTCGATGGGGTCCAATCGAGAGGCCTTAATGGCGGGATAAATTCCGGAAATAACCCCTACAAAAACACATACCAGAATTCCCAGGAACATCCAAAACCACGGGACAATGAATTGACTATCGGTGCTTATGGAGGTAGAAATGATATTGCCAATCCCAATGCCCAGCAGCAATCCCGCCAAACCACCTAAAATACAGATAACGATGGCTTCGATCAGGAACTGGAGTCGGATTACCCGGGGGTAGCCCCCAATGATTTCCTGATGCCAATTTCGCGCGTGCGTTCGGTAACTGAAACCATCATGATGTTCATCAACGCGATAGACGCTCCTAACAAAGTAATAATTCCGATCCCGAAACCACCCATACGGAGATAACCAGTAATATTTTCAAAATCTTTGGCCAAGGCATCGGCACGCTGAATTTCAAACGAATCCTGTTTTCCCAATTGATCACCTCTTACTCTTCGCATGAGGCCGCGGGCCTCCTCAATAATGTACTCGCCGTCGTTGGATTTGGGGGCTGAGGCAGTGATCTCAAAGGTCAAGGCTCGGTTAGCGGCCAGCGCTCTTCCCGTTTCCAAGGGAACAATGATGAGTCGATCGGCGTCGGTACCCCCACCAAGCGATCCCTTTTTTGCAAGGACTGCAATAATCTTAAATTGTCCACCCATAAAACTGATTTCTTTATTCAAAGGCTCCTCGCGATCAAATAAACTGTTGACTACCTCCTGGCCTACGATCGCTACGTTCAATGAATTCTCTAAGTCCGATTTATTGAAATTTCTTCCCTTACTGACTGAATACCCTTTGATGGCAAGATAGTCCTGGTCTGCCCCAATAATGCGCACATTGGGATTTGTTTTCTTTGAAAGGTACTTGACCTGGACGGCCCCGCCTACATTGGTAGCCAGGGAAACATTGGCATCGAAATCCTGTCGGAAATGGTTAGCAAACTGCGTTGCTTCATGGTAATTGATATCTTCAAACTGCTTCCTTCGCCGTCCACCAGACCGCCTCTGATCCTGAGAGTAATTGGAAACGCTGAATGTATTAGCCCCCAGATCGGCAAAACTACTGTTGACCGAACTCTGAATCCCATCAATGGCCGTCAGGATTCCTACCAGAGAAGTAATACCGATGGCGATGATCAGTGCTGTCAGTACTGTCCTAAGCATGTTGGATTGAATAGAGCGCAGACTCTCACTAATGTTTTCTCGTATATTCATGGGCCAAACCGTGCATTTTGCACAATATTTGTATAAATTTCGTTATGGAAGATATCAAAAAGTTTAATAAGGTAAAGCTGCACAGGATGCGACAAAGATTCAAACCGATGGTACGGCTGTTTGTTCCGCTTATCATTTTTTTAGGCATATCTGCCCATTCCATGGCCAATCGGTTGCTGATTCCGATGGATGCTACCCAAAAAAACCATTTGAAAGCGTATGGAGTTGCCTTCTGGATTTTAAAAGCCTATAATACTGAACTTGACTGGCTGCTCAACTACCGCGGAGGTAGTTTTATGGTGACCTACACCCAGAAATTTGCTACCGAAATGACTATCCGTGGCGTTAGTTTTGACGTGATTTCAGAAGGTCAGGCCAGTCAGATTTTGAGCGAAATTTCTGCGCCCGACGCCAACATGGACGCCGTTAAACTTCAAAAAGCCCCCCGCATTGCGGTATACTCGCCCAAGTCGAAACAACCCTGGGACGATGCCGTTACCATGGTACTTACCTATGCCGAAATTCCTTACGACGTGGTGTTTGATGAGGAAGTACTGAAAGGCAAATTGCCCGAGTACGATTGGCTGCACCTCCACCACGAGGATTTTACGGGCCAATACGGCAAATTTTACACCTTTAAAGATTACCCCTGGTACCGCGAGCAAAAACGGGAAGCAGAGCAGATTGCCGAAAAATTTAATTTTTCTAAAGTTTCGCTAATGAAGCTGGCCGTTGTGAAAAAAATCCAGGAATTCGTTGCAGGCGGTGGATTTATGTTCGCGATGTGCAACGCTACCGACACATTCGATCTGGCCATTGCGGCTGCAGGAGTTGACATTGTGGAGACACCCTATGATGGTGATCCGGCGGACCCAGCCGCCAATAACAAGCTCAATTTCGAGAACACTTTTGCATTTAAGGATTTCAAAACCTACACCGATCCTTATATCATCGAATTCTCGACCATCGATAACCAACCGCAGGAGCGTGAAATGAGTGAAGATAACGACTATTTTACGCTCTTCCAGTTTTCAGCCAAATGGGATCCCATCCCAACGATGTTGACGCAGAACCACCAGACTTTGATCAAAGGTTTTTTGGGGCAAACTACCGCCTTCAAAAATCAGTACATCAAGCCCGATGTGGTGATTATGGCCGAAACCAAACAAGCCGGAGAAGCTCGCTACATTCATGGTACCTACGGAAAGGGATTCTTTACATTTTACGGAGGCCATGACCCCGAAGACTACCAACATCGCATTGGCGAAGAACCTACCGATCTTAATCTGCACCCCAACTCAGCAGGGTACCGCCTTATCTTGAACAACATTCTGTTCCCGGCCGCCAAGAAGAAAAAACTAAAAACCTAATAGCCCAAGCTTCTTATATTCTATAAAATAAAGGCAGGGTACCCTCCACATTATTCAAGCCGGTACCACTCGCGCGCATTGCTTTTGGACTCTACATTCCGTTCGATCGAGTCGGGAAGCCTTGGAAAAAAGTCGATTCCAGTTATTTTTTCGATAGAATCTATGGGTACTACGAAGCTGCTCAAAGGGGCTTTGGAGGGCTCGTTATTGAGTAAAAATCCAATTCCTTTCACGTAGGGAGGATTTACATAGAGAATCACTTTATAAAATTGTTGTGGTACGGAAACCTTATTCAGACGCCCAATGGTTGGGAGTCCCGGTTTGAGAACCGGACCCGTCACTACATAGATCCGCTGATATTTAACGGCCCAGACACGCACCATTTTTTCTAGTTCCAGCCAGATTCCCCGGTTGAATTGCGGTTCCTGTGGACTAATATTGCTCATATAAAAGGTTTCCTTCATTACCTGATAGGAATTTTTAAAATCGGCGGCAGGAGCCAGATGGCCACGGTCGTACCCACTGCGGGTGTAGTCAGCTGTGACCGCAGTACCACTTTGAACCACCGGATCGGGCATGAATTGGTTGTCACGCTCCTCTCCCCCCTGAATCTGATCGGCCTGCAAGACATAGGCCACCCAGGCGGCTTGCTCGTATTGTTCTACATACCGAAGAGTATACCCTACCCGCCTTACCAATTGATCGTTGGAACTAATGGCTGGGAGAAAAAAATCGCGTTGGTTAACAATCCGGTTCAATTCCGCGTCCGAGACAGGTAGCTCCTGAGTTTTAGATTTTTCCTTGATCCCAGGGGTCGGCTTTTGAGCAGATGCACTTGGTGATGCAGGTATCTGCCGATCTACGGCCAGGGTATCCGGTAAAGTAGTTTTGCTCGAGGGTTCAGGTACCTTGTAGGGATTTTCAGGAGAATGCTCATCGGTGGTGAAAGCCGACTTAATCGTTTCCCAAAACTTTACCACCGGTTGCGATTTCCCTCCATAATGCAAGAACAAGCCTACTGTGAAAAACAGGATAAGTAGTAAAAGGGTATTGTTCGGCATTCGAAAACCACGACGCTTGTAGCTGGCCATCCTACTGATATTGAGTATAGGGGTTGAATGAAATTAGGGACAAATTCACCTACAAATGTAATGCAATTTACCACGAAGACCGCCCGGCCTAAGCCTGGGTAGTCTATCTTTGTCGCGAATGGCAGTAAGTTATCAATCCATGCGCTTAGTAATCATTGGTGGAGGGGCGGCTGGTTTCATGGCGGCCGTTACGGCAGCACAAACCAATCCCGAGGCCCAAATAACAATTCTTGAAAAGAACCGGACGGTACTCAATAAAGTCCGGATTTCGGGCGGTGGACGTTGCAATGTCACCCATGCCTGTTACGATCATCGCGCCCTGGCATCCCAGTATCCGCGGGGCGAATCACTACTTCGAAAACTTCTACCGCTTTTTGACGTTCGATCCACGATTTTCTGGTTCGAATCCAAAGGGGTACCTCTTAAAGTAGAGTCCGATGGTCGTATGTTTCCCGAAAGCAATTCATCGGAAACAATCATCACTTGCCTCCTCGCTCAAGCCGCTACACACCATATTCAGGTTCGCACCAGCACAGGAGTTCAATCATTCACATATTCTTTTCAGGAAGAAACGGAAAATACGTTCAATCTACTTCTCCAAAACGGAGAGACAATAACCGCCGATCGTTTGCTGATCGCTACCGGGGGACACCCCCAACGCAAAGGATTTGACTGGGTAGCGGAGCACGGGCACCGGATCGAAACACCTCTTCCTTCTTTGTTTACATTCAATGTGCCCCAAAATTATTTAAAACCTTTGTCGGGCGTTTCAATGCAGGATACCGCATTGAAAATCATGGGTACCCCATTAGAATGGCGTGGCCCCTTGCTCATCACACATTGGGGTTTCAGCGGACCGGCAGTTCTGAAACTTTCGGCCTGGGGCGCGCGCGAACTTGCTGCCAGGAATTACGACTTTGTACTTCGCATCAACTGGTTGCCTGCGCTCACGCAACAGGAGATACGTCAGGAACTTCTGGCCCAAAAGGGTACCTCACCGAAACAAATGGCAGCTACCCAGGCCCGCTTCGGAGTCCCGCACCGTCTGTGGAAAGCCCTGCTAGAGAAAGCGGACATCGAGCCAACGCTCCGTTGGCTCGATGTCTCGAATAAAGGTATCAATAGATTGGTCGATTTGTTGACCAATAGTCAGTTCAACATTCAGGGAAAAAGTACTTACAAAGAAGAATTCGTTACGGCAGGAGGAGTGAGTCTGTCAGAGGTAAATCCTATGACATTGGAAAGCGTAAGGGTACCTGGACTTTATTTTGCCGGGGAAATTCTGGATGTAGATGGAATAACGGGAGGATTTAATTTTCAGAATGCCTGGACTACGGGCTATATTGCAGGAAAAATGATAGGCACATCCCAAGACCCCATTCTTACGCGAAACTCGACAGATGACTCTACAACAGATTGAAGAAACCGCCACCTACCTTTCCCAGGCTACCCAGGGTTTCAAACCCGAAATCGGCATCATTCTGGGAACGGGTTTGGGTTCACTGGTTGGTGACATCGAGGTGGAATATGCGATAGATTATTCCGACATCCCCCACTTTCCAGTTGCCACCGTTGAGTTCCATTCCGGGAAATTGTTTTTCGGTACGCTCTCCGGAAAAAAAGTGATTTGCATGCAGGGAAGATTCCACTACTATGAGGGGTATAGCATGCCACAAGTCGTTTTTCCAGTGAGGGTTATGAAAGTATTGGGGGTACATACTCTTCTGGTATCCAATGCCGCTGGCGGGCTGAACTCCCTTTACAAACTCAGTGACCTGATGATCATCAGGGATCACATTAGTCTTTTTTTACCCAACAATCCCCTGATTGGTAAGAATATCGACGAGTTGGGAGATCGTTTTCCCGACATGTGCGATCCCTACGATCCGGCCCTCGTGGCCATGGCCCTTGGTATCGCCCGGGAACAGGAAATCAAAGCTCATGCCGGAGTATATGTAAGCGTACCGGGCCCTCACCTCGAGACACGGGCTGAATACCGATTACTCCGGATGCTGGGAGCCGATGCGGTAGGCATGAGTACTGTACCTGAGATCATTGCCGCCCGCCAGATGAACCTACGCTGTTTTGGGCTATCAGTAATCACTGATTTGGGAATTCCCGAAACCCTCGAGAAAACGGACATTGCTAAGATTATTCAGGCTGCCGAAGCCGCTGAGCCAAACATGACCCTCCTGATCCGGGAAATGATCGCCCGGTTGTAGGGAATCCTTGGGCTGGTGTTGGTGAGAGGATTGAATACACTCAACGCAAAAAAGACAGGTAGAGAAATTTTCTCTACCTGTCAGATATAGGTTGGATAGTATAGGGTACCTCAGCTGATTTTGACTACTTCAGCGGGAATATTATGCTGGCTCACGATATCACGGGTGTACCGTACATGACCACGCGGAGCCATCAAGTAAAGTTTGCCACCTTTCATGCTGGCTAGCTCGCTTAGCAGTTTCCACTTGGAAATATCCTTCATCAACTTGTCGGTTTTCATGGATACTTCCAAATAGTGCTTATTAAACATATTCACCCCCGTAACATCGGGTGTAAACACTTGATTGTCTTGGGTACGCTCATAGGATTTGGGAGTTTCGTAGCCTTCGATGTTAGCCCTAATTTCTTTAAATCCGTGAGATTGAGCCCACTTGACAACATTTTCAATGAATCCGTCTTTTTCCATAAACACGCGAATATTTGTACCTTCCATTCTTGCAGGAAAGTGGTTAAATGATGATTTGAATCGGAGGAAATGAATGAGTTGAAAGTTGATCCGTCCTGAAATATCAGATCAAATTATTCAGATATTCTGCAATTTACGAAGAATATCTCTGAATTCCAATTTATTAGCCTTTTTTCTCTACTTCCGGTCAACAACCAATTGCTTATTTTTCCTTTTCAGCCACCATTTTTATGATTTTTACAGCATGTGGAGAAGGCATGATATGGGTACCATCGGAATTGGCATAAACCTTGGTGAACTCAGCACCAAAATACAGTATGATTGAAGAATAGTAGACCCACGAAAGCAGAATAATGATGGAAGCAGAAGCTCCATAAGTGGCGCCCAAGTCAGACTGCCCGATGTAGAAACTGATTAGAAACTTACCCAGCGCAAATAGTACCGCGGTGAATCCTGCTCCCACAAAGCACTCCTTCCAGCGAATTTTTCCATCGGGAAGTACCTTGAAAATCACAGCAAACAAAAGTGTAATAATACCCAGTGCTATGGCCGTATTCAATATGTAGAAGAATATGATTGAAGCCTCGGAAAAATATTTTTCAAGACGGGCACTGAGCAGATCCACCAATGCATTCACCCCAAGCGTAACGATGAGCAGAAATCCCAATGTTAAAATCAGCGAGAACGAAATCAACCTGGTTTTGAGGTATTTAAGCCATCCTTTTTCAGGCCGGGCTTCGATAGACCAGATATAATTGATAGAGCTCTGGATTTCGGCAAATACTCCGGTCGCTCCGATTAACAAGGTACCTACCCCAATCGCTGCCGCTACGCCCGATTTGTTGGATAGCTCCGCGTTTTTGAGGATATCCTGCAGCTGGGTGGCCGCTTCGTTACCTACCAACCCACTGATTTGTTCGAATACCTGGCCCTGGATGGCGTCTCTTCCAAAAAAGACGCTTAGCACCGTAATCATAACCAGTAGCATGGGAGCTAGGGAAAAAATGGTATAGTAAGATAGAGCCGCACTTAATTTCATACCCTGATCGTTCATGAAATCAGTGGCGGCCGTTTTGAGAATGGTAAAATATTCAGAAATTTTCATGGTTCATGATTAAATCAAAATAGAAAAATGTGGTGCGGCAAGACGGATTAGATACTTATTCATCCAATTGATCGTCTTCGAAAGCCCGATATGCCCGTAGTAACTCCTGCTGTGCCTTGGTGTTTTTCTGTTCGGCAGCGATTTGTATCCCCTTTTCGAATATTATGCGTGCTTTGTCGATCTCTCCAATAAGGATAAAAAATTGTGCCGCGTGATAGTAGGTAGGCAGATAATCAGGGAAATCGCTTAACAAACGCTCAAAATGCTCGGAGGCCACGCTGGCATCATGTTTTTGATACTCGAGGGCAAGAGCGTACAGATTGAAAGGGTCTCTTGGATCCTCCTCGTAAAAAACCAACAATTTTTCCAGCAGGGTTGTTTTCATCCAAAAATATTATGCTTGCATACTATTATTTTAATTCCGTATATTCGCAACAACAAGCCTAGAAGCAGAAAAGTTATTTTCCTTTATCCTTTTAGTACCCTATGAAGATACTCGTGTGTATTACCAATGTGCCCGATACTACGGCCAAAATATCCTTTACAGATAACGATACCAGGTTCAATAAAAATGGTGTGCAATACATCATCGGCCCCTACGACGACTACGCCTTGGCCCGAGGTGTTGAGCTGAGGGAAGCTAGCGGGGGTAGCCTTACGGTACTTAATGTGGGCGAAAGCGACAGTGAACCTCAAATTAGAAAGGCACTGGCCATTGGGGCCGACGAGGCCATTCGGGTTAATGCAGAGCCCACAGACTCTTATTTTGTAGCATCGCAGATCGCCCACATTGCTAGCCAAAATAAGTATGATTTAATTCTCATGGGCCGTGAATCACTTGACTTCAACAGTGGCGTGGTACATGGACTGGTAGGAGAAATGCTGGGAATTCCTTCTTACTCCCCCGTAATGCAACTGGATGTAACGGAAGGTAAAGCAGAATTTGCCCGCGAAATTGACGGAGGAAAAGAACACCTAGTGGCCAGCCTCCCCTTGGTTTTGGGTTGCCAAGAGCCCATTGCTGAATGGAAAATTCCCAATATGCGGGGAATAATGACCGCCCGAACCAAGCCACTCACGGTCGTAGAGCCCGTCGATGTGGACACAATGGTCACTCTTGAAAAATATATTCAACCTGCCCCTAAGGGAGCCTGTAAAATGATTCCTGCTGATGAGGCAGAGCAGCTTATTACGCTGCTGAAAACAGAGGCTAAAGTACTTTAATGATTTTGTATTATAATATCCGTTGAAAATATGTCCGTATTGATTTTTGTAGAACTGGATCAGGGATCGATCAAGAAAACCTCCCAGGAAGCCATATACTATGGCGGCAAAGTTGCCGAATCGTTAAATACCGGAGCTACGGTTTTAGCCATTGGCAACGCCGACGAGATAAACTTACAGGTAGCCGGACATTTCGGAGCACAAAAGGTTCTCCATGTCACGGAATCCAAACTTAGTCATGAAAATAGCCTAGCCTATGCGGATACACTTGTGCAGGCTGTCCAACAGGAAGGAAGTACTGTAATCGTAATGGCCAAATCGGGGCTGGGCGACGCCGTTGCTGCTCGCGCAGCAGCCAAACTCAAAGCCAGCGTGGTTTCAGGAGTCACCAGCTTGCCTGATCTCTCCAATGGATTTAAGGTGGAGCGCAGTATTTACACCGGAAAAGCCTTTGCCATAGTCGACATAAAATCTGATATAAAGATTCTTGCCATAAAGAAAAATGCCCTGGAAGTAGTTGAAACCGACCAAATAGCTTTGGTAGAATCCTTTGCTCCTACCCTGCGCGATTCTGATTTTGCCGCTACAGTTACGAATACGGAAAAAGCTTCCTCCGAGCTTTCCCTTAATGAAGCCGACATTATTGTATCGGGAGGACGTGGAATGAAAGGACCTGAAAACTGGGATCCCCTCCTCGAACTTGCCCATGCGCTGGGAGCCGCTACGGGATGCTCCAAACCGGTTTCCGATCTGGACTGGCGCCCCCACCATGAACACATTGGCCAAACGGGCATCAAGGTTGCTCCCAACCTTTATATTGCCTGTGGTATTTCGGGAGCCATTCAGCATTTAGCGGGCGTCAATGGCTCCAAGTGCATCGTGGTGATAAACAAAGACCCCGAAGCCCCTTTCTTTAAAGCGGCGGATTACGGAATTGTGGGGGATGTTTTTGATATTTTACCTCGTCTGACTCAAGCTGTAGAGGCATCCAAATAAACAAAAGAGCTGGTTTGACCCGTCGGGCATTTTTTAATGCCCGACGGGTTTTCTATTTTTGCGTTTTTATTTCTCTTCGCAGGAAAATAAATTTTGATCAAATCCAACTAAACCAGCCGTATCTCAACTGTAACAGGTAGCGTATCCAGTGAAAAAGATAAAATTAGAAATTTTGGGACTTTCTCCCAGCCAAGCCCAGTCCGGCTCCTTTGCCCTCATTTTGGGAGAGGAAATGGGCAACCGTCGGCTTCCCATCATCATCGGTGTTTTTGAAGCCCAGGCTATTGCCGTACAAATTGAAAACATTGTTCCGAATCGTCCTATGACCCATGACTTGTTCAAGTCTTTTGCCGACTCGCTCAACTACTCTTTGAAAGAAATCATCATTTCGGAACTCAGTGAAGGAATATTCTATGCCAAAATCGTGTGTGGTGACGATATGCGGCAGGTAGAAATCGACTCGCGCCCTTCCGATGCCATTGCGATCGGCATACGGTTCGGTGCTCCTATTTATACCTATGAATCTATTTTATCGGAGGCGGGTATCGTGTCAAGCGACCTCACCGAAGACTTTGACGAAGGCGACCAGGAACGCGTTCGCGAACCCTTGCGCACCCGGGGATCGTTCAGCGAGCAACTGCGGGAAATGGGTAATGACGAATTGCAAAAAATGCTGGACGAAGCACTTACCAAAGAGGAATACGAAAAAGCGGCAAAGATTAGGGACGAGCTCGAAAAAAGAAATTAGGTACCCTCCCGTTCGGTAGGTTTTAGTTAAAAATCGTTAAGTCACTCTACCTACCCCTCAGAATTGGCTATTAATGCCTATTATTGCATCTTATAAGTACTTTGAATTGTATACATGGCCCAAAAGAAAAAGATCGGGAGCTACCCCAACACTATGATTGTAATCAGCCTGACGGCTGCCCTTTTTCTGATCGGCTTTTGTGGAATCCTGGTGGTCCAGTCCAAAAAGCTGGTGTCGATCATACGCCAGAATATCGAGGTTCGAGTATTTATTGACAAAGGTACCACCTCAGCCGGCCAGGACTCACTTTTGGTCAAACTTCAGCAAAAACCTTACGTGCAGACTGCCGGTGATAGCCTTTCGATTCTTTATGTGTCGAAAGAACAAGCCGCCGAAGAATTTATGGAAGGTACCAAAGAGGATTTTACGGCTTTTCTGGGCGAAAATCCCTTGCGGAACAGCTATCGGGTGAAAGTTCAGGAAGACTACTTTGAAGAAGCCAAGTTAAAAGCGATCAAGTCAGATTTGGAACAGCTGCCCGGAGTCTACGAAGTAGTGTATCAGGAAAACCTGGCCGATGCCATAAATAAGAATATTACCAAACTATACATCGTACTGGCCTCTTTCGCCCTCATCATGCTGGTGATCATCGTGTTGCTCATCAACAATACCATAAAACTTGCCATTTATTCACAGCGTTTTCTGATACGCAGCATGCAACTGGTGGGAGCTACCAATGGCTTCATTCAGAGACCCTTCCTGATGCGGGGCATTACGCAGGGATTGATCAGTGCTTTGATCGCCGGTTTCTTTCTGGTTATTTTACAGCAAGTGGCCATACGTAACGTTGAGGGACTTTCACAACTTCAGGAACCTCAGAAATTGGTTTTTTTGCTCGCTTTGCTGTTGATTTTGGGTATCCTAATTGGGATCGTTAGTACTACCCAGTCACTTTCCCGATATCTCAAAATGTCGCTTGACGATCTTTACTGACCGCCTAAACTTATTTTTTCATAACTTTTTCTCAAGCCTTCTATGGACGCCAATAAAAACCATCTTCCTTTTCACGCTCCCAACTACCGACTGATGCTTATTGGCCTGGGAGTTATCCTGCTGGGCTTTATCATTATGAGCCTGGATACCGCTGAATTCGGTTTTGGAGTTCTGGGCCTTACCGTTGGGCCACTGGTTACGGTGGCTGGCTTTGTGGTTGAGTTTTGGGCCATTCTGCGCAAACCCTCCCATTCATGACCATTTGGCAAGCGCTTCTTCTTGCGATTATCGAGGGAATCACTGAGTTTCTGCCGGTTTCCTCCACGGGCCACATGATCATTGCCTCTTCCTTTATGGGAATCAGCCATGATGAGTTCACGAAAATGTACACGGTCAATATCCAGTTCGGAGCCATAATATCCGTGCTGGTACTCTACACCCGGCGATTTCTTCAAACCACCGATTTTTACTACAAGCTTTTTGTTGCTTTCCTACCCGCAGCGGTCATTGGATTTTTATTAAATGATTACATCGATGCCCTGCTCGAAAATGTGGTGGTCGTTGCCATTTCCCTACTGGTGGGGGGGATTATTCTGGTATTCATCGACCGCATTGCTCAGGAACATCCTAAAGATCGGGAAATTACCTATCCTGAAGCACTAAAAATTGGGTTCTACCAATGTATCGCCATGATTCCGGGGGTATCTCGTTCGGCTGCCACTATTATTGGGGGAATGTTTCAGGGACTTACCCGTCGGCAGTCTGCCGAATTTTCGTTTTTTCTGGCAGTACCTACCATGGCTGCAGCGGCCGGCTACAAGTTCCTGAAGACGTATGAAAGCATTCAGGCAGCCGACATCAAAATCCTTCTCTTTGGAAATGCCATCGCCTTTATAGTGGCCATGCTGGCTATCCGTTTTTTTATTAATTTTCTTACCCGCTACGGCTTCAAGGTATTTGGTTACTACCGTATCATACTGGGTATCATATTGCTGGCTCTATTGGCAATGGGCTATGAACTGGATATTGTTTGAAAATGAGTGAGGTACCCCAGCCTGATCATGCACCCGATGAAGGCGAGTTGATTCTAATCGACAAGCCATTAACCTGGACTTCATTCGATGTAGTGAAAAAATTGAAGTGGGCCTGTAAATTCAAAAAAATAGGGCATGCAGGTACCCTCGATCCTCTGGCTACCGGATTGCTTATTTTGTGTACCGGAAAAAAGACCAAACAAATCGATTCCTACCAGGCTCAGGAAAAAGAGTACGAGGGTACCCTGGTATTAGGAAAGACGACCCCATCTGTGGATCTGGAAACTGAATTCGATAGGGATTTTCCAGTCGATCATATAACCCAGGAAGCCCTGGAAAGAACGGCTCTGCAACTCTCGGGTACGCTTCAGCAGCTTCCTCCCATTTACTCGGCCGTGCGTTTGAATGGTGAACGACTCTATAAAAAGGCCAGGCGGGGCGAGACCGTCGAAATCAAACCGCGGGAAGTTACAGTCCATACCTTTGAAATAGATTCCCAAGACTTCCCTACTGTTCATTTCCGGATTGTATGCAGCAAAGGTACCTACATCCGCAGCCTGGTACGTGATTTTGGACAAATACTGGAAAGTGGTGCCTATTTATCAGCTTTACGGCGAACCCGAATTGGTGATTTTTCGGTTTCTGATTCAGTACCGATGGAGCGATATATCAATGACAAACGGACTGAATTGAATCTTACCAACGATTGATGAACGTTTACCATAGTCTCGAATCATTTCAAAAACGTCTTTACGCCGTCGTTACGAGCGGTACCTTCGATGGGGTCCATCGGGGGCACCAAAAGATTCTGAGCCGTTTGCGGGAGCTAAGTATCCAACTTCAGGGTGAATCCGTAGTGCTCACCTTTTGGCCACATCCTCGAATGATCGTTTCAAACGACAGCCAGAACTTGCAACTTCTATCTACTATCGAGGAGAAAGTCGCATTGTTCAGTCAGCTGGGGATCGACCATCTTATCATTACTCCTTTCACAAGGGCATTTTCTGAACTCTCTTCCGAAGAATTCATTCAACAGGTTCTGGTAGATCGCATCGGTACTAAGAAATTCGTGATAGGCTACGACCATCGCTTTGGCCGGAATCGAGAAGGAAGTTTTGAATATTTACAGGAAAAGGCTCCGTCCTATGGTTTTGAAGTTGAGGAAATCCCCCGACAGGACATTGACGCTCTGGCTGTAAGCTCCACTCGTATTAGAAATGCCCTTTCGCGGGGTGAAGTATCCACGGCAAATGAGTTGTTAGGAAGGCCTTATGCCTTTTCAGGTACCGTGGTGAAAGGCCAGCAACTGGGTCGCACCCTGGGGTACCCTACGGCAAACATCGAGGTGCGGGAAACCTATAAATTGATACCGGCCAACGGGGTGTACGCCGTGCATGTCCGGAAGGGAGAACAACTGCTCAGCGGTATGCTGAACATTGGTGTAAGGCCTACCGTAGATGGCAGTACGCGTACCATTGAAGTACACCTCTTCAACTTCAAAGAGGATATCTACGGTGAACATCTAGAAATCCAGATCAGGCACTACCTCCGACCCGAATTGAAATTTGAAAGTATCCAAGCTCTGGTACAACAACTACACCTGGATAAGGAATCTGCACTTCAATATTTACCAGTTCATTAGTGTCTTCATACCTGTCCTGTCGGGCTAGGCGGTCCGCACATAGCTTCCCAGCACTTTGAGATTATTACCGTACTTGGCCAGAATTTCCCGGATCGCCTCATCCTCGTAGTGTCCCTCGAATTCAACCAGAAACCAGTAACGAAACGATGATCCCTGGCGAAGAGGGCGGCTTTCTATTTTGGTCAGATTAATTCCCCGATCATAGAAATCCTTTAAAAAATCGAAAAGTACCCCTGGTTTATGGGTATTGGGTAGGTTGGCAATGATTGTGGTCTTATCCGCCTGACTTTTCTGATTGGTGAAGTTCTTAGAGATGATCAAAAACCGGGTTCGGTTCTGGTCACTGTCACCAATGTTGTCGAATAGCACCGGCACTCCGTAAAGCCTTGCGGCAATATGCGAGCAGATCGCCGCCGAGTCGGGCTCGTTGAAAGCCAGTTTGGCGGCTTTTGACGTCGATTCCACAGGGATTAGTTCAATGCGATTATCTTCGAAGTACTCTCTCAAAAACTTGCTACACTGCCGGAAAGCGATATCCTTAGAATAGATTCGACGGATTTGGGTCAATGAATCAAATTGGGAAGCGAAGGCAAAATGTATGGAAAGGTAGGCTTCGGCAGCAATATGGAGCTCTTTTTCACGGAGTAAATCTACCGTCTCACCCACCATACCTTCCTGATTATTCTCGATCGGTACTACGCCAAAGCGCGCACGCCCTGTTTCCACACTGTCAAAAATTGAATGTATGGTAGGGAGCACCAGATATTCGCTCATACCACCAAAACGGCTTTCTGCCGCCTGATGGGTAAAGCTACCCTCTGGTCCGAGGTAGGCAATGCGTTCGGGCAATTCAAGATTGCGCGACACGGCAAATATTTCCAAAAAAATGGCCTCAATGGCCGACCGCGACAGCAAGCCATTATTTTGTCTGGTGAGCCGATCCAGTATCTGTTTCTCGCGCTCGGGGCGATATATGATTGCTTTTTGGGCTCGTTTTACCTCGCCTACGGCTTTGACATGCTCCATGCGCTCATTGAGTAAAAGCAGGAGTTGGTCATCCAGGGCATCAATCCGTTGTCTGAGTTCTGATAAATCCAAGAGAGGGTATGCGTAGAATGAATGAAAGAACCGGGGAGCGGGCACTAAGCTACCCCGGTTCTTTCGGAATTAATTTAAGCTGCTAATTCTTCAATATTTTTTTCCACTTTCAAATTATCAATGATAAATTTCTGACGATCCGGCGAGTTTTTCCCCATGAAGTAGGTCAATAACTTCTGGATAGAGGTTTCTTTTTGCAGGATTATGGGTTCAAGATGCATCTCCTCGCCAATAAAGGTACCAAACTCTTCCGGCGAGATCTCACCCAAGCCCTTAAAACGCGTTATTTCAGGTTTGTTGCCCAGGCGTTGCACGGCCTGCTGCTTTTCTTCTTCCGAGTAGCAATACACGGTTTCTTTTTTATTACGAACCCGGAAAAGGGGGGTTTCCAAAATGTAAAGATGGCCATTCCGTACCAAATCCGGGAAAAATTGCAGAAAAAATGTCATAATTAGCAATCGGATGTGCATACCGTCCACATCCGCATCCGTAGCAATCACGATCCGGTTGAAGCGCAGGTTTTCGATCCCATTTTCAATATCGAGAGCATGCTGAAGAAGGTTAAACTCCTCATTTTCATACACGATTTTTTTGGTAAGCCCAAAGCAATTGAGTGGCTTACCCCGCAGACTGAACACCGCCTGGGTCTGCACGTTACGTGATTTTGTAATGGATCCACTGGCGGAGTCACCCTCTGTTATGAAAAGTGTGGTATTGAATCGTTCTTCCAATTTGGCATCGGTCAGGTGCTGACGGCAATCGCGAAGCTTCTTATTGTGGAGGTTTGCTTTTTTGGCCCGCTCGTTGGCGAGTTTCTTAATTCCTGCCAATTCCTTTCGCTCCTTCTCGGACTGTTCGATCCTTTTCTTAATGGCATCCCTGGTTTCGGGATGCATGTGCAGGTAATTGTCAATGCGCTCCTTGACGAAATCGTTCATAAACGAGCGTACCGACTGGCTGTTCGGATCAGGTGAAAGCGTGTTTGAGCCAAGCTTAGTCTTCGTTTGGGACTCAAAAATGGGCTCTTGTACCCGAATTGCAATGGCGGCCACAATGGAACTTCGCACATCTTCGGTGGCGTATTCCTTGTTAAAGTGTTCACGTATAACCTTTACAATCGATTCCCGAAATGCCGTCAGGTGGGTACCTCCCTGCGTAGTGTACTGGCCGTTTACAAACGAATAATATTCTTCACCGTACTGGTTATTGTGGGTCATGGCCAACTCAATATCCTCTCCTTTCAAATGGATAATCGGATATCGAAGCGAATCTTCGTCCGTTTTGTCACGTAAAAGGTCCAGCAAGCCATTCTGGGAGAAATATTTCTGCCCATTGAAGTTGATCGTAAGGCCTGCATTCAGGTAGCAGTAGTTCCGAATCATGGAATCCAGATACTGCGGAATATATTTGAAGTTTTTAAAGATAAGGTTGTCAGGCTCGAAAGCTATGAATGTCCCGTTTCGTTGGCTCGATGGTTCTTCGCCCGATTCATTTGTCAGTTCCCCTTGTTCAAATTCGGCCCATTTGGTCTTTCCATCCCGAAACGACTGGACCCTGAAATAATTAGAAAGTGCATTGACGGCTTTGGTACCCACACCGTTTAGACCCACGGACTTCTGAAAGGCCCCGGAATCGTATTTTCCTCCCGTATTGATCTTGGAGACGCAATCTATCACTTTCCCCAGGGGTATGCCCCGTCCATAGTCCCGCACTTCAACCCTGTGTTCGGAAATTTTTATTTCGATGGTTTTACCGTTTCCCATCATGTGCTCATCGATAGAGTTATCGACTATTTCCTTCACCAGCACGTATATTCCGTCGTCCACGGATGCTCCATCCCCTAGTTTCCCGATATACATCCCCGGTCTTAGCCGGATATGTTCTTTCCAGTCAAGTGATCGGATACTGCTTTCATCATATTGTACTGGATTAGTTTCTGCCATTGCACTACTAAGTTATGATATTAATAAAATAAGAACAGATACGTATGATAATTCAAATAACGTTACCTTATGGAAATGCAGCTGTAAATTTCCGATAAATAGGAATTCTTTAAAAATAGGAAAAATCTGCTTTACTTTGCCCTTTCAAATATTTGAACAAGATTTGCACTTTTAAAAGACACACTTCTTTATTTCTTAACGTTTCGTTTCGATAAAACGTCAACATTCCCAACGAACAATTCATAGCCAGCCAACTAATGATCCTGAATAGTCCTGCAATTTATCAGAAAAACCTTCTGCTCGCACTTGTGGTTTTCTGCATTGCTCTTTCACCCGTTTTTTCCCAAGTAACTACTCCTGCTCCTACCGGTGCTCCTTCCACATCGGGCACAGGGGCCAGCACTACCAGTAGGCCTGGAAACGCCTCTAGTCAAAGTAATACGAATACTCCCACGAATCCCAATGCACCCCAAACGTCCGCCAATACGCCTCAAACGACCGCTAATGCTCAGACGGATGTAAATCCCCAGGATGCCAAGTCTCAAGCCGAGGCAGCTTTGAAAGCCGCTGACCAGGAAAAAACAGAAAACGAAAAAAATGCAGCTTCGGTCGTTGACCAGAAGAAACAGGAGCTTCGCGATAAAATATTTGGCTTTGATGTATTCGCCAATAAACAGTACGAGCCTATTTCCGGGAAAAGTATAGCCACACCCTCTGACTATACCATAGGTCCAGGTGACGCCTTAACACTTTATATTAACGGCTATGCCGAATTGCCGACGCAGGATTTGATCGTAAACCGAGACGGCTTTATCTCATTGATACGGGTCGGCAATGTGAATGTGGGAGGCAAGTCCATCGAAGAAGCTCAGAAAATCCTGCTGAGCCGTTATTCCAAATACATTCCCAGTCTACTAGGTTCGGGGGGGAATTCGGCCCCTACCAAACTTACCCTTACTCTTAGCCAGACGCGTGAAGTAAATGTTTTCGTGACTGGTGAGGTTATCAACCCGGGTAGTTATTCGCTCACCTCGCTCTCATCAGCCTTCGACGCGCTGTACCAGTCAGGCGGCCCCAACGAAATAGGTACCTTTCGGGAAGTCAAAGTAATCCGGAATAATAAAGTGGTTTCCACTTTTGACATTTATCCTTTCCTTACCTCTGGTACTCTGGAAGGCGCAATCCGGGTACAGGATAATGACCGAATTACGGTAGGTTATTACAAAAAGCGTGTTGAGCTCATCGGTAATGTCAAAAGACCGGGTCTGTATGAACCCAAGGAAGGTGAAGTGCTTAGCGATATCATCGGCTACGCCGGAGGATTCACAGACATTGCGTATCGGGGTCAAGTAAAAGTCTATCGGATAACGCCGCGTGAACGCCGCATATTAGATGTTTACAGCGATCAGTTTGACAAGTTCGTTTTGGAAACCGGGGATGAAATTGAGGTTGAAACAGTTCTGGACCGGTTTGAAAATATTGTTACGATTGAAGGTGCAGTCATGCGACCCGGCGAATATTCCATCGATAATAATCCCTCACTGAAAGTTCTGATTGAGCACGCGCAGGGACTACGGGAAGATGCTTTTACGGGACGTATCTATGTTTCGCGCACTCGGGCTGACCAGTCGGTAGAAAACATCCCCTTGAATCTGGCGGATATCATCAATGGTACCGCAGAAGATTTGCTCCTTACCCGTCTTGATAAAGTCACCATTCCATCCCGGTTCGACCTTGCTGAGCAATCTTCAGTACATATTCAGGGAGAAGTGAATAATCCTAAAATTGGAGATAACGGAGGAAATTTCGCCTACATGACTAATATGACTCTTGAAGACGTCATATTGATGGCGGGTGGTTTCAAGGAATCGGCCAAGGCCTCCCAGGTTGAAGTGGTGCGTCGGGTACGCAACTCTGATCCCCAGGCCTCGGACGCAAGTATTTCCCAAACGTTTCGCTTTGATGTCAATCGGGATCTGAGTTTAAACGGAAAAGATAGCGGATTTCCGTTGATGCCTTTTGATGAAATCATTGTCCGTAAATCCCCAAATTATCAGGAGCAGCAGTTCATCACACTAGATGGTGAATTTCTTAATCCCGGAGAATATGGGATCGAAAGTAAAAATGAGAAAATTACGGACCTTATTGACCGCTCGGGTGGGCTCACCAACTTGGCCTATGTAAAGGGAGCCACCCTAATCCGTAGAACTCCGGTTTCAGATTTTGAGACCCAGCAAACCGCTACGGCCCTGAACCAAATTCAAAACGACCTTAAAAAGGGAGCCGTTACGACAAACGCGGAAGCCGGTGTGCGGCAGGAATACATTAACATTCGGTTGGACAAAATTTTGAAAAACCCGAATTCCAACGACAATATCATCGTTCAGCAAGGTGATATTTTGCGCGTACCCAAGCGGCTCGAAACGGTTCAGGTAAAAGGGGAGCTTTTGTATCCTACTACCGTGAAGTATGATGAATCAATGTCTTTTCTTGATTTTATTTCGCAATCAGGAGGATTCACACGGCAATCCCTTAAACGAAGTTCTTTTGTTAAATATCCCAATGGCTCGGTTGATCGCACTAGGAAGTTCCTGGTATTCAACGTATACCCAAAGGTAGAGCCGGGTTCGGAAATATACGTACCTTCGAAAGTTGGAAATGAACTTACTACCCAGCAGATTTTGCAACAGGGTATTTCGATTACTTCTACGTTGTTCACCCTTATTCTATCCGTATTGGCATTCCGCACAATCCGGTAATAATCCATCTCCATTATGGCACAGATAGTAAATGAAAACCTGCCCGAAGATCAGATTTCACCTAAGGTGGTGATACTAAAAATGGCGTCCGCCAAAGACGCCATTTTTAGAAACTGGAAGCTAATTGTACTCTTCTCCCTCATCGGCTATGGGATAGGTTATGCACTTGACATATATCTAAAGAAGCCCGATCAATTCCAGGCTACCATTCTGTTCAATTTGGGTGCTGGTGGTAGCTCCTCCCCACAGGGATTTGGCGATGTTGCTGGTTTATTGGGTCTTAACAGTACCCCTGATGCTAACATTTTTACAGGTGAGAACTTTTTCCATTTCGTTGAATCCCGACCAGTTGTGCAAAGGGCCTTGATGAAAGAAGTCGAGGTCAATAATAAAAAAATGCTTCTTGCCAATTTTTATATTGATTCAAGTGGAATACTGGAACGCGAATGGGAAAACGTACCCAAATATCAGAAATTCCATTTTACCAAAAAAGACCCAGAAAAATTCACCCCTCAGGAGCAAATGGCCCTGAACGATGTGGTGGATGGCATGAGGATAGCAACGGATGTGTACCAACCTGATCGCAAATCTTCTTTTATTATGATTCAGGTAGGTATGGAAGACCCCTTGTTGGCCGAGCTTTGGGCTAATACCCTACTGGAAACTGTGGAAGAAGTATACACCGAAAACCTGACCTCCAAAACCCGTAAAACCCTCACTCTGCTTAAGAACCGGGCTGATTCGCTTTCGAGAATACTGGGAGGGACTGAAAATCGGTTGGCACGTCAGGTGGACTACAGTTCCATTATTACCGATCCCATGGGAAAAGTCCAGGTCAATAAGCTCCAAAGAAGTTCCGAGTTTGTTCAACAGCTTTATGTTGAGGCCATGCGAAACGTCGAAGCTATGAAGGTTTCTCTCGTGCGCGAGGCACCCCTTTTTACGATAATCGAACCCGTGAAAAAGCCCATTGACCGCAAAGCCGACGATGCAAAAAGAGCGCAAATTGGTTTGTTAATTGGCCTGGCGCTTGCTTTTGTATTTGTATATTTTAAGGGTGTTTATTCTACGATCATGGAGGATACCCGCGTATAAATATTTTCAATGGCACACAGGATTACAATCAAAGCGGGAGGATCAGAAAAAGATTACTGGCGCGATCTGTGGATGAATCGGCAGTTGCTGTGGATTTTATCCAAACGCGACATTTCGGTCCGCTACAAACAAACGTTGCTTGGAATAGCGTGGAGCGTAATACGTCCCATGATGACGATGATCATTATGGCTGTCGTATTTAGCTTGATCGCTAAACTACCGCCTGATCCCGGCATCAAGTACCCCCACATGATTTTGGGTGCGCTCACCATCTGGACTTTTTTTGCCGGTTCTTTTACGCAGATCAGCAACAGTATTGTTCTGAATTCCAATTTGGTATCGAAGGTCTATTTTCCTAGACTTCTTATGCCTCTCAGTGCGGTATCGGTAGGATTTATTGACTTTCTGATCTCCCTGGTTCTCTTTATGGGGCTCAGTGTATACTATGGTCAGCCACCGAGTATCAATATCGTGTTTCTGCCCTTATTCGTAATCCTTACTTTTCTTTGTTCCTTGGGATTTGGACTATTTTTTGCGGTAGTCAATGTACGTTTTCGGGATATAGGTCAGCTTATTCCGTTCATCGTTCAAATCGGCATGTACATCTGTCCGATTGCCTACAGTACCCGACTTGTGCTGCAGGATCACCCTACATTATATAAATATTACATTATGAACCCCGTAGTTGGCATTATCGACGGCTTCAAATGGTGTCTATTGGGTGATAATTCCTACTTTGATCCCCAAAGTCTTTATTCTACATTAATTGTTTCATCAATAGCTTTGTTCCTGTCTGTTCTGTACTTTCGTAAGAAGGAAAATACATTCGTAGATCATATCTGATAGCAGAGTACCTGCCCATGCATGTAATATCAGCCGAAAATATAAGTAAGAAATATATAATCAATCACCAGGGCATTCGGAAATCGTCCACACTGCGCGATGTGGTATCCGACACCATGGACGGTTTGTTTTCCCGGAAAAAGAAAGAAAAATTCCCTCAGGAAAAAGAAAAGGAGGAATTCTGGGCCTTAAAAGATGTGAGCTTTACCATCGACCAGGGCGATCGCATTGGCATTGTGGGCCATAACGGGGCTGGCAAATCCACCCTTCTTAAAATCCTGAGCCGTATTACCGATCCTACTACCGGCCAGGTAAGCATCAACGGCCGGGTGGCTAGCCTGCTAGAGGTAGGTACCGGTTTTCATCCTGAGTTGACTGGTCGAGAGAATATTTTTCTGAATGGAGCAATTCTGGGTATGGATAAAGGTGAAATCAAGAAATCATTCGATGCCATCGTGGATTTCGCCGGAGTGGAGAAATTCCTTGATACACCCGTGAAGCGCTATTCTTCAGGGATGTATGTACGCCTGGGTTTTGCCATCGCCGCTCACCTCGAGCCTGAAATCATGATCATCGATGAGGTTTTGGCCGTAGGTGACGCTGAGTTCCAGAAGAAGTGCCTGGGCAAGATGCGTGACGTATCGGAAAGCGGACGTACCTTGCTTTTTGTCAGTCATAACCTCACGGCGATTCAGGCACTTTGCAACAAATCATTTTATTTCGAAAAGGGACGTTTGATCGATCAGGGTGAAACTTCCCACATTGTAACTACCTACCTGAGTCGCGTTTCTCAGAAACAATTGGAACGTTCGTGGGAAAATCCCAACTCAGCCCCAGGAAATGATGAGATCCGTGTCAAAAGTTTCCGACTTGTCCCCGAATATCTAAATAACCTGACTCACATCGACGTCAGGACCCCTATGCAGGTGCAGTTTGAATTCTGGAATATGGTGGAGGATGCCCAACTCAACCTGAGTCTTCACTTGTATTCATATACGGGCGAGTGCATTTTTAATGTAGGTACCCCCTCGCAACCCTACGGAAAGGGTATTATGGTTGGAACACTCGAAATTCCAGGTCATTTCCTCAATGATGGTTCATACATGATTTCCATCATGGTGGTTAAGGATACAAGTAGCGTCATATACAATATGGAGGAGGCCCTTTCTTTCGATATTGAGGACTACCGCGAGAACGTCACATGGTATGGCAAGTGGCCGGGTTATATCCGCCCCCAGTTAAATTTCACCTTGTGCCAAACCGAATCCGTAGTGAATGATTAACGTAACAAAAGCATTTCTTCCTGACCGGGAAGAATATATCCGCTATATCCACCAAATATGGGATAATGTCCAGCTTACCAACAACGGCCCACTTCTACAGACACTAGAAGAACAGTTAAAAGCCTACTTGGGAGTGGATCAGCTGTACTTCTGTGGCAATGGTACCATTGTTCTACAGATTGCCCTTAAGGCACTGGAAATCAAAAAGGAAGTTATCACAACGCCTTTTTCCTATTGCGCCACTACCAATTCTATTTTGTGGGAGAACTGTACTCCTGTGTTTGTGGACATTGATCCCGATACCTTCAATATCAATCCTGATCTAATCGAGGCAGCCATTACTCCGGATACGGAAGCCATCATGGCCACTCACGTATACGGGAATCCCTGCGCGGTGGAAGAAATCGAAAAGATTGCTCGTCAATATTCACTCCGGGTTATATATGATAGCGCCCATGGTTTTGGTGTAACGCTCAACGGTCGATCCCTTCTCTCTTACGGTGATTTAAGTACCTGTAGTTTTCATGCTACTAAGGTTTTTCATACCATAGAGGGTGGTGCGATAATATCCAATCATCCAGAACTGCACGAAAAGTTGCAGCTGTTGCGGGCATTTGGCCATCGGGGTGATGAAGAGTACAAGTTTGCCGGCATTAACGGCAAAAACTCGGAATTCCATGCTGCTATGGGGCTATGTAATTTACCACAGGTACCCGCCATTATTGCGGCCCGGAAAGAGGTATTCGACGTCTATGATGCAATACTGGACTGGGAACGCCTGCGGAAGCCCTATATCAACCCCACCATTGAATACAACTACGCCTACTACCCCGTAGTATTTGAGTCGGAAGCTACCATGCGCCGGGTTCAGGCGGCTTTACTGCAAAATGAAATTGCTCCCCGCCGTTATTTTTATCCTTCCCTTAACACCCTACCTTTTATGCCTCGCACTTATTCCTGCCCGGTTTCAGAAGATATTGCTCTGCGCGTGTTGAGTCTGCCCCTTTATGTAGGCCTCGAATCCAAAGAAATAGAACGTATCAGCCAAATCATTAATAAAAACCTATGACCTTTACGTCATGGAGCTAATGTTTGGATTCTTCTTTTTTGCATTCATTGCGGCGGTGGGCCTGGTCGCGAAGGTCATTAGCCAGCCCTCTCTGGTCGAGTGGATTCTGTGTACGTTCGTCCTTTTTGTCGGTAGCGTCATACCCACGGGCTTTATTCTTTCAGCACTGGATTTGACCGCCAGCGCACTGGCCTGGATAGTGGGTACTTTCCTGATACTCGGGGCTCATTTCTTGATATGGCGCCGTTTGGTTCCTTCTGCTTCCCCCTTCTCAGTGCGGAAGTTACTCCAAAACAGAGCAGGTACCTTTCGTGAATGGTTTCTGGAACTTTCCCCTTATCTCAAAGTTCTTTTCAGCTTGATGATGGGTACCCTGCTGATCATCGGTATCACCAATCTGCTGTTGGTACTATTCACGGTACCCAATGAATGGGATAGCATGACGGGACATCTGAACCGGGCCATACGATACATTCAGCGAGGTACTATGGAGCATTTCGGGGGTACCAACTGGAATATGGACACCTACCCCAAGAGTGTTACGGCCATCCAGATTTACAGCTACCTGATTTTCGGGAAAACCGAGAATGCTTTCAAACTTATTCATCATAGCGCCTACTGGATCACTCTGGTTGCCGTTTTTGGAATTTCGCAACGGATCGGCCGCAATTTGTCGGCAAGTTTTTTCTGCGCCCTGGCCTTTAGCCTGTTTCTGGATTTCCTAATGCAGGCCATCACCACCGAAACAGACATCGTTCTGACTGCCTATTTGAGTTGTCTGCTCTATTTCCTGTATACTTACCATGCCACCCGGCTCAATAAATACCTATATCTTTCGGGGCTTGTCTTTGGCATTGTACTTGGTCATAAGGTGACTTTCGTCCTGCTTTTGCCTTCGGTTTTCGTCATCATGCTGTACACAGTTTTCATTGCTTCCTCTTTCCGAATCACTCTGGAACGGATGCTTCGACTGGGTATCGCTATCATCCTGGCGATTCTGATTTACACCCTACCCACCGGTTATGTGAAAAATATTCAGGTCTTCGGGCATCCCATTGGTCCTCCGACAGCGTTACGACATCAGTCGGTCGAAAGGGCGGGTGGGTTAAGGAATCTGGCCGAACAGGGTAGCCGCAATCTGGTCCGGTATAGCTACGATTTTTTTAATCTGGATGGCCTGAGAAACGCCCAATGGGGCTATGATTTGAATCAATGGATTCGTAAGCCCCTCGTGTTCATGGAAGATAAGCTTCACATGAGGCTTGACGAAGAAACCGATTTCTCCATAGTACCTTTTACTTTTCAGGGGCGCTTTGAATCATACAATGCCAATCCGTATTGGGGTATTTTCGGATTTGCGATGGTATTACCGCTGGTTCTCCTTACCCTGTTGCGCATTTTCCGATCCCGTCCGCATTGGTTTCTTGCGGCAGCCATTAGCCTCCATTTTATTGCAATCGCTTATTCGGCTCCGTATGATACTTTCAAGGGCCGGTATTTTATCGAAACGGGTCTACTGGGCTCCCTGTTCTTACTCATGCTGTTTTCCAACCACCGGCTATCTATTCTCAAACCCCGCCGCTGGGTCTGGAAAATGTATGTGGGAATGGTCGTGCTGCTGGGTTGTGTATCAGCCATCATGTCGGTTTATCTGAACATCCGTGCCCTACCCTTGCCGGCCTACGGATACGAATCGGCCTTCACCGCCGATCGGATTAAATTTCAAACTTTTGCCCGCCCTGACACTTACCCAGCCTACCAACGGTTCGATTCTATCGTACCCCAAGACGCTACAGTGGCACTAGGGACCATCAATGACGATTTCGAGTACCCCCTGTATGGGAAGAACCTTAGCCGGCGGCTTATTTCCATAAATCCGTTCGAGAAGGGGTTGCAACCTATACCTCCCGAGGCCGATTATCTATTTTTTGATCGCAGCGTACTGAATCCCCAGCCCGGCGACCTGCGCCTTGGTACCGATACTACCATGCAAGGCCTTATGGTAAAAGGGGAAGATTACTACCTGCGAAAACTAAAATAACCTTCTTCACGAGATGACTGTTGCGATCATGCAGCCTTATTTTCTACCCTACATCGGCTATTTTCAATTGCTGAATACGGTGGACAAATTCGTATTGTACGACGATGTGAATTTTATCAATCGGGGTTGGGTGAACCGTAATAGTATTTTGCTTGGTGGAAAACCACATTTGTTCACTGTACCCCTGGACAACGCCAGTCAGAATAAACTAATCCATGAAGTAAAGATGACGGGCGAGGCCTCCTGGCGGAAAAAGCTTATCAAAACCGTACAGCAGGCCTACCAGAAAGCGCCCTACTTCCCGACCGTTTTCCCCATCTTTGAAGAAATACTACATCTTGAAGCCACGGATATTGCTGACCTGGTTTATCGGTCGTTGCTAATTCTGAAGGGGTACATGGGCATCGAAACCGAACTCGTGAGATCGTCTCGCATCTATGAAAACTCGTCGCTTAAAGGACAGGCGCGCATTCTGGACATTTGTAATAAAGAGGGTGCAACCCAGTATATCAATCCCATTGGAGGACAGGAGTTATACGGTCGAGCGCATTTTGAAGCACAGGGGATCCAACTGAATTTTATTAAAAGCAATCCTCACCCCTACCCGCAATTTAAAAATGCTTTCGTACCTTGGCTGTCCATCCTGGACGTGTTGATGTTCAATGACATGACCAACACTCAGGAGCTTTTACTTGACTTTGAACTCGTTTGATTATGGCAAAAGTGGTACTTTTTGGAGTTTTAGATACGGCAGAATTAGCTCATTTTTATCTGGAACATGATTCGGAGCATGAGGTCGTGGCTTTTACCGTAAACCGGGAATATCTGAAAGAAGAGTCGTTCCGCGGTTTACCCCTGGTGGCCTTCGAAGATGTGGAAACTCTGTTTCCTCCCCAGGAATATGCTTTTTTTGCCCCACTGACGGCTCGTAATATGAACCGAAACCGTGAGAAAGTGTATCAGGAAGCCAAAGCCAAAGGGTATTCATTCATTTCATATATCAGTTCAAAAGCCACGCTCTTGAATCGGGGATTGATCGGGGAGAACTGTTTCATTTTGGAAGACAATACTATTCAGCCCTTCACCACCATCGGCAACAATGTCGTACTCTGGAGTGGCAACCACATCGGTCACCACGGACAGATTCACGATCATGTTTTCTTTACCTCCCACGTGGTACTGTCAGGCCACTGCCAGGTAGAGTCGTATTCGTTTTTCGGTGTCAACGCCACCATCCGCGATTACACCCGCATCGCCCAGGGTACCCTGGTGGGAATGGCTTCGGCGATTACCAAAGAAACCGAGGAATGGGGTATCTACATCGGAAACCCGGCCAAGAAGGTTCCAGGCAAGAAAAGTTTTGAAGCTTATTGAACATACCTACCTTTGTCGGGAGGTTTCTTAGCAAAAAACGATTGATGCACTCTAAGCGGGTTTTATTTATTTCCCACGACGCCAACCGGGCGGGCAGCCAGCTGTTGCTACTCCAACTCATCAAGCTGTTAAAGGCTCAGGGCATTTCCTCCCATTTGCTGCTCTGCGATGGGGGCGATCTGGTGGAGGACTTCAAAGCGGTTACCTCCTGTACCCTCCTCGAATCCCCTCCATCATCTCCGTTGCTGAGTAAAATCAAAAAAGGGGTTGAGAAGATACCTTTTCTTCGCCTTCCCTCGGCTGGCACCAATGCAAAGGTACACCTCCGTCTTGAAACCGAATTGTCGCAGCTGAATATTGGGCTGGTATTTGTCAATTCAGTGGCCAATGCCGCTTTTTACCAGCAGAACCTCGTTTTCCTGCATGCGCTTCCGGTAGTCCTTTTTGCCCACGAACTCGAAATGTCCGTGGCTACCTACACGGCACCCGAGTCCCTTCGGTTCCTGCTCCAAAAGTGCGATCACCTGATTGCCGTCTCGAAGGCCGTGGCTGATTTCTACATACGTGACTATGGGTATCCTACGTCCCGCGTGAGTACATTTACGTTAATCAATTCAGGGGAAATACTGAATAACCTTGCTTCCCTGGATCCACACTACACTCACCCTGCCCTTCCTACCGAGGCCGATGCTATTATAATCGGGGGCTGCGGGAATGCCGAATGGCGCAAAGGAAACGATATTTTTAATCTCATTGCCCGCCAGGTGATCGAAACCATGCCGACGCGTCCCATCTACTTTGTGTGGGTAGGTGCCGGTCCTATGCATGCCTTCTACGAACAAATAAAGTTCGACATCGAACGTTTCGGCCTTTCCCGGCAAATCATTCTAATCCCCCCTACGCCGGAAGCGTTGAATATTATGAATCGGTTCGACCTTTTTTTATTGAGTTCGCGGGAAGACCCCTACCCGTTGGTTGTTCTGGAAGCAGCTCTACTTCAGAAACCGATCATCTGTTTTGAGAAAGCGGGTGGTGCGCCTGAACTGGTCGAGCAGGATGCCGGTGAGGTCGTGGGGTATCTTGATGTTGCTGCCGCCTCCCAAGCTATCATTACCCTGATCAATGATCCGGTGTTACGTAAAAAAAAGGGCAAAGCTGCTCACCACAAGGTACTTGAGCGTCATAACACCGAACAAAGTATTCAAAAAATCCTGACGATTATCCATGATCTCATGCCTGTTCCGGTTTCCGAAAACGTACCTCTGGCATGACCATCGCTTTCACAATCTGTTCCATCAATTACCTGGCGCAAGCCCGTACTTTGGGCGAGTCTCTGCGCAGGACTAATCCAGATATCACCTATTTCGTGGGGTTGGTGGATCGGTTGGAAAATATAACGTTTGCACCTGGTTACGAGCCCGATTGCACGCTGGTAGAAGTTCATACCATCGGCATCGAGGCTTTCGATGATTTGTGCGAGCGATACAATATCACCGAACTCAACACCGCGGTCAAGCCTTTCTATTTTCAGTATTTTTATGAAACATATCCCGGGGCGGACAAAATCTTGTACCTGGATCCCGACATCATCGTTTTCCAGCCTCTGACCGCTCTGCTTGCTACCCTCGATACCCACGAGGCGGTTCTGACTCCCCACCTTACCGTACCCATTGCCGATACGAAAAAACCCAGTGAGCTGGATCATCTCAACACGGGCTTGTATAACCTGGGTTTCTGTGGGTTCCGAAGAAGCGAATCTACCCGGAAGTTCCTGGCCTGGTGGGCCGAAAAACTACGCTACGAATGCCTCATAGCCCTGTGTGACGGTTTGTTCGTGGATCAGAACTGGATGAATTTCCTACCTCTTTTTGTGGAAAATACTTGTATTGAAAGCAATCCTGGCTACAATGCGGCTTATTGGAATCTACATGAACGCACGTTCACAAAGCAGAAGGGTACCTTCATGGTAAATGAGGGGTATCCGCTCCAGTTTTTCCATTTCAGTGGTTATGATCCCGCCCGACCGGACGTAGTTTCCAAGTACCAGAACCGTTATGACTTCCACCAACGACCCGACTTGACCGAGCTTTTCGAACTGTACCGTGAACGGCTAATGGCCCACGGCAATTCCTACTACCGAAATTTTACCTGCGTGTACATCAAGCCCGAAAAAATTTATAAGTATAGCCGAATCCGTAAAGGACTGACAACCCCCCTCCGTACTTTGATGCGGCTCATCGATTCCCACTAATGACCGAATTAGTCACCGTCCTTGTCCCGCTTTTCGGATTGCCCCTTACTCCTCTCGAAACCTATTCGCTTCAAACATGTCAGAGGCACTTGGGTGACTTTCCGATTACCTTTCTAAAAAGTGATTCCCTCACACTGTCGGATGAAGTCCGGTCCATTTGTCCCACGGCCGATTCTGTTTCTTTCGACCCGAGGTACCTTGCCAACCGCACCGGGTACACGAAGCTGTTGCTTGGCGAAAATTTGTACGAACAGTTTAGCTGGAGCAGGTACCTTTTGATTCTGGAATTGAACACTGTGGTTACCAAAAATGAACTGGCCTACTGGTGTCGCCAGGGATATGATTTAATTCAGGCGTTCCCTACATTCGATGAGAAGGTTTCTCCGGTTCGGTCGATGGTACGGCGATTTAGCCCTACGGCTCATCTTGCTCCACAATCCTACGAAAGGCAAACTTTTGAACGGAGCGCGGGGATATCTTTACGGCGGGTAAAATCATTTCAGAAGCTGGTGAGGCGAAAAAAACGTTCTATGAATCGTTTTCTGACGGATTACCCGGATCCGCAGAATGATTCGTTATTTTGGGAATATTTTGTCAATCGGTGGCGCCCTGAACTCATAACGCCCAATGCGCTGGCCCGCCGTCATTTTGCCCAAAATCAGGCCTCATTCAATAGGGTACCTGCGCCAAATCTAATACCTTTCAGTATCACTGACTTCGATGATTTCCCCCTTTGGGATCGTTACTAAACCATGAAAATTGTCTTTACCGTTTGCAATCGACACCAACTCCGCCAAGCCCTGACTCTGGGCGAATCGTTACTTCTTCATAATCCCGACTATTTATTTGTAATCGGCTGGATGGATGAAGCTCCGTTAGTTAATTTACCTGAATGGGTGCGCGTGATTCGATTCCATGAGCTAGAGGTACCTGATGCGAAAGCCATGTGTCTTCGGTACTACGATTTTGAATTAAACGCTGCCTGCAAACCTTTTTTTGCCCGGAAAATACTCGAGATTTATCCCCGTTGTACCCGATTGATGTACCTGGCTCCCTCGATCTGGGTGCTGGATTCGCTGGAATCGGTTCTTAATTCAAAGTACTTCCTGCAAATCACGCCACACCGTCTGCATCCAATAGTCCCCGGCAGCCACCTGGATGACAAGGCTATTTTGAACATCGGAATGTACCATGCCGGAAGCTGGGTTCTACATCCAGATGGTCAGGAAAATAAATTGCTGGATTGGTGGTGCGAACGTACAATGGATCGTGCCTATTTCAACCTGTGCGAGGGCATGTGCATGGATCAGTTATGGATGAATTACCTACCCCTGCTGTACAGTAACGTGCAGGCGGTGCGTCGCCCTAGTTGGCATTTTGGCCTTCATGCCCAAGTTGATCAAAACCTTGAGCAGGATAAGGAAGGTACCTTTTGGGTAAAGCAGCATTCGCTGATCTCCATAGATTTTGCAGGGATCGAAGTCTACCATCCTATCTGGACTGATCATGCAAACCTGATTTCTAGGAAGGCGCCTTGGCAAGAAATCTGCCGTCTCTACCAAGAAAGGGTCATTGCGCAAAAGGTACATTCATTCGAATCGGGAAGCAATCCGTACGGACGGGCATCGATCATCAAACCTTTTCGGAAGCAAAGGAAACAAGTGATTGGCCTGCTGGAAACCCTGGTAAACCGAATTGAAACGTACGATCTTACCCATAATTGAGCTATTGCCCATGAAATCACTGGAAACGTACGCCTCCGAACTACAGTCCTTCTTACAGAAACCTGCTGGTTTGGTTAAGCAGGACAGTACCTACCCGAAACTATCGATAATAACACCTTCTTTTAATCAGGGAAAATACCTTGAACGGACCATCCTTAGTGTACTGAACCAGCAGTACCCCAATCTGGAGTATATCATCATCGACGGCGGTTCGACGGATGAAAGTCTGGACGTAATCAAGAAATATGAAAAATACCTGGCCTATTGGGTGAGTGAACCCGATAAAGGCCAGGTAGATGCCCTGAATAAGGGTTTTATTAAAGCCACTGGCGACTGGATCGGGTTTCAGAATTCTGATGATGTATATTTCCCCGGTACATTTGATCGTTTTGGCATTGAGGCACGTCGGAGCGCGAACGTAGATTTGTTATATGGAGACCTATTTATGATAACCCCCGACGACCGGGTCACGGAACTACTTAAGACCTTACCCTATAGCCTGACTTGCCAACTGATTGAAGGGATGCAGATTCATAACCAGTCTTTGTTTTTCAAAAAAAGCCTGCTTGATCAGTATGGCTCATTTGACCCAGAGTATCGATTTGCCTTTGATTATGAATTCATAACCCGCTTTACTACCCAATCGGGCGTGCGGGCTAAACGAATAAACGGATTGGCCGGTGCCCTACGGATTCATGACGAAGCCAAATCTTCAACCATCGCGCAGATAGGTCGACAGGAACACGAGCAAATACAAATCGCCTTCGGAAAATACAATACTTCCTTTTTGCCTGAGAAAATGCAGTACCTTTACTGCCGACTACGAAAATTGGCGTATTTGTTCGGTCAAAACGATTGGAATTACATCGCCCACAGAAAGAGTTTACGAAAGACATGAGTACCAAATCCCTAATTAGGCTATTCCACTTCCTGCGTTACTCGGCGGGTATCGCTATGATGTTTAATGGATTTCCTCTGGTATTTTTTATCCGGGATACCCTGCACATCGGACCTGCCTCTAATGTATTTACCGCCTATTTTTTCGGATTGGCGCTGATTCTCATGTTCCCAACGCATCTTTTTACCCGCCTCTACAAACCTAATTTCACGCTACTTAAGTACGCGGTGCTTTTCCTGGCAATTGCACTTTACCATTTCTTTGTTTTCAACAACTCGGGCTTCGACTGGTTCGTTGAAATCGGGAATTTCGCGTTTACTTTTGCTTTCCTCTTTTTACTCATTCATGTACCCAATGAAGTAAAAGACACGCTGGTACCTATCCTATTTCTGTTTGCTTTTTTCTCCAACCTCACGCTGATTTACTCCCTGCTTACCGATCCGAACTGGAAAATAGGGATGCGGGCGGCGGTGACGTTTGAGAATGCCGGGGCTCAGGAAGGAGGAAATCCTCATATTGCCGCCCGGAATGGCCTGGTCTGTATGCTGACCGGTGCTGTTTTAGCTTGGCGGTATAACCATCTACTAATCAAGCTTTTCCTGATTGTATCCATCATTTTTAGTCTTGCCGTAATAATCCTGGCTCAGGTAAAATCGAGCCTGCTGGCCATCGGGCTAATGGTCTGCTTTTTTCTATTTTTCAATGCCCGATTTTCCAATATAGCAAAAATCGGTCGGAGTATTTTCCGGGTAAGGAATATTGTTATTCTGGCGCTCCTGATCGTGGGACTTAATGTTTTTCTAAGCCGATATAGTGATCTTTACAGTCTACTGTACGGTTATTGGTTCGGTTTTCAAACCAAGCTCATGGATGTGATTTTCACGGCTTCCGGCGTAAAGGTTTCCAGTACTGCTGTTGTGGATGCCTCAGCCATGGGACGAGTAACAAGCATCACATACTTTATGAATTCCTTTGGTAATCCGGCTCTGCTTATCATTGGGGCCGGCTATAAGAACGTTTTTATGGATGTTCCCATTCTTGAGTCAATCATTAACCACGGCATTTTTGGCTTTATTTTCTTCTTCGGCTTCAACTACCACCTATTCATGTGCACTGTCAGGGAACTACGCAAACCTACCAATCCGCTGACCCTATTCCTTGCCTACTTCTTCGTTTACTTTCTGGTTCTGCTCATTTCAAATGGCCGTCCTTATGACGTATCCTTCTGGTTTCCTTATGCCGTGATGATCCGCTTTCTGGGCATCAAATACCTGGATGCTGAAAAAGAAGTTAGGCCTGAACCCATGGCCCAACTGGCTTAAAGGTACCCCCTCAGTTCGATTTATTTTTCGGATTTGTAGCAATAAATGGGCTCGTGCAGATTATTTGCAAAGGTCTTGATGGGTTGCCGATCATCCAGGCGAATTTCGGTAACCAGGTAGTCGTACAATCCGGCTCGGAAGTCGGCTAAAGCATCCTCCGTTTTTACGCTGTGGCTTGCAAGCACTACATCGTCCAGATACACATCATAGTTGAATTTCTTTGTGGCCGTTCGGTCATTATATTTGATCAATAACTGGTATTGAATTTCGTTGAGGCGCTCATCTTCGAATGCAAACGACCGGGTCACCAGCGGTACCCCATCCGCGGTGGTAGGACCGCTCTTGTTTCCCAACAGAAAATTGAGCTTTCGAATCATAAGCTTCGGGTCCTGATTAATAGCCAAAGCCTTTTCTAGATTCTCTTTCGTCTTGGGAAGGTAGAATTGCAAAGCAGGGTGCACCAACAGGCGAGAATTTGCCGGAAGAGTTTGGATCCAATAGTAAGCGGACTCGATCGTGGAGGGCGTATGGCTACGTCTCTGGAATTGTACGTACTCATACAAATTGGAAATTATCACCACAAAGGACAATCCCGCTACCACCCAGTCACGACGGTTACCTGCCTTTTCGGCCAGAAATGCTACGCCCAGGCCTACTGTAAAAAGTGTAATAATACCGGCAGGTAAAACGTGGGTGTCATAAATCTTAGCCGATCGCAAGACCAGGAAAAGAAAAAAGATCCAGTTGCCGATCAGGATATAATAAAACCCTGACCTCTGCCTAAGCAATACCCATCCCCCAGAACACTCAGAAAAAGGACCAGATAATTAACCGGATTTTGAAGGTACAGACCAATAAACTCATAATTGAACAGTGTGGCCATGGGTTTGTCGTTCATCTTGGCCATGATTCCCCCAATAAACGATTTAAGAACCACGAGCGGGTCTGTAAGTATGAATGGGCAACATACGACGAAGACCGCCAGTGTGAGCAGAATAAATCGAAAGATCATCCTCCAGTGGTTTCTCTCGGACCGATAGAATACCCCTCCAAGCAACATGGGTACCACAAATACAAAAAGAAGCCGCTCGGCCAGCACTATCCCGAAGAGCACCGCAAGCCAATAAATCTGCTGGTTGCTCAGTCGATCGGTAAAAAGCAACCTGGCCAAAATATAAAAAAACAGGCTGCCCGACAGGGCCTCTGGCCGAAGTACGGGTGCATTGAACCAAACAACGTAGGAAGTTATGATAATAAAAGTCAGGGCAGGCCTACTTAACTCGGTTAGTAAAGTGTGGTTCTGTCGGTAAAGAAATCGTATCAGTATCACGAGTACGATGCCTACTTCCAGCAGTTGTACGGTACGGCCGACCACCAGGAAGCTTTCACGGTTTGTAAAATATTGGTACGCTTGCAAATCAAACTGTTCGAAGACATCCAATAATCCGTGGATTTGACCGCGGTTCGTCACGATGCTTCCAGCTACCGCCAGTCCAAACATCAAAAAGAAAGTTAACAGGCTGGGAGTAGCAGGCCAGTCGAGGCAGCGGGGTGTATTTCCGTACCACAGGAAAATGCCCGAATCGGCAATAAAATTTTCATCGACAGTGAAGTAGCCAAAAAAGGGGGGAGTTAAAATACTGACGTAAAAGGTATAAACCCAAATCAGTGTGAGTACCAAAAAGGCGCTGTTGGGCGACGATTTGGCACTTTTCAAAACAGTCATTTTGGGAAAAGTGAAGTCTTAATGGAAAGTAATTTTAAATTTGCAGACCTTTGACCTACAAATTTAGGAAAGATTCATGCTGAAAACCTTTTTGAAGATTTTTATTTTCCTTGTTTTGATACTCGGGGCAGCGGAAGTCTTTCTGCGCTACAAATACGGTTTTCTTAACGCTCCCCTCTATATTTCTGATCCGGACTTCGAGTATATCTACGCCCCCAACCAGGAGGTGTATCGCTTTGGGAACCGAATCCAGACCAACGAATTCTCGATGCGCAACGATCCCATCCTACCTACGGATACGACCGTTATTTTGCTGGTAGGCGACTCCGTAGTCTTGGGCGGCAGCCTTACCGACAATGACAGTCTGGCCTCTACGTTGCTGGAAAAACGCCTGTTCCGAACCCTAAACCGCCGGGTACGGGTTTTGAATATTGCGGCAGGTTCCTGGGGCCCCGACAATGTGGCGGCTTACCTGAAAAAGTTCGGCCTCTTTAACGCTGATCTGATCTGTCTTGTGGCCAGTAGCCACGATGTCCACGATATCATGACCCATGCCGACGTAGTAGGTAAAGACCTCAACCTTCCCGATAAGCAGTACGACTGGGCGCTGCAAGAACTTTGGGTCAAGTACATCTACCCTATCTTTCTTAGAGAACACCTTGAAAGCCATGCATCGTTTGCTCCCCGCGCCGCGCCCGCCCAGGGACCAACCACCATCCATAAGAACGGAGTAGGCTTCAATCCGGGCTTCGGAGAGTTGGCTACGATGGCCAAGCAGGCAGGGATTCCTTTTTTCATTCTCCTGCATCCCGAAATTTCGGAGGTAGAGTTTGGAAACTACGATGGCGAGGGTAGGCAAATCATTCAGTTTGCGCAACGCGATAGTATCAGGCTGATTAAGGAATTGGATTTGGGAATTTCGACTGCCTACTATCGTAAGCACGATACGATCCATTACAATTCGGAAGGCCAGCTATTCCTGACCAATAAGCTGTATCCCATTTTCCTCGAATATCTAACCTCACGACAGCCCTAATGAGGATTTTGGTGATTCATAACCAATTGTGGGCACATTACAAATCGATCCTTTTTGAGGAAATCCACCGTGAGCTTCGTTCGAAGTACCCGGATAGCGAATTCCTGGTGGCCCAAATCGCCCTTTATGAGTCTACCCGGGCAAGCATGGTGGCTCAGGGGTCAGAACCTGATTTTGCCTATCCCTATCGGGTACTTTTCGAAAGAAGCCTGGATACCGTTACCCTTTCGGAACGGATCCAGGGACTTTTCCGGGTGTTCCATTCGTTTCGACCCGATGTGCTGAATATTACCGGGTATTACGATTGGGCACAGGTACTGCTCTTGTTTTATGCAAAAACAAGGGGGCTCAAAGTCGTGATCTCCAGCGAATCTTCCATGGCCGACCGGACACGCTCTACAGCCAAGGAATTCTTAAAGAAAATGATTTTTAAATGTACCGACGCATTCTTTTGTTTTGGGCAGTCAACCGTATCTTATTTGCGGGCGCTTGGGGTACCTGAGAGCAAAATAGCAGTGCGCCGTGGCGCGGTAGTGGACAATGATCGGGTTCAGGCGCGCTTTGAAAATGCAAACCAACGTTCAAAAAAAACCGAGTCAGGGAATCGAAATTTTATCTACGTAGGCCGCCTGGCGCCCGAAAAAAATGTAAAAATGCTTTTGGAGGCCTACCAGGATTGCATCCAGTCGGACAAAAGTCCGAATTGGGGACTGATTGTGGTTGGTGACGGTCCCCTACTCGAAGTGTTTCGCGAATACGCCGTTCGAAACGGACTATCCCAGGTACAGTTCACAGGGGGGATACCCTGGGCTGAGGTACCTGATTACCTGGCCCAAGCCAGCGTATTGGTATTGCCCAGTCTTTCCGAACCCTGGGGGCTCGTGGTAAACGAAGCACTGGTTTGTGGTATGCCCGTAATCGTTTCCGAGAAGTGCGGGTGCGCGGAGGATTTGGTTAGTCCCAATCAAAATGGATTTGTCTTTGATCCCACGGATAAGGTAGGTTTGGTCAGGGCTTTGCAATATTATCGGGACAATCCCGGAGCGATCGAGCGGCATGGTACCTCTTCTAAAAAAATAATCGCACCCTTCTCTCCCGGAAATGTAGCCCGTGAAATGGTGCAGCAATACCGGGTTTTGGTTCAATAAGTTGATGACACAATGCGAATCCTGAATATATGTGCGTACACCTGGGCGATCGGCGGCCCGGCCCGGATTATCTACGATCATACGACCGAAGCCCTCAAGCGTGGGCATAGCGTTACTATCCTGAGCCCGATGACGCCCGGAGAAAAAATGTATGAGGTACCCCGGGTGCCATTCTGATTCCCTGCCGCCGCACTACCCCCATCAGTTATATATACCGTGAGTTTTCGCTTGATCTGTACTCCTACCTGAAAAAGCATATTCAGGAGTATGACATTATCCATATTCACGGCATCTGGCATTTTGGAAGCCTTGCTCCTTTTATGATTGCCAACCAGGTACCCAAGGTGATCACCATCCACGGCTTACTGGACCGATGGGCCATCCGGCACCACCAATGGAAAAAGCAAATTGTCAGCTTCCTGTACCAGAAAAAAGTATTAGCCAAGGCCGACTTGGTGCAGGTGAATAATCTGGATGAGCAGGAGGACGTTGCCCGATACCTGGGATTTGAGCCTAAAAATCTGGTCATAATTCCCAATGGCATGCGGATGGAAGAATTTGCTCACCTCCCGAAGAAAGGTTTTTTTCGTAAGGAGCACGGTATTACGGAAGAAATCAACATGGTGCTTTTTATGGGGCGCCTGAATATCAAAAAAGGGCTTGACCTGCTCCTGCCTGCTTTTGCAGAATACTACTCACAATATCCTGACGCCGTACTTGTGTTGGCGGGGCCAGACGATGGCTACCAGGAAGAAACAGAGGCTTTCATTGAGGCACACGAATTGAAGTCCCGTATTCTTTTGGTAGGTCTGCTCACGGATGAAGTAAAAAAATCCGCCCTGGCTGATGCGGATCTTTTCGTACTTCCTTCCTACTCGGAAGGATTTTCAATCGCGGTGCTTGAGGCGATGGCCGCGGGGGTACCTACGTTGGTCTCTAGCCGGGTTGGTTTTGGTGATTATATTGAAAGGTACGCGGCCGCATATCTGGCTGGGTTGAACACGAAAGATGTGCTTGCCGGGCTGGTTTCGATGTTGCAGGATGAAATCTTGCGTAAGCGCACTAAACAAAACGCCTTTCGCATGTTGAAGGAAAATTTCGAAATTCACGAAGTTGCCCGGCAAATGCTTGAGGCTTACGGTTCGGTACTAAAAACCTAAGGACGTAAAGCCTGTGACCATTTTGCTTACTTTTGCGGACCTACGCTGCCTTTGTAACATGACTGACTTATCTGTTATCATACTTACCCACAATGAAGCCCTGCACATCGAGCGATGCCTGCGCAGTGTCAAAATGGTTACAGATAAGATATTTATCATAGACTCCTATTCTACCGACAATACCGTAGCGCTGGCCCGTGGATTGGGAGCCGAAGTAGTGCAAAACCCCTGGGTGTCCTATGCCTTTCAGCTCAATTATGGAATTTCGCATAATCCCTTCTCCACGGCCTGGGTTATGCGCCTGGATGCTGACGAATATATTACCCCTGAGCTGGCCACTGAAATAAACGAAGTTCTGCCGGGTATGGCTACCGGGATAGCGGGGCTGTACCTCAAACGCCGGGTATTTTTTTTAAATAAGTGGATCAAGAATGGCGGATACTACCCCATCTGGTTATTACGGCTTTGGCGGCACGGACAGGGCTTCTGCGAGGAACTTTGGATGGACGAACACATTAAGGTAAAAGGAGGTACTATCAGTCGGCTAACCTACGATATAGTGGATCATAATCTAAATAATCTGACCTGGTGGACCCAAAAGCATAATAATTACGCAATTCGGGAAGTCATTGACTTGCTGAATATTACCTACAACTTCGATGATAAAGAAACCGTTACGCCCTCGTTCTGGGGTACCCAGGAGCAGCGTACCCGCTATTTAAAGATCAGATATGCCAGCCTGCCCCTTTTCACCAGACCCTTTATATATTTCATTTATCGCTATTTTATAAAACTGGGATTTCTTGACGGTACCAAAGGTTTGATATGGCACACCTTACAGGGCTTTTGGTACCGTTTCCTGGTGGATGCGAAACTGTACGAATTGTACCAAACAGTGGGTACTGACAAAAAAGACATTATGGATCATTTCCTGAAAACGTATGGAAAAAACCTCGGGTCCCCAAACCGACCTGTCAGCGTATGACAATTCCTGGTATAAGCCTGGTGGGTTGGTCAGGCGGTATGCCTGGTTCTTATTGGGCCGTCTTTTCATTCATACCTACCTACCTCTACCCGTGGGATTTAAGCGAATGCTATTACGGGCTTTTGGGGCAAAAATAGGTAAGAATGTTATGATTAAACCTAAGGTCAATATTAAGTACCCCTGGTTTTTAAGCATTGGCGAAAACACCTGGATCGGAGAAAACGTGTGGATTGATAATCTTGCTCAGGTTAACATCGGCCCTAACTGTTGTCTATCGCAGGGAGCACTACTCCTTACCGGCAATCATAACTACAAAAGTACCCGCTTTGACCTGAGTGTCTCTCCCATTATTTTGGAAGCCGGAGTTTGGATTGGTGCTAGGGCTATTGTTGGCCCGGGTGTAATTTGCCAATCTCATGCCGTACTTGCGGTCAATTCAGTGGCTTCAAAAAATCTTGATGCGTATACAATTTATGGGGGGAATCCTGCCCAATGGATCAGAAACCGGGAATTCGACTGTGAAAATTAGTATAATTACGGTTGTTTATAACGGAGAAAGGACCATTCGTGATACAATAGAATCGGTGTTGGCCCAGACCCATCCGGACGTGGAGTATATTATAATCGACGGAAATTCGAAGGATTCCACACTTGAAATTATCAAGAATTATGGAGAAAGAATTCATACCGTATTATCAGAACCTGATAAGGGCATTTATGATGCGATGAATAAAGGCATTAAAATTGCTACAGGAGAAGTGGTTGGATTATTGAACGCCGATGACGTCTATGCTTCGTCCGATGTACTGGCCGAGGTAGCTCGCAGAATTGTCGAAAACCACGCAGATGCCGTGTATGGTGATCTTTTGTATGTAGCGGCCAATGACCCTGAAAAAGTCACGCGAACCTGGAAAGCAGGTGCTTACGCCCCGGGCGATTTTTTGTGGGGTTGGATGCCACCCCATCCAACATTTTTTTTAAAAAGGAATTGCTACCAGAAATATGGAGATTTTCGCCTTGACATGGGTTCTGCGGCGGACTATGAATTGATGCTTCGCATGATTCATAAAAATGAAGTAAAACTGAGTTATATCCAAAAAACACTTGTGCGAATGCGGGTAGGAGGAGCCAGCAATTCAACCTTCAAAAACAGGCTGATTGCCAATAGGAATGACCAGAAAGCCTGGAAAGTTAATGGACTAAAACCCTATGTAATTACGGTACTGTTAAAGCCTATTCGCAAAATTTTACAATTTTTTCCTTAACTTGCCTCCCAAATAACCACACAATTCCAACCATTTACTAAGTTTTACGATCCGTTAACGTAATGAGTGAAGGTTCTTCCAAATAAAAATTTCATATTTGAGTACAGAACCCTTTATGAGTGAGTTGATTGAATTATTCGTAATTCAGATTAGTGACCATCTTCCACTAGTGTTATGGAACAAACTGTACTGAACGAAATAGTTGCGGGCGGGTACTTTAAAGGACTTGCCGATCGGGAAGTGTATCAGTGTGCGCTTTCATTACTGGTGGCTTGTTTTTTATCCATCATCTCTATTCCCATTATTATCAACTTGTCCAATCTTCTGAACCTGACCGCAAAACCGGGTTTCAGAAGTTCGCACGATACCGACACTCCCACTTTGGGGGGGATAGCCTTGTTTGCCGCCACGCTTATTGCCTTTTTTCTCTGGCCGCACTCCCAGGAAGCTACTGATTCAAACCTCACCAGTCTTTCCATGGTAGGTCTGACCATCCTATTCTTCCTGGGACTAAAAGACGATATTCTGGCCCTCGATTCGGCCAAGAAGCTGATTATCCAAATTATAGCTACCCTCACTCTCGTGGTCATGGGAGACTTCAAGGTGGATTATCTCTACGGGATTTTCGGGTGGTATTATATTTCAGATATCTGGAGCATCCCACTGACGCTTTTCATCTTTATTTCTTTAATCAACGCCATCAACCTCATTGATGGTATCGATGGACTTGCCGGTGGAATAAGTCTCATAGCGTGCATGTGGTTTGGGTTTTGGTTTCTGCTGAACCAACATTTTACATTTGCCTGCCTTGCTTTCTCACTCTCAGGTGCATTATTGGGCTTTCTGCGGTTCAATTTTTCTAAAACCAGCAAGATATTCATGGGTGATACAGGTTCGCTGATTGCCGGGTTCCTGCTGTCTTTTTTCACGATTGAGTTTCTGCGTTTGAACGTAAGTTTCCGAAATGATCCCAATGCTTTTTTCAATGCCCCAATCATTGTAATGATTGTACTCATTGTCCCGATTTTCGATACCCTGCGAGTGTTCATCGTGCGGATACTCAATGGAAAATCTCCTTTTGTAGCCGATCGGAACCATGTACACCACATCCTGCTCGATAATGGCTTCAGTCATTTGGGTGTTTCTTTGATTCTCTGGTCGGTTACGATCATAAACACCTCGCTTTTTTTCGCTTTCCACGGCGGTGTATCCAACACCACTTCTCTGACAATTTATGTATGCATGTTCGTACTTTATTTGATTGCTGCATATTTTCTGAAAAAGAGGGCGAATTTTGTAAAAAAGCGTAAAGGCCTTCGCAAGGAGGCCGCATTGTCACATGACTCCCAATCTTGGACTAAGAAATTCCTTGAAGACCTCTAATATATGAGGTAACAGCTTTCACATACCTCTTTTCGATCCTGCCCGGTTTTTATTTACTGTTTAGTTTGTTCGTACCTTCGTGGGGAAGTACCATCTCCTATGCTCTATGAACCAAAAAATCAGAAAAGAAGACTCGCTCCATTACCATGCCAAAGGACGCCCCGGCAAAATTCAGGTAATTCCCACCAAAGAAACCAATACGCAGCGTGACCTTTCGCTGGCCTACTCGCCGGGAGTGGCCGATCCTTGTCTGGAAATTGCGGCAAACGTCGAAAATGTGTATGCCTATACCGCCAAAGGAAATCTAGTGGCGGTGATCAGTAATGGTACGGCGGTACTTGGTTTGGGTGACATTGGCCCTGAAGCCTCTAAACCCGTAATGGAAGGGAAAGGACTTCTCTTTAAAATTTATGCCGATATCGACGTTTTTGATATCGAGCTGAATACCAAAGACGTCGATGAGTTTGTAAATACCGTCCGGATTATGGAGCCAACTTTTGGCGGTGTAAACCTGGAAGACATTAAATCTCCGGAATGTTTTGAAATCGAAACCCGGCTTAAAAAAGAATTGAATATTCCGGTCATGCACGATGATCAGCATGGTACCGCCATCATCAGTGGTGCTGCGCTGCTTAACGCCCTGGAATTGGTTGGAAAGAAAATCGAAGAAGTAAAAATAGTGGTTTCCGGTGCGGGTGCTTCCGCCATTTCCTGTACCAAACTGTACGTTTCTTTAGGGGCCTCTCTTTCCAATATCGCCATGTTCGATCGCACCGGGCATATCAATACCAGCCGCGACGATCTGGATGAAATGAAACAGCAATTCGCTTCTATCCGCAAGTACGATTCTCTCGAAAGCGCCATGGTAGGCGCTGATGTGTTTCTAGGTCTTTCAGTAGCCAACGTTGTTTCTAAAGACATGGTACGTTCGATGGCAAACGACCCTATCGTATTTGCCATGGCTAATCCAGACCCCGAAATTTCGTACCCCGATGCGGTTGATGCCCGTCAGGATATTATTATGGCGACCGGACGCTCGGATTACCCCAATCAAGTCAATAATGTACTGGGCTTTCCCTATATTTTTCGAGGCGCCCTTGATGTACGGGCAACGGAAATAAACGAAGCCATGAAGCTGGCGGCGGTGCATGCCCTGGCTGACCTGGCAAAGAAGTCAGTTCCTGACATTGTCAATCTGGCATATAACGAAGCAAACCTGACCTTCAGCCGTACCTACATTATTCCAAAACCGGTTGATCCTCGTCTTCTTACGTCAGTTGCGCCGGCCGTTGCTAAGGCCGCCATGGATACAGGGGTAGCCCGCTACCCTATTACCGACTGGGAAGCTTATGAGCAGCAGTTGGCAAGCCGCCTAGGTAGGTATGAACGCCTGTCACGCGTGATCCTCAACAAGGCCAAAACCGACCGCAAACGGGTGGTATTTGCCGATGCTGAAAATATTCAGGTACTTAAAGCCGCTCAGCAGGTCAGAGATGAAGGAATTGCCATTCCGATCCTTTTGGGTGATTTGAAAACCATACATGGTCTGATTGAGGAACATAAGCTAGATCTGGGAGATGTGCGGGTGGTTGATCCCCGGGCAGTTGAAAATGAAGCCACGGTGGATCAATATGCCGAAATGCTCTATAAGAAACGCCAGAGAAAGGGCATGACTCCTACTGAGGCCCGACGCACAATTTATTATCGCAACTATTATGGGGCCATGATGGTGGAAAACGGAGAAGCCGACGCTTTCATTTCAGGCCTTACCCGCAACTACCCCGATACCATTCGTCCTGCATTACACGTAATTGGTAAAGAGGAGGGAGTGGATCGTGTAGCGGGGATGTATATACTGCTCACTCCCCGAGGACCACTCTTTTTTTCAGACACTACCGTAAATTTAGACCCTACCGTAGAAGAACTAGTGGAAATTACGGAGCTGACTGCACAGGCAATTGAGCGATTTAATATTAAACCTCGCATTGCTATGGTCACTTATTCTAATTTTGGTAGTGCCCAGGGGAAAGATGCCGATAAGATGAGTACTGCTGTATCGATACTGAAGAAAAAACATCCTGACATGATTGTGGATGGAGAGCTACAGGCGCACCTGGCTTTTGATACTGAGCTACTCAAAAAGAACCACCCGTTCAGTGATTTGATCGATGGAGGCGCCAATACACTTATTTTCCCCAATCTTTCCGCCAGCAATATTGCCTATAACCTGTTAAAGGAAGCTGCTCAACTCGAAACGATTGGGCCAATTCTGCTTGGCCTGAAAAAACCTGTACACGTACTTCAATTGGGAAGTTCGGTAAGGGAAATTGTGAATATGGTGGCCATTGCCGTGGTAGAAGCCCAAATGAAAGGTTAACCTTGGCAGGCAAATACCCAACAAACAGAAGTGCCGGCATTCTTTGCCGGCACTTCTGTTTGTTGGGTACCCATCTATCGGGCAACCCCACCCGCAGCTAAGTCAATGGAAATGTTTTTCTGCCGGTGCTTATTGGTGGTCAGAATAATCTGTCTGATCATATCGAGGTGCGAAAATGTCAACATATGGCCCGCTTTGGGTATAGTAATGTACTGAGATCGAAGACTGGGTATTTTACTTTTTGCAAATTCTATATTGACCGGATCGCCAATCCAATCGTTCCCTCCCTGGATCACGACTACGGGCATCGTAAGCTTCTCCCAAATGGGTAACATTTTACGTAATTCCTCTGAATGCTTATATTTTTCGGCCGTGGCCGTATTGAACTCTCTGGGTAGGAAAAGCTGAATCAACCGATTTCGGCCGTATTTAGAGAACCAATAGAATTTCTCCTTCTCCGGGTCAATGACTGGCGAAATCATGATCAGTTGTTTTACAGCCTCGGGCTGCATAGCTGCCATGGCAGCGGCGATTGGGGCCCCATACGAACGGCCCAGTACTATGGCTGGCTCCGAAGAATGGTTCAGTTCAAACACACTGAGTAAGCACCTGGCTTGGGTTTCGATAGAGCTAATTGGCCTTCTGCGTTTGAGCCATGAATTACCATACCCCAAGCGGTCTACGGATACGATATGGAATTTTTTTTGCAGGACGGTATCATCCAACATATTCATGTACCCCCACCAGGCGCCTGGAGCCCCATGGATAAGCAGGAGCATCGGCAAGGTGTCGGAACCAGTACTTGCAACTTGAATACACAGGGTATCGTTCTTAATGCATTGTAGTGTGGGCTTGGGAAGATGGGCATAATGTTTGCGTACCTCCCGTGCTGTGGTGCGGTATTTTGAAAAGCAGGATGTCAATAAAAACATGCTGCAAATTATGTATAGTATGGATTTAGGCATTGTTAATCAAAAGTATAAAGTCAGATAAGTTTTGAAGGGAAGCCGGATTAAGGCCAAAGCGAGAGCCAAATGAATTATCCCGTCAATACTTAAATTAGTGCAATAACTATTCCAGCTCTTGGCCACTAACTTCTTTAATGCGCACAATCTTTTATATAAAAAAAGTGTTAGTGCAAAATAGGCCCTACATTTGACATATCATTCTGAACACGACTTGTTGTATGAATCACGAGCAAAAGACTACTTTCCTTCAGAGAATTTCGGAACAAAATAATACATATCGCTTCCGTTTGCCGTGTAGGCATGAAACAGGGCGTTTCTTACATAACCTACTGGACTTTCTTTTCCCACTCAGTCAGGATTGTCCAGATTTTGGTAAAATGGAAAATCAATCTGCCCGCTTTGATGAAATACAAGTTCAGCTCGACAACCTCCTCATCCCTTTGGAAGATAAGCTTCCTTCTACAAGAAAACAAGTGACTGAGGATTTTTTTACACAACTTCCCGGAATATTCGAATTATTCCTTTCCGATGCAAAAGCCATCGCAGAGAACGATCCGGCTGCGGTTGGTATCGAAGAAGTTATTGCCGTTTACCCGGGCTTCATGGCCATTTGTGCTTACCGAATCGCTCATTTGCTGGCTCAATGTAAGGTACCTCTGCTTCCCCGAATGATCACAGAATATGCGCACGGGGCTACCGGGATCGATATTCACCCGAATGCCGTCATTGGTCATTCTTTTTTCATCGATCATGGTACGGGTGTTGTGATTGGTGAAACTGCTCACATTGGAGACCACGTTATGATCTATCAGGGTGTAACGCTCGGGGCATCGCATGTTGCCAAGTCATTGGCTTCGGTCAAGCGGCATCCCACTATTGAGGACCGAGTGGTGATTTATGCCAATGCCACCATTTTAGGGGGGAATACCCGAATTGGCGAAGGTTCAGTGATTGGGGGCAATGCCTGGGTCACGCATAGTGTACCTGCCTACTCGCAGGTTTATCACCAGAGCAAGGTCGAGATCAAACAACAAATGGCCTAATTTCGAGAAAAGGGTACCTGACCAGCATATAAGCAGTTGGTCCTGGTCACATCACACTTCGGATAAAGCGCCTTACCCCTTCCATATAAATAGGTTCGGCTTTCGCCACCTCAAGACGAGGCTGGGTAATCATGGTAATGGATATAAATCCATAGGTCAGACACCACCATTCGTAGTAGGTTTTCGAAACCATGTCCGCCGCTTTAGGGCGCAGTGCAGCTATCATCTCCCATACCGCATTTCCCCGAATACTCATTTCCTGTCCGTAAACCTGTTTCGATTGGCAATAAGCCCCTTCAAGGTTGAACATTAATTGGAAGACTTCGGGTTGTTCTACTGAAAAGTTCCAGGTACTTTGGGCAACTTCAACTAATTGCTTTTCCGGATTACGGTACAGATTCTTTATACGATCAAATTCATCTTTCAATGTGGCGAATCCCCCGGATCTGATTACTTCCAGTAACTTGTCTTTACTATCAAAGTATTCATACAAAATGGGAGGGCTATATTCAATGACATCGGCGATTTTCCGAATGGATACCGCCTGCCATCCTTCTTCTTTGGCAATTTCGCGGGCTGTTTTGATAATATCCTGGCGAACTTGTTTTTTGAGTCGTTCTCGTCTTTCTACTATTCCCATACGGACTCAGTTGTTGGTTTTATGAATAAAGTGCATTCCTCCTACCAAATGTAAGTAATTTTACATGCTTTCCAAACAGTGTTAGAAAAACAAAAAGGAGGTATGAGGCCTATTATTTTAGTTCCTGACGGCATAAAAATCCCTATCAAATTATCTATCTACTTAGTTTTCAAGGTCTTCAAAATTTCAAATAAATATTTGAAATTTTGAAGACCTGCCCTACGGGCAAGGTATCTCACCCTAGGAGCCTACAGGTACCTTTTTTGTTAAGAATCGGGTTAAATTCTATCCAATTTTAGTTCCCAGCCTATATTTTGGAAGTCCAAGATGATGCAGGATAAAAGCTGATCAGTCGGGTCAGCAAATTGATGGATTGAAAGTACAGCCCAATCTTTCATTAGGTACCCAGGAATGAGACAAATATTCACCCACAGCACAAATCCTACATTCCAGAATCTTTGTAACCTAAGGAATCTCTTATTTCCGGACTTAACTAATCTATTTCCATTCTTCCTTTACCATTCCATGGATTTGCACGGTTTACGATTTATTAGGTATGTTTGTGGACACAAGGGTACGCGAATATTTTACCTTTATAGTCAGTGAATTTCAACCCTCTTTTACTTTAAATTAACTTACTGGACCATGCGCACCTACTGGGGAATTGATTTAGGAGGCACCAAAATCGAAGGCGTTATTCTTTCGAAACCTTCCCCCGAATCGGTCATATACCGTCACCGGATCGACACAGAGTCAGCCCGGGGCTACGACCATATCCTCAGTCGAATCACAGAATTGGTCGCTCACATGCGCGATCATACCGGTTATGTACCCATTGCGGTGGGGATAGGTACCCCCGGTACGGTTGATCCGCAAACGGGGTTGATGAAAAACTGCAATACCACCTGTCTGAATGGCAAACCTCTGCCAACCGATCTGGAGAAAGCGCTAGGGGTACCTGTAGTCTTGGCAAACGATGCGAACTGCTTTGCCCTGGCCGAAGCCCAAATGGGAATTGTACAAGATGTGGTACCCGATTATCGCCTTGTATTCGGGGTCATCATGGGCACGGGGGTCGGGGGTGGAGTCGTGATCCGGGGCAACGATGGACAGGCGTTTGTGCTCAATGGTCTTCAGGGCATCGGGGGTGAATGGGGACATAACATATTGGAAGAAAATGGCTATCCTTGCTATTGTGGCAAGTCAGGATGCGTCGAACAGGTACTTTCCGGGCCAGCTTTGCAACAGTACTATCAGGATCAGAGTGGTGTATTCCGTACGCTCCCTGTCATTTTGGAGCGCTATCATCAGGGAACCGATCCGCATGCCGTGGCAACGGTAGAACGGATGCTTGACAAATTCGGTCAGGCTATCACCACGCTTGTGAATGTACTGGACCCTGATGCCATCGTAATTGGTGGCGGAGTGGGTAATATCGATTTACTATACCAACAGGGTCCTGCGAGAGCAAGCCGGTATGTATTTAATACCGGTTTTCACACCCCGATTCTTCGCCCTAAGCTTGGCGACTCAGCTGGTGTTTTTGGAGCCGCCATGCTAACCTTTAACTAGCCCAGGCATTTGTACACATTTGTGCCCGCGTACTGGAAATCATTCTTCATTTGTTTTTAATTCAGGTTTGGGAGTTTCTGAAATGGCAAATAAGGTGGGGGTACGGTGTTCAATTCGCTCGGTCAAGCGGTAGTTTGCTTCCTGAGCGCGCATTTTGGGGCCATTCTCCGGAATCTTGATATTATTCTGGTAGGTATCCAACCGGACGGCTTTCTGGTTGTCAGCCAGGTAATTTTTAAGTACCTGAATAAGTTGTGATCTTAAATAATCGTCCAGAATTGGATAGCAAACATCGATACGCCGATGAAAATTGCGGTAAGTCCAATCGCCCGACGACAAAAACACTTCAGACTTCCCACGGTTTTGAAAATAAAAAATACGGGAATTTTCGATATATCGATCTACCAGCCGAATCACCGTAATATTATCACTGATCGTGGGCAAATCAGGTATCAGGCAGCAGCTGTCGCCCACAATTATTTTCACCTCCACCCCTACCCGTCCTGCCTGATACAGTTTGGTAATCAGGGATTGGTCCTGCAATTGATTGATTTTTATCAGAATCAGCCCTTTCATACCTGCCTTACAATGGCTGATCTCACGATCGATCAATTCAATGAGTTTTTTATTCATATTGAACTGAGAAGCCATTAAATAATTGAATGGAAGGTACTTGTATTTTTTGGGTTCTTCTCGCGTGATCAGGTACCCAAACAGGAGTTCCAGATCATTCGTGAGTTCGCGCTGACTGGTTAAAAGCGCGTGATCCACAATCTCACGAGAGGTCAAACGGTGAAAACCTCCCGTTCCCAAGTAGGCATATCTATCCCATCCCTTCTTACCTTTTCTTTTGATCAGCGCTATTTTGGCATGAACTTTCAGCCCAGGCAAACTAAAAATGATGCGCACGCCTGCTTCTTTCATTTTTCGTGCCCATTGTAAATTCTCCTGTATATCGAGCTTAGCGTTCAGTTCGACAAAAGTCGTCACGCGTTTGCCGTTTCGGGCAGCACTGATCAGCGAATTGACCAGGAACGAATTCGCACTGATTTTATAAAGTGACACGTAAATTTCCCGCACAAAAGGATCGACAGCGGCTTCATTGAAAAACCGGACTACGGGGTCGATGGAATGGTAAGGCAGGTGTAAAAGCTGGTCGCCCCGGTTGAGGGCCTCAAAAATGGAATCCCCTTCGATCAACTCCACATGCCCGATCGGCCGATGTGGCGGGTATTCCATTTTTTTTTGCACCGTCGGGAATGACTCAAAATCCTGGTAACGCAGGTACCTACCCCGCTCGTGAAACTCCGACATCAGTATTCCCAGCCGTACCGAAAGATATTCGCGCATTTCGAGCGGCATACCCATCTCGCAGAAATACTGATGGGACTGTATGAAATTCTTTTTCTCCAGCTGTCGGCCAATGCGTTGCACTAGTGACAAAGGGTATTCATCATCGAGCGCCAACTCGGTTTGTTGCTCAGATGAAATTCCAAAGCAGTCCATCACCTCAAATCCCGGAAAAAGTACCGCGAGGTTAAATCGTACGATTTTATCCAGAAATGTCACATACTTTATACCGTATAGCTCGGGTAGTTCCACAAAACGGCCTACCTGCTGCACCGGAATATTGACATAGGCATAGGCGATCTCACCGGATTCGCCCCGCCGAATCAGCCGCAGGATAAAGTAGAGCTGGTTTGGCTGAAAAAATGTCAGCTTGGAGTTGCGGCGCCCATCCAGGAACACGGGCTGAATGTGCCGGAATACTTTATCAAGAAAGTACTTTCTGACAAATTCCCGGTGTTCAGGCTTGATTGGTTCTTTGAAGTAGAGATGAACCCCCGCCTCGCGCAATGCAGGAATGAGCTGACTGGCCAGCAGATCATCAAAATTGGTAAGCTGATTCTCGACAGTTTCGAGTATATGTTCTACGAGCGGCTCGGGGTAAAGATTCAGTTTTTCCAAAATATCCCCGCTCACTTCCCGCATGGCGGTAAGCATCGGTATCCGTACCCGGAAAAATTCATCGATCTGATGCGTATACCGGGCTAGAAAACAGAGCCGCTCTTTAACCGGGACCGTTTCATCCGTAGCCTCCTGCAGCAATCGGTAATTGTAGGAAAGCCAGCTAAGGTTATTGTCAAAAAAAGGATGGGATACATCGATCATACCAGAGGCGGGGTCAGGAATTGGATGCCCAAGGTAGCCACAAAATCAGGGATCGGCAATAGCCTTCCCGGAAGCTTTTACCGACCCCAGGTTTCCGGAGATTTTCGCCAGTCAGTTAAGGTAGCTACTTCGTGGGGGCCAATTTGTCCCTGACCGAGTGCTTCCTCGATCAGATAAGAGTAATTGCTCAATGTGGCAAGTTCGACCTGCTTTTCAGCAAAATTCGTATCCGCTACCTCAAAACCATACGAAAAAATGGCCACCATCCCTACCACGTCAATATTTGCACTTCGCAAAGCTTCCGCTACTTTCAGCGAGCTCCCCCCGGTAGAAATCAGATCTTCTACCAACACCACTTTCTGTCCACTTTCCAGCCTTCCTTCTATTTGGTTTCCCATACCATGCTTCTTGGGTTCGGGGCGTACATATGCAAAAGGCAGTTCCAGGAGGTCCGCGACGAGCGCTCCCTGAGCGATGCCCGCAGTGGCTACCCCGGCTATGGCTTCGGCCGAAGCAAAATGCTCGCGCACGAGTTGTGCCAACTCATTCTTGATGAAAGTACGGGCTGTCGGGTAGGAAAGGGCAATCCGATTGTCACAATAAATGGGCGAAAGCCAGCCCGAACTCCACTGAAATGGTTTCTGAGGACTCAATTTGATGGCTTTTGCTTCCAGCAAAAGAGTAGCAACGCGTCGGGCAGTGGTTTCAGGTGAAGAGTAGTGCATCAGTCTTTGGGTTCGGTTGTTTCATGCTTTTTTACCAGGATTTTATCAATCCGGCTTTTGTCCATGTCAATGATCTCGAAATCAAAATGTTTCCACCTAAAGATTTCGCCCGTTTCGGGAATATCCTCTAAAATATGGAGGGCAAAGCCCCCAAGAGTATTGAAACCTACCAATTCCTTCCGTTCCGATTCATGAACATTTACATCGAAATAATGTATAAAATCGTCAAAGGGTAGCTGCGCATCAATCAGGTAGGTCCCGTCATCGCGTTTGATAATTTCGGTTTCGTGCTCATCTTCTTCCGAGATATCCCCTACCAGCGCATCCATGATATCATGCATCGTCACCACGCCCATCAGACCACCGTATTCATCCACGATGATACCAAAAAACACCCGGTGTTCCTTAAATTTTTCCAGTGCTTGGTAGGCGCGGTTGCTTTCTGGCAAATAGACCGGTTCTCGTTTCAAAGCCTGAAGTGATGCCATTCGCTCGTCCACATCCTCTCCAATCAGATCTTTGATATAGATCAGTCCCAGCACATTGTCCACCGTGGCCCGACAGAGGGGATACACCGCATGCTTGGTTTCAAATACCTTGGCTTTGTTTTCCTCCACCGAATCTTCGATGTCCAGCCATACGATTTCCTGCCGGTTCGTCATCAGGGAAGTAACACGACGGTCGCCCAGTTGGAACACATTATGAACGATTTCCTGCTCGATTTCCTCAAAAACTCCGCCCGTGGTACCTTCCTGAATCAAACTTTTGATCTCTTCTTCCGTCACGGAACTTTCATTGGGTTTGATGTTCAGTATCCTGATGAGCAAATCACTGGCAAGGCTGAGCAAGGCTATAAAAGGCGACGTGATCCGCGAAAGCACATTCATGGGCTTGGCCACAAACTTCGCAATGCCTTCGGGATTGGATAGACCGATCCGCTTGGGTACTAATTCTCCCAGAACCAGAGACAGGAATGTGATGAGAAGTACTACAAGGCCTACCGCCAGACTGTGCTTGTACGGACTGATGAACGGGAGTGTTCCCAGCATTGCCTCCAAATCGCTGGTGATCTTGTCGCCACTGTATACCCCGGTTAATATGCCAATGAGGGTAATACCGATTTGGACAGTAGATAAAAAACGATTGGGGGAGTTAGCCAGCTCGAGGGCTGCCTTGGCTTGTTTGTCGCCGTTACGGGCAAAGGCCTCCAAACGCGACTTACGGGATGAAACCAGTGCTATTTCTGACATGGAGAAAACGCCGTTGAGCAGCACTAATAACAGAATTATGAGGAGTTCCAAGTAGGTTCTTGTTGATTGGTGGCACAAATTTATCAATAATACCTGCCCACTTAGATAAAGTCTTTACTTAATTTTGGCAAATACACCATCCTGCTGCCCATGATTCTATTTTTAAATGATCGTCCGGTCAAGATCATCCGACTGAGTGATTTCGATTCGGCCGAAACCGACCAATATGATTCTGTTCTCGATTTAAGGCTATCCAGGCTTAGAGAGATCCGGTTTTCGGGCCATGTCGTGCTGCTTAATGTTACGCCCTCCCTGGCCGCGCAGATCATCGAATTGCTGGATAATCATCCCGAGGACCTGCTTTCCCTGACATTGGTCAGTACTACTCCCAAAGAGATTACCGCCAAAATAAAAAGCATGTACAAAGTCATCAAAGCGGCGGGGGGCGTAGTGCTGAAAAACAACCAATGGCTTGTCATGTACCGACGAAAAGCCTGGGATTTCCCCAAAGGAAAACTGGATCGGGATGAACGCTCGAGGAAAGCGGCGGTGCGCGAAATTGAGGAAGAAACCGGCGTCAAAGCCCGCATCAAAGCCAAAATATGTACCACCTGGCATACCTATACTTTCCAAAACAGTCGAATTCTGAAACGGACAAAATGGTATGTACTCGAATGTGTGAATGACAGCAACATGGCCCCACAAACCGAGGAGGATATCGAGAAATTGGAATGGATGGCTTATCCGCAGGTGCAACAGGTACTTATCAATTCGTTCAGCTCGATAAGGTACGTGGCCGATCGTCTGCACCGAATGCAAACCCAAGCCCGCTCGATGTGACAAATGTCACACTTAATCCGTAGAATTCCGGGCATCTTTGCTGGCATAACTTTGTTATTCAGTTAAAGAAAAAAAACAAATTACCATGGCAAACTTCAAAGAAATCATAAAATCAGAGCAACCCGTACTAGTCGACTTTTTCGCCGAATGGTGTGGTCCGTGTAAAAAGATGAAGCCTGTATTGGAGAATGTGGCCCGCACCATGGAAGGCAAGGCCCGAATTCTAAAAGTGGATGTCGACAAAAACCCCAAGGCGGCAGCGCAATACAAAATTCAGGGGGTACCTACCCTTATACTTTTTCAGGCCGGCCAGATCAAGTGGCGGCAGTCGGGCTATGTGGACGCCAAGCAGCTAAGCAGTGTGCTGGAAAAATTCGTTAATTAATTCTTTTTTATATTGACACCCCTCCCATGTTTAAAGGAACAAAATTGTACAGCATAGCGACCAACACCTGTCCACGATGCCAGGAAGGCCCGTTTTTTAAAACTGCCAATCCGTACGATCTGAAGCAATTTGATAAGATCAATCCCGTTTGCAGTTACTGTGGAGAGTCCTTCCAGCGTGAACCCGGCTTCTACATCGGGGCCATGTACATCAGCTATGCCTTATCAGTAGCTTTGGTGGTAACCGCCTTCGTCGGGTTCGTAATTATTTTTGGGCTTGACATTGAATACGTACTCGCTGGTCTGATCCTGGCGATCATTGTACTTTTACCCATACTTTTCCGAACTGCCCGCATCATCTGGCTTAACATTTTTGTCAAATACGACCCTGAAAAAGCCAAACTTGCCCGGCACCAGAAATTGGCTTCCGAACCGTCCTAAGCTTCCGTCAATGAATAAGGAAGAAATTCATCAACATTCTGGCCATAGCGGTGCAGGTCACGAATAATGCTGGAGCTGATGGGAGCGAAATGCGGCGATGTGATCAGGAACACGGTTTCAATTTCTTCATATACGTAGCGGTTGACTTGGGAAATACCGTTTTCATATTCGAAGTCCGTGGTGTTGCGCAGCCCTCTTAACAAAAATCGAGCTCCCAACTCGCGGGCGATCCGCGCGGTGAGGTCATCATACGTGATCACCTTCACGTTCTTCTCATACTGAAAACAATCTTCGATAAGGTACTTCATTCGGTTGAGGGGGAAATACCGCTGCTTATTGGCATTGTTTCCGATGCCGATCACCACTTCGTCGAACAGGTTTAGACCACGCAGAACAATATCCTGGTGGCCTTTGGTAAAGGGGTCAAATGAACCCGGAAACAAGGCTATTCGCTTCATCTGGAAGGGTCGGTTGGGTAAGGATTATACCATCAGGGTATTTAGAAGTCCAAAGTAGCGATGCTCGGGTATATCTTCAAACTCGTCGATGTACTGCATCAACCGGGGATTTTGTCCAAAATGTAATTTCGGGATAAACCGGGCCAACTCAGTATAAAGTTCTGAATAAGGGGTCACCTCCCCATAGAGCAGTACCTTCACCTCATCGGGGAGTATCTGCAATTGATTCAGGCTGAACAGCACCAGATAGCTCATTTCCATCGGATTCTGATACGTAAAACGATTACAGAATTTAAGGGCACGGCCGTCGGTATAAATCAGAATGAAGTGGCTTGCTTCGAAATGAATTGTTACCAGGCGCTTGAAGTCATATTCGGCCTGACTCGCAATTGCTCCGATAATAAGCGGGCAGGTAAAATGGTAAAACTCGATCGTTTGCAGCGGGTACTGACCCAGCAGCCAATCTGACCACGTCCCCGGCATGGAAAACAGTGTATAGGCATCCACTGCAGTCAGATGGTGGTAGAGTACCCGGCTGTCAGAATAGACAGGTACCCCCGTAGCCAGCTGAAGGTAATCGGCCGTGTATTCTTTTCTAAACAGAGGAGTCGGAATTAAAGTAAAAGCATTCGTATTAACTGCCACACGGATATCTTTCCACTGATCGGAAGGAAGGTAGGGATGGTCCGACACCAGGGCTTTGAGTTTCTCAAGGTACCCCTCCTCGTTTAAGAACGTATCGAAAGCATAATCTTCCAGCCATATGTAACGCCTCGGCTTTTCCTCGACAAAACAAAATCGAAACCGCGTTTCATCAATCTCAATGCACAGGGTACATTGCGCGATACGCGACGCATCGAAATCTTCTTGCGATACTTTTACGGTTGGGCTCAATTGGCTTTCGCTCAGGGCCGGATTTGACAGATTCATAGGCCTATTCAGGTATGCAAGTAGCCATTCAATAAAAAAACATCGTCCAGCGTCTCGCAGTATTGAAACATCCGGTGCACTTCATCAGCAGGATAAGCCTTGATCTGCTCCATCGACATGAGCTGCACTTCCGTGATGATCTGATTGTGCTCGGACATTTCGGGATCGATGCCCACCTTGACTTCTCCCCCTACGATTTGAGTGGTAAAAAACAGTTCCATGGCATGCAGTGGAGGATGCATGAACTCATTAACAAATAAGAGGCTACCTGCTTTGATATGCAGGCCGGTTTCTTCCAGAAACTCCCGCTCCAATGCCGTATGCGCCGTCTCTGCAAATTGAATACCCCCACCCGGCGGGCACCAGAAGGTATCGGTAACTCCGATTCCCCGGTGCCTGACCATCAATAGTCGGTCGTCCATGACGCATATCCCGCATACGCGGGTCCTTAGGCGATTTCCATAAAGTCGGAGTACTTCTTCTCGGGCTTTGTCCACAAGTGTAGCTGTTTTTGGACTGCAAATATAGGAAACCCGCGTAGATAGTCCCGGCAACCTCAGTAAGGACTGCCCGAAATGTAGCTTTCCAGCGATTTAATATGCACACGCTGCTCTCGGATAATGGCATTCACGATATCATTAATCGAGATGATTCCCACCAGCTTCCCGGCTTTGGTCACAGGCAGGTGGCGAATATGCCTTTCCGACATAATTTCCATACATTCCTGTAGCTTTTGCTCCGTTTCAACGGTAATGACCTTACTGGTCATCACATCCTTGATCAGTGTGTCCCGTGAGGCCCGTCCCCGCAAAATACCCTTCCGGGCGTAGTCACGCTCCGAAAATATACCGACCAATTCCCCGGCTTCAAGGACCAGCACGGCACCGATATTTTTTTGTTCCATAATTTCAAGGGCCTCAAATACCGTGTCATCCGGCGCTACTGACCAGATGGTGTCAATTTCTTTTCCTGAAAGGATTTGATGTACTTGCATACGTGGCAGGGTTTAGGAGTTATTTTTATTCCAAGATAGGGTTTAGAATTAACTAAATCCAGTTTATCGGCATTAAGCCGTTAATTTACAATAATATTCCATTTTTTTATTCCGCTAGACGACCGAATACTAATGCCCAATCTTGATCAACCGTTACCTTCCATCGGGTTGACGAAGCGTTTTCCCTTTAAACCCACCGAAAGTCAGGCCCGTTTTTTTGAAAAAATGAATGACTTCCTGGTAGAAGAAGAAGGACTTGAACGATACCGGGATGCATTCGTCCTGAAAGGCTACGCCGGAACGGGAAAGACCACCCTAATCAGCACATTGATTAAAGTGATTCGTAAGTATGGCTACAAATCGGTGCTATTGGCTCCAACCGGGCGAGCTGCCAAAGTCATGGCCACTTACTCCAAAAAAGTAGCCCTTACTATCCACAAGAAAATCTACAAGCAGACCTCCGATGCCTACTCGGGTGCCTTTGTATTTGAGCGCCAGAGCAATTATCATGAGGAGACCTTATTTATTGTCGACGAAGCCTCCATGATTAGCGACGAAGCCGACTTTGGCAATCGAAGCCTGCTCGCGGACCTGATCGAGTACGTCTACGAGAATCCGGGCAACAAACTTCTGTTGGTCGGCGATACGGCACAGCTTCCTCCCGTCGGAAGGGAAATCAGTCCGGCGCTGGACAAGGAATACCTCGAGAAGAAGTACCAGATATCGGTAATGGACGAAGAGCTGACGGAAGTCATGCGCCAGGATGAACAGTCGGGAATCCTCTCTAACGCCACCGAACTACGAAAACAACTGAGTGACCAAACACCGGCCATTCAAATTAACACCCGTACCTTCCCGGATATTTTCCGGATGACCGGGGAAAAATTGGAGGACGGACTGCGCTATGCCTATGATAAACACGGGGTCGAAAATACGATTATCATTACCCGATCTAACAAGGCGGCTGTGCAGTACAATCAATATATCCGGCGGACGATCAATTTCAGTGAAGATGAACTCGATGCCGGCGACCGGCTTATGGTAGTTCGTAACAACTACACCGTCCTGGATGAGGATTCGCCCGTAAACTTTATTGCCAATGGCGATTTTGTGGAACTCCTAAAACTGAAACGAACCGAGGAAATCCACGGGCTCCGGTTTGCCGACGCCGTCCTGCGTCTCACCGATTACGAAGACCAACCCGAATTCGAGGCAAAAATTATGCTGGATACCCTGCACTCTTCGGCGCCGTCGCTCACACAGGATGAAAACAAGCGCCTTTACGAAAGCGTGATGGAGGATTATTTTTTCATTAAATCCAAAAAAGAACGGACGGAGGCTCTGCGGAAGGACCCTTACCTGAATGCCCTACAAATCAAATTCGCCTACGCACTTACCTGCCACAAGTCCCAGGGCGGCCAGTGGAGTGCAGTCTTTATCGACCAAGGGTACCTACCTGAGGACCAGGTCAACAGTGAATTCATCCGGTGGCTTTACACCGCTATTACCCGGGCTACTGATGAAGTATTCCTAATGAATTTTCACCCCCATTTCTTCGGCTGATTTGGCCACAGGTACCTGCGTTTTTTTATCGAACAGCGCCATGTAGTCGGGGCTTTCGGTGCGCATCCACTGGTCCCAGAAGGTAAAATACAGGCCGTAGTTATAGCGAAACTGGGCGTGGTGCAGGCTGTGGTGCGTGGCCCCGATCCACCAGCGGCCAAGCCAATGGCGATTGAAATCGCGGGGATAGAGTTCAGTATTGAGGTGGTTAATGGCACTGGTAATGGTCATCAACGTCAGGATGGCCGCCAGGGCGTATATGTGCAGGGGCACGATGAAAGTCATCAGGGGTATAAAAGCCGCCTGTAACACACTCTCAAGCGGATGAAATGAAAAGGAAGTCCAGGCCGATGTCGTTATGCTATCGTGATGTACCTTGTGGATCGCCTTGTAGATTCCAGGCTTGTGCATCCAGCGGTGGAGCCAGTAATAATACGTTTCGTGGAGGAATAGCATCAGTCCAATACTCACAAAAAACCAAAGCCTGGGATAGGCATTCCAGTCCAGGTACACCCGGGTGTAGCCTTTTTGCCAGGCCACCAGCAGTAAGGTACCTGCCAGCGCAAAAAGCAGCGATGTGATCAGCGACCAGCCGATTTCCACCCAGTTTTGTCGGGCTCGCCGGGGACGAAGCTGTACCTCGCGGCTTACAAAATGCTCCTTAAAAAAACGGTTTACCAAAACATCAAACAGCAGGGCTGTACCGACGTAGCGTCCGAAAATTCCCAGAAAAATGAACAGACTGGTGAGCAAGAAGGTAGGTAGGTCGGTGAAGTCAATCGTTTCCATAAAATCAAATAAAACTAGTACCTCCAGTTAGCGAACCGATGCCCTAAACAGTCGGTCGTTGATGGCCCGGCCCAAATCCCGCTCCGGTAATTTCTCGGCCCAGATCGATCGGATCGGCAATGCATCCAACTGTCTGAGGTACCCAAAAAGATGGTGAGCCGCCTCCCGAAGATCGCCGCTTGGCGAAAGCACCAGGCTGTTGGAAAGTCCGTCCAACTCAGGGGAATCCTGGAAGAATAGCCCTCCCCTGTCAGGAAAAGCCAGCTGGGCAAGTACCTGCTCACGCGACCCCAGATAGAGGGGCTTGCGTGGTGCATAGTGACTTTTGAGCATACCCGGCGCCTGGGGATTTGAACTGGAATGCAGGGTGGTAGAAACCTCCCCCACCACCGATTCGATCGCTTCTAGGGGTAGTCCCCCCAACCGTAAAACGGTAGGTTTACCACCCTCAAAACTCACAATGGTTGATTCAATACCCACCTGACATTCTCCGCCATCCAGAATATAGGGAATGGCTTTGCCTAGTTGTGCAGCCACGTGGGTGGCGGTAGTCGGACTGATGTACCCAAATGGATTGGCGCTTGGTGCCGCCAAAGGGAAGCCTAGCACTTTTAATAATTCCAGGGTCAGAGGATGATTTGGAACACGGACGGCTACCGAAGGAAGACCTGACGTCACCAGATCAGCAATTAACGGACCTTTGGGTAGTACCAGGGTGAGTGGTCCGGGCCAGAATGCCTCGGCCAGACTCCGGGCTTGCCAGGGTAGGTTGAGAATGTAGGGCGCCAAAGATTCCAGTGAATCGGCATGCACGATGAGGGGATCAAAAGTAGGGCGATTTTTAGTTTCAAAAATGGAAAGCACTGCTCTGTTATCCAGTGCATTGGCTCCCAACCCATAGACCGTTTCGGTTGGAATTGCTACCAACTGCCCTCGACGAAGCAATTCCGCCGCTTTTTGAACGTTCCTACCGATCAAGCTCATGCGTCTCTTAAAGATTTTTTTACAAAGGTACACGTTGGAACCGACATGTAATCCGCAAGTGCCGGGTACGTAGGTCATTTTCACTTCCTATCCCGGATGATTTCTTAATTTATTTTATTTAATCCCGCCTGCATTAGTAGGAAACTCCCGGGCCTGCCTTATATTCGTTGATCACAACAAATCCAGTATTCAACTCTCAAGCTTATGAGTTTTCAAATCAAAAAAGCACCTACCGAATTCGATGTATGCATTATCGGATCGGGTGCGGGCGGTGGCATGGCCGCTTACCAGCTGGCCAAAGCGGGTGCTAAGGTAGCCCTTTTGGAAGCAGGAGGGTACTTTGATCCAGCCGATCCAAAGTATATCACTCAGCTCAAATGGCCCTACGAGTCGCCTCGCCGAGGTGCTAGTACCCAGTTCCGTAACTTTGGCGATTTCGATGCGGCCTGGGGTGGATGGGAAATTGCAGGAGAACCGTACACCCGCAACCGGGGTACCGAATTCGACTGGTTCAGGTCCCGGATGCTGGGCGGCCGCACCAACCACTGGGGGCGGATTTCCCTACGATTTGGCCCCAACGATTTTCGCCGTAAAAGCATTGATGGTCTTGGCGAAGACTGGCCGATTGACTATAATACCGTAAGCCCTTATTACGATAAGGTGGACAAACTCATTGGCGTCTTTGGCGAAAAAGCAAATCTACCCAACGACCCCGATAGCATTTTCCTGCCTGCTCCCAAACTACGTCTTCACGAGCATATGATTAAGAAAGCAGGTACGAGTGTCGGGGTACCTGTCATTCCCTCCCGGCTTTCTATTCTCACAAAACCCGTCAACGACGAGCGTGGCTCCTGTTTCTATTGCAGCCAGTGCAACCGGGGATGTCAGGCCTATGCTGACTTTTCGGCCTCATCGGTACTGGTAATTCCTGCCGTTAAAACCGGCAATGTCACCCTGATTACCGACGCAATGGCCCGTGAGGTACTTACCGATCCGGGTACTGGCCTGGCCACCGGAGTATCCTACGTAGACCGGCAAAAACTGACCGAACATACCATCAAGGCCAAAATTGTCGTGTTGGCCGCCAGTGCCTGCGAATCCGCACGTTTGCTTTTGAATTCCAAATCGAATCGTTTTCAGAATGGCCTGGCTAATTCCAGTGGAGTGGTTGGAAAATATCTGCACGATTCAACCGGAGCTTCCCGCAGTGCTTTTATGCCTAGCCTTATGGATCGTAAACGGTATAATGAAGACGGCGTAGGTGGCGCGCACATTTACTCGCCCTGGTGGCTCGATAACAAAAAACTGGATTTCCCACGGGGGTACCATATCGAGTACGGCGGAGGTATGGGTATGCCAGGGTACGGCTTTGGCTGGGGAATGGAAAATACCAATGGAAAATATCCCGGACCCGACGGCAAAATGAAACCGGCCGGTGGCTATGGGGCTTCCCTGAAAGACGATTACCGCCGTTTTTATGGTGCCAATATTGGCATGTCGGGCCGCGGTGAGGCCGTTGCTTCGGAAGATAATTATTGCGAGATCGACCCCAGGGCAGTTGATAAATTCGGTATCCCCGTACTGCGATTCAACTACAAGTGGTCGGATTATGAGATCAAGCAAGCCAAGCACATGCAGGATACCTTTGAAGAAATCATTCATGCCCTGGGCGGTATCCCGAATGGTACCAAACCTGGTGCTGATAGCAATTATGGATTGGCCGCACCCGGACGGATCATCCACGAGGTAGGTACCGTGCGGATGGGTAACGACCCAAAAACCTCGGCCCTGAACAAATATTCGCAGGCCCATGATGCCAAAAATGTGTTCGTGGTGGATGGAGGAGCTTTTGTTTCCCAGGCCGACAAGAACCCTACCTGGACCATTTTGGCTCTCTCGTGGCGCGCCTCGGATTACATCATCGATCAGGTCAAGCAAAAAAATCTTTAACATCCCATCTTATGAAACGCAGAGACACGCTCAAAGCGATCACCTTAAGTTCTTTCGGCATTGCTGCCGTCAATCCCCAGGAACTTCTCGCCGAACGGCGCGAAATGGAACTGGCCATGGCCGCCGAAGACCCTAAAGTCGTCGGTTTTGGCCGCACGGAAGAAGAGGCCGCCTACGATGCCCGGCTGATGAAGGAAAAGTACTTCACCGACGCCGAACTGGCTACCCTGGCGGTATTGTCTGATATCATCATTCCGGCCGATAAGAACTCGGGAAGCGCCTCCCAGTCGGGGGTACCTCAATTCATTGAGTTCATGGTCAAAGACCAGCCCAACTGGCAGACTCCCTTCCGGGGTGGATTGGCCTGGCTGGATCAGGAATCGCGGAAGCGATTTGGGAAGATTTTCACGGCCATCACAGCTGATCAACGACTAAAAATCGTAGACGACATCGCTTATCCCGAACTCGCCAAACCCGAAATGAGTCAGGGAGTGGCTTTTTTCAATACCATGCGCAATTTTACAGCGACCGGCTTTTTTTCCAGCGAAATGGGAATTAAAGATATAGGTTACATGGGAAATCGTCCTAATGTTTGGGATGGTGTGCCCGCCGATGTATTAAAAAAGTACGGCTTTAGCTAGGGCCGGATCATCGTGTAAGCATTGGAAAATAATCTGAAAGCGAGGGCCTTAAAGTCCTCGCTTTTTTGCTTCTTTTGTAAAATACCCAGTATTATTCCGTATGAAAGGGCGCCAGGCGTTGTATAGGTTTGTCGGTTTGAGCGTATTGATTGGTTGGAACTGCATTTGGACCACGGTTGTCCAGGCCCAATGTCCCAATACCATTCCCAATGTATCAGAATACGGCACGGGCTCTTACTCGGTGAAGCAGGTAGGTAGCACCTGCCTACCTTATACTGTCAATGTAGCCAATACCCTGCCTGGATCGACCCATGTACGTACCCTATTTGATTACCGCGGCGGTCCGATCAGTGCCGATAGCCTGAAAACCGATACACTGCATACCTACACTCGTCCGGGGAAGTACACCATTGTGCAATTTTCAGAAAAAGACGGCCGTCAGCTGATTGCCTGTCCCGACGTGTATGTGTACGACACTCTGCCACCCGCTGTTCGTATGGTACCTTGCGGGGACGCCCGGGTCAAATTAATTTTCGAGAGTCTCCCCCGGTATGATTCACACTGGATTGCGTGGGGCGATGGAAACGTTCAGGAGATTTCCACCTATGCCAAGTCCGCTAACCACACCTATGATACCCCTCCGCCGCATACGATTACGGTCTGGGGTACCGTAAATCCGGGTCTATGCCGGAGCCGGGACCAGCTGCTCGTATTCGATCCCGCTCAGAACCTGCCGCCGCCTTCCATCAAATCCTTCACCCCCCCGGATGCATCCACCACCGAATTAGTGATTGATAATCCCTCCAAAAGTGAACTGGTTTTGCTAAAAAAGCGGGAAATGGGAATTTGGGAAAGCACGGGACGCATCGTAACGCAGATACAGGAAACCCTCCAGGTACCTATGGACTCACTAAGCCTGCTGTGTTTCCGGCTGCAACCCACCGACACCTGCCTGGTGGTAAGTCAGCAGTCCGATGCAGTATGCTCGGCCACCCTACAAATCACAAGCTCAGATCAAGCCCATACCTTATCCTGGCGTACCCTCGAGGTACCCCCACAGGCTAAGGTCACTATTCTAAAGGATGCGGTGTACTGGCAGGATATCAGCGCATTGGGAGCCATGGGTGACCTGATTGATCCAGATTTGAGTTGCGGTCGGGACCATTGCTATCAACTTACTATTGCCAGCCCTGGGTACTTGTTTTCATCCCAGGTGCTTTGTCGCCGCTCGCCGGCTGCTCTTTGCGGACCTACCCTATCGCTTTTTGTTCCTGATGCTTTTTCACCCAATGGCGATGGAATGAATGATTTTTTTGAGATCAAGGGGGATGCCTTTACTTTCTTCGAGCTATCTATATTCAGTCCCTGGGGTACAGTACTTTTCCACTCCACCGAGCAGCATAGTTCCTGGGACGGAAAATTCCAGGACCACTGGGTTGCTCCGGGCACCTACCTCTACAGCCTTACCGTAGAGAGTTCCGGCTTGGGGCAACGGCACACGCGACGAGGTTCCGTGCTGGTATTAAAATAAGAAACGCCTCCCAAAAATGGGAGGCGTTTCTTAGGATTAGCGATTTAACCCTCACCAAAATCAGGCAAGTACCCCTTCGTATAGGGCTTCCCGTTGGGCTTTGATGTAGCTATCCTGAATGTACTCATCGTAGGTCATCAGCTTGTCCAGCATACCTTTTGGACCAACTTCAATAATCCGGTTAGCGACCGTCTGAATGAACTGGTGATCGTGCGAATAAAACAGGACGTTCCCATTGAAATCAATCAGGCCATTGTTCAGGGCGGTAATGGATTCCAGATCGAGGTGGTTGGTCGGATCGTCCATAATCAGCACATTAGAAGCCGAAAGCATCATTTTCGACAACATACACCGTACTTTCTCACCTCCTGATAGTACCCCCGCTTTTTTCAGCGATTCCTCGCCGCTGAACAGCATGCGTCCTAGAAAACCACGAATAAAACTTTCGTCTTTCTCGACCGAATATTGCCGCAACCAGTCCACGAGGTTCAGGTCGACATCGAAAAATTCGGTGGGATCTTTGGGGAAATAGGTTTTGGTAATGGTAACTCCCCAGCTAAAGGTACCTGAATCCGCCTTAGCTTCGCCCATTAAAATATCGAACAACGTGCTGATGGCCTGCATATTACCCCCAACGAACGCAATTTTATCGTCACGGTTCACCGCAAAGCTAACGCCTTCAAAAAGGGGTGTTCCGTCCTCGGCCCGCTTTGATAATCCTTCGACCCGCAGAATCTGATCACCTACCTCCCGTTCGGGTTTGAAAGCGATGTAGGGGTACTTGCGTGATGAAGGCTTGATGTCGTCGATGGTAATTTTTTCCAGCAGTTTCTGCCGGGAGGTTGCTTGTTTCGACTTGGAAGCATTGGCACTGAACCGGCGGATAAATTCTTCCAGTTCCTTCCGCTTATCCTCTGCCTTCTTGTTGGCATCCTGCCGCTGTTTCAGGGCAAGCTGGCTGGATTCGTACCAGAAGGTATAATTTCCGGTATACAGCTGGATTTTGCTGAAATCAATATCCACCACGTGGGTCGTTACCTGATCGAGGAAGTGGCGGTCGTGGGATACCACAATCACGGTGTTTTTGAAATTGGCCAGGAAGTTCTCCAGCCACATCACCGTATCCACATCCAGGTTGTTGGTAGGCTCGTCAAGAAGCAGCACGTCGGGATTGCCGAAAAGCGCCTGGGCCAAAAGTACCCGCACTTTGTCGTTGCCGTTGAGGTCCTTCATCATCGTAAAATGCAAATCCTCCGGCAGCGACAACCCGCTCAGCAACTGGGCCGCTTCGGCTTCGGCCTCCCAGCCATTCAGGTCGGCAAACTCGGCTTCCAATTCGGCGGCCTTTTCACCATCGGCATCCGTAAAGTCCTCCTTGGCATACACGGCATCACGTTCCTTCATGACCTCATACAACCGCTTGTGGCCCAGAATGACCGTATCCATGACCGTGTAATCATCGAAGGCAAATTGATCCTGGCTCAGAAAAGCCAAACGCTCACCCGGGTTCAAACTCACACTGCCCGTCTGGGGTTCGATTTCACCCGATAAGATTTTCAAAAAGGTGGACTTTCCCGCCCCGTTGGCGCCAATCACGCCATAGCAGTTGCCAGGAACAAATTTGATATTTACTTCGTCAAATAATATTCTTTTTCCGTACCGCAGGGATACGTTCTGAACTGTAAGCATCTTAAATTGAATTTTTTTGTGTTTCGAGACGCAAATTTACAAAATAATTTGGTGAGAATTAAGCGGTTGGTCCCTGATTCTCAACTCGCTGATCGGTTAGGAAAAGCATGTACACAAAAAAGGCCAACTCAGTTGGCCTTTTTTCAAACTAGAAATAAGTTGCACAAATCAGGGAACTACGCGAATCGTGTGAGCACCGCGCTCGACACTGATTCTACCCATTTGCTTCGTCAGGGATGGAGTTGCCCCCTTCGTCACCGTCCAGAACTCGATGCCGCCCGTGCGACGTCCGTAATCCAGGTACTCATAGACCGCCACGGCGAGATTGGAACCATCCTTATCAAAGGCAACACTTTGTGGGAGAATTCCGGGGAAGGGATAATCCGCCACTTTGGTGAGGGTACCTCCGGCCAGAGTGTACAGGCTCAATGAACTTCCTTTGTCAGCACCTTCCTTGTCCCAGGGTTGAGCGCTATTGCCCGCATTGACGGCCACTACCATGCTGCCGTCGGGACTGATGGCGAATGCACCGGGATTGGTACCCACGGGAGTCGTTGCCGTGACTTTATGCTCACCCGAGCCGTCCAGCGAAAACTCAACGACATGCAGGTCACCATTGGCAGTAGCTTTGCCCATGGCTCCTTTAGTATCCATCACATAATAGTATTTGCCATCCTCCGAGAACTTGCCCGATGTAGGGGTGTCACCTACCTTGAAAGGCTTGCCCACCATTTCGATGTTTTTGAGCTTGCCACCTTCCCGGATGATTTTGTACAATGCCAGTTCTTTGGTCGATTCCAGCGTGACCGCCAGGTAATTGCCCGTAGGATGCCAGGTGAGGTCAATAATGCGATTGGTGCTGTCCAGAGTAGAGGGCAGGTAGAGCGCACGGGTAGGTTTACCCGTGTCGTCCGTTTCATAAAACACCAGCTCTTTGCCAGGAACACTCGTGGAGATCATCAACTCGTTCTTGTACACGTCGATCGAGGTGGGGTTTTTACCAACCGGGAATTGAAACTTCACCTTTGGATTGGCAAAATTCACAATGTCCACCACATACAGTCGCTGTCCGTCAGGAAATCCTGATACTACGTCAGGGTATTCGTTCACAGTTTCGGCGGGGGCACTGCGGGTATCCAGCACAAACGCCAGGCCGCCGGTTTTGGGAACCGCCATACTTTTGGTATAGGTCAAAGTGGAGTTCGGTACGCTGATTTCACCCACGCTACTCCCGCCCCGAACCAGGGGAAACTTAATGGAAGTCAGTTTGTCTTTAATGGTGTTGTCACGAAGAAGTTTGCCATCCACCAGGGCGGAAGCCGCCATATCGGCATCGGAAATAGCGACCATCCCTCGGGCATTAAACGTTACGGAAGGCGTCTGGGCGTGGGCAGAAAATGCTCCCAAGGTGGCCAGTCCGGCAAACAGAAATAATTTTTTCATTCTAGGGTAAAAGGTTTTAGTGATTAATGGTACTCAGTTAAGTTTTTTTTGTAATAACCTATCCAAAAGAAACCTTGTGACCGAAAAAACGACCACAAGGTTTACATTCTTATCTGCAATTTAGCAATTTTTCATTTTAAAGCCAAAGTTAATCGTACTTCATATCCCACCGTTGTTTCTCGATCACGGTTCTACCCTCGCTCATCCAGGAAGGCATCGGCGCATTTTTGAGGTAGTGGTCAAAAAACTGGTACATTCTGATACTGAGGTCTTTCATATTGGGCCGCTTGGTCAGATTATGGTCTTCATCGTTGTAGACCAGCATCCAAACGGGCTTGTTCAGGCGGCGCAACGCGGTAAAAAATTCGATGCCCTGGTACCAGGGTACCGACCCATCGGCGTCGTTGTGCATCAACAGCACCGGAGTTTCCACCCGATCGGCATAGAAGAGCGGTGAGTTTTCGATGTAGTATAGGGGTTTCTCCCAAAGGGTACCCCCAATCCGGCTTTGGGTTTTCTCATACTGAAACATCCGGCTTAGCCCGGTACCCCAGCGGATTCCTCCGTAGGCGCTGGTCATGTTGGCCACGATGGCACCCGCCATGGCGGCTTTGAACAGGTTGGTTTGGGTAATCAGGTAGGCGGTTTGGTAGCCTCCCCAGCTCTGGCCCTGAATCCCGATGTTTTTCCGATCGACAAAGCCCCGATCCACTAGATCGAGCACGCCCGATACAATACAGTCGTAGGCATTTTTGCCTGGGGTACCCCCGCCGTATACGATATCGGGCACAAACACCAGGTACCCGTTGGAAACACAGTAGGGAATGTTAATCGTAGAGCGGCTGGGTGCCGGTGCCCGGAAGGCATGCAGCGAACTGGCGTTTCGCTCGTAGTAGTACACCAGCATGGGGTACTTTTTATTCGGGTCAAAGTTTTCAGGCTTGAAGAGTAAACCTTCCAACGTGACTCCCTGACTGGAAACCCACGAAACCAGTTCTGAGGTACCCCACAGGATTCCATCGGTTTGTGCAGCCAGGTTGGTCAGTTTCTGAGGCTGTTTCCAGTCTTTTACGTAGTAGAGCTCATTGGGATGGGCATAATTACCTTTTTGAAATACGTACACCTCTGCTTTTTTGGCCTTCGCTACCGAATTGGGTAAGTAGCTGTAGGCTTCCTTTATGATGACGGTTGGGTCAGCGCCCGATTTCCAGCTCAGAATTCCTGTCTCCTTGTCTTTTTCCCAAAGCCCATGCAACAGATTGCTGGCCGAAGGATCAATGAAATCAGCATCCTCAAGTACCTTCAGGTACCTCAGCTGCACTTTTTCCCGGCGTCCGTAGCCGTTGGTCACGTTCAAGGGCTTATCCTGTCCGGTCGGGTCCAGCCGCCAGAGATCATAGCGGTCGTATACCAAAAGGTACCGGTCATCCGGTGTCCAGCCGGCCAGTCCATAGGAGTTGGGCGTGTCGGGTGTATCGTGTTCTTCGTCGTAGAAAGCCACGTTGAGTTCTTTGGTCAGGTTTCGCAGCGTGGTCATTTTACGGTCATAGGCCTTCCACAGAGTATCACGTTCATCGAACCACACCACATATTTCCCCGTCGGCGACATTTCCGACCTACCCAGTACGTCCTGCGCGACCAGGGAATTCTGGCCCGTAAGGGCGTTGATTACGTACAGATCCGTATGTCCTGGCTCCCACGAACTCATTTTCTGGTAGGTAGTGTTTGATTTCGCCAGCAGGTAGGTGTTATTCAATTTGAAGTTTATATCCACATCATCCAGGATCTCGCTACCCAGTTGGATCACCTTTTTGGAATTCACCTCATATACCGCCCAATAGTTTTTTTCCAGCATTTCCTTCCGTTGCTTATCCTGCATGGGCTGTAGCCGCTTATCGTTCCAGGTCCATACATCTACCCGCGAAAGCTCGTCATCAAGCATTGTGGTATCCTTTAAGGAAGGGTTTGCCAACGGAGCCGCCCCAAAATACAAGCGACTTCCGTCATCCGAAAACCGAGGTTTCCTGTATTCGGATGGCGTGTAGTACGTAGGCAGCGCCTTGGTGGTCGAATCGGCTACCAGTACATTGTTCTTTTTAGAAAAGTCTCGCAGAAAAAGAGAAAAGCTTTTGACCTCGGCCTTGGCACTATCCAGTGAACTCATCCAGGCGCCCTGCCCTCCCGGCTTATCGAGGGTCAAATTGGTATAGACCTCTACCACCGAGCTAGAATCCAGTGCTTCAGTTGCTTTGGTGCGGACCGTAAAGGCATAGACCCCACGGACGATGGTAGTGTCCCGTAGCCATTCGCGGGCCAACAGGATCCGATTCCCCTGGTCCGAAATCGCGTAGTCGCCTACATTTTCGAACAGGAATGTCTCGGTCCCATCCATATTCTGAACGGTGAGCAGGTCGCCTTTCAGCTTTTTCGGCTTTTTCGGCTTGGCGGCTTTTTGGGTGGTATCTTTTTTTGCCTCTTCCTTTTTCGTAAGGAAAGCGAGCCAATTGCCGCCATCCTCTCCTACTTTGAAGGAAGCCACATTGGCGTATGATCGCTGCTGTCCATCGGCAAGTTTCACCACGATCAAACTATCTTTGGGCATTTTGTCGGGTTTCAACTTCTGCTTTTTGGCTACCCGCATCGCTTCCAGGGCGGGTTTGATTTTGGCAATCAGATACGTACCATCTGCCGAAAATTGTGCTCCGTAGCCACGGGAAAAATTCAGTCGGCGCCCGGTAGCGGGTGCTTCCACCACAAGTTCTCCATCGCCTTCCTGCGGGTTGATTTCGTAGGCTACCCATTGTCCGTCGTTCGACAAAATGGTTTTTTGCACGCTTTTCCATGCATCATAATCCTGCGCCGTCAGGGGTCGCTTGGTAGTTTGCGAGCATGCGGGAGGCAGGCTTATTAATAAAATGCAAAAAGTTATAAAAATGTGTCTCATTAGGCCTCTCATGGGTTGGTTGGAAGCTAAAAATAAAAAAACCCCACTAACTTCCGTCAGTGGGGTTCCAAAATTTTGCAGTAAAATTCTTAGGCAGCAGCCAGCGATTTCACGTATTTGGCCAATTTCGATTTCTGATTGTTGGCTTTGTTCTTATGAATGACGTTTTTCTTGGCTAAACGATCCAACATGGATGATACGGTCTTGTAAACGGCAACCGCAGCGGCCTGATCGGTGGTGCTGCGCAATTTGCGGATGTAGGTACGCGTAGTTTTGTGCTGGTAGCGGTTTCTCAAACGCTTGGTTTCGTTGGCACGAATTCTCTTTAATGCTGATTTATGATTTGCCATTGGATACTGATAATGTTTTTCTAATCCTGAAAAGGTCTGCAAAAGTATAAAATAATCATAACTACGACAACTATTCCCCGATTAATTTTAGTCAATCGGGTCAGCATCCGTTGGGTAGCAGGGTACTTACACTCGTTGCTTATCGGAGTTCAGGTATTCAGCCAGACGCATTTCGAGCTCCGAAGCGGGTATATTACTGAACAGTTCACCCTCGATGGCGAGCGAAATGCGCCCGGTCTGTTCGGATATGACGACTACGGCCGCATCGGTAGCTTCGCTGATGCCCATGGCAGCGCGGTGCCGGAATCCCACCGAGGAAGGTACCTCCCGGCCATCGGCCACGGGTAGTATGCAGCGCGAGGCACTGACTCGCCCATCAGCAATGATTACCGCCCCGTCGTTCAGAGCACTGTACTGGTTGAATACCGAAACTAGTAAAGGTTTGGAAATCAGCGCGTCCAGGGGAGCGCCCGTCTGGATGTACTTTTCGAGGTCATCCTTCTTTTTTATCACAATCAGCGCTCCGTTGAAATCAGAGGCAATGGAACGGCTCGCCTCCACGATGGCTTTCAAATTACCGGATTCCAGGCCCGGCTCCGTGGAACCCAGAAATGTATTAAAAAACCGATTGTTGGTAAAGGCCGTCGATTTTCCGATGATAAGCAGAAAACGGCGGATTTCCTGCTGGAAGATAACAATGAGCGCAATGGCCCCCACCCCCATAAAATACTGGAGAATGGCCGTAAGCAATTCCAGGCGGAGTCCCTTGACAATCAGGTAAAAGACATACACGAACAGGTACCCCAGAAATACCCGGCTGGCGATACTTCCCTTGACCAGGACGTAGATCTGGTACAGCAGGAATGAAACCAGCAGGATGTCGAGCACGTCGGTCCAACTAATGACCAGGAATCCTATTCGCATAAAGGGTCGTGAGCTTTTGGGGCGAAATTACCATTTTTCTAGGTTACTCCCCTAGTCCTTTGCCAGAGTTTGATCGTTTGGGTAGCCTCTTTTACATCGTGCACCCGCAACAGGGCAGCCCCTTTTTCCAAAGCCAATGTATTGAGCACGGTGGTACCATTGAGCGCCTCGGTCGCGGTAATCCCCAAAGTGCGCCAAATGAGCGATTTCCGCGAAAGGCCCACCAGCAGGGGAGCATCGAGGCTGTGGAAAACATTCAGTGCGTTCAGAAGTTCGAAATTCTGCCCCACGGTTTTGGCAAATCCAAAGCCTGGGTCAACTACCACATCAGCGATGCCAAGAGATCTCAATCGTATTAGCTTGGCTTGCAATTCTTTCAGCACATCGGTCACCAGATGCTCATAGTGGGTCAGCTTGGTCATGGTCTGCGGGGTACCCCGCATGTGCATGAGTACGTAGGGTACCCCCATCTCGGCGACTGTGGAGAACATCTGTTCATCGAGGTTGCCACCCGATACATCGTTGATCAGCATAGCCCCCGCCCGCACCGCCTGCCGGGCTATGCGCGAACGGAAAGTATCGATGGAGATGCAGATATCCGGAAAATGACGCACCAGTTTTTCGATCACCGGGCCTACCCTATCCCATTCTTCAGTTTCACTGAGTTCGGTCGCGCCGGGGCGGGTAGAATAGCCACCAATGTCAATAATCGCGGCCCCGTCGTTCAGCATCTGGCCTGCCTGATCTACAATTTCGTCTGAGTCAGGCCGAAATCGACTCGTCTCATAAAAAGAATCCGGGGTGATATTCAGGATTCCCATCACGGCAGGCGTGGACAGATCCAGTACTTTGCCGCCCAGATTCAGGGTCTTTGGGTTGCTTGGGAGCATTCGATTGATAGGGTTGCTTCGTGGGGACATCGGAGTCCCCGGGGTACCTTCTTCGACAAAACTAAAAAATCCCCGGCAGATGGACACCGGGGATTCTAACTACCAACCTAACCTTTACTACTTTGATGGCGTTCCGTTCAGAATGCAAGCTGGTTTCTGAATCTTTTACACACTTATTTTTTTGATTTTACAACCTCCGTACTGGACGCGGCGGGTTGGGCGGTGGGAGTAGTTGCCTTAGGCTTGTAGATGGCGCCGGTCGCAAAATCGACGGGCAGACTCACCAGCGGAAACAACAGGATGTCGGCGATCAAAACCCCTACTTTAATTTCCCGTCGTGGTTCGCCGGGAGCGGGACGGCGCTTCTGGCTTTCGGCTACTTTACCGCCAAACACCGTGGCGCAACTCGTGAGAGAACCTGCTAGGCTCAGGACAGCAAGAGCCATCAAGGTAAATTTTCTGAATGATTTCATGGCTATTTATAGTATAAAAGATACGATTTTTAAAAATTGATTTTTAGTGTGTCAGGCCGAAAGCTTTTGTAGTAGCCTCATTTTGAAGCTGTAATCGTGAAGTTCACGCCGTCTTCGTCCACGCCTTTGAGGATTACCTTGTTACCTTTTACCTGGGCAAATTCTTCAGACTCATACCGTAGTCCGTAGGTGCCGCTTCCCAAGTCAGCTACTTCGACCCCATCGACGTTTTCGACGATGAATTCCGAATTATCGCTTTTACTCCGCAAATTGACATCGATCGTCACCTGCGTGGCCGTCTGGCGGGTGAGGCTGATGCTGCCCTTCAGGTTGGTTTGACTAGCGGGCAGCGTCTGTCCGTTGAAAGTAAGTTCGGAGTAGGTGTAGTTTCCGGCCACGGTTGTGGCGGCGTCGGGGGCCACGGGGTCCTTGTCTTTTTTGCAGGACGACAATGAGGCGGCAATCAGGAGCATCAACAGGCTGATGCGGCGAATGTACAGGGTGCTTTTCATGGCTACTTGTGTTTTTGGTAAAAAAGGATTGGATAAGTTTTTTGAAAGCCGGAGTTTGTTCGTCCGGTGATGCAAAGTTGGCGGCTGGAGCATGATTCAGGAATGGCCCGATTCACCAATCGGAATAACTAATGTTTGAACTGTGCTTTTTAAGGGATGAATCCGCACTCTCAGGGGTCAATGCGCGGCGTGCTTATCCAAAACCACCTGCTAGTCAGTTTTCGAAAATCAATTCAGCAACAGGAAATAACAGTTGGAAAAGCAAATCAGTCAACCGAAGCGACTGAAGACAGGAATACAAGAAGGTACCCCCAATTTTGTGGCGAACCAAATCAATGAGTAAGCCATGAAAGCAAATCAGTTTTTTTTTCTGTCGATCCTTGTACTTTTTTCTGCGCGCAGCATGGCGCAAACAACCGCCAAAAAATTCACCTGGGGTTTGAAAGTAGGAGCTAACTTCTCGCAGCTTGACGATCTGTCGTATCAGACCCCCAGGTTAGGCTCCGATGGACTGCCCGTGATGTCGGGAGGGAATGTTGTGTATGATTTTTTCCAGCAAAATGATGCGCACACGACGGGGCTCGTGGGTGGAGCCTACGCCCGCATCGGCCGGAAAATGTATATCCAACCGGAAGTACTCTTTTCAGTGAAAGGCGGCAAGATGGACCTCATCCGCCAAGGACTCGAAACCCGCTCGTTCGATACCAGAGTAGGTTCCATCGACCTACCTCTGCTTTTGGGGATAAAGCTTGGTCCACTGCGCCTGAACGCCGGTCCGATGGCTTCACTGCGGGTACTCGATGGCGATCTGAAAGGAGCTTTGAAAGAATACACCAGCCAGTCCGTGCGTCAGTCAATTCAACAGGCCCAATTTGGCTATCAGGCGGGCATTGGCTTATCTTTTTCTGGGATGCAGCTTGATTTGCGGCGTGAAGGAGGACTGGGCAAATCCGCTTCTACTACGGCTGAACCCACCACGCCCGCCAGCGTTTCACCTCGTTCATCGCTCTGGCAGCTCACCGTGGGTTTCGGTTTCTGAGTGCAGATAGGTACCCTAGTTTTACAATTCATGCGTTTTTTTGCTCAATTCATACAGTCAATCTCGCAATTTGAGTAACTCTGGCACAGCAGGTACCCGGCAGAAACGTTACATTTAATGCTGTGAATCACGCTGAGCCTCCGGATGCCAGGTCGCCAAATCGTGAGCAACCGATTGAGATGAACGTTCGATTGCCCAACCCGCTGTTTACCCGTACTGAACTCTGGTACCATGGCCTGATGATGCCCATCCTCTTTCCGGCGGGGAATTACTTTTTTTTGCACGAACGCTATTTTACCGATCCGGCGGTTTTTCTGTGGGGTACCCTGCTGGTAGCCGTGTTGTATGCTTTTTCTCTAATACTGCTCACGCTGGTGGTTAAAATGATCATCCGTCAATTTCCCGACGTACAGCAGGTATGGCAACGCAACGGAGTGGCGCTCCTGGCGGTCACCACGCTTACCATCGGCCTGGCGGTATTTGATGTGTGGGCCTACGGTCTTTTCCCGATCTTCGAACGCCCTTTTTCGTGGGGTACGGTCCGGGCCATCGTCATTCTGGGGGCAATTTTCGATCTCTTGCTTTGCTTTGTGTTGGGGATTCAGTACACATACAGCCGCTGGCAGGAAAACCAGATCGAGACCGAGCAGCTGAAGCGGGCCGCCTTACAGCACGATTTCGATGCCCTCAAACAGCAGATCGACCCTCACTTTCTGTTCAATTCGCTTACCTCGCTCTCGGCCCTCATCGGGCAGAATCAGCAGCAAGCGGGTCTGTTTGTGGATCATCTCGCCAAAGTATACCGCTATCGGCTCAGTACCTCAAACCAATCCCTGACGCCCCTGAACGCCGAGATTGCATTTGTCAACTCTTACATCTATTTGCTCAAAACACGTTACCAATCCGGCATTTCAGTACATATCGAAATCAACGCCAACCAGGGATCAGCTACCTTGCCTTTGCTTTCGTTACAACTGCTACTTGACTACGCCGTACGCCATAACGTCGTCAGTGTGCAGAAACCGCTTACTATCCGCATGGCAACTACCTCCACAGGTACCCTGCGTGTGAGCTACAACCGCCAGCCCCGCCCGCTGCGACTCCATACCGGAACCGACGAATTGGTGGCCCTGCTCGCCCGCTACGCTACCTTGCCGGTACCGGCCGTGGAGGTAGCCGATACTGGCACTGAATTTTCTATCACGCTTCCGCTCCTGGCGGAAGGTATTTCTGTCCTTGTATGAGTACGCTCCACCTACCCCTGATTCGGCCCTGGCTCCAAACCACCCGACAGTTCCGCTGGCAGCTCCTGGTGGTCTTGCCCTGGTTCATTCCGTTGATTACCTACCTGCTGCTGAGGTCGTCCTATTTTAGCGACTGGCGTATTTTTGTGGGGGCTACCCTGCTCAATGCCAGTCTGGCCGTGGCCTGCCAACTGGTACTCGATAGCTTGACCCGCAAAGTGGTTGACCGGTACCCTGGCCTGCATCAGACCGTCAGGCGGCTCCTGTTGTTGCTGGCGGTTTTTATGGTCGTGACCCCTATTTTCATTCTGGGAGCTTTGGGAGGCTATTCCTACTTCCACTGGTTCGGCTATGAAGCCCAGCCGGGGGTCTTATTCCGTATTTTCCTATTCAATGTGGTGGCCAATATCGTATCGGTTGGGGTGTTCGAGAGTATATATTCCCTAACCAAATGGCGGGAGAACATGCTTGAAAAAGAGCAACTCAAGAAGGCCAATCTGCAAAGCCAGTACGAGAGTCTGAAAAACCAGGTGAACCCGCACTTTCTGTTCAATACGCTCAACTCCCTTTCATCGCTGATCGCCGACGAGCCCGAGCGGGCCGAGGAGTTTGTGGATGAACTGGCCAAGGTGTACCGCTACCTTTTACAAACCAACCGCAGTACTACCGCCCAGGACGGCGAACTGACGACCCTGGATACCGAGCTGGACTTCATCCATTCCTATTTTCACCTGCTCAAGACCCGCTACGGTGCCGGAATCGAACTCGAGGTGGCCATCGAGGCGGCGGATCGGGACAGTCTGCTCCCGCCTCTGACTTTACAGATGCTGGTCGAGAACGCCGTGAAGCATAACATTACCCACGCCAGCAAACCGCTGAGAATTGAAATAAAATCGGCCCCCGGAGGGTACCTGCTGGTGCGAAATAATTTACAGCGCAAAGCCAGCCGGGTACTTAGCAACCAAGTAGGCCTGAGCAATATCAAAGCCAAATACCAACTTCTGGCGCAGCGGCATTGGGATGCGTCCACCGACTCCAACAGTACCATTACCATTGAAGAAACCAGTGAGCATTTCACCCTGCTTCTACCCCTATTGCACCAGGTGGCGAAGCCTTAAAGCATATGTACTTCCCTGATTTATCTAAGGGGGGTACCTTAAGCTCAAATTTTACTAAAATTCAGTAATTCACTTTTTGCACATACATCCTTCTTTTTTACATGAACGTATTGATTGTTGAAGACGAAGAACTGGCGGTACGTAAGTTTCGCAAATTACTAGCCGAAGTAGACCCGAGCCTCGAGGTGCAGGGTGTCACGGGCAGCATCGAAGATTCGGTGGACTGGCTCACGGATCATCCCACGCCCGATCTGATTTTTATGGATATCGAGCTTTCCGATGGACAGAGCTTTGAAATTTTTGAACGGGTGGACGTGCGGAGTACGGTCATTTTTACTACCTCCTACGACGAATACGCACTTCAGGCATTCAAGGTCAATAGCATCGACTACCTGCTGAAACCTATTCAGAAAGAAGACCTGCGGCGCAGCTTGAAAAAATTTGCCGACTTACGGACCAGTCAGCCTGCTGCTAATAGCGTTGCCTTCAATCTGGACAAAATCCTGCGTGATCTGCAGGTACAGCAACAACCCAAAGACTACCGCAAGCGTTTTCTGGTGCGGCAGGGGCAGCGCCTGCTTTCCGTCGAGACGGGCGAAATCGCCTATTTCTTCACCGAAGAGCGGTACAGCTTTTTCGTAACCCACACCAATCAGAAATTTCTGGTGGACTACACCCTCGACGAGCTATCCAATGAACTCGACCCGATACATTTCTTTCGGATCAACCGCGCCGCCCTGGTCACACACCGGTCCGTCGAGCAGATGCAGCCCTACTTCGGCAATCGCCTGGCCCTCAGCCTGCGTCCCTCGTTCGACCGCGAAGCGCTGGTCAGTCGGGAAAAAGTATCGGATTTCAAGAAGTGGATGGGGAAATAGGCTGTAGTAGGTAAGGTACCCTGTCTTTCAATTCAGCACTGGTTTTTTTCAATCAGCCATCGAAAAACCCCAACCTAAGCAAACCCTGGTTTTACAGAGAAGGAGCTTTGAACAATTTTGTCAGAACAAACAATCAAACCTCTATTTTCATGAAACCACATCGTTTATTTTTTCTGGCCGCCCTGCTATGGAATACGGCGGCCTGCACCCAGTCCGAACCGAGTGATGCCATTGTACCCGATGCCGGAAAGCCCCATGCGGGGATCGTCAGTGGGCGCGTCCTGAACGAGCAGGGCCAGCCCGTAGCCAACGCCGAAATAGTGGCCAGCAGTACCGATTTTTATAACAAAACCTCGACGGGGCACACCGATGCCAAAGGAAATTACCGCATTCAGGTACCCACAGGGGTAGCCGCCGGGTCGTACAGCGTGGAAGGTACCGTTACATTTCGGTATCATAACAAGAATTACAAAATGGCACTCTACCAGGACGATACTCGGGTATTCTCGGCTTATGAGGGTGCCATTCGTAATTTCACATTCCGGCTTAAAGGAAAACGCACGGCGGATGACGATGCCAGTGCCACGCCGCTGGGGGGTACCCTGGAAGTACACCACCAGGTAGACCGCGTAGTGTGGGAAAATCTCGAACTTATGCTCGAACCCGACGGGCCCCTGGTGGATGGAAGCGCTGGTCAGAAAATCGTAACGAAAATGCCCCTGAATGACTACCGGATTCGTGATATCCCGGTGGGTCAGTACCGAATCACCGCCCGCGACAAGGCAACGGGGCAAGCACTCGGGGTCATGGTGGCCGGGACGAATCAGAATTACGCCACTTCGGCCGTAGGGCTTTTTCACGAAGCTGACTTTGAAGGCGACACCCGGTATGAGCTAATGATTTATGTCGATACGCTCTAAAGCTTATCGAGCACGCAGAAACCGACCGCCGAATGCAATAAGCAGAATTTTACGCGATGGATGGAGAAGCAGATTGCAACAACGGCAGTGTAACACTGAACGTTCCGTCGACTTCTTCGACCCGGATTGGTGCGTGATTGAACTGTTCGTACTGAGCAGTCAGGCTGGTGAGGCCCGGCTGGGTGGTATCCACAACGCGCACCTTACGCTGAAGTACATTGGTCACCCGCACGGCGGCATCCCCTACCAATTCCAGACGAATCATGAGGGGACTTTCAACGGACATTTTATTGTATTTCAGGGCGTTATCTACTAGTACCTGTAAACTCAGTGGGGGTACCTGTCCTGTCAGGTTTTCGCGTACCTCAGGCAATTCGATGCGCAGACAGCTTCCGTACCGGACCCGCAACAACCCGGCGTAGGTGTCAAGAAACGTCAATTCTTCGGACAGTGGTACCAGGGTACGTGCGCCCGTTTGGAGCATGTACCGATACACTTTGGCCAGGTCGTCAACAAAACGCTCAGCCAGATCTGGATGATCGCCAATGAGGCCGGAAATCGAACTGAGGCTATTGAATAAAAAGTGCGGATTGATCTGGCTCTTCAGGGCGTCGTACTGTTGCTGCAAAGCTTGACGCTTAAGTTGCTCGTTTTCCGTTTGGCGCTCCTGCCACTGGCCATAGCTATGGAAAAGTCCCAGAATTATGCACAGTACGATGCTAAATACAATGCCGAAGAGTAGCAAAGCTTGCAGTATCTGGGGCGAAAAGCTCACGCCCGTGCCCGGAATGACGCTGAACACCCACAGGTCGAAGTAGGCAGTGGCGATCATCAACAGGCTCACACCCAGAAACATGACCAACAACCGCTGTGTGGCCTGGTGCTCCCCGGGAAATTGCCGGATCACCCGCTTAACGACCCATGTGTAGCTAAATACCGACATCCAGTGCAGCACAATGCCCGTCGCCATGCCGATGGCAAACGTAGGCGCATCCGTAAAGAAACGCTCACCCATGAAAATGTACCCCCCAATGGGATAAATCACCGGCATGGACAGCAAATGAAACCACCACTCCCGCTGCGACAGAAATGCCGGACGGTGCCTTTCTATATACGAGGTAAAAAGCTGAAACACGGTATGTAAGCGGGTAAAATCCATTTTCAAAACTAATGGATTCACAGAAAAACACCAACGATTTTTGTACTGTCTATCCGCGATTTATCACAGCCCGAACATCCGAACCCGCATTTCACGCAAGAGTCTGTTTCGCTACCCTAGGGAGCAGCGGTACTTTTGAAATCAAGACAGCCACACACCTGCACATATTTTCCAAACCAATCATTCAAACCAAGCCATGAACACATTGCGTAAACTTCGTTACTTGCTGATTATCCCATTTTTTCTGACAGGTACCCTCCTGCTGAACGCTTGCGAAAGTGATGCCGCCGACCCAGGCCCTGGCGATGCGCCTTCTGATAGCGGCAAGGCGGGGTACCTGGTCGGAACCGTCACCGATCCGCAGGGAAATCCCCTGTCCCGCGCTACGGTTTATACCGACAACACCGTCTTCAAAGGCCGGGGCGCCGAAGTAAGCACGACGGCCAACGGTACTTACCAGATCCTGTTGGTCAAAGACCTGGGCCAGTGGGTGGCGAAGGGGTACCTTCTGAAACAGTACAACGACCGGATTTACAAGATCAGCCTCCATCCCGAAAATCCCGATTCATTTTCGGAAAACGAGAAACCCGTCCGCAACTTTCAGTGGAAACTCACCGGACACGTCCCGGATCTGAGCCTGGACTTATACTACGGCGGCACCGTCGAGCTATTCCGCGACCCGAATGTCACAGATTTGGACGACAACGAAAATATTGAGTTCACCTTCACGCCCGTCGGTCCGCTAATCGACGGCTCTACTGGCAAAACTTTGACCCTTCGTATGAAAAAACGGTATGATTCATTCCTCCGGGACGTACCCATCGGACGCTATGCCATAACGGCTGTGTACAAGCCTACGGGTGAAAAGCTGCAAGTGAGCGACGCGTTCGAGGGCAGCGAGTACGCATCGTCCGTGACCGTTGACTTTGTAGGACGGGAATCGGCCACCCGCGCCAATATGCTGGGCATCGGCTACACGAACCGGTAGCCACGCTAAGGCACCCCAAACTTATCCCATCACCCCTTCCCAAAAGACCATGAACAACAAAATACTTGGAACCCTGGCCCTGCTGGGCGCCCCGTTCCTTTGCCTCAACACCTACCTCAATGTCTCGGCGTCGGGTGGGTACACCACAACCCCACTCAGCGGTTTTTTCGATTTGTTGTACGTTACGGGCTGGCTATGCAGTATAATCGGTCTGAAGCAAATTGGCGCGGCGGGTACCGACCGTCTGGGGCGAATCATTTTGCCTACGATTCTGGTCACGTTGGTACTGGCCAATATCTATAATTTTTACGAAATCATTCTGCCCGATCATGGTACCCTTCTTTATCATGCGCTCGATTTGTTCTGGCCCCTCAGTAATCTGGTGATGATCGGGGTAGGCATCGCGGTGATCCGGGCCAAGCGCTTGCAGGGCTGGAAACGCTACGTACCGCTGGCGTGCGGCCTATGGCTACCCTTTACCATGCTGGTTTGGAGTAATGTACCCCTTGGCTTTCACCTGACCAATGTCCATACCGCCCTGGCTTGGACGCTGTTAGCTCTGGTTGTGCTGACGAGCAACAAATCTGATTCCATTCTTCCTACCCCATGAGAAAAGTCTTTTGTTTGGTACTCCTGTTTTCGTCGGTCTCCTGGGCGCAATCTCCTGCCGATCTGCGTTTTTTGCCCGCGCCTTCCCTGTTTTCTCCGCTGAACTTACCGGCTCAGGCACTGCTTTACTCCGATGGAACGTATGAATTCGGCAAGATGGACCAGGAATTATTCAGCCATAAAGTACTCCTTCTGGGAGAAAGTCACTGGATGCACGAAATCCACCAATTGCTGACTGATCTTGTGCTTTACGCCAATACCCGCGACTACTATCCGCTGCTGGTGCTGGAGGTACCTTACAGTGCCACGGCCTATATCAATGCCTATCTCAATGCGGATAGTGTCGCTGCCCAACAGTACGTGCCCGCCATTAAGCCCATCATGAAGGCTAAGGAAAGTTGGCGACTGTTGCGGACATTGCGGGCATGGAACGTGGAGCATCCCAACAAAAAAATCACCGTCGCCTGCTCGGATATCGAACAAGGATTAGGATACTGCCTGAAATATGTGTTCGATCCGTATTTCAAGGCATTGGGCGAGCAGCGCCTGTGGCCCATGCTTACTCAGGCCCAGGATCTCACGCCCCAGATTCAGGCTTTCATGGATTCAGTATTGAGAGCCGCTCCGGCGGATTTTAAGGTACCCGATGCACCCTTTTTGAACCGGGCTTTTGTGAACAACGTATGGATCAACACCAAGGCTTCTCTGGCCGCCAACCGGGCCATGCAGGAGTCGGGATACGAGGCTTTTGCTCAGATACGGGCGGAGCGAATTTTTCAGAACCTGACGGACGATGCTTTTTTCGGCAAAAAATTGAAAGCGGACAAAACCATACTCTGGGGTGGAGCCGACCACACCAAAATCTACGATCCGAATCCCGGCGAAGGTACCCTGCGCTGGGAAGGCTGGCGGCTGGCGCATGAGTTTGGGCCGACGAAAGGCAATGTCTACGCCATCCGGGTGACGAACTTCGCCTACGCCATTCCAGCAAACTACTATCAGCCTGAAGCCTACACAAGGGCAACGGAAAGTTTTGTCCAGTTAGTGGATTTGTTCAAAAAGGACGTACCTGGTTTTACGCCTGATCGCTACCTTATTTTGGACGAACTAACGGACGTATCGGCCGCGCTGGCGCAGCAGAGCCAGCGCCAAAACAACCTACCTGTGTGGATTAATCACGCAGCGTTACGGGAGGCCGCCCGCCAGCAACCGAATCTGCGAAATGATGCTGTCTGGCAGAATTTTGTGGGTTACGATACCGTCATCGTAATGCCCCAGACTACACTATTCGACTATGGCAATTAATTGGAAATGTGAGGTCGAGTTCCGTATTTTTATATCAATGATGAAACTACCTGCTTACGGTAAAGTATTATGTTTTTCCTACCTATAAACTATACAAAACTGCCAGCTCTTCTGCTGATGCTGTTGCTGATTTTGATTGGCCTGGTCAACTGCGTTCGTCCGAAAGTCAGCCAACCCAATGGAAAGCGGTTGGAAACCTTTCAGGTCCAGGGTACCCCTGCCCTCGTGGCCCACGGAGAGTACCTGGCCAATCATGTGGCAGCCTGCATGGACTGCCATTCCCAGCGCGACTGGACCCGGCTCACTGGACCGATTGTGCCGGGTACCCTGGGGGCGGGCGGGCAGGAATATGGGAAAAACTACGGGTTACCGGGCCGCGTGTACGGGCGTAATTTAACCCCTGCCGCTCTGAAAGATTGGACGGATCAGGAATTGCTCACAGCCATCACGGCCGGCGTTACAAAGTCGGGCAAGCCGTTGTTCCCACTAATGCCTTATCCCAACTACCACACCATGAGACAGTCCGATGCGGCGGCCATCATTGCCTACCTACGTACCCTGCCGCCCCTGGCGAACGACATCCCAAATAACCGAATCCCCGCACCCGTACGGCTGGGCATGCGCCTGATGCCCCACCGGGCTAACTTGCTTTCCGATTCGGAAGCTTCGTTGGGGGTACCTTACGGCCAGTACCTGACCCGGATGGCGGGCTGCGCCGATTGTCATACGAACCGTACTTTTGGGAAACTTATCAAGAAGTCCCCCTTCGCCGGGGGCATGCCGGTAAGTATGTTCGGGGGTACCCTGCGGTCGGCCAACATTACACCTGATTCACTCACAGGCATTGGCCGTTGGACGAAGGCTGATTTTGTGGACCGCTTCAAAGCATATGACCCGACCCATTTTGCGGCACCCGTGGTGGGTGATGGCTTCAATACTGTGATGCCGTGGACGCTCTACGCCGGGATGACCGAAGCCGATTTGGGAGCGATTTACGACTACCTGCGCACCGTAAAGTCCGTTCGGAAGCGGGTGGTACTTTTTCAGCCCAAAGAAAAAAGCAGCCATGACTCTCGGGCAAGCAAATCATCCTGATCGAACCCTGTTATCTTTGGGCAGAAAGAAAATTCCTTGATACTTTACACCTTATCTAACTTCCTGTGCCAGTTGCCAGGCCCCTCCCCTTTTTCGCCAGATCCGAAGGTATCCCATCCGTTTTTCGCCAACTACCGCAAAGCCATAGGTGTACCCTAAGTCTCCGGCACGGGACGTGACTGCCCGAATGGGCTGATACGTTACGGTCTGTGTTTCCGATTCAAGAATACCATTTACTCCCTTGCCCATCAAAGGCAGACTGCCGTTCCGAAGTATTCGCACCGAATCGGAGGTAGGTAAAAGGTCCCGGTAGGCGTGGCTCAAACCACTTTGCCGAACCAGTCGAGAAAAGGTACCCTCGGTCAGCAGCAGTTCCTGGCTCGCCTGTGCCGTATCAACGGCGACTGTATCTTTCAGTCCGAACCATTCGGGGTTTATCATGGTAGGTGCAGGAGTGCCGGGTTGGTCGTGTTCACAGCCAAAGTCGATCAGCACTTTCCACTGGCCCAGATCCGTTTTGTGCCAGACACTGGTATACTGTCCGCAAGAAATAGGGACTCCGTCTTTTTTACTTCGGCGGAACTCGAAGGGCCCGGTCGTATATCCAAATTCGCCCGAGGCGGAGATTTCGGCATAGGCAGGCCGCCAGCTAAGGTACCCTGGTCCGTCGGGTTGTTGTGCATAGACCTGCGTTCCACTCACAAAAGTATTGTTCACAAATACCACCGAATGCCTATCCAGATTACTCAGGAAGGCTCGCCGGATACCCTCGTTTTCGGCCTGTAGGGCAAAACCTCGTTCGGCGGCTACCAGGGCCTCGTAGTCGTCCTGGACGGTAATTGAGTGGTTGGATAAGATAAAATAACTCAGGAAGAAAAATGTTTGGTAAAGCTGAATCATAGTGTAGTTGAGTTGCGTTTTTTCTCAAATCAAGCTGGGTAGCTCATTTTTTGCGATTCAAATTATCCGAATGCACCCGGCCTTTGTCCAAACGACTGGAATTCCGTTGGAAATACTTCTTGTTTGAATGGATCAAATTCCCATCCCGCTTTCCCGTCACAGGTCACGGACAAAACCCTGGTGATCCGTCAACCTACCGAACAATCGTACCGATTGAGCCAGGTACCTCTTCCCAAAGCAGACCCGCAGGTACCAACGATCCACATCACGGGGCTTAGGGTACGGGTCGGCTTTCCCTTTTAACAGGTAAGCTTGACTGTATTGAGTACTTGGGTAAAAATCTAAGTGCTAGCCCTGTCAGCCGCGTTGCACGGCGTCCCCAAATTAACATCTTCATGCGATTCCAGGGGCTTGCTGAAGCAACGGCATTGGCTGTATCTTTGAGTAATGAAAAACGCAAAAACCTGGAAACGCGGCTCGTCAATTTTCACATTCACCCTACTCTGGCTACTAGTGGGGATGGAGAGTATAGCCCAGCGGCCCGAGCCTTCATTCGAGCATTTCACGACCGACCAGGGCCTGGTGGGCGACCTCATTCTGGCTATTCTGAAAGACCGGCGCGGTTTTCTTTGGGTAGGAACCAGCAACGGTCTGAGCCGCTTTGACGGCCAGCATTTCAAAAATTACCGCCGCCAGCCCAATGATAACAGTTTACGGGGAAACTACGTTGTCAACGCGGGGCTGACCGAAGATACAAAGGGTTTTTTGTGGGTGGCAACCAATAAGGGCTTGCACCGCTTCGACCCCATACGGGAAGAGTTCAAGCTCATTCCACTCCCGACTCAACGGGACGGACAGGCCGACAACGACTATACCTCACCCGTCCATTTTGACCGGACAGGTTATGGCTGGTTTTCTTCCAAGTTCCGACTCTATCGCATCGACCCCCACACCCTTCGATTAAAGGCGTTCGTATTACCGGCGGTATCTGACAATGCGTATGCAGACCCGTACCTCGACCACGCGGGGCGGCTTTGGATCAATCATGCCGGAAAAATCTACCGCCACGACTTCCGCTCGGGTCGTTTTACGCGCTATTTTGCCTGGCGTAACGGACAGGCCGATTCTACGGTGCAGTTCGGCAATTTTAAGCAAACCGGATCGAGCGCCTTACTATCGTCGAGTAACCGGGGGTTATGGCGCTATGATGACTCCAACAATCACTTCGTGGCCGACTCGGCGCTACCCTCAAAACCGATTTATGCGTTGCAGGCCGACACGCTGGCGGGAAAGGTACCTTTTTGGTGGCTCTGGGATGCGGACAACGGCCTGGCGGCCTACGTACCCACCACAAGGGAATATTTTGTTTTTGAGCAGAATCCCTACGACCAAATGAGCCACAACGGCGGGGCAGCCATGGCTTTTTACCGCGATTCTGAAACAGGAATCATGTGGATCGGCACCGACCGGGGACTGGAGAAAATTGACCCGAATGCTATCAAGTTTCGCCGGAAACTATTACCGCAAACCATCAACGAAGGCCAAACCAAATTCGTAGCCATGGTACGCCCCGACATCCGGCAACCGGAACAGTACTGGCTGGCCGTGCGCGGAGCGGGACTATTGTGCTGGAAACGGACTTCGGACGAATTCGTACCCATTACTTTTGGCTCCGAAAAAGGGAAGGCCGACGCCCACAATGTGATACAGGACGGGAGAGGCCGTGTATGGGTAGGCTTGCAGCGCGGGGTAGGCCGCTACGATCCGCTGACCGGAAAGCGGGAATTCCTGGACAGTTTTCTGCCCGAAACTACCCGTCATAAACAATCCATTACCGTCACTTTCCGGGACAGGCAGGGCCGCATCTGGCTGGGTTCCAACCTGAATGGCTTGTATCGTTACGAACCGAAGCGGGATCGAATCGAGCCGTGGCCTTTAGCCATTTCGACCGAACTGGGCTTTATCCGGCGGATTCAGCAGGACAGCCAGGGGCAAGTATGGGTACTGACCGGAGCGGGGTTATTCTGTCTGGATCCGGTGCGGGGTACCACCCGTCCTGTTAAGCTCCATGGTGCACCGATAGAACCGACCGACCGCCTGCACAGTACTTTTTCGCTCGACAGCCAGGATCAGATCTGGATGTCGGGCATTGGCTACGTGGCCGTTGCCGACCGCACGGGACGTATTTCCCGTACCTATACCCTGGCCAATGGCCTGCGCGCCGAACACGTATTTGGTATTCAAGAAGACCGGAGGGGGCATATCTGGATGGTTTCCGACGATCAACTGCACGAACTGAACCCCCACAGCCAGACTTTCACCTACTACGGTAAGGACAGTGGTCTGCTGGAAGAAGGAATTTTTCATCCTACGGAACTGACGCTTGATCCGCAGGGCGAGCTTTTTATCGGCTTTCGGGGCGGATTTAATTATGTGCAGCCAGACAATCTGCGTCCCAACCCGATTCCGCCCCCCGTCACGATCACCGGCCTGCGCATCGACAACCAAGCCCGGAGCCTGGCTACGCCGCTTGATCTGCAACCGGGTGAAACCACGCTGAACATTGATTTTGCGGCCCTTACTTTTAGTCAGCCCAAAAAGAGCCACTATGCCTACAAGCTCGACGGCTTCAATACCGACTGGGTGTACAGCAACGACGCCACGGCTACTTACACCAACCTGGCACCTGGCCATTACACATTCCGGGTAAAAGCCGCCAACAATGACGGCCTCTGGAACGAAACAGGTACCTCACTGTATTTCAGGGTAATTCCCGCTTTCTGGCAAACCTGGTGGTTTCGGCTGTTGGCCGTGCTGGTGGGGGTACTGTTGCTTTACGCCGTGTACCGCTACCGCGAGCGCCAGCGTCAACATCTGGAAAGTATCCGCAACCGCATCGCCACCGACCTGCACGACGACATGGGCTCCACGCTCAGTAGTATCCGCATTTTCAGCGATGTGGCCCAGCAGCAGATCGCCGACGTGCGGCCCGAAACGGTACCTGTGCTGCAGCGCATCAGCAGTAGTGCTACCGCTCTCTCGGAATCCATGCAGGACATCATCTGGACGATCCAGTCGAAAGACGATAGCCTGGCTGACCTGGCTACCCGGATGCGTGAGTTTGGGCTGCGGATGGCCGAGGCCAAAGGCGTTGATTTTCAGATGCAGGTGGGCGAATCCTTTACCGACCTGCGACTGAACGTGGAACAACGCCGGAATATCTACCTGATTTTCAAGGAAACCATCAACAACGCCATCAAATACGCCAACGCCTCGCGAATCGAAATCAAACTGGCGACCGTAGGCCGCGAACTGCGGCTGCTGATCCAGGACAATGGCTGCGGCTTTGATATTGCCACTACCGGGCCCGGCAACGGGCTGCCCAACCTCCGCAAGCGCGCGGCCGAAATCCGGGGACAATTCAGTTTGACTTCTGAGCCCGGACAGGGTACGGAAGTCAGTTTGCGGATGAAGGTTTGATCGTAAGTTTATGGCTCTTAGCCTTATAATCATGCAGGAATCAATCAAAATTACCTACTACGAAGATAACCGGGACTTGCGCGAAGGCATTACCTTCCTGCTGCAGGCCACACCGGGCCTGGAAATGCTCGGAGCATTCGGCGACTGTTCGCACCTGAGCCAGGAATTACAAACCCTTCGGCCCGATGTGGTACTGATGGACATCGACCTGCCCGGCCTGAGCGGCATCGACGCGGTACCGATTGTGAAGGCTGCTTCACCGGATACTCAAGTACTTATGCTGACAGTTTTCGACAACGATGAGAAGATCTTTCAGGCTATCCGCAATGGGGCCAGTGGTTATCTGCTCAAGCATACGCCGCCTTCGGAAATCGTCTCGGCCATTTTTGATATTCACCGGGGCGGTTCGCCCATGACGGCCAACATTGCCCGGCGCGTGCTGCAATTTTTCCAGTCGCAGCAAAAAGTGGTACCTCAGCCCGAGCGGGAAGATTACCGCCTTTCGGCGCGTGAACTGGACATCGTGAAAGGACTGGTGAACGGGTACAGCTACAAGCTTATCGCCGACGACCTGCACATCAGTATCGATACCGTCCGCTCTCACATCCGCCACATTTACGATAAGCTACAGGTCAACTCCAAAACCGAGGCCATCCTGAAAGCCATGCGCGAGGGACTGGTGTAAGCTGATCGCGGCATTTCCATGCGATTATTTTTCTGGCAAATCACATTTTCGTGCGATTGACGGGCGCTGGGCTTTCTGCCAACTTTGCCAAGTCAATTTTCACTTCTGTTAGCCATGAAAAATAAAAAAACTCCTCGTACTATGGACGCCGCCAATTTTCCATCGTTCACCCAACTATGCTGGATTGCCATCATAGCGGGAAGCATGTGTTTATTTTCGGGGGCCATGTACGCCCAGTCGCTCGCCCGCGCCACCGTGTCGGGCCAACTTTTCGACGCCAGCGGCCAGCCGCTCGGCTTTGCCACCGTACTGCTGCTGCGGCCTGACTCGACAATGGCCAAAGGGGCCGTCACCGATACCACCGGACAGTACTTTTTTGAGGGAGTTCAGCCCGGTACTTATACCGTGGCGGGTACGATGATCGGGTACACCCGCGTTGTTTCGGCACCTTTCACAATTAAGGAAGGCCAGCTCACGGCCCGGGTATTTCCATTGGTTTCCCGTGAAGCAAGCCAGACTTTGGGAGAAGTGAAGATTGCCGCCCAGAAGCCTTTCATTGAGCAACTACCCGACAAGACGGTCATCAATGTAGAGAATAGTATTGTAGCCAGCGGCAGCAATGCGCTGGAAGTGCTGGAGCGTGCGCCCGGCGTGCTTGTGGACAATCAGAATGAGCGCATCGTGCTGAAAGGCCGCGAAGGTACCCTAGTGATGATCGACGATAAGCCGACCTACCTTTCGGCGCAGGAAGTCATTAATTTATTGCGAAACACCCCCTCGAACAGCATCGAGGCCATCGAACTCATTACCAACCCTTCGGCTCGCTACGACGCGGCGGGCAACGCGGGCATCATTAATATCCGGCTCAAACGCGGAGCCCGCACTGATGGTACCAACGGCAGCCTGACCATCAGCAGTGGTTACGGAAGGTACCCTAAGTCCTCCCCCGGCTTTTCGCTCAACCACCGATCGGGTAAACTAAGTCTGTTTACCAACTACAACTACGACTACCGCAAAAGCTTCGGAAACGTGGACGCCCGGCGATATTTTGGTGAGGGCGACTCCCTGACGCGGGTACGCAACCTCGGTGATCGGCCCAATACCAGCCAGAGCCATACATTTAAGGTCGGAGGTGATTATGCTTTGGGTAAACACACCACCGTAGGACTGATGGTCAATGGTATGTTGAGTGGTAACACTGCCCGGATCGACAACCGCAACCTGGTGTATAATGCTCAGGACCAGCTCACACAGACGGTCACCATGATCAATGCTTCCACGCGCGATATGCAGCGCCTGTCGGCCAACGCCAACCTGAAGCATACTTTCGATACGCTGGGCCGGGAAATCGTGGCGGATTTCGATATAGCTCAAGTAGGTATTCAGATTGAAGATAATATGGATACGAGGTACTTCGGGCCGGGGAATGAAGAAATCCGACCCGCCCTGCTACAACGCAACATTCCACTCTCGACCGTCACGATCCGCGCCGCCAAGGCCGACTATGTTCATCCGCTGGGCAAAGGGACCAAGCTGGAAGCCGGAGCCAAGGTGTCGTACGTCAGTTCGGACAACGACCTGCAATTCGAGACCCGAGCCGAATCCGGTAGTTATGTACCCGATCCTCAGCGTAGCAACCACTTTCTGTACGACGAAACCATCGCGGCGGCCTACCTCAACGCCAGCCGCGAGCGGGGCAAATGGGATCTGCAGGCCGGACTGCGGGCTGAGCAAACCTACTCGGTGGGCAATTCGCTGACTTTGCAAAAAGTGGTAGATCGTCGCTATCTCAATCTATTTCCGAGCGCGTTTGTGACCTACAACGCCAGCAAGTCACACCAGTGGCGGGCGTCGTACAGCCGCCGGATCGACCGCCCCGGCTACCAGTCGCTCAACCCGTTTATTTACGTGATGGATGCCTATACCTACCGCGAAGGGAATCCGTTTTTACGCCCCCAGTACACCAATGCCTTTCAGGTTGGGTACAGCTATAAGGGCGAAACCAGCATCAGCCTGAGCTACAACCACACTACCGACGCCATGATCGGCGTCAATGATCAAATCGGCGAGCAGGTCCGGGTGACGACGGTCAACGTGGCTACTTTCCATAATGTCAATCTGAACCTCAGCCTACCCTGGCAGCCCGTCAAGTGGTGGACGCTGCGCCCCAGCGTGGATGTGTTCTGGAATGCTTACGATGCCCAATATGCGGGTCTGCCGCTGAACTACCGCCAGTTTTCGGCCAATGCCAACCTGAACCAGAGTTTCCTGCTTCCTCATGGATTTTCGGCGGAAATCTCGGCCTTCTACAATTCACCCAGCGTGTACGGCCAGATGTTTTTCCGCAGCCAGGGGCAGGTAAGTGTAGGCTTGCAAAAAAATCTTATGAAAAAAACGGCCTCCCTGCGGCTCAATGTCAGCGACTTGTTTTACACGATGCGCAATGCCGGAACTACTAATTACGGAAACACCAATCTGTCATTTGTTTCGCGCTTCGAGAGCCGTGTGGCCCGGCTGACGTTCACCTACAACTTTGGCAACCGCAACCTGAAAGCCGCCCGGCAACGCCGTACCGGCGTTGAGGACGAGCAGGGGCGCATATAGCTACCCATGAAAAATAAGTAGTGCGATAGGGTACCTAACAGGTACCTGTTCGGAATTTGGCGTAAAGAAAAAGGGCATTCGGATATAGAAAGTATCGCTTTGGAATATCTCCTTTCTGCTTTTTCTTGCCGCGCTCTATTTTTAATCCCCCACTTCGCTCCAACAAAGCGGGGACTTTACCAATTTTTTACCAATTCCATCTATTAGCATGAAAACTATAATCATTTTTGCCCTGGCCGGTGCCCTGGGCCTGGCGGCTCCCGACCACCCCTGTTTCAACTCAGAAAACCCGTCGGCCGAGATATCCGGCTACGTCGTTACCGATCACATGGCCATGTACCTGGGCTCGGATCACAAACTGCGACTCAGGTTTGGCCGCATGGAAGGAAATGCCGTTGTGGAGGTTTTGCACGGCCCACGTACCCTTTACCGCAACCACATTGACTTGCGGAAAGGGGCGCATCAAAACCTCAATCTTTCTGAGTTGGAAAATGGAAGCTACCTGATTCGCGTGACGGTTGGAAAACAGGTCACGGACAAAACCCTGGTGATCCGTCAGCATACCGAGCAATCTTACCGATTGAGCTAGGTACCTCACCCGAAAGCAGGCCCTTATGTACCAACGACCCACATTGCGGGGTTTAGGGCACGGGTCTGCTTTCTGTTTTGCAGGGTGGGTCAGAGCGCAAAATATTCACTCCATTACCGTTTCCTTCCGCTTCATCCGTCCAGCCATTGAATGCGCTGGCTCTGTTTCCCACTTTTGTATCGGGCTTAGTAAAAACTAGGCCTTCCGAATCTAATAGCCATTTTAAATAACAAAATCATGAAAAAAGTTTTGAAGTTTTTTGGAATCTTCCTCGGTAGCGTCGTTTTGCTGATCGGCTTGTTCTGTGCCTACGTGGCCATCACAGGGGTACCTACCTACGACAAGCCCAACATACCCGAGATTTCGGTTGAGATCACCCCGGCCCGCGTGGCCCGTGGGGAGGTGATCGCCAACATCCAGTGCATGGAATGCCATGCTAACAACAAGAATCAACTGACGGGCAAGTATCTTGGTGAAGTACCGGCCATTTTCGGAAAACTGTATTCCAAAAACATTACGCAGGACAAGGTAAAAGGGATCGGAAATTGGACGGATGGGGAGTTAATCTACTTCCTGCGGACAGGTATCCGGCGCGATGGCTCCTATGCGCCCGTAATGCCCCAGTATCCCAATGTTTCGGATGAGGATTTGAAATCAGTAGTAGCCTGGCTACGCTCCGATCGCTTTCCCGTACAGGCAGTCCCAGAAGAACCCCAGTCATCGGATCTCAGCATTGTATCCAAGCTACTGACCCATACGGTAATGAAGCCTCTGCCCTACCCGCAGCACATGATTGCTCCTCCCGATAGCACCGATCCCATAGCCTTGGGCAAATACACAGCCGATGCCGTAGGCGACTGCTTCAGCTGCCACTCCGGCGACTTAGTTGACCAGAACAAGGTACATACCGAACGCACCAAGGGGTACTATGGGGGTGGCATAGAGATGACAGGAGAAGGTGGCAAACCCGTCGTTACGGCGAACCTTACCTTCGACGAAGAAACGGGTATTGCCCGGAAGTATTCCAAAGAGCAGTTTATCAAGGCCGTAAAAATGGGCGTCCGGCCCGACGGCAGCATTCTGAGGTACCCCATGACTCCCAAGCTTGCTCTATCGGACCAGGAAGTTGGAGCAATCTATGAGTATCTGAAAACGGTACCGAAAATCAAGAACGATATCAAGCAGAAATCGACGGAGCTCGAGATTGCAAAAAAATGAAAGCGATAAACGAACAAATGAATCCTTCGACAGGGTACACCCGTCAGGTGGGGTTTCTAACGATAGTATCCGGCTTACTGGCTCTGCTTTGCCTGGTACTTTCAGGCATTGCCCTGGCCGATCACCCGGATGCTTTCGCTGACCCAGTGCAGGTTCTGAGCATCCCGAATGTCAGCTCCTCACTGCTACGCTGGTCGATGCTGGCCGACCTGATGGGCTACTACCTGCTGTTACTTCCCGTCATTTTCTGGCTGCACCAATGGCTGAAGGCCCAAACTCCATGGGCACCCCTTATAACATTCTGCGCTACCAGTTATGTATTGATCGGAGCCATCGGCGCAATCATACTGGCCGTTCTGACGCCCACATTCCTGGCTGAGTACACCGCTGCTTCTGCCGATGGAAAGGCCACGGTCCAGTTGATCTACAAAGCGGTGGTTGAAATCGTGTACGGTGCGCTCTGGAACACATTGGAAGTCCTATTGGCGGGGGCATGGTTGTTGTTTACAGGCTTTTTTCTGACCCAGTTTGGGCGGACTTTCCGCTGGGCCACTCTGCTGCTGGGAATGTTTTCAATACTCGATGGATTGGGCGAGGTGTTAGGTTTGAAAACCATCGCTGAAGTAGGACTAAATGGGTACTTGATCCTAGCTCCCATTTGGGCTATTTGGCTAGGTGTCGTGCTCTGGCTTTCGTCTCGCCATTCTGTCTCTATGACGCATCGAACCGAGTTGGCCATCTGATTCTATCCTACCCAATTATATCCATTCTACCAAAACCCGCAAAGCCGCTGATGAAGCGGCTTTGCGGGTTTTGGACCGAACCATAATGTGAGGTGGCAGACCAATGATGCATTGCCGAATTGTTGGCGGGATCGCTACGCTTCACAAGCTGATTGTACCGTTTCAAAAATTTCTCCGCTGGCTAAAAGCGGACGGCCTACCAATTTTGAACCATCAAACCAAAAAATCTAGTAGCCATGAAAAACAAACTCCAGCTTTTCCTTTGCTCGGCCCTCGCCGTCCTGTGCCTGGCGTGCGATCCTGACAAAGGTTCCGTCGCTCCCACGTCCGACGACAATTCGGGTCCCCCGTCAGCCCCAGCCACCGGAGCCGTTACGCCGGTAGGTACCCCCGAAGGTACCCCCCTTACTGCCACCATCGGTCCGGCGGGTGGCTCCATCCAGTCGGCCGACCAGCGAATCAGGATTTCGATTCCCGCCGGGGCATTGACCGAAACCAAAACCATTTCGGTGCAGCCGCTGACCAACCAATGCCCCTCGGGTACGGGACAAGCGTTCCGGCTTACGCCCCACGGCCTCACTTTCGCCAAGCCTGCTACGCTTACTTTCCAATACGATGAACAGGACGTGAAGGGATCGGCACCGGAATTCTTGCGGGTAGCCTACCAAAACGAGAAAGGAAGCTGGCAATCGCCCTCCCTGAAAAGTATCGATACAACCGCCCATAACGTGACCATTAGCACGACGCATTTCAGCGACTGGAGCCTTTTCCAAAATGTAAAGTTGACTCACGACCAACCTGGGAGCATCATCCTTGATCCGGGTGGTCAGGTTAATCTTAAAGTGTGGGGACATATCGATACACCCTCGGATAACACGGATGATCTGATAATACCCATTCCCGTCCTGCTCGATGAAAAATACATTGATTCCTGGCAGGTGGCAGCAGAAGGATCGCTGAAAAACACGAAGAGCAGCAACATTAATACCTATCAGGCTCCCAATCATATCCCGGCCAGGAACCCCGTAGCCGTCAGTGTTTTATTGAATAAAACAGTGACCATCGACGGCAGAGTGTATCGTGATCTCCGACTGGTTTCTAATGTCTTCGTAGCTCCCGAAGGTATTTCCGTGCAGATAGACGGTGGCGCATGGCAAACCTACCCCGGCGGGGCCAACCTCAACAGTACCCAGAATGTGGTGACGGGAAAAAATGGGGCCGAATCGGCCTCAGTATCGTGGAAAGGAGCTCCCGAAGGCGTGTTTCGCTGGACGAAAAGTACCGACGTAGCCTTCAATCTATTGCAGGGACCAATGATCTACCAGCATCTGTATGGAACTAAGAATGTACAGGTTAGCGGCGGTTCATTGAAAGTAGACAATTCGAATTTAGCCTGGGTGGTAGGGACTTTCACGGTGCAACCCGCCGGATGGGTCAGGCCTTCCACGCCCCCAAATGTGATCGGTACGGCCAACATCAAAGGCGTTTTCCGGATGAAACGTATCGGTCAACAATAGATTCCAGATTTTATTCAATTACTTACTTTTCAACTTAATAACTCTTTTTTAGCCATGAAAAAAATCCTCTTCGCGCTACTGAGTGTAGCGCTTCTCAGCACAGCTTGTGAAAAAAATGTCGACGCTGGTCCCGGCGGTCATACGGCCCCCGAGGCCGTAGGCAAGTGGATGTACGGCAGCTTTGCCATGAGCGACTTCTGGTCGTACGACGGCGCGTATCAAGGCAAGCCTTTCGAGCTGGCCGTCGTCTTCGATTTCAAGCAGAATGGTACCTACGAGAAGTACTTTGTTTCCTCAGCCCGGGATTATTCCAGTTGCCGTACTGAAGCCTTCACCTATGAAAAAGGTCGGGTAGAATTCAACGAAACGAGCGGCTCATTTACGCTTACTCCCACCGATGGAAAGTACCGGGGCTTCTACTCCTGCGCTCCCAACCGCAATTTTGACCGGAAAATGGAGCCTTCAGAAATGAAAGTACAGACATACTACTACGAAATCACAAAAGGTACCAACGGCAAGCCTAACCTGGTGGTAAAGTTCAATCAGAGCGATTCCAACATCAGTACTTTTCTGCCTACCTCATGGTAAAGTACCTTACTTTCGTCCTGTTGCTGGTCACTTTTTTCAAAGCTCCGGCGCAATCGCTGCGGGTAGGATACTATGGCGAGACCGTCACCCACTACGGCTTGAAGGTGGCGCGTGAATGGTCGCTCCGCAGTTTCGTAAAAGAACGCAACCGGGCCCGCAGGCAGCTACTAGTGGCACCCGCCCTGGCCGTGTACCGTCATCCCCAGAACCACGTTGGACTCGTGTTTTTCCCTGAACTAACCTACCGCCGCACGAGCCGGCGCGGAGGAATCTTCGAGGCTGGGCTGGCCCCTGCATACTTCCATTATTTTCTGGAAGGAACTACTTACTCCCCCGACGAGTCCGGCGAGCTGCAACGGGTGCGTCTGGCGGGTGGAAACGCCTTTCTCCCGACGGTTTTTGTAGGGGTAGGAAAAGATTTGTCGGTGCGGCGGCAGGTACCCCTGGCGTGGTACACCCGCCTGAACGTGATGCAGCAACGGCCTTACAATACCTCAGCCCTCATGCGATTCAGTTTGGAAGCAGGTCTGATTTTACCTTTAAAAAAGCTATGAAAACGTTCTCTAAACTACTCTCTTTCGTCCTTTTACTGATGTTGCTGGCCTGCGGCGACCGCGACCCGCAACCCTTCGAGGAAAGTACCCTTTTTCTGCGGAACAAAGGAGCCGATATGCCCATCTGGGTAAAGGGAAACCGGGCATCTGACAAAATCATCCTGTATGTCCACGGTGGGCCGGGTGACTGCGCCATGTGTTACCGCTACCACCTCAAAGGGCTGGAAACCGAAGCAATGGTAGCCTACTGGGATCAGCGGGTAGCCGGGACTTCTTCGGGCAAAGTGGATGAAGGTACCCTCCGCTACGCTCAGTTCAGCGAGGATATGGGGTACGCCATCAAGCTTTTGAAAAAGCAGTACCCCGGCGCAAAAATATACCTGTTGGCCCACAGCTTTGGCGTGGAGCTTTCGTGGCAGTACCTGACTTCGGGCACCCACCAGCAGGAAGTGGCGGGGCTGATGGTCGTCAACGGCATGTTTTCCTTTGCCAACTGGCTGGCCGCCGTGCGGGAATGGGCGTTGCGCGAAGCCCAAAAGCAGGGCAACACCGAAGCCGAAACCTACCTACAGGCACATCCGGTTACGCCCGAAAATGCCGCTACCATTGAGTGGGAGCCCATCTACCGCTGGATGTACAAGCTGGGCGGAAATCCGGTATCGCTCTACGACGATGGCAAGTACCTGATCAACTATGCCTTCAACTCCCCCAATACGGCTTTGGCCCAATTTACGCACGGAAAAGCATACAGCTACTACGGAAACGTCGAGAGTCGGCGGTTTGAAAAAGGCCCCTTTTTGAAGGACATCCGTATTCCGGTCGGTCTGTTTTGGGGCGTAAAGGATGGCGTGGTACCTGTGGAAGTCGGTGAGGCGACCAAGAAAATGCTGACCAATGCCCCCGTGACCGAAGTACGTTTCGCCGAATCCTGGCATGAGCCATTCATTACCGAAACCGATAAGTTCACTAGGGCGGTGCTGGATTTCGTGCGCTAGGTAGCCGCACAGTCAAGACAGGATTTGGCCCAGTTCAAATATCCTTTCTAACGCTTCACCCAACTTGCTCCTTACCCGCCGGATGCAAGCCCATACTTTTGGAAAAAGTTAAAACCAATCTATAAACTACGGGTCAATCCCGAACCAATTTATTTTAGCCATGAAAACAAAAAAACAAACTCCCCAAAACCTCAGTATCCAATTCCTGACTGCAGCCGCCAGCCGCTGGTTGCTGATCCTGCTCGCAGGCCTGTTTTTCCTCACCAGCTGTAAGAAAGATGATGATCCCGTTCCCTCCGGGGCAGTAACCGCCAAGGCTGGTGCCGATCAAACGGTGCAGGTAGGACAGCTGGTTACGCTCGATGGATCGGGCTCGACCGACAGCGAGAGCAAGCCCCTTACGTACCAATGGGCGCTGCTCCGCAAACCAGCCAAAAGTACCGTTACGCTTTCCGACGCCACATCAGCAAAGCCAACCTTCAAGCCCGACGAAGTAGGCGAGTACGAACTGGAATTGACCGCAACTAGCCCCAATGGCAAAGCCACCGACAAGGTACTTGTGACCGCTTCGGTAGCCGAACCCCTGGCTATCAGCGCCAATATCACGGTCAAAACTACCCTCGTAGACCGCATTTCCAACCCCGACCTGCCCGACTACATCGTCACCAAGAACATCGACGTGAACCACGAGCTGACCATCAATCCCGGCGTGGTGATTGCCTTCGAGCGTGATGTCCGCATGAACGTGAACGACAACGGCGGTTTGCTGATCGCCAAGGGAGAAGCTACTAATAAAATTAAATTTGTGGGCGTGCAGAAAACCAAGGGCTATTGGGTAGGTATCGCGCTATACTCGGGCAGTAACGCCAATGTAATGGAATACGCCGAAGTGAGCCACGCGGGCAGCCGCCCCATGTATAGTACGACCAAAGCGGCCCTGTTTTTCTCCGGGGGAAGTAAAGCGCAGATGGCAATCAAAAACACCGCATTCACCGACAATGATGGCTACGGTATCTATGTCTACGAGGGTGGTATCCTGCGCGAGTTCGCCGAGAATGGCTTCCGTAACAACACCGAAGCGGGCATTCTGCTCGACGCTGCGAATGTCGAAAAGCTGGACTATTTCTCGACCTTCAAAGGTAACAACGGCCGCAATGTGGTAGAGGTGACGTCTTCCAATCTTAAAAACGGCACGGAGATTACTTGGGCGGGCTTCGCCGACAAAGCCCCCTACCGCATCAACGGCGAATTGACTGTCAACACGGGTTGGAAACTCAATCCCGGCGTAATCCTGGAAATGAACCGCGACGCGGTGATTCGCATCAATACCAGCGGGTACCTTTCCGCCAAAGGTACTACCAAGGACAAGGTGATTTTCACCAGCGCCGACGGCTCGGCGGCTTACTGGCGCGGCATCATCTGCTACTCGGCCGACCCCAAGACGATCCTGGAAAACGCCGAGGTACGCAACGCGGGCGGCAACATCATTGTATCGGCGAAGAAAGCCAACATTGCGATCTGGGGTACCAAAGCTACCATGACCATCAAGAACACGCAGATCAGCGGTAGCGGCGGCTACGGGGTTATGGTAGGTTACGGCTCCTCGGCCAATGCCGACCTGACCACTGCCAATACCTTCGAATCAAATGCACAAGACAACGTGCTCGTCGAGAAGTAAATGGGGTACGGCCATCGGACTGGCCGTCTCTGCACCGACCATATATCCTACGTATCCATCCTGACAGGAAAAAGCCGCTTCATGAGCGGCTTTTTCCGTTTCGTCGGCCTAGCCCATACTTCTTAAAATAACCATAACTACCTTTATATCAACGAAAATAAACCACCAAAACAATGGAAAATATGAAAATCACCTACCCCCACACAATTGAGAATTGCATTGGAGAAAAACTAACTTTCCTGGAAGTCCTCCACGAGGCAGAGGGCGACCGGTTGATCGTAGAAAATTTTGTAGCACCGGGCAGTGGCCCACCTATGCATGTACACTGGCTGCAGGACGAATGTCTGACCGTAGTCAACGGCAGGATCGGATATCAAATCCAGGGGGAACCGGAACAGTTTGCCGGAGAAGGTGAAACTGTCCTGTTCAGGCGAGGTATACCGCACCGCTTTTGGAACGCTGGCGCAGAAACGCTCCATTGCAAGGGCTGGATCAATCCGGCTCACTCGGTCGTGTTTTACCTTACGGCTATCTATGCCGCTCAAAACAAATCGGGAAAGGCACAGCCGGAAACGTTCGATGCAGCTTACTTGCTGACGCGCTATTCAGACGAATTCGACATGATGGGGATTCCCCGATTCGTTCGTCAAGTCATTATTCCAATGACCTACCAGATCGGACGGCTCTTGGGAAAGTACAAACATTTTGAAGGCGCTCCGGAACCGGTGCATTCTCCCAGTAAGGCAGAAGTGATGCATTAGCATTCGGTACGCTTTGCATCAAAAAGCCGCTTCATCAGCGGCTTTTTCCGTTTCAGCCCATTCGTGATTCATCCTCGGTTTAGGGTCAAATACCTTTGATTCAACGAAACAACAAATCCATGAAAAAGACACTCTTACTACTTCTGTTTTTAACCACATCACTCGCCTGTACCACCCCGGACCCCAATGCTGCTACACCTCCTGGCAGTGACGGCTCAGCCGGTAAAGTTCCGTACGTAACCATCACGACCATTGCGGGGTCGGACACTAAAAAAGGATTCGTCGATGGCAAAGGCACTGCTGCGAAGTTTGAGTACCCTGCCCAGATGACCTTCGATAAGTACGACAACCTCTACGTCATCGACCAGCGCATCAGCTATTATGGCGGCAGTGTCATTCGCAAAGTAGATCCGGCGGGGAACGTTACCACATTCGCCAGAGGCCTCGGCTCCATTACCGATATCTGCGTGGATCCCCGCGATGGCGTTACGCTCTATGCCATTGAGTGTGGAGACGCTCTTGGTGTGCAGAATGGCATTTTTCGCATCAGCAGCACTGGGGTAGTTACACGCCTGAGCGGAGGTCCCGACCCGGACGGTGGCTATTCCTTCGGCTACCGCGACGGGCCGCTGGCCAAAGCTAAATTCAATAGTCCCTGGAGTATCGGGATGGATAAAGCTGGTATGCTTTACATCGGTGACGGGCTGAACCATTGCATCCGTAAGGTTGACCTCAGCACCGGAATGGTCTCGACGTTGGCGGGCAAACCGTTGGAGAATACGTCGAACTGCAAGTTGGTGGATGGAACAGGAAGTGCAGCCGAGTTCTGTAGCCTGGAAGACCTTACCTTCGACGATTCCGGTAATCTGTACGTGCCTGACTGGGGTACCCATAGTGTTCGGAGGGTCACGCCAGACGGTACCGTATCGACCTATATGGGTCTGTCTACCGGCTACACCGCCGACCAGCCCCGTAGCAAAAGTGGGGTCTATGAACCCTATCGCGTACAATACGATCCTGCCAACAAGCGAATGATTATAGTGGTCGATACGGGTAAACGCCTGCTGATGGTCACACCCGATGACTATGTACATAGCCTGGGCCGCGTTCAGTCGAGCGATTATGCCGACACAAGTCCAGGTACCAGCCATACAACCGCCAGTCTGGCGGTCAATAGCAAGGGCGAAATCTTTACGCTGGACAAGTATAACCACTGCATCCGCAAACACACCATCACCTGGGAGTAGAAAAACCTGCTCATTCACAATAGACTGGTCACCTATTCAATAAAAAGCTCTCGGTAAATTCTCATGGCAGGTACTTACCGACAAAAGCAGCCTTGCGCACACAGGATTTCACCTTTGCTTCTAAAATCAAAAACCAGTATGCACCGAATCATATATTTCCTCCTGTTTACCAGCTTGCTGGCCTGCACCAGCCATGACCAGCAAAACATTCCGCCCGATCCCGACACCGAAGGTACACCACCCGAGTCGTCGGCTCCTGGATTCGGCACATCCAAAAGTCGTCCGGAGGGTACCTCTTTTGCCTTCCCAACGGGCATCATACTCGTGCAGAAGCCCCGCACCGATGACGAATGCTGGAGCGAAGCTAAAGAACACAAAAAAATGAAAGGCGCGGGAGATGGCGTCGGGTTTTGCCTGGCTTTCAGCAACTCGAATGCCTATTCGGTGCGGATTGAGTTACCCCCTGGGTTGATTTGGGTGGCTGAGAGAAATGAAGTTTATCAGGATATTCCCCAGAATGGGATCATCATAAAAATGGTCACGGTCTTGGTACCGGCCCGCTCCGTCGAAACCATCTGGCTGCACGCCTACTGCATAAATGTCGACCGTAGCAGCAGTCGATCCGGCGATACCTACGAGCATCAGCCAATTGTGAGCAATCATCCGGGCATCAAAGCGCTGGCGCAATTTCTGGCTACCAAAAAAATTAACGAAGAGGACTTTTCAACCGAACCGACTGACGCCGAACGACAGCAATTGGCTTTTGTGAGCGTTGCCGTAAATGACGTCGAAAAATACGGAAAGGTACAACCATCTACCCAGGTTTACCTCGATCAGCTACCTAACGTGAAATGACATCGCTGTATATTTTAATTATCGTTCTTCGGTAGCTACCAAGGCCAAAAAGGCCTTCTTGCCCGGCCTTTCATCACTAACACTTTCACACTACCGGTTTTCAATGCAAAATACTCTTCATCAGCAGCTTTTTCCGTTTCATCGGGCTAACCCCTGCTGCCTGAAACAACGATAACTACCTTTGAATCAACAAAAACATTCCGCCTGTAAATAGGCAAATTTTTCATTACTTTTTTAACTCTAATTGGCCAAAAGCCACAAAAACAATGGAAACAACCCTTGAAATTGCTCCTAAAAAGGTCATCTCTCCCGACCACATCATGAAAATCGGAATGGGATTCTGGGCATCGAAAACGCTGCTAACTGCCGTTAAAATGGATCTTTTTACCAAGCTGGGAGAAGACTCGCTGAGCCGGGAAGAACTTCAGCAAAGCCTGGGACTACATCCGCGCAGTAGCGCCGACTTCTTTGATGCCTTGGTTTCGCTTGGCTTGCTGCATAGAAACGGCAAAGATTGGGAGGAAAAGTACTGCAATACGCTCGAAACCAGTATTTTTCTAGTTCGGACTTCTCCAGCATATGTAGGCGGTATACTTGAAATGGCCAACGACCGGATGTATGGCTTCTGGGGTAATCTGGAAGAAGGCCTGCGTACGGGTCAGCCCCAGAACGAGATCAAACAGACGGGTAAGTCTGGATTTGAAGCAATTTATGCTCAGTCTGACGTGCTGGAACAATTCCTGAACGGGATGGCGGGTGCCCAGGTTGGCAACTTCATGGCCCTGGCCAATGCCTTCAACTTCGGGGCTTACCGTTCGCTTTGCGACATTGGTGGTGCCAACGCTACACTTTCTATTTGCTTAGTCCAGAGCCATCCGCACCTCCAGTGCCTGTCACTCGATTTGCCGCCCGTGGCACCCATTGCCGCCCGTAACGTAGAGCAGGCTGGGCTGACCGGGAAAATACAAATCGGCGCACTCGATTTTCTGACCCAGCCCTTCCCTGCCGCCGAGGTGATTACCATGGGCAATATCCTGCACGACTGGAATCTGGAGACCAAGAAAATGCTGATTCGTAAAGCCTATGAGGCCCTGCCTGAAAATGGAGCACTGGTGGTAATCGAAAATATTATCGACGATCAGCGGCGGGAAAATACTTTTGGACTGCTGATGTCGCTGAATATGCTCATCGAAACGGAAGGTGGATTCGACTACACGTATGCTGATTTCAACGAATGGGCTACCGAAGCGGGCTTTCATTCGACCACCAAAGTACCCCTCGCGGGTCCGACCAGCGCGGTGATTGCCTATAAATAATTCCGGTATTTTTTTTTCTAAAAGCTTCGATCTTTTGGATCTTTCTAGTTCATTTTTCACCAAAATGTTCCCTGATCAATGCCAGGAAAGTCAGAGGGCATTCTGGTTATCTAAACCGTACTATCAGCATGAAAAATAACCCTTCCTTTACCATCATCGGTGGTGGCATTGCCGGGCTCACCGCCGCCATTGCCCTCAGCCGGATCGGCTTGTCAACCCATGTTTTTGAAGCATCGCCCCGGCTCCGTCCGCTTGGGGCGGGCCTGGCTCTGGCGGCCAACGCCATGCAAGCCTTCAAACGCCTCGGTATCGCCGATAACGTGATCCAAAAGGGGAGGCAGATCGATACATTTTCCATTCTGGACGAGGGTGGAAAAACAGTGAGCCGCACCGACAGTCGGGCGGTCAGCGAACGCTACGGCATCGACAACTTTGCCATTCACCGGGCCGAATTGCATGAGGTACTACTGAACCAACTACCTACCTCTCAGGTGTCGATTTGCAAGAAGGCCATACGAATCGAGGAGCTCCCCGGAGGAGTCACTGTCTTTTTCGACGATGGCACTACCCATCGTTCCGACTATCTCCTGGTAGCAGATGGCATTCACTCGCCCATTCGTCAGCAACTGGTACCCGGCTCGGTACCGCGCTACGCGGGTTATAGTTGCTGGCGGGCGGTGGTATACCGGCCCGACCTCGCCCTGACCGAAGCCACCGAAACCTGGGGGCGCCGTGGGCGTGTCGGCATCGTACCGCTTACTGAGAATCGCGTGTACTGGTTTGCCTGCGTGAATGCGCCCGCCCAAAGCCCATTGATGCGACGGATGACATCTGCCAGGCTGGCCGAACTTTTCGGAGAATACCACGCTCCAATTCCTGGTTTATTGAGCCAAACCCCAGACGAAAACCTACTCTGGAATGACATCATCGATTTGAAACCGCTTTCCAGTTTTGCCTTTGGCCGTACTTTGCTGCTTGGTGATGCCGCCCACGCCACTACCCCTAACATGGGGCAGGGAGCTTGCCAGGCCATCGAGGATGCAGTGGTACTTGCCGATACCCTGGCGAAAAATGATTCGGTGGAAGAGGCCTTCCGGGAATTTGAAAAACGCCGATTGACGCGTACTCGCACCATTACCAATAACTCACGGCGGATCGGGCAAGTGGCACAGTGGAGTAATCCGCTGCTGGCTACGATGCGAAACTACCTTTTCCGCCATATGCCTGCATCTGCAAATGAGCGGCAACTTGAGATGCTCTATTCGGTTGATTTTTAATAATTTTTCCTCGCAGATTGCCTTTCCACCTACTAATTTTATGCTTTTAATGTAGGTACGTGAAAAAATTCTTTGCCCTTGACCGCTACGATCTGATCGTAATGCTGGTTAGTTCGCCAGTCATATTCCTGGCCAACTACCTCATTTTGGGAAGTACGTATTTTGAGAGAACCGACGTGTTCATACCGGCGACCCTCGGAATGACTGCGTTGTATGTAGTGTCCGCCTGGCTGATGGATGCCTGGATGAAGTACATGCGTTACCGGTTTGGAGCGCTTGACCAGGCGCTACGCCGGGTAGTCTATTGCCTGATCTTTTACATGACCGCCACGCTGGGGGTGGCCTTTCTTGTTTTCGCGTTTTACGATTGGTTCAACCTACCAGGGTACCGCTATGACCCCGTGATATTCCGTTGGACGATACTCATCGGCTGGACATCCAATTTGGTTTCCATCGGTATCACAGAATCTTTTTATTCCTACGGGCAATGGAAAGACAGTGTCCGGCGGGAGTACGAAATCCGGCAATTGCACATGCAAAGGCAATTGGACATCCTGAAACACCAGGTGAATCCGCATTTTTTGTTCAACAGCCTCAACTCGCTACTCGCTTTAATCGAAGACGATCCTCAACAGGCCGGACTGTTTGTGGAGGAGTTGAGTTCGGTCTATAGATACGTGTTGCGGGCCAACCGCGCCGAGGGACCCGACCAAAACCTGACCGACCTGGATACGGAACTCGATTTCATTCATTCGTATTTTCACTTGCTGAAAACCCGTCATGCCAGCGGGCTTGAACTAATCGTTTCCGTAGACGAAGGTGCGCGGGCAAATTTGCTGCCTCCGCTAACGCTTCAACTTTTGGTGGAGAATGCCGTCAAGCATAATATTGTGCTTCCTGAGCTTCCCCTGACAATTGAAATATCCACCGACGGAGCAAATCAGCTTTTCATCAAAAACACCCTGCAAAGAAAACGGACACGCGTAGCATCCAACGGCGTCGGACTAAGTAATATCCTGACCAAGTACCAGCTATTGGGACAACCGCTGCCCCATTTTCAGGAATGCGATGGAATGTTTGTGGTCAGCCTGCCTCTGATCCCGGCCCGTTCCTAACAGGGACCCTACCCGTTTCTCCAATCCCTATAAGCCGCTTCATCAGCGGCTTTTTCCGTTTCAGGAAACCTACCCTTGAATCCCTGCCTACCTAATTCCAATTTTACACCTACCAAGACGGTCATTCATTCATTCGAAACCATTTTTTACAAACCAATAAGCCATGAAAAAACAACGCATTTTATTTGCCACTATGCCTATGGATGGGCATTTTAGTCCCCTGACTTCCCTGGCTAAACACCTTAGCGACCTGGGACATGAAGTTCGCTGGTACGTCGGCGGTCATTACGGGCAGAAAGTAACCCGACTTGGTCTGCATCACTATCCGTTCGTGAAAGCGCAAACAGTCAATCAGGAAAACCTCGACGTTCTTTTCCCGGAGCGAAAAAACATACAGGGTACCGTGGCACGGCTGCGCTTTGACATCAATCAGGTGTTTCTGCTGCGTGGGCCCGAATTTGTTGAAGACCTGACTATGATTTATAATGAATGGCCGTACGACCTGATCGTCCATGATGTCGCGTTCATGGGAGGTTCCCTGATCAGGGAGTTGCTTCCGATCAAATCCGTAGCCGTGGGAGTGATACCCCTGGCCGAGTCGGATAGAAACCTGCCTCCCTCCGGACTGGGAAAAATTCCCGCCTCGGGTTGGTTCGAACGTCAGGCCCAGCATATGTTGCGCTACCTGGTACAAGACGTTATGTTCAAACCCTGCAACGATCTGCACAACCAGATACGACGTCAACATGGCCTTCCCGCCGTCAAAGGTTTCCTTTTTGACTATGCCGTCCGCTCAGCCGACCTTTATTTGCAGAGTGGGGTACCTTCTTTCGAATTTCCACGTGAGCGTATTAGCCCCAACGTCCGTTTTGTCGGCGCTATGCTACCTTACCAACGAGACCGAAAACCATCTTTCGAGTATGCCGGCAAAGCGTTGGACGCACGGCGGGTGATACTGGTGACCCAGGGGACAGTGGAGAAGGATATTGAAAAAATTCTTGTCCCTACCCTCAAAGCTTTTCAGAATGACCCCGATACTCTGGTAATCGCCACAACGGGTGGTTCACAAACGCAGGAATTACGCGACCGCTTTCCGCAGGAACATTTTATCATTGAAGATTTCATTGATTTCAACTCCGTGATGCCCTATGCTCATGTATATGTCACCAACGGCGGCTATGGCGGCGTCATGCTGGGGCTAAAGCATAACCTACCCATCGTGGCGGCGGGTGTACATGAGGGTAAGAACGAGATTGCGGCCCGCGTCGGTTATTGTGGGGTAGGCGTGAATCTGAAAACCGAAACCCCCAAAGCCAACCAGATTCACCGGGCCGTGGAGCGGGTGCTATCAGACATTACCTACCGGCAGAATTTGCGAAAACTTAGCAGGGAATTTGATGCGTATCGGGCCAATGAACTAGCCACGCAGCACATTCAGGAACTGTTCGAAAAGTCCATTGAACTAGTGTTCACGAACTCTGGATCGCTTTCAGTAACAGATTAAGGTAAAGCAGTGTCCATCAAACCGCCACCAGGTTACTTTACATCTGGTGGCGGTTTTTTGTGTTTATAAATTCTTGAAATAAAAGACCTTGAAATAATTTTTGTCAAATATTTAAAAAAACGCTTGACTCTTCCCTTACGTCATAGCCTTTCTTTGCAGCGTCGGATTCAAAACCATACGGCAATGAAAAGTTTTAGCGTGAAGAAAGTATCCAAAATTTCAGGGGTGAGTGTGCGCACACTTCATCACTACGATTCTATTGGGTTGTTGAAGCCATCGCACCGTACCGAAGCCGGCTATCGGTATTATGATGAAGCACGACTACTCCGTTTGCAGCAAATTCTTTTCTACCGGGAACTCGGATTTTCGCTCCGGCAGGTTCGTGAAATACTGGATGATCCGGGTTTCAGTCTGATCTGGGCCTTGGAAAATCACAGGTCAGCCCTGGAAAACCGGCAAAAACGAATCGCCAGCCTATTGGTTACGATCGACAGAACCATCCAAAACTTAAAAAAAGGAGAAATTATGACAAATCCAGAACAACTTTACGAGGGGTTGCCCAAAGAAGTAGGAATTACCTACCGCCAGGAAGCGATCGACGAATACGGCCAAGATGCCGTTGACCAATCGGAAAGAGCGTTAATGAAAATGACTAAGGAAGATTTGGAAAAACTCAAAAAGGAACAGGGTCAGATTGCTTCCGAGCTTTTCACCATGCAAAATGAAAACCCGGAGAGTGATGCCGTGCAACGGGTGATTGCTCGCCACTACGCCAACATCCGAATGTTTTGGGGTACTTCAAATCTACCGGACAAACAGGCGGAAGCCTACGCAGGATTAGGAGAATTGTACGTCAATGACGAGAGATTCACGTTGGTCAACGGTGTTCCCCAGCCCGGGTACGCCCTTTTTATGCAGAAAGCTATGCGGCATTTTGCCAACACCCAGTTGAAAAAGGCTTCTATGTAACGCACAGCCAATCCGTAGTATTTCAAAAAGCCAAAAGCCCGGACTCAGAATGAGTCCGGGCTTTTGGCTTTTTGGGTATGACGGACTAACTCAGCCGAAAGACCCGTTCATTAACCTGGCCGATTACGACTGTCTTGGTCGTGACCTGCTTGCCGATCTTTACGCGTACTTCATAGGTACCCGTGCCGAGTTCGGTGAGGTCGAGTGTTTGCTGTGCCCCGTTTTTAAGGCCGATCACATTGTGGTACAATTTCTGCGATTGGGTCCGAATCTCGATGTTCGCATTGCCTTCCTGGCGATCGAACGCAAGCTTGAGTTTCCCATCCTGGGTCAGCCAGAGGGCCATTTTACCCGACACTACATAGGTCGAGGTTTCGGTACCTGCCGCCAAAGGTTTAGCGTCAGTGTCGGGAGCCAGGCCGAGGGCGCAGGCAAGGGCGAAAGTGATTAGAGTTTTCATGCTAATAGATGGTTTTAATACATGTAGTTTACAAAGACCGCCAATCCATTCGAGCGATTTAGTGTAACAAAGTTGGTGGATTCGGTACTACCCCGAAATTACCCAGGGGGTGGAATGTAGATAATTCCGGATGAAGCGTAAGAAGTTCTGAGTGAGCCGGTTTCTAAATCAGCGGAAGTACGACCCGAAATTCCTGACTATCGTTTCACGCAAGGTTCAGGTTTCCCCAGCATCTCGTACTTGGTCAGAACGTTGCTGATTCCCACGCCGTTGGAAAGGGCGCGGATGGGCTTGCGTTGAAGGTTATTGCTGACAATCAAGCGATGCCGGGCATCACTGGCCAGTGAAATGATAAGCGGTTGGTCGGGCAGAATGATGTTGTGTTTGACGGCATACATGGTAGAAAAATCAATTTAATACCCATTACCTCGCTCTGTTTCCGGGTAGGATTGGCACGTCTTTCGTACCTTACACTGACGAATCCCTCGGCTCCCGTTTCGCCCCCGTCTTTTTCCGGTTCGTAGGCCAACCAATACGTTTCGTCGGGGTCGTTTGCTGTGTCTGGCGGCCAATTTGCTAATTTAACGCTTTCCTTTCCTAAAAGTTTTGGCTCAGACTATGCAACGGTTAAATGACCGCTGGATGCGGCTACTGGGAGTTCCGATACTGGCGTTGCTGGGTCAGGGCATGATGTATGGGTACACCAACGTACCTTATCCCAACGATTGGCGGATACCGCTGTTTTTTGTGCTCGGCACCATCGTGGTCTGGGAAACCAATCGCATCGGCATTCTGCTCTCCCGGCGACAGTTCCCCGAACTAGCGCAGACCTGGAAACGGGTACTGCTGCAACTGGTTTGGTTTGTAATTTTCTCGACGCTCATCCGAATCGCCCAAACAGTAGTCTATCAATTGGTTGGCTTATGGCATGATAAAGATACGTTCGCGTTCAAGGCTTACTTTTTCAATGCACTGGTATCGGTGGTAGGTACCGTACAGATAGCCGCGGTGTTCGAAGGCATCTACCTATACGAGCGTTGGAAAGTGTCTTACACCGAGGCTCAGGAGTTGAAAAAAGCCAGCCTGCAAAGTCAGCTCGATACACTTAAAAGCCATATCAATCCTCATTTCCTGTTCAATAACCTCAACTCGCTGTCGGCGCTGATTGACAGCGATGCCCGGCAGGCCGAACGATTCCTGGACGAATTCTCGTCCGTATATCGCTATCTGTTGCAGCAACAAAACCGCAATCTGTGTCCGCTGGCCGATGAACTGACCTTTATCGACGCGTATTTTTATCTCCTTAAAACCCGCTATGGCGAAGGAATTTCACTGCAAAAAGACATTGCCCCGGACTATGAGGACCATCTGATTTCACCTCTGACCTTGCAGATGCTGTTCGAGCAGATCATCAGCCAAAACATCATCGACGCAGGCAGCCCACTCCTTATCCAGCTTTATGCACGGGATCAGATGGTTTATGTTGAAAGCAACCGGCAGCCGAAGGCAGTGGCCGGGGACACGGGCCAACCGGGTCTACAAAATATTATTGCGAAGTACCGACTACTTAGCCAGGTGGCCGTATTGGTACAGCAGAACGAACATATCGTCCGGGTTGGCATTCCGCTGATTGCGCCCACACCCGTCCCTCCTTCACTCCACTCAACCTAAGTTTAACCGCCTGATTTTCAATAGTTCACCTAGACAATTGTAACAGGCGAGGACGCATTTGGCTATTAGATAAGCGGCTAATGGAAGGAGTTGGTAAAATGCTTGGACATACATAAAACCAATCGCTCCCGACTCAAATCGAATCGGGAGCGACTGGTAACGTACGAGAAGCTAGTACTTATTAGTTCAACTTGAAAGTGTGTTCTTTTACGTATCCGATCTCGACGGTCTTGCTCGTCACCTGCTGACCGATAATCACGCGGATTTCGTAGGTGCCGGAAGGAAGGCGCGACAGGTCGAAGCTCTGCATAGCACCGCCGTGCAGAGCGATCACTTCCTGGTAAAGGGTACTCCTTCCGTTGCGCAACTCAATGGTCGCCCGGCCTTCCTGACGGTTGAAGGATACTTTGAGTTTTCCGTTGTCACCCATCCACATGGCCATGTTTTTGGTGACGACGTAGGGAGAATTTTCTGCCGAGGGAATCTTGGCGTCAGCGTTGGGAGCCAGGCCGAGGGCGCAGGCAAGGGCGAAGGTCATTAAAGTTTTCATGCTAATAGATGTTTATGTTTTTTGGTAAAGCCCGCCGAGACATTCGGCGATTCGATGGGACAAAGTTGATGGATACGGCACAGGTTTGGAAACGCTCTTTTTCCGAACCGCCTCTATTGACCTATAAACCGTAAAAAGTTCGGAATGAGTTGATTCTCAGACCAGCGATAGCACGACCCGAAACTCCTGCCCATCGTCCTCCACGCTAGGCGCGGGTTGGCCAAGCATTTCGTACTTAGTCAGAATGTTACTGAGTCCCACGCCATTGGAAAGGGCGCGACTGGGCTTACGTTGAAGGTTATTGCTGATGATCAAACGATGGTGCGCATCGCTCATCAGTGAAATGGTAAGCGGTTGGTCGGGCAGAATGATGTTGTGTTTGACGGCATTCTCGATCAGTAGCTGTAGCGTCAAAGGAGGAAGTTGCCGTACTTCAGCCTCCGGAACGATATTTATTTCCAGCCGTAGGGCATCCCCGTATCGGGTTTTGAGAAGTTGATAATACGATCGGATAAATTCCAGTTCGTTAATCAGCGGTGTCAGTGGACCTTCATTAGACCGCAGCAGGTAGCGGTAGACTGTACTGAGTTCTTCCGCAAAGATTTCGGCCTGTCGCGGATCTTCCGATATCAAAGAAATCAGCGAATTGAGGCTGTTAAATAAAAAATGGGGGTTCACTTGCTGCCGTAAGGCATCCAACTGCGCCTGAAGCTGGGCTTTACTGAGGGTATCTACTTCCTGACGCGACTCTGCCCAATGGTTGAAGTTGTGAATGCCCTCATACACGAACACTACGACCAGGACAATCAGCACGATAAATAAAAGGGTAAAACCCAGTCGAATTGGGTCAGCCACGAAGTGGGGAAGGGGTAGGTAACGGTAAATCGCAAAAAGTACCAGGTAATGCAGACACGAACTGATGGTGCACAGAATGTACCGCCAGGCCGCACGACGCATATAATACTCGAGGCCAGGGAACCGCTGATCGAGTTTGAGAGAAATGTAATTATTGACCAGCCAGTTCTCAAACGAAACGGCTAACGTAAGGAGCGTTGCCAGCCAAAACGTGTTGGCGTGTTGCCAGTACGCTTCGCCGATCAGAATCCAGTTGACACTACCAATCACGATAGGAAGAACGACAATCTGCAAAAGCTTGTCATGCTTGGAATAGGACGGTAGTTTCATTATGCGCAGGTGCTGGGAATCTTAGTCAAAAATACGTATTTGACTATTGAACGCAAAACACATTTTTGCCCTACCCTACTTCTTTTCCCCGAGCCCGACCTATCTCACTTCATCAGGGGCTTTTACCGTTTCATCTGCCTTACCCTTGAAACTCTTTTTGCCCGTATCCACCTTTGTAGCAAGCAATTCCCAGCTCCAGTTAACAACCTTAAAATATTCTATCAGCCATGAAAAATGTATTTGGTAAAATTATTCTCGTAACTCTACTTGCCTGTGCGCTCGCCTTCCGTCCGGGTGATGTACTCACCGATCTCAAGCTCAGTTCAGAACAAGTGGGCGAACAGGTTTTTAATCAACTGACCGCTGAGCGTCCCGTTCTGGGCCTACCCTCCGAAAGCCGGAAGATCGCCCGGCAATTATCGGCCAGTATGCGGGTAGCTTCGGTTCGGGCCCTGTACACCGTGTCCAGGGCTTACGTGCAATCTGATGACTTCCGTACCCGCTATGATCGTTGGATGAGAAGTAAGTATCACGTCGACGCGGGAAATATGCCGCCCGTAGAGGTATCTTCCGATGAGCTCAGAGTCGCCCAGGAAGCGCAATTGGCCCAGGTCTTGGCAACATTTTCCACCATGACTCCCCAAATGCTGTCGCTCATGCTTCCCCAGCAAATGGCGACCATTCAGCAGCAAATGCGTGAGGCGGATGCTCCGACTAAAGCGGCTCTGACGCGCGACATCCTGGTACTGAGGGACATTCAGCCGCTCGCTACGGCCAATCCTTCCGAGTTCAAAACCCGCTACCTCGCTTTCATGAAACGTTCGCTGACTCAACAAATGGGGCAAGGTAGGGAAGCCGAGGAAGAACGCCGGGTACAGGTCCGGGAAAAAGTGGAGGACTACCAACACCGCCTGGCGATGTACCGAGCCAATGCTGACCCTAACCTGGCCATAAAAAAAAGGCTTTCAGCATTTATCACGCTGGCTGAATCCGTAGACTTTAATGCAGAAACTATACTACAAGGCCACAAAACCGAGTTTGTGCGGGCTGATTACCGCCTTCAGTCGGCAGAGTGGAAGCAACTCTACCGGTTGGGTCGCGAACCCGTGTTGATAGCCCGTGACCTGGCCCGCGGCTGGCTCAGCGAATTGAACTAAGTGAAATATGTCAAGGTACCCCCAAAAACAAATGTAGTCATGAAATCTAAACATCTGAATGGCAGTACATTGCCACTGCTTTTACTGTCTCTACTGGCTTGTACCGTTCCCAGTCACGATGGTATTGACCCAGATTCTTCGCAGAAGGGTACGGTTTCGGGCCGTGCGACCGATGCCGCAGGCAAACCTCTGCCCAACGCAAACATTGTAATCAATAACACGCAATTTTATAACCACAATATTCTGGGGCAAACCGACGGAAACGGACAGTATAAGCTGGCCCTCACGCCCGGTTCGTGGTATGTACGGGGAACGGTGCCAATACTGTTCGACAATAAAAAGTATGTATTGGATCTCCATCCCGATTCTGATGCCGCCTTTGCCGGAACGGAGGGAGCGATTCGAAACCTGAGCTTGAAAATCGCGGGAGAACGAACCGGTCAGTTTGGCAACGACGGATACTATGGCGGCCAGGTGGAGGTATTCACCTGGGGTCTTCCTGGCGAACAGATCACGCTGACTCTTCAACCCGTGGGTACTTTGCTGGATGGCACAACGGGTAAAACGATTGCCGGCAAACTAAGCCAGGGGTACCTTGAGGACGTACCCCTGGGCAAATACACCGTGTCGGCCAAGCTAGGTGGGCAGCCCCTTCAGGTAAGAGTACGAAACAGCGGTCAGGAATACCGTAGTAGTGTGACGGCCAGCTTTGATCCTGCCTACCCCGGTGCTGAGGGGCGCTACAAACTAAATATTGAAGTGAGTGAATGACGGGTCATTTCCAGAAAGTACCGCTTCATGGGATATAATTTCCGTTTTGTTGGGCAGGGAGTTTAGACATGCCGGAAATAGTAATAAACTTTAGGCTGGTTTTTCCGGCACTCTTTTCTCAACCTGGCCTGTACCTTGAACCGTCTTAACGATACCTGGCTCCGTATCATCGGTATTTCCACCCTGCTGGCGATCAGTATTTCCGTGAACGACTACTACCAGCGGCCGTACAGCCCCCGGATGCTGTTCAAAATCATGGTCACCCTCGGTACAATCACAGCGATTTGGCATGTGATGCGGTACCTCCTCATTTATTTTCGGAAGCGTTACCCGCGGAAATCCCAGTTCATAAAGCGGCTATCGTTAACGTTTCTTGCGAGTAGCTTCATTAACACAGTAATCATCTGGCTGTCGTGGGCCCTCCAGCATTTGATTACCTACGGCTCGCTGACCGATTTCCGCATTTACCATGACATGGCCAGTATTACCGTCAACAACCATAAGCTTTCTTTGGGCTTGTATGGATTTGATATAGTGCTGGCGGTCGTTAACTTCCTTTTTTTTCAGGTCATGTACGAAATCGTCTTTTTCATCCATGATTCCATCATCCGGGAAAAACAACTCCGGCTGGCCGAGCAGGAACGTGAAATGCTTCGCGCGGCCAATCTGCAAAGTCAACTTGATGCGCTCAAGCAGCAGGTTAACCCCCATTTTCTGTTCAATAGTCTAAATGCCCTGGACTCCCTCATTGAGGATGACCCGCCCCGGGCGCGGGTTTTTCTGGAAGAACTCAGTACCGTCTACCGCTACCTGCTCCGCTCAAACGAACACCACCTGATTGATTTGGAGAAGGAGCTGGGTTTCATCCAATCGTACTATCATTTGTTGAAAACCCGCCTGGGCGACGGCCTGCAGTTGAATCTGGTCATCGACGACCGTTACCGGACCTACAAGCTACCCACGCTAACCCTGCAATTGCTGGTCGAAAATGCTTTTAAGCACAATATCGTGTTACCCGACCAGCCACTCGTGATAGATATCCGTACCGATCAGGCCGGTAATCTTCTTATCCAGAATAATATACAGCGTAAGAATGTAAGGGTGGCTTCGAATGGCGTGGGGTTGAGCAATATCCTGACCAAGTACCGGGTTCTGAGCCAGCCTACCCCTACCATCCGGGAGGCAAACGGCCAGTTTGAGGTAACCCTGCCGTTGATAGATGCGAGTAATTAACTCGTATTTTTGAAGAAATATGGGGCCAAATAAACTCTTTTGCGCATGACACTTTCCATCGAACAGAAAATCCGTCTGGCGGGCCCGATCCTACTGTTTCTAATAGGTACCCTGTTTTTTCGACTGAACTGGTATTTCGAATTGCCGACTGGCGAATTAATCCGCTCCGACATCATTGGCCTGACGGCGGGCTACCTGTGTTGGAATTTGACCCGCTGGGTCGTACAGCGGCTTCAGATACGCTTCCCTGGTCTGACGAACACCCGCCGCCGCTTACTCTGGATGGGACTATTGCTACCCCTCCTGGTCAACATTGCCTGGCTGCTGCGCCAGTTTTTACATATTGGATTCAACGATGCATCCTACATCTGGGTGTCCGTTTCGGCCTATACCTACGCGCTGGGAATACAGATTTTCTACCACGGCATTTACTATACTATTTATGAAGGTGGGTACGTGTTACAGGAATGGCAGCGAAGCTATGAACACAATGAGTGGCTCAAGAAAAACAAGCTACAGCATCAGCTCGAAACCCTGAAAAGCCAGATTAACCCCCATTTTCTATTCAATAGCCTCAACTCACTCTCCATGCTGATCCATGATAACCCACGGCAGGCCGAGGCTTTTGTGGACGAAATCAGCAATGTGTATAGGTACCTGCTTCGGGCCAACGAGCAGCCCCTAACTACTTTGAGGCGGGAATTACAGTTTATTCAATCCTATTTCCAACTGCTCAAAACCCGCTATGGCCCTGGTATCGATTTGCGGATTTTGGTAGAAGCCGAACAGCTGGAGGCCAAAATCCCCCCGCTGACATTGCAGTTGCTTGTTGAAAACGCCGTGAAACATAATGCCGTCCTGCCCGAGCAACCCCTAATGGTCCTCATTGAGGCACGGGGGCAATACCTGGAGGTGCGGAACAATCTTAACCGAAAAAACTCAACCCTTCAATCCAACCGGGTAGGCCTGGCCAATATTTCCGCCAAGTACACATTACTCAGTAGCCAGTCTATCTCAGTCCGGGAGGAAGATGGCTATTTTGTGGTTACGCTTCCTTTATTGGCTTTTGAATCACAAACCTATCCCGGCATATGAAGGCCCCACCCAACGATACCCGACTCCGTTTGCTTGGCCCGCTGGGGCTTTTTGTGTTCGTTGGTGTATTTTTCCGGCTCGACTGGTACTTTCAACTTCCTTTCAAAACGATCCTGATCAACGATACCATTGCGCTGATTGCCGGATTGGTTTCCTGGCAAATTGCCCGGTGGGTGGTACTGCGGATTCAGAAAAATTATCCCGGCCTGGCCAATTCCCCACGCCGTCTGCTGTGGCTGCTGGCTGTATTGCCCGTGCTGGCCAATTTTGCCTGGGTGATGCGCCATGCCGCCCGTTTTTTGATTGATGGCAAGTTTCTGTACTTCAACAATACAATTGAACTAAGCCGAACCATAGGAATTCAACTTTTTTACCACTTCATCTACTTCACAGTATATGAGGTATGGTACATTCTGCGGCAATGGCATCGCGAAACGGTAGAAACCAATGCCCTGGAGAAGACGTCGCTGCAAAGTCAGCTGTCTTCCTTACAGCACCAGGTCAACCCCCATTTTCTATTCAACAGCCTTAATTCGCTCTCCTCACTCATAGGCGAAAATCCGCACCATGCCGATGCTTTTCTGGAAGAGCTTACCTCGGTCTTCAGGTACCTTTTACAGGCGAGTGAAAGGTACCTGGTCACTCTGGGAGAGGAAGTGACCTTCATCCACTCCTACGGCCATTTGCTCCAAGCCCGCTATCAACAGGGAATACGCCTCGAACTGGACATTGATCATGCCTACGAATCGCTGGCGGTTGCGCCACTGACGCTCCAGATTCTGGTGGAGAATGCCGTGCGCTACAATGTAACGCTGCCCGAGCAACCTCTGCACATTCGGATTTTCACCACCCCCGAACGAAGGCTTGGTGTGGCCAATACGCTCCAACGCAGATCCCTCCGCGTCGAAACGACCGGGGGCGGGCTAACCAACCTAACCATGCGCTACGCCCTGCTCAACGAGGGGGAGCTGCTGATCGAAGAACAGCCGGAGTGGTTCCTGGTCAGTGTACCCCTTATCAGCAAAACCACCGTGGAAGCCACGAACTAGGTACCCCTATTTCCCCATCCATTTCTTAAAGTCCGTGGCGCGCTCGCGGCTGACCAGCACTTCGTCGTCGGTGGCGGGCTTAAGGGTGAGTTTTAGTTTGTTGTTAAAATAAGGGTGAATCTGCTGGACTGATGCAACGCTGACGATATACTGCCGATTGGCCCGGAAAAATTGTCCGGGATCAAGCATGGCCTCGAGTTCGTCGAGGGTATAATCGAGCGAAAACTTCTGATTGGAACGGGTACGGAACAGGCTCACACCCGTCTCAGAGGTAAAATAGGCGATGTCGCCTACTTCTACAGGTACCCACTGTGAAAGGTGCCGCACCAGAAACCGGCGGCGATAGTCGGCGGGGGCCACCTGCTGACGTAACTGCTGCACCAGGGCATCAATGGCCACCGTAGGAGCAGACTCTTTGTTGAGTTTCCGGTATTTTTCCAGGCTGGCTTCCAGTTCGTATCGTTTGATGGGCTTCAGTAGGTAATCAATGCTATTCACCTTGAAAGCACGTAGGGCATACTCATCGTATGAAGTCGTAAAAATCACCGGGGCTGTAACGGTGGTCTGCTCGAATATTTCGAAGCTCTGCCCATCCGCCAGCTCAATATCCATCAGTATCAGGTCCGGAGCGCCGGGTTGACCCGGCGCGTTGTCCTCGAGCCATTTTACCGAAGCCCTCACACTGGGGGTGGTACCTACGATACTAAGGGTAGGGTCCACCTCCTGCAGCAGGCGGGTAAGCTTTCGAACTGCTAATGCTTCGTCTTCAATGATCAATACGTTCATGCTTGGGGAAGGATTGGGAGAGAAATGAATCGTAGTAAAACTATATATTTTGCCAATATTCAGCAATGGAAAACCCTGCAAACCTGGTTAAAATCCAGACTGAAACGGAAGAATTACCCGATCAAACGTCACCCATCTGGTCCCATGTCCACTCCCGTCCAACTAGGAAGCATTCTAGCGCCTGTTTGGCCAGTCTATAAGACCCATCTTTTCCAATTCTAGACTTTGTCGCTATCTTTGGCAAAGGCAAGGTAGGTCTTGATACTTACCTTTGTCTATCAGATATACGTAAAGCATTAATCCAATCGTCGTTTCGTGAAAACCACCGAGGCTGAATACCAGGCCGTCATCGATCATTGCCGGGAACTATTCACTAAAAAAAATCAGGATTATGGTACCTCCTGGCGAATTCTGCGACTCCCTTCCATTACCGACCAAATTTTCATCAAAGCCCAGCGCATCCGTACCATTCAGGAGAAAGGCAGCCAAAAAGTACAGGACGGAATTACCGAAGAGTTCGTAGGGATCGTTAACTACTGTGTAATGGCACTGATCCAGATCGCCTTGCAGGGGCGTACCACCGAACTGGCCGTAGACACTATAACCGATCTGTACGACCAGCAGATCAACGAGGTCCGTGAATTGCTTTTTAACAAGAATCACGATTATGGCGAAGCCTGGCGTGCCATGCGGGTCAGTTCCATGACGGACATTATCCTCATGAAGCTACTGAGAATCAAACAAATTGAAGACAATGCCGGTCAGACACTGGTTTCCGAAGGAGTCAAATCGGGCTATCAGGATATGATTAATTATGCAGTGTTCTGCCTTATCACTTCCAATGGCCTGCAGACAAACGGATAGTACCTGGTAGGGTTCACTGTCCGATTTTGAATAGAAGCCGTAATTTTCAATTTTCTATCGCGCCGGCGATCCGGCATCCCTCACTTACATGAAACGAGTTGCCCAGGTTGCTAAAATCATCGTTGGAATTCTCTTCATATTTTCGGGCTTGATCAAATTGAACGATCCCGTAGGTACCGAGATAAAACTGGAAGAGTACTTTGAGGTGTTTGCCACGGATGTACCCGCCCTGCATGACTTCTTCATGATGCTGGTACCCTATGCCCTGGCTTTTTCGGTAGTGTTGTGTGTGGCCGAAGTCGTTTTGGGGGTTGCGTTACTGGTCAACTACAAGCCCAAAACCACCTCCTGGCTGCTATTGCTGATCATTGTCTTCTTCACATTCCTGACTTTTTACTCCGCCTATTTTAACCGGGTTACCGATTGTGGCTGCTTCGGCGATGCCATCAAACTGAAACCCTGGACCTCTTTTGGGAAAGACCTTTTCCTGCTGGTACTGATAGTACTCATCCTGTATAAACGGAAGGAATTCCGACCCATGCCTACGGGTATGATCGTTGCGGTAGCTACGGTAGCTTCCCTAGGGGTTGCTTTTTATGCCATCCGGCATTTGCCCATTCTGGATTTGCTACCCTACCGGGTTGGTGCCAATATTCCCGAGCAGATGAAACCTTCGGAGGAAATGCGGTACAAATACGTGTTTGAAAAGGATGGAAAAACGCAGGAATTCGAGTCCTTTCCTACGGATACTACCTTGAAATTCAAAGAAATGGTACTTCTGAATGAAAATGCCAAACCAAAAATAACGGACTACCGAGCCTGGACCGATGAAGGAGATTTTACTCAGGCGACTTTTAAAGGGAATAAGCTTTTTATCATTATCAAAAACCTGAAGGATCTCAATACGGCAGCGTTTCCTGAAATCAGAAAACTGGTCGGTAATTTGAAGGGTAAGGATGTAGAACCCATGATACTAACCTCGGCCAGCAGTGATGAGATCGATGCTTTCAGAAAATCACAGCAGTTGTCGGTCCCATACCTTTTCGTGGATGCCACTGTACTGAAAACGATTTCCCGTTCCAACCCGGGAATCTGGCTACTGAGCAACGGAACCGTAAAGGGTAAGTGGCACTACAACGATACCCCAACCGCCGAAACGGTGATGGAAAGGCTTGGTCAAAAGACTCCCTAGTTTTCCCGGCAACGCATGAAGAACGTATTTTTGGTGGGAATGCCCTCTTCGGGTAAGTCAACTTTGGGCAGAAAACTGGCCCGTGCTCTCAATTACCGGTTCGTTGATTTGGATAAATTAATCGTAAAGGACCAGAAAAAGACAATTCCTGAGATATTTAGGGAAAAGGGGGAAGGCTACTTCCGGGAGGTGGAAAGTCGCATTTTGCACCAAACCCGGCCTAATCAGTGGTTGGTTGTAGCTACTGGTGGCGGAGCACCTTGTTTTTTCGAGAATATGGCGTTCATCAAAGCAACCGGGATCAGCGTGTTTTTAAACATCCCTCCTGCCGAACTCGCCCACCGGATTTTGCAGCACGGGAAAGATGACCGCCCCCTACTTTCGGGCGTAACTCAGCTCGAACATGAACTCGAGGAGCGGTTGCGGTTTCGTCTTCCTTTTTACACACAAGCTGATTTCACTGTAACGCCCGAAACTTGCAAAATCAATCTGATTCTTGAACTTCTCAGATCATACCTATAAAAAATGCCGGATCTGGTTTTTATATCCTGATCCGGCATTGGATTGATTCTATGTGAGTTTCTTAGAAAAAGGTACCCAACGTGAGCAGCACATTCACTGAGCGGTTTTGGATTTCGACTGAACCATAATCGCCCTGATTATTTAACACATAGGGAGTATACGCCGATGTATAAGCATTATATACCCCGGTTACGTCGGCAAAAAAGCGATCATTCCGAAAACCTACCCCTCCCGAAAATAGCATTTTACTCCGGTCGATATTATCCAGGTTGATACGATAGGGATCGATCAGATAGGCAAACCCTACCCGCGCCCGAAAAACCCCGGCCCGGTATTCTCCTCCGAGGCGAGCATTGACCGCACTCGTGTAGGTATCTTCGATTTCCCGTTTATTGTCGTTCCTGAAAGCCGAATTATCATTCGCATTGAGGGTACTGGTACTCACACGCATACCCCGGTAGCCCATATATTCAGCTGTACCGGTAATGAATCCGTTTTTACCAAAAAAATAGGTAGCTCCCGCCGACGCACGCAGTGGGCTCTGGATTGTATATTCAAAATCGTTAGGCTGAAGCCCTATTTCAGTTACGTCAGGTACGAAATAAACGGGGTTTCCATTTGCATCCGTTTGGGGAATTCCGATGATGTCGGCCTGCACCAGTTCATTGAAGGTTTCCTTGATGGCCATAAACGTAGGAGAAGTAACGGCCAAACCGAATTGCAATTCAGGAGAGGCTTTGTAAATGACACCCAGGGCAATATTGACGCCACTTCCCGTCACATTCAGATCTTCCGTATGGCGGCTACCCCGGAGTACTGTTCCGCCTACGTACTGGTCTTCAAGTGCGCTTGAATAGTTATACTTGATCCGGTTAAAGCCAATTGAAGCCCCCACGTACACCTTATCATCATAGTTTCCGGCATAAGCAAAATTCCACTGGGTATGGGCACCCGTAGCTTCGAAGCTGCCGAACTGATCGGTAGGGCTGTCCCGATCGTACCGAACATAGGGTGGTCCCGCTGCGGTAGAAGGATTGATCATGTACAGTTGATAGTAGGCACCTTCCAGGGAGGTAGCTTGCTGAAAATCGACGTCGTATTCCTGATCCAATGCTTCTGCCGAAATGTTACGGTTGTTGGCCTGATCAACAGCAGCATCCACGTACGCACTTCGGTTGTTACGTCCCTGGTACGAAAAAATATTTTGGAACGACTGCTGCCGGCTAAAGGAAACACCCAGGGAGGTACGTTTCCATTTGCGATTATAGTTCTGCGGACTACCAGCGATCACAAGTGACGCCTGAGCCAGATTGGGGTTGGTTTTACTGTCGGAAGTTACCCGGCCCAGGTAGGTACTCTGTGTACTCAAATTGCTGAAAGCGGGACTCACGCTCAACTCGGAGCGGTTATAGAACCCCAGCCCGGCGGGGTTGCCGCTGATGGTACTGGCATCGCCACCCAGCGCGGCATGGTTTCCTCCTACGCCCTGGAATCGGGCGGTACCCGTCTGGATTATTTCCGAAAAACGAAAGGCATCCGCGGCGTATTGGCCCCGGGATGGCAAAGCCAGCAGACAGATACCCGACGCGACTAAACTGATGTGAATTATTTTCATGAATTAAATAGCTAATAGTGAAAACTGAGGTACTTAATAAACGAAAGACCCTACAAAATTGATTATTTGCAGGGTCTTTTTGTTCAAAATTTATCGATTTACTGGTACATTATCTGGGACCTCGCGAACGCGGGGCACTAGCTCCGCTGCTCGATGATGAACTGCTGGGAGAACTCATACTACTACTTCCCCGGCTTGAATTACTGTTGTATGAAGGGGTAGGAGTACTCCGGGAGCTATTCTCCCAAGAAGACTGCCTCGGAGCCTGATAGGTGGAATTAGTAGTATTTCCCCGACTCTGGTTGTAGGTAGGGCTGCTCTGGTAAGTCCTGGAGCTGTTGGTACTTGAACGCGGTGTCGAATAGTACTGTGAATTAGAGTTGGAACGTCCTGAATAACGGCTTTCTGAACTGGTACGGCCGGCCGATGTCCCGTCGCCATTATAGTAGGTACCACTGCTATTAGCCCGGGGGCGTGCGTAGTAGCTATCCGAAGAAGTGGCACTACCGCCGCGGGTGGTGTAGCCACTCTGGGGTGCCGTGTAAGCCTCACGACCGCCATTGCTGCGTGAGGTGCGCGCCGTATTGGTAAAATCGCGGTTGTAGGTCTCATTGCTGCGGGCAGTAGCCGAGCGGGGTCCATACCCACGTGAGGCACGCCCCTGATCGTAGTTGTTGTTTACGACGATAAGCTGATTCCCAAAACCACCGTAGTAGGGGTTGTAGCCTCCAAAGCCACCGTAACCGAACGGACTATATCCGTATCCACCATAGCCATAAGCCATACTTCCATATCCAAAGGGACTATATCCATACGAGCCATAGCCATAAGGACTATATCCGAAAGCATCATAACCAGAGTATCCCCAGGGACTATAGCCGTATGAGCCGTAGCCAAAAGGACTATAACCCATTCCATAACTAAACGGACTATATCCGAAACGCAAAGACCGGCTTATGCCCATCTGGAAACCCATGCTGAACGCAGAGCCTGCCATGGGCCAGTAGGACCCATAATTCATGTAGCCTGGAAAGAAGCCCGAGCTTTGTCCGGCATAGTACCCCTCGCGAAATCCGGCATTATAACCAACATCGTCGGAGAGACGCCGCGGCATATTTCTGGAAGTCATGTATGACTCGTCGTAATAGTCGGCATTCTGCCCGCTTTGGGCATTGGGATTGGATTCCTGATAATCAGGATTGGCGTAACGGTTGTCTTGTTGAGTGGTGTTAGCTCGGGCGGCCACCTGTACACTCGATGAAGAACCGTACAGATCGTCGTAAGATTCGCCGGAGTTAGTGGCATATTGATTGGAAGAGCATCCCCACATCCCAAAAGCAGCAACCATCGCTAATGAAGTCAATTTTTTCATGGAATTCATGGCACAGATGGGTTAATATGGTTTAGTAGTATCAAACATAAGTATACAAAATTTATTCCTTTTGATTCTAGAACGTTGATATAACTTTCTTAAATACAAATATAGCATAAAAAACTATATTTGCAACCCCAAATAACACTATTCTACTGACAATACGTCATACATTTATTTATTAAAACATATTATGAGTAAAGCCTTGCCCACCCGTAGCGAAAACTACTCCGAATGGTACAATGAACTGGTCAAACGAGCCGATCTGGCCGAAAACTCACCCGTCCGGGGATGCATGGTGATCAAGCCCTATGGGTTTTCGATCTGGGAAAAAATGCAGCGGGCCCTGGACGATATGTTCAAAGAAACGGGTCACAGCAATGCCTACTTCCCCTTGTTTATTCCAAAATCTTTTTTGAGCAAGGAAGCCGACCATGTGGAAGGTTTTGCCAAGGAATGCGCGGTCGTTACCCATTATCGCCTTATGAACGATCCCGTAACCGGAGGTGTGGTGGTGGACCCGGCGGCCAAACTTGAAGAAGAGCTGATCGTGCGACCTACCTCCGAAACAGTGATCTGGAGTACGTATAAAAACTGGATTCAGTCATACCGTGATCTGCCCTTGCTCATCAATCAGTGGGCTAATGTGGTACGGTGGGAAATGAGGACCCGGATTTTTCTACGTACCACCGAGTTCTTGTGGCAGGAAGGCCACACGGCCCATGCCACTTCGGCGGAAGCTGTGGCCGAAACCGAACAGATGCTCGGGGTATATGCCACCTTTGTAGAAGAATGGATGGCCCTGCCAGTCCTCCGGGGTATAAAAACGCCTAACGAACGCTTCGCCGGAGCGGTGGAAACGTATTGTATCGAAGCTTTGATGCAGGATAATCGGGCGCTACAGGCAGGTACCTCTCATTTTCTGGGCCAGAATTTTGCCAAAGCATTCGAAGTAAAGTTTCAGGATAAGGATGGGAAACTCGAGTATGTGTGGGGTACCTCCTGGGGATCGAGCACCCGGCTGATGGGTGCCCTGATCATGGCGCATTCGGACGATAGCGGTCTGGTTTTGCCCCCAAAACTAGCTCCTATTCAGGTAGTGATTGTGCCCATTTATCGTGACGAAAACCAGCTGGCCCGGATTTCAGAAAAAGTGGCCCTACTCGTAAAGGATTTGAAGAAAAGGGGAATCAGCGTTAAGTACGATGATAGCGATGCGTACAAACCAGGCTACAAGTTTGCCGAATACGAACTGCGTGGGGTACCCATACGGCTGGCGCTGGGAATGCGCGACCTGGAAAACGGAACCGTAGAGGTGGCACGCCGGGATACCAAAACCAAGGAAACCCGGACCTACGAGGACATCGTGGACCATGTAGAGACTTTATTGGAAACCATTCAGCAAGCCATTTATGATAAGGCCCTCGCCTACCGTGAGGCTAACTCGCACAAGGCCGACACCTACGATGAATTTAAGGAGATTCTGGACTCCCGGGGAGGATTTATTTATGCGCACTGGGATGGTACCTCCGAAACGGAAGAAAAGATCAAAGAAGAAACCAAGGCCACGATCCGTTGTATACCGCTCGACGCAGTCGAAGAACAGGGTACCTGTATCTATTCAGGAAAACCCTCCAGCCGTCGGGTAGTTTTCGCCCGCGCCTATTAGCATTGAACGATTTAAAGGCCAACGACTGTTTACCTACTTTAAATCATCAATCAAAATAAAACAGTAGTATGAAAAAGGCACAATCCGGCGATACCGTACAAGTGCATTACAAGGGTACCCTTTCCGATGGGCAATTATTTGACTCCTCCACCGGCCGTGATCCCCTGGCTTTCCAACTGGGTAGCGGGCAGGTCATCAAAGGTTTCGACGATGGAGTGACCGGCATGGAGATCGGTGAAAAAAAAACGATCCTGATACCCAGCGAAGACGCCTACGGCCCTGTGAATAATGAGTTGTTAATCAATTTTGATCGCAGTCAAATCCCCTCCGACATTCCGTTAGAGCCTGGTGTCACATTGAATATGCACCAGGAAGGAAATGGACAAGTGGTACCCGTGGTTGTTAAAGAAGTAGCTGACGATCACGTGATTTTAGATGCCAATCATCCACTGGCCGGACAAGACCTGACTTTTGAATTAGAGTTGGTAGGGATTGAATAATCCTGAGCCTTCTGTAAATACTGTAGGGGGAAATCTGAAACCGGATTTCCCCTTTTTACTTTACTAATTTCAAACTGTACAGGGCGGACCTGCCACTTCCCCGCTTCATCACGACCCCCGCTTCGAGCAAATCATTCATCAGGCGGGTCGCCCGCTTTTCGGATACATTGATAAGCTTGGAGAATTCCTTATCCGAAATGGCATCGTTCTGTTTCAGGTACTGAATCAGGTTTTTTACCGGTCGGGTATTGAGAAGCCGGTCCGTGGCCGCATCACCCTCCCCGGGAAGCAGCAGGCGGTTAATCGGGACCGACTTATCCTTCATACGGATATAGATGATCCGTTCCCCCTTTTCATTAATTGCGTAGTGAGGCTTTTCGGCGCTTTCTTCAATTTCAATTCTGAGAATATTTTTGAGCCCCAGCGAAATCGTTTTACAACGTACCAGTAATTCCTTTTCGACTAGTTGGCCGCATGCCCGCTCCAGTTTTTGCAATTCCCGGAGTTCAGATGTGATTCCCACAGTACTACGGTTGTCGGCGATCCCCACGAGTACTATTCCTCCAGAAGTATTGGCGAAAGAAGCCAGGGTTTTGGCAATCTTGAAAGGACTATCAATGGTTCGCTTGAACTCGACGGTCAGCCCCTCCCCCATTTGAATCAATTCAAGTGTAGACTTTTTGAAGTCAACCATAGGCTAGATCAACGCGTATTTTTTGCCGGGTAGGGAACGAATCATTCCCTGAAACTCGAGGTTCAGCAACAGGGTAGCCAACTTTCCCAAATGAATGCCAGTCTGCCAGCTCATGTCGTCAATTTGCATATCTCCGCTTTTTTTCAAAAGTGCAAGTACCTGCCCTTCATCCTGCGTAAATCCCTCGAAAAACAACTCCTTTTCGGGAATATCCGTCCTGGTCTTGGTTTCCACCGCCGATCCGGGTTTCCATTGCAGGTCCTGCATCATATCATCGACAGATAAAAACAGGGAGGCCTTGTTGGTTTTGATCAACTGGTTGCAGCCTTCTGACATTGGGCTACCCAGATTGCCCGGTACGGCGTATACTTCACGGTGATAGTTTTGTGCATACTCGACGGTGATGAGGCTACCGCCCCGCTTGGCCGATTCTACCACTATAGTCACGTCGCTAAGTCCGGCAATGATACGATTGCGGGCGGGGAATCGCATAAAGTCGGGCTTGGTACCCAGCGGATTCTCGGTTACGATGCCTCCCTTCTCAGTCATGTCCAGGGCGGTTTTTTTGTGGACCGCCGGATATACCACATCGAGCCCGCTGGCCATTACGCCTACGGTAGGTACCCCATTTTTGAGGCAAGCCCGGTGAGCGGTAATGTCTACTCCATACGCCAGGCCGCTTACCAGCAAAGGATTATATGGAGCTAACTCTCGAATGATAGTTTCGGTGACTGATTTACCATACTCACTGATTTGCCGGGTACCTACGATCCCCACCGAACGCGCGGCGTTAAAATCGGTAGTACCCGACGAGTAAAGCAATACGGGGGAGTCATATAGGGATTTGAGACGCTTGGGGTAGGTGGCATCCGTGTAGAAAATGAGATGGATATTCGTTTTCTGACATTGCTCCCACTCTTTTTCGGCTTCCGTCCATCCTTCCTTCTTCTGGATACTCCGGACAATTTTTTCGCTGATACCTGGAATTTTGATCAGTTTTTTGAAGTCCGAACGATGAATATTTTCGGCTCCTGAACAATAGCTGATCAACTGCCGGATCGTGACCGGCCCTACCCCGGGCGTACGGATGAGCGCCAGTATGGCTATCTTTTCTTCTATGCTTACAGTCGCTTCCCCCAAAATTCAGTCTATTACACGGAACAGTCGGTTCCAACGGATTTTATTGGAAAAACTGGTAGGATTTGGATCAATTGACATCCAGACGAATACGGCTTTGCCTACTATATGATCTTTTGGCACAAAGCCCCAGTAACGTGAGTCGGCAGAATTATGGCGGTTATCACCCATCATGAAGTAATAGTCCTGCTTGAAGGTGTACCCATCAATGGCTTTTCCATCCACAGTCACTTTGCCCTCGCTGACCTCCACATTTTCATTGCCTTCGTAATACTTGATTACATTGCCATAAAAGGCCACGTTCTCAGGGGTCAGCTGGATGGTCACGCCTTCCTTAGGTACGGTAATGGGGCCGTAATTGTCACGGTTCCATTTGATCAGGGATGATGAAGGATACAGTGAAGGTTCGCTGATATCGGCCGGAGCTACCACCTGCCGTACATCCCGTACAAAATCGTACTCCTTGAGCTTGGCGGCCTTGTCAACCGTGGTGTATACAATATACCCTGACTCATCATTGGTCGGAATGGTGTCATTGTAAGTCTCGGTATAGGTACTGAACTCCGAAATATCGTTCTCCCGGAACACCTTGTCCTCATTTACCGCCGTCGTAGTTGACACAAAGTACTCGTTCTCTAACCGGACCGGATTTTCCATTGGTTTTCCGTTCAGAAATACCTGGGCATTGCGTATTTCCACTTTGTCGCCAGGGGTACCTATACAGCGCTTGATGTAATTGGTTTTCAAATCAACGGGATGCTGCAATTCGGGGGGATAATTAAATACGACCACATCACCACTTTTCACCTCCGAGAATCCCGGCAGCCGGTACTGGGGCAGCTGGATCCAGTCCAGGTAGGAAGGTATGTCGGTGCCCCAGATGGTCTGGTGGGTCAGGGGTACCTGAAGCGGGGTTTTAGGCGTACGGGTACCATAATGCAGTTTACTGACAAATAGGAAATCGCCCACCAGCAGGCTATTCTCCATCGAAGGCGTCGGAATAGTGAAAGCTTCCATGAACAGCCAGCGGATGAGTGTGGCGGCCACAACGGCAAACACGATGGAATCGAGCCACTCGCGGAAAGCCGATTTCTTTTTAACAGGAGTCGAAGTGCGAGGTTTATAAATTTCTTTTTCTAAGGCCATGAGTTAATGAATGTTTCAGGAGGTGTAAAGATACGGACTCGAAATTAGTTTCGTATTAAATTGTATTTCCCAACAGATCGTCCATGCCGAATACCCCCTGCTTCCCCCGTAACCATTCGGCGGCAACCACAGCACCCAGTGCAAAACCCTGACGGCTGTGGGCGGTATGTGATATTTCGAGGGTATCCACTTCCGATTGATATGTGACAATATGGGTACCGGGTACCTCACCGTCCCGTTCTGCCAGAATGGGGACGTGGTTCTCTTTTTGCTCGGGCAGTAGGCTCCATCCCTGGATTTCGCTGTTCTCTAACCGGACGCCTTCGGCCAGGGTTATGGCTGTACCACTGGGAGCATCTACTTTATGAATATGGTGGATTTCCTTCATGGACACTGCATAAGGCTGGTTTTTCATCAGGCGGGCCAGGGTACGGTTGAGCCGAAAAAACAGATTGACCCCAATGCTGTAATTGGAAGCATAAAAAAAAGCACCGCCTTTTTCGGAAGTTAGACCTTCGATTTCTCCTTTGAAATCAAGCCATCCCGTAGTACCACTCACCACAGGCCATCCCTTTTCCAGGCAAAGCTTAATGTTGGCATAGGCGGCTTCGGGGGCACTGAATTCAATGGCGACATCCACCGATTCGGCGGGCAGTACTTCCAGTTCACTGAGGTTGTTGATGTCGATTTTTCCGGCGATGTGATGGCCACGTTCCAAAGCGATCTGCTCAATGGCTTTGCCCATTTTCCCGTATCCCAGGAGAAGTATGTTCATATAACTAATTCTGACCGGGTCACCGGTGCGATTAATGACTGTTGAAGTGAGTTAATTTCCGATACGCTAAGACTCACAATCATTTAGGTTAAAGAAGTGCATCAAAAACCAATGACCAGTTTAATGCCCGGCGCGGTTTGAGCCATGAAGGTACGCTCCGCCGACGGTTCGATGCGCAGCGTGAGATCCTCATTCATGTTTGCATTGAAATTCTTCAGGTGGGCAGCCACATTGGCCTCCACCGCCGTAAGAGCATATACTACCGCCAAAATCACGAAGCCATACTCACGATAGCGACGATAGAAAGTCTTTCCCCGCTTGACCTGGTCAAGCGACAATGAGCGATACTCGTTATCGGTCCGAATGTACACCTCATAGGTTTCTTTATTCACCGGATTGCCGTTGGCGTCCACCGAAGAAAGGTAGGGTTTCAGAAAATCATGGTATCGCACGGTATTCCAATAAATCATATACCCCGCCCCCCAAAGCCAGCGTAGACAAAGGGTAGCTTCCAGTAATCACGGTTGTAGATTTGTCCGGCACTGGGAAGGATCAACGAGAATATCGCGGATTTTTTGGGCACGGGCATACGAGCCCCCGTCCTGATGGTAGCAGGTATTGTATCCTGCTCAAGGGCAGCCAAGTTATCCGGCCGCAGCACTTCCTTAATTACCGGCCGTACCGTATCCTTGACGACCGCAGGTACCACCGTCTTCGGCAACTGTTCCGAGGGTACCGTCTGTGCTCCCGCCCGAAAGCAGAGCAACACCATCACAATCCACAACCCCTTTTTCAACCTTTGTTTTCAAAATTTAATGTACCCAGAATCCTGTCCAGTTCTTCCTGTGAAGTAAAGGGAATTTTGATTTCACCCTTATGGTTGTCATCGCTTTTGATGGAAACCTTAGATCCAAAGTAGGAAGAAAGTCGGAATTGTAACGATCTGATTTCCTGTTTGATTGTCTGGATACGGCGATTGTTTTCACCGGCATCCACCACCATGGACAGTTTACGCACTTCTTCTTCTACTTTGCGCACCGACCAGCCTTCTTCCATAATCTTGCGGAAAATTTTCAGTTGGCTTTCCAAATCATCAATCGTAATCAGGGCACGGGCGTGGCCCATGCTGATCTGGTTGTCGCGCAGGGCAGCCTGAATAGTGGGGGTAGCTTCAGGAGCCGGATGTAGTTATTGACTGTCGTGCGGTTCTTACCCACACGGTCACCGAGTTCCTCCTGCTTCAGATTACACTCGTGGATCAGGCGCTGGTAGCTTAGGGCTATTTCTATGGCGTTGAGGTTTTCACGCTGAATGTTCTCGATCAGAGCCATTTCCAGCATCTGCTGGTCATCGGCCGTCCGGATATAGGCCGGAATCCGCTGCATACCAATGGACTTGGATGCCTGCAAACGCCGCTCCCCGGAAATCAGCTGGTACTTATCCTTGCTCATCTGGCGTACCGTGATGGGCTGGATAATTCCCTGCACCCGAATCGAGTCGGCTAATTCCTGTAATGCCTCCTGGTCGAAATTGGAGCGCGGCTGGTAAGGATTGGCCTCGATAAAATCGACGTCAATTTCATTCATCGAACTGATCGTCTCATAGGGAGGCGTCCGTCCGGAGGGTTTATTGGAATTTACCGAATCCGAGTCTTGTAAAAGCGCCCCTAATCCCCTACCCAAACCTACCATCCTTTTATTCTTATTGGTATTTTCCATACTGCACTGTGATTTAAATTAAATTCACGAGACTCAGCCTACCATTAGCTTATTCCCACCGGCTGATCCTGAGATAGATATCCATTTTTTGTCAATATTTCACGCGCCAGGTTCAGGTAGCTGATTGCCCCCTTGCTGTCTGCATCCTGGGCCAGCACCGGTACTCCGTAACTAGGCGACTCACTCAGGCGGACATTCCGGGGAATAATGGTGTCGAAAACCATGGTCTGGAAATGCGTGGTAACTTCGTTCACGACCTGATTCGACAACCGCAACCGCAGATCATACATCGTCAGCAGAATGCCCTCGATAGATAGATTGGTATTCAACCGGGATTGAATGATCGTGATCGTATTGAGTAGCTTACCCAGGCCTTCCAGCGCAAAGTACTCACACTGCACCGGAATGATTACTGAATCGGCTGCGGTCAGACAGTTGATTGTAATCAGCCCCAGGGAGGGTGAGCAGTCGATGATGATAAAATCATAATCGTCGCGGATACCAAGGAGGGCGTCTTTCATCCGATCTTCCCGATTCTTGATGTTAATCATTTCGATTTCGGCCCCAACCAAATCAATATGGGAAGGCAGCAAATCGAGATTAGGGAAATCAGTCTGGATGATGGTGTCGCGGGTACGGATCCCTTCTACCATGCATTCGTAAATACTATATTCTATTTCCTTGGGATTGAAACCCAGCCCCGAAGTAGAGTTAGCCTGCGGATCAGCGTCCACTATCAATGTCCTGAATTCCAGCGCCGCCAAACTAGCCGCCAGATTGATGGCCGTGGTGGTTTTACCGACTCCTCCTTTTTGATTGGCAATTGCAATTACTTTACCCATTGTCTAGTTAGTTACCAGCCTCAAATTTCATCTATTCACGGCAAATACCCAAGAAATGTTCCACGGAGTTTTAAGCCAAAATCGTTAAGTCTTGGCAGCTAACAGCTTACAGAGCAATATTTCTTTTGAGTGCCCCGCAGGTCGGGTTAAAAATGCGCACTGTTTCACGCCCACACTTTGGTACCTTCTGTGCAGTTCTTGCACATTTCGATTTCGGAGCGCGACCGTATGAGGGTTTGCCGGAAATCCCGGTATAGGTTTCCCCGCCACAACTCCCTGAATGTTTGCTTCTTCATGTCACCCAAACGGTGGTGAGCATCTTTATCAAAACAGCACGGTACCACCAGCCCGTCCCAGGTAATAACACAGGAATGCCACATTTTCCAGCAGTGGTTCACAAACTCATTTTTGATGGAATACCCCTCCCCCGTTTTCTCATAGCGCGAATATTTGTCGATCGTCGGAATCAGCTCCGACCCTTGTTCATAATCGTAAATCTGGGCGGTTTTCAGCCCTACTTCGTCTACGCCCATCTCCCGAGCCAGCTGCTTCACTTCTTCAATCTGATGCTCATTGGGTTTTACCACCAGAAATTGAAAAATAGTATGCGGGGTACTTGATCCTAGTTTTTTTTTCCATTTGATGATGTTCCGGGTACCTTCCAGAACTTTTTCAAGCTTGCCCCCGATACGGTACTGTTGATAGACCTCTTGCGTGGTACCGTCAATTGAAATTATCAGGCGATCCAGTCCCGACTCCACAGTCTGGCGGGCTTTTTCATCGGTAAGGTAGTGGGCATTGGTCGAGGTAGCGGTATAGATTCCCTTATCGTGGGCATATTGTACCAATTCAAAAAAAGAGGGGTGCAGGTAGGGTTCGCCCTGAAAATAAAAAATCAGATAGAGCAACCGGTCAGCGAGCTCATCGATGGTTCGTTTGTACAAATCAGCCTCCATCATGCCCGTAGGCCGGGTAAAAGACCGGAGTCCGCTGGGACATTCGGGGCAGCGCAGGTTGCAGGAGGTGGTGGGTTCAAAACTAATAGCAATGGGCATACCATAGTGCGTGGCCTGGCCCGATAGCTTGGAATACCAGTAACTACCCACCACCTGCAAAGCATTCCAGGCGCGTAGGGGTGTGACTTTTGACATCAAGTTCAACCCGTCTTTCCAATTCTTGTTCATGTCTACTCGTTCACGTTAGGTATTATAGAGCATTCTTTCATTTGCTACATTCGGTCGCGGCAGGGATACGATCGCTGTCCTAGGTTACTGGCAAAGCTAGGCGATAAATCCGGCATTCGTCAGGAAGCAAAGGGGGAAGCGTGTAAAATATTCCATTACCACTAGGCGTGTCCTTCCCGGCTTCAGACGCTGTGGTGTACAACAATTGCGGGATAATTCCAGTTTGTTTCTGGCCAATGGAAATATGCCGGGTGATATCCGTGCCGTTCAGATTACAAAGAAACAGATAGTCCCCGATGCACCAGGCAATATAAAAGCAACTCAAGGTAGGGTCAGGATAAGCCAGCCATTCAACGGGGCGACCGGAAAAGTGCGGCACCAGTACTTCCGCCCACTCTCTGAGGCGTGTGATGCAATAAAAATGTTGTCGGTTTTGTCCCCATTGATAGGGTCCGGTGGTCACTTTATCCGATTCGGAGGGATCGGAAATCTGAAATACGAAGAGCTTACTGTAGGCTTCGTTGGGAGCCCGTTGCTTATGCATGCCCCTCAGTTCAAACCCCGCCCCTACATAGGAGGGTAGTTCAGGCATGAACAGGGCCACAAAATAGCGGACCAGATTTCCAGTCTGGTAAAAGCTATCGAAGCGGGGATCATCCTTATCAGCCGTAATTACGGTAAAACTAGGCTTAAAAGTCCGGGTATAGGCTATATCGAGGTACTGACGAAATCGGGTTGTAAACAAGGCAGAGCCGACGACCGTGGATTGCAGATCGCCCAGCGTCACTTCGGCCCCAATCATTTCCAGATGCGCAATTTCGTCACCATAGCTCATATAATCGGGCGCGCCCAGAAACGACTCCGCAAAGAAAGCAAAGTACCCGCACCCCTCGCTGACAATGTGGCGCTTCACATAAGCCAGCAGGTCGTAATAGGACGGCAGTTGGGAAGGTACCCCCTCCTGGCGCATCTGTACGTGGGTCATGTCTCCCCGCATGAAGTCGAAATTATATTTTTGGCGGCAATCGGCATAGTTCCGGGCTACGTATTCCCATACCTCGATTATAGGGCGCTCAAAATCAAGCTCCCAATAAAGGTTGCTGTCTTTACTGTTGAAAAGCCGATATCGGGTCAGGGGGCCAAACACCCTTGACATTTGCTGAGGTTCGTCAAATTCGTACTGGTACCAGCGACAGCCGGCTTCGTCCACAGTATAGTGATTTGGATTCAAATGAAGTACCCGATAAGGCGGGGCCATGGTCATGGGCAACGTCTCGTAGCCTTCGGCGATCACATACCGCATCAGCGCCACCCGGCGACGCTGGCGATCCCCATAGTTGGCCGGATGGCCGAATAGCATCCTTAACCGAGATTCCTGGGTAATATCACTTTCATCTGTCAAGAAAAAAGCCGGGAAATCGGGCAATTCTGAACCATCGGCCGTACCGAATTCTTGCAGAAAAGCATAAACCAACTGCTCTACCTCCCGCCATAGTTCTTCTTTGTGATCCAACAGGTACCCCTCCCGCTGCCGTACCCACTCGAAGAAACGAGGATTGGCCAGTACCATCTCCGAAAACCGATCCGTATGAGGAATCACGTCCATACCCACGGCAAATCCCATGGCGTGCAGTAGATTGATGGTAGCTTTAAGCTGCGCGTCCGGTGTATTTAGTCCCGGCATCATTGCATGCAGTTCAGCAGAAAAAAATTCAGGATTAATTTCCCAGCTTACCATGCCGTACAGGCTTCCCACCACCCCGGGCTCCCAGATGGGCAACAGGTGAATGGAGTCATGAAAAGCCGGTAAGGTGAGGGCGTATTTAACAACGTTAAAAAAACTCCCGACCGTTCTCACGTTGATACCTACCATTCGGGATGATTTCAGCCAGTTCCCGTTCACTTCGCCGCAGCACGAACTTTCTAGGGTAGATTCGGCCTGTAGCGCTTTTTGTACAGTATCGGCTCCCAGGCGACGGCTGAGTATTTCCACCACCTGGTAGGCCGTTAATAATTGGGCACTTCCAGGATCGAGCCCTACGATAAAACTCCTCTTTCCCCGTTCATAGTCGGCTACGGAGGTAGGGCCAAAGCCAGACTCCGGATCTGCGGCTGGGGAAAAAATATCAGGCATACGGATTAGATGAACAATTAGGCAGAAAACAGATTGTATTGTTTTGCGAAACTAACAAAATCACATTAGAATGAATTACCCGGTCGTGATTATTGGTGGGGGACTGGCCGGCCTGATCAGTGGAATCGAATTGGCTCGTGGCGGCATCCGCGTGCTTCTGATCGAACGCAAATCCTACCCCTATCATAAGGTCTGCGGGGAGTATGTTTCCAATGAGGTATTGCCCTATCTCAAATCGCTGGGCCTCGATCCGGCCGCATTAGGTGCCGCACGGATATCTAATTTTCGCTTTACCTCGCCCAAAGGTTCAGTGCTGGATACAAAACTCGACCTGGGGGGCTTTGGGGTAAGTCGCTACATTCTGGATCAAGCCCTGTATCGCTTAGCCCTGAAAGCCGGGGTGGACTTCAGATTGAATACCACGGTAACCAAAGTAGACTGGCTGGAAGAGCATTTTGAAATCAATACTGCTGACGGAGGTACCTACACCAGTGAAATCGCCATCGGGGCCTACGGCAAACGCGCCCGGCTTGACCGCCAGTTAGGTCGTGGTTTTATGGAAAAAGAATCACCCTACGTCGGGATAAAGTACCATATCCGGGGCGACTTCCCCAGAAATGTCATCGCCCTGCACAACTTTAAAAACGGCTACTGCGGCATGTCGGCCATTGAGGATGACAAGCAGTGTCTCTGCTACCTCACTGAACGCACCAATCTCCGGCAAGCGGGAAGCATTCCCGAAATGGAACGGAATATTTTATCCAAAAACCCCCATCTGGAAGCTATTTTTTCCAATGCCGAATTCCTGTATGCCAAACCCGAGGTGATCAACGAGATTTCGTTTGCTCCCAAAAATTGCATAGAAAACCACCTACTGATGGTCGGAGACAGCGCCGGGCTGATCACCCCGCTTTGTGGTAATGGCATGGCTATGGCCATACGGGCGGGGAACATGGTGGCTCATGAAGTGAAGCTTTATTTCCAGCAACACCGTTCCCGTTCCGAATTGGAAGGTACCTACCGGAAATCCTGGCAACGGGAGTTCGCGAGTAGGCTCCTTGTAGGGCGGGCAGTCCAAAAAGTTTTCGGCCGGGAGGTACTTTCCGAGCTGGCCTTAGGCTTTTTTCGACTTGCGCCCCCTTTATTGAATGTAGTAATCAAAGGTACCCACGGAAAATTGATGAGGTTAGAATAATCTAAAACACGTTTGGATTTTGGTCAAAACCAAAGATCAGTCGTTAGTCTACCTATTCAAATGGGTAATTCCGTCGTACTTTTTACCTCCGACATGACAAAGAAACTGCTAATGTGCAGCACGCTTTTCAATACCGACAGGTTTTGCTGGTAAAAGGTATTATACCCCTCCACGTCGTCGGCTACAACTTTGAGCAGATAATCAAAATTGCCAGATACCACACTGCATTCCAGCACTTCGGGCAAGCGTGCCACTGTTTCATTGAACTCCTCGAAGCTTTCTTTTCTTTGCTTGTCAAGCGTGACATTACAAAATACTATCAGCGACTTCCCAAGTTTCCGACGGTTCAGCAGGGCTACATAGCGGTCAATAAAGCCCTCACGCTCCAATTTTCGGATGCGGTCGTGAACCGGGGTGATCGATAAGTTGATACGGGAAGCGATTTCTTTAATGGTGAGCTGCGAGTTGGATTGCAGCAACCGTAGAATGGTGCGGTCTGTAGCATCAGGATTCATGAAAAGTCATTTTTTTTGTTCAAAGAATGGCAATTATCAAAATAAAGAAAAATTGCAGCCCAAAATCGATAAGCACAGTTAAATTTCCTGTATTTTCTACTAGACAAAGGCTTTAATTCTGAACTTGGTACTTTTGTACGCAATTAGACTTACTTTATAGGTATACCTAGATTCTTCACTAAACCACTCGTAACACTATGATCATTGGCGTTCCAAAGGAAATTAAAAACAATGAAAACCGCGTGGCGGTCACCCCCGCTGGCGTCACCGAATTTCGCCGCTATGGTCATACCGTGTACGTTCAGGCCAGTGCGGGACAGGGTAGTGGTTTTTCAGACCATGAGTACATCGAAGCCGGAGCCCAATTGTTGGATACCATCGGGGAAATCTATGATATTGCCGAGATGATTGTGAAGGTCAAAGAGCCTATTGCTTCAGAGTACCCTTTGATTAAGGAAAACCAGCTACTGTTTACCTACTTCCACTTTGCCTCTTCTGAGGAACTTACCCACGCCATGATCGAAAGGAAGGCTGTTTGCCTGGCTTACGAAACGGTGGAACGCGCCGATCGCTCCCTGCCGCTGCTGGTACCTATGAGTGAGGTAGCGGGCCGCATGGCCATCCAGGAAGGTGCCAAGTACCTCGAAAAACCCATGGGCGGGCGAGGTATATTGCTTGGCGGGGTCGCCGGTGTAAAACCTGCCGACGTACTGGTTTTGGGCGGTGGAATCGTAGGTACCGAAGCCGCCAAAATGGCGGCGGGACTGGGCGCTCATGTGACTATCATGGACATTAGCCTACCCAGGCTAAGGTACCTGGAAGATATCATGCCGGCCAATGTGGACACGGTCATGTCCAATGAATATAACATCCGACGCCACATCCAGCATTCTGACATCATTATTGGCGGCGTATTGATTCCTGGGGCCAAGGCTCCTTCGCTGATTACCAGAGACATGCTTAAACTCATGCGCCCGGGCACTGTGATGGTCGACGTGGCCATCGATCAGGGTGGCTGTTTTGAAACTTCCCACGCTACTACTCACCAGGATCCTACCTATGTGGTCGATGACGTAGTACATTATTGTGTGGCTAATATGCCCGGAGCGGTACCTTACACCTCCACCCTTGCACTTACCAACTCCACTCTACCCTATGCGCTACAATTGGCCAACCTGGGCTGGCAATTGGCCTGCGCCCGGAGCGAAGAGCTTTTGAAGGGGTTAAATATTGTCAATGGGAAAATTGTCTACCAAGGCGTTTCTGATGCCTTTGGTCTCCCCTATGTTCCCGTACAGGAAGTATTGGATTCGTCCAGTTCAATAAACAAATAGATAAGATAAAAATAGTGAAAGCGGGTAGCTGAACGAAGTCAGCTACCCGCTTCTTTTTTCTGCCTCCTAAAAATATTACAATTTATTTTTCACACATACGTGTTTAATTCAAAAGTTCTCCTTACTTTTGCAAAATAATTGAGCGAACATCCGTTCACTCCTCTGCTTCAGTCCGGGTCAGGCGATACAGTACGCCACCAATCAAAAAGTGATTGGAATCCCCTAAAAAGTCTTGCAGAGCCACACGGATGTCTTGTGGTGGGCTTTGCGCAAAATCCCTTTGTGAAAATTAGTACTACGTTCCGACCGACCGGTTTTCAACCGCCGGGAAGGTAATTGTTTTATGCCTGTTTTTTCTTGCCGGAAAACAAGCATCCGGCAAAATGTGTCTTGTGTTTTCCGTACGTAAAAATTTTAAGTAGAATCTTTAATATCAATAATATAATGAATCACGAAATAGTAGAATTAGAAGAAGAAACAGCCGTTGAAACCCCCAAAACGGGCACATTTGCCGACTTGGGCTTATCGGAAGAAATCCTGAAGGCCGTTACCGAAATGGGTTTCGAAAGCCCCTCGCCCATCCAGGCCCAGGGTATTCCACCCGTCATGGAAGGGTTGGACGTAATCGGTCAGGCTCAGACCGGTACTGGTAAAACCGCCGCTTTCGGTATTCCGGCACTGGAAATGGTTGATCCCACCAATAACGCCGTACAGGTACTGGTACTTTGCCCGACCCGCGAACTGGCCGTGCAGGTTTCCGAAGAAATTGGCCGTTTGGCCAAATACAAGCGCGGGGTGCGCATCGAGGCCATTTACGGTGGTGATTCGATTGAACGCCAAATCCGTTCTCTGAAAAAAGGTGTCCAGATCGTGGTAGGTACCCCCGGCCGCGTAATGGACCATATGCAGCGCCGTACCCTCAAATTTGATGAGGTACGCATGATGGTGCTGGACGAAGCCGACGAAATGCTGGATATGGGTTTCCGGGAAGATATCGAAAGTATTCTGGACGATATGCCCGCCGAACGCCAGACAATCCTGTTCTCGGCCACGATGTCCAAGCCCATCATGTCCATTACCAAGCGGTTTCTCAACGACCCCGTGCTGATCAAAGTCGTACGCAATGAGTTGACCAATGACAACATTGAGCAGGTTTGCTACGAAGTGAAGCCCCAGGGCAAACTGGAAGTAATGACCCGTCTGATCGATATGTACAATTTGCAATCGCTTTTGGTTTTCTGTAACACCAAGCGCAAGGTGGACGAAATCGTAGAGCAATTGCAGGTACGGGGATATTCGTCAGAGGGTATCCACGGCGATTTGCGTCAGCAACAACGCACCAATGTGATGAGCAAGTTCAAAGCCGGCGTAACGACGATTCTGGTAGCTACCGACGTAGCGGCTCGGGGGATCGACGTAAGTGGCCTGGATGCGGTAATCAACTACGACATACCTCTTGATGAAGAGTACTACGTACACCGGATTGGCCGTACGGGTCGCGCGGGTATGTCGGGTAAGGCCTTCTCGCTGGTCGCCCGGGATGAGAAGTTCCGTATTCGTCAAATCGAAAATTTCACGAAAGTGAAGATCGAGAAAGGTGTTATTCCTTCCTACGAAGACATTGTGGGTATTCGGAAAGCACGCTTTGTGGAAGGTCTGGCCGAAACCATCCGGGAATCTGGTGACGATAGTCTTTACGATGATGTACTGGAATTGCTCCACCACAGTGGCTTTACGACCGAACAGATTGTATCCGCCATGGCCAAGCAAATGCTGGGTGTCCAGAAAAACGATTATGCTGATGCGAACCTGGCATGGGAAGAAAGGCGTTCGGATCGTGACCGGAGCGACCGTGGTGGTCGTGAAAGGGATCGTGGCGGAGATCGTTTCGGACGTGGCAGTGAACGTGGTGGCCGTTTTGAAAGTCGCGAAAGCGACCGGGGCAGCCGTTTCGGAAACCGTGATAACGACCGGGGCGCCCGTTTTGGCAGCCGGGAAAGTGACCGGGGTGGCCGTTTCGAAAGCCGCGAAAGCGACCGGGGGCCACGCCGCGAGAAGTCGGCTCCTGGGCCTGTGGAAGCTGGCATGACCCGTTTGTTTTTCAATGTAGGACGCCAGGATCACATCATGCCCCGCGATTTTGTGGGTGCTATTGCTGGTGAATCCAATATCCCGGGTAAAGACATCGGTGCCATCGAGATCTATGACAAATTCACCTATGTGGATGTTCCCGAGCGGGATGCCCGCGTTGTGGTTCGTGCTATGGATGGCAATACCATTAAGGGACGTCCGGTACAAGTGGACATTGCGAAGTAATGTATAATTGAAAGGGTTTGCTTTTACTAACCCTTAAGACAAAAAAGAGCCTCCGGAATTCGGAGGCTCTTTTTTGTCTTAAGGTACCTATAGGCAAGGATTCCCCGGGGATTCGCTCCTTTATTCGTAGTAGTATCCAAAAATAATTCCCATCTCGTCCTCGCTCAGTAGACCGAAACGGACTGTCCGGTCTGTGGTATTATTGTAGGTTATTTCCGAAGTAAGTCCTTCACCCTCTTTTAACACGAGCGGGGTGGCCAAGTTTTTGATCAGCGGATGTTCCCAATCCGCGCTTTCGTATACAATTTCTCCATCCCTGGTACCCCCTTTTATTTTTATCACAAATTTTTCACCCAGTTTATGGGTATGAGACGTCAGCATCAGCACCGAAGTTGGTTTCTTAAAAAGAAACGATTTCGTAGCCACTGTTTTCTGACCTGCCGGTAATACAAAACCCTCATTAGGCAGGTTCAGCGCCTTCACCACATGCATAACCTGAGACTTCGGTATCGTGAACAAGTTTACATGAACCGCACCCGTGGTAGGCTCATTGGTTTTGTTCACGTAGTGGGAATTCAGGTCGAAAGACGCCCCCGCGGGCAACAATAATGCGGCACCATTGGGCAGACTGTAATCATGGGACTGGGTTTGGGTACCCGCCCAGAATACATGATTCTGCATGGAAAGGAAGGTCGTGACATTGGAGGTACCATCTGGATTCCGAAGGTCTCGAATGGTATTGAGCGAAGGCAACTTACTTTTGTCCGAAAAATCGTAGAGAATGAAGTGATGACTACCGGGTCGCATTAGTACCTGCACGCGGTTGACGTACTGCTCCTCAGTGTTCCCTACCAATTTCCGCTGAAAAAACTCCCGTTCAAAGCGGGGGCTGATGGGAAAGGCTTCCAGTTTCATTTGGAATCCAGTTCCCGGAGCAGGAGGTTGCAAGCCGTTGAACACCGCCACATAGCTGGGTGTTTTGTCATTCAGAAGCGTAGTATCCACTAAATTGTCTTTTTCGGTAGCACCCGCTTCGATCCAACGCCGCACAAACTCGAGCTGCCCGGCACTGAGCGGGGTACCTCCCAGCGGCATGGAAAGTCCGTACTGTTTCCCGCCGTGGTGGCCCGCGTCCCAATTCAATTTATGGTACAGCAGGCTTTCGTTGGCATTGTAAGGCTTCACTCGTTTCAGACCTTCGGCCTGGGCATCGGGCTGCCTGGAAAGGATATTGATAAGATTAGCATACGATTTTCCTTTTGCCAAAACCAATCCATGCTGATTAAAGGCATTATCCTGTTCGGAAGCGTGACAGCCCGCAGTGGCGCAGGTAGGGGTAAAAATCCGGTCCTGAATAAACCCAAACGAGGTCATTTCGGTCACCGCCGGCTCTTGCATTTTTTCCTGGCATCCGAGCGCCAACACCACACTAGCACCGGCCATTACGACTCCTGTCCTCAATTTTAGCATAGGGTACCCGATTTATAGCGATCAGTCGTTTTCTAACGAAAATTTACACATAAAATTTGTCAAAAGCGTAACCGGAACTGTTCCTTCGCCTGTTCCTTCCGGAAAAATATCAGCCCCACCCAGAACAAGTCGACGGCCACCTGTACCTGAGGATGTGCTTTGATTTTTTCCCAGGCCATTGTCATTTCCTTTGACCAATAAATATCGTCGAATATAAGCACAGACGCATCATCTGTATAGGGAAGCACATCCTCAAAATACCGCAAGGTAGGCTCCAATCTATGATTGGCATCAAAAAAGACCAGATCAATTGTTTTTTGTTGCGCGTTGAGCCAGGCGGGTAGTGTATGATCAATATTCCCTACTACCAGTTCAATGGTACCTACCCCCAATTTTTCAAAGTTTTCGGAAGCCAAACGGGCCGTTTCGGGACAGCCTTCCATGGTGGTCACGTGTGCATCGGTAGCCGCTCGGGCAAAATACGCAGTTGTCAACCCCAATGAGGTACCTAATTCCAGTACGGTTTGGGGATTGAAATGGCGGGTAAGGCGATAGAACAGTTCTCCAAAGCGAGCCGGTTTCTCTGCGTTGCGGGCAATGTCACTAATTTTTCGGCGGTTGGATCTGTTGCGGCGCGAACCGGCCCCCAGGTCCAGAATCTCGATTTCATCGGTGTTTTTTAAAAGCTGTCGGCGTAAGGAAGCGATTGCTTCGAAATCGGATTTATCCTCAGCTGATGGACAAATTGCCTGGGTATACAAATCGTAAATAAAAGGGGAATGGATCGAATGAGCATTGCCGGCACGTAGCTGGTGCTTGAGGTAAGGAAGAATCAAAGGGAAATGGAAATGTACGATTGAACAGGTCGAATGCGAAAGAAAATAGCAATCCAACAAGTAGGATATAGCCCGGATCAGTTAAGTCGGTAGGGAACGATAAGAGTGAATTCAGGGATGACCACATTGAAACGACGCCCGTCCAGAACCCGCTCCATAAGGTAATTTCCGGCCATCTTACCCAGGTTGGTACGTAAATTACAACCCGAAACGTATTCGTGGATCTCGCCGGGTTCCAGCACGGGTTGCTGACCAACCACACCTTCGCCTTCCACTTCCCGTACGACTCCGTTGGAATCGTAGATATTCCAGCGGCGGCGTAGGAGTTTGACGGTGTTGTCGCTGTGATTTTCGATAATTACCTTGTAGGTAAATACAAAATGAGTTTGTCGCGGATTGGAATAATCGGGCTGATATTCAGTAACTACCGATACTTTCACCCCCTCAGTTACTTCCGATACCATGGCTAAAATAGTTTATTTGTATAACGAAATTAGCATTCCGATGTTTATGTTGACAAGCGGTACCTTTTTAAATTCCTAAATTAACAAAGAATATGGACGTTACCATCGAAGAATCCTGGAAAGCGAAATTAAATGCCGAATTTGAGAAGCCCTATTTTAAAGAATTGATCGAATTTGTGAAACAGGAATACCGAACCCATACCGTTTATCCTCCCGGAAAACTGATTTTCAACGCTTTCGACTCCTGTCCCTTTGATGCCTGCAAGGTAGTAATTCTGGGCCAGGATCCCTACCATGGTCCCGGGCAGGCCAATGGCCTGTGTTTTTCGGTGAATGACGGCATTCCTAAACCACCTTCTTTACTGAATATTTTCAAAGAACTCAAGGACGATGTGGGCACGCCGATTCCGGTTTCGGGAAATCTTGAGCGCTGGGCACAGCAGGGGGTGTTACTCCTCAATGCTACGCTCACGGTCCGGGCCGGAGAAGCTGGCTCGCATCAGAAGAAAGGATGGGAAACGTTTACCGATGCTGTAATTGAGCGTATCAATGAGGAAAAGGAAGGGATTGTGTTCCTACTCTGGGGAAAATACGCGCAGGAAAAGGGAAAGATCATTGATAAAACCAGACATCATATCCTGGAGGCCAAACACCCCTCCCCTATGGCTGCCAAGTGGGGCGGATGGTTTGGGAGTAAACATTTCAGTCAGACCAATACCTACCTTCGGAAGCTTGGAAAACCGGAAATTGTGTGGTAAAAAAAAGCACCGTCAGTGAGACGGTGCTTAAAATCAGTAAGGTACCTGCGCTGGCTACTTTTCAATCACCGAGTTCAGTTCCAGTACATTTTCCCAGTACGGGCTGTTGTTTTTGACAAACTCTGTGTGTTTGGGATGCTGATCGTACGTTTGAATCCCTTCTTCATTCCGGAAAGTCAGGTAGTGAATTACATCGAAGTCCCGAGCAACATTGTCATTATTCAGCACTTTTCCTCCCGTATAACCCACAATGGCGGGAATCTGCCGGCGTAGGTTCGAGAACTCCTGCATGTGCTTTTCAACTTCGGCCGCTGGGGTACCTGCTTTGAACTTGATGCATACCACCCGCTGCACTTCGGCTTTTTGGTGGGGCGTATAAGCTCCGTAGATGATGAGCATAAATAATCCCAGAATGAATACGGGAATTAAATAGCCCAAAGTTTTATTTTTTGGTTTCATTTGATTTACGTTGTCAATGATATGAGTATAACTGCACAAAGGTACGTATAGTTCAATATTTTTGTACTATTTGAATATTAAATTGCACTAAATATTGCAAATTTCATAAAATGCCAAATATTCCATATTGAAATTAACAAAATAAAGAATATTAATTGGTTCATTATGTTACAAAATATCTGTAAAATCTGTCTAGATACGTTGTATCATTTAGGCTTTGAAACTATTTTTTTGCTTTTTAGAAAAATACAGATTTAATATTTCGCGCTTTTTGAAATGATTATGAATAAAACAAGAAAAATCCCTTTCAAAAACGGAATTTTGCACATTTAAAATATTCTTTGGTTAGCATTTGCCTTCCTACTTTCCAAATAGTACCCAACAAGTGAGAAAAACGTTGCTTTGTATTCTATATAGTGTGGTTTTATCACTTCTACTCTCCTTTCAACCTAAGTGGGGCTTTTGGGCGCATCGGCATATCAATCGGCTGGCGGTATACCGGCTGCCGATTGATATGCAATACTTTTACAAAAAGCAGATTGATTTCATCACGGAAAATGCCGTAAATCCCGATCGGCGACGGTATGCGATCGTGGGGGAAGCCGAACGGCATTTCATCGATCTGGATGTATATGGAGATAGTGCCCTGGCCATATTACCCTTGTACTGGAATCAGGCCAAAGAAAAATTCGGAGAAGATAGCCTGCGCAGGCATGGCATCGTACCCTGGTATGTACAGACCGCCGTTTTTCAGCTGACTGAAGCCATGCGGGACAGAAGCCCCTCCCGCATCCTGCGTCTTTCGGCCGATTTGGGACATTACGTGGCCGATGCGAATGTACCCCTTCACACTACTCGAAACTACAATGGTCAATTGACCGGTCAGGAGGGTATTCATGCTTTTTGGGAGTCGCGCATACCCGAACGTTATGCCGAAGGGTACGAGATGTGGCTGGGGAGCGCTGAATACGTAGAGAGCCCCGCCCAAGCCGTATGGGGTGCTGTCGCAAAAGCCCATGCCGCTTGTGATTCGGTACTACGGATCGAAAAAGAGTTGAGTGAGGAATTTAAACCGGACCGTAAGTACACTTTTGTAGAACGCAACCGAGTGCTGGTACGTACCTACTCCGATGAATTTACCGCCCGGTATGCTACCCGGCTCGACGGGCAAGTAGAGCGTCAGATGCGTTCCTCGGTGCAGTTGGTGAGTGACTTATGGTACACCTGCTGGGTAAATGCCGGACAGCCTGACCTGAAGGCGCTGGCCGGTTTTAAGTTTGATGAAGTCGAGAAAGCAAAAGAAGCCGCCGACCAGCGATCCTGGTTGCAGCGGCTTCTTCGTATTCGACCGGAGGCCGATGACGCCCCTATGGAAAATTAATCTAGCTAATAACCAGGTTTCGCATATAGTCCGCATCGTGGCTCAGGCTGGCCATAACAGATTCAGGGTACTCCTCCTGCTCTACAATAAAGTGCTTGACTCCCGTATCTTCAGCTACCCCCAAAACTTTCGGATAGTCGATAATCCCTTTGCCCAAGTCGGTAGAATGAGGCTTAGGTTCGCGCACCAAATCCTTGACGTGGCATAACTCATAGCGCCCCTGGTACTTACGCAGATGATCGGCAATATCTTTATTAGCCGCCGCGATCCAGCACATATCCAATTCGTACATGACCAGCGAGGGGTCAGTATTGTCCAGCAAAATTTCTTGTGGGATTTGCCCATCGAGTTCCTTGAAGGAATAATCGTGGTTATGGTATCCGAATTTTATGCCCGCTTTGTTACAAATCTCCCCACGCTTATTAAACTCCTCCGCCCGCTTTTTCCATTCATCAACCGAGGATTGGGGGCCGATGTAAGGTTGCAATACATAGCTCAATCCCGCTTCGGCACACTCGCCCGCCAGTTTCTCCAGATCTTTGGATGTATCGGCATGGGTGCTGACCATTTTCATACCTAGCCCGTCCACGTAGGCTTTGAAGTCCTTGGGAGTCATACTCCAGAACACCCCCTGATCGCCCTGGTACCCCTCGATTTCCTGGTATCCCAGATCAGCGATTTGCTTTAGTACTCCTTTGGGGTCCTTGCCTATAATATCGCGGGCGCTGTAAAGCTGCACTCCAAAGGTCGAAATTTTGCGTTCAGACCCGCTTCCGGCCACCGCTGTACTGTCGGCGGCCGAATCGCTGCTGGTGTTGGTCGAACAGGAAATCAGGGGAAGAGCGGCAGCTCCCAGGGTAGCAAATCCGGCACTTTTGAGAAATAAACGTCGATTGTAATGCATGGTAGGGTAAGCTTTGGGTTAAAAAATGCGTAAAATTGCAGCAATAATACAACATAAGAATCCGATTAGTACTATTTATTCTATCCTTTATACCGAGCTTTGAAAAACGCACCCGTATCTCCACTTCCCCGACTCATTCTGCAAAAAGGCCGCGAAGACGCAATTCGACGCCAGCATCCCTGGGTATTTTCCGGTGCCATAGCCCGTCAGGAAGGTGAAGTTGAAGACGGTGATCTAGTGGAGGTGGTCAGCAGTCGGGGCGAATTCCTGGCCTGCGGCCACTACCATGATGGCAGCATCAAGGTACGTATCCTGACGTATGAGAATGAGGCGATTGATGAACATTTTTGGGTGGAAAAATTGCAAAATGCCTTTGCAGTACGTACCGATTTGTTGCTATCCAACACCAATTGCTACCGCCTCGTCCACGGCGAAGGCGACGGACTGCCGGGACTTATCGTCGACCTTTACAATGGCGTGGCGGTGGTTCAGGCGCATACGATCGGAATGCACCGAAGTCTGCCTTCACTGGTAAACGCCCTGCGGATCGTGCTGGGTACTAATCTAAAGGCCGTTTTCAGCAAAAGCCGCGATACCCTGCCGGGGCAGTATGCTTCCGAGTTTCCGAACGAGTATATTTTTGAAAGGGTACCTTCGCCCCATACGGTGCAGGAGAACGGCTTGCACTTTCTGGTGGACTGGGAGCAGGGACAAAAAACCGGTTTTTTTCTGGATCAACGCGAAAACCGAGCGTTGCTGGCTCACTATTCTCACGAAAAAACCGTCCTGAACGCATTCAGTTATTCCGGAGGGTTTTCGGTATATGCCCTCCACGCGGGAGCGAAATCGGTGGTATCCGTGGATGTGTCGGGTAAAGCCACTGCTCTTTGCGACGCGAATATCGCACTAAATCATTTTCAGGACCGGCACCAATCCGTAACGGAAGATGTGATGAAGTGGCTTAAAAACTCCGATGAGCAATTTGACATCGTAGTACTTGATCCACCCGCGTTTGCCAAGAGTCTGTCCGCCCGGCACCGGGCGGTTCAGGGCTACAAACGGTTGAATATCGAGGGAATTCAGAAAGTAAAGCCGGGTGGATTGTTATTCACGTTTTCCTGCTCGCAGGTGGTGGATCGGGAATTGTTCTACAATACCATCGTGGCGGCCTGCATGGAGGTAGGTCGCAAGGCCCGGGTACTCCACCAACTCACGCAGGGTCCCGACCATCCGGTAAATGTTTTTCACCCCGAGGGTAGCTACCTGAAAGGATTGGTTTTGAGGATAGATTGAACTTCGGGATTCTGGATATTTGATACTAAACGCCAGATCAGGCGTATACAAGTTTTTTAATCAAATGGCCAATAGTTCTGATCATAAATCCAGCATCCAAAACCTTATTTTATATGCTTTCTTTCGAAGAGTACCTTGTTCAGAAAAACATCGACCAGGCCCAATTCCAGGCGGCTGAACCAGCCCGGTTTCTGGAATGGGGTACCCTCTTTGCCTCGATTCACCCCGACAGTTTTACGGCTCAAAAGAAATTTCTGATCAATGACGTGCGCCGGAGGTACCTTTTGAATGATCCTAATGCCCCGAAAACCAGCTAAATCTAGAACCTACCGGGCACAAATCCCCCGAAAATCGCAGTATTCACATAGTTTAATATCCCGGGTCTGCGTGAAGGGTAAGTCGGGATTCAACAAATCCGTAATCATTTGCCGCAGCAGGGTTTCCGATTCTTCAATAAAAGCCTGAGGATCGTCCGTATCCGTAATTTCCAGCTGATTTTCGAACATCTTGGTTGGTTCGCGAAACGAGTAAAAACCCGATTGCACCCGGCTATCCGGCAGGCGGTAGGTTTCTTCGCCGAGTGATAAACCCTCCGGATTAGCTACATTTTTATACACCAAATATTTATAAAACCACAGCTGCCGGGCGTAGCCTGCCTTCAATTCAGCGGAGGTGAGCAACTTTTCCTTTCGGTCCTGTAGGGTACTCCGGGTTTCCTGATTGAGTTCCACACTACCTGTCTTGTAGTCCATCACAAACAACTTGTTGGCCTCGTCTTTCTCCACCCGGTCAATCTTCCCACCCAGCTTAACCATTAATGATCGCTCATTTATATTCAGGCTAAGCTCCGTAGAAAGTTTTTGTTCGGCCGCCACGATCTTCCGCCGCTTTTGGCCCTGCATTTGGTGGGCCAGAAAAGCCAGGATCTGTTGTTCGCCAATCTGATAATAAATTCTATTAAGGCCCATCTCGGTCACGTACCCCTGGAACTGCTCCTGAAATTCAGTCGTCAACACCGCCTTGATCTGCTCCTCGCTCGGATCATTCCCCAGCAGGAAATAATCCTGATCCAGCTTTTCGAGCGAGGCGTGCAGCCAGGTACCTATCTTGTCCATGCCCAATTCTTCCTCGATCTCCTCTTTGCTCTGCACCCCCACCAGACGGCTGAGGTAGAATTTCATCGAACAACGCACCAGATCGTTCAGGTGCGTGGGGTACAGGCCCGTTTCGGTGAGGTAGGTGCGGATATTTTCCAGTATAGCCGCGTCCTTAGGTACCTCCTGCGTGAGCGTTTCGGTAGTCATTTGGGGAAACTCCACCATCTTGTTTTCCAACTGGATGGCGGGATTGTACTGCACCAATTCGTATTCGAGCTGTTGGATAAACCGGCTTTTTTCGCCGCCGCCCAGTGCATCGGTAGTACTTACGTACATGAGATGTACCTCTTTCGCGCGTTGCAGCAGACGGTAAAAATGGTAGGACATGACGGCTTCCTGATGCAGATGCGTGGGCAGGCCCGCTTCCTGAGCAATGTCGAATGGAATCAGCGAATTCTGGCGCTTAGCCTGGGGCAAGGTACCCTCGTTGAGCGAAAGAATGATGACCCGTTCAAAATCCAGCGCCCGGGTTTCCAGCATCCCCAGAATCTGCAATGAACTCACGGGCTCGCCGCTAAACGGAATACGGGTATTGCGGATCAGATCGTACAGAAAAGCCCGCAATGTGTACAAACCCAGGGGTTCGGGGCGGTGGGCGATCGTCTGTTCAAACTGTTTGAGCAGAGTATAAAAAAGGTAGAGGTACTCTGTTTCCAGCGCATTCTTATACTCCTTGTATACCTCCCGCAACAGATCGATCAGGTCGTAGAATGACTGGATGATTTGATTGGAATTGTCTTTTTCCCAACGGGTGAAGAGCGTTTTGAATAGCGGGTGATGATCACTGATCGCCATGAAATCGGCGGTACTGAGAAACACCTGGTTGTTCTGGTTGATCTCCCGCAGCACTTTTTGAATGATCGTCGGTTCCGTCGCGTCCGGCTTCCTAAGCACGATTTGTTCGTAGTGCCGAATGAAGGGATGATTGAGTACCTTACTAACCGATTTGTGATTGAATTTCGGAATTTTAATCGTCTTGCCTTCCTTCGACCGAAACTCGGCTACATTCTGCTGCAACTCAAAAATACTATCGATGAGCGTGTACAACATGGAGTTACGCAGCGACAGTCCCATCGTGATATTGAAATCCTCGATGCTCTCATCCAGCGAATATAGCATCGGGAGCAGCAGGTTTTCATCAGCCAGCACTATGGCGGTCGGGATGGGGTTTTCGGGGTCGTCATCCCGCAGCATTTCGGCGTAGAGCCCTCCCGCTACTTTGGTTTGGAGGGTAGCATTGGGTACCCCGTACACCGTAATTTTTTTGGAACTGCTGAGCAGGTAATCGTGCGTCCACTGCCAGGGACCGAAGGCGACCGAATGTTGATACGAACGCAGACTGATGCCAGCTTCCACGTCGGCATTCTCCGACATATAGTACCGGTCCGCATCCCAGAGTACCTCTGCCTTCCCTGATTTGCGCAGCTTCTGGATAATGACTTTTTCCGCTTCCGTAAAAGCGTTAAAGCCCACAAAATAGACTTTTTCGTGTGGCATCTGATCCAGCAGCAGCGTTTCTACATGCTCGGCTACGTGGCGGTAGGCCATGCCCCGGTAGGCCATATCCCGCGCCAGCAATCGGTCCCGGAAGGCTTGGTACACCTGCTTGATGTTTTCGAAAAGACTGAAATAATGCCGGGTACCCGAGGAATCATGCAGCGTGCGTCCTTCGGGCAGGTTGGCTTCCCAGCGCTCCACGGCTTTGGCTTCGCTGAGATAGTCGAACAAGTACTCGGTCTTGACCAAGTACTGATCGATGCGGTCCAGATCGCTCAGCAGCACCGAGGCCCAACCCATGAATCGGTCGAACTGAATAGTGGGATCAATTTCTTTGAACGTTTCGAAAAGTTCAAACAGCAGGCTCACCGAATCGGCCACTTTGAGGGTACTGATGTTTTCCACGAAATCCTCAATCGCCTCAACCTGCGGACTTATGATGGGGCGGTCGGTGGCCAGGGCGAGCTCCTGCTTCACAAAGAATGCCGCCCGCCGCGTAGGTACCACGATGGCCACCGGTTCCAGACCAGAGGGATGCTTGCTAAGAATATATTCGGCGACTTCGCGGAGGAAGGTTTTCATTTCCATACTTGTACTACTAATATTAACCGCCAGGATGCGGAGGGGGTACCTTCAGTGCATCCGGTCGGGGCGAACGTCCAGCGTGCGCATGATTTCCGCTTCAGCGGCGAGTAATTCTTTCCAGCGTTGACGAACCTGATCTTTGGGTAGGTACGTCTCGGCCAATTCGATAAAACAGCGGTAGTGCCCGGCTTCGGACACCATCAGTTCGTGATAAAATTTTTTCAGCCCTTCGTCAGCCAATTGTTCGGAAAGGAGCTTGAACCGCTCACAACTCCGGGCTTCAATCAATGCACACACCAGCAGCCGATCCAGGAAAACATCGTCACCATTGCCTTTCTTGTGTAATACCTCCTGAAGCCGACGCACATATTCGTCCTTCCGCTGGTGACCCAGAGGTACCTTACGCTTTTTCAGCTCTTTCAGTACCCGTTGAAAATGTCCCCATTCCTCACTCACAATCGGTGTTAACATTTCCACCAGTTTGGCGCGGCCGGGGAAATGGACGATCAGGGAAATGCAAGCCGAAGCCGCTTTCTGTTCACAGTAGGCATGGTCGACCAGAATTTTGCCAATGTTCATTTCCGCCACATTGACCCAGCGCGGGTCGGTGGGAAGTTGAAGGCCGAGGGTAGTTAAGGACGTAGGCACGTTGACAGTTGAATAAAATATATCTTATTTTAAATCAATAGCTTATCCAATATTATTTTTACTGGGTAATACTATTTACACGAAATCTTGTACCCTTAATCGAACAAAGGCCAGTAGACTCCAAAACTGAATGTGCGCTGCATACCTAGGTACCGGGGAGTCACGTAATAGCCAGGTACCCCCAGTCCTTCGTTGATGTGTGACATTTTGAGCAGCAGACGCACCCGCTTAACCCGGAGGCTCGCAAAGGCATCGGCCACCAGATAGCGATCGACCAGAAAGTCATTCTGTAGGTAAAACTGCTGCGTCAGGGGCATGTAGGCATCCGCCAGGTACGACGAGCGATAATGCGCCGCTAGTCCTAATTGCACATAAAGGGCCTTGGCGTACACAAAGTCGTAGGTAACCTCGGCTGATACGAAAAGGGAAGGAATCCTAAGTACCCGACTGTTGGAATTGATGGTATAGTAGCCCTGTCCCCGAAAAGCAAATTTTTCGCCCTGCCAGTTCAGGGTGGTACCCAACCTGAGCAAACTGAACGAGCCGCTCAACTGGCGGGCCACAGCCGCCGTATCATAATAGACATAATTGCTAACCAGATGGTACTGTACTTCGGGAATTACTTCCAGCCCCTTGACTTTGACAGGAATAGATCCAAAAATGGTATTGGCGCCGGTGAGTTTGAAATTATTATCCCAGACGAGGTGATTGCTGATGTAGCGTTGCATCAATAAATCTGGCGTCCAGAATGACGTCTGGTACCCTGCCTTGAACCAGCGGGTCGACAGTTCACCCCGCAACAGAAAATCCTTGCCCAGTAAATGTTCGCCTTCGGCGATAAGATGCTGGGACGAATCCTTGAGGTAGTAGCTCAGCCACACCCCCACGATATTATCGAAGCGGGCGTTTTTATACCTGTTCGTTGTCGTAGAATCCGTCAGATTATACTCGCCCCGCACGCTGTAAATCCGGGGTCGGTAGTAGGCCCGGTAATTAAAACCCGAAAAGGTACCTTTGATGCCGAGCTTCGTGTCGAACAGCCGATAGAATATAGCCTGACGGGTGAAGGAAGTATCGAGCCGGGTGGGAGGATATACGCCATTGTCCACACCCACTTGCGGGTCTGCATCTTCATATCGATCTTTTACAAAGCTCATATCGCCTTGTTGGAAGAGCTGAAAACCGTTGGCGAGTCGATATTGCTGGTACAGATGATACACATGCCGCCGCTCCCAGGAGCGGGTTTTGTCACTAAGTCGCGCCACACCATCGTAGACATACAATTTGCCGCCCACGTCTGCCGTATCGAGGACATTGAGCAATCCGCCTTGTTCTTTTACCGAATGGTTGAGGTGGCGGTAGTGGGCCAGGGCCGTGTATTTTTTGTTTTTGGAAGTATAGCTCCCCTGAAAGAGAAAATTCCAGTTCTGCACCAGATTAGCCTCTTTTTTCAACGTACTAAAGGTACCGTATAATTTATTGGAGGTGAATCTTTGCACCCGGAACCCCAGGTTAAGACGGGGTGTAATGTTCTGGTTGAAGCCGAATCGCAGGATGTTCTGCCCCTGTCCTCCCGAAATGAAAGTCATTTCGGTCAGCGGTGAGCGGGTGTCGTAGTATTTCACCTCATTTTCCTGGATGGCATACGGATCAAACGCCCGAAAGCCCAGCTGCGCCCCTACCTGCTGATGCGGTTGGTAGAAAGTGGGCCGCGTGGCCGTACCCAGGTTCCCCAGATCGACCAGATGATTCCAACTACGGCTTACATACGACCATCGGTGTATGCCCGTCAGGGTAGTATCCAGCCGGTAGCGCGCCGAGTCTCGATTATTCAGCACATCCTCTTCAAAAAAATGGAGTGCAGTATTGGGTCCATACAGGTTCTGAGTGCTATCGTCCAGAACGGCCCCACCCTGCTGGGCCGCACCACCGCCTCCCTGGGTAGGTATGCCTTGGGGTAGTGTAATCCCTCCCGGCCTGATTTGCGCACCGGCCGGCGTAAAAGCCAGCAACAACATACCTAGCAAGGTCATTAGTAGCCAGCAGCTTCGCCGTACAGAACTTTTGGTCTTCAGACCGTGGATGCGGGTATCGATAATGGGGCGTAAAAAAGTATTGTCGTTCATATAAAATTACGTGCTCGCCGATCGATCGTGCAGGGGTACCTCCACATTTTGTCGGAGCCAGGTCCGGAAAACATCGGTGTCGCGTCCAAAATCAATTTCTATTGGTATATAGCCAAACCGACGCAAAGCTCCGGCTTTCTCGGCCAAAGGTCGCAATTTGACTTTGTCTTTTTCGGTTGTCAGAATCAAATCCGCGTTTTTAGCATTATTTAACAATTCCTGGACCTCATCGGCAGTATAGCTGTGATGGTCGGGAAACAGGCTTACATCTTCCAGAGTGAATTGACTACGGACCTGTTCGATAAAAGCTTCGGGCCGGGCGATACCCGCTACTAAGGTAACGGACCGGGCACTCACTTCGGTATTTTCAAAATTACGTAGGGTACCATACCGGACACTCGAAAAAAAACAGGGGGTGGCAGGGTGGCAGTACCGTAAAATTTCTTCCTGGATCTCGGCACGACGGACAGCCCCCAGGTTCGTCGGGCACTTCGTGGTGATGACCGCATCCGCACGAGCCGCTCCACCTCGGTTTTCCCGGAGCCGCCCCCCGGGGAAAGGGTAATCCTGGTAGAAAGGCCGCTGGAAATCATTTAGCAACAGGTACCTGTCGGCCCGTAATGCCCGGTGCTGGTAAGCATCGTCCAACACCAGCAGCTCATGGTGGGGAAAACGCTCATGCAGCATTTCGCTGCCCTTCACCCGATCTTCGCAAACTGCCACCTTTATTTTTCCACCAAATTTTTCATAATATTGCAAAGGTTCATCGCCAATTTCCTCCGCCGTGGAATCGGGCGAAGCCAGTACAAAACCCCGGCTATGCCGACCATAGCCTCTACTCAACGCGACGATCTGATTCGTATTCGATAATTCCCGGACAAGGTACTCGACCAGGGGGGTCTTTCCTGTGCCGCCGACGGTCAGATTACCCACCACGACCGAAAATTGGGGAGTTGGGAATGATTTTAGTAGCTGACGGTCGTACCCAAAGTTACGTAATTCCATAAGCTGCCCATATAACCAGCTGAAAGGTGCAAGTAACCATTGAATTGTGTTACGTTCAGTAATTGGTTGACCGCGAAATGTATTTTTTTTCATATACTTGACCTCTTTTATCGCTTGACGCACCGTTTTTCATGCCTTTGCTAATCCAATACCAGCCTTATCTCCTTCAGTTCAACTTTGCGGCCGGTACTTCACGGGGAGTGCTTACAGCGAAAACATCCTGGTTTGTCAGGGTTTCAGACCAGGAGCAGCCGGGCGTCATTGGATACGGTGAATGTGGGCCTCTGGCTGGACTAAGTACCGACGATCTACCTGACTTTGAAACAAAGTTAACCGAGATTTGTCAGCTATTTAATAGTCTAGAACTCGATGTGTTTCCTTTCAACCTCCCGATCATTCTTGAGCAAGTCATTCCCCAGCAGTTTCCCTCCATCCGGTTCGGCATTGAAATGGCCCTGCTCGATTTCATGCAGGGCGGCAATCGGACGCCATTTCCCAATGCTTTTGCCCGCCACAAACAGGGTATCCCGATCAATGGGCTGGTGTGGATGGGTACGGAAGAATTCATGCAAAGTCAGATCGACGATAAAATAGCCCGGTCATTTACTACCATTAAGCTCAAAGTAGGAGCGCTCGATTTCGATCGGGAATGCCGGATTCTGGAAAATCTCCGGAGTCGGTTCTCTCCCGAAGAAATCACCCTGCGTGTGGATGCCAACGGCGCGTTTGGGGCGGATGATGCCATGGAAAAACTGAACCGGCTGGCGGAATTTTCTTTGCATTCCATCGAACAACCCATTGCGCCCGGACAGCCCGAACGCATGGCCGAACTCGTGGCTACTTCACCCATTCCCATTGCCCTGGACGAGGAATTGATCGGCAAAATGGACTATATGGAGAAATTTTCGCTCCTAAAATCCATCCATCCTCCTTTCATTATCCTCAAACCTACCCTTTTGGGCGGCTTCCAACAATGCCGCGAATGGATCGAAATTGCGCAAAGGCTCTCGATTGGCTGGTGGATTACGTCGGCGCTGGAGTCCAATGTGGGGCTCAATGCCATTGCACAGTTCACGGCACAATTTGATCCCACCTTACCTCAGGGATTGGGTACCGGGCAGATTTACCAGAACAACTTCCCCTCCCCCCTGTACATGGAGCACGGCTGTCTGCACGCCGACCCGAATACCGGCTGGGATTTATCCCCGCTCGAAAATTTGTGGCGGACTGTGTAGCAGGTTCATACCCAATCGATTCCCTTCCGTAGCTGGGCAAGGGTTTGGGCTTCCGGCGAATTCTCTTCGGGAATGAAATCGTACTCCCAGCGGGCCTGCGGCGGGAGACTCATCAGGATGGATTCGGTGCGTCCGTTGGTTTCCAGTCCAAATTTGGTACCTCGATCCCACACCAGATTGAACTCCACATAGCGGCCCCGGCGCAGGTACTGCCACTGCTTTTCCTGTTGGGCGTACGACTCTTCTCGATGCTTGCGCATGAAATATGTATAGAGCGGGGCAAAGTTTTCTCCAACTTCTTTAACAAAATCGAACAACGCTTCTTTAGACAAGTTTTGGCCGTTGCCCGGTTGGTCGGGTTTGAGGTAGTCGAAAAAAATGCCCCCCACCCCGCGGGTCTCATTACGGTGCGGGATATAAAAATATTCATCCGCCCAGTTTTTGAACCGGGGATAGAAATCGGCGTGGTGTCGATCGCATACCGCTTTCAATTCCCTATGGAAACGCTTGGCATCTTCTTCCACCACATAATGCGGTGTGAGGTCGATGCCGCCGCCAAACCAGCAGGTACCATTGCTTAGTTCGAAGTACCGCACATTCATGTGGATAATAGGTACCCTGGGCGAATGCGGGTGCATGACGATCGATACGCCCGTAGCCTTAAAATGGTAATCGTCGGTAGCATTGAGCTCCATTTGTGCCCGTAGCCGGGGATGTACCTCGCCCTGCACGCTGGAAAAATTCACGCCGCCCTTCTCGATGACATTACCACCCTGTAGGAGCCGGGTACGTCCGCCGCCGCCGGAATGATGTTCCCAGGCATCTTCTTTAAACTGGCCAAGTCCATCTTCCGCCTCCAGAGCGTGGCAGATTCTATCCTGTAGAGTTTTAAAAAACGATTCTATTTCTTCAACTTCCATTATTGATGCTGACAATTTTTGGCCAAAAATACACGATTTCCATCAGCGAGCACAATAATTGTAGGGTAGGTACACGCCTAGAAAGGTACCTTACCCAAAACACGACACGGTTTCAAAATGGTCTTTTTTCATCGGCAAGCCACAACAATTCATTCCGCTATTCAGTTAATGAATGCGAGTAACGTTAATCCCCTTTTCGGTCACTACTCATTTACCCTTGCATGAATTCCCAGCTTATCCAGTCCATTTGCCAACAACTGGCCTCGGCCTTTGAATCCAAAAACATCCCCCAACGCGAACAATATGATTCATTGCATCTCACGCAGTATAGTGTGCAGGATCTGCCCCTATTCATCGGAGATCTGATTACGAAGGCCCGTGACTACGACCTTACCCTCATTAGTAGCCATACCCCCGCTCCCAACTTGCCCGACCTGGCGCAAAATGCGAACAGCCCCATCTTGTATTTTGAAAAAACGTCTACCGGGGTCACCCCTGTATTGAGGGGAAAAAAGTTGGACGGCTCCACCCTGAGTATTACGTTTCAGCCTACTGGTGAGGTCCAAAACGTAGCTTCACCGATTCGTGACCCCTACCTTTGGCAAAACACCTCCCAGAAAAGCAAAAACGGACAAGCCCTGTACATAACGGCCTTTCCAATGGAGTCGTTGGTGAGCGAAAATACGCTGGCCTCGAGGGTACCTTTGTCTCCAGTTCAGCGGTTTTTCCGGTTATTAGCCAAAGAGAAAAAAGACATAGGATATATCTACCTCTACGCAATTGTCATAGGGCTCATCAGCCTTTCACTTCCTCTTGGCATTCAGGCACTTATCAACCTCATTTCGGGAGGTATGGTGTTCAGCTCGGTCTATCTGCTGCTGTTCGTGGTCATCGGTGGAGTGCTCGTTTCGGGTATCATGCAGATCATTCAGATTACCCTTGTGGAAATCCTTCAGCAACGTATTTTCGCCAAAGCCGCTTTCGAGTTCACCTACCGGATACCGCGCGTGAAGGCCGAATCCCTGCTTGGGTACTATCCGCCCGAGTTGATGAACCGCTTCTTCGATATTCTTACCGTACAAAAATCCCTGCCAAAAATTCTGATCGATATTACCGGGGCGGTACTGCAGATTCTGCTGGGTATTATGCTGCTGTCCTTTTACCACCCGTTTTTCATCGCTTTCGGTTTCCTTACCATCACGATCATTGTCCTCATTGTCTATTTCAACGGCCCCAAAGGCTTACAGACCAGCTTGGTGGAGTCAAAGTACAAGTACAAGGTAGCCCAATGGCTGGAAGACATTGCCCGGTCGCTCTATACTTTCAAGCTTTCGGGAACGGCAAACCTCCCCATGGAAAAAATGGACGGGCTGGTGAACAACTATTTGGTGTACCGCAAAAAGCACTTCAAGATTCTTAAAATTTTCTTCTGGAATGCCGTCGCTTTCAAAACGCTGGTGATTGGCGGAATGCTGATCCTAGGTACCTTCCTGGTGGTGGACCGACAGATATCACTAGGGCAGTTTGTGGCAACAGAAATCATTATTGTACTATTGACCAATTCGGTAGAAAAACTCATTCAGAGCATTGACAATATATTCGACGCCCTGACGGCCGTAGAAAAACTAGGGTACGTGACGGACATGCCGCTGGAACGTGAACAGGGGTTCCGCTTTGCGCCTGTCGATTACACCGAAGGGCTATACCTGGAAGTATCCGACCTGCACTATCACTACGAAGGTCGCAACTCCCCCGCCCTCAATGGCGTTTCGTTTTCTCTTGCACCTGGCGACTCCGTCTGCCTTACCGGTTCCAACGGTTCGGGCAAGAACACCCTGATCCGCGTACTGTCGGGGCTACTCAGGGATTACAAAGGCGGTATTACGTTCAATGGTATTTCCATGCGTGACCTCAATGTGGTAAGCTTACGTACCTACATCGAACAGAACATCGCCGTGGACGATATTTTTGAGGGATCAATTCTGGAAAACATCACCATGGGCCGCAATCAGATCAGCCTGGCCGACCTGGAATGGGCATTACAGTTGCTTGACCTTACGGATTATATCAGTAAGCTGCCCGATGGGCTCAGTACCACCATGCTTCCGGGAGGACGGCGGTTTTCAGAGAGTTTCATCGCCAGGGTTACGCTGGCCCGTTGCATCGTTACAAAACCCAAGATTCTGATGATCAATGATTTTCTGCATAGCCTAACGCCCAGGGAAAGGCATGTACTAACCAAAGCTCTGACCCATAAAAATAATCCCTGGTCATTGATTATGTTATCCAATGATCCCGCCGTTATGCAACAGTGTGATCGCATCCTGATTATGGATGCCGGCACAATCGTTGCAACCGGCCCATACGATAGGGTGAAAGCGAACCCGGTTTTCGTAGCCCATTTTGAATGAAATGTTGAATCGACTGAACTGATAGAACTTCCGGTTTTTTCAACAAAATCCTACTGAATCAAGATGCTCAACATCTCCCGAAACCGAGTCAACGACGAAATGGTGGACAAGTACCAACTGCACGCATTGGGTACCTTGTCCACGCCCAAAACCGCCCGCCGGTTTGCCCGCTGGATGCAGGGGATAATCCTGATGCTGGTCGTGATCCTCTTCCTACCCTGGCAGCAGAACATTTCGGGCACGGGCAGCGTCACGGCGCTTTCTACCCAGGATCGGCCCCAGACTGTCCAGAACATCGTGGGAGGCCGCATCGAGGCCTGGTATGTGCAGGAAGGTGATTATGTCAAAGCCGGGGACACATTGGCCATCCTCTCCGAAACGAAAGACGAGTACATCGATCCCCAGGTACTTCCCCGGATACAGGAACAGATTGAAGCCAAGAAACAGGGCATAACGGGTTATGAAAACAAAGTAGCCGCCCTCGGTCAGCAGTTGGTTGCCTTGGAAGATGCTCTGGGTCTGAGCCTGAACAAAGCCCGGAATAAACTTAAACAGTCGCAGATGAAGGTAGTTAGCGATAGCACCGATTTGGTGGCGGTGAAGATTAATTACGAAATCACAAAAAACCGGCTAGGCCGCTACGAAGAGGGCTACAAATCGGGTCTTTTTTCTCTCACCGATTTAGAATCGAGGCGCTTGAAAGCTCAGGAAGAAGCAGCGAAGGTAGTTTCGCAACAAAACAAACTCGATATAGCACGCCAGGAACTCCTCAATGCCCGGATCGAACTGGGGTCATTGCAGGCCGAGTATCGGGAGAAATTGGCTAAAGCCCGTTCTGACCGTAGTTCGGCTATTTCAAGTCAGGCCGAAGCAGCGTCTGAATTATCTAAGCTGCAAAACAAATACGCCAGTGTGGCGATTCGACAGGGAAATTATGTGGTCAGGGCGCCCCAGTCGGGCTATGTGGTGCGCGCGATGAAGGCGGGGCTCGGCGAAACCATCAAAGAAGGCGAAACCATCGCGACGCTCCAGCCAGAAAACCCCGCAATAGCCGTGGAACTCTACGTAAATCCAATGGATGTAGCCCTGGTCTCACCAGGTCGCGAGGTGAGATTGGAATTCGACGGTTGGCCCGCTTTGCAATTTGCGGGCTGGCCGGGTATTTCAGTGGGTACCTTTGGTGGAAAAGTGGCCGTCATAGACCGCATCGGGAGTGCCAACGGTAAGTTCCGCTTGCTGGTACGACCCAAACCCGGCGAGGAATGGCCTGCCGCCATCCGTCAGGGGTCAGGGGTTTATGGCTGGGTGATGCTCTCCGACGTACCCATCTGGTACGAGATCTGGCGGCAATTGAACGGTTTCCCTCCCAATCTTAACCAAAGTGAGATTGACAAAATAACGACCAAGTCTTCGGCAGATGGAAAGAAAAAATAATGAAAACGGCCAGTAAATTCATCCTCTTGTTTTTCTGGGTCCATACCGCCTGGGGCCAGGATTCCCTGGTTTTTACCTACCAGACCTATTACGAACAGATTGTGGCCCACCACCCTGTGATCAAACTCAGCGGATTGATCACGGAATCAGCCCAGCGGGAACTGCTGATCGCCAGGGGTGGCTTCGACCCCAAACTCGAAGGCTCATTTGACCGCAAAGTGTACAAGGCCAAGGAGTACTTCAACCGGGGCGATGTTTTCCTGAAAGTACCCGTTTGGCTGGGAGGGGCCGATCTCAAACTCGGCTACGACCGCAACGTAGGCGAGACTCTCAGCGACGATATCCGCACCGGACCCGAAGGCATCTCTTACATAGGCCTGACCGTCCCCATCGGGCAGGGGCTGTTCATCGACAATCGCCGGACAACGCTCCGGCAGGCCCGCCTGTTTCAGGACGTGGCCGATGCAGAGCGGGTCAAAATGATTAACAAGATTGTCCTGACCGCCGCCAAAGACTACTGGAATTGGTACTTCTCCTACCGCCAATATGCGTTGTCCGCTGAATTCTATAAATTGGCCGACACTAGGTACCGCGCCGTCCGTCAACGTACCCAGTTGGGCGAGGCCGCTGCCATCGATACCGTGGAGGCTCTTGTCACATTGCAGGACCGTCAGGTGATGCTCCAGCAGTCGGAACTGGAACTCCGCAATGCCCGGCTGCTGCTTTCCAATCACCTGTGGGGACAGGACCAACTACCCCGAGAGCTACCCGAAGCAGCCATTCCGCAAGGTACGGCTGGACGAATTATCAGTGCAGGAGAACTCGACACCCTGCTGCGCATGGCACGACAGCGCCATCCTGAACTTCTCAAATTTGAGGCCAAGAGTCAGCAGCTTCGGCTCGATGAACGACTCGGCCGCGAAATGCTGAAACCTACCGTGAATCTACAAGCTGCTACGTTGTACAAAGGTCTTTCACTGAACGGCACCGAAAGCAATACGGGTCTGTTCAACCTGAGCAATAACTATAAATTCATGGTGGATCTCTACTTTCCCATCTTCCTAAGGAAAGAACGGGGAAAATTGCAGCAAATCCGGATCAAGCAGATGCAAAATGAGTTAGAGCAGAAGCAGGTACAACGGGAGATAGCCAATGAAATAGCCGCTGCCTTCAATGATGTCAAAAATCTGGAAGCTCAGATTCTGACGCAAACCAGATCCCTTCAGAATCAGGAAATACTCCTCAGGCTTGAATTACAAAAATTTGAGCTGGGTGAAAGCTCGCTTTTTCTGGTTAATAGCCGGGAATCAAAACTTAACGAATTCAAGGTCAAAATCGAGTCGCTGCGTGCCAAATACGAAAAAGCCCTGGCGGTTTTGCTATTTGCATCGGGTGTAAGTAGTTGGGATACGTTTTGATTGGATTGGCAGTGAAGGTACCCCTTGGGTGTCTTTTTTTTGATGAGCTTTGGTAGGGGGACTAACCCATTCCCGATTTGCCCGTATCTTCGCGCAATCCATCCTGAACGAGTACCTATGTTAAGAATTCTATTGATTATTTTCGTCACCGCCACTACGGCTTTTTCCCAACCGCTCACTTCTACCCTGCGCGGTACTGTGAAAGACTCGGATACCGGCAAACCTCTGGCTGGAGCTTCTATTCAGATCATGGGGAGCGACCAGGGTACCTTAACCGATACTGAAGGAAATTTCCGATTCGACCAGCTTTCGGTCGGACGTTATAATCTAAAAATAACGTACCTCGGATACGAAACAGTCGCTCTCCCTGAGCTACTGCTGGAGTCAGGCAAGGAAAAGGTAGTATTAGTCGGCCTTAGCCAGGCGGGGCGTCAGCTGGAGGAAGCCATTGTGCGCAGCACCCGCCCGATCGCCTTCAACAGCATCCAGACCATTACGACCGAGCAGACTCTGCGGTACGCCGCAACCTACCTCGACCCCGCCCGACTGACTACCTCCTTCCCCGGCGTGGCCACCTCCAATGATCAGGCCAACGGGCTGGTGATTCGAGGGAACTCGCCCAACGGAATGCAGTGGCGGCTGGAAGGCGTCGAAATTGTGAACCCCAATCATACGTCCAATGCCGGTACCTTCAGCGACCGCGCCACCCAAACGGGTGGGGGAGTCAATATCTTGAGTACCCAGTTGCTGTCCGATTCATATTTTCTATCAGGAGCATTCCCCGCCGAATACGGAAATGCTTTGTCGGGGGTGCTGGATATGCGTCTCCGGCAGGGTAACAACGAAAAAACCGAGTTTACCGCCCAGGCCGGACTCATTGGTTTCGACCTGGCCGCCGAAGGGCCCTTTTCCAAAAAATCAAAGGCTTCCTACCTGGTCAATTACCGCTACTCGTTCACCGGACTGCTAGCGGCATTGGGGGTGAGTTTCGGTGGTGAAGACATCAGCTACCAGGATTTGTCTTTCAATATTTCACTGCCTACCCAAAAAGGCGGAGATTTTACCGTCTTTGGCATGGGGGGTATGAGTAGTAATATATTCAAAGCCAGCCGCGACACCAGCGAATGGGTCTATCAGAAAGATGGATACGATATTGATTTTAAAAGTAAAATGGGAGCCCTCGGTATAACCCATTCAATTCAGTTAGGTGCAAAAACCGCCTTGAAAACGGTACTGGTAGCCTCTGCCTTGGAAAATTCCCGGACGGGCTACATGCATTCGATGTCCAATACCGACAACCGGTTCCTGACTGAACAGGATGCCAATACCAAAACCCGACTGTCTTTCACCACCTCCCTTAGTCACAGATTCAACGCCAGCCATTTAATTAAAGCGGGAGCTTTTCTTACTTACCAGGCGGACAGTGTAAAATCGATTATCCGGGACGAGGTTTCGGAGGGCAGACTTCAGGGCCTCATCGTGCAACCCTACCTGTCGTGGCAGTGGAAGCCTGTCCCGCGGCTTACGGCCGACATTGGCCTGCATTATCTGCATTATACCTACAATGGCACCCAATCTCTGGAACCCCGAGCAGCCCTTCGTTTCCAGGCGAATGCCATGCAGTCTTTCAGTTTCTCCTACGGTCTGCACAGTCAATTGCAGCAGCCAGCGGTTTATCTTTCGGTAATTCAAGTCGGCAAGGGCCAGGACCCTCAACCCAACCGGAAACTGGCCCCTACCCGCGCGCACCATTTCGTCGTGGGCTATCAGCGGAATTTCAGTAGTTCGGCCAATCTGAAAGTAGAGGCGTACTTGCAAAATATCTTCGATGTACCCGTTTTTGCCGGCGATCCCACACTCGTTGAGCGTCCCCTACCGACGTTCTCGACGCTGAATCTGGTGGAAGGATTTGTGCATCTACCCCTCCAAAATTCTGGAACAGGCCGCAATTACGGGATAGAAGCCAGCTATCAGAAGTACCTGACCCACGATTTTTATCTGCTGGTATCAGGTTCGCTCTATAACTCCACCTACGTGGCAGGGGATGGCATGCGACGAAGTACCCGCTACAACGGAAACCATACGTTCAGCCTCACTACCGGCCGCGAGCTCAAAACGCAGAAAAACGGTAGCTGGGGTTTGAATGCAAGGATACTGTGGATGGGCGGTTTTCGTGACACCCCCATCAACGTGGATGCCTCCCGGGAGCAGGGTACCACCGTCTATGCCCTGAAAGATGCGTTTAGTCTTAAAATGAGGGATTATTTTCGGCCTGATCTCCGTATTTATTGGAAGAAAAACCACCCGGGATATAGCCGTACCCTCGCCCTGGACATCCAGAATATCAGCGGTACCCAAAACGAAGCGTACAGTTATTATGACATTCTGCAACGCCAGCTCGTTAAAAAGTATCAACTGGGTCTGATTCCTATTCTGAGCTACCGATGGGAGTTTTAGTACCCTTGAAAATTAAATTTTGTAAAGATCTATTTATTAACAACATAGAAACCTTTTTACCAACAGCCATAGGCCATCAGCCTATTCCATGAACTTTTCCTGGATGAATTTTGTAAGACTTATCTGGAAGTGAGTATTCCTCCTCACTTCTCGTTCCAAATAATCTTGGGGGGCGACTGGTTTTGACAGCGGGTTGGAGGTTTGTGTAAGCATGTCGGGAGTTGAGGGTACCTTCCGTAACCAATGCCTTTCAAACAATACACGGCGAGTATAACTACGCCATGGCTGCCTAATCTGATAGATTAGACAATTTGCCATCATCCCTCCACCCTACGTGCTGCCGGGTGGATTCAGGGGTGTCGAAACGCAGCGCTGGCTGGAATAGTGATACGAAAAACCAGTGAGACACCAGTATCTAAGGTCGCGATGAAGGTCTGATTTGAACCTTGTCCGGCACGAAAACCGAATCAAAGCTAAACATGTAGAAAGCACAGGGTTCCCCTGTTCTGGACGAGGGTTCGAATCCCTCCGTCTCCACCAACCCTAAATGGCTCGAAGTCAAGCACTTCGAGCCATTTTTGGCATCAGAAAACACCCTTGGTGCCAATTTCGTGCCAGTTACTGATTGAAAAAACGGGCCTTTCCATGCCTAAAAATCTTGAAAAATACCCATTTCGTGAAGCCGTGCTTTCCGATGCAAACGGCGACCTGGCGAAAAAATGGTACATCAATTACTACGCCTGGTCGCAGCAGCAGGGGAAGCTGGTCCGGAAGCGGGTCACGATCAATCACCCCACCGCCAAAGAGCGGTATGCCCAGGCCAAGATCATCATTGAGGCCATCAATACCGAACTGAGGGCGGGCGCTATCGTCGAGCCCATCCCTATCGTGGAACCGGAGATCAGGCCCACGATGGAGCTGAGAAAAGCCGTAGATTTTTTCCTCCAAAGCAAAAGTGCCACGGTAGGCAGGAATACGATGAAGACCTATAAAAAGGATCTGAAGGTTTTCCTGAGCTGGTTGGAGTTGGAGCAAATTGATAAAATCCCCTTAGTCGATTTCGACTTACAGGACGCCTGGGCGTTTTCCGATTTCCTGGATCAGAAACGGATCGCTAAAAAAACCTACAGTAATTTCATCGGTACCCTGCGGGGCATGTGGGCGCACCTGATCGAGCGGCAAATCATCGACGAGAATCCCTTTTTAAAAATCCCCAAGCGCAAGGGGGGACGAAGCCAGCATATCCCCTACCAGCCCTGGCAGGTGCGGGAGTTCAAGCGGATTTGCCTGCACGTCGAGCAGGATGAGCAGCTGTGGCTTTTTGTCAATTTCATCTATTACTGTTTTCTCAGGCCGGGGGCCGAAGCCCGTAATTTGCAAATCCGACACATCAAGAAAAAGACGATCATCGTACCGGGCGACCTGGCCAAGAATAACGAAACCGAACACGTCAGGATTCCGGCAGGACTGGAAGCACTTATTGAGGAGTACAAGCTCCGCTCCTACCCACCCGGCTACTACATCTTCTCGACCGATGGCAAGCCGGGCCCGGAACCCGTCAATGAGCGTTATTTCTATGCGCACAACCGGAAGATATTGGTCAAGGCCGGGTTTACCGACCAGGAGTACGACTTGTACGGCTGGAAGCATACAGGAGTGATCTCGCTCTATCTGGCCACGAAGGATATCAAACTGGTACAGGTGCAGTGCCGACATAAGGACATCAGCACCACGGATATTTACCTGCGGGATCTTGGCCTATTCCTGGATCAGGACGCGCTGGATATTTTCCCAGATCCGTCGAAAGATCACGGGTAGCCTACACCAGCAGCTTCCCAGCGGAATCCTCGTAGGCCTGTTCGATGGTGTACCAGACTTTTTCTTTCCGGGCCAGGGCCGCCGTGATTTCCTCGTAGATCGGGTCGAACAGATCCTTGCTCTGCCGCACGCAGTACTCCCCGCCCTCGTAGCCCCAGCTCAGGCCCACCAGCACACAGCCCAGCGTGTCCTTGATCCAGTTGCCCTTGTGGATGTAGATATACTCGAAGCCCGGCACATTTAACAGCCAGGGGTAGGTACGCTTGAAGGTCGGCGATTCGCGCAGCCCGATCCGGTAGCGGCCGGTGGGGATGGCCGTCTGCCCGTGGACTTTTGTCGTCATAAGCTCAGCCAGCGGCATGTCGGAGGTCAGGTCGCGGTCCTTGTCTTCCACGACGTAGCCGCGCCGGACTCCATCAATGTACAGGATCGACAGGGTACTGTTCTTCCCCCGCTTGACGCGTTTTTGCAGGATTTCCATGTTTGTCTTTGAATGCCAGGTAGATAAAAAGGGCCAGTGAGGCATGGAGGGCCAGGAGTGTGGCCAGAAGCCAACCCATCAGCTGACGCGGTCGAGCTTCTGGCTCAGCGTGTCGAACTTGCTGCCCAGCGAGTCCATGTGGTGGCGGATCTCGGTGATGTTGTCGCCCATGCGCTGCTGGTCGTCCAGGCGGCCCTTCACCGACACGAGCACTTCCAGCGACTTCTGGTTGAAGTCGCCCATAGCCTTGGTGACCTCCTTGTTGTAGTCCTTCTCCTTGGCGTAGAGCTTGAAGAAGACGTACAGGCCCACCACCAGCACGATCACGGCGAAGGCGTAGCCGGCCATCGAGGCCGGCGTCACGTCGCGGGCCAGGTCAAAGCCCTGGGCTACTACTTTTTGTTCGAGGGCTTGCGCCAATAACAGGTGTTTCATTTGCGTAAAAGCGTCAGGGCCGCTAGGCCAATGGCGCCTAACACCGCCAGGCCGCACAGCAGCAGGAGCGCTTGGATCACCAGGGGCACATGGGCGTCCTTTTCCTTGGTTTCGGTTTGTACTTGTTTTTCTTCGGTCTGGGACTGCTGCCGGGCGGCCGACTCGCGGATGATCTCGCGGACGGGATAGGGAGCCGGCACGCGGACAATCTGCGGCACGTGCAGGGTATCGTAGCGCCAGAGCGTGTCATAGTGGACCGCACCGGGCAGGTACTCGCGGATGACCTCGCGCTGCCACTGCTCGCCCGAATCGGCGGATCGGTAGACGGTGCTGTCGGCGCGGGTAGTGACTTTCTGCACCGTACGGCAGTCGATCAGCAGGCTGAATAGGGTCAGCAGCAGGAGTAAGCGAAGGGTTTTCATAAGGCGATGTTGGCCACGTGGGGACGCTTGCCAAATACTTTTCCGGTGAAGGTTTTTCCACCAATCGACACCGAGAAATTCCGCCATTCCAGGCCAGCGTAGGGGTCAAGAAAAAAGACTGTAGCCTGGTTGCCTTTCACCCGCACCTGGCAGATGCCACGCTTTTCGCGGTTGGCCGTCAGCACGTCCGAGCCGTCGGCTTCGGTACTGTAGTATTTTCCATCGATGGAAAAAGGCAGGTACCGGCGCTGGCCTCCCTCGGTAGCCTGGCACTGGCCGGCCAACGTAACGGCCCCGACGTAGAATCCATCCAGGGCAGCATCCGGCTCGGGCTGGAACTCCCCCTCGAAAGCTGTCCGGTCCTGCCGGATTCTCAATCCGTTCAAGGTGGTTTTCGCCGGGTTATAGCTTAGATTCAGCGTCGTCGCATCCCGGTTGCGGGTGCTCTGGCCATCCCACACCCAGAGCCCATCACCATACCACATGCTCACAAAACCATCGGTCACAGCTTCCTCGTAGGGCAATACCGCCAGCGAGGACGTCAGTACCGTGTTTCCAGAAATTTGGTTTTGCCAGGCAAAACCGGGCGCGTAGCCCTGCTGAAAGATTTCCAGGAAATTCCAGGTGAAGCCGATGGCCTTATAACCCGCGCGCTTGATAATCTCGTAGTGCGACAGTCGGTTGTAGATCGAACGACCAAAGTCCACCGGATCGCTGCCGTAGTTTTTCACGTTCACGGTATTGATGGTACCGCCGTAGCTGCGGAAATATTCGTCCCTCAGGATCAGCTCCGGCCCGCTGGCGCTGTATTTCCAGCGATGATCCGCCTCCCAGATCGGCTTGGTGATGAAGCCGTAGCCGCCGTAGTCGGGCGAGAGGAAATACGGGTACCCCGCCTGCTTATAGCGTTCGGTCAATCGCTCCATGATCTGGCGGACCTGGGTGGAGCCGTGGGGCAGCCAGACCTCGCCTTCGTTGGTCTCGAAAGCCGCCGCCCCGTGCAGGGGCCAGCGGTCGGCGGCCGCCCGGTAGTAGTCGCGGGTACCCGTGGTCGTGGTAATACCGAGTACTCGACAGCCCACCACGCGGCCCAGCTGTTGGGACAGGGGCAGACTCGTGTCCGTAATGTGGGTCTCGCCCCGGCTCTGGCGCAGCTTGCTAGATATTCCGGCGACGCTGGCGTTGTAGCCCAGCATCTTGCCGGACGCTACGGTGTTGGCCGGCGCGCGGTAGGGCCAGCTCATGGTGTGATCGCCCTGGTACCAGGCCGGCGTGATGTCCAGCCAGGCCAGATCACCGGCGACGTCGTCGTCGGAGTTGAGTAGGATGATCGACTGCCCGCCCACGTCGGAGCGCTGTCCCCAACTGTAAGAGGCATTCGGATTGTACCAGGTGTTGCCGGGCTCTGAGGTGTTCCAGCGGGCCGAATAATCCAGTCCGCTGATAAAATGGTGCTTGGTGATGCTCAGGACTCCCGAGCGGGATGCATACCCATAATCTTTTAACGGCGTGGCGCTCTTCACTATAGTATTGTTGATGGCGTACCAGTACTCATAACCCGCACGCAGGGAAAAATTGGCCCGATCGGTGATTAGGTAGCCGTTGTCGGTGGGGGTCAGGACGATATCCAGGTAGGTCGTGTCCGTGCGACCCACGTAGGTATACTGCGGTCCCAGCGTCCGGTCGGGGATAGGTGTCGGAGCCGACGGTAAGGTTTCTCCTACGGATTTCGGGATCGTGAACTCTTTGGGCTCCGAGGTACCCTGGCAGGTATTACCAATCAACCGCAGGGTGTAGGTACCCGGCGAAAGGGTTTCGTAGCCGATCGTCAGCGTGTTGGACTCGGGTTCGATCTGGCCGGTACGCCGGGGGGTACCCGATTGGCTGATCTGGAAATCCAGCCCGAACACCTTTTCGCCGTGGAAAACGACGACCAGTGATTGCTCGGTGACGTTGCTGATGGAGCGGATTTCCGGTCCGGCCTTGCAAGGCAGCAGCACCGGCTCTTCGGGCGTTGAAGGAATTACGGGCGGAAGCTTCACGACAGGCGCGGCTTTCAGCACCGAATCCACGTAGGAGCGGACATACGCCTCACTGGCCAGCTTGCCAGGCGGAAAGGTGACGGTGGTCTGGCCCCGGGCCATCGGGAAGCAGAAGGCGAACAGGAGCAGGACGGACAGGAGCTTTTTCATCGGAATTGAATTTTGGGTGAGTGAACTTCGACCCAAAATTCATCCTTGCCGGCGCGCGCTCATAGGACGGGAATTCAGCGCCGCCACAGGCTCAGCGTGCTGTATCCGCCCAGGGGCAGGCCTGCCTTGATGCCCGCCACGAAGTAGTCCAGCCCACGCAGGTGCACGGCCACGTCCTCGCCGGCGCGCCGGTGGAAGTCCAGCCGGGCCAGGTCGCCGGCGCTCAGGGCGGCCTGGATCTCGACGGGGAAGGTGCCCAGCCGGAAGTCCTCGTAGCGCCGCCAGTACTTCTCGCGCAGGTTGTCGGGGCCCGCGAACGCCAGGGAGCTGCTGCCGTAGCTGCTGGCGGCCTTGGGCACGTCGCCCACCACGCCGTGCCAGTAGAGCAGGCGGGGCTTGAACTTCTTGTCCATCTGGCCCGTCAGCGGGGTGATGCCCTGCTGCTCGGCGGCCGGCAGGCCCGTCGCGCCGTCCATCAGCAGGGTGCTGAATTTCCCTTTCAGTCCATAGAGAGTACTGCCCGCCAGCTCGGGGGCGGTGTACTTGGCCAGGGCGGCGGGGACGGTCTTCATCAGCCCGTCGTCGGTGTCCAGCTCCCAGTCCAGCTCGAGGCGGCGGTCGGTCAGGCTGCCCGGCCAGAGGCTGGGCAGCGTCCGGTCGGTGATGTTGATGCGGGTGGGCGTGGCCATGACCGTCTGCGAGTAGCGCAGGGTGACGATGCGGCGCTGCACGTCGAAAAAAGGCGTGATGCCGAAGGGCGGCAGCGTCAGGGCCAGCAGCAGGGTGCGGGGCGTCAGGTCGGCGGGCATGTGCAGGCGGTAGTCCAGCGTGGTGCGCCCATCGAGGGCGAAGGTGTTATAGAGGATCAGGCGCTGCGCGTCGGGATCGTCCAGGAACTCGCCCCGCAGCGTGAAACCGCACACCTCGCCCAGGCGGCGCAATACCCAGTGCAGATTGAAGTGCGGTACCTTGGGCGAGCCGGCCAGGTAGCCGGTGCCGGCGCTGTACGCATTGACCTGGCCGCTGAAACCAGCAGGCGGCATGGTACCGTAGAAGGTGCCGTTCAAGATCGTGGGCAGGGTGTAGACCGTCCGGCCCGCCACAATCTTTTCGGGCAGGATGTCCTTGTGGTCGGCGGGCAGGACTTCCGAGCCGAAGGCGATCTCGTTGAGCGGCACGTCGCGCAGGTCGCCGAAGAAGTCGCCCAGGTTGCTGCCGAAGCTGATCTCGTAGCCGGCGGGCTTGACGCCTTCCAGGAAGGTGAAGCCGCGCTCGATCAAATCGCCGTCGGCGTACTGCTCGGTGAAGTAGGGCCGCGGCTCCCAGACCGCCTGCGGGTCGGCCGCGTACTGGAAGAGCCGGTTGTTGACCGGACAGAACGGTACCGAGAAGCGGTAGACCTTCGAGCCGCGCACCTGCCCGAAGTCGAACAGCGGGTTATACCGTTCCAAGGTAAAGCCGGTACCCGGCGCAAGGAAAAGAGGGGTACCCTCCAATCTGAATTCTATCTTCTTTTGCATTAATATAAAGGATAACTGTCAACCGTCCACCGTCCACTAATTAAGCGTCATGCTGCTTGCCCATCGCGGCGGCATCGGCCGCGCGGTTGCTGGCCGCGGCGGCCTGGTAGCCGGCGTCGGCGGCCCGGTTGGAGGCGGCCGCCACGCTGTTGGTCGCCCCGACCAGGCTGTCGATCTTGCCCGACATGCTGCTGGTGATGTCGGCCAGCATCCGGATCGCTTCGGCCGTGATCTGGGTGTTCTTCACGATGGCCTGCATCAGGTTCTGGCTTTTGGCGATCTCGGCGTTGGTGGCGCTGACCGTGGCCTGGGCTTCCCCGATGTCGGCGTAGTCGTTGCCGTTGTAGGCGTCGTCGCCGAAGTCCACCCCGCCCCGAAGTCCACGCCGGCGTCGAAGCCCCCGTCCGCGCCGATCCCGTAGCTGGCCATTTCGGCCTGCATCTCCTCCATCATTTTCTTGTTCTCCATCTCCATGGCGATGGCCATCATCTCCGCTTCGGCCGCGGCCTTCTTCTTCTTGCTGCCGAACAGGTACATCTGCCCCCTTGCAGGGGTTCGAGGTAGTCCTGGTAGGAGCCACCGTCCCCGCCGAAGACGCTGCCCCGCTCGGCGAAGACCGGCGCGCCGTTGCGGTGCAGTGAGCTGTCGAGCAGCTTGTCGATGATGCGGCCGTTGTTCTTGTAGGTGTTGCGGCTCAGGATCATCACCGGCTCGCCACCCTCCATCTCGCCGACTTCCTCGCCCGTGTCGCGCCGGGTGAGGGCGATGCCCGACTGGCCGTACTGGCTGCCGTGGCGGGGGCCGTCGGGCACGCCGCCGTTGCGCAGGTAGCCACCCCGGGCGAAGGTGGGCGGAGCCTGGGCCTTGATGATGGCGATCTGCGCGATGGTGCTGGCCGCGGCGGCCGCCACACCCACCAGGCCCAGGGGCCAGCCCATGGTCGCCAGCGATTTGAGGGCGGCGGCCGCGCCGTTGATGACGGCCATCGTGATCTGCCCGGCCTGGTCGCGCCGCCAGGCCTTCATCTTCAGCTCCTTCTCCTTGGCGTCGGCCTGGGTGTTGATGTTGGCCACGCCGGTCTCGTAGGTCACCTTGTCGATCAGCCCCTTCTCGTACTGCTGTTGGAGTTTCCTGATCTTGTCGTCGCGCTCGCGGTTGTTGCGGCCGATCTGCACCTTGAGGTACTCCTCGTTGGCCACGCTCATCAGTTCCAGGATGCCCTTCACCCCGTTCAGGATTTCCAGCCCCTTCTCCGTCCAGTTCTGCAGGCGCTCGTTGTTCATCGCCTTCTCGCTGGCCAGCTTCTTACTGAGGTAGTCCATGAAGGTGGTCAGGTCGCCGGTCATCAGGGCCTTGATGGCGCTGAAGAAGTTCTCCTGGTTGGCCTTCCGCTCGGCCAGGCTCTGTTGCTCGGCGGCCTTGGTGTCGGCGTTGTGCTTGGTATTGGCAGCCGTTTTGTCGGCCAGCAGCTTGGCGTCGATGCCGCGCGTGGTGGCGTCGAGCTCATCGAGGATCTGCTTCTTTTTGGCCGAGTCGTCGCCGGCCAGCTTGATGAGCTGGTTACTGGTCTCGAGGGCCTTGGCACGCTCTTTGGCGGCGGTGTCCTCGATGCGCTGGATCTCGTGGCGGTGTTCGAGGTCGATCAGGTCCAGTTTGAGTTTCTGGCGCTGGCTGATGCTCAGGCGCTCGTTGCTCAGGGCATTCTCGATGACGGCCTTGCTGGTGGCGTACTCGCGGTTCTGTCGCTCGGTGCGGGCGGCTTCTTCCAGTTTACTGATTTCGTCGAGCTTTTTCTTCTCTTCGGCCACGGCCTTGGCGCGGGCGTCGGCTTCCAGCTTCTCGGTGTCGGTCTTGAACTTCTCGCGCAGGGCGATCTCGTAGTTGAGTTTGACCAGGTCGTCGGCCTTGGACTTGCGGTTGGTGGCTATTTTGTCCTCCAACTCAAAGGCCATCTGGGCCACTTTGCGCTTGGTCTCATCGGTGATGGCCGCAATGGCCATCTTTTCGATCTCCTTGTTGGCTTTCTCGGTGGCCTCGATCTGCTGGTCGGCGATCCGCTTGGCGGCCTCATTCTCTTTGAGGATCTTGTCGGCCCGCTTCTTGTTTTCGGCTTCCTCCTTTTTGGTCAGTCCCTTGCCGTGGGTATCGACCTCGTTGTTGACGATAGCGTCGATGGTCTTCTTCTCTTCGTCGGCGCGGGCGGTACCCTGCTTTTTGCTCAGGTCGGCCTGGGCGGCGACGGCCTGGCCTTCCACCTCCTTGAACTGATCGACGAAGGTGGATTTCAGCCCGGCCTTGATGGTGTTGAAGGAATTGGTGGCGTTATTCCTTAGCTGCTCGAAGGTGATCTTGCCGTCCAGGAACAGCAGCCCGTCGATGATCAGCTGCAGCACGGCCACCAGGGAAGCCGCCGCCGCCCCGACGAGGCCGAACACGACGGTCAGCGTCTGCATGACCACCTTGGTGCCGTTGGTCTTCTCGTCCAGGCCGAAGAAGGCCCCCACCACCTTGCCCAGGCTGCCGAACAGGCTGCCCAGCACGTCCCAGAGCATCATGAAGGTGTCGAAGAGCGGGGTGCTGCTCTCGATGACGTCACCCATCACGGACTGGAACACGCCGAAGGCGTTGTAGGCCTTCACGATGAAGGGGCTGAGCTTTTCGCCCAGGGCCACGCCCAGGTTGGCCGTGGTGGCCTCCGACTGCTTCTGCTTGAATTCCAGCGTATCGTTGTTGATGGCCGCCATCTTGTAGGCTTCGTCGGTACCCGTGAGCGCGGCCGTGAACTCGGCCACCTGGTCGCGGTGGGTCATCAGGTGCTGGGCGGCCACCACGTTCTCGGTGCCGAATAGTTTCGCCAGCTCGGCGGTCGACAGGTTCTGCTGGGCCAGGTTTTCCAGCGACTTATCCAGCCCGACGATCTGCGGGTTCAGCTCGTCGGCCGACGACATCAGCTTGATCAGCGTGTTGCGGAACATCGTGCCGGCCTGCTCGCCCTTGATGTTGATCGTCGAGAGCGACTGCAAAGCGCCGTTGGTCTGCTCGAATGAGACGTTGGCGGCGTTGGCCACGGTACCCGAGGCTTTCAGGGCACCGGTCATGTCGGCGATCTCGGCCGAGCCGACCTGGGCGCCGGCCGCAATGGCATTGATGAAGCGCCCGGCGTCACTGGCCGGGGCGTTGAACTGGTTGAGCGCCCCGGCCATCAGCTCGGTGGCCGGGGCCAGGTCGATCTTGCCGGCCTGGGAGAGGATAATGGCCTCCTTCGTCACCGAGGCCAGGGCGGCGGCGTTCTCGGTCAGGTCGCTCTTGGCCGAGCCCATCGCCTGGTAGGCCGCCAGCATCTCGTCGCCGGTCTTGCCCATCTGCGGGCCGAGTTCCTTGGCCTGGTCTTTGAGGTATTCCAGCTCGCGGCCGGTGATCTTGGTGTTGGCCGAGAGCTCCTGGGAAGCCGACTCGAATTTCTTGAAGTTCTCGATGGCGTCGCCCACGAACTGCGCCAGCATGCGGCCCGCCTCCACGACGACGCTCATCACGAAGGCCCCCATGATCCAGCTTTTCAGGTTGGACCAAATGCCCTGGGAGCCGCTGGCTTCGTCGGCCACGGCGCGCACGTCTTTCCTAACATTTGATAGTCGGGTGTTGACCTCCTTTAATTCCTCGGTTTTTTTGATGTACTCGTCGGTGCCGGGCGTGAGGTCCTTGATCTCCTTGCCGAGCTGCCGGGCGTAGCCTTCCAGCTGCTTGACGGTCATGCCCGCCTGGCCCATCGTCTCGCGGACGCGGCTGATCTCGGCTTCCAGGGCCTTGATCTCCTTTTGGGATTCGGCCCACTCCTTCGTGCCGCGTTGCAGCTCGGCCTGGGCTTTCTTGGTTTCTTGTAGTTTTTGTTCCAGCTCGCCCAAAGCATTCAGGGCGGGCTTGCCGTTGATGTCCAGGTTCCAGACCGAGTTTTCGACGAGTTGCATCCGTTAACAGAAAAAGGTACGCTACGAAGATGCAGCGTACCTTTTTCGAAAAATTGGACGGGAAAGTTCGGGCCGGTGGAGCAAATGACCCTATAATTTCAAAAAATCACACACAACTGGGGTAAAGTGTAGCCATATCCCTTTCCCTGTATCCCGGTTCATGGGGTATAGCGGCGTGTGGAGCGGCACCTGGGGATACGCGCCTGGGTGGAACGGTTTTGTATAGAACCTTACTAACCAGTATGGTTTCGCTGGTTTAAACAACCACTATCCTATGCTTGTCCTCATTAGCCAACACCGCACCGAGTACGATAATCGGCACCTGATCCAGTCGAGTGTTCGGAAAATCAAGCTAAGCCCGGCCAGCCCCCGCAACGAGCGCTTGTGGAGTCTTAGGTTCTACGGAGAAGAAGGCAAGGTACTCAGGTCGTGGTTTTACACCACCGATCAGAAAAGAAGGGCTGACCTGGCAGAAGTGGTAAAGAACAATCCCCACATCGAGGTGTACCAGGGATAAGCCCGAAGCCGCAGTAGTGCTGTACGCAATTGACAACCAACCACCCCCGCAAACGCGTGGCAAAGCCTTGAACCTATGGGATATATATCGAGCAAATACATGCTGATCAATCAGAACCCGCCCGTCAACGAATCAAAAATCGTCCGGATCGAACCCGTCTCCTCCAATCTTACTGACTCCAACCTGTCGGTGCTCTACTTTTATAGCAGGGACAAGCTGGGGTACGAGAAGCCTGTACGGGCATGGTTCTACGAGTCCAGGGACAGGCTCCTGGAAGAGCTGAACTTTATCCAGCTGAACCACCCCCAGATCCCGGTAGGCTGAGTCAGCTGGGGAATCACGTTAACAAAGTGCCACACCACCAAGCCAAAAGGCCCACTGCTTTATTGCAGCGGGCCTTTTGGCTTGGGAGGCAGTCACAGACTGCCGACTATTTCTGGTACGCAGTCTCCCTTCGGAAGACTATGAACAAATGAGTTAGAATAGCACCAAATGTAATTTTACAGAAGTACATACCATTTATCAATCATAAAAGAGTTTTGAATTAATGCAACCTCTTGCTTTCTAACTAGTGAATGAATTTTTAAAAATCCTTGTAATAATTCATAATGTTCCTCTGGATTTCCGCAGGAACATTCTTTCTCTACTTTTACATACTCCAATTGCCCATCTTCAAATATATATACATGACCCAATTCTATAAGTATGCCAGCTCTCTCGTCATCGACTATAAGATGAAGTTCAAAAATGAGATTATCCTTCTTATAGAGCCATACTCCTAAATACGGAGGTTCATGGTCAATGATCTTGTCATGATCTATGACTGCCTTAGTAAAAAATATACTATTTGAGTTTATATCTGGCCAAGTCAATTCGATTTCAAAAGGGTAGTCAAACAATTTATTGAATGCCAGTGGTGATATTGTAATTTTTGCGGAGTCTTTAAAATTAACATTTTGACCACTATGAATTTTTGAAAGGTCAAAATCTTGCGTTTTCCACAGGCGAAACTGAGATGGCTCATATATAACAGTATCTTTCCAATTAGGTCTAAAATCAGAGAGATCCATTTTATATTCTACATAAAGTGGAATATGAATTGCACGTCTTCCAAGAATTAAGTTTTTATCTAAATCAATTGAAATTTCATCTTGTGAAATATTTGCACCATATTCTGTCTTGTTAACATAATAAGATGGCATTTGAACAAAAGGTACTTTCAATAAACTTGCATAACCATTATCTAATGTTGGTTTTGGAAAAAGTTCCTTTATATTTTTAGATGAATCAAATGCACTTCTATCTATTTCTAAGATTTTAGCTATATAATCATTAGGATTTGGTAATCGAGGTGGTTGATCCAACATTAGATACGCAGCTTGTTTCTGTGGACGAATGAAGTTTTGCTCGTGTGATATATCAAATAATTCATTTCTTGCAATCATTTCTTTAAAATTAGGTATCTCAATAATAATCAAGAACCCTATTCCATCTTTAAGTTTTGTGTATGTAGATTCTTCTTGAAACCGAAAGGTGTTCCCAATCCATAGTGTTGGCCTTAAAACAGTATATTCATTAACGGCAAACCAAGCTGCTATAAGCGGGTCACTCGTTAGATCTAAATAATATGTTGGAAAACCATAGTGTTGTAATATTGCTTGGTTGTATCTAGAGTTTCTAGAATTTTCGTTGGTTAACCTATTCACAATAGTATTCCAGCCATTCTCAACTTCGGGTACTACGAAAGTATTAGGTCTTGCTTTTCCTGACCTCATTTTTTCGTATAGTTGAGTTTGGCCTCTATAAAGTAAGAGACTAGATTGTGGTGTTTTATTTCTTAAACAATCAATTTCTTCAAGTAGTTGTTTTTCTGAGATAATCATAAAATTGATTATTAAATAATTCTATTTATTAGAATATTTGACAAGAAAATTGATCAACAATCAAAGGATAAAACTCCCTTATTTATTCTAAACATCAGGTTTCAACTAAACGATAATACAAAGTGGGTATTGACCATTTTCTAATCACCCCACCACTCCCCCTTCCCATAAAACGGTTTCTCGTAGTAATCCTTCAAGGCCTGCATCATGTCGGCGGGTAGCTTTTCCATCAGGTATCGGGCAATATCGCTATAAATACTGCCTTTATTCACATTGTAGAAAGGGTTTTTCGACCGTTTGAGGGTATTTCTTATCAAGCGGTCACGACCAATGGCGTAGGCCAGGCGGGTGGCGGCCCGATCCACGGTGAGCGCTACACGTCGCCGGGTATTGATGAAGTAGCCCGGCACGAAGAGCTGCACCGATTTGCCGCCGAGGGTCGTCGTGTCGTTGTTGATGAACTTCTCCACCCCCACGCCTTCCACAAACGCCACCAGGGCATCCACGTCCGGAAAATTGGCGTAGTTAATTTTCTTCATGTCCTTGAAGCGGCCGTAGCCGCGCATGCCCATCCGGAACTGGGCTTCCAGTTGGCCGCTGACGTAGGTGCGCTCGGAGTAGAGCGAGCGCTTCAGCTCCTCGGTCAGCACCAGGCCCACGTTCTCCATCGCGTAGCGCATCTGGCGCACACCCTCGCTGAAAATCCGGTCGCAAACGTCCAGTACTTCGGTCTCGAAGCGCTGGGTGATTTCATTTTGGACGTCCAATTTTTTAGTTGACAGTTGACGGTGGACAGTTGACAGTGAGGAAAAACCAATTCCACAAAAAACAAAAAACAATTAACCTTCCTCCGGGAACAGGTACTGGTTGACCGGGATGGTCACGTCGACGTCGAGCAGCCAGCCCTGCACCTGGGCGTTGGCGATGCGGCCGATGGGCAGCAGGCGGTCCTGATAGATGGTGAACTCGACTTCGTCTTCCTCGGTGGCCATCGCGGCGGCGTACTCGGCGCTCTGGCGGATCTGGCCCACCACGCGCAGCATGGCCAGCCAGGTGCGGTTGCGGGCTTCGAGCTTATCGGCCGGCGTAGTGCCGGCACCCCCCATTTTTTCGAGCACCAGCAGCGAGCAGGCGAAGGTCGCGCGGGTCAGGCCCGTGGCGTTGTCGGTCAGGGGCGTCTCGGCGATCTGGGCCAGCAGGATGCGCTGATTGGGCAAAAAGACCTTCTCGAACAGGTGCTGGATCTCCTGCGCGCCTTCCTCGCCGGCCGACACGTAGCGGTACTCGTCGAAGCCGCCCAGCTCGGTGGCCACGGCGGCAAAGAAGGTTTCCAGACTCAGCAGGTCGGTGATGTTCAGGGGGTAGGGCAGCTTACTCATGGTCGGATGGGTTGGTGATTTCTTCGTGGGTCAGCACATCGTCGAGCAGGGCGGCGTAGACCAGGTGCGCGGGCTGGCGGCCCACGCGGTCGAAGTCGCCGAAGTGGCCGTCCTTGGCCACGTTCTTCAACAGCATCAGCCAGCCCCGGCCATCGGGATAGCGCGGCTCCTCGCCACCGCCACCGCCAAACAGCCGCTCGTAGTTCAATAAAAAGTCGTGGGCCGACCGCTCGAAGTAATCGAACAGGGCCAGCTTGACGGGTTCGGATAGGCTGATGAATTGGTCAGCCCGGTCGGCGGCGCGCAGCTCGTTGTAGGGCTCGCGCACGTCGCCGTCCCAGTCGTCGGAGCGCCGGAAGCGTGCCAGGTCCGCGCGCGCCGGGCGGCAGAGCGTGGCCAGGATGCGCTCGTAGGCCGTGGGGTCGGGCGCGTCGGGATGGGCGAAGGCCAGGTATTCCATCAGGGCCATGGTCAGGTCGAGCGCCTTGGTGTCGGCAAAATCTTCGTCGAAGACGTAATAGGTCTCGCCCTCGTGCCCGAAGCTTTCGCACGGCCGACCGGTGGGCGGTTCCCAGATCCAGGCGAACTGCGCTTGCAGGGCCTCCCACTGGGGGGCGTCGAGCGTCCAGCGGCTCCACGCTTTGGAAGGTACCTGTAGCCACAGCTGGGCGGCCAGCCTCACCACGTCGTCGGTGCGGTCGGCTTTGGGCAGCCGGGCGAAGCCCACCAGCGCGCCCCAGTGTTCGGGGGTGCATTCGTGCCAGGAGGCCGGGCCCTTGTAGGTTTTGCCCCGGTAGGTTATGGTATTCATTGCGGGATGGCTTTAACGATCAGGTCGGCATCGCCCCAGTTGACGACGACATTGGAGAAGCGGTAGGTCTGGTTGCCCGACAATACCTCGGAGGTCAGCCCCTTGGCGGGGACCGTGAGCCGGAAGGGCTGGAACGGCGAGCCGGAGTAGGACACCCGCACATCGAGGTTGTAGGTACCCGCCGCCAGGCCGCTGGCCGCGTAGCGGACCGTGCTGTTGGTGCTGGTGTTGGGCACCACTTCGTCGCCCCCCAGCAGCAGGGCCACCACGGGGTCGAACTGGCCGAAGATGGGGGTGGTGATGTTCTGCAAGGCCAGGGGTACCAGGGTGGTGGGGATGCACGAGCCGTGGGTATTGGCGGCCTCCTGGGTGTCGAGCGCCAGGGCGGCGGCCTGCGCCTTGGCCTGGGCATCGGCCTGGCTCAGCTCGGAGCCGAAGCTGCCCGCCGCCACGGTGATCGTCCAGCCGGTGCCGACCGTGCCGGTGCCGCAGTCATTTTTCTTCTTCACCGACGCCAGCGACACATCGACGCTCAGGTAGGGCGTGGTGCTGGGGGCGCAGTTCTCCGTCGGCCAGGGGGCGATGTAGCCCTCCGTGCCGGGCACGTTGGCCTTGGTGACCAGCGGCCGCACGTTCTCGCCGCTGTCCAGGTAGTAGCGCACCAGCTCGTTGACGATCCGCTGGCCGGTGCGCAGGCCCTGGGCGCCGAGGGCGCAGGAGGTGGTCCACGCCCGCCAGCCGGTGGCGCGGGTCTCCTGGGCGATGCGGGGCAAGCGGCTGAACCGCGTGACGGCGTTGGCGTAGCGGAAGGTGAGGCTGCGCTCGATGGGCCACTCGTCGCGGTGGTCGGTCACCAGGCTGTCGAAGCCCGGCGTGAGCGGCAGCCAGTCGGAGCCGTCGCCGATGTAGAACTCCTGCGACAGCAGCAGGTCTTCCAGATAGGTGCGGTAGGCCTCGCCGATGCGGCGGCCCAGCGTGAGCGTCAGCTGGCGTTCGCCGGCCACCTCGCGGATGATCGTCTCGGCCACGGTGGGCAGGTAGTCGTGGCCCACGAAGCGGTCGACCAGCTGGCGGCTGACCTTGACGCTCTCGACGGGATTGGCCAGGCAGGGCACGGTGTCGTAGCCGCCCAGGCCGTTCTGGTAGAGCAGGTAGCGGACCTGCTCGGCGTACTCGTCGGAGACCTGGTAGCTGCGCACCTCCGACACACTTTGCTGGTCCTGGTTGGACAGCCATACCTCGTAGCGGAGCACGGTTTTGGGCCGCGTGAGCAGCCCGAGCGCGGCCATCCCCACCGGCACGGCGTAGACGGTCATGTAGCTGACGTTGTCGACGGCCAGGGCCGTGTAGGTCTCGCGGGTATTGTCGGCATAGAGGCAGCGCACCCGCACGAGCAGCCGCGTGGGCAGGGGCGAGAAATTGGTCAGGAAGTAGAGCCACTCGGGCTGGTCGGCCCGCACGAACTTGTGGTCGGGCTGCCAGGTCAGGAAGCGGCAGCCGGCCCCGATGTAGCGGGTGAAGAACAGCTCGCGGTAGGTATCGTAGTCGCGCTCGGCGACGCCGGCCTTGATGGCCCACTGCGAGGTCTGGAGGCTGGCGTCGAGCAGCGTGTCGCCGTTGTAGCGGGCCAGGCTGGTGTAGAACTGTCGGGTCAGCCCGTCGCAGACCTGCACCCGGTCGGCCCCGTAGGGCGGGGGCGCAGCCACCAGCAAATCATCGAGGCGGGTCTGCAGCTCGAAGTAAGCCCCGGCCGACGTGGTACTATTGGCCGTGGGCGGCTCCTCGCTGGCCTCGTGGCGGGAAAGGCTTTCGAACTGGGCCGATTGGAAGCTCTTCTGGACGAACAGCTCGCAGTAGTAGCGCAGGTCCACGCGGCTCTGCCCGGCGGGCAGCACGACGGGGTCGGCCGAAACGACGATCCGGTTACGGCTCAGGGCGAGCTTCTGGTGCTGGATGGGGGCTAGGTAGTCCATATCACTTCATGCGGAAAACTTTGGCATACTGTGCATTGTCGGGCAGGCGGTTGGCCGGCTCGGCCCGGGCGGCACTGCTGGCCGCGTAGGCGGGGTAGTCGTCCTTGTGCCTGCGCAAAAAGGCCGTCAGCGCGTTCAGGTGCTTCTTGGATTCGGCCTGCTGGGTGGCGACCAGGGCGTTGATTGCATCGGCCGGGGGTGTCTTGCGGTTGTAGATGCCGTCGAAATCGGAGGTGATCCGGACACTGCCGGAGGAAAGTACCTCGAATTGCAGGTGGGGCAACGCCAACCCGAAAGCCGTGTGCGCCAGGGCGCGGGCGATGACGGTAAGCAGTGCCTTCTCTTCGGCCGTCGGGGTACCTTCCAGGAGTTTCGCTTTCAAAGCGTCGAACTGCGCCTGACCCAGCCGGGGCAGGATATAGTCCTGTTCGGCCAGGGCGATGTAGGGCCGGAGGTTGACAAACAGCCGGTAGTTGCCCGCGACGATGGGCAGGAACGCACTCATCGCCGAAGCCGACGGCAGGAATGACCGGCGTGTTTCCTGGCCCGTGGGGGAAGTATGGTAGGCCGGATAGTCGGTTTTAGGCCGGCTTTCCAGGTACTGCAGCAGACTTTCCAGACTGGCCACGGCGTTGCGCTCGGTCTCGCGCAGGCGCTTGTCGAGCACGCCGATCCGGACGGGGCTGGTCGACTCGGTGCCCATTTCCTGCAAGCCGTTGTCGCCGTCGTTGCCGATGGCGAAGGGTAGGTAGTGCAGGTAGGCGTACCAGGCCACGGTTTTCTGCACGTAGGGGAATAGCCGGGTGTTGGCCTCCGACAGGCTGTCGTTCTGGTACTCCGTGTCCAGCAGCTCCACGAACTCCCTGCCCAGGGCGCGGGTCAGCTCGCCCTCCTGGGCCAGCTCGACGTAGGGCGCGATGAAGTCGTCGGTGGTGGCGGCCATCACGGCCCGGCCCAGGTACCGGATGAGATCGGGGATTCCTTTAAGCAGCATCTTTCTCAGTTTTGGGTTGGGGATCGGTGCCTTTCTGGCCCGAGGTGGTCTTGTTCTCCTTGCCGGCGGGGTTCTTGTCGTCGGACACCAGCAGGATGTCGTGGAAGCCGGCGTACACGTCGCGCGGCAGCTTGAGGGCGGGCTTGACGTCGTGGTTGAACAGCGAACAGACCAGCTTGCGCTCGCGGGCCGTGCGGAAGAACTGCTGGAAGTTGGCCGACACCTTCAGCTCCGAGCCCGAGCCGCCCAGCATCTTGCCGTCGCTGACGCCGGCCAGCCCGGGCAGGATGCGCGAGGCATTGGCGAAGGCCAGCAGCGCCAGCTGGTAGGCCTCGCTCAGCTCGGTGGCGTTCAACGAGCGCTTGATCTCCTCGAACTGGATGAAACCGGCCAGCTTGCCGTCCATGGTCAGGTCGCACTCGTCGTAGATGATCCGGGGGCCGGTGTCGTTCTTCTCCGAGAACATGGCTTCCACGCTCTGGTAGAACTGGTCGCGCACCTTGTCCTTCTGCTTCTCGAAATCGACCGGCTCGTCGGGGGCTTCGTCGTCGGCGCTGTTGGCGGCCATCTCGTCGAAGTAGCGCGAGGCGATCCGGCAGATGTGGGCCAGGTTCTTGTTGTGCTTCACCGTGCCGATCATCGACGTGGCAATGTAGTTCATCACCTCGATCCAGTGCACCGACTGCTCGCCCCAGTACTGGGCGAAGCCGTAGTAGGGCTGCCCGCTCTGGTAGGGCTTGAGGTGCACCAGCGAGTCGGCCAGCTGGGTGTTGTTGCGGTCGTAGGCGGGCAGGATGGAGCAGTGCTTCTCCATGACGTCGAAGTCGGTCCAGTCCGGACACAGCAGGTACGACTTGACGGTCGGCTCGGCCAGCGTGGCCCGCACGATCAGCGAGTCCTTCACCGAGTAGATGGGCAGGCCGTCTTCCACCTTGCGGCGCACGAAGGCGTTGCCCGTCTCGACCAGGGCGGTGTTCATCTGGTCGACGACCTCGCCCAGATCGGGCAGCCCGTAGGCGTCGGCGTATTCCTCGATGGCGGGACTGGTGAAGGGCTCCCGGACGGTGATGCCGTCCTTCTGGACGTGCTTGAAAAAGCCGAAGCCGCCCCCGTACAGGAAGTCGATGCGGGCCTGCACCAGGTTCTGGGCGTCGCCGTTGGAGCGCAGCAGCTTCACGCGCTCGTTGGGCAGCAGGTTGTTGTCGCCCCAGGGGTAGTACAGGTGGCTCTTGCTGCCCACCTTGACGGTGCGCTCGGTGGTGGGCCGCACGCCGGTGGTGTCGCGCTGGCCTTCGTCGGCGGACTTGGGCAGGGAAAAGGCGAACTGCCGGCGTCCGGCCTTGAATGTGGTGGTTGACATTAGAAACGGTGGTCGATTAGGTGGCCATTGAAAGTTACCAGCAGGCAGAGCAGGATCTCGCGCTTGAGCCACCGCCCACCTTGACCCTGGTCGCGGAACTCGAAGCGCAGGTAGCCCGCGCGCCGGGTCTCGTGCCGGACGCTCAGCAGGTCGGATTTTTTCTCCTGCTGGACGGAGCCGGAGCGGTTGCGGCAGTACCGCTTCTCGCCGTAGCGGCCGTCCTTCTTGCGGTAGGTGATCGAGAAGGTGCGGTCGTCAAGCCGGGTGAGCAGGTCGACCTGGCGGCGGACGTCCTTGAGGTAGATGCTTTGCATGGGGCAAACTTGGCGCCTACCCCGGCGATTTAATAGGACGCTTTTTTCGGTCCGACGCCATTCCGGTGTTGGGAAAATGCTTGCCGCTCACAATCTGGCACTTAGGCCCGAAAATCGGGCTTTCGTTTCCGCTACTCTATCAGGCCCATGCCCGCCCTATATCGAAACGGCAATTGCCAAATCCCGTTTTTGAATATATGCCGGGTCATTTTCAGGCCGCGGACGAGACGCGGACTTGGGCTCGCCCTGAGCCGGTGATCGGTACGATGCGGCTGAATTTCTTGAAGACGATGTAATCGAAGGCATCGGACAAGTGCGTTGCGTATTGCTGATCGAGTTTCTCATCCAATTCCGAGCGTTTGTCCTTCTCGAAGTTGTCGCTGATGATCGGTGCGTGCTGGAGGCTGATGAGCAGTGACTTGCACTCCAGCTCATTGATACGGATTCTAGGTACACTAGGTCGTGACTCCGCGAGGATGGTGTTTACCACGCGGTACCTGATCTTGTAGGGCGGGTAGGAGGTCTGCACGCAGTCCTTCACCGACCACCCGTGTTTGCGCAGTACCCCGATCAATTGCTGGTAGTGGCTGGTGGTCCGGCCGGGATCACCCTTCTTGCCGGAGCTATCCCCGTACAGGTACAGCACCTTCCTGCGGTGGTTGGAGTACTTGGTGCAGAACTGTTTGCCAAGCTCTTCGACCAGCGTGGTGTCAGCGCGCTTGACGAAGATGTTATCGATGAAGCGCAGCTCCGAGGGAAACTCCTGCGCCACGAGCATACAGGTGAAGCGCGCGTTGAAGTCACAGCTGGCCTCGATGGGCTGGGTGGGGTCGTAGTCCACGCGCTTGTGGACATAGAGGCGCTTCTGGTCGTCGAACGCATAGTCGTACATTTGGTTATAGGTATGACGGCTCGTGTTCAGGGCGGCGTAATACGCGTTGCTGAGCCGGACCACGCGCCTATTGAGGATCTCGACTTCGAATGTTAATTCATCCGCGCAGCTCTCGCGCTCGGTCTCGATGAAATTGCCCGGCAGGTTGTCCAGGTTGTCGTAGGCCGTGGCCTCCTGGAAGTAGTAGCGCTGCGGGTCCTTCTTCATCAGCTCCTCGGTGCGGTAGATCCACTGCTGCTCCGGGGTCCAGGCCGCCGACGTGAAGTCCGCGATCAGCCAGTGCAGCGGGTGGTTGTAGCCCTTGCGGTGCGGGCGCGGGTCCCCGTACTGGTACTTGTTGGCCCGCACCGTTTTGCGGAGCACGGTATTATAAAAATCCTCCTTGAGCTTGAAGCTCTCGTCCAGCAGCAGCACGTCCAGGTTCAGCCCGCGCGCCGTGTCGGGGCGGTCGGCCGACAGGAACACGATCGTGCAGCCGTTCTTGAAGCAGATGCAGTTGTCGTAGGTGTTGATGCCCTCGAAGGGGTTGTGCCAGCCGTCGGGCGGGCGGCGGTTGAGCGTGTAGTGGCCCCAGGGCCGGGCCTTGGCGTCGTACTCGTACAGGCCGTACTCTTCGAAGACCTTCCTACTCTGCGAGAGCACCACGTCCTGCACGTGGCGGTAGGTCATCGAGGCCAGGCCCACTTTGCTGCGGGGCAGCGAGAAGGCCACTTCGGCCAGCACGCGCATGAGCGTGTTGGTCTTGCCCGAGCCGCGCCCCCCGTTGAATGTGGCGCGGAAGCCCGTCTGGTAGGTTTTGCCGTCTTTTTCGAAGTCGGCCGTGTTCTCCATCAGGGCCCACAGGAACCTACCCTGGGCGGGATTCACTTTGATCTGAACCTGGCGGTTATTGGAGCTCGACGTTCCCATCCACCACCTCCTTCCCCGATTCAGGCTGCTGCCCCACATTCACCGCGCCGTTGAACACGTACACCCGCGTGCCGGCGGGCATGGCCAGCTCGGGCGAGATGGCCGCTTCCACCTTGTCGATCTGCTGCAGCTCCCGCAGCTCCTTGACCGCTTTCAGGATCAGCTCGCCGTTCTTGTCGCGCACCGCGATTTGCAGCGCCACGTAGGCCGACTCGACCAGCACCTTCGAAGCGCCCTTCTTGTCCAGCTCGTAGGCGTCGCCCCACAGGGCGTAGCTGTCTCTGAGGATCTGGTAGGCGTGGGTCTTCTCGTGGCCGTACTCGGTGTGCAGCATCTCCACCACCTTCTGGGGGCTGAACATCTTCGTGGCCCAGCTCCAGGCCTTTTTCATTTTCTCAAAGTACGCCTGGTCGCGCGGCCCCAGCGGGCTGTGGGCCACCAGGTGGTCCTTGAACTTGTCCAGCTTGTGGGTACCCTTTTCGGGCGTGTAGTCGCCCTGGGGCATCAGATCCATTCCGTCCATCCGGTATTACAGCATAAAGTCACGCGGCAAGATGCAGCGTGACTTTATGATCGGGTAGGACGATTCTGTATATTGCCTGAAACTTAAATTCTAAGCACATGGCTGTTAGCTCAAGCTCTCTATTTCATTTTACTAGTGGTGGTTCGGAAACTCTAAAACTTATTCTCGAAAATGGGTTTTTAGTTAAAAAAAGCAATGAAACATATCCTATAACAGCACCAGAAAAAGTAATTAACCTTCAGGGGGGTTCAGGACATTATAAAACTCTTGAGATGAATTATAGCATTCCGATGGTATGTTTTTGCGATATACCACTCTCAATTATAAGTAAGCATGCAGAAATTTATAGCTCATCTGACAAAAAGTGTTTGGAATAGGCATGAAGAAGGATTGGGGAACTAGTCATCACTTAAATCCCATGATTTATTTAGCAAACAATTCTTTTCTTTCTGAAATAATATCAACAATTAGTCAAGACCTATTAGGGTTAACCACTCTTAAATTTAATATTCAAGGTATTCTGAATTATTTCAAATATGTTAAAAATTTCGAAGATACGGATGTATTAAAATATATCAATCAAATTGATTTTTTAATAAACAAAAAATCAATTAGTGAGTCAAATGTTATTGAAACAAGGATAAACTGTGGCAATGGCTATATAGGTTTGCAAGGATATAGACATATACTTTTTACAAAACCATACATTGGAGATTATAATGTCAAGGGGAAATATACAATTAATGATTATATTTTTTATAATGAAAGAGAATGGAGATATATACCACTCAATTTAACGGAAATTGATATGCTTATGACTCCTATGTCCCCAGCATTTTATAGATTTTTTAAAGAAAAGTACAATGATGTAAGGTCAGAAGCTGATATTCAGAAAGTAGCATATGAAAACTATATTAAATCTTTGGATATTCCGTACAATAATAATTCAGCTTTTTTAAATTTTACTCCTAATGACATTTCGTTTATAATTGTTCATGGACAAAAAGATGTAGAAGATCTAATAGACCATATTTTAAATAAAAAAACAGTGGGTATTGGCGGAAAGAAAATAGAATCCGATAAGGAGCGTTATGCCTTAATTTCTAAAATCCTATCCTATGAACAAATAAAAGAAGACATCTTCTCCCACTAACCAAAAGAGCCCCAACCGGGGCTCTCTCATTTTCAAAACAACCCCATCCCCGAAGGATCATCAATCGCCTTCATCGCCCGCTTCCTGAACTCTTCCTCCCGATCCGCCGGCACGTGGTTTTCCAGCCGGGTACCTTCCCGGAAGAAGTGCCCCCAGCCCCGCTTCAGCTGGCGGCCGCGCTCGTTATGCTTGTCGTAGGCCATGTCGGGTACCTCCAATTTCCGGAACGGATGCGTCAGCCAGGCCCACAGCAGTGCCCAGTCCACCAGGCGACTCTTCCGCGACCGGCACAGCAGCAGCACCGCGTGGGTCAGGAACAGCCGCTGGGGCTCGTTCTTGTCCTCCTTCTTCTTGGCCTGCTCCCTATACATGCAATACAGCGCCCAGATCTCACTGCTGATCATTGGCTCGGCCAGGCCCACATCCTCGCTGGACATGATCCGGAGCCGCTTCCACACGTACTCCCCGTAGCCACTGGCGTACAGCTCCACCGCCCAATGCAGCGCTTCGTCCTCCATCCCCCTACGGATGCACTTTTGCAGGGCCGAGCTAATCTCGAAGAAGTCATACCCGCCCTGGGTCGTTATATCGTACTTACCCATTTTTGATGATGATTTTACCTGGTTGAACCATGATTTCCACGCCTTCGCCGATCGCAAAACCCGCCGCTTCCAGCCAGTTGCCCATCAGCTTGATTTCCGGTACCCGTTTCACCTGCCGGAAAACATTCCGGCGCACCCGGTACCCGATGCGTAATGCTCGATTTTTCTGTATTTTTGCCATCGCTTAGAATTAGTTAACTGTGATTGGTTGATTAATTTGACCCCGGCCTGCCAGCCGGGGTTTTTTCTTGCCTCGTATAGGGGTATACGTTTAAATTTGCCACGCTTATTCTATTTGTCAGACTCGCTCTGACAATAGTGTAATAGTAGTACACTGGAAAGCCCGCTCTTTGAGCGGGTTTTCCGTTCTAAAAAAGCTTCGTCTGATCGTCCCGCTGAAACAGGGGTAGGTCCGAGTAGCCCTTTTTCCTATCCCGCAGCACCCCGCCCAGGGCGTTGGGTTGCTCTTTTAGCAATTCCCGGAGCGCCTTCTGATCCTCCGGCGTAAGCTTCTTAAAATCCTTTGGTTTCATCGTTTGGCCAGTTTTTTGAGTAACAGAAATTCATTGACCTTGCCCTGGGCAATACCCCACGATAGCCTGAGCGACATCGAGAAGCTCACGATCCCATGTTTAAAAAGCCCCCAGGCTTTCTGCATGACCACCCGGAGCCGCGACCGCCATTGTTCACTGATTTTTCGCATGGTACTTAGATGTTAAGTGACTGATTTTTAATTCCTTACTGATATAAATTTCTTCATACAGAACGGATTTAAAAAGCACCAATTCGTTTATTTTCAGCGATTTATGAAAATAAATACCACCTACTTGCGGTAGGTGGTATTGCTTCAAAACAGCGATAGCTGCGACACCATCGGCTGGGGTTTAGCGGGCTTGGGCGGGGTTGGCTTAGGCGCGGGTGCAGGTACCTTCCCGGCCTTGAACTCCTCCATCAGCTGACGCCCCCGCTGCCAGGTCACCGACTGCTCCTTCCCGATCGGCAACAGATGCGGTATAGGCGGCCCCGCTGCGGCGTACCGACCCGCCGCATGGTAAGGATTCACCTGGAACCCGAACCGAAAGTCATCCAGCGCCAGCGAATCCATGCAGCTCACCTGCCCCTGCCCGCCGTGGAAGGCCAGGTTCAGCGCGCACATCTTCGCACAGATCGGGTCGATGTCCTCGCCGTACAGGTAGTTGCCCGGATTATGCGCCAGGTAGCTCAGCAGCATCCGCCCGCTGCCCACGGCCGGATCATTGATCCGCTTACCCACCGGCTTATTCTCAGGGTCCGAGGCGATCCTCGTACACAGATCGCACAGTTCCGAGGGCGTGAAGAACTGCCCCAGCCAGCCCTTCTTATGGGTACTGGCCAGGTACTCATACACCGTCCCCAGGGCATCGAACCACGAGCGGCCATCATCGGCCACCTCCCGGTCCAGTATCCCGATCCAGGCCACCAGCAAGCCATTGAGTTGCGAGTACTCGGCCCCATACTTCCGTTTCAGCCGCTCGGCCACTTCCTTATCCCCATGTACCAGCAGGCAGGCCACCGCGTAGTCGATGAAGTCGCGGAACACGTCCGCCGGGTCGTATCGATACTGGCCCATATCACGCAATATCTTGATCATCGGCCCCACCGAAGGCGGAGCATCCATCATATATCCCATGTCCAATTAGATTGAAGTAAAACAAAAAGGCCCCGAGTGTCGGGGCCTTCCTTCGGGTCAGAACGGCGCGTCGGCCAGTTCGGCGCGTGCGCCCTGGCACATCTTCACCAGGTGCTGCACGTAGTAGTCTTTGATCCGGAATGTCGTCACTTCCCTAAACCGGTTCTCCACCGTGGCCACCAGATTCCAGGCCGGATTTACGTACCCACCCGGCTTGTGCGCCTTGATGAAGTCGATCGCATCCTCCGGCGTGATCTCCGCGCTCAGCAGCTGCATATCGTTGATCTCGTGCAGCTTCGCATCCAGCGGAGCGGCATCCTTCATCCACCACTTTTTGCTCACGTCCCCGGTATGGTTCTTGTCGCCGTAGTGCTCAAAGTCCTCTTTCCTGATCCCCGTCAGCCATTCGTTCAGGATGCTCTCCTTGCTCACCCAGGCGTGGGCATCGGCCTGCGCCCGCAACCACAGCGTGGCCAGCTCGTAGGGGTTCTCGCTATGCGCTACCAGATACTCATCCAACTCCACCAAGCCGATGTCCTCCGGCAGGACCGTAGGCTTATCCACCAGGTGCGCTACCGTGTATACGTCCAGCCGGGCGCACACCAGCGCGTCGAGCTTGTTGATGTGCATGCGGCGTCCCACCTCGGTCGCCCAGCTGTAGTAGTCCTGCTGGGTCTTGCCCGTCGCTTCCAGGAAGCGCTCCATGTGCCGGGGCTTTTTGGTTTCTACAGGCTGAGCGACGCCCACCGCCTGAACCTCGGTTTTCTTCGGCTTCGCTGCTTGCTTAGGTACCTTGTGCTCATTCTTTTTGGAACTCAACCGCTCCACCTGGTTTGACTTCCGAACCCGCGATTTCGTGGCTACTGTCCGACTTACTGCGCTTACATTTTCCATTTGCTTAGAATTAAGTGACTGAAATAGTGATTGTTAACTGATATAAATATCTCTCACCAAAACGGATTTACAACTCCGCCAATCATTTATTTTTCTGAAAAATGAAAGTTTTTTTGAGGCGCTTAGACACGAAAAAAGGCACTCTCATGAGTGCCTTGGCAGGGAGGATGATAGGAGTCGAAAATATAGCAGCAAATGTAAGCTTGCACAAAAAAGCCCCCGACCCTAGGGTCGGGGGCTGCATGCACTCTGCCAGGTCTATTGGCTCGGTTTATTTATTAGGTCTCTTCATTTGCAGGTGCGTTGCCTTTCCAGAAGGCCCCGTAATGGACATCTTCCCGAGCTTTTGCCGCATTCATCCGATCTAGCATATCATCTACCATATGCAAAAGATCGTACTTGGATGCATGCTCAAAACAGTACGCTACGGACTCTGCGTCGTTCCAATTGGTTTTGTCCATCAGAAAGTTAAGAATGGTTTCATTATTTGTCATTTGAAAAATATAGTAAGGACAAACATTACTCCAATTTCCAGCAATAATTATACCATTTCGATACAAAAATTTATCTAAAATGGCATTTTCAAGGTCTTCTGATAGGGATCTTTAAGGTTACTTTTATTCGTAGATTTTCGCAACTCCACCACGTCCCCAAAAACCTTCCGGAGCAAATGGAAGTCCTTCTCCTCATTCTCCACGTTCCGAAACTCCGCCAACCCGCCCCGGTTCACGAACGTATCCTTCTGCGCCCAGTAGAAGCGCGTATCCTTGTAAATCAGCCGATGGTGGTACGCATTCAGCAGCGAGATCCAGAAATCCTCATTGCAATGGATATCGCCATTATACCACAGTTTCGAGCCTGAGAGTACCCCATGCGCGCAGCCCGTCACGTAGCCACTCAGCTGGATGGGGCTCAGACTACTGAACCGGATTGGGTTCGGCGAAATCGCAAAACCGTATAGGTAAGCCCCCGCCTTCCGGGCCGCGTGAGCCGTCATCTGGACGATATCATACGCCAAGTCCGGCTCCACAATCGGTTCTTCACCTGACTCGCCGTACACCCGCCGCAAATGGTCGATGTCATCGTCGAGCATGAACACATCCCCCAGGTTCCTGATCATCCACTCCCGCTTCCGCGTCAACCCGATCACACTGTCCGGATGCGTGATGATCTCGATGCCCGGATTGCATTTCCGGTACTGCTCCGCCTGGCTCTCTTCTACGCAGAGTGCGGCCCCATACACCGCACTGGTGGTCAGCACCCGGCTCCACCGTTTGTGCGAGGGAATTATAATCTTTACTTCCATAACTATATGAATATTAAATGATTATGTGTTAGTTTTTAACTAAATACGGGGATAACGAAGGGATACAAACAGAATTAATTGGTAGAATTTTTAACTTTAATACTTAGTATATAACCCCTCCTTCATGAAAGTAATACTTATATGTCCCCACTTAAATCGTTATTCAGAAAAAAGAAGTCCGTTGCGGAAAGTCCCGACCCGCACCGAAAATCGAACATCTATGTCGATGTCGTGCTTGCCCAGCTTATCCAAAACCTGGAACGGGATAAGGAAAACCTAAACCATACCCTGGCCAGCCAGGTGGGCTACTTCCACCTGATCATCCCCAAGGACCTTTCCCATTCGCTCGCGTCCGATTGGATCGCTATCCGTCATTTCGTCGGGTTTGAGGATTCTGTCGATATTTTCGATGCGGAAAAGATGAAAGCTCCGATTCGGAAGAGAGCCAGCCAATTCACCCAGGCCGATATTGAAGAGCTGATGACGATGCTCTACGCCTTACAGGCCAAACTGAACGCCGAGCACAATCACTGAGCCACGGTGCCTGGTCACAGCCTGACGATCAGGCACCGTGCTTACTTAGCATTTCAATGACTGCCTTTCCCTCCAAAACGTGCGTAGTACCCACCTTGCTCGACTTATAGCACTGCGAAGTATCCAACCCCAACTTCTCCGACAGGTGATTCATATCGATCTCATTGCGGCAGACGATCACGATCGCATCGTATTGCTCCGAGAACTTCGCCACGATCGGTAACTCCGGCTGCTCCGGAGCGGCATCGGCCGATGCCCCCGCCAGGTCCGCCGACAGCGCCTCGATGCTGAGCCCGAAGCTGTCCAGATCCACGTACTCGTCAAACTCCGCCTTCAGCAGCTCCATGTCAAACTCCCCGGCGTGGCTGTTCTCGATCATCATCACCTCCCGCAGCTCCTGATCCGTCAGCTTCCTGACGGCCGTCCGCACGTCGATCTCATAATCCCCCAGGCCGTTGCTGGCCAGCATCTCACAGCGCTGGTTTCCGCTCAGCAGGGTACTGTCGGCATCCCGCACCGGAATCCCGATCATGCCGAACTTTTGCAGCCGCTCCCACAGCTTCTGCTTCTCCGTCGACTTGATCTTCCGCGGATTCTTCACATGCGGCACCAGATCCCCGATCCGCGCCCGCTCCGTCCTAAACAATTCATTAATCATAATAATCTGGCTAATAGACAATTAGTTAGCAATATAGAATTATAGAAAAATTCCAAATAATTTCAGCTCTCTCATAAGACGACCTGATTTGGGAGGACGATGTGCGGCTGCCCCGCGCAGGTTCTCCCAAATCCAGAGGCGTTGAGAGAGCGGGGCCCGCCCGGCCCAGGAGGGCAAGCATCAGCACCACCCACCAACTCAGCAAAAAGACTACAGCACATACCGCTCCGCCGTCAACTCCTCAATCCGCCGACTCACCTGCGCCAGCTCCGTACCCCACTCCGCCTTCTTCGAATCAGCAGCCTTCGGATTCTCCAACTTCCGGCTCAGCTTCGAGCGCTTCTCCCGCAGCCGCTGCAACTCCACCGTCAGCACCGCCTTCTGCTGCAAATCTCCCAGCGGTCGAACAACCGGAGGAGCGCCTCCCGGAACAGTTTCTTCACGAAACGAAGCCTGTGCATCGACGCCATTACGCTCGATGAACTTCTTCTCATCCCACAGATCCTCGATCTGCCCCTGCAAATCCACGATCCGGCTCGTCAGCTCCGGACAATCCTGATGGGCGGGTACCTTGTGCAGCAGATTGCTCAGCTTCGCCTGCTCCTGGCGCAGGGCATCCGCTTCCAGCGTCAGCGCCGCCTGGCGCTCGGCGTACGAATCCACGACGGACCGGGTAGCACGGGGTGATTTGACAGGAGCAGCGGCTACCGGAGCAGCAGGTTGCGGATTAGGCGCGGTCAGTGCCTGACTTTTTAGCCTGCTGAGCTGCTCGCGGAGCGGCTCCAGCTGCTCGGGCCGGGCGCGGCCGGCTTTCAGCTGCATCTCCAGCAGCTTGATCGCCGACTCCACCTGCCGGATCTGTTCCAGGGTCGTCATCGGATTCGACATCGTCTTCTATCAGTAGCTTGAAATCGGTAATGGCCTGGCGGTACGCCCACACCTGGTGATCCAGGTCCAAGTCGCCATCGGTCTGGCGGTGGTCGTATTCCCCGAGGTACTGGTCCAGCACCGTCCTGATCCAAGCCGTATCGATGCGGCGTTGGTGCAGGTACTCGCGCAGATCGCGGAAGCCTTCGGGAGCAGGGATCATGAAGGGCAGAAAAAAAGCCGGTAAGTCGCTGCAAACAACACACGTTGAACCAACGAGGCCATGCGGTACTTACAACCGCGCGCTCACCGGCCATGCCCTGATTCCAGCATAGCCACTTGTGTATTCCTACCAGAAAAGATACTTGTTGTTTGCGTCACAAATATAGGCAAAGCCCCCTTCCACGCAAGGGACGAAAAAAAAGCCCGACCTCATGGCCGGGCTTGGATACATGAACCTGATTCAATCAGGATTCGTCCGTCCCATCGGGATCTTCATTGTCCGGATTCTCGTCATTTTCTCCCGAAATGTCCGGATTCTCGGAATCTTCCACGTCTTCCACCGGAGCGGGCTTCAACTTTTTCAGCTTCTCCGCCGCCAGCTCCTGCAACTTCGCCTGCGCTTCGGCCGCTTCGGTAGCGCGTTGCTCGGCAATCTCCTGTTCGCTCAGGCCCTCGTAGCGGGCATTCGCTTCCAGATGATCGTACTGCTTCTGCAGCCGCTGGCTGATCTCGTTAGCAAAGCGCATCGGCTCCGCTTCGGCCGGCGAGCCCTCAAAGGCACCCTCGGTCACCTCGTTCAACACCTTGAAGGCAGCCTTCGCGGCCTTGTCCAGGGCGGTCAGCGTCGCCTTAATTTTTGTCTTTGACATCGGTCGTATCGTTTACGGCGGCCTTCTCCATGAAACCTACCGCCAGTCCGTCCTGGGCCAGTTCGGCCAAAGTCGTCTGCGGCAGCTCGTTCGAGAGGGTCACCCCGGTTCCTTCTTTTTCCAGCGTCACCTGGCCGTCATAATCGGCCAGTACCCGCCATTCGGTTTTCTTACTCATACTGAAAACAGTTTATCCCAAAATCCCCCTCTCCAATTTTGGAGAGGGGGCTAGGGGGTGAGGTTATTAAGCCACCACCACGGCAAAAGGCATCGCCTTCACCGCCGTAGCGTCGGTGGGTAGTACCACAGCATCGCCCAGGAACGGCGCGTGGAAGTTCAGGTCTTCGGCCTTGGCCTTGAAGCTGATGGCGTTCGCGTCGCCACCCTTGGCCCCCGAATCGTCGCTCTCTTCCACGATCAGCGGATTCCAGCTCGCGCCGTACACCCTGCGCTTGCCGCTCTTGTAGTAGCACACGATCACGCCGCCCTCGTTGAAGAACAGCTCCACGGCTTCGGCCTGCTCCTTGCTCACGCCGGCAAACTTGGCTTCCACCTCGTGGTCGTGGTTCTGGTAGCCCAGCTTGCCCTTCTTGCTCGACTTGGCCCGGCCGCTGCCGTGGTCGAAGCTCAGCTCGGCGCCCACCACGCCCGCTTTCAGGGGCGGGGCGGTCGTCAATTCGCCCATGGTCAGGTCGGCGCGCTTGGGCCAGCCGGTACCGCCGGTGAAGTCGCTCTCGGCGAAAGCCACCATGCGGGCAATGCCCCCCAGGTTGCTGTTGCCCCGGGCGGTATAACTTAGATTCTTGAATTTACCTGGCATACTGAAAAGATTGAAATCGGGGGCGGATGATCACCCGCCCCCAGGGTTGATGATTGATTACTTGTAGAGCACGATCACCCGGCCGTCCGCGTATTCCACGTTCAGCTCGAAGTCCATCAGGATCTTCAGGTCGCGGTCCACCTCCTGGAACTTGATGCGGGGAATGTCCGTATCGACGTCCTGGTGCAGCCAGAACAGGTTGCCGTCCGGCGACCACACCATGTTGTCCACGCCGATCATGTACGTGCGCGGCTTGATCACCGTGTTGGGCAGCAGGTTGAACACGTAGCTGTTGCCCTGCTTGCTGACCACCTGGCTGCCGTTGCTCAGGGCGCTGTCCAGGGCGTTGACCATGAATTGGTACCACAGCGGCGGGATGAACAGCGAGGCGTTCTCGTCCTTGTACTCGATCAGCGTGGTCGACGAATAGATCAGGTTGACGATCTTCTTCAACTCGCCCAGGATGTTGGCCTCCGTCACCGAGCCGGCAGCGCCCACCACCTTGTTGGCGGCCGGAATGTCTTCGACGCCCCCGTTGGCCACGGTCGTGTAGCCGGCCGTGAGTTTGAAGTCCAGCCCGTCGAACAGGTTCAGGCCGCCCTGCACGCCGGTGGCGCGGTTCTCCACGCCCTTGAAAATCGCCCGGTTGATCTCCCGGCCAATACCCATCATCACGCGGTTCATGATGTAATTCCGGCCGGGCAGGCTGTTGATGTCGCGGGGGTTGCCGGGCTCGCGCTGGCCGATGTAGCTCACGCGCAGCTTGTAGAGTTCTTCCTCGGTCAGTTTGAGGTCCACTTTCGCGGGCTTCAGCTTGCCGATGCGCTCCTTCTGCCTGATGAAGGTCGTCGAGAAGTTGGTCGTGCCGGTGCGGCCGGGCTGGGTCAGGTTGTCCAGTTCATCGCGCACCAGCGAGATCTCCTGGTTGATGCCCAGGCGCACGAAGTCGCCCTTGGCGGCGAAGCCGTCGGCCATCTTCAGGCCGAAAATCTTGCCGTAGTCCTTACGGTCTTTGGTGAGGAATTCCGACAGCGCCGAAACGTCCACTACATTACTTGCCATTACTTAAAAATTAAAAAGGTGATACGAATCGGTTAAACTCAGGCGGGGATCATCCCCTTGTAGCGCTCGCTCAGGCGTTTCATTTCCTTCGCTTCGGTGTTCTCCTCTGTCTCGGGCGCGTCGTTGGTCGTGTCGGCCTTGGGAGCGGCTCCGCCGATCGCCTTCTGATGGGCGTCCCAGGCGGCGGCCTTGGTCTTGAGGGTGGCGTTGGCCGCCTTCAGCGTCCTGGCCTGGTCGGCATCCGCCTTCAGAGCGTTGTACTCGGCCAGGCTCAGCGTCACCGTGCCGGCACGGGCGGGCTTGGCTTTCGGCTCAGCTGCTTTCTTGGGGGCTTCTTCCTGCTCGTCGGCAGCATCGTCGTCTTCCTGCGCCGCGTCATCGCCCGCTTCGTCCTCCGAAGCATCCGAATCCAGCTCGGGAGCATCGACCTTCACGGCCTTGCTCTGGTTGCCGATCCCCAACACGCCGGCCATCAACTGGCCCAGGGTTTTTCTTTGTAAATCCATCGGTATTTGAAAAAATTAAGGTTGCTACACTAAAAAATTGACCGAGAAAAGGCACGATCATTCATCATTAATAATTCATCACCGCGGGGGCGGACCCCTCATCATTATGCAGCCAGCTGCTGCACCTTGGCCACGGCATTGCCCAGGTACCCGATCTCGTCGGCCATGCCGTTTTCCAAAGCCGCGATCGCATTGAACATGCCGCCCTTGGTCTCGAAAACCTGATCGGAAATACCCGGACGGTCCGCCCGCACCGAGGCCTCGAAGGCGTCCCGGATCGGGTTCATCTCCGCCCGCACTTCCTTGATCAGTTTTTCGTTGAGCGGTTCCACCGAGTTGAAGAGCGCCTTGTTCTCCGAGCCTTCCGCCCGGATGATGGTCACCTTCATGCCCTCCTTTTCCAGCTTCTTGCTTAGATCCACGTGCATGGCCAGCACGCCGATCGACCCCACTTCCGAGGCCGTGGGGCTCTCCATCACGATCCAGTCCGTGGCCGCCGCCACCCAGTAGGCCGCACTGGCGGCCATGCCCGTCACGTAGGCCACCACCGGCTTGGCGCACTGCCGCACCACTTCGGCCAGCAGCTCGGTGCCGCTCACTTCGCCCCCGCCCGAGTCGATCTCCAGCACCACGCCCAGCACGCGCTCGTCGGCATCCGCTTCCAGAATCCAGGTCGCGATGTCCTCCGTGCCGTAGCTGCACATGTCCCCGTAGCGGGTCATCGTGCCGATGATCGAAATGATGGGAATGAGGGAAGCCTTGGAAGCCGGACCGGATACCGTATTGGCAGCGGCCATGATGGCCGCCACGGCCGCCGACCCCGAGCGGGCCGACTCGAAGCGGGGCGAGCGCCGGGCGCGGGCCAGCTTGGCCCCGTCCAGGTCCACGCGCCCGCTGAGCACCAGCGGAGCCAGGCGGTCGTGCAGGCGGGGCTCGATGGCCCAGGGGCCGGTAAAGAAGCGGTGAAGCATCGACGGATGGGAATGGTACGAGGCGAACTTAGGGAAGTCGATGGGGACCGGATAGGACGAAAAAAGCCCCTTCATCCCGGAGATGAAGGGGCTTGGAAAATCTAATCGCGGGTCTTCACAGCTGGCTCAAATCCTCCAAATTGCCGCGCTGGATCATCCGGCCCATCAGCAGCCGCAAAAGCTGCTCGATGGGTGCGCCCAGCATGCCCCAGATCGCCAGCACCTCGGGCACGGCCCCTTCGGTGCCCGGTTCCACCAGGGCGAAAGTGGCGTCCACGAGTTTGGAGGTGTCGCTGGTCACGTGTACGGGGTACTGGCCCGACGGATGGTACCTCCGGTAAGGCTCCCACGCGCCGTACTCGGTCCAGCCGTTGGGGCCGGGCGTGCCGTCTTCCAGCACCTCCTGGATGGGCGTGGCCGTGCGGTGGAACTGCTCGACGTGCATGGCCGCCACGATCTTCCGTGTGGCCAGGCTGACGGAGAACTCGGTGCAGACGAAAACGTCCTTGCGGAGCGGGTTTTCGCCGGGGATGTCGATTCGGATCGGTTGCATATTACAGGGCGGTTAGTGCTATTTTCTTGATCGTGGAAGCGCCGGTCTTGATGTAGAAGTAGTTGTCGTCGTAGCAGGTGGCACCCAGCTCCATGGTCGTGTCGGTTCCGGCTACGGGCGTGTATCGGCGAAGGATCAGCCGCCGCTTGAAGCGCACGGGCGTATCGTCGGCGGTGAGAATGCTGTTCTGCCCGTCGTCGGCACTCGTTGCATCGGCATCGTCGCGGTAGAAGATGCCCACCTTGCCGCTGTCGGTGACCAGCACGGCCTTGGCCAGTAGGTAGCGCGTGTTCCGCAGTTCGTCTATCGTAAACTGTGGCAGAAACAGCATCCTAAGCCGGGCGTAGTCCAGCAGCCTGCGCCAGATCTGCCCCCAATTGGGCACCTGCTCGGGTTTGGTTCCGGTTGTTAAACCCATAATCTTGTTGGTTTATATTCGTGAAAGGGCTACGAGTTGCGAGTCTGTGATGCCTGGGCCATAAGTGGTAATCTCCCGTAGATATTTCCCCTGTACGGGAATGCCGGAAAAGCTGCCGTACCAGCCCGCTGTCGTATTGGTGCCCAGGTCATTGTGGCTGGTGGATACCACCGCCCCACCGTTCATGCTGGCTGCGAAGGCTCCCTTCTTAAAGCGAGCTGCAACCTTCAATATCCCTGTTCCTGGAAAGCTGCCCAGGACGTAATCGCCCGACAGCGCGTTGCTGCGGACCAGGATCACGATAGTGCTATTGGCAGACCGCCTTATCGAGTACACGCTGTTAGGTGCGCCGGTGGTGTTGTATAAGAAGTCTTCCACCCCTCCCGCTTCCAGCATATCGCATTCGATCACCTGTGTCCATTCTCGCTTGTCGTAGACGCTCTCGAAGGCACGGCCCAGCATGTAGACCGAGGCGTTGCCACGCGAAGCAGGCACGTCGGCTGTCGGAATGTGGGGTGTGCGCAATGTTTTTTTTTCCAGCCCCGGCATTTTCGCTATTATGGCGGCAGCCGGATTACTTCCTGCCTTAACAATATAGTATCGCAACCCGCCTGTGTTGTCCGATCCGAGTGTCACCTTGACCGAAACTGTCTGGTACTCTTCCGCCAGGACGATACTAACGGAAGACTGTATGTATGTGCCACCTACCCGACGAAGTTGCAGTACCACTTCCTTTCCAATATCGGCTATCGAGCCCGCTTTCAGCACAATCGAGCCCGTCCAGGTTTCGCCAGCAGCGGGAATTGCGCTCGTCTGGGAAAATAGTATGTCCGCCTGTGTGTTATCGAGCGTAATGAGGTAGCCATCGGCCTGTTGGGCGACCGCCCCCGCCCCTGTTACTACCCAGGGTGATACACTAAGATTGCCGGATCGAAGCAACACATTCTCGGAACTCGGCCATACGGGCAGACCCAGGCATTTTCCTGTTAAGGCGTCGTAGTGCAATGCCCTGGCCGCCTGTGGAGCCGAACGGAGTATCCCGCGTCGGTCGCAGGTGGTCAGGTTGCCCGTAAAGGCCAATTCCAGACGCGGGTCCAGTTCGCCGCTGTCGCAATGCCACGAAGACAAGGGCGGTACGGTCGGCCAGTCAGTCGAGCCGCTGAAGACGATCGCCGCCGCCTGATTGACCAGCCCGTTGACTTCCACCCGCTTGGCCTCGGACAGGGCCACGTTGTCACTAACCTGCTGCTGCCACACTTCGATCTGGGGGAACCAGCCCGCTATGGCGTCGTACATGGTCTGGATGGAGGGGAACCAGCCCGAGATGGCGTTGAACCAGCCCTGGATGGTGACATACCAGCCCTGCACGTCGGCCCGGCTCATGGTCACTGACACGGCGTCGTTGTCGACCTCCTGGTGCTTGGCGGCGATGTCCCCGTGGCGTTCGGCAATGTCTTCCTGCCGCTCGATGATGTCGGCCTGGCGGTTCTCCACATCGGCCCGGCTCATCGTGACCGACACCGTGTCATTATTGACTTCCTCATACTTGGGCAGGAAGTCCTCGTACTTGGCCGAGAAGTCGGCCACCTTCTCCAGCACGTCGGCAAAGTAGGCCGGGATGGCCTGCTGTGTGCCGTCGTTGTAGTGCAGCACCAGGCTGCCATCGGCATCCTGCTCGATGTGGGTCAGCCCGCGCGGGGCGAAGTCCATGGCGTCGGCGATCACGTCGGTCAGCCCGGCCGCACCCAAAAAGCCCGTGGGGGGCATGGGGGCCACGCCCCCGGTCCAGCCGGTGATGCGCACCAGCTTGCGGAAGCCGTCACTGAGCGAGACAAAGACCGGCGTCCAGCCTTTGGGCCCGCGCGGCCCGGTGGGCGTGGCGGGTACCTGGACGGGCCCGACGGCCTGTATGTCGATTTTTCGGATACTCATCGCGTCACGCGGTTAACGATTTCAAACTTGCCCCCGAAGAGCGTCACTTCCTGGCCCTCGGCCGTGGTGGCCACCACATCGTAGGCGTACAGGCCCGGCGCAATGCGCATGGCGGCGGCCGGCGCACTCAGGATGATGTGCTGTAGATCGGTGTCCACGTCCAGGTCCAGCACCACGCGGTAGTCGCCGGCGTAGGTGCGCACCTGGGCGCGCAGCGTGCAGCCGGCCAGCGGGAATGCCTCGCCGATCTCGACGCACAGCTCGAAGCTGTCGCCGCGCACGATGCCCAGCAGGTCTATTTTCGTCGTGTACACCATCGTCTCAGTCTTTTGATTCCCACACATCCACCGGCTTGCGGTAGCGCCGGAAGGCCCTCTCCCCGAAGCGCGACACCATGAAATAGGCCAGCCTAGCCTCCCAGCGGGGCATGCCCAGCAAAATCAGGTGTTCGTAAAAAGCCGAGTCGGCCATACGCCGGGCCTCATTGAAGAAGCTCCCGTTGCCGATCACGCCCACCTGGTTGATGTAGCAGTCGTCGTGCACGACGGCGGCCGGAAACCCGATGCCGTGCGGCGGCACCAGCGGCCAGAACACCTGCGGCACCGACAGCCCGTCGGTCACGAAACCGGCCGGCACCACGCGGCGGCCCACCAGCGGGTGGAAGTAGGCAAAGTCCTCGGTGGTGATGAACTGGTCGGTCTTCCTGGGATTGCCCTCCCCCGGCCGCGTCTTGCGGATGTTGATCTGGGGCCACTGGGTCATAGGTAGCGGCCCTGGGTTACGCCGTTGGCCACGCCCTGCGCCACGAAGGGCAGCAGCAGCGGCCAGGCCTGGGTGAAGATCGCCTGGAACTGCGGGAAGATCGTCTCCCCGTCGGCCGGGCCGTCCACCAGCGCGCCGGTGGCGTCGACGAACGATTCGTCGGTGGCCCGCAGGATCACCTCCCGCGGTTCGGTGCGCCGGCGCACGAGCCCTTCGGCGTCGTAGATCGTCGAAACGGTCACCAGCTGCACTTCCTGGCCGTCGAGCAGGATGTTGATGCCCCGCACGGCCACTGTGTGGGTGCAGTCCGGATAATCCGGATGCGGGGCTACCGTGATTTCGTGTATCATATTTTTTTAGTTGACAGTTGACGGTGGACAGTTGACAATGATCACTGTCGGCTATAAGGTAATACTACTGGTTAGGCGTACGGTGAGAGTCTTGCCGGCCGTGCCGGTGAAGGTCAGCGTGTTGTTGGCATTGGCCGAGCAGTTGGCCGCGGGCTGCACGCTGATGGTGCAGCCGTCGTTGTAGACGATCTCGAAGGCGAAGGCGTAGCTGCGGCGGATGTTGACCGACTTGGACACGCCGCTGCCCTCGAAGACCAGCGTCTCGCGCAGCTTGTCGGTCTTCAGCGCCGACTCGGTGGCGTTGCTGCCCAGGGTCAGCGAGCCGCCCCCCAGGTACACCCGCTTGTAGCGGGCCAGCTCCGAACCGTAGCCGTTGGTGCCATTGGTGCCGTAGGTGAACAGCGTGGCGTTGTTGCCCACGGTCACCGCCCCGTAGTGGGTCAGCTGGATTGTCTGGTAGCTGATGCCGAAAACCGCCTCCTGGTCCATACAGATGGCGATGGCCCCCTGGGCGTTGGTGTAGTAGAAGGGGTTGCCCGTCCCGCTGCTGCCGGCGTGATTCTGAACGATCAAATTGCCGTCGACGCGCACCAGCAGGTTGTCGGTGAAGCATTTCAAACAGTAGGTACCTTCGCCGACGGTCACGTTGGCGTCGTCCTTGACGGCCGACTTCTTGAAGAAGTTCAGGCTCGCCCCCGCATAAATCATGATCGTGAGTTCGGGGACTATGATTTGCAGGTCGCTGTCGACGGCCAGGTTGCCCGAGGTGATGCGGATGCTGAGCTTCTGGGTCTTGCCCGAGTGCAGCTGGATGGCGCGGGCCAGGGTCTTGACGGCTCCGGTAGAACCGGAGCTTGCGCTGGTCTCGCCGGTGCGGGTGTCATCGCCCACATCGGCCCGAATGTAGACGACGGCGTTCAGGTTAAGGCTGCGGCTCACGAAGGAGGCCGTCAGGGCGGTGTTGGCCACCTTCATGTCGTCGGCATACTTGCCCACGTCCGTCAGCGCGTCGATCAGGTCGGCCGGAACCACGCCTTCCGAGCCGCCCACGCCCCGCTTGGGCTTGGTCAGCCGCGCGGTCACGCTGTCGATGAAGTTCTGCAGACTGCTGAAATAGGGCATCGGGATCGGGGTTAAGCGTTGAAGTCGAGCGAAAAGCCGGTACCAAAGTCCGAGTTCGCCAGCACTTCGGCAAGGACGAGACCGTTGGCCGACGTCAGCTGAAACGGCGGCACATTCAGCCGTCCGCCCAGGCTCAGCCGCGAGCTGGCCAGCGTGGCCACGCCCTGCGCCAGGCCCAGCCGCAGGCCGCGCTCCTCGTTGCCCAGCACGTAGCAGCGGCCGTTGTAGTCTTCCACCAGGCACACGTACTGCCGGTATTGGCCCTGCTCGTAGAAGGCCGCCACGCTCACGTCGGTGCCCGGCAGGTCGTAGTCGATGCTGTACGTGGTGGCCATACCGTTGTAATTGACCCCCATCGTGCAGCTTTTGGGCGGGAAATCCATCCGCGTGAGCGTGGCCCCCAGCCGGGCGGCCACGCCGTTGGCCGGCAGCATCCCCGCCACGGCTCCGGCGTACCGGTGGCGCACGGGGTCGAGCACCGAGACGCAGTCCTCCCGGTCGAGCAGGAACAGCCGCCTGACAAACCCGGTGTTGGGGGCACGGTACCCCCCTAAAATGGCTTCCTGAGTGGTCATAATTTTCTGGGACTCAAAGTGAGTTTTTGGGACATGAAAGTCGTGGAATGGGACGCTTATTTTGCGAATTGGGACGCTTTCTGAGTTGGCGTATTCCGGCTTTTAGCACGGAAGCGCTTGGCCTTGGCTCGCAGCGACTCCTGCTTGATCGGGTCGTCCTGCATCCTGAAATGCTTGTAGAATTCGTAGAAGCCCCCGCGCTCCGAGCCGTTGCGGCGCATGTAGCCCAGTGTGAAGTAGAGCGCCTGGGTGTCGAAGAGCATCGACAGCGCGTTGCCCACATACAGCAGGTTGTCCTCCAGCACGAAGGCCTCCCGCAGGGGGAACTCCGTGTCGACTTCCAGGATCTTGGCGTTGGGGATCGCCTCGGGCTCGAGGCGGTCGTGGTAGTACTTGCTCAGCTCGGTCGGCCCCTTGGTGGCCAGCATGATGATCAGCAGGCCGATCAGGCTGTCCTTGCGGACCGAAAGCGGACCGGGGCCGTGCAGCTCGGGCGAGGTCAGGAACTCGTGCACGTGGGCTTCCACGGGAATCAACAATTTCATGGGCAGGATAACAGGAAAATAAGGTAGGAACGTTATTTTTGTAACGTCAAACCCGATTCCATGTCAACGCTTGCCCGCTGAAGACATTCCCGGCCCCCTGTGACCAGCAGGGGGCTTTTTTTATGTCATAAAGGTACTTACAGCGCAGAAACGCGCGATGGAGCGAAATCGATCCGTCAGGATCAGTCTCCCTTCGGTATACGTAAAGTCCGGATTGCATTATTAGAAGGTAAATTTACCCATTCTTTCCCAGATTTCTCGCTCCTCCCCCACCCTGGCGCCGCATTTTTCCGAAAGCTGCCTATCCCCCAACCACTATTTTTTTTGTAATTTCTTATCCCGGCCGCTTCTCTCTCTTACTAAGCCAGTTAGCCGACAATTGGGCCGATTTATTTTTGTACGCGTGGCAAAAATTTTTGTTACCGGGCCTTTCCGGGGAGCCGAAGGCACAAAAACCGTTTTTACTTTTTGTAATTTCTTATCGCAGCGATAAGAAATGCATTTATTTTTATATCCTTAACTTTCAACACTTTAAACCATAGATTTAAATCAAGATAAGAAATTACAAAAATTTTAAGGTTTTTAGGGGAGGGGGTTTTGGGGGAGAATGCCGGGCTCCGTCGAAGCCAAAAAAACGGCACCCCCTGCGGGATGCCGTGAAAAAGGATTTTTGTGTTTTTTAAAGAGCAGGGTTCCAGAGTGTGGAAACCGGGCCAATGAAACTACATTTCTAGTTTTCCGCGCCGGCTAATTGCGGCACCACGCCACTGGGGACGGCCAGGGGTACCTTCACCGCCAGCTCACCATCGTATTTCATTTTGCCATCGGCTACCAGGGCCGCCAGCTCCGCGCGGGGCCGCGTGATCATGGCCAGTTCATCCAGCAGCACCAGGTCCAGGCTACTGACCACGTGCGCCGCGCCGTTCCAGGCAAAGTAATGCCGTAGCACCAGCAGTTTCCGGCCCTTCACATCGGTCCACAGGCTACGCTCCCGCAGGAAGTGGATATGGGGGTGTTCTTTTTGCTCATCCATAACTGATATAGAATTAAGATATTAAAAACTAAAAGGGCATATCGTCCGAGGGTGGCAGGGAACCTTCGCCCGGATCGGCGAGCGGACGGCGGGTCTTGAAGAAAATCAGCTCCTGGCGCTTGCCGTTGTGCTCCCGCAGGATGCGCCCCTGGTTGTTCTGGTATTCTTCCGGGTTCAGCTCGTAGCCGTGATAGTCGGCGTACTTGCGCAGGTAGTCGCTGAATTTCTGCGTACTCAGGTCGCGGATCTTCTCGCCCTCCATGTACTCCTGCTTGGCGTCCTGCTTGCTGATGAAGACATTCAGCCGTCCCGATTCCGGCGCAAAGTAAATCTCGGCCCACTCGAAGAAGCGGCCGCCCATCGAGCTGAGCAGGTTGCGCTTCTGGATGTTGTTCATCGGGGGCTTGATCTTCTCTGTGGCCGACAGGTAGAAGGCCAGGCACTCGCCCAGGAAGTTGTAGAAGCGGTTCCAGTCGTCGGGCGTGAAATCGTAGAAAAGCCGACGGCCTTCGAAATCGTCGGTGGGCTGACGGGTCTCGCGGTACTGGCCGTTGTTCTCGTGGTAGTAGTCGCTGAACGAGGTCACGAGCTTGCGGCGCTGGGTGGACTCCGAGAAATCCCGGTCGCCGAAATTGGAGTCGAACCAGAACTTCGGCGACTCGTCGAAGGGGATGGTATAGCTCTGGGTCTGCTTGGGATTGGGGTTCATGTCGCCGGTGATGTCGCCATAGAAAAACCCGAAGTCCAGGTACTCGAAGCAGTCGTCCACGATCAGCAGGTCGGTGTGCCGGGTCACCTTGTCGTAGATGTGCGGATTCTTGGTCAGCAGCGGGTTGCGGCCGCTGAACGAAACATTATAGCGCCAGATCCATTTGAGCGCCTTTCCGGTCAGCGACTTGCCCGATCCCCCGTTGCTCTTGGCGTCCTCACTCATATCGCTCAACTTGTTGTCCATGGCCCACACCGCCCAGGCCCGTGAGGGGTCCTTGTAGCGGTGCATCATGTAGCCCAGGGTATAAATCCGGTTGACCAGGTGCAGGCGCTGCTCCTGCCGTTCGGCCTCGGTGAGCAGCGGCCCGGCCAGGTCGAACCGGTGCGCCGCGAGGTAGGCCTCCTGCTCCTCCTGGCTCCGGACGGCGAAGAACCTCCCCTCTTCCTCCGGGGTCAGGCCGTGCTCTTCGATGTACTCCTCGCGTTTGGCGGGTTTGTCGTGGGTCATCCACAGCATCTGCCTTTCCTCCAATTCCTTCCGCCAGTGCACGCGGGCGGTGTTGATCAGGAACCGCAGGAACATGCAGCTGTCGTCCAGGATCTCGATGCCGTAGTCGGCTTCATTGCGCCGATCGATGCGGAACATGGGCGACTGGCGCTTGATACGGGGCGTGTGGTTCTTGTCCTTGGCCGGATACGAGATCACCTTATCCTCCCACACGTATTTACTGGTATTCAGCCCCTTGCTTTCCTCAATCGCACCGGGTGTGATTTTCCAGGTGCAGTTCGGAAAGAACAGGTACTGGTGATCCGGCCCCGTGGCCACAAAGTCCAGCTCCACCAGCGGCAGGTTGGCCAGGTTCGACACGCTCAGCTGGTTGGTGGTGTACATCGCGTTGCGCAGGTCGAGCGTGATGTCGGCGTCGAACTGCGCCCGCTCTTCCAGGAAGTAATGCAGGTAATTCTTGATCTCCTGCGGGTCGAGCTTCCGGACGACGTTGCCCGTCACCTGCACGTAGAAAAAGCCCTCCTTATCGCGCTCCGACTTGATCCGGGCGAACCCCGAGCGGTACAGGAAATTGTAGGCCTGCACGTGGTTGAACTTGTACTGGACGATCGGCCGGCCAAACTTGTACTTGGGGTTGCCTTCATCGTCGAGCATTCGCTCCATGTCCCAGAACCGGTACGGCATGGCCGTGGCCACCAGGCAGTCGAAGTCCTTTTTCTTGTGGGTACGGAGGTAGTCCCGCTGATCCTTGCTGGTGGCCTTCCCCGTTTCGGGGTCGAGTCGCAGGATCTTGTCGGGCAGCCAGATCGTCAGCAGGTTCAGGTACTTGGTGGCCAGGGCGTGGGCCGTGACTTTGCCCGTGGTATCGATGTCCGGCAGATTGTAGAGCTTATAGGTGAGCTTCATCAGGGCCGCGTAATCCTCGCCCTTCAGCGTCTCGGTTTCGGAGTTGAGCCAGATCACCCGGTAGCCCAGAGCGGCGGTATTCAGGGCGTCCGAGCCGCCGCTGCACAGGATGATCTCCGGCAGCTTCACATCGATCCGCGCGATTTCCTTGGCCTGCTCCTTCTCGCTGTCCTGGAACTCGGCGGCGGCCTGCTTGGCGGCCTGGGCGTCGTATTGCTCCTTCTGGCACTGCGCCACGAAGTCCTTGGCCTGTTGCAGGCCGTGGATGAAGTGCCGGGGTTTGGTGCCCACATACCGGAAGCGCTTGTCATGGGGAGCCTTCGGGCGGTAGATCTTCCCAAAGGTACCTTCATCGAAGTAGAAAATCGGGTATTCATCGGTACTGAGGGTGGTGAGCACCTTGCCCTGGTAGACCGTGGTGTACGATTGGAGCGCCTTGCAGTGGTACATCGCAAAGATCTGCCGGCCGCGTTCCTCCCGGAGTTTGTCGGTACTACCCATTGCCTCCCAGGCGCTATCGGTCAGGATCGTCCGCATTTCGGCCACGGTAATCTCGCGCGGCAGTACCTCGATATGCCCCTCCTGCTCGTCGGGTTTGGCAGGGCGCTCTTCGTATTTGGGCTTGGGGGCGTAATTATTAGTGTCATCCTGGTAGTTGTAAAACTCGCACACCCTGCCCAGGGCGGGGCCGTAGTCCAGGCCCTCTTCCAGCATAGCGATGTGGATGGCGTTGCGCCACTTGCTGTCACCACCGAAGTCGGTCACGCCCCACTCGCCCGACTTCATTTTCTTCAGACTCGCCGACGGGGTCTTCTCTTTCCGGACGCTGAACTTCCGGAGGGTATTCCTGAAACTCTCTTCCGAGTCGGGGTAGATGCTGATGATGAAGCGCTCTCCCCCGTCTTCGGCAAACAATCGGTCTAAATCAACTTTCGACATTCAGATAGTAAGTAAAGCCCCCTGCTCTCACGGCCCGCAAACGCCGGCCTGAGAAGCGCTAATGAACACTCTCTATATGAGAGCAGGGGGAAGCAAAAAACTAGTATAGCATTTGTTGGAGCTTGGTGGCGCGGCGGTACTGCACCAGGGCGTCCTGGACTTTCTGGCCGAAGATGTGCAGGTGCCGCTCCCAGCGCTCCAGATGTTCGTCGGTACAGGGCAGGGCGTCCAGCTGTCCTTCCAGGGCCAGCAGGTAGTCGGCCATGCCCACGCAGTAGTCGGTGTTGCAGCCCCGCAGGATGATGCCCTCCGGCTGGTTCAGTTCCAGCACGTACGAGCCACTATTGTAGGCGCTCAGGCGGCAGGCCAGTACCTTGGCTTCCAAGCTCCGTAGACTCGTAGGGCAGTAGGGGCGCTGCGTCTTGCCCAGGCGGATCATCATGTGGATCATGTTCATCTGGTCACGGTCAAAGGCAATTTTCAAAAGAATGGGTCGGTTCATGGGAATAGCCTGGTTGAGTTAGACGGGTACCACCGAATTCCATTCATCGCCTTCAATGATCCATTTGCAGGCCTTGCACTCATGCAGGTACGTAGGGCGGGGCTTGGTGTCGATGATCCGGGCCTTCTGGACTAGCCCGCAGGTGGGGCACTGGATGGTGTCGTAGTGGAAGCCCAACTGCTCGGTATCCAGTACGACGGTCGGGTATTTGATTCTTTTAGTTGGCATAGCCTTTTGTGTTATTGGTTGTCAATGAGTTGTCGGTACTCCTGTTCATCTTTCGACTGGTTGTCTTGCAAAAAGCGGATGCTCTCGGCCGAGCGTCCCTCTTTGATGGCATTACTGATCATTTCCTTTCGTCCTACGATCCGGGCTTTTAGGATCAGGGCGCGGCTGGGGGGTGATGGGGTTTCCCTTTTCATCGAATTTGGGGGCAGTTTTGAGTTCGTAAATAAGCCACCCGGCTACGGCCAGGCACAGTAGGGCGAAAGCCAGGCCGGTCACGAGCGTGACCGGCTCCCAGAAATAGGCAATGGCCAGGGCGTCATCCTTCATAGTTCATCCAGTGCATGTACTCATCGGCCTTGGCCCGGATGAACCGCAGTTCCTTCAGCGTATTTTCGGGATGATGCCACTCGATCCCGAAGCACAGCAGGTGATCCTTCCATTGTTCCATTTCCGGCATGATCGTCCAGGATAGGTTCGTGTAGCGTTCGCCGAAAACAGGGCCGAGTGTTTCTGAGTACGTAAGCCCATTGAATAGGGCATTCCAGAATTTACTGTCGTCGCGCAGTACGGGATTGGCCTCCATTTCGCCCACGAAGTCGCGCACGGGCGGCGTAGCGACGCCCGGCACGGGGTTCTTGATCGTGTAATTCAAATCGAGTGTTTCCATTTTGCTTAGAAATAGTTAAAAGTGAACGGGTTATTTAGTGGTCTTCCGGTTAGAAGCTCGTTGGCGCGCGGCCCGATGGGCGGCGGGGTATTTGTCAGGGAGGGGTTCGGAGCGGATCAGGCCTTGCTTGCGGATGGCAGTTTGGGAGGCTTCCCCATTAATGGTTTTTCTCATTGCACGGAGTAGTCGCAACGTGCGTGAGTAATTTGCCTGGTTGTCACGAACAGCATTCATGTCAAGCAATCCTTGTCCAGACTGATAGTAAGAGTCAACTTTCCTGACTTGGTCTTTCCAAGTCCTGCTACCCAGATGTTCCCGAAGCATCTGGAATTCGCTTCTCAGGACTTCGATTTCAAGTGATTCTTCCATTAGATAATTTTATCGTGGTTTAACTCGCGCAATCATTGGTTTTTATCGTACTACGGCTTACTTTTCAAGTCGTAATTACTACGACGTAAATATTTATCTTTTTAAGATAAAAAACAAGATAAATACACAATTATTTTATCCCGAAATGACAATGCAAGAGAATTTACGGTTTCTAAGAAAAGCTAATAAGCTGAGTTTAAGAGAGGTAGGAGAACTATTTGGGATACAAGCCGCTGCTGTACAGAAGTGGGAGAAAGGTACAAGCAAGCCTAGTATTGAGCAACTAGCCTTATTATCAGAACGTTACAATGTATCTTTAATAGACATAGTCAATGAAAACATTGTTGAAGACTATCCTCATAAGATAAAATACCCTGAGGATCTTGAATTTATCGAGTTGCCCTTCGTATCGGTACCGGCGCGCGCAAGCTTCATCGAAATGCCCGATGGACTCAAAGGCAACACCCATGAAACCTACACGGTAATTAAGAAAGGCAATGGCTCCTTTGAAGGACAGATTTGTATTGAAGTGAATGGCGATAGCATGGAGCCCAACTACCCCAGTACTACGGTCGTGCGCTGCAAGCAGGTAGATCCGAATGATTGGCCTTATATCACGAGCGGCGTGTACGTGGTCGTTTTCGCCAATTCGTTCGTCATAAAACGCATCCGCGACAACAACTACCAGGAAGGTTTCCTGACCCTGCACAGCGACAACACCGAAACCGGTGGCAAAATCAATGTCAAAACCCAGGATCTGCGCCAGATATGGAAAGTACTGCGGATTGTGGATGCCCCGGCGCGGTGAGACTACCCAACCAATCAATCTTAAAAGAATGCAATTCTAAAATGGTGCCAATTTGGTGCCAATTCGGCACCGGTGCCACTAAAAATACCCCCAAATGCCACTAAAAAAAAACCGAAAAAGTGCCCATACAAGCCGTAAAGGCACTTTTTTAAGCAACCGAATAAGAGTTCGAATCCCTCCGTCTCCACTTAACGCCACACCTGCTAGTAGGTGTGGCGTTTTTTATTTGCCGTGACAAAAACAAAGAAAAAACGGTATTTAAGAGAGTATTTGAAAGGTGAAAGCATTGAATATATTCGAAGTGCGCCATTTCATCTCCTACCGGAGCCGGCAAAATCGAGCGCCAACGGTACGCCGTCGCGGCATTGGTCTATGAAAAATGTGCTGCCGGAGCATTATTACAGTCCCGATGAACAGGGCCAACATCTAACCGGATGGGTAATGTTTTATTATCACCAGTAGTATCATGACCGGGACGCCGGGACACTCACTGGATAATCTACATCCCGCGGATGCGTATTGGGGCCGTCAGGAGCAAATTGTAGCAGAGTGCAAAAAACCTAAACAGTTATCGATGCTGAAACGACGGAAAAGGGGCGCGCCGCTGCACTTATATTTTTCAGCGAGTATAATGGGTTTAAAACCGTTTCTTCTCTTTTCACTGCTCCGGCTGTCCATTTTTTGTTGGCGACAGACAGCAGTAGCGACTCAATGGAAGAGCCATTATTGTGTGTTAATTTTTTCTTTTAAATTCTTATTTACATTTCTAATTATCCCATTTGAAATCATTGAATTGGGGATTAAAATTTTATCCTTTTTTTCATCCTCAATTGTAATATCATGTAAATCTAATTCAATTACTCTTCCTCTATTACCTTGGATTTCAATTATGTCATTAATCTTAAATGGTTTCTTAATAATTAGAAAAGCTCCGCTCATGATATTACTTAAAATTTGTTGAGAAGCAAATCCCAATATCAAAGTGGAAGCTCCAGCTCCCGCAAATAAAGAATGCGCAAAATTTTCAGAAATAGGCAATGTCAACAGTGCCCATCCTAAACCGAAAAAATAAATTGTTGCAATAATGATATGTTTTAGAAACACAAAGCTTGTACTATCTATATTTTGATCTTCACTTTTTCTTTTTAATATTCTCTGCAGATACTTTCCTATAAGCGAAGCAATTATTACGGTTACTAAAACAATAATTCCAAAAATGATTAAAGTTTCAGAATCTGCAATTATTTTTTTTGTCTTATCCATAATATTTTTATTGATAGATAAATTAGTTTATAAAGAATCCCATTTCCCTTTTACGGAAATGGGACGAGTTTATTATGGAGTTATTGCCTAAGAGCTTGTTTGGAATTTGTATTGAACAGAATTTCAGTATGTTAAAGAATTGGGAATCCCAAATAGCTGACTTGATCAAGCAAAAATGGTGAGTAGCTTTCACAGAAATTTACATGTTCATTAGTTCTTCGATTCGTTTGATGACCAATTCAACGATTATTCCGCAAGTATTGAGTTTTGCCAAATTTAATTTCCCAACATGCTCTAATTCTTGCACCTTTACCAATCTACAGGATTTAGCTGTGGTGGCGGACCACTCAGGACTGTACGCCGGCAATGTCTGCAGGTGAACCCATCCTTTCTTGCGGCTCAGGAAGTTTTCACCTGTTGATTTTTACGAATAGTGGTACCGTTAGCTCAGGGTCCTTACTGATTATGAGCAAGTTTTTTCGGCGGTAGCGCCGACACTACTCCTTTGACAACCAAACCACATCAGCTCCGTTAAATGCCGCACCCCGCCCACCCGTATACAAGCGTCCTTTGGGAGCCATCGCCACTATCAGACTGAGGTGGTTCCGTCCTGCTTTCTCGGTAATGACTGGTGTCTGTTCCCTGGGTACCCATTCGGCCGCTGCCTAGGTTCGACTTAGAAAAGGCAGCAGATAGCAGACCCATCAGGTTTGCACTATACTAAGTCAGCCTCGCCATCTTATCTGATTTTTTCAGCGTCCGGCTCACCCACCCTTCCATTGGGCCCAAAGCTTGGGCGATTTTGGTCTATTTCCAGCCCGCTTCTTTTAATTAGGCACAGCGCTGACACAGGAGCTCGTGTTCACTTTGTGATATCGGCGATCCGATTGTATTTTGCCATCGACCCCAAAATACAATAAATTCACAATCCTACTCACTTATCAATAACATAAAAAGGTACGCTGAGAAAAAAACAGCGTACCTTTTGTAAAAAATTGGATGGAAAAGCTGAGTGTGGGGGAAGACATTTGTAAAATGTGCCTTCCAGAATACCTCGAACATGGCATTATTACCCGTCCATGTGCATCATATTATCGTCAAGCCTCAGGTCGATCATCAGGTGGTTGGGGTCAATGCCGCCGCGTGCGGGTGTTCGCGGTACGGTCACTTGAATGGTCTGTTCCCCCGAGCGTATGCGGTGCATCCGAAGGTAGAGAGGCTCGCTTGTCCCCTTGCCCTCCTCATAAAGGCCAACCTCCAGCCAATCCTCCATCGGAACTTCTTTTTCATGACCCGTTCTATCCACTATTACCTTTTGTGCCTGTACCCTCATAGTCACCTGCCAGCTGCCTGCTTTGTTTTGCTTTACCGCCAGTTGCTTTGTTTTGAGGCGCCAATACGTGTTCTGCTCAAACAGGTCGTGTAACAGGTAATGTAAAGAGTCCGGGGTGATGTTTTGTAGTTCCCGGTAAAGGTCCGGGGTGGCCGGCAGGGGTACCTCCCCCGCGTCGTGCTTTTGGAGCAGACGTCGCAGCGCGGCATTGACCTTTTCCTTGCCGATGTACTTACTCAGGGCATGCAGGGCGAGTCCCCCCTTTCGGTAGTAGAGAAATTCTTCATTCGCCCGGAGCAGGGTAGCCGTGGCGCCTGAGCGGGGCATTTCGTAGAAGGAATGCAGAAAGTCCACGTATCGTTGCAAATGCCCCTCGCCGTAGCTCCTTTCCAGAACCTGCATGCCAGAGTACACGGCCAGGCCCTCAATCAGAACCCCGGCTCCCTCGACGTAGGCCGGGGTCAACCGGGCCATCCCCCACCACTGGTGCGCCACTTCATGCGCCAGAATGTAGTAGGGCAGGTCGAACCCATCCGGGCTGTCATCGGGATTCATCAGGGCGTACTGTTCTCCGTAGTAGATGATGCCCGCATCCGCAGTGGCTCCTGCTCCGGGACCGGCGCGCTCTACTACGGTCAGATGGCCAAAGGGGTAGGGGCCGAACTGCGCCGTGTAATACGCCAGCGAAGCCTGTACGCTCCGGAGCATACGGTCTATGTTCCGGGCGTGTCCGGGATGGTAGTACACCCGGATTGCAACGTTATTCCATTGGCTTTCCCGCACCGCGTATTTACCGGACAGGATGGCGTACTCGCTCCCGATGGGAGCATCCGTCAGGTAGTGGAAGTAGCACCGGCCGCCTTCCGTCCAGGTTTTAAGCAACTTACCTGGTGCAACGACTACTTCATCCTGTGCCGTACCCACAATGGCTTCGAAGGTAGTCTGATCGGTACTGAACGGCTTTTTTCGGGCCTGCTGGTCCTCGAGGGAGGGAAGTACTGGGCGCGCCGGAAGTGTATACTTTTTTCTTACGACCGCATCCATTATCTCCCGATGACGTTGGTAACCAATCGTAGGAAGCAGGTCGTAATTTGTAAAGTAGGTGCCATTCTCTACCACCAAGTCATTGGTACCGCTATGCCGGAAGCCATGCGGTTTATAATACACTACAAAGTTCACTTGGAATGAACCTCCTGGCTGTAGCGGTTGATTCAGCCTGTAAATGTGGTGGTGGAGTTTTTTGCCTATCACCACGCCAACGGCTGGCCGACTGAAACTTACTTCTCTAAACTCTACACCCAAAGCGCTCCCTATATGGATGGTGTCTAGGGATACTGCCTCCTTGTTTACCAAGGTATAGGTACCCCGTATGACAGCTTCCTGCCGGTCGGGATAGAGTTCGACGTGCAGCCGGGTGGCTGTCAGCTGGGGGTGCGGAGTCTGGAGGTACTGGCCGTAGCGCCGTTCGTATTCGGCCTTCTTTTCCAGTAGGTCGGCTGTGGTTAGGTACTCGTTGCGCACATTGGTATTGTAGAAAATGAAGCTTCCCAGGGTAAGAACAAACCCAACACCGACTGTGGCTATCCAGATGGTTGAGGGGGTGAAGCGGCGCTTTGCTGACTGAATTCGGTAGCTCAGACGTTGATCGCTTCCCCGTACCCAGAGCAATCTCCCTGCCACGGCAAGCAGTATACCCCAGGCTACCCAGTATAGCTTAAACCAAAGCCACGGCCCAAGCGTAGGTCCGAAACCCCGCATGTCAGTGTACCACCATCCCGGGTCTGCGCCAAAAATAAGCATGGGGTGCTCCACCCCAAAATGGGAGGAAAAAGCCATGAAGCTGTAAAGCAAAAGCACCACCAGGTACCCTATGTATTTTTGATTCGCCATTACGTGCACCACCAGGGCCAGCAAAGCAAAGAGCAGGTAGTCTGCCAGCTGGAGCCCGAAAAGCACCTGCAGGTACAGGTCTATCTCGAAGTTGTGGTAATCCAGGTGTAGTTGCATCCCGATACCTCCGATCATGAGCAGTACCATCCAAGCCACGATGGTCAGAGTCAGACCCAGGAACTTGCCGCTCAGGAGCGCCCAATCCGGTACCGGCGCGGCATCGATTATATCACTCAGGCCCGCATCCCGCTCACGCCAGACCAGCTCGCCCGCGAAGTACATGATGAGAAGCGGGATCACCACCCAGGGGTATTGACACTGCTGACCGGAGCGGCCAGGTAGTTTACCACTTGCTGCGTGGTGGGGAGCAGCGGAATCCCAAATTCGGCAATGATTTGATCACTGAACGCTGCCGAGGCCAGGCAAATAGCGCTAACTAGCGTAAGTCCCATAGGATGTCTGGCTATTTTCCCAAAAGAGTCCCACGCAATGGTCAGCGTCTGATGAAAATGGGTGGCAAAACCAAAACCACGTCGAACCTGAGGAACAGAAATAGCGGATGCGCTAACGATTGCGGTTTCTGCTTTTTTGGCCTGTACTTTTGGCCGCCACGAAAAGCGACTCCACCAGCGGTTGGTTTCAGGATTGGTCCTACTGAAGCGGAGGTAGGTGAGCCACAACAACCCCAGGGCCACGCCAAGCCAAAGAATGCGATTCCACAGGTACATCCCTTCCAGCGTAACCTGTCGCGTGTTTTTCTCGCTGGGTGTCCATGTTTGCAATTCGTTGCCAATGATTCCGGCCACACCGACCGGATCCAGTACTTTGAGCAAGTCCCAATTCCCGAAGAGGTTTGCCGCCCCAACCGCAATCATCTGGGGAAAAACGGCCAGCAGCAAGCTGGCCATATAACTGGCCGCCACCTGGCGGGTGAGCTTTGCAAGGGCGAATTGGAGCGCGGTGGCCACGAAAGCATTCGGTAAGGCGATCAAGCAGTAGACATTCAGGTAAACGGTTGGCCTGAACGGCAGTAGTTCACCCTGATCGATGCCCCGCAGGGAGTCCAGACCGGGCAGGTAGAAGAAAAGCAGTATGCCCACCGGCAAAGAAAGCAGCAGCAGGGCATTCACCGCAAAGGCCGCCATAAATTTTCCACTTAGGTAGCTGGACCTACTGACTGGTGTTGTATATACGAGCGGATGAATACGCGTCTGCACATCGCGGGCTGCTGCTTCTCCGGCTATTGACGCGCCTATCACCAGCCAGATAAGGCCGCCAAGGACTGTGAGGGCCGTAATGAGGAAGGTATTGTTGGGGTATACGCCGTCACCCGGTTTGATGACCTGGTTCATGCCCATTACAAACGCGAGAAGAACGACCAGATAGAGCCAGGTGGAAATGCGCCTTGCCAGATAGGCCAACTCATAGCGAAAGATCTTCCAGAACTTCATCGTGTGGTCTCCGGTTTGTGGCTTCGAGTCGATCCGGTCAGGGTCGTGAAGTAGACATCCTCCAGATCGGGGGCCACGGACTCAAAGCCATTGCCGGGATCTGTTTCTTCGTAGACATGGACTACCGTTCGTCCGCTCAGCAACTTGGTGGAGATGACTGTATGTTCCCGCTCCAACGCGGGCAAACCCCTTTTCTCCACGATGCGGCGCCAGATTTTTCCCCGTATTCCCTCCACAACTTTTAAAGTCTCGGCTTCCAGCAGGATCCGTCCCTGGTCGATGATGGCCATTCGGGTGCAGAGCTCGCTGACATCTTCCACAATGTGGGTGGATAGGATTACGACGCTTTTCTCGCCGAGTTCGCTCAACAGGTTCAGAAAGCGCACCCGCTCGGCCGGGTCCAGCCCGGCCGTGGGTTCATCCACGATCAACAGCTTTGGACTGCCCAGCAGGGCCACCGCCACGCCGAAGCGCTGCCGCATGCCTCCGGAGAAACCGCCCAGTTTCTGCCGGCGCTTTTCCCAGAGGTTGGTTTGTTTCAGTAAAGCTTGTACCACTTCTCTCCTGGAAGCCCGGTGGGTAATGCCTTTGAGCACGGCGAAGTAGTCCAGCATATCCTCGGCTCTTGCTTTTGGGTAGAGCCCGAATTCCTGCGGCAGGTACCCCAGCGCCTGGCGTGCTTCGTCCTTTTGTTTCAAAATATCTATTTCTCCCAATAAGATCTGCCCTTCATCCGGCTCCTGTAGTGTCGCCAAAGTGCGCATCAGGGTAGACTTGCCGGCCCCGTTGGGGCCGAGCAGGCCATACATGCCATTTGGTATGGTGAGGGAAACATCCCGGAGCGCCTGAACCGCTGCGGCGGACCGCCCATTGGGATAGGCTTTGGAGATGTTGTGGATAGAAAGGCTAACCAGGCTATTTTCCATAGGTACCAAGAATATTGCGGTGATGTTTTTGCAGGTAGACAGCGCAGCATTTCAAAATGCTTTGCTTTTCTGTGCCTGTTCGACCCAAAAGAACCGGTACTCGAAATGAAAGCAAAAAGCGATATACCACCGTGGCAAAGCATTCTGCCGATTGCGGCTTTCCTTCTGCCAATTCACTGGCAGGATGAATCGGCCCGTTCGCAGATTGGAATACGCTTCCGGTCGAATAGGCATGGAGGTACCGAAGGATCAGATAATTTTGTCGGATGAATCGGATAAAAAAAGTATTCACGCTGCTCCACATCGTCCTCTGGATCCTGTTTAGTCTGGTGATTGCTCTGCAGCACAGCCAGGATACCGCCCATTGGTTTATCTTAACCGTGGATGTACTGCTGACGAGTCTCTATGTTTTTTACAGCCATTTCTATCTTTTGACCCGGTTGTCCGGTAAAAGAAAGAGAGGTACCTATTACCTCAGGCTGGCAGCTATCCTGTGGTCAGGGCCTTTGCTGTATGTGCTTTTGCACTACAAAAAGCTGGATACCTTCGACCTTTTTTCTGAATATTATTTTATCTCCCTGATCTCCCTAGTAGTTCCGTTTATCTTTCTCAGCTGGTTGGCCAAGGTGACGGAGAATCTGGTGCTCAATACCATCCGCAAGGAGCAGCTGGAGAAACAGGCCGTAGAGGCGGAGCTGTACTACTTGAAATCACAGATCAATCCTCACTTTCTATTCAATACCCTCAACAACATCCACACGCTGGTCTACAAGCAGGCCCCGGCAGCCCCGGAGGCCGTCCTTCGCTTGTCTTCCCTGATGCGCTACATGATCTATGAATCGAATGCCGCCACGGTGCCGCTTGAAAGAGAAATAAAGTACCTGCTGGACTATGTGAGCCTACAGCAGCTGCGGTATAAGAAAAGTCCGGTGGTGGACCTGAAAGTGGAGGGAGACGCCACTTCCTGTTATATCGCTCCGTTGCTCTTCATCCACCTCCTGGAGAATGCCTACAAACACAGCCCCGCCCGTCTGGAGCCCGGTGATGTGAAGGTAACGATGGAAATCAATGACCATACGCTTACCTTGAGTATCCAAAATCCGGTTGGAAAGAATGGGGGCAATGCCCTGGAAAGCCCGGGGGGAATCGGGCTCCCGAATGTTCGCAAGCGGCTGGCCCTGTTATATCCCGATCAGTACAGCCTGGAAACCCGCCAGCTGGGTGGCCTGTTCACCGTTCTTTTAAATATCCAGGGTCTCCATCGACCGCCTAATCATGCGAAAACTTACCTGCTATATCATTGACGACGAGCCTCTGGCTCAGGAAATACTGGAAGAATACGTAGCCAAAGTTCCTTTTCTGGAATTGCAAGGTACCTTTATGAGTCCTATGGAAGCGGCGGCGCAAATGGACCGGGACAAACCCGGGCTGCTTTTCCTTGACGTCAATATGCCCAACCTAGATGGGCTCACCTTTGTTTCCATGCTGAATCCCCGGCCGATGATCATCCTGACGACGGCCTACGACCAGTATGCTCTGAAAGCATTCGACCTGGAAGTGAAGGATTACCTGCTAAAGCCTTTTTCCTTTGAGCGGTTTTATCAGGGAGTACTGCGCCTGTACCAGGAATCAGGGGTCGAACGGGTGCCGACGCTCGGGGAAACCGCGGGAGAGCCGGCCTACGGGCAGGAGTATCTGTTTTTGAAAGTCGGGCATCGCATCCAGAAAGTTTCCATCCGTGACATTCTATACATTGAGGGGATGCGGGACTATTTGATGATTCACACTACTCGGGAAGGGTTGATGACGCTGCTGAGCTTTGCGCAGCTGGAGGAGCTACTGCCTGCCCCACATTTTGCCCGCGTTCATCGCTCCTATATGGTGGCCATCGACAAGATCGATCATATCGAGAGAAACCGGATCTGGATTGGCAAACAGACCATTCCCATCAGTAATACGTACAGCGATGGTTTTTATAAGAAATTGCGGGGGCTGGGATGAGACAGGCCCGGGGTAGGACTTTTACCGAATAAAAAAAGTCCTTGTCAAAGCCCACTTACCCCCACGCGGAAGTGTCAAACCTAGCTCCAGATGCCTTTAAAGGATCGGCCTGAGATTTGAGTAGCCTAGATATCAGCTCATCACTTCTTTTCATTTATACACTTCTCAGGGGTACCGAAAGCCCTGCCTGAGTTGTTCGACCAAGGAGTAACGATGAATTAAATAGGTAAGCATAAGCATTCCCTTATGAGGAGCACTGCCGCCTGCATCAGATGGAACCCATTTTGCCGCCGACATTCTCAGGAACAGTTGACCGGGAGAAGATAGGGATATATCTAGCGGCAGGCCAGTCAGTGTCACCAGTCTTCTCTTGGCACCGCCTCAGAGAAGGCAATAGCTAACGATGGATCCGAGCCAAACATTTCGGTTGACATCCACCGGAATTAACCCAATGTAAGTCAGCACAGTAGTCAGATTATGAAACATATATAATGACTCCTGTCAAAAAAGGACAAAATTCCATCATGTTCTATAATTTTTATAATTCATATGTATATACAGACCGGTCACGAATAAATGTGTAATTTTGTTATGTAACTCTAAAATGGGAGTATTGAACAAGTCCGCATGATGAAATTCTACTGGATGATGTGCTTTCTGTTTCCTCTTCTAGCAAAGGCCCAGCAGGGAAGCCTAACCGGACTCGTGCAAACCGCCCAATCCGAAGCTTTACCCCATGTAAGCCTTTATCTGGTAAATACTAATTTCACTACCACTACCGATGAAGCCGGCCGGTACCTATTCGAGGATGTCCCCTATGGTACCTATAATTTGGTGGCCCAGCTGTTGGGCTATCGAAAGGTCACAATAGCTATCCGGATAGGACAACCCGCAACGGCTGAAAATGTGCAAATGACCGAAGATCCGCAGGTCCTCGATGAGGTGGTGGTTGCTGCGGAAAAAACATCCTCAGTGCAACAGCAGAGAACCATTCCCATCTCCAGCATCGATATCCGGGAGATAATCACCCAGAATAACCTGCTGACGGATATAGCCGACCGGATCGCCGGCGTACGGATCAGACGGTCGAGTAGCCTCGGTGAGAGGTCGGATATCTCGATCAACGGCATGAGGGGCAACGCTATCCGTGTTTATGTCGATGGGCTACCTATGGAGTTCCTTTATCCCAGCTTCGATATTTCCACGCTTCCGCTCGGTACCATCAGGCGGCTGGACGTTTACAAGGGGGTGGTACCTGTCGATGTCGGGACCGATGCAATGGGTGGGGCAATCAATATCATCACTGAGCAAAAAGCCCATTCGCATCTCCGCGCTTCCTATAGCCTGGGTTCCTTCAACACGCATCTGGTCGATTTTGAAATCGGTCTGGCCAATCGAAAGAATTTTTTTATAAATGCCAACGCCAGCTACAACTATTCCGACAATGACTATCCGATGCGTGCGCTGGTCTTTGAAAGAAACAGAGTGGAGCGGGTCAGGCGTTTCCATGACGCGTACAGCATGGCGTTCGGAGGGGTTTCTTTCGGAGTCCATAGCAGAAAATGGGCCGATGAGCTACGATTCACCGCCAATTACTCCACGGGCTTCAAGGAACTCCAGAATGGTGCCCGGGTGAGCACAACCGCCTTTGGCGAGGTGGAATACCGAGCCCGAAACTACGGTGTGAGCGCCCGCTATGAAAAAGCGTTTATGAATGATCGTTTCAAGGCCAGTACCCTTTCTAGTTACAGCCACCAGGCGCTGAATTTTGTGGATACCACGGCCAATGTCTACAGCTGGAGCGGCCAGGTGGTGGGCCGTTCGGCACCCGGCGAATACGTGGACCGATCGAACTACGTCACCTATTATAACAATTTTATCAACCGCACCACCCTGGTATGGGAAGCCACTGAGAAGCACCGGTTCCTGGTGTCCAACCTCTGGGCCCACCAGCAGCTGACTGGCCAGGATCACCTCAGGGAAGAAGGTGAAAGGGATTACCTGAGCATTCCGCAATACCTCGCCAAGAACATCGCCGGCCTGCAGTACAACGGGAAATTTTCAGAAAGCGTGGAAGTGTCGGCTGCGCTAAAACGCTTCGACTACCAGTTGAACGGGGCGGAAAATAATACCCTTCTGCCGGTTAAAAAAAAGGATGGTTTCTGGGGTTGGAATGCGGGCCTAAAGTACAACTTCACGGACAATTTCTTCGCCCGCGCTTCCTACGAGCGCGGCTTCTTGATTCCCTTTTTCGAGCAGTTCGTAGGAAACGGGGCCGACATCCTGCGCAACACCGACCTGATTCCCGAAAATAGTGACAATGTCAACCTGGGCTGGCACTATACGCACGTTTTTGCGGGCGATCTGTCCATCAACACCACATTGAACGGCTTTTGGCATAAGCAGAACGACATTATCTTCTTAGGAAACGGGCTGGTAAGGAGGTACGAAAATACAGACCAGGTGAAGACCATAGGCCTGGAAGGCGAGCTGATTCTGAACTTAAAGAAAGCGTGGACCTGGCGAAGCAATATTACCACCCTACGGAAACGTTTTTCAGCCCTGAAAGACCCCCGGAATGCTTTCCTGGTAGGCACTACTTTCCCCAATAATCCGACATTTTTTGCCAATACCGAACTCGGATGGGAAACCCACGGCCTGCTGAGTCGGAACGATAAATTCAGAGTGTACGTCTATTACCTGCATGTGGCCCCGTTCAACCATATCCTGATCGGCCGTGACGATACGCCCACCTCTTCCCCTGATTCGTTTGTTCCCACTCAAAACCGGATAGATGTGGGGACTTCATACCGTTTTGCCAAACCGCTCCTAACATTGGCGCTCAATATCAACAATATTCTCAACGCCCAACTTTTCGATAATTTCCTGGTGCCGCGCGCGGGGATCCACTTCAACGTAAAACTTCTGTTCGAAATAAACCAATTTCAGCCAAATGAAAAATAGCAAAATTCTGAGTGTACCTCTTGTGGCTCTCTTGCTTATCTCGTGCGATAACAACAAGGTGGACCCCTCCCCCGGACCGCAATATAAGGAAAGCGGATACGTCATAAGTTCGGTGAATGAATCCACGGGCGGATCCACCTACTACGCCGGGTACTTCGAAGACCTGCCCGGCAGTACCCCTGTGGACATGACGGCCAAATCCACCTACAATTATTTCTTTGGGAAGGCCGACTGGAAGAATTATATTTTTGGAACGTCTCTCCGAGGTGACCGGACGCTCTCAAAAATTGCGGTGGACCAGGATGGAAAACTAGTCGAAGTGGCCAGCATACCCCTGTTGAACGACCTCAATTTTGTAAAGATCATTGATGACAATCTGGGACTGTACACCCTGTGGAACAGCGACCGGTACGTGGGTATTTTCAATCCCAGTACCATGGAAGCCCTGGGGCAGATTGACATGTCAAAGGCGAAAAAAATTGCAGCTAATTCACGAAACTATTATAGCAACATTGTTTATAGAAAACAGGACAACCGGGTTTTCCTGGCCCTGCTAACCGACAATGAAAACACCAGTCCCTACTACGATGCTACTGACGTGTACGTGGAAGTAATCAATCTGACGAGCAGGCAGTGGGAGAAAACCATTACTTATGCGAACGCCAGCTATCCGGTGTCGAGGGGCAACGAAAACCAGATTGTCGATGAGAGCGGGAACATCTATATTTTCACCCAGGGCTCCTATGGCCTGGATGGACAGATGGGCCCCCGAGCCGCACAATATGCACGGCCCCAGATTTTGAAGATTCCTGCCAATTCAACCGATTTTGACGCCTCCTATAGCTTCAATCCCGTCAATACCCTCGGCCAACAGAATCTTTTGGTACAGCTGATGCTGGGGAGCATTTACGATGCCAACGGCATTGCTTATTCCTGTATCTCGGCCCAACCCGAATCCCCCCGAATTCTTGAGTTGGTTGGCAAATTCGCACAGGGCATCATTACGGAAGCAGAGTTCTTCGAGTTGAGAAACGCCATATTCTACAGCGAAAACCAGCGCTGGGTTAAGCTGGACTTAAACGCCAAGACAGTCAGTGTACTGGATGACATTCCCTTCACCGCCGGCTTTGGGTACCCCAATGCTTACAAATACGATGGCAAATTCTATTTTCAGTACAATACGGCGAGCAACAATACGAGCGGCTTTTACGAATACGATCCTGGCACCGGCCGAGCGACCAAGGCATTCAGCCTGGCTAAGGGCGGGATCGCTTCGGATTTGATTCGGTTGAATAAATAACGACCCGCAATGGGTGTAGGTGGGACGGGAATAGGGTCTCGGAAAAGAGTGCTTCAGAAAGCGTAACGATCCGCTATTACGGAAGACTCATGCCGCTTCCTGGACAACCTTAGACATTTTCCTTGAATGTCCAAGGTACCCTGTTTTAGACAGTTGATAAACTCTGGATAGCCGTGCCGATCTCTTGTTACCAATCTAAAAGTTGCCTTTGAACCAAATGCTCAGGAAAAGCCACGAATTAAAAACCTCATCTCTGTAAAGGTTAGTAAGAACACGCAGTCGAATTAAAACAGATTCAGGGCACGTTTTACCGCTTCCTTTTTACCGCGGGATATTGGTATCTCGGTACCGTCGTTCAGCAGCAGGAAGTCGCCGTACTGCTTCCTCCAGCTTTTTACCCACGTTTTATTGACCAGGTGGGACTGGTGGCAACGCAAAAAACCGTACTTCTTCAGAAGTTCATCGTATTCATAGATGGGTTTGCACACTAGCATCGATTCTCCATCGCTCAGGAAAAAGGTCGTATAGGTATTGGCCGATTCGCAACGGACAATCTCGCCGACTTTCACCAGGCGTGTCTCCTTTGTGGTGGACAGAGCCAAGCGTGGTTCTTCATTAGCTTGCTGACTGGCTAGGAGCTGCAAAAGGTTCTCCAACTGATTATTCTGCGCTTTTAGGCGACGTTGTTTCATGGCTCGGTCGACCGCCGCTTCCAACTCGCCGATATCGATCGGTTTCAGCAAATAATCCACGGCCGCAAAGCGCATGGCCTGTATCGCATACTGTTCGTAGGCCGTGACAATGATCACCTCAAAAGGGCAGGACGATAGGCTCCGCAGCAGGTCGAAACCACTCTGGCCGGGCATCTGAATATCCAGAAAAAGCAGGTCCGGCTGGTGCTGCTGCAAAAGCAGCTTGCCATCCCGGGCGTTCAGGGCGGTGGCGCATACCTCCACATGGGGACAGTAGGTCTTCAGCATTGCCCGCAGGTTGTCCAGGTTGGGCTGTTCGTCGTCAATCAGAATAGCTTTCATGCAAACCAATGGTTAAAGCGCAGTATTACTTCGGTACCCGCCGGCGAGCGGGCGGTGATTTCAAGTTGAATTGGTTGTACTGGGTTTAGCTGGTTCATCAGTTCGATGCGGTCGCGGGTTAGTTTCAAACCAAAGCCGCCGGTGGAAGCTTCGTCCGGGTAGCCTTTTCCATTATCGGAAATCCGTACGATCATCATTTCGTCCCTTTTTTCGAAACGGATGTCCACCTGTCCCGCCTTTCCCAAAGCGGAAGCACCGTGCTTGACCGCGTTCTCTACCAGGGGTTGCAACAGCAGGGCCGGAATACTGCTTTCGTAAGGTTGGATGGCATCATCCAGGCTAATCTGGTACGTGAAGCCAAATCGGAGTCGTTCCAGTTTTAGGTAGGTTTCCAGCCCCTGTACCTCCTCGTGTAGCGAAATCTCTTCTCTGCTGCTGTTGGTCAGGGACTCGCGCATCAGCCGGGCAAAATCAGCCAGGTAGCGGTTGGCCCCCTGGATATCCTGTTGATTGATCAGTCCCTGAATCGAACTCAAGGCGTTAAAGACAAAGTGAGGATTCAACTGAGCGTAGATCGTTTTCAGTTCCAGCTGCAGCCTTGTCTTTTTGGCCAGTTCCCGGCTGGCTTTCTGTTTTTGCCGGATAAAAAGCAGCATGAAATAAACGGCACCGAAACATGCGGCCAAGAATATACCCAGCATGATTTTGAAACTTAAAGACTGATACCAGGCGGGTTCGACCTCAAAATCATAGTCCGTCACATGTTGCGGCTGCACCGCGTAGCGGATGTGCAACTGATATACGCCGGGCTCATTGTCTTTAAGCCAAATGAAGCTATTTTCAAAATCGTTATTCTTCCAGGGAATCATCACGCGGCCGTTTTTTCGCAATTCGTACTGTAGCTGCTCTTTATCAATAATATCCGCACCCAAATACAAGATAAGGTTGTTGTGGGGAGCAGGCAGCTTTAACAGCCCGGACGGTCTGCTTTCATGGGCCGGATCGCTTTGGCTGGCCCATGGATGCTGTAGTTTTTTCAGAAAGGCATCCAGATTGTCCGACGTATAGACATTGGTGATGTTTGGTTTGATCGAAACCCAGCGGATCACTGAAACCCCAATGATCCGCTGTGGGTTGGTTTGGCGGACTTCGACGATGATGGTATGACCCAGCGGGGCCTTGTACCCACCCAAGTAAGTCATTGCGGGCAGACCCGAGCTTTTAACAAGGCTGGAGTCCGTAAACCGATCTGCATTTTTCCAGGGTACCAGAACCCGGGCATCGGGATATTCCCTCACGCGGAACTGGTATCCTGATGCGTTTTGGGGATTCACCCCGTGCAGGAAAAAATGCACAGGGGCGCTGTCGAACGAATTACGGGCTATGATGTGCTCCATAGGTACCTGCTGTGACGAAGGATCGTCGGAAAATTTGTAATACGCTTCGGTCGGATTGGCCGTAATGATCCAAAACGAGTCGTTAGGCTTGGGAACTGCCGCAATGATGGCCACCGTGGCAGGGTCATCCAGAGCCCCGTCGGGAAAGCTTTGGGAATAAGCCCCCCAATCGATCTGGGCTCGAACGGCCTGGGCCGTTGTGAGCAGCAGGAGTAAAAATAGGACCGCCTTTTTCATATCTATGTTAGTTTTTCTATGTTAGTTTTCGACAAAGGTGCCAACCATCTCTTTATCTTTTTATCTCCGCTGTGAATCTGTACCACCTTACTGTGAATACGTCCTGGTTCCCTACCATTTTCAGCACTCCGGTCTTCCAATTTCTTTGTGGCGGGTATTAAGTTTCAACATCATCGACAGAATGCCCGACACAGGAATGCAACGAGCCTTTCTGGGGAATCTTTTTAAGATCTATAAGGATTAGCATTTCTATTGCTTGCTGGCGCGCAGGATAGCCTAGGCCTATTAGGTGGAGGCCCTTGGTAAAGCTCTCAGCCAGTTCGGCACGTAGTCATCAGGTGGCTCCTAGCCAGGAAGTGACGTCGCGGTAAAGTCCGATGGGTGGCATGGCAGAACTGTATCATTCCCCGATGTTCCGAATATCACAGGTAGTACGGAATTTCATCTAAGTGGTTCGCAATCATAATTGCGGGCGCCAGGCCTGTGGGACAGCCGTAGTTTTGAGCCTTCAATTCAACTTTTAAACCATGTTCAAAATGAAAAAGCTAGTAGTACTCATCGCATTCGTAGTAAGCTCTCCCACTGGATTCGCCCAGAACTACCCAGGGGTAGAGCGCAAAGGTTTTATCATTGGCGTGGGTGCCGGACTAAATGTATTCGGCGTGGAAGATCGGGGACCGGGAGCAACTCTGGACTATACCTCGAGCGGAATCAGCCTTCCCAACCTCAAACTGGGCCTGATGATTTCGAAAAGAACCGCCCTGCTGCTCCAGATGCCGGGCTCTATCTACCAGACGGAAGGCCGCGATCGGAGTTTCGAGGCCGTGATTCCCACCATTCAGCACTGGCTTGGTGAGCGGTTCTGGGTCAGTGGCGGGGCAGGCCTGGGGGTGGACCTTCCCGACCTGTGCGACTTCAACGAGCAGAGCCACGGAAAAATCAACCTGGGGTACGCCCTTTCGGTGGGAGCCGGGTACGAAATCGTTCAGCGCAAAAACTACGCTTTCGATATACAGACCCGCGTGCAGTACGGCAACACCTACCTGGAAAACAACATCGAGCGCAGCAGCACCGCCATTTCGCTGGGCGTGGGCTTCAACTGGTATTGAGCAACCGGGCAGGAATCCCTGCCAAAGGTACCCTTCAATAACACCTGGTGATGAGTGAACTATTCCGGTACGGCTATTCCCTGAAATGAAAGGTATACCTCGTGGGTGTCCTGGTTTACACCCGCCTGGTACTTCCGGGATGCTTGCAGATCTGTTCGCTCATCACTCGGTCAGTTAGCTACTTATTCTGATGATTCTGCCATTTGTTTTACGAAGGTCGGTACGTTCAATCAATGCGATCAAATCTCCGCCGGGCAATTGCTTGATTGTCCTCACCCTGCCTTCAATGTTCAGACCCACTGTTTCACCCGTAGCACGATTGTAAAGCATCAACCTTCTATACGCCAATGAACCCAGTAGAAAATGACCGTTCCAACCGGGAATCGTACTCTGCTTGACTTTGAGCAAACAGGCCGGGGCTATGGCTTGCCCTCCATCATGTGTTGGAACAGTCCAATAGTGCTGAGGAAGTACCGTAAATGTGGCAGCAGAGTCCTCAGAAACAGTAGAAACTACGGCACCGTCATAATTGATTCCATACGTAAAAAGGGGCCAGCCATAATTCTTTCCCTTTGCTATACTATTAAACTCATCCCCGCCTTTGGGACCATGCTCCACCCCAAAAAGGGTATGGGTACTTTTCTCAAAGTACAGGCCCTGTACGTCCCGGTGCCCATAGCTCCAGATGGTTGTGGGGGATATAATTCCTTCGAAAAGGGGATTGTCAGGGGGGATACTCCCGTCGTCCATCAAGCGGTGAATCTTTCCGGCATCGTGATGCAGGTCTTGCGCATACATAACGGGATTCGCTCGGGTCGATAGGTCGGAATTTCCAATATTCAGAAAAAAATGACGATCGTCTTCCCATACAATCCGCATGCCGTTCCCCGTATAATTTTGATGTCGCGATGTAAAAACGGTCTCAATCTGCTTAACGGCATTGTTCTGTAATTTTAGCCGGGACACCTTCGCAAAGCCATCGGTGGCCAGGTAGGAAATGTAGAGCCAGGCGTTGGTCGAGTAGTTCGGGTGAAGGCTAATATCCATCAGTCCTCCGTGCAGAATGGCGGGTATTCCGGAGTTATTGAAGGTTACCACTTCCGGCATGCCGCTTATTTCGGTGAGGGTACCCGCTTTGAAGTGAAACATTTTCCCGATCCTATCCGAGACAAAGTACTCATTATCGTCAACTACGGCAATTCCGTAGGGTATGGTGAATCCTTCGGCGATGGTTTCAACCGAGAAAGAATCAGTACTTATGGGGTAGGGCGAATCCGGAACTTTTATAACATTATTCTTGCAGCCAGTCAGGCAGCCCAATGAGAGAACTGAGAATAAGATTTTAAATAATTTGATGTTCATAGGTCGTTTGTTTAATGGATGTATCAGTAGCAGGGGGGCGGTAGCGTGGCTGATGACAAGCCCGCCCCGATACCCGTGCCCAAGAAAATGAGTAATGCCCACAGGTGTTGTTTTATTGGATAGATTGGTCTGATGGTGGAATCATGGACTGGATGTTTGGGTCCATAGACCAGTTAAATGCGCTATCGGACTAAATTAACTTACTCTTTGACTTATAAGACATTGATTACTACGGGCTTTCAGTGTTTGCTAACGGTTTTAATGAACGCCTGTTTTAATGGAGTTTATTACTTGCTAGCATCTGTTTTTTTCTAGGCCAGAGAAGTTATTGTCTATGCATGCAAGACACATAGAAGTTATCAAATAGAGTAGTACTATTAATAATTATGGCAATAATAAAAGCTTGACAAAAAGTAAGTTATAATACCTTGCCCGCCGCATTAGCTTGTGATTCCATACTTCGACCGATAGTTAGGCCAATTAACATTCCGACAGATATGCCTAGTGATATACCCAAAGATCGATCAAAACTTGAAAATAAAGTAATACCAATAATAATTCCGAACGTCATTCCTAAACTAATTCCTACATTGACATAATATCCTTTCGAAATCAACGAAAAGGTATCCTTTAAATACTTTTCAAACTCACTTAATGCATTTGTAAAGTATTTTTTTCTGTTCTTTGAATATGCTTTTAAATTCAGGCTATCAAGTTCCGTTTCTATGGATTGAATTTCAGCTTCCGTAAACTCTCTATTATTTAATTCATTCAGGATATGAATAAATTTTTCATACACTTTAAGTTCAGATTTGTTCGTTGTTTCGGTTGATAAACTTTTAAAAAGTTTAGACGCATCATGTGTTGTCATAGTATTCTATATTTATTTATGATTTTTGAGTACGTATATAAATTGTGTATTATTGTAATAATTTAATTTATTTTTTCTTAGGATTGTTGCCAACAGTTTTAATGAACGCTTGTCTTAATTGCGCTTGATTTTTATCAGCATCTGTTTTGGATTTTAATTTAACCCCAGTTTGCCCATAGAGGTTGAAAGTGGATAAGTCATCTTTCATGGAGAATGAAACTTTCACGCCAGTGTTCGAGTGAATAAAATCAAGTTCATCCCCAACAATAGCCGCAAGCTTATATTCATCGCCATTGGGGAAATAAAGTGAAAATTGTTTGCTATTTTCATCAAATGTGACTGAAAGATCTATTTGATTGTTCCACTTGTATTCACCGGTCAAGCCTTTTAAAACGTCAGCGTTAACTTGTTTACGCCGAACATTTGTTTGCTTAAAATGCTGCCAGTAATATACCTGTGAGGCAGATAAAATCAGTTCATTCCCCAGTGCTCCACCATTGTCTGAATTAATCAAATAGACCAGGCCATTGCCACTCGTAAGACTTATGGTCATCCCTGTACGGTAACCTGCATTCCCCCGTAGTGGGTGATAGCTATATCATCACCAGCATGGTTTACTATAAATCCGTAAACGCTTCCGTCGCGTTCATGACTTAGTATTGATTTGATATCCGACTGTGAGAATATCGAGCTTTTGCCTTGATAGGCATTATAAATTTTAATCAAGAATTTAGCCATATCAGTAGCGTTGCTCCAAAGCCCGGCAGCGGCTTGCTCTGGATAGTTGTTCCATCCACCACCAGCCACTACCTCACCCGATTGCGTGTGCCCTTTGGCTACCAGATCGGATTTGGAGTCGGGTAATGGTTGTGTGAACTCAGAGTGTTCCATTCCGGCAGGTTCAAGAATCCATTTTTTCATGATGTTCGATAACTCATCCTTATATAGGTCCTGAAGAGCCAGTTCGGCCAGGGTGTAGCCCCCTCCGGAGTAAGCCAGTGTTTCATTAGGCAGTGTGACGACTTCAATCGCCGGGGTATTGACTCCGGCGCTTCCTCGTACAATATCCAGATCCGAGGGTAAGGCGAGAATTTTGGTGTATCCTTGGTATCCACCAGAAGTAATTCCTGAAGTATGAGAGAAGATATTACGAAACGTGACCGGATTCTCTGCTGTTTGTTTTCCCTGGGGAAGTTTGAAATCTTTCAGGTAGTTTTGAATATTTTCATCCAGGTCTATATCACCGGCCGCCTGCATACGTATAGTCGCGAGAAACGTGACTGGTTTCGACAATGATGCTGCCTGGAAAATACTCGCGCAGTCCAGTTTTTGTTCCTCAGGGAAATTAGCATTTTGATAAACGTCTGTCCATATAATCTTACCTTCATTTAGTATCGCAAGAGATAATGCCGGAATTTTGTATTCAGCCATTTTATCCGATATTGAGCTAAAATTTTCCTTCTCTTCCAAAAACTTCACTTGCCCACGAATTCCACTTTCCAGCTTACCTTTTCTTTCAACTGATTCTTTTTGGATAATACAATCTGCATTAACATTGTGGAGTATTGATCTTATGGAACCTTGGGGCCGGAAGGAACAAGAACCAATGAAAACCAAGATGAAAGATTGAAAGATTAAACTAGTTACGAGTGGCTTCATATGTTAGAGTTGTTTCAGTACGTAGTCTCTCCTCGGAAGACCCCGCACAATGATGGAGGTTTGATTGGATGGAATATCGGTACGTACAGGCTACAAAGCGGATGACTAACGATTTTTTTTTGATTTTCGGGGACATCCTTACGCCCTTCCCACCTTACAAACTTTTCGTCCGCTTCACTATTTTCACAATACGGTTGTAGAAAATTTCAGCCAGACTCCATTCATAGCCAGCAAAGTTGGTGGTGTTGTTGAACTGGATCACCACGGTGTCGATGTCCTTGTGGTACCTGGCTATACTCTGATAGCCGGGAATCAGACCCATATGTTCGTATACGTAAATGGAGGAATAGATTTCCTGTTCTCCCGGCTCAAACACGGACCCATCGTTCAGGGCCCGCAGGAAGGTACCCACATCTTCTGCCGTGGCGACCATGGAGCCGGCCGGGTTTATGAAATCATTATACTTCATATCCTCGTCGTACCCCACGTAATACCCGCTCATCACGCTTTCTACTTTTGCTTCACCCAGCAGACTGAACGTATTATTCAGGTGAAGGGGGCGCAAAATTTTCTCCCGGATATACTGGTGATGGCTATATCCCAACGTTTTATCCAGGATTTCGCCGATCAACAAGTAATTCGTGTTTGAATAACTATACTTCTCATCGGGCTCAAAGTCAGCCGGCTTATCCAGTACCAGTGCGAGGTTTTCTTGATTGGCTGTCGGCGGGGCTACCCAATAGCTAGGGGTGTCGGTAAAATTGGGAATGCCCGACCGGTGCTGCACCATCATTTTCAAAGTGATTTTATCCGCATTTTCAATTCGTCCCGCAAGTTCAGGCAAGTACTCAGCGAGTCTTTTATCCAAAGACAAGCGTCCGGCTTTCACGAGTTTTGTCGTGACAACAGCCACATACAGCTTGCTGATACTGGCAATCTTGAACAGGGCGTGTGGGTTTGCGGGTTTTTTCTTTTTTCGGTCATGCCAGCCGGCGGCGTAAAAGCCGGGTTCTTTCCCTTTTTGATCCACGTATACAATCATCCCATCAAAGCCGTACCCAATAGCCTCCTCAACCTGCGCCTGCACGGTATCTGGAAGGGGCGTTACCCACGCGCTCAATAAAATCCACGGTACAAAATACAGGGATACGACCGTTCCAATCAGCAATACTATTCTGAGTACACTCTTTCTCTGTTTCATTTTGTGTTCATTATATGGTACTTATTTTTCGATCATGAGGTATTCAGCGTACCGCAGCGCTGAGGCCAGAAGGTTGCTTCGGTTCCGGGCTTTTTGCGTAAACGCACCGAGCGTTTTCCGTTTGAGCTGCCGCCCCCTTACCAGGACTATTTTGGGGTTTCTAAGTACTTCCAAATCTTCCAGGGGATTGCCTTCGGTCAGAATCAAATTGGCCACTTTTCCAACTTCAATACTCCCTTGACTACCGAGGAAATCGTGTGTTCTGGACGGATTGATCGTGGCGGTTTGCAGGGCTTCGTAGTTGCTCATACCGGCCTGGGTGTAGAAATCCAGCTCCTGGTGCAGGGAGTAGCCCGCCGGTGTTACTCCGATGCCCGCATCAGTACCGGCCACGAGGGGTACCTGCCGCTCGTGCAGCTTTTTAATTACGTACAGATGGAATTTGTGCTGATCCCGGATTCTGTCCACAATGGTGGAGTCGTTGGCTTTGGTGCCAGCCCAGCGATCGTACTGGGCCCGGCTGTCCACTTCCCGAATCAGGGGATTCATGTAGTTCAGCGCCTCGGAGTTCAGCACGTTTTCTTCGGTCAGGAGTCGGTAGATGTTGTAGTACACCACCAGGGTTGGGCATAGGGCTGTATTCGGGTGCGAGGCGTACAGGTCTACTACTTCATCTAGTTTGGCCGTGTCCAGCTGGTACTCCAAAGGTTGCTGCACGATATCCTCGGCGTGCTCGATGGTGATGATTTCGGGTCTGAAATGGTAGCTGTACGGTACTTTGTCACTGGGGTGCGCGACAATGTCGAATTCCAGCTCTTTCCCTTTGGCCAGTATCGCATCGTACAGCTCCGGGGTCAGGCCGTTGTAGGTTTTGATAAAATCGTAGCCCCGCTCCTTGTATTCCGCGACTTTGGCACTGGCTTCCCCGGGCGAGAACAATTGGAGATTATCATCGCCAACGTACTCCGGACCGGTGAGCTTGGGGCCGGACGTAAAAAATATCGGCCCGACAACTTCTCCTCTGTTTATCGCTTCCTTCATGCGGAGGTGCATCGGCTGGCCCCACAGGTTTCGCACGGTCGTCACCCCATTGGCCAGGTACAGCCCCAGCTCATACTTGTCCCACACGTGCACGTGCATGTCGATGAGGCCCGGCGACAGGTACCTTCCTTTTGCATCAATCACAGTGGCGTTAGCATCTGTAATTTCGTCGGCAATCCCGGCGATCATCCCCTCCTTAATCAGTACCGTCTGATCCCTGAGTACGGTATCGGCCGTCATGGGAACGACGTTGGCATGTTTGATCAGGTAGGTGTTTGCGGCAAACGCCGGGTTGTTATCCACATTCAGGTAGCTCGTTTGGCTACGGTCAATGAGAATGATACCTACCACGACAAAAACCAGAATCAGCAAGAGAACTCCAATTCCCAGAAGTACTTTTTTTAGAATCTTCATACTAGCTATGTTTTGAGGGTACTACATCCATTTTGCCACCTTTCAGGATCAGCCAGAAAGCGAGTCCGATTTCGGCCAGGGCCATCGGCAGACTGAGGACCATTTCGATCTTCACGATCTGGTCCAGGTACACCGGTGCCAGTACTTTGGCCAGATGAAGTCCCGTGTAGCACAGGCCGGCAAAGAGCAGCAAATAGCCCAACAGGTTTGGGACGGGCCTGGCCCGCAGAGTCAGGATTCCCAGACCGAATAAGTGAACTCCGAAGAGAATCAACCCCTGTGACCATAAGGATTCGAAAGCTTTCGGTTCGTCCATCAACTGCGTGGCCGACGGGGTACTTTCCACCATGTTCACCACTGTAAAGAGATGCAAAATGGCTGCTCCCAAAATTAAAGCGTATACGACCCGAACCAGAGCGGTGGCGAGCGAAATACCCGGATGGACTTCTTTGAGAAAATGGTATAACCCCCAGGCGACAAGGATATCGAGCAGGAAGATGACGATCCAGCCGATGATACCGCTCATGAATAGATCCAGGGAAGACCGGATATTTTCAAGGGTTGCGGCTGGGTTGTCCGCGACTACCAGGGAGTTGTACACGTAGCCATAGGCATAGCCGGCGGCCACGGCCATGGCGATTAGCCACAGGCCGGAAATGAGTGCATATTTTCTAGTGAGAAGGGTCATGTTGCTTGTATTTATTCTGGTGATTTAAAAAACTCAGGCGTTCAAAATGACTACGTTACCCACCTTGTGGCCCGAGTCAATGTAGGCATGGGCATCGGCCAGTTTGGCCAGGGGAAACTGCCGGTCAATGATGGTTTTAAGTTTCCCGGCCTGGTGGATGCAAAGTACTTGACTTAGGAGCGTTCGCAAAACCGGATCGGGATTCAGCCCGGTGGCTTCAAACTTTGCCTTCTTTCCGCCGGAAAGCTTCGTGAGCATCATCTGGACGAGGAGGGATAATTTCATTACCGGAGAAAGGTATACGCCATTCTTTTTCAGTATAGGCTTACATTTCCTGAATGAACTTCTGCCGATTGTATCGAAGATAAAATCAAACGTTTGGTCGGATTGGGTGAAGTCGGCCTTCGTGTAGTCAATGACCACATCCGCTCCGAGTGATTTGACCAATCCGGCATTTTTGCCACTACATACCGCAGTTACCTCTGCCCCAAAGTACTTCGCAAGTTGAATGGCCGAAGTACCAAGACTTCCCGAGGCACCATTGATCAGTACCCTATGTCCGGCCGATACCTTCGCTACCTGCTTTAAAAAATTGAATGAAGTCAGATGACCATCCCCGTAGCTGGCGGCCTCCGCAAAATCCAGGTTGGCCGGCTTGGGCAGAATGACGCCCGTTTCGCGGATGGTAAGAAATTCCGCGTTGGCCCCGAATCCCAGGGTAGTTAGGCCAAACACCGCATCCCCGACCCGAAAATCCCTGACACCTTCGCCAACCTGCTCTATGTAGCCGGCAAACCCGGTTCCCGGAATCGGATTTTTGGGTTTGGTCAGGCCAAGGAACAGGCGGGCGAAATAGGGCTTGCCGGTACGCATCATCGCATCGGCGGTGGTAGCAGTGGTGGCGATCACTTTCACCATTACCTCGTCTGGTTTCGGTTGAGGCATCGCTACGGTTTTGAACTGAAACACATCCGTTGACCCGTATCCGGTCGCGACGATGGCGTTCATTTTGTTTGAATTCATGACGAACTGTTTTTGATTCATGACAAACTAAATGAAGTCTTCGGACCCGTTTGTTCGGAAGTACACCTAAAGGTCCGCAATTATAAATCAGTACCAAAAAGTCCGGTCAGGACTGACTTTTCAGGTATTCTTTGGGCGTCATGCCCATGGTTTTCTTGAAAGCGGTATTGAAAACCGTCTTGGAATTGAACCCACTTTCGTAGGCCAATCCAATCAATGATATATGGGAATTCGCCGGATCGACGACTAGCTTCTTAAAGTACTCGACCCGCAGTTGGTTGATAAACTCATTGAAGTTCTTGCCAACCTTCTCGTTGAGTAGCCACGACAGCTGATTGGGATGAATTTCAATCAGCTCCGCCAACGACCGCAGGCTGAGGGAGGGATTCAGGTAGGGACTCTGTTGCTCGATGAAGTTATGCAGTCGGTCCAGAAAAGCCGTGGTGGTCTCTTCGTCCATCGTCGAAGTACTGGCTTTTCTGGTTTTGGAGGTATCGTTTTGAAGGGGGTATATCCGCTGATGGTATGCCGGGTACCTGGCGTCGGTCTGAATGGCTTCGGCGAGCGGATCGCCAAAGGAAAGCAGTAAAATAGAGGAGTGGTGCTGGAAAAGTTTTTCCAGCAGTTGGAAGGCCTCATCGTGTCGGCCCAGCACACAGTATACTTTGAACAAATAGGCATGAGCCTGAAAGGAGGTATCCTCCGTCGCATTCATTTCCAGGTCGGCGAGGGGCTGTTTTAGGTTCACATGGTCGCCTTTAATTGCCAGTTTCAGACAGGTGAGTCCCAGCTTCTCATCGGGCATGATCATCTCCGGGGGAATGCCCGACAGAAGTACCTCTACTTCCCCAAAAGCACCTTTTTTGAGTAGAACATAGGCCAGGGTGATCAGCGCGGGCAGATTTTTGGCATTGACGTCCAGGAGTTCATTGAGGGTTTTCTGGGCCAGTGCGTAGTCTTTGGATCGATACTGGAAATAAGCTTCGTAGAATTTCGTCTCCACGTTCAGCGGGTCGATGGATTTGGCGTACAGCAAATGCTCCCGGGCTTTTTTCAGGTCTCCGCGTAGCATATACAGAAACGACATGAACTGCTGGGCCTCCGAGTAGGTAGGGCGGCTGGCGATGGATTTCTGGGCGTAGTCCATAGCCCCGGCAAAGCTGGCTTCGGTAAAAAAGGCCTGGTTGGCCAGCAGGTAGTTGAGAGGAGCGTTATTTGGGTCAATGGCCTTCGCACGCTCCAAGTGTCCGATGGCTTTGTTCCAGGCTTCCGCGCGGGGGGCAAAGCCGGCCACGGCCAGGAAGCTGTATCCATCCGCCAGGCCGGTATGGGCCTCGATGAGGTCAGGGTCTATCGTCAGTGCCTCTTCAAAGTACCTGATGGCGGTGTTGGCATCCTCGGGGTTCCACTTGTTAAACGTGTACTTGCCTTTGAGAAGGTACTCATACGCTGCGAGGTTGGTGGTAGGTACCTCGGCCAGATGATCCGCGTAGTCGAGGTGTCCGAAATGCTCCCGCAGCTTGTCGGCAATGAGCAGACTTATTTCATCCTGAATCTCAAAAATATTTTCCCGCTTGCGGTCCCAGGTTTCGGACCAGAAATGGAAGTCGTCCTCCACATTGATAAGCTGGGCGGTAATCCGCATCGTGTCTCCCGCCAGCCGCACACTCCCTTCCAGGATGGTGGACACATTCAGCTTTTTGCCGATCTCGCTGATATTGTTGTTTTGACCCTTGAAGTGAAAACTGGACGTCCGGGAGGTGACCTTCAACTGGTCGATTCTGGCCAGCGCGTTGATTATCTCTTCGGTAATTCCGTCGCAAAAGAATTCGTTATCGCCGTTGGTACTCATGTTGACAAACGGCAAAATCGCTATCGATTTTTGAATAGATAGGATCACTGAAAATTTATTCTTTTGGAGGGGTAGGACTTACTGATACGCTTAAATGTATAAATTCCAGCCCGGAACCGCAAATTGAAAAGCCAAAATTGCAGCTGGACGTCGGCTTAGGACTGTAATGAATAAGTAGATCTGCGGGAAATAAGGAGTTGGCAAAAAGAAGTTCGGATCGTCGACGCCACCTTTTATATATGGACACTATTATCAAGGTTTTTTTCTGCCTCTTCTTGAACTGATTTTGGGAAATAGATTAAGTCTTTGGAACAGCTGATGAGGAATACAATGAAAAGTAATATTCCAAAGGCAATACTACTTGGAAGATATTCGTACCATTTGTTTATGGTTGGAAGTAAAATAGGTTGCTAGGAAAGGTTGTATAAGTTAGTTCAATATCACTATGTTTCCTTTTTTATGACCTGTCTCAGCATGTTGGTGGGCTTTTCGAATTTCGGATAGGGGATATACCCGATCAATTACAGGCTTAATTGTTCCGACTTCCAACAGGCTTGTGAGAAACTGAAGTTCTTCTTTGGTTAATTTGGCCACTCCCGAAATGAGTTGGTGCTTTCTGGTAAAGACATTCATAGCCGATTGAAGCATGAATGAAACGCCCATACCCACCGTAAGATAAAATCCTTTTGGTTTTAAAACCTTCTTGCTTTTAGCATAGCTGGTTTTTCCAACGGCATCAAAAATGACATCAAACTTCTCTGGACCTTTTGCAAAATCCTGTTTTCCATAATCGATCGCCTGGTCTGCTCCCAGGGAGCGAACCAGCTCTGCGTTGGCCTGGCTACAAACAGCGGTCACAGTGGCTCCAAAGAATTTCGCCAGTTGAACCGCATAAGTTCCCACACTCCCGGAGGCTCCGTAAACCAGCACATTTTGTCCTTGTTTAATATCAGCCTTTCGGAGAAAGTACAAAGAGGTTAAGGCACCCACGGGCAAGGCCGCCGCATCTTGGTCCTCAATATTGCCGGGTTTGTGGGCAACAACCCCATTTGCCGGCACTAAAACATACTCAGCATGGGCACCAGCGTTTGCACCAGTATACCCAAAAAGAGTGTCTCCTTTTTTAAATTTAGCGACATTCTTTCCCAGGCTATCTACCACACCGGAGAACTCATGCCCCAGAACGGTTCTTTTGAGCTTAAACAATCCATTGTACAGTTTAATAGGAAAAGGATTACCTGCACGCATCCTCCAATCCCCTGCGGTTACGGTAGTGGCATTCACTTTTATTACCAGTTCATTGTGTTTTGGAGTTGGTTTCGGCACATCCTTTACTTGTACCACTTCCGGGTTTCCGTACAATGTATAAACTGCTGCCTTCATTTTGTTTTGATTTTAATTCGTTAAAAATTGATGGACTTTAATTAAGATGGATAATTCATAATTCATAGGTTATTCACAAACCTTCGGAAGGTACGGATGAACAATTCCTGCTCTTCGATATAACCTTCGTGGGCACTGTTTTCCAGAATGACCAACTCCTTTTCCTGAAAATCCGGACCGCCAATGCTGTTGAAGGCATCATATCCCATTTCAATGGTATTTACCCCATCATTCCTGCCCCAGATCACTAGGGTGGGTGTCTTGATCCTGAGCATGTCTGCGCTCAAGTTCAGCTCTAAAATATTGAATCGAGGCACCAGGTATTGGCCATTAAAAAAGACGGCAAGAGACAGATATGAATGCATCGTGCCTAGGGCGCCTACCTCAGGCCCTTGCACCTCTTGGTTTGGATCTTTGCGGTAAGCATTGGTGTTGGTCAGGTAACTGTCATACTTAAAGTAATTTTCCTTTTTGGTCATATCTGGAACCGTTGCGCACCAATCGCGAGCCTCTGTCCAATAGGCAGCATCGATGCCCTGATCGATTTGCTTCTGTGCATATTCTTTTACAAATTCCACAGACTTGGGAAGGCCTACCATCAGGTTATGACCACTGTCCATACAGATGAACCCGGCAACCTTTTCCTGGTAGTTTAGGGTACTTAGATAAGCACTTCCAAGGGCTCCGCCCCAACTGATGCCATAAAATATTAATCGAGGGTTGTGGTATCTGAGCTTTATCGTTTCCACCACGAGGTCCAGGTCATCCACAAATTGCTCAACAGTAAATGAGCTCGCATCAGGGTTTCCCATTGAAAGACCAGAGCCCCTCTGATCCCAATAAGCAAAAGCATAATCCTTTTCGAGTTCTTTTGATACCGGCATGAAGGAAGGAAGGGAAGCGTTCCCGCCAGGGCCTCCATGAAGGAATAAAATAAAGATTCCCGACTGGATATTACCCTTTACATAAACAGGCATTTCAGCACCCGCGCTTCTCACAAAAAAGTGATCTCCTTCAAAGAAATTCTCTTTTTCACAAGCGACAAGTACGATTGACAATATGATCGATGTAGATATGATTAGATTCTTCATTGTTGTTTGAATTTGTAAGTAAAACCGACTTTGACCGCTACGTGCGGGAGAAAAACATGGTTGTATGGATATTGCAAATAAACTTCCGGACCCAGGTGAACCATCCAGAGCTGCTTCCCTTGGCGTGTACCGTCCCAGCCCAATAGAAATGATGCGTTGGGCATGAAATGAGCATGACCCAAATTTGTAGCTTTTTCCACCCTACCATTTTCCGCTCGTTGATATACGACACCTGCCGCCCATAAATGCAGATATCCGACACCCAAGTTTAGGTCAGCGAAAAATGCGCCCATTGCCAGCCGTGAGCCGATAGACGTCTTCAGAAAAACAGAGGTGTTGTTCCAGCGGTGCCAGTAACCACCAAGGTCGGTGTTCCAATGCACCCTAACCCACCTGTTTCGTGCAACGGTGTAATCCGAGCCAAAACTCAGCCCTGGATGCAGAACCAACTCTCCAAAGTATTCGACTTTGATAGCAAGTCTTTCTTCTAATGTAATTTTCGTATCGTTCCTCTCCTGAGCAGAAACTAAAAGAGAACAAAGCAGTAAAATCAGGGTTGTTAATCGTAACATGTTCATACTTGTTTGATTTTCTGCTACAAAGCAAGGGAGTATGACCGCAACAAACGTTCGTGATTACTCGGAACGTGTTCCGGATTACGATTCCGAACAACTTACGCGAAAGGATATGGGGTGAGAATCAGTTTTTTAGAAACTCCCTGGGCGTAAGCCCTGTCTTTTTCTTGAAATAGGTATTGAAGACGGTTTTCGAGTTGAAACCGCAGTCGTACGCAATGGCCATGATAGTGAGTTTGGCATTCTCTGGTAGTTTGGCCAATTGCTTGAATTCCTCCACGCGGTAATAATTGATAAACTCGTTGAAGTTCTTTCCGAAACTGTCATTCAACAACCAAGAAAGTTGATTGGCGTGAATGCCCAATTGATCCGCTAACAGACGCAACGAAAGTTTTGGGTTGAGATACGATTTCTCGGTCTCTATGAGTTGCAGCAACCTGGCTTTGTAATCTGCCAACTCTGCTTCATTAAACAGGGCTTTCTTTTTGCCTGCTTTGTTCTTAACGCCAAAAAGATCTTCAGGAAAGAGCTTGTGATGAAACTGGATATAGCGTGGATCGTTTTTTATCGGGTTGACCAATGGATCGGAATACCGCAACAACAAAAGCGGTGAACCTAATTTCATTGCACCCTCTACCCAGGCAAATGCATCATCATTCCTAGCCGTTGAGCCTGCCAGCAAAAACCGATACGAATCTGCGGTAAAACCATCCTCATTGTTTGCTAGGTCAATCAATAATTCAGCAAATTTCTCTGCATTCGTCGTATCATGCTTCAACGCATAGCCCAAGGCTTTTGAACCTATTATTTCACTAGTCACCACGATCTCAGAAGGCAGCGCATTAAAATAATTGATGGCTTCATCATATCGCCCTAATTTGAGCAAACAAAAGACCTTCACGGAATGGGCAGGCATGTTCATCGGATTCACCTCCAAAGATGCATCCATCTGCTTCATAGATGCGGTATAATTCTCTGACATGTACTCGATGTAAGCACTGTAGAACTGTGTTTCCTGTGAAAGCGGGTCAATACTCAATGTATCATTGAAGTGTTTTCGGGCTTCAGAATTCATTCCTGCCAGGATATAGAGAAACGCCAATAACCGCTTCGATTCCGCATGGTTTGGGTTCAAACTAACCGCTTTGGTGGCATGCTCAAACGCTTCGCGATACCTACACTTAGTATAGAATGCCAAGTTGGCGAGTTGATAATAGGCGTCGGGTAGTTTATCGTTAATGCACAAAGCCTTCTGCGTCAGCTCCGCGCATTTGCCCCAACCTTCCTCATAAGGAATGATCGCAATGGTGGACAGAAAACTATATGCACCGGCCAACCCAACCAGCGCCTCGGCATGGTTCGGCTCAATAATCAAGGCTTGTTGGTAGAAGGCCATCGATTGTTTTACATCTTCAGGATTCCACTTATTGAAAGTCTGCCGCCCTTTGAGGAAAAGTTTGTAGGCGTCTACACTTTTGGTGTTTGGCTGCACAAGGTGTTCCTGAATTTCGAAGTGCCCGAAATGCTCGCGCAACCGCTCAGCAATCAGCAAACTGATCTCATCCTGAACCTCAAAAATGTTGTCCAGTTCTCTGTCCCAGGCTTCGGACCAGAAATGAAAGTCTTTTGATGCATCGATTAGCTGTGCGGTAATTCGCATGGAGTTTCCAGCCACCCTAACACTTCCTTCAAGCAACGTGGAAACTCTAAGCTTCTCCCCAATTTCAGGGATTGGAATGTTCTTCCCTTTGAAATGAAAGGAAGAAGTTCTGGAAGTAACTCTAAGACCATCAATCTTGGTCAGCGCATTGATGATTTCTTCGGTAATCCCGTCGCAAAAGAATTCGTTATCGCCGTTGGTACTCATGTTGACAAACGGCAAAATCGCTATCGATTTTTGAATGGATAGGACCACTGAACAATTATTCTTTTGGAGGGGCAGGACTTACTGATACGCTTAAATGTATAAATTCCAGCCCGGAACCGCAAATTGAAAAGCCAAAATTGCAGAGGGACGTCGACTTAGGACTGTAATGAGTAAATGGATCTTCGAGAAATAATGAGTTGGCAGAAAGAAGTTCGGATTGATAGTGCCACCTCCTATTCGTAGCCGCCTGGGGTACCCCTGTGCTCCCGCCAAGCCCGATGGGTTACCCTTTTTTGGACATTGGGTAGGTTGGTAAAAGTATAAGCAGTCGAATACGAATGGCGTTTTTTAATCAAGTATCAATCACCTTCTGAAGAATACGACCAAGGGGCATGTACACTTTTCTGCTGGTACTTCTGCCTGCGCTTTACACGCTATATCACATTCGGACGAATAATTCCGAAGGGCAATGTCCACAAAATTAATATGGCCACGGTACAATCAGACATCTACCCGCCATGCCTGTTCGCATGAACACAAAGCCTGGCGTGGGCACATGATGCGCAAGCTGTTCGAAACATCAGATTCAATTGTCGCATTTGTTCAATACTGAGTGAATAGGCTGCTCTACTTTTGCATAGGTATTTAAAACAAACACTAGTAACTATGCAAAAGTCAATCATCAATCCCTGGCAGTGGCAAGACCAGCTGGGGTACGCTCAGGCCATCGAAATTCCTCAGTCAACCCACACCTTGTACTGTGCGGGTCAAGCCGCTATGGACGCTACCGGTCAACCCGTTGAAACCGACATGAGCGGTCAAATCAACCTCAGTTTTGACAATCTGGAAACTGTATTGCAGCAAGCGAATTACTCGCTGGCCAACGTCGTCCGTCTTAATTTCTACACGACATCCATTGAGCAGTTTTTTGCCGCTTACGGTCAGGTCATGGGCCGGCTGAGAGCCGTGGGCTGCGCACCAGCCAGTACGCTCACGGAGGTCAAAGCCCTGGCGTTTCCGCAGCTTTTGGTCGAGATTGAAGCCACAGCGGTCAAATAAATCCGGCCATGTCCTGCCAAAAGATCAAAACGATAGACTGTATCCGGTGTTCGCTCAGGGGCTTTGAAAAGGTACCCTGACCGACACAGCCCGGATTAAAACACAAAACCTTGATACACCTTACTTCCAAACACAAAAAAATCATGTCAGAACAACGCTATAACGTGTTTAACCAAATTCACAAAGGCCTGCGGGGTATGTTGTACGATACGGCCCTCTGTATCCAACAAACCGACTTCACCCAATCCGAAGCTAGGGCAACCGTCGATCAACTAGAGCAGGTCCTGCACTTCTTCGACGAACACGCGGAGAATGAAGATCAGTTTATTCTGCCTCACATCCGTCCACACAACGCCCCGTTGATCGATGAACTTGAGAAAGACCATGACATCGATCATCAGCTGACGCAGACCTTATTGGACCAAATCAGGGACTGGCGGGCAACGGATGCAGCCGCCCCGCGCGAAACCATCGGACAGCGCCTTGGGTACGCTTTCAACGAGTTCATTGCCTTTAATCTTTACCATATGAACAAAGAAGAAAACGTGCTGATGTACCTGCTATGGACGCACTATACCGATGCAAAGATCCGTCAGATGGAAGCCCGGATTCTTCAGTCCATTCCGTTGCCTACCTTACTGGCTGAAAGCCGATGGATGATGCGCTCAATAAACGATAAAGAGGTGATTGAATGGCTCTCAGGTGTTAAAAAAGAAGCGCCCGCCCCCGTCTTTGACACATTTCTGGGGATTGCCAATGATGAGCTACCGCTCGAGCGGCTGGCGAGGGTGCAGGCTGCGCTGGAAACAGAGTAAACGTTTGAAAATATGTCGCTTTTTTTCAATGACAACTCGTTCAGTACCTGTACTTTTGTCTTGTCTACGGCATTATTTTTTTTAACGAGAAAACCATACCGATCAGCATGAGCACGACCTACCAGGAGTTTAGTCCATCACCCGCCCTCCAATCCTTCGTGGAATGTTACTGGCTGCATGATTTTAAAACGCAGGGACAGCAGGAATCGGCTGTTCAGCGCTGCATGCCCTTCGGGGCACTGGAACTGATTCTCCACCTGGACGATAACCACGCCTACGCCCTGTTTGACGACAATTGGCAGAAATTGCCTCAGGCGTTTTTCGTGGGTCTTTATCGGGACACTGTGCGTTGGAAAGCGGTAGGTACCGGCCGCAAGTTCGGTATTCGGCTTAAGCCCGAAAGCCTGCTCCAGTTATTCAACGTGCCGGTAGGGTCGCTGTTCAATCAATTCACCGATCTGGAAACGTTTTTAGGAAAGGAAACCAACGGCCTAATTGAGCATGTGCATGGCGTCCCGGATATTCAAGCGGTTATTGTTGCCGCCGAATCGTTTCTGCTGGCTCGGTTCAAGAACCTGAATACGGAGCGTCATTATCTGTACGAGGCTACTCGCCTGATTCGGCAGGCGAAAGGAAATGTATCAATTGAAGCACTGAGCGAGCACCTATTTGTGAGCAAACGGCAACTGGAGCGTAGTTTTAAAGATAACTACGGCACGACGCCCAAGCTGTACCAGCGTATAATTCGTTTCCGAAATGCCTATGAGTCGTTTCAGCAAACGACCGACGCACCCAACTGGCTGGATGTGTCGTATAACTTCGGCTACTCGGATCAGGCGCACTTTATCCGGGACTTCAAGGAGTTTTCGAATAACGTACCGACGCTGGTGTACCACGATTCGGAGCAGTTTTTCCGTCGACCGAATAAGCAACCACTTCGACTTCAAGCCTAGCAACCGCCCGGAGCCAGGCGGGTAGGTAGCATCACGTTGTCTTTATTTATTTTTTCGGATCTAGCCTATCTAGACTCCAATTTTCTTTTTACCCAAAAATTTCTAACATCCATGCAGCAATTTGTTTATGCAGCGGCTTTGGCCGTTACAGGGCTGGTATATGCCTTTACCAATCCGCACAATGCACCCAAAATGGAACACATGAGAGCCGCTGTTCACAAAAAAACGGCCGATGATCCTTTACTCAGGCGGGGCGAATACCTGGTAACCCTAATGGGTTGTGGCGATTGCCACTCGCCGAAAAAGATGACACCGCAAGGCCCGGCACCGGACACAGACCGCTTACTGTCGGGGTACAACAGCACTATACCCTTGGGCGACTACGACAAAAATATAGCCAAATCTGGACAGTGGGTCCTGTTCAACGGTCAGAATACGGCCTTTGTGGGTCCCTGGGGGGTGTCGTTCGCCGCTAATCTTACCCCCGATGCAACGGGCATTGGCAGTTGGTCACTGACTCAGTTTACCAAAGCCATGCGGCAGGGGAAAGCCAAAGGTCTGGATAAGAACCGGCCGTTGTTGCCGCCAATGCCCTGGCCTAACTACACCCACATGACGGACGAGGATATCAAGGCGGTGTTCACTTATCTGAAATCGCTTAAACCCGTCGCGAATAACGTACCGGGACCTATACCCCCAACCCCGTAAGATTTACCATACTTTCCACCATCTACCACTTCAATTTCTACATAATAAAATCATATATATGGCTAACCGAAAACTCACGCTGGGCGTACTATTGATTGCAGGATTAGGCAGCAGTTGCCAGGACCACCGTGACCTGCCTATCATCACACCGGCCACCGCTATATTCGCTACCGGTTTAGTGGCCCCGATTGGCGTCGAAACCGATGCTAACGGCCGCATCTTCGTCAGCGAGCAGGGTACCGGTGAAAACGACGGCCGGGTTTCCGAAATTACGCCCGATGGCCAGGTCCATCCCCTGATTACCGGTCTGTACTCCTTCAAACGTCCCGACAATGAACTGGACGCTACGGACCATTTGCTTATTGCGAATGGTATCCTCTATGTGCTGAATGCGAAAGGGTTATACCAGTTGAATCTGGCTACGCACAAAACGGGCGATCCGGCGGTTTCGGCCGCCAGCCTGACGCCCGAACCCATCCATCAATTTGTGATCAATCAAACCTTGAAAAACGATACCGGTGAATCGCACCTGTACAATATGGTCCTCGGACCGGATGGGGCGCTCTACTTCGCCGATGCCGCGGCCAATGCCATCGTTCGCCGTTCGTCGGCTGGTCAGTTGAGCATCGTTGCCGAAGTGCCGGGCATCCCGAATCCAAACCCCACCGGTCCCCCACCGGGGCCACCCGTTATCGAATCAGTGCCTACGGGCATCACCTACGATGGAAAGCAATTTGCCATCAGTACACTCCTGGGCTTTCCGTTTCCAGCGGGTAAAGCCTTGCTGTACCGGATGGATCTGGCGGGCAATCTCAGTGTATTTCAGCAGGCTTTCAATAGCTTGGTCGATGTGGAGAACGATGGCAATGGAAACTACCTTGTCCTGGAACATTCGATTTTTGGCCCTACAGGTTTTACGCCCCAAACGGGCCGATTGCTACGGGCCAAAGGTACCTCCAGCGAGGTATTGCTCGACAAGCTGAACTTGCCCACCGATCTGAAAATAGTGGACAACCACACCGCTTATTTGACCAGCCTAGGTGACGGTACATTGTTGAAAATCAGCTATTAATTAGTTTCATCTTTTTCGTCCGATCGGTACTGAGCCCTGAGTAGTGTGCCAAAAGTTTTTGGTAAGGCAGTACGCCTTATCTACTAACAGCAATAACTAGTGAGCCTACCCAATTCGCTTATCGTAGTCTGGACACTGCTAGTCAGTGCCATGGCCTGTGAAGAACAACCCGACTCCATTTCACTAACACGCCCTGCCACCTCCATTAACCCATCATGAGCAGAATAGGGTGCTGTTACTGAAATTGAATTACTGAAGAATGCTCCGGAGGCAGATAAAGCCCTTGCCCTATGGGACAAGATCATAAGGGTGTGATTCTATACTTCCATAAGCAAGAGTTGGCCAATATAAGGCGTCACTATCCCCACATTCCAATTGCTTGAGTCAAGTAAGACTATAGATTGCCGGAAAGAGTAAAGTGGACAGATTTCCTACGCATAGCCACAAAACTGGGGTAAAGTGTAACCATATCTTATTCCCTGTATCCCGGTCCAGGTGGTGTAGCGATGTTTGGGGCAGGGCTTGGGGATTACTGCTAGCGGTGGAATGGTTTTATATATAACCTTACTAACCATTGTGGTTTCACTGGTTTAAACAACCCCATCCTATGCTTGTCCTTATTAGTCAACACCGCACCGATTACGATAATCGGCACCTGATCCAGTCGAGCGTTCGGAAAATCAAGCTAAGTCCGGCCAGCCCCCGCAATGAGCGCCTATGGAGTCTACGGTTCTACGGAGTGGAAGGCAAGGTACTTAGGTCGTGGTTCTATACCACCGATCAAAAAAGAAGGGCTGACCTGGCAGAAGTGGTAAAGAACAATCCCCACATCGAGGTATACCAGGGATAAGCCCGTAAACCGCAGTAGTGCAATGCTGTACGCAATTGATAATCAATCACCACCGCAACCGCGTGGCAAAATCTTGAACACATGGGACATATATCGAGCAAATTCACCTTCGCCAACCCGAATCCCCCCGTCAACGATTCGAAAATCATCCGGATCGAGCCAGTGTCCACCCATCTGACCGACTCCAATTTGGCGGTGCTCTACTTTTATAGTATGGACCGGCTGGGGCATGAGAAGCCCGTGCGGGCTTGGTTCTACGACACCGAGCGCAGTCTGAAGGAAGATTTGGACAGCATCAGCAAAAATTACCCCCATATTCCAATTGGCTGAACTTCCCCCGGGAGGTAAGCACCATAACCACATCATTAGAAAAGGCCCTTATTTTAGGATAGGGGCCTTTTTACTGGGTTTTGTTCAGGGCTGTGGGAAAACAGCATCGAGATTCACGGTCCTCCTAAGGAAGACTATACACAATTAAGTCTTGTTAGACCGTTGATGATTACTTATTGCCTGGCCCATCAAGGAACCGCAGGGCTATTGAAGTGAATGGAATCGTGGAATCATAAATAGGAACGTGGTCGCCGCCAGGAATAATCCATAAAGCAGCATCTGGTAGAGAACGGTAGATACTCACAGGAATTTCAACCGGAAAAAAGTTGTCGCGATCACCATGCACAAGGAGCGTACGCGCTGTTATGGTCGATAGACTTTGTGCATTGAAATTCATATCTTCGTAGTTTTCGTGCAATGCATTGAACTGTGAAATGAGCTGACGAATCTGTTCATCACCGCGTTTTGCGCACTCCCGATACATTTCTTGCACTTGTTGTGGAATGGTGCCAAACGCAGCTCTGCGCATAAGGGCCCTTGCCTGATCGGGGAAATAGGAAGTTGCACTAATTAACACCATCGAGTCGATGCGCTTGGGTTGGCTTGTTGCCATGTGCAGTAGCGTCATCCCGCCCGAACTCATCCCCATAGCCGAGAAGCGAGCTATCCCCAACTTTTCCAGTAAAAGGAAAACGTCACTGGCCGCATCCCGATGTGTAAACTTGTTCTCTGGATTGGTGGAGTAACCATGTCCACGCAAATCCACGACGATCAGTCGATGGCGCTCTGAGAGCTGGGCGGTAAAGGGATTCCAGTTCTTTCCACAACCACCGAACCCATGCAAAAGAACCAGTGGCTTTCCCTCTCCATACTCCTCGTAGTACATCTCAATGTTGTTGATTTGAACGGTTTTCCCGCGAGTAGTTGCCCTTTTAGGAGCGTACTTCGTTGCCAAGGATGTGCTTCTCTGATTAAATGGTTACCTACTAGTGTGTTTTTACTGATCCTTTTTTCATTTGCCATTGACGGCCTAGCCAACTGATAGTGCAGCCCATTTTGCTTGGAGAGCAGTCAAAAGCTTCAAACGATTTCTGGTACACAGCCTCCCAACGGAATACTATGCACAACTGGATATCGGGCATATAAATTCTTATCAATCAGCTTCTTATTTCCATTTACACTATTAAGATCAATATAACAATAATACAAAATATAAAGGACTCATTTTATATTATTTGATAATAAAATGAATGGAAAAGACACTACCAGGCTATACTATTTGCCCGGATCGTCATGCTCCTTATATTCAACTATTTGATTTGAAAAATGCCCCACATCTCTACTACTCAATCAACATCTCAATCTGATTAAAATATTTAAGTAACTTGACTAACGATTGTTACCACATTAACTAAGCGAATGATATAAATTTCTACATGCAGAATGGATTTATAACTCCGCCAATTGCATAATATTCTGGAAATAAAAGTTTTCGGGAGGGTTAAAAAACGCAAAAAGGTACTCGCGTGAGTACCTTAGCGGGGAGTATGATAAGGGTAAGGAATATAGAAGAGAATGTATACTCGCTCATAAAGTCACTCGACCGGATTGTCGGGAAATGCACGCGCTTTGTTTGGCCAAGCAACCAGATTTTTTTTTATTTTTAGTACTAACATCCTACCAGGAGGCTTCGCTATGGATATTTTCCTCGGTTTTAGCCGCATTTATCCGATCCAGTATGTTATCCACCATGTGGAATAAATCTAGTTTGAAAGCGAGTTCAAAACAGTAATCTACGGATTCCTCATCATTCCAATTAGTCCTATCAATCAGAAATGTGAGAATGGTTTCGTTATTTGTCATGAATAAATTGGCGAGATAAATATTTACTGCAACAAGGCCCCGCAATTTCAATGCCAACTTTTTAGAAAGTTTTAAAAAACTTCAACTTCGCCGTCTTTTGAAAAGAATTTTTCAATTTAGCCTGTCTCATTGCAGGTTGCATATCACAATCAATTATTCGATAGCAAAAGCGCGGTGTACCTAGACAAAAACCATCAATACATAGCTCAGATCCGGTTCTGTTCGTTAGACCGAAGGTTAGTATCCCAATGGAACTTATAATTAGTAAGGATCGACTGGGGTAGAGAAACCCGTAGGCGCATAATTTTATGTCACCAAAATCATGTCTTTGGAAGACTTTTACCTCTTCGGTAAGAATTACTTCCCTATTCTCACTTGCTAAGAGGTTTGGTGAATCAAGATACATACCCATAGTAATAGAAAAGGTCCACTACTTTGGGTTTTCTGGTAGGGCAGCTACTGGCTATTCACTTTTCTGGTTACGCCTCTTCCTCTTTAAGACTTCTTACAACCTCAGGATTACTATTCGTCTGCTTTCAGGCCCGATTAGTCTATAAAAGTACCCCATTGGACGATTGTAACAAGTACAACTAACCTTTTTGTACTTATACCAAAAGCAGGATCAGGTGGCCAATTAAAAAGGAATTTCCGACCTGTACTCGACAAACCGCGGTTTCAAATTGTTCAACTTGTCTATGTTAAACTTCGTCCTTCTTTTCCAAACATGCCTGGGCTCTGGATGCTATATTTCCAGAGGAGGAACGCAGGTGGTCCGTACCAGGTACCTTTATGGCCTTGAAACATGGCAGATGGCTCGTACTAAGTTCTCGAATACGGCACACATCTACAGCCTGGTGTAAAAGCCACCATTACAAAGGGAATCGACATACCTAACCACACCATTAATCAAACGGCCCGCTACTTCATTGTAGTGGGCTTTTTTTTATTTAAAACTATTATTCAAAATATAAGTTTTATATATTTATGTAATCTTTATCTACGAAGTAGACACGTCCCCTCTAACCTTTGTATTATGATTCGCAGTAAGTATAACGGCGATTTCAGTAATCGCCCTATTCTCCGTTCTAAAATATTGAAAATCAAGCTAAGTCCACCCAGTTCATTAAATAAGAGCTTATGGATTCTTCGCTTCTACGGCCTGGATGAGCACCAGAAAGACAAGGTGCTCGGCTCCTGGTTTTATACCACAGAGCGGAAACGAAAAGATGATTTACAAGGAATTTTGAAATTAATTCCAAAAATAAAAATCTTTTAGTTACAAGTAAATTCAACTGATTACCGTTTCCCCGTCAAGGGAAGTGGCTGAACTACTCCTTAATAAAGGTTGGCTTAGTTTGACCACTAAACCCGTATACCAAAGTTTCTACGTACTTGTCCAACGGCCCGCTACAACAAAGTAGCGGGCCGTTTTGCAGGATGGGCAGTCATACCCTGGTGATTCGAAAATCACGCATACTCGGGTGTTTTCAAGCACATCGGTTTCATCGTCTCTCAACCGGACTTGATCTACAAAAGTCACCAATCTGACGATTTAGGTAATTACAACTATCCTTTTACGTTCTCTTATAGGTAGCTGTACAGCAACCCCACCCATTATTTCATCTAAACCATACCGCCATGAATGTATTGAAGAGTAAGTACAGAACCGGAATCGCCAATCCGGCCGTAGAACCATCCAGGGTAGCAACTATCAAGCTTAGCCCGCCCTTTCCCAGAAAGCCTAACCTTTGGGTGTTGTATTTTTATGGGGGCAACGACCAGATCGTCCGCACCTGGTACTACGATAGCCCAGCCAAGCGTCAGAAGGACCTTGATCAGGTTCTGATGCAATGTCCGGATCTCAAACTGATGTAAGGCCCGTCCATCCGGCCAAGGGGTACCCTAGCATTTTTGCAATGTGCCCTTTGGTTGGTCTTTTTACCGACCCAGACGCGCATCCAGCGAAGGTACCTGCTGACGCATAACCTTAATCTTCTCAAAATCCGGGTGTTCAGGATGCAATAGGATATTATCCGACAGCTCCAAGAGTATCGAAGGTACCCTAGCCCCAGGTAAAAGGGTTCCGGCAACCAATTGGTACTGCATTGTTGCCAAATTGATTTCAGTACGAATAGAACCCAAAATTTAGCATCCTAATAGTAAGGAGCTTCTCAAAACGGCAGTTTTCCCAAATCCACATTTCCTCCTGTAAGGATAATCCCTACCTTTTGCCCGGAAAAACGTTCTTTGTGCTTCAATAAAGCCGCAAAGGGTACCGCGCAGGAAGGTTCGATGACGATTTTCATGCGTTCCCAAATCAATCGCATGGCAGCAATGATCTCCTCGTCGGTTACAGTCAGGATGTCGGTGACGTGGTCCAGGATAACGGGTAGTGTCTTGTCCCCCAGGTAGGTAAGCAATCCATCGGCAATGGTTTTGACATAGGGAGCCTTTTCAATTTGCCTGGTTCTAAAGGAAAGCACCGCATCCGCCGCGCCTTCGGGCTCGCCGGCAATCACCTGGGTTTGGGGTGAAAAATAGTGCGCCGCCAGGGCAGTACCACTCAGCAACCCTCCCCCACCTACAGGTGCCAGAATCGTTTGTAAAGGTACTCCCGCATCCTCCACAAGTTCTTTTGCGGCAGTAGCTTGTCCGGCGATCACCGCGTAATCGTTAAAGGGGTGCACAAACACCGCCCCGGTCCGGGCCACGACGTCCTGCAAGGTAAGTTCCCGTTCTTCCGGCGTATTGGTACAGAACGTCACCTCCGCCCCGTACCCGCGTACGGCATTTACTTTCACCTCGGGTGAGTTGTCAGGCATAACGATATAAGCTTTTGTGCCTACCACCGAAGCCGCGTAGGCAATAGCCTGGGCGTGGTTGCCGGAGGAATGCGTGGCAATACCCTGAGCCTGGTCGGCGGGTGTCAGGCTAAGTACCGCATTCACCCCGCCACGGGCTTTGAAAGCGCCGATTTTCTGGAAATTCTCGCATTTGAAATAGATTTCTGCACCAGCCAGCTTATCCAGGGTCTGACAGGTTAGAATGGGTGTGCGGTGGATGTAGGGTCGAATGCGCGCGTGGGCCGCTTCAATGAGTCTCTCTGTGGGGTATAAGGGGTCTTGATTTGTAGGAGAAAGGGCCATGAGTGATAGGGATTATTACTTATTCAAGAAGAAATAGTATACGTAATTGAAAGCTTTCGTTACTTTTAATGCAAGCTCTGCAAACTAAACCCAAATTTTCATTTCTCATATTTCTAATTCGTTCTGCCATGGCAAACACCAAACTGATCCCCCGTACGCCCTCCGCCCACGAAGCTCCCCTGCTTATCAAAAGCCTGTTGGCCCAAAGCCTGCGCTATAATCCTCAGCGTGAAATCATTTATCGCGATTTATTCCGCATGGACTATTTTGAGCTAAACAGGCGTATCCGGCGGTTGGGAAATGTCCTGAGTACGTTGGGCATCCAGCCGGGCGACACTGTGGCAGTCATGGATTGGGACAGTCACCGCTACCTCGAATGCTTTTTTGGGGTACCCATGGTGGGAGCCATACTACACACGATCAATGTGCGTCTGTCGCCCGCCCAAATCCTGTATACGATCAACCACGCCGAGGATGACATCATTCTGGTACACGAAGATTTCCTTGCCATTCTGGAAACCATCCATGACCAAATCACAACCACCCGCAAGTTTGTAGTCATGAGCGACAAGGTGTACGCCGAGGTACCTGCCGAGCTGACACCTACCTCTTTTGGTACACTGGGCGAGTACGAAGCCCTGCTCGGTGCGGCGAACGACACCTATGATTTCTCGGACTTTGACGAAAATACATGGGCAACTTTGTTTTACACCACAGGTACCACCGGCAATCCCAAAGGGGTCTATTTTTCGCATCGGCAACTTTTCCTGCATACCATGGGCCTGATGACTTTTTTCTGTGGTTATGAAGCCCTGCCCTTTTCCCATCGGGATGTGTACATGCCCATCACCCCGCTTTTCCACGTTCACGCCTGGGGATTCCCACTGGTGGCTACCATGCTGAACAATAAGCAGGTGTACCCTGGCCGCTATGAACCCGAGATGTTACTGAAATTACTGATCAAAGAAAAGGTAACGCTTTCGCACTGTGTACCCACGATTCTGGCCATGTTGGTCAACAGTCCCGTAGCCCAGCAGGTGGATTTGTCAAATTGGAAGGTTATCATCGGTGGCTCGGCCCTCACCCGCGGCCTGGCCAAAGCCGCTCTGGATTTGGGCATCAATGTATCGCAGGGGTACGGTATGTCTGAAACTGCCCCCATCATGTCCGTTGTCCACCTGAATGACGAACAATTGACCTGGGATCAGGAGAAACAACTGAACCTTCGAACTAAGGCGGGCCGCATGGCTCCTTTTGTAGAGATGCGCCTGATGGACGATGCAGGTAATTTCCTGCCGAACGATGGGCATGCCATAGGAGAGATCGTGGCACGTGGCTCCTGGATGACGCAGGGGTACCTTAAAGATCCCGAAAACTCCGAAAAGCTGTGGCAGGGCGGCTGGCTGCACACGGGCGATGTGGCCTCAATCGGCCCCGACTATTACGTGACTATTTCGGACCGGGTGAAGGATGTGATCAAGACGGGTGGCGAATGGGTGTCTTCGCTGGACATCGAAAACATTTTTTCCCAGATCGAAGGAGTAGCCGAAGTGGCCGTGGTGGGCCTACCCGACGACCGCTGGGGCGAACGTCCCTATGCGCTGGTAGTGTTGAAACCGGAGTATGCCGAAATACAAACCGGAGAAAATATTCGTAAAATTCTGCTTGAACAGTGTGAACAAGGTACCATCAACAAATGGTATGTACCCGACCGGGTGGTCCTGGTGCCGGAAATCCCGAAAACGAGCGTCGGAAAACTTGATAAGAAAAAAATACGGAGTGAAATGAAAGATTTGCTTTTGGGAAATCAGGCATGAAACGACGAATATTTCTCTACTCGGCGGTGGCTCTCCCCTTATTGGGAGGAACGAAGCCGAAAGCAAGAAGCATTCAAACCGTACTGGGTGCGATTCCAGTCTCCCAACTGGGCATGACGCTTATCCATGAACACATTCTGGTTGATTTCATCGGCGCGGATAAAATCACCCCCACCGCCTGGGATCGAAAAAGGGTTCTTGAGTCAGTAATGCCCTACCTTGAGGCCATCAAACAAAAGGGCGTACGTTCCTTTGTCGACTGTACACCTAGCTTCCTGGGCCGGGACGTAGAACTCCTGCGCGAAATCTCCTTGAAAAGCGGATTGAACATTCTTACGAACACGGGCTATTACGGAGCCGCAGACAACAAGTATCTTCCCAAATGGGCTTTCACCGAAACCGATGAGCAGCTTGCCGCGCGCTGGATCCGGGAATTCGAAGAGGGAATCGAAGGTACCAATGTTCGTCCGGGGTTTATAAAAATCGGCGTAAACAGCGGAAATCTTTCCGAACTACACCAAAAATTGGTGCGGGCGGCAGCCATCACCCACCTGGCTACCGGACTTACCATCTGTTCACACACGGGTCCTGCACTACCTGCCTTTCAGGAAATTGAACTACTCGGAAAGATGGGCGTATCACCCCGTGCTTTTGTGTGGGTACATGCCCAAAATGAAACTGATAAAAATCTATATACCACGGCAGCACGGCAGGGAGCCTGGGTTAGCCTGGACGGAATCGGTTGGGGCGATACGGAGCCTTACGCCGCTTGGATTGCCCAAATGAAATCAGACCGTCAGCTTAACCGTCTGTTGATTTCGCATGATGCCGGTTGGTACCGTCCCGAAGCCGATGATCCAATGGCCAAATTTGTGGGCTATACCCAACTTTTCGACACACTGATACCCTTACTTAGCAAGCGGGGTTTGACCCGACATGATATTGATCAGCTGCTGGTAAAGAATCCTGCTAAAGCTTTCGGGATTATAATTTGGCGACTATGAAACGAAGGGTACCCTACAAACAAGGCGGGCGGCTCGTACATATACGAGCCGCCCGCCTTGTTTGTAGTTCGATAAATTAGAATCCTCTACCGATTATTTACCTGCCTGTGGCATGTACAGATTAAAGAACTGGTCAAGCTTAGGAGTAATGATGATCTCCGTCCGACGGTTCATGCTACGGCTTTCTTTGGTCGTGTTATCACTTTTGGGCATAAACTCACCCCGACCACCGGCAATCATGCGGCTGGCGTCCACACCATATTTTTCTTGCAGGGTACGTACCACCGAGGTAGCACGCTTTACGCTAAGATCCCAGTTGTCTTCCAGATTACCACTGCGGAAGGGTACGTTATCCGTATGGCCTTCCACCAGAATATCGATTTGCTTGTAGTCGTTGAGTATCTTAGCTACTTTACCAAGTACTTCCTGAGCCCGGGGAGTCAGGTCGTACTTACCCGTATTGAACAGCATTTTGTCAGACAGCGATACATACACAACGCCTTTCTTCACTTCGATTTGTACATCCTCGTCGCTAACGTCCTGCAATGAACGCTTAAGATTCATGACCAAAGCCATATTCAGTGAGTCCTTGCGCTGAATGCTGCTGTTAAGATCACGGATGTAGTTACCCTGGTTGTTCATGACATCCATGGATTTCTTGATGCTTTCGGCCCCTTCCTTGCTAATCACGGAAAGGTCAGACATACGATCCAGAAGTGCATTGTTATTTTTCTTCATAAAATCCAGTTGATCCTGAAGCTCCTTAAGCTTGGAATTCCTCGCTTCCAGGTCCGTTTGAGCGGTTCTGAGGTCAGTATTTAGTTTAGCTACTTTACCATCGCAATCGCTCAGGTCGGTTCTTGCTTTGTCGAGTTGGAGTTGAATCTGATCCCGTTCGGTCTGAACGGCCAGCATTTTTTTCTTGCTCGCGCAAGAACCTAACGTTAAAAGAAGGGCAATGGCAACAATTGTCTTTTGCATGGGACTAGTGAGTTTATGAGTATTAAGTTATGGTTAAAGATTACTAAAACACAGCTTTACCTAACAACTGATTGACAAACAATCCTTTGTATGGAATTCGACCGCAAAATTAGTGTTCTATCTCTAAAAAGAAGAATATTTTCAATAATACTCTAAAATAGTATGCCAATACTACTCCAAAATTGTATTTATTTAGTTGATGGTAAGGTGATAATAAAAAAAGGCAGTGCTTCAAGCACTGCCTTTTTAACGATCTTTAACTATTTAGCTTCCGCTGATTTTAATACGGCATGGACCAATAAGGGTTCCGATGCGCTACCATACTGTCCCGAATATGCGTCCAGAGTAAGTCATCGTATTCCTTGTTGGTCAGCTTCTTACCTTTTATTTTTTTCGGCAAATTAACTTCCTCTCCTACCGGCTTCATTTCCACTTTTGTCGCCGTTACCACTACATCCCCTTCATTGATATCCAGCTCCATAATCAAGCCCGGCAAACCGAAGTACTTTTCCGGCCCGATCGAAACCGGCAGATCATGAGCAAACCACGCTTCGACTTTCTGCTTTTTGATGGTATCTTCCGCCACCGCCAGCATGCACACGTGGCCGTTTATGTCCTTGATCTTATTCATTACTTTCCATTTCGGCGTCTGAAGCGAATCCTCAATCACGTAAGTTTTACCCAACATCTCGATGATTTCGGTTTTCTTTTCGGTCTCATAGTCACGATAAATAATATAATCGCGTTGCCGCCAACTGTACCGGCCATCGTCACTGGTGGCTTGGTCGCTGTCGTAGGTATATTTACTCCGGCTGGGCGTAAAAACCAGTTTCATTTTGGTTTTATCTTCATCGTCGTTTCCCCAGGTCAGTTTGATCCGGTCTTTTTCCTCCTGACTCATGAAGTCCATTCGGGAGTAAATGCTGGCCCAGTGGTACACCTTTTCGTAGGTGACAACACCTTCCATTTCCTGAGCCAGGGTAGGAAGGGCGAAAACAGCAAAGAAGAAAATAAGGCGTATTTGTTTCATTTGATTTGAGTGGTGCAAGGTGATAAATATTAATGAACTTATCTGAGGCAGCGATGTAAGGAAAACTCCATGCCCAAAAGACCGGAATTTCCTAGTCATCAGTAGTACCCATTCTTCCGTACGCTAGCCGTTACACCGCGCATATTGTACGTAAAACTCAGCATGAAATACCGGGCCAAGGTACTTACCTGCGAGGTGGTCACGAAATTCTGCGAAGCATATTGGCTGATCCCCTGATTTTGGTTGAAAACATCGTAAGCAGACAGCCGTACTTCTCCCTTTTTACTTTTCAACATGACTTTATATAATGAAAGGTTCAGGATAGGTTGCACCTGATTGAAGCCAAACTGATCATTTTTGTAGGTGTTCACATTAAACCGGCTCGAAAAAAAGATATCCATGGGAAATTTCACATTCATTTCGGCGCTGTAGCTACTATTAATGATTTTCTGATCCTGCTGGGAATTTACCGAGAAGCGGGTATTCGTGATGCTCCAGTCGGCATTGCCATAAAACGTGAACTTGTCGCTGGGCGTCAGGCTGAGCCGCGTGCCGAAATTATAGCGGTTGGAGTTGGTTTCGTTCAGAATATCGTTGATAAAAATCAGGTTTTTGCTGAAATTCAGTGACGTGTTCAGATTCAGGGTACTTTTGGTTTTCTTCAATGGGAAACCGTAGTTCAGATAAGATCCCAGATTCGAGCCACCCGTTACGTTGGTAGGCCGGGAACGTGTGACCAGATTTTCGTCGATCTCCTGGCTATAAACGATCTGATCCACATTGTATGTGTAATAGATGTTGCCAAAAAACTGCACAAAGCTACCTGGGTTGAAGTACTGGTAGCCGGTGCTTACCCGGTGATACGACTGGGGTACCAGGTTGGGGTTACCTTCGCGGATGTACAGCGGATTGCTATTATCCACGATCGGCTGCAGGTCCGTAATGGAAGGTTCGTTCACATTCATGCTGTAGCTGACGTTAAGGTACCGGTTGTTCTTCAGATCGTAGCGAAGGCTGGCGTTAGGCGTTAGGCGAGTAAACTGCCGGTCGATGCTCGAGCGGGTTGAGTTGCTCTGTCCCTGGCTAAATTCTCCCTGTAGGTCAAATTGCAACCCTGCCACGCCCAGCATGATATTCAGGCCTTTGTTAGCGTACCTGAAACTGGTACCCAAACGATTGTAAATAAACCGGTTGGAATAGGCGCGGGTCAATTGCTCGTTGGCTACGAAGGTACTGTTATCCTCGTTGACATCGAATACGTCGCGATCCACTTCGTCCTGCCGCAGGCTGAAATTATAGAAGGTTTCCCAGGTGAATTTTTTGGCAATGGGTTCGAGGTACAGCAGGCTCCCCTTCAGCTGCGTCCTGACGCTATTGGTTTCGTTATTCTGGTTGACATTCACAATACGGGGATCCTGGCCGTCCGTGTAGAATTCGTTCCGGGAGCGCTGGCTTGACTCGCCGTCGGAATTATTGATGTTATAGCCCACACTGGCTGCCATATTCCTTCCTTTTTTCTTGAATTTATGGCGGTACAGGGCCGTATTGCCCATTGAAAATGAATTAAACCGATTGGCGTTGGCAATGTCGGCGCGCGTCGCGAGGTTTGGCAACGAGGAACTCCAAACCGGGTTGTTGCGGTAAAACCGCTGTTCGGAAATATAACTCGAATTGCCGTTTCCGAAGCGGGCGTTGCTTACCACCACGAGCGTGTTTAACGAATCGATCTTCTGTTCCAGCCGAATACCGCCCCGGTGGTTGGCGCTCAGGTTGCCCGTCGAGTTCCGATCCTCGTTCCGAAAAGAGTTGGCACTCAGGATACTTTCCCTTTGGTTGAATGCATCCTGCACCCGATCGGTTTGATTGAAAAAATAATTGGAACTGAACAGGGTTTTCTTGTTGTCGTAGTTGTAGTTCACCCCACCGACCCAGTTTTTGGTAAACCCCTGGTTCGATTGACCTCCACCCGGTGATATAGTAAGGCTCTCATCATCGCCGAAAGAAATAAAGCGGTCGTTGTTGTTGAAGCCAAAGTCCCCATCGTCACCCCAGTTGAACGACTGGCTGCCCCGGAAATCCTGGTAATCATCCCAGGTAAGGCCCGTTTGGTTGGTGTTGTTGCCCAGACCCACGATTGCGAACTGCTGCTTGTCGTTGAAGCGGTTGTAGCTCACTTTGGCCTCCACGCGCTCCTTGGTACCCGCTCCGACCGTGGCCTTGCCGAAGCCCCCTTTCTTATGGCTGTCTTTCAGCTCGAGGTTCAGGTTTTTTTCTTTTTTTCCGTCATCTACACCCGTCAGCCGTGCCTGCTCCGATTTGCCATCGAACACCTGCACCTTGGAAATAGCCTCGGCGGGCAGGTTTTTAGTGGCCATTTTCACATCGCCACCAAAAAATCGCTTTCCGTCTACCGTCACCCGCTGTACTTCCTGGCCCTGCGCCCGGATCGTACCATCCTGCTCGACCTGCATGCCGGGTAATTTGCGCAGTAAATCCTCTACCGTAGAGCCAGGGGGTACCTTGAACGAACTGGCGTTGTACTCCACCGTATCGCCCCGGATACTGAGCGGGGCGCGGGCCGTTTTGATTACCACCTCGAACAAATCCTGGTTCAGGTTTTTCAGTTGAATTTTCCCGGCATCGAATACGGCGTCGTCGGTGGGCGTAATCAACTGTTCATAGGGAAGGTACCCTACGTACGAAATTTTCAAAAGGTGCGGAATACGCTTGATATTCTTGAATTCAAGTACCCCCTGCTCATCGGTACGGCCAAAGTTGACCAGCGAAGAATCTTTGGGAAGCAGGAGCATGATGGTGGCACCAGGCAGTGTGGTACCCGATGAATCGACCACAGTTCCCTTAATGGAAAACCGCCCGGAGGTTTGGGCTTGTGCAGTCAGACAAAACAAGGCAAGGAGGAGCGGAAGTAGGGCTTTTTTCAAGGGCTTGATGGTTGGTTGTATAAGCGGTGAGATGGACTGGTAGGTGCATTAAAGCTAAAGGTCTGAAAAAGTCATAAATGGTTGCAAAGGCTTCAAATTAAATTTCCCCAAATTTAAACTAAATATTTAGTCAATAAACTTAAAACTTCTTTTTAACATATTTTATGGTTCGTAAATATATAATTTTAATTTATATAAAGTATACAATAATGTATACACAAAACACAAAAAAAGTGGGTACCCTTTGAAAGTACCCACTTGGGGGAAAAACTAAAACCCTACCAGCGGATTAAAGCGGAGCCCCAGGTGAATCCGCTTCCAAAGGCCGCCAAGCAGACCAAATCTCCTTCCTTCACCTTGCCGGCCTCCCAGGCCTCACAAAGGGCGATGGGAATGGACGCAGCGGTAGTGTTTCCGTATTTCTGTATATTATTCCAAACCTGATCGTTACGAAGCCCCAAACGGGATTGGACAAACTGACTTATCCGTAAATTGGCCTGATGGGGTACCAGTAAATCAATGTCTGTGGACGATAAGCCCGTCTTTTGAAGCGCCTCCCCTATTACTTCCGGGAATTTTACAATGGCATTTTTAAATACCAACTGCCCATCCATGGCGGGGTAGAAGCTTTTGTTCTCTAGCAATTCGGGATACACGAAAATGTCGCCATATTCAGAATCCGGATAATCAAACTTCGCTTCGGCTAGATGATGACCGCCATGGCTGCCGGGACTGAGTACCGCGAGTTGTTCGGCGTGGGTGCCATCGGAATGCAAATGCGTGGTAAGAATGCCTTGCCCCTCCGCTTCGGTCGGTTGCAGGATTACCGCCCCCGCCCCATCGCCAAAAATCACCGTTACGTTCCGTCCTCGCGTGTCAAACTCCATGCCCATCGAGTGCATTTCGGCTCCTACCAGCAGGATATTTTTATACATGCCGGTCTTGACAAACTGGTCAGCTACCGAAAGGCCATATACAAACCCCGTGCACTGATTACGGATGTCCAAAGCCCCGATTTCGGTTTTGGTAATGCCCAATTCACGTTGTAGCAAAACCCCACAGCCCGGAAAGTAGTAGTCGGGACTTAGCGTGGCGAAGATGATGAAATCTACTTCGTTTTTTTGGATTCCGGCTCGCTCAATGGCGATTTCGGCGGCGCGGGCCGCCATTGTAGTCGTGGTTTCCTCGTGTTTCTTGGCATATCGCCGTTCACGAATACCTGTACGCTCCTGAATCCAGGCATCCGAAGTCTCCATGACTTGGGCCAGATCATCATTGGTAACTACTTTTTCGGGTACATAGTACCCAATTCCGGCTATTTTGGTATGCAGAGGCATGCGTTTTTTCAGTTGATTGTTGATACTATTGTACTATGAAAAGAATCGGACTTATCTCGGATACTCACTCCCACCTCGATGAAGCAGTTTTCCTTCATTTTAAAAACTGTGACGAAATCTGGCATGCCGGAGATGTGGGCCATGTGGATATCCTGAATCGCCTCGAAGCTTATAAGCCTCTGCGGGTGGTGTATGGCAATATCGACGGCAAGCCAGTGCAGCTGCGTTCCAAGGAGAATTTGCACTTTGAATTGGAAGGCTTCCACGTCTGGATGACACACATTGGCGGGGCTCCTCCCCGTTACAATCCCACGGTTCGGCCAGAGTTGCGCACCGAGACGCCCGATATTTTCGTGTGTGGACATTCTCACATTCTGCGCGTTCTGCGTGATCCGGCCCTAAACAATATGCTCTACCTGAACCCCGGTGCGGCAGGTAAAGAAGGCTTTCATAAAATGCGAACACTGCTCCGTTTCTCCCTGGACAGCGGAAAAATCAAAGCCATGGAGGTAGTAGAGCTAGGGCTCCGCGGAGCGATTCAATTGTGAATGAGTGAATATTGGTATACAGGAAGGGGGTAATTGAATTTTGGCTTTATATGAATATCGAAGATTTACTACCCATCTAAAATGAATGCGGCCTAAGTACTCGATCTTGTCAGTAAAAATCCATTATTCTCCCATTCAAAATTGATCAAGGTAGGGTAATCTTTTCAATTCCTTTTTCCCGGCAAAGGATGTTGAATGCGGCGATTTTACCCAGCAAGACCTGCTTCTCAGCATCCAGGGTTGCCCACTGGGCATCTAATTCTGCCAATCGCTGAGTTTGCCCGTTGGTGATACCCGGTACATTGGAATCCAGCTCACCGCGCACGAAAATGTAGTCGGCACTGAGCATGTTCAGAAAATTAATTACATCATCGTTCGATTCCGACTTGTTTTGCACAAGTTTTTCCTCCCAGCCTTTCAACGACTTAACCAATATTTTGGCAGAATCAGCCACTGATTTGAGTGCCGATTTTTCCTTTAGTAAATCGGCCAGGTCAGAAACTTGCTTGCGGGCTTTCCGCATGTCCAATACTGATTTATGGATTTCCTTCACCTTGTCTTCCACAGAAGTAAGAACCCGTTGCTGCTCTTGGTACTCTGCATCGGTGGCCTTGATGCGTGGGTCAGGCAGGATGTTGAAGGTGGCGGATTTGACTTGGCCCGTATAAGTCAGTCGGGCCGTAAAGCGTCCGGGAGCTACCTTATGGCCGTCGTAACTTCCTTCAATGAATACCTTAGGTACCCCCGGAAGAGTTTTGGCGCGCATATCCCATACAAAACGGTTCATCCCCCCCTTTGTGAGCAAAAGGTCGTCGGCCGAGGGGCCACCCGGATACTTCTCAAAAGTCTCATCTTTTTTACTGCTAAACTCACGGATAAGTTTACCTTGTGCATCCAGAATTTCCAATTTAAGGGCACTACTCGTATCGGGTTGAAGGGGGAGCTGGTAGTAAATCACAACGCCTGTGGCCGGATTTTCTCCCACCAGGCTACTTTCTATTGTCCCGGGGCTGTCCTCTTCATCCTTCACTTTATCCAGGGTACTCCGACCCGACACCCGATATGCGTCCTCAGGCGTATAAAGCCATAAACTATCCTCCCCCATAGCTTCCCTGTACTGCCGCAGTGGTGCAAGATCATCCAGTATCCAAATCGAGCGCCCCATCGTGGCGGCAATCAAATCGTTCTGATGTAGTTTCAAGTCAGTGATAGGTGTTACGGGAAGGTTCAGTTGGAAGGGGTACCATACTTTACCCCCATTGTATGAGATATACAAACCCGTTTCGGTTCCGGCATACAGCAAATCCTTCCGCTGATCGTCTTCCCGCACCACGCGGGTGTAGGCACCTTCGGGAATGCCCTGATTGATTTTTGTCCATGTTTTCCCGTAGTCCGTCGTTTTGTAGATTCCCGGGGTGAAGTCATTGAACTTGTAGCGCGTCGTGGCCAGATATGCAGTTGCTTTGTCGTGGGGCGATACTTCGATACAATTGATCAGGGTTTCCTCAAGGCCTTTCGGGGTCACATTGGTCCAGGTCTGGCCGTTGTCCCGGGTGATGTGTACCAGTCCATCGTCGCTTCCCGCCCAGAACACACCAGCTTCCTGGGGTGACTCCATAAGATAGGAAATGGTAGCGTAGTTTTCGCCTCCCGCTCCTTCATTGGTGTAGGGCGCTCCCCCCAAACCCAGTTTAGTAGTATCGGCACGGGTAAGATCAGGCGAAATTGTGGTCCAGGTCTTCCCCAAATCGGTCGTCTTGAACACCCTGTTTCCGGCGTGGTAGAATGCTTTTTCGCGCTGGGAATAAATGATGGGGGCATTCCAGTTGAACCGGTATTTCATTTCTTTAGCCGGGACCGACTGGTACTGAACGGGCGATACCATTACTCCTTTACCCTCTTTATTTTCAAGGTCAAGTAGTTCAATTGTCCCCTGATAACTCCCCCCCATGACGTAGCGGGGAGAATCGGGATCAAAGGCCAGAAACGCACTTTCCCCGCCCGCCGATGGCTCCCATTCGCGGACGGTAATACTGCCTCCGGCGGTATTGCGGCTCGTGATCATTACCGAAGAATTGTCCTGCTGTCCGGCATAAATACGGTACGGGAACAAATTGTCGACACTCAATCGGTAAAACTGGGCCGTAGGCATCCCATCCTGGGACGAGAAAGTTTCACCGCCGTTGAAACTCACCGCCGCGCCTCCGTCGTTGGAAAGGACCAGGTTCCTAGTATTGTTTGGATTGATCCAAAGATCATGGTGGTCGCCATGGGTTTTGGAGAAAACACTACTGAATGTTTTTCCGCCATCAATTGATTTCAGAGCGGGCGAATTCAGTACATAAACCGTATTTTCATCCCCCGGATCAGCAAAAATTTCGGTATAATACCAGGCACGCTGGACCGTACGGTGGTCCTTACTGACCCGCTCCCAACTCTTACCCGCATCGTCAGATCGAAACACACCACCCTTTTCTTTCTCAGTGTCGGATTCGATCACCGCAAACACCCGCTCGGGGTTGGCCCGGGAAACCGATATGCCCATCTTACCCATCTCTTTAGGAAGGCCCTTTTCAAGTTTAATCCAAGTCGATCCCGCGTCGGTAGATTTGTATAGTCCACTGCCTTTTCCACCGCTGTCCATTTGCCAGGGAAGGCGGCGGTGATCCCAGAGGGCGGCGTATAGGATTCGGGGATTGGTCATATCCATACTCAAATCGGCGCAGCCCGAATTTTCATCCACATAAAGTACCCTTTTCCAGGAGTGCCCGCCATCCTCCGATTTGTAAACGCCACGTTCTTCCGACGGCCCGTGAAGAGCGCCTTGAGCCGCCACATATACTACCTCAGGATTTTGGGGATGGATACGGATCATGGCGATATGCCTGGTTTTATCCAAGCCCGTTTTTGTCCAGGTTTTACCGGCGTCCGTCGATTTGTACACCCCATCACCGTAAGAGGTCATTACCCCACGCGGGGCATGCTCTCCCATACCGACGTACAACACATTGGGGTCAGATTCCGAAACAGCCACCGCCCCAACGGAGCCGGTCTTGAAATATGGGTCCGAAATATTGGCCCATGAAACCCCCGCATCATTAGTTTTCCATAGGCCTCCTCCCGTAGTACCCATGTAGTAGGCAAGCGGATCAGCCACTACCCCTGCCGAAGTAACGGAACGCCCTCCCCGAAAGGGGCCGATGTTCCGCCATTTCAAAGCCTTAAGCTTACTGCTGATATCCAACGAATCAGCATTGGCAACCACACTGGACTGAGATTTGTAATTTCGGTTTTTCTTCTGTGCCCAGGATTGCGTTTGGATCGACAGCAGAGTAACCCATAGTAGTAAATACTTCATATAGAATTACATTATTTGCTAAAGGTGATTCTAGAAAGAACAAAGCTAAGGTTATTCCCAGAAGGGCAGATTCATTTTTGGTGTTGGCATGGCTTTAATGGTAAAATAATCATTATTGTGTATTTGAATTTACCCAAAAAGTGTACTTTTAGAAAAAAAACAAACCAATTGAAACAATGGACATTTACGTAGGGAGCCTTCCCTTTAAAATGAAGGAAGCAGAATTGCGCGAAATCTTCGAAAAATACGGGGAGGTGTCTTCCGCGAAGATCATCATTGATAAAATGACGCGCCAAAGTAAAGGTTTCGGTTTTGTGGAAATGCCGGATGTTGCCCAGGCCAAAGATGCCATCTCAAATCTGAATGGCCAGGAGATAATGGGCCGGGAGTTGGTAGTCAATGAATCGCAAAAGACTGAACGGACGGGTCCACGTCCGGGAGGAAACCGCCCTGGCGGTGGCGGCGGGGCGGGAGGCTATCGGTCCGGTGGGGGGGAGGGGACTTCCAGCGCCGCGATCAAAGCAGCCGTCCTTTCAACCGCTCAAACGACCGACCAGGTGATAAGAAGTGGGATCGCCCGGACCGGGATTCGGATCGGCGAGGGGGCTTCCGGGGAAATGACCGCGACGACTTCGAATAAATAATAGTTATCTACTGAAAAGCCTTGCGGGAGAAGAAGTAACTCTCCCGCAAGGCTTTTTTTGTATCGATTCACTTGATTTTGCCATGTCTTTCTGACCGTGCTTTCTTTACCCAGACACAATACTATTATCTTAGGCCCCAATAGTTTACTAAACAAATGGCATTTAAGCAGCATTTTATTATCTTTATATGATAACTTTGTCCGGAGTGAATTTGTGAATTTCTACCAATACAATGGATAGCGAAACCGAGTCCGATCACGAATTGTGGCATCTGATCCGAAAAGGAAGCGAGCAAGGTTTTAGGTCCTTTTTCGACCGATACCATGCAACACTCTACCACTATGGCTGTACATTATCCTGCTCTGCGGACCTGGTTGAAGATGCGGTACAGGACGTTTTCATTGATGTGTGGCGCCTGCGCAATACCCTGACTCCTGACATCGTGTCCGTAAAATTTTATCTGTTCAGGTCCCTGCGCCGGAGGATCCAACGTAGTCGCGCCAGCCTCCCGATCATGCAGGAATTATCTCAGGCCTCGGGTTTGGGAGTATTCTCCGTATCCCTCAGTTCTGAAGCTGAGCACATTCAACGTGAAACTACGCAACGATTGGCCGGTTGGCTGCATAGTTCGGTAGCCCAACTCCCTAGCCGTCAGGCCGAGGTAATCACCCTCCGTTATTTTGAAGAATTCACCATTGCCGAAACCGCCCGCCTCATGGGAATCAGTGAGAAATCGGTACGTAACTTCATCTACAAGGCCCTTTGCACTTTGCGGCATAATCGCCCGCTCGAACTGTTAGGTTGAAATCCAAGCGCCCAGCAGGTACCTGTGCAGAAAGTCAGTTCCCCACTCTACCACTTCTCATTGCCAAGCATTTTTTGAATTATTTTATAAAATAATTCCATTTAAAGGGGTTAATTTAAAATTATCCGCCTCTTAGTATTTGAACGAATGGCTCTGCGTCGCTCTATCCGGTAATGAAACCCTACCCTTATTCACTTACTGAATTAATCCAGGATGATGATTTCATAGCCTGGGTTTTGCACCCTGACGTTGCCCGTGATGCCCACTGGAATCAATACTTGCTGGACTATCCGGAAAAGAAGCAAATGGTCGAAGACGCAAAAGGGTACGTGATACTACTGGCCGAAGATACGGGTAGGCACCGCCCTAGTCCGGATCAGAGCACTAAGATGTGGGGAGCAGTCGAGCAATATGTAGTTGAAGAGCATAAACGAGAGAAAAAAGGGAAATTGTTCCTCTCGCGCCTGAACCTGTTTTTGGTCTGGCTCACTCTGCTCCTGATGATCAGTATCTTGGGCTACTGGTACTATACTAGATATCATATACCGGATCCGCAACTTGTCATTGGCAGGTAACATCTGGAACGAGACAGTCAGCACAGGATAATCAGGAAAAATAACAAACCCTCACACTTAATAAAGAATATGAAATTGTCTAGTAAAAGTGATGTTTATCATTGAATAAAAGTCTTACTAACCTTTAAACTTTCTTACCTATGAGATGAAAAATAGCAATCCAATCCCGAAAAACATGTTCAGGCAGGTCAGTCAACAGGCTTTTGTCGACTTTCCGACTGCATGTGCAGACAGCTGCTCCGGCTTACCGAGTAATGAAAATGCTGGACAAGCCACCCCTGTAACCTATTAACACTAATAACCAATTCCTTATACTATGAGAAAAATTCGACGAATTGAGGGCTTACTCCCAGCGCTCGCGCGCAAGGCAGTGAGACTGAGCTCACTGGCCTGCTGTCTGGCGGGCCTGTCGTGGGCCAACGCCGCGCCGGCAGACCCCAAGCCGGTATCGGGACTTATGATTAAGCTAAATGAAGCAGATCGTACCCTTACAGGAACCGTAACGGAAGAATCGGGAGCCCCCCTACCCGGGGTCAGCGTGGTACTGAAAGGTACCCAAACCGGAGCCAACACCGATGCAGCAGGCAAATTCACAATCAACGTGGGAGACGGTCCGGCTACCCTGGTATTCTCCTTTGTGGGTTTCCTTTCAAAAGAAGTGGAGGTATCGGCTGGCCAGACTACATTAAGTGTTACGTTGGCGGTAGATACCAAAGCCCTGGAAGAAGTGGTGGTAGTAGGTTACGGTACCCAAAAGAAAGAATCACTGACCGGGGCTATCGCTATTGTGACAAGTAAAGATCTCGATCGGGTGCATGGAGGCTCTACAGTCAGTTCGGGACTGGCGGGTAAAATACCCGGCGTAACCTTCCGGATGCCCGATGGTCGTCCCGGCGCTGGGGCAGCAGTCCAAATCCGGAACATGGGCAATCCCCTGTATGTCATCGACGGAATTCAACAAGATGCCACGCAATTCAATAACCTGGCTCCCAATGACATTGAGAGCTTGGCTGTTCTGAAAGATGCCTCTGCAGCGATTTATGGGGTACGGGCGGCAAATGGAGTTGTGGTGGTAACTACCAAGCGAGGTAAAGCAGGTAAAAATACGGTGAGTCTGGATGCCTACACGGGATGGCAGAACTGGTCACGATTTCCTGAAGTCGTAAATGACTCCTACCAATGGCAGCTGGGTCGTGCTGAAGCGCAGATCAACCAAAGCGGCACGACTTCGCTAACTCCGGCTGAACTCGATAAATACAAGCAGGGTACCGAGCCCGGCTACCAAACCTTCAACTGGAAGGATTTTATCGTACAGCCCAACGCTCCATTGACATCCGTCAACCTGAATATGACAGGAGGATCAGATAAGATCAAGTACTACGTTTCGGGTACCCGCCTTAAGCAGTTTTCGAACCTGGGCCGTGAATTTACTTTTGAACGGAGCAACCTGCAAAGTAACGTGGATGCCAACATCACAAATAATTTGAAAGTGGGCATACAAATCAGTGGGCAGATTAAAGTACAGGACAATCCTGGTATCCCCGGTGGTGACGACTACTGGCTGCCGCGCTTTGCGATCCTGCGGAATCGTCCGTTTGAGCGCCCCTACGCCAATGACAATCCGGCCTATCTGAACGACATCAAGCACAACGAAACCAACTGGGCCTATAACAACAAGAAGCTGGGTGGCTACGCGACGGACATCCACCGCATTTTACAGTCCAATATGTACGCTGAGTACCAAATCCCCGGCATCAAAGGCCTACAGGCGCGGGGCATGTACTCGTATTACATCGATGATCAGAAGCTGGATGGGCACGAATACACCTATGTCGCCTATACTTACGATGCCATCAATGATGCATATAATCCAACAGGTGGCAGTAGCAACCCCTGGCGCGAGCGAAGGAACCGTAAGGTTATTCGCAATGTGTATCAGGGACAGTTGACCTATAACAACACCTTCGGACAGCACACCGTCGGGGGTACCTTTGTGGCTGAGCGTCAGGAAGAGCGCGATCAGAACCAATGGATTCGTTCGGTACCTTCCACTAATGTACTACCCCTAATTTACTTCGCCAACGTGGTGGATTTTACCGACGTCGACAATCAGATTGCCCGGATCGGCTACGTTGGACGTGCTACCTACAACTACGCCAATCGCTACTACTTTGAAGGCTCTTTCCGCCGCGATGCTTCCTGGAAATTTGCACCTGATCGTCGCGTTGGTTTCTTCCCGTCGGCCTCAGTAGGCTGGAGAATCTCCGATGAGCAGTTCATTAAAAATATGATTGGAGAACGCTCTTACCTCGATGACTTGAAAATACGGGCCTCATACGGCGTTTTAGGTGATGATGATATCGGCATCGGCCCCTATGATTACCTACCGGGCTATAACTACAATCAGGGAAATGCGATCTTGAGCGGCTCTTCCATCGTGACCTCCCGTAATAAGGGTCAAATCATTGACAACATCACCTGGTTCAAAAGCAAGATATTTGACATAGGAGCTGATTTTTCGCTCTTCGGTACAAAGGTTACGGGATCGTTCGATTACTTCGATCGCCTACGGACTGGTTTGCGTGGACGTAAGTACGATGTGCAGGTACCCAATGAACTAGGATACGCCTTACCCGACGAGAACGTAAACAGCGACCGGCAACGGGGCTGGGAAGCCGCTTTGGTCTACAACAATAAAGCCGGTGATTTTGGCTATCAGATCGGGGGTAACTTCTCCTTTTCACGCAGCCGCTTCGAGAATTCTTACAAACCGATTTTCAATAATTCCTGGGATCGTTACCGTAATTCCGGCGAACAACGGTATAAGGACATTTTCTGGGGTTACGAAACGGTGGGACAATTCCAAACCCAACAGGAAATTGCGGAGTACCCCGTCAACATCGACGGCCAGGGCAACCGTACCCTACTGCCCGGCGACCTGATTTATAAGGATATCAATGGGGATAATGTCATCAATGGACTCGATCAGCGTCCTATTGGGTACAAAACGTCGGGGGCTCCCAATATCAACGTCGGCCTGAATTTTGCTGTGACCTGGAAGCAATTCACCTTCAACGCCGACTTCTCCGGCGGTGGATTGTATTCATGGAATCAAAAATGGGAACAGCGTTGGGCTTACCAAAACGACGGTGCACTGAACGCGCTCTTTCTTGACAGCTGGCGACGTACAGATCCCTTCGATAGGAATAGCGCCTGGATTCCCGGCACCTACCCGGCCCTGCGCTATAACGATGGCGGTCACAGCAACTACGGCCCGGATTCGGACTTTTGGCTGCACAATGTCAAATACCTGCGCGCTCGTACGATTGAGTTGAGCTATTCGCTGCCCAAGGCCGTATTGGACAAATTGAAGATGTCCCGGGCCCGGTTCTACATCAATGGCTATAACCTGTTCTCGATCGACAACGTGAAGAAGTTCGGTACCGACCCCGAGATAGCCGACGACAATGGGCTGCAGTATCCACAGAACAAATACATCAACGTGGGAGTCAACCTTTCTATTTAATGGACCGTGGATAGTAGACGGTTGAAAGTTTGAAACCCAATAAAACCGAATAATCAAATCAACATGAAAAAGACAACCTATATAATCATGACGGTTCTTCTCGCCGTGAGCTGGAGCTGTAACGATGAGAAGTTCCTGAACCGACCACCCACCGCTCTGTTGACGGAAGACCAGGTATATGCCAACGACGACGTAATCCTGTCGGTATTGGGCGACCTCTACAACCGGTACGAAGAAATAGCCACCACAAAGAACTGGGCGTCCATCTCCGGCCTCAATGAGGCTTATTGGTCCAATGCCGGTTCGTATGGCTCCTTCCAAAATAGTGGTGTCCCCCTAACCATTGCCGTAGACCTTGGAAATTATAATAATTTCTGGAACTATGGTTATATCCGGGATATCAATCAATTCATTGAAAAGGTTACGGCCGCCGATAAGATCACTCAAGCTTCAAAAGACCGTTTTCTGGCGGAAGGTCGTTTTCTACGCGCTTCATTTTATTTCGAATTAGTAAAACGTTTCGGTGGGGTACCCCTGATTCTGGAAACTCTGACGTACGATTTTAGTGGCGATCCAACCTATCTACGGTATCCCCGCGCCAAAGAGTCCGAGATTTATGACTTCGTCATCAAGGAGGCCGAGGAGATCAAGGGCAAACTACCTGCTTCGGCGGTTGAGAAATCCCGCGCTACCCGCGGTGCGGCCCTGGCGATGGAATCTCGGGCTGCTCTTTACGCTGGTTCGCTTGCCAAGTATGGTGCGAAAACCCCAGCGGTATCACTTTCCGGCGGGGAGGTAGGCATTGAGGCTTCTAAGGCAGCTGGCTACTATACCATAGCTTTACGGGCGGCCAAGGAAATCATCAGCGGTACGGCCGGCGCGTATGCCCTCTACAAGAAGAAGCCTGATTTGTCCGAGAATTTTGCCAGTCTGTTTTACGACAAAGCAAATAACCCAGAAGTGATTTTTGTGGAAGATTTCCAGTTAAAATACAAAACCCTGGGTTTCACGATTTCCAATCAGCCTCGCTTTGGAGCCGAAGAAGAAGAGGGCGGACGTATCAATCCTTCCCTGAATTTGGTACAGTCGTTTGAGAAACTTGACAATACCTTTGCTCCCATTCCTACGGGAACTTCGTCAGGGTCTGGTACACCCACCGTTTACAACAACCAACTGGATATTTTTGCAGGCCGCGATGCACGACTGGCCGGTACGGTGATGCTACCAGGTTCTCAGTTCAAAGGCCGGACAGTCGATATTTTCGCGGGGGTCAAAATTCCTGACGGTACGATCATTAGCGGTGACGACCGGGGCGCACAAAAGACCCTCCCTGGCACAACCGTGCCCCGCCAGGTGGTAGGTTTCGATGGCCCGATCGACGGTTTTGAGTTTACGGCCCAGACGGGCTTCTACATTCGCAAGTACCAAGACCCCATCGTAGGATCAGGCCGTCGTGGTACTCAAAGTGAGGTGTGGTTCATCCGCTATCGTTACGCCGAAGTCTTACTCAATGCCGCTGAAGCTTCGTTTGAATTGGGCAACAATGCCGATGCTGCTATGTACATGAATCAGGTGCGGGAGCGTGCGGGACTTGTTACTCCACTTACAACCGGCCAGATTACCTTTGACCGTATTGTCCACGAGCGTCGGGTCGAGTTTGCCTACGAAGGATTGGAATTCTATGACATCAAGAGGTGGCGGCTTGGGCAGGACATTTTCGATGGCAACCCAATTGCCTCCATAAGTGAACTGACATCTGATATCGGCAAAGCGACCAAGCGCCGTACACAGCCCTGGTCGCTTTGGCCCTACAAGATTTATGCACCAGGTACCCCCAACGATGGCAAATGGATTTTTCAAGAGAGAAAACTCAGCCGTATAACGGGTTCCAGTCGCTGGGGCTTGGGAATGTACTATTTCAATATCCCTGACGATGCTATCAACAACAACCCAAAATTGATTCGTAATCCCAACCAATAGTCCTTCACTTTCAAACCAAACTGTACCATGAATATCAGAAGATATAAGTTGATTTTGGCGGTGTTGGCTCTCGGAGTCATCTCCGCCTCCTGCGAAAAGGACAACTACGCTGAACCCAAAACCCAGCTTACGGGCCAAATTGTCTATAAGGGTGAACCCGTGGGGGTGGAATACGGCCAGGTACGACTGCAACTGTGGCAACCCGGCTTTGGTAAGTTGGCCCCCATCGACGCGCCCATCGACCAGGATGGTTCCTACTCGGCACTACTCTTCGATGGGAATTACAAACTGGTATTTACCAACAACGATGGTCCCTGGAAAACGCTCGTAAAAGATGCGACTGCCAAGGACACCACCTTCGTTTCCCTCAATGGTAACCAAGAGGTAGATATCGAGGTGATGCCTTACTACATGATCCGTAACGCCAAGTTTTCCAAAGAGGTGAACAAGGTGAGCTCTACCTTCGACATTGAGAAAATCATCACTGGAGCTGATGCCAAAGATGTGGAGCGTGTATCGCTGCTCATCAGCCGGACCCAGTTCGTCTCCCGCGCCAACAATGTCGCCATTACGAACAAGGAAGGAGACGATGTTACGGGTAAAACCAATTTTAGCCTCTCGGTAGACGTGCCGACCATCAGTCCGGCACAGGACTTTGTTTTCGCCCGCGTGGGGGTAAAGGTTAAAGACGTTGAAGACATGGTTTTCTCCAAAGTCGAAAAAATTCAGTTATAATTCAAACAAGCAATAGGTTGTAGGCTATAAGCAATGGGTTTGGAAAGCCTGTTGCCTACAGCCTATTGCTTTTACAAGAGTAGCCTACTTTAATAATCCGCTTTGTCAACAAGTACGTTTTAGTCCAAAATACATTTACATGAAAGGAATAGTAAAAAAGTACTTCGCCGTCGCCCTGGCCGGTTTACTGGTGCTGGGTTGTGCGCAGAATAAGATGAGTACTTCGGGCAGCAGTACCTCGAAATCGTCCAAATCCGAAGGGCGCCGCGCCGAGGTACTTTTCCTGGGCAACACCAGCAAGCACCACGACTCGGGCAAATATGCCCCCTGGCTGGCGATCAAACTTTTTGAGAGCGGCATCAATACGTCCTATACTGTAGATCTCAACGATCTGAATCCCGAAAATCTCGCCAAGTACGACGCCCTGATCATTTACGCCAATCATGACGTGATTTCTCCCGCACAGGAAGCTGCGTTGAAGGGATTCGTCGAGGGCGGCAAAGGCTTGGTACCTTTACATTCGGCCTCGGGCTGTTTCCTCAACTCCGAATGGTACCTCAAGACCATCGGCGGACAGTTTGCCTCGCACAAAACCGGCGATTTTCAAAGTGTGATCGTAAAACCCGATCATCCCGTCATGAAAGGCATTACTCCTTTCACCACCTGGGATGAAACCTACGTACTTAAAAACCTGAACCCTGACATGACCGTCCTGACCGAGCGGGTTGAGGACGGCCAGCATTACCCCTACACCTGGGTGAGAAATCAGGGCAAAGGGCGGGTATTCTATACAGCCTACGGCCATGAGGACCGCACCTGGTCCAACATTGGGTTTCTGAATCTGGTGCGTAACGGGGTACTTTGGGCTTTGGGCGATCAGGTTCAGAGCCAGATTGCGGCCCTGAATATTCCCGATGTGGATATTTATAATGCCGACACCATCGCCCAGTATACCAAGCGCCACCTCGTGCCCAAAATGCAGGAGGCACTTTCTCCCACTGAATCTGAGAAACTCACCCAGGTACTTCCCGAATTCAAAGTGGAATTATTCGCTATGGAGCCCGATGTGATTAACCCCATCGCGATGGCCTGGGACGAGCGCGGCAGGCTCTGGGTGGTGGAATCGGTAGATTACCCCAACACCTTCAAGGAAACGGACGGGCAGGCCAACGACCGCATCAAGATCTGCGAGGATACCAACGGCGACGGCAAAGCCGATAAATTCACGGTCTTTGCCGACGGACTCAATATCCCCACCAGTATGATATTTGCCAACGACGGTATTATCGTGACCATGGCACCCGATATTGTATTCATGAAGGATACCAATGGCGACGACAAAGCCGACATAACCGAGGTACTGAGTCACGGATGGGGCAAAGGCGACACCCATTCTGGGCCTTCCAATCTGATTTATGGCTTCGACAACAGGATCTGGGGATCGGTAGGGTACTCCGGTTTTAACGGAACTGTAAACGGAAAAGAAATCCGCTTTCCGATGGGTTTGTTCCGCTTCCGGCCCGATGGAAAAGAATTTGGCTACCTGGGTAAAAGCAGCAATAACACCTGGGGGTTGGGCGTAACGGAAGACAACAACATTTTCCTTTCCACCGCTAATAATACTCATAGTGCTTTTTATTCAATGCCCGAAAACTACCTGATTCGCGCCGTTCCGGGCGACAAGGAGCCGGTAAATTCCGTACAGAAAATCGATGGCCACTACGATGCCCACACCATGACACCAAACATCAGGCAGGTGGATGTGGTAGGAGGTTTTACTGCGGCGGCCGGTCACCATTTCTATACTGCCCGCGATTATCCAAAAAAATACTGGAACCGGATCGCTTTTGTAAACGAACCCACCATGCGTCTGGTGCACAATGCCATCATTGAACCGGACGGCGCAGGATTCAAGGAAAATGATGGCTGGAACCTGACGGCCAGCTCGGACGAATGGTACGGTCCGGTACAGGCTCAGGTAGGTCCCGATGGAGCAGTCTGGATAGCCGACTGGTACAATTTCATCATCCAGCACAACGTATTCGTGCCCCGCCAGGCCCCCTCTGAATTCGTACTGCCCTTTACCGAACAGCCTCACGGCCAAGGCAACGCCTTCATCAGCCCACTTCGTGACACGAACCACGGCCGCATTTATCGCGTCATTTACAAAAACGCGGCTGGCAAGCCCACTATGAAGTTGTCGAAGAAAGATGTTCCTGGCTTAGTAGCAGCCCTGGAAAACGACAATATGTTCTGGCGTATGACCGCCCAGCGATTGTTGGTAGAATTACAGGATAAGTCGGTAGCCCCGGCGCTCTACAAAATCATCGCCAATCCCAAGGTGGACGAAATCGGCCTGAACAGCCCGGCGGTACATGCCCTGTGGACCTTGAATGGGCTAGGCTTACTGGACGGATCCAACGCCGAGGCGCTGGCTGCCGCGCAAAAGGCCCTCTCCCACCCTGCCGCCGGAGTCCGCAAAGCGGCCGCCCAGGTACTCCCCAAAACGGAGCAAAGTTTTGGCTCCTTAACCCAAATGCTGAAAGACCCAAGCCTGAACACCCGCCTGGCTACCCTGGTAGAGCTGGTGGAAGTACCTGCTTCGGACAAGATCGGCGAGACCCTTTTCCTGGCTTCCCTGGATGATGAATTTGCCAAAGACCGCTGGCTGTCGAAATCCCTGATGGCCGCAGCGATTACTCACCAGAAGGGGTACCTGGCTGCCGCTGAGAAAAACAACCGCAAGTCGGAGCTTAGTGAACAGGTCGTGGGTATGCTAGCCAAGGAAGTATATACGTTGGGTCGCCGGAACGCCATGCTGTTCGGTCCCGAAGTGAAAGGCAAGGAGATAATACTCCGCGCCAGCGTGACCAAAGCTGAAGACAAGCCGCTGCAAGGCTTTATCGCCGGACAGGGCAGCAGCAAAGCGGGCTATGCGCTGTATATCCAGAATGGAAGAGTAGTGATGGATGTGAACCAACATGGCACGAATACACGGGTAATAACCAGTGAGCCGCTTCCTGATAAGTTTGACCTGATGGCAAGCCTCACCCGAGGTGGAAAGATCACGATCGAGATTGATGGAAAAGTAGCGGCGGAAGGTAACACGCACATGCTGTTTATGGAGACCCTACCCAACACCTTCCGCACGGGTGAGGATGGCGAAGGTACCGAGAAGATTGGTCCGTACGAAGGGCGCTTTGGGTTTCAGGGCAATTTTCAGAAAGCTACCCTGGAGCTGCAAAGTCCAAGCACCACGGATATGAACGCGGCCAATGCAGTCAACACCAAAACCTCAACGGCCACTACCTCATCCAACGCCCGGGTGATCGAGCTGAAGGTAGTACCCGAGATGTTGCAATTTGACAAGGCATTGTTAACCGCTAAAGCGGGTGAGAAAGTAATTATCAACCTGGAGAACCCCGACGGAATGCAACACAACCTCCTGATTATCAAAATAGGTAGCCTGCAAAAGGTGGGCAATGCCGCCGATGAAATGCTTTCCAACCCCAAGGCCGCCGAGATGCAGTACGTTCCCAAGGTACCCGAGGTGCTGCACCATACCAAACTGGTCAATCCCGGCGAAACCGTGACGCTGGAATTCACGGTACCCAGCACCCCCGGCGATTATCCGTTCGTATGTACCTTCCCCGGTCACTGGCGGGGTATGAATGGAATCCTGCGGGTAACTAAATAATCCTGGTTATTTGATTTTGGATGTTTGATTCCTGATCAGCCCACCTACCCTAATTCAAAATACATAACTCCTACCTTTCTATGACCAAATCAATTTTTAGACTCAGCCTGGTCCTCCCGTTCCTTCTGCTATTGGGCATGGCCTGCTCGAAAAAAAGTACTTCTTCGGGAAAAAAGCCCATTAAAGTCCTGATGGTGGGCGGGGGTTCTTCCCACGATTTCAACCGTTGGTACAAGCAGGAAGACTCCCAGACCCTGGAAAGGGATGGCCTGGCAACGGTGGAATACACCGACGATCCGACCACGATTCTTTCCAAACTGCCGGGTATCGATGTCCTGTACCTTGCCAATAACCAGCCCATTCAGGACGAGGCCACCCGGAAAGCCATCTTCGGACTCGTGGATGCCGGGAAAGGACTGGTGCTGGCGCATCCGGCCTTGTGGTACAACTGGAAGGACTGGCCGGAATACAATCAGAAACTCGTCGGGGGCGGATCCCGGGGCCATAACAAGTACGGGCCTTTTGATGTCACGGTGACGGCCAAAAACAGCCCGATCATGAAAGGGGTACCCGCCACGTTCCATCTTGACGACGAACTGTACTACTACAAGATCGATCCTGCCGGAACACCTATCGAGGTGCTAGCTACTTCCAAAGCCTCTACTGGTCCCGAAGTGTTTCCCAGTATTTTTACAGTGAAGTACCCCAAAGGCCGCGTCGTCGGTATCGCCCTTGGTCATGATGCGGCCTCCCACACCCTGGATGCCTATCAGACCATCCTGCGGAATTCCGTCAAGTGGGCAGCAAAAAAAAGAATTAGGTAAAAAAACAAAGGGTGAAGGGTTAATGGGATTTTATTTTTGTAAAAAGGCAGTTCCAGAAGACCAATTATACCCTTGACCTTTTAACCATTGACCGTTTGACCCAAAAAAATTATCCATAAAAAAGTAAAACGTTATCCCCTAATGAGCAACCAACAAATCACAGTCGTTATCGTCGGAATGGGTTTTGGGAAAGAATTCATTCCCATCTACCAGGCACACCCCAACATCAAAGCCGTGGGTATCTGTACCCGCCGCAAGCATGTCCGCGACGAACTGACCGCCAAATTCAACCTTGATCCTAATTTGGTATTCGAACATTTCGAAGATATCCCGGGTCGTGAGGACGTGGACGCCATTCACATCGTGACGCCCGTACCCGATCACGCCCGCATGACGCTGGCTTCATTGAATGCCAACAAACACACCGCCTGCACCATTCCGATGGCCATGACCAAGGAAGACTGCGCCGCCATCGTGGAGGCCAAGCGCAAATCGGGCAAAGTGTATATGATGATGGAAACGGCCCTTTATACCCGTGAATTCCTGTACGGCCTCAAAAAAGCCGAATCTGGCGAACTGGGCCGGATTCAGTTTGTGCGCGGCTCGCATATTCAGGACATGAGCATGCCCGGTTGGGACGAATACTGGAAGGGGTACCCCCCGATGCTGAACGGTACCCACGCCATATCGCCTCTCTTGCGCATCAACAATACCATCGCCGAAACCGTCGTCTGCCACGGATCGGGCCGCCTGTCGGATGATCTGGCGAGCCGATACAATTCGCCCTTCGCCGTCGAAACGGCTACGTTCACCCTGAAAGATTCGGACGTTATTGCTGAGGCAACGCGTTCGTTGTTCGATGTGGTACGGCAATACCGTGAAAGCTACGATGTGTACGGTACCAAGATGTCGTTCGAATGGGAACAGTTGGAAGACGAAAGTCACGTGATTTTCACGGGCGGCGAGGACGCCGAACGCATTGACGTACCCGACACCGACGAACTCCTGATCGAGCCCATCAAGCATTTCACCAAACGCAAGGTGATCGACGACCCCAACCATGTGTCATTTCTGCAGGGGGCCGGCCACGGCGGTTCGCATCCGCACCTGGTGCAGGAGTTCGTCGCCGCCATCGTCGAAGGCCGCGATTCGGCCGTAGACGCCGCCCTGGCCGCCAACTACACCTGCGCGGGCATCTGCGCCCACGAATCAGCCATGAAAGGCGGGGAACGGATTCAGGTACCTTCGTTTGAGTAGGTTTCTTAGATATGATGAAGGATGAGTGGTGAATGATTTTCATTCCTTTTCTACTCTTCATCTAATTCAACCGCCACGGGAGAAATCCGCTCGTGGCGGTTCTTTTAAGTCCTGTATCCATTTATGATTTTTTTCAAAAGACTACATTGAACTTCTGAAAACTATCAAAAGCATCCCTTTAACGAGAAAAGCCAATTTGAAGGCTACTATTTCAAAGAATTCCTGTATGCTTCGTTAGAAGTTATTCAGCACTAGAGCGCCAGCCGTCTCGAGGCGCCCTGTCATCATTCATAATTCATCAATCATCATTATGTTATTCGGCGCTTCAACCTTCATCTGGGCCTCGCCCTTTTCGACTCAGAATATTGATTTACTGACCAAAGTCAAAACCATGGGCTACGATATCATTGAAATCGCCGTGGAAGATAGGAGTATTATTGACTGGCCTGAAATTAAATCCGTGGCCCATGACCTGGACTTGAAAATTACCATCAGCGGGGCTTTCGGTACGGAACGGGATATTTCCAGCACCGAGCCACACTACCGCCAACTGGGTAAAGAATATATTGTGGATTGTATCAAAATCGCCGCCAAGGTGGGCAGTCCCCTATTTGGGGGGCCGTTGTATTCGGCCGTGGGAAAAACCCGGCTTGTTTCGGACGAACAGAAAAAGCAGGAGCGCGCCTGGTGCGTGGAAACCCTGGCCGAGGTAAGCAAAATTGCTGCCGACCAGGGTGTGGTGCTGGGACTGGAACCCCTCAACCGCTTCGAAACCGACATGGTCAATACCGTGGAGCAGGCGCTTTCGCTGGTGCAAGAGGTAGGTACCCCCAGTCTGCAGATCGTGCTGGATACCTTTCATGCCAACATTGAAGAAAAAGACATCCCGGACGCGATCCGGAAAATTGGCAAAGACCTACTCTGCCACGTACAGGGCAACGAAAGCGACCGGGGTACCCCCGGCACCGCCCACCTCGAATGGGAAGGTATCCGCGATGCCCTTAACGAAATCGGTTACGAGGGAGCGATGGTTATCGAAACCTTCGGACAACCATCCAAGGAACTGGCCCGTGCGGCCTGCATCTGGCGCCCTTTGGCCAATAGTGCCGATGAACTGGCCAGTGAAGGGCTGGCTTTTTATAAAAAAATGTTTTTGTAGATATGAGAAAATTTGTTCCCCAAGTCCGAATGCGCTTCCTGCTTTGTGCCTTTGCTATGCTGTGCCTCTGTGCCTTTGTACAAGCCCAAACTCCCGTTGACCTGTCAAAATTTGATAGAAAAAGCGGGGTATCGGCGGTAGTTAAGGGTACCCTTTTGGAAGTGGAGTGGCCGACCGGAGAAGGCGAGATTGGCAAGGTAGCCGTAGATGTGCGGAAAGCCCAGCCCCTCATCAGTACCTTACAAGTTGGGGACAAAAACAACCTCAAAACCATAGCGCGTGACCTGGATCCGGCCGTTATTCTGACTGTCGGTAAAAGAGATTTGATTTCACAGAACGGCTGGAACATATTTTTCGACAAAACGGCCTACCTACCCCATGAAAGTTTTGTGGTGGCAATGGATAAAAAGGACGTAAAAGTCGTGACGGCGGGGGGCCAAACCGAAATCATCGTGTCCGGTGCTTCGGCTGGTCCGTTCAGCGGTAGCTACAATCTGATACTTTACAACGGAAGTCCGCTGATGAATGTAGCGGCGGTGATGAGCACGACCGTAGATTCCACGGCGGTACTGTATGATGCCGGACTGGTAAGCAAAACATCACCCTGGGAAAAACTGTACTGGTCGGATACCGAAAATTTTATGCGTGATGCCGACGTGAAAAGCTCAGATACCGCCCAGAATAGAGCCGTAAAGTACCGGACCATCATCGGTCAGGGCCAGGAAGGCAGTCTGGCCATTTTCCCGGCTCCCCACCAGTTTTTTTATCCACTCGACAACGCCTATAACCTGGAATTTATTTGGCATGGAGCCAATTACCGCGGACTGATTCCCGGCTACGGCATCGGACTCCGCCACGATCCCCTGGGCGACCGTCGCTGGGTACCCTGGTTCAATGCTCCCCCAACACGCAGCAACGCTTCAATTTCTTTTGCCTGTTGAGTACCGAGCGTGATGGCAAGGTGTTGGAAAAAGTAAAAGCCTTCACCCACAGCGACCAGTACGTACCCCTGCCAGGGTACTACACCCTGGCTAGCCATTTTCACCAAGAACACGTAGACGACGTACTGACCCGCAAGCCGATGCCAGATATGCCGGGCTTTGTGAAAGCCTTCCGCGACACGGGTGTCAATATCGTCCACCTTGGCGAATTTCACGGCCCCGGTAGTCCGCGCGGGCCGGAAGCTAAGCGCTGGCCGGAACAGAAGACGCTTTTTGAAGAATGCGCTAGGCTGTCGGGTGGGAATTTTCTGTTGCTGCCAGGCGAAGAACCCAATAACTTCTTCGGTGGACACTGGATGAATATTTTCCCAAAACCCGTTTACTGGCTCATGTCCCGGGAAAAAGATCAGCCTTTTGTAGAAAATCACCCGGAGTATGGCAAGCTATACCGCATCGCCAACAAGGAAGAAATGCTGAAACTGCTGGAACTGGAAAACGGCCTCGCCTGGACGGCGCACGCCCGCACCAAAGGCTCGACGGGGTACCCCGATAAGTACAAGGATGAGTCTTTTTACAAATCGGACCGCTTCCTCGGAGCCGCCTGGAAAGCCATGCCCGCCGACCTTTCTCTGCCCAAACTTGGCAATGGCAGGGTACTGGACCTGATGGACGACATGGCTAACTGGGGCCAGAAAAAGAATGTCATCGGCGAAGCCGACCTGTTCAAGATCGAGCCTGACTATGAGCTTTATGGGCATATGAATATCAATTACATCCAACTGAACGAGATGCCCCAGTTTGAAAAGGGCTGGCAACCCGTGCTGGACGTCATGCGGAGCGGAAAATTCTTCGTGACCACGGGTGAAATCCTGCTACCTACCTTTAAAGTAAACGAGGCAGGTGCGGGCGAAACCACCCAACTGGATGCCAGAGGCAACGCTACCATTACGTTAAATGCAAGCTGGACTTTCCCGCTCAACCGCGCCGAAATTATCTCCGGCGACGGGAAGGAGGTTTTCCATGAAATCATCGATCTGAAAGACCGGCAGGCGTTCGGCAAAGAAACCTTCACATTCACCCCCAATCTGAAAGGTCGCAAATGGGTACGTCTGGAAGTCTGGGATGCCGCTGCTAATGGAGCCTTTACACAAATCGTTTGGCTTGACTAAGAAGTTATAATAAGTCGGTCTCTCAGCCATCCATAAACTTATTTTTCCATTTGTCATAAAGTACTACTATGCATTACCCAGTACAAGCTAGTATTAGCATCTTTGCATAACCTATTACTAAACCATCCTCTTGCATTATGGAAAATTCACATGAAAAGGTCATGTGGGGTACCTCAATGGTAATAGCCCCCCTGTTTTTCGTAGCTTCCAGTTTTGCATGGCAGAACGGAGAGTACAACCATATCTCAGGAACTCTGGTTGTACTTGGCAGTATCTTTTGGATACCTGCCTGCACAGGGCTCTTCAGCCGCTTAAAAAAAACCTGGCCCCGGTATTCTGCCTGGGGATTGCTGGTTGCTATTGCCGGATGTGTGAGCGGCAGCAGTTTCGGCATACGTGGCTTATATGCCGATGCCTTCGGAATTTCAAAAGAAGCACTTTTACAGAAAGCAGCCGAATATCCCCTGTCTTTCAACCTGACCATGTTCTGGCTTGGTCCGCTGTTTCCCCTCAGCCTGATTGTCTTATCCATTGTCTTGGTTAGGGCCAAATCAATACCGGCCTGGACCGGATTGTTACTTGGCTTAGGGGCCATAGCATTTCCGCTCAGTCGAATTCCCCGGGTGGAATGGGTTGCCCATTTAGCCGATTTGCTACTTTTTGTTCCGATGCTTTACATAGGCGGGTTGACTTTAATGGAAAAAACGGGACGCTACAAATTCTGATAAGTGTTCTTTACCATTTCTAACCACCAATCAAAACTAGGATTGAGGTTGAAAGGTACCTCGCTGCCCATTCAGGTGCATTAAATTCAGTATCTTGCCCTGAAATTAAAAACGATCAGGGTACTTTATGCGCACGTTTTCTTATTTCTTCCTGCTCCTGCTTTCCCTCTCCAGCCAGGCACAGTCCCCTACCCGCTGGTATAAGGGCAACACCCATACCCATACGTTGTGGAGCGATGGCGACGACTTCCCCGAGCTGATTCTGGATTGGTACAAAACCCGGGGGTACGATTTCATCGCGCTGTCCGATCACAACATTCTGGCTGATAAGGAATTCTGGCGACAGATTCCTACCCATCCCTTCCGGCAGGAACGCTTCCGGGAGTACCTGGCAAAATATGGCGACCAATGGGTAAATTATAAAACCGACTCCGCCGGACGCATCAGCGTCAAGCTCAAAACGCTCAATGAATTTCGTCCTTTGTTTGAAGAAAAAGGTAAATTCCTGATCATCAAAGCCGAGGAGGTGACGGACAAGTTTGGCGACAAGCCCATTCACATGAATGCCGTCAATGTGAAAGAACTGATTCTTCCCCGAGGCGGTGGCAGCGTAGCGGAAGTCATGCAGAACAACCTCGATGCCGTCTGGGAGCAGCGTGAACGCACCGGACAGCCCATGTTTCCCCACATCAACCACCCCAACTTCGGCTGGGCCGTAAAAGCCAACGACATGATGGGGCTGCGTGGCGAGCGGTTTTTCGAGGTCTACAACGGCCATCCGCATGTCCATAACTACGGCGATAGCACCACCTACGGTATGGATGAACTGTGGGATGCGCTCCTGACCCGCTACATCCAGGACGGCAAACCACCCCTGTACGGACTCGCCACCGACGATTCGCACAACTACCTCGAATATAAGGTAGGGCTCAGTAATCCGGGGCGGGGCTGGATCATGGTACGCGCTAATGACCTTACTCCGGAAGCTTTGATTGGCGCGTTAGAAAAAGGTGATTTTTACGCCACTACGGGGGTACTACTCAAAGATGTGCAAGCGAAAAAGGGGGTACTTTCGGTAGAAGTCGATGCGAAGCCCGGGACGCGGTATACCATTCAGTTCTGGGGTTCGCGGACTTCGAAAAAGGGTACCCAGGAACGCCAGCGGATTTTATTGAAAGAAATCAAAGGTACCCGAGCCAGCTTTGCTCTGACTTCTGGTGATTTGTACATACGGGCCAAAATCATTTCAGATACGCCGCAGAAGAATCCCTTCCAGGAAGGCGATGTAGAAACCGCCTGGACTCAGCCGCTGGTCAGGTAAGGTACCCCTCATTTGAAGTTTTTTTGTCGACATAAAATCTTTACCTTGAAGAAAAAAGCAGTTTGAAATGGAAAAGTCCAAACAGATTCCAAAAATCCTGATATACGAAGAATTCGACGGCCACCCGATCTACCGGAAAGGCTATAAAGACTTTGTCATGGGCATCAAGAAAATCGAAGAAATCAATATGGGATCCAGCAAGCTCCAGTCGTTCATTATAGGATGTATATTGAGAAATCTAATAAAATCCCTTCCTGAAACTTACTTCATGGCCAGTTCTGAGTTGGGGCTGCATCTGGAAAAAAACACCAATTTCGCGGCAGATATTGCGATATTTAGAGAGGGCCAATTCCCGGTTGGCTTCCATTCAACCAATTATTCCGAAGATATCCCCAACGTAGTAATCGAAGTCGATATCAAAATTGACGAATCGGAATTTTTTCGTACAGAGGAAGAATACAGTAATAAAAAAACGGAGCGACTATTGGCTTGGGGCGTCGAACGGGTTATTTGGGTTTTCCCGGCTTCACAAAGGGTTTTGGTGGCCGACAATGCAAAAAAATGGGAGCTACTCAGTTGGGAATTACCCATTAAAGTCATTGACGACCACGAAATCAATATCTGGGAATTGATGCTAAAAAATGGTTTTCAGGTAGAATAGAAGTTAAAGGGTACCCAAAAAATGTATCATTCGATGAATCCCGAAAAGAACAAACGAAACGCCATTGCTTTTTATAAAACAGCCTACGAGGGGGAACCTCGCAAAGCCATTGAACACTATGTGGGTGATGACTATATTCAGCACAATCCCTCTGTTTCGGATGGTACTGAGGGATTTATTGCTTACTTTGAACGCATGGCGGAAGAGTACCCCGACAAAACCATCCAGTTCGTCAGGGCCGTTGCCGAAGGAGATCTGGTGGCACTGCACACGCATCAGGTATGGCCCGGAAACGATCAGTATGTGACCATGGATTTCTTTCGATTTGATGAAAAGGGAAAAATTGTGGAGCATTGGGATGCCATCCAACAGGTACCTCCAGAAACAGCCAATGGAAATACGATGTACTGATGCCCAACCAAAAACCTCATTGAAATCCCCTTACCTTTTCGATATGCCCCGAATTTCCGTTCAAGTAGTCGCTTTCTTTGCTTTCCTGGCTCTCCCTTTATCGTACGCCACGGCGCAACCTACCCCTAAACCCGTAATCATCGAGGTAGATTTGAATAAGGAAAAAGGCGAATCCAAACCCATTTGGGCGTGGTTTGGCTACGACGAGCCGAACTATACTTACATGAAAGACGGGAAAAAACTCCTCACCGAACTCGCGCAGGCCAACCGGGTACCCGTGTACGTGCGGGCGCACAGTCTGCTGGTGACAGGCGACGGCGAAGCGACCCTGAAATGGGGCTCGACCAATGCCTACACGGAAGATAAAAACGGCAATCCAGTATATGACTGGACGATCATCGACAAAATTTTCGATACCTACGTCGAGCGTGGCATGAAACCCCTGGCGCAAATTGGCTTCATGCCGGAGGCGCTTTCCACCAAGCCGGAGCCCTACCGGCACTACTGGAAGCCCGACAATAGCTATGGCGATATATTTACCGGCTGGGCTTACCCACCCAACGACTATAAGAAATTTGCCGAACTGGTGTACCAATGGGTCAGACACTCGGTGGAGCGATATGGAAAAGCTGAGGTGGAAAGCTGGTACTGGGAATTATGGAATGAGCCCGATATCCCCTACTGGAAAGGTACCACCGAGGAATACATCAAGCTCTATGACTACACCGCCGATGCCGTCAAGCGGGCTCTGCCCACCGCCCGCATGGGTGGCCCCGAGGTAACGGGGCCCAATTCCGAGAAAGCAACCGCTTTTTTCCGGGCCTTTATGGATCATATCGTCAAGGGTAAAAATTACGTAACGGGTAAGACAGGCTCGCCCATTGACTTCATCACTTTTCACGCCAAAGGTTCACCCAGGGTAGTGGACGGCCACGTGCAGATGAACATGGGGGCGCAGTTGCGTAACATCGATAAGGGCTTCGAAATCGTAGCTTCCTACCCTACTCTCAAAAACCTGCCCATCGTCATCGGTGAGTCCGATCCCGAGGGCTGCGCCGCTTGCTCGGAAGATTTCCACCCTTCCAACGCCTACCGCAACGGTACGATGTACAGCAGCTATACGGCCGCTTCCTACGCCCGCAAGCAGGACATGGCCGAGGCGCGGGGTGTCAACCTGCTGGGTGCCGTCACCTGGGCTTTCGAGTTTGAAGATCAGCCCTGGTTCAGGGGTTTCCGCGACCTGGCTACCAACGGCGTGGACAAACCCGTACTCAATACTTTCCGGATGTTTGGGATGCTACCCGAGCGTCGGGTGGAGGTCAATCAGCGGGATCTGTCCTACTCGTTTCAGAAAGTAACCAAAGAAAGTGTGCGTGGTGAGGCCGATATCAATGGCTATGCTGCCAAAGGTACCCGCGAAGCCGCCGTGATGGTCTGGAATTACCACGACGACAATGTACCTGCCGCCGCGGCTCCGGTTTCGGTACAAATCAAAAATCTTACCGCCTCTCGCGTACTGGTACAGCACTATCGCATCGACCAGGAACACAGCAATTCGTACGAAGCCTGGAAAAAAATGGGCTCGCCGCAAAAACCTACCCCCGAGCAAATCGCCTTGCTCGAAAAAGCCGGGCAGCTCGAGCTCCTCACTTCTCCCAAATGGATGAGTGTACAGAAAGGTAGCCTGGAATTACCGTTCGAGTTGCCCCGGCAGGGCGTTTCCCTGATCCGGGTTTCGTGGTAGGTACCTTGGGAAAGAAGGGCACTCTGAATTTTAAGCTTAATCTTTAAAAGCATTCTGAATTTCCGCCAGGGAAACACCCAGGGTGCGTCGGGCCACCTGATCCAGTTCACTCGCATCGCCCGTCAGATGGATGACGCTGTGATTGTGGGTCAGTTTTTCACCCGGTTTCAGAAATGCGGCGGGCGATACGCTCTCCAATTCATAAAAGGGTCCCATCTGGCTTCCGTCTTCGAGCGGCCCGTCGTTATAGGCATTTACAGCATCGCCATTCAACGGTTCGTCCACCAGTTTCCATTCCTGATTGAGGTAGGTACCCTTTTGATCGACATTAAACACGGTCAACGTCAACACTTGGTTTTCGGCATCGTAGCTTCCGGCTATGGTTTTGGCCCGTTGCGGAGTCATGCCCAGTTTTCCCCGGCTTTTCCCGTCGGCTTTGAAATAAAGCACCCCTTCCTGGTACCTGACGCGATCAGGTGGAATCTGACCAAAATAATCCGTGGTGGCTACCTTCCCGCTGGCTTCTTTGAGGTAGGGAATTACAATGGTCGTTTGGGCCGAAGGGGCAAACATATCGAGTACCCACAGGCAGGGAGCACCCGTCTGCTGATTCCAGGCTTCGGTTCCTAGATTGGTTAGGGAATTCTGGGTGCTGTACCCCACTGCTTTTATGTGAAGTAGATTCACTTCCAGCAAGTCGTTGATTCCGTCCTTGTTCAGGAGGCGCACCGAGCGTTCCACTTTCAGATCCAGTTTCGTGCCGGCATAGTTGGTCAGGTTCATGACTTTGTCCATGACCACTGCTTTGTCATTTTGTGAAACCACGTTCCAGGCTTCGGTATCGAAAGCCGGAGGAGTGTACCAGTTCTCAAACTCCATGTTCACCCCGGGCTTGAAAAACAGCGAAAACTGCGCACCTTCCGGCCCCAGCCAAAGCCGGTTTTCGCCACCGTAGGCATTCATGTGGGCGTCTTTTTCTCCGCTGAATGCCTTGTAATTCACCCAGCCAAAACTTCGTCCCGTCGGTCCGTCGGCCGTGGACGTAAACACTTTGCCCTGGTACCTGCCCGAAACCAGTACCTGAGCCGTGCGTGCGGTGTTGGTGAGTACGATAAGGCTACTGTCCTGTTTCTGTAAAAAATCCAGGTCATAACCAAAGCTGCCCGGGCTGTATTCTTGCATGTTGGTTTCTGTCGGTTTGTCGTTGGTTGTGCAGGCCATCAGCCCTACGATACTTACTACAAATAAAAAGGTGGTCTTCATTTGATGTATGGGTAGGTTGCATGGGGAAAGATTTTCTCTGAACCCTGCGGGGCAGTTTTGTCGCCTCCTCCGGGTGTAAGTCTAGAAGAATTGCCTGGACCCATTCTTACTGATTTCGTTGGATTTGTTTCTCAATTTTCCAAATTACCGGCAATACTCGCTTCAAACATATACTTTTATCCAAAAAATTTGACAAATGAAAATTTTGCTTCGCATTCTGGGTGGCCTGGTAGCCCTACTTTTTCTGCTTTTCATCGGAGCCTACCTACTCTACAATGAACCGCTCCCCGAGGGTACCTCTGGCCCGGAGGCCGACCGTCTGGCGCGCAAAATGATGGCTGCGGTGCACAGTGGGGATCTGGATAATACGGACATTCTGACCTGGACTTTCAACGGTTCACATCATTACCTCTGGGACCGAAAACGGAATCTGGTCGAGGTAGTTTGGCGGGAGAATAAAGTCCTGCTGAACCTAGACGAATGGGAAAAAGGCAAGGCCTACGATGGCGGCGAAGAAGTTACTGATCGGGGGACGCTGGACAAGAAACGGGGAAAAGCCTGGGAGATTTTCTGCAACGATTCGTTCTGGTTCATTGCGCCTACGAAAGCATTCGATGAAGGCGTGCAACGCTCGGTTGTCAAACAGGAAGACGGCTCCGATGCCCTACTCGTCACGTACACCAGCGGCGGCGTTACGCCCGGCGACTCTTATTTGTGGCTGATGAATGCCAACGGTTTGCCCTATGCTTTCAAACTTTGGGTTTCCATCATTCCCATTGGCGGAATCAAAGCCACCTGGTCGGATTGGAAAACCCTGAAGAGTGGATTAAAAGTAGCCACGGTGCATGAACTGGGGCCCGTTCCGTTAACCATCACCGAAACGGCTTCGGGCACAAAATTTCAGGAACTGGGCAGGTCGGGCGATCCATTTGCGGCGGTCTTGTAAAGCCGCTAAAAGGTCACGCGGAAGGCTTTGCTCTCCTCACTGCGCCTGACCTCCACGTCGATGCTCTGGCCGCTCTCGAATTGCCCCAGCGATTTCATATAGTCCTGAATATCCTTGATCGGATACTCGCCCATTTTTACGATAATATCGCCCGTTGCCAGTCCCGCTTTGGCGGCCGGCCGGTTTTTGGTGACGCCGTCGATGCGTAGGCCGCGCCCGTTGAAACTATAATCGGGAATAATACCAAGCGTCACTTTGAAGCTCGTCTGCGCTTCCTGCGTGTGCGGGTTTCCTGCTTCGGTAAACGTGAGCATACCACCCTTTTTGTCCAGCTCTGTGACCAACCCGACTACCAAGCCCAGTATTTTGCTGACGCCCGGTGCATTGATTTTATCCGCATCGTCGGTGACTTTATGGTAATCGGAATGTACCCCCGTGAAAAAGAACAGGACGGGTTTTTGTTGGAGATAAAAAGACGTGTGATCCGATGGCCCGATGCCCGACGAATCCACCGCAAATTTCAATGTGTTTTTAAGGGCCAGCGCGGGCAGAAGCGTTCCCCAGCTTGGACTGGTACCCCAGCCGCCAATGGTCAATCCTTTGCTTTCATCCAGGCGTCCAATCATATCCATGTTGATCATGAACGCCACCGATTCCATCGGAATCGTGGGATGGCTGGTAAAAAACTTGGAGCCCAGCAGTCCTAACTCTTCGCCCGAAAAAGCAATGAAAAGTACGTTATATTTTTCCTTCACTTTGTTACCCGCAAAGTACCGGGCCAGTTCGATCAATCCCGCCGTACCCGAAGCATTGTCGTCTGCCCCGTTGTGAATCAGGTCCTCGCTGTCGGCCGTCAGTGAGCCCGTCTGGTAGCCTTTGCCCAGATGGTCATAATGCGCTCCAATCACAATCGTCTGATCAGAACCATTGTCCAGAAATCCCACCACATTGTGTGCCGTAACCTGATGCGGGATGCCTTCGTAATGGATTACGGTACCGAAAGGCTGAAAAAAGCTACCATTGCCGCCCTTAGGCTCCAGGCCAGCCCGCTTGAACCAACTGGCGATGTACCGGGCTGCTTTCATTTCACCTACCGTCGCCGTGCCCCGCCCTTCTAGCGAATCAGAAGCCAGTACCTGTATATGGGCAAGAATATCTTGGGAAGCGAGGTCCTGGGCGACAGCGCAAAGCGAAAATAAGAACACTCCCGCCCCAATGAAAAGGGTCCTGATGTTGTTGAATCTCATTCGATGTACTCTTTAAAATATAGTCTGGATTATTTTACGGTATTGATTAGCAAAACTTTCAGCTTTCACTCTTTGACCGCCCGCTTTCTTCGAGCGACTCTTTGATTTCTTCCAGAAACGACCGTACCCGCTGCAGCCGGTGGATCAGGTTCTGGGCCGTTTCGCGGTGGTTCATCTGGTGTCGCGCGCCCTGCACCGTCCGGCCCTGATCGCGACGTTGGTGCAGGATTTTCCTGACGATTTCGATGTCTTCCTGCGTGTAACGGCGGCGGTTGCGGGAGTCACGCTTTGGGTTGAGATGCGGAAACTCTTTCTCCCAGAACCGTAGCGCCGAAGGGTTGCACCCTACGATCTCGGCCACTTCGTTAGTATCATAGTAGCGTTTATTCTTTTCTTCCATGCCATCCATTCATTCAAAGCGTTGCAGTATTCAAAAGTACAAAGCATTTCTCAACTCCACCCCTACCATTCCGAACAATCTGCATTTTCCCTACCTTTGGGGTATATTGAGGCACAAAGTTTCAAAGGGGCATAGGCACAAAGGATCGCAGGTGAAATACGTATGTGATAAGGTACCTTGGTATTTATAGGTTCTGTGTCCAAAACCCCAACATTCATTTTCAACTTTCCATTATCAATTTTCAATTAAATAAATGACTTCGCATCAGATACGGCAGGCTTTCCTGGATTTTTTCAAAAGCAAACAACACCTCATCGTTCCATCCGCTCCGCTCGTGGCCAAGAGCGACCCTACCCTCATGTTCAACAATTCGGGGATGGCCCAGTTTAAGGATTTTTTCCTCGGCAATGGTACCCCTCCCGCCCGCCGCATCGCCGACACGCAGAAGTGTCTGCGCGTGAGCGGCAAGCACAACGATCTGGAAGACGTGGGGTTCGATACCTACCACCACACCATGTTCGAGATGCTGGGCAACTGGTCGTTTGGGGATTATTTCAAGAAAGAAGCCATTCAGTGGGCATGGGAACTGCTGACGGAGGTGTATCAACTTCCCAAAGACCGCCTCTACGTATCGGTGTTTGAAGGAGATCAAAAGGATGGGGTACCCTTCGATCAGGAAGCCTGGGACCTGTGGAAACCGATTGTGGGCGAGGAAAGGATCATTTTGGGAAACAAGAAAGATAACTTTTGGGAAATGGGCGATACGGGTCCGTGCGGCCCCTGCTCCGAAATACACGTGGACCTGCGTCCTGAGGCCGAAGTGGCGGAGGTTTCGGGCAAATCGCTGGTAAATAATGATCACCCGCAGGTCGTCGAGATCTGGAACCTGGTGTTCATGCAATTCGAGCGTAAGGCCGATGGTTCGCTGGTACCCTTGCCCGCCACGCACGTGGATACCGGCATGGGCTTCGAGCGGTTGTGCATGGCGATTCAGCGCAAAACCTCCAACTACGACACGGACGTTTTCCAACCCACCATTCAGGTACTGGAGGAGTTTTCCAATAAAAAATACGGAGCCGAGCGCATGCCCGACATCGCCATGCGCGTCATTGCCGACCACCTGCGGGCCGTGGCTTTTGCCATCGCCGACGGGCAGCTACCCTCCAACGTGCGGGCGGGCTACGTCATCCGCCGGATTTTGCGCCGCGCTATTCGCTATGGCTACTCCTACCTTAATCTCACCGAGCCCTTCATCAACCGCCTTGTACCTACCCTTTCGGCGCAGTTTGCCGATGTGTTCCCCGGTCTGAAAGATCAGGAGGAGTTTGTGACGAAGGTGATCCTGGAAGAAGAGCGCTCCTTTTTACGAACATTAGAATCTGGTCTGAAACGACTCGACGTTATCACCAGCCAATTGCAGGCGCAGGGTACCTCCACCATTCCCGGCGACGAAGTGTTTGAACTGAGCGATACCTTCGGCTTTCCGATGGACCTCACGGCGCTGATTGCCCGGGAAAAAGGTTTGGAAATCGACGAAGCCGGATTTCAGCAGGCGCTGGCCCAGCAAAAAGCCCGTTCACGCTCCGACGCCGCCCGCGAAGCCAGCGACTGGGTGGAGGTGCAGGACAATGAGGGGGTACCTGTAGAATTCATGGGCTACGATTTTCACGAAACCCACAGCCACATTGTCAAGTACCGCAAGGTCAAAACCAAGAGCAGCGAGGAGTACCATATCGTACTGGACCGCACGCCGTTCTACGCCGAAATGGGCGGACAGGTAGGTGATACGGGTTCGCTGGAACTTCGTGTGGACGGTCAGCCCTTTATCGTGACGATTGCCGATACCAAGAAAGAGAACGACCTTTTCGTGCACATTTCTCGCGATAAAAATCTGGATGAGGTACTCCAAACTACCGATTCCGTCACGGCCCGGATCGACACCCAGCGCCGCCATAAGATCATGGCCAATCACACCGCCACGCACCTGATGCTGTCGGCCATGCGCAAGGTATTGGGCGGCCACGTGAGTCAGAAGGGCTCTTACCTCGACGACAATTTCCTCCGCTTCGACTTCGCCCATTTTTCCAAAGTGACCGATGAGGAACTGCACCAGATCGAGGAAATGGTGAACGAAAAAATCCGGGAGAACATCGCGCTCAATGTCCAGACCAACGTCCCGATTCAAGAGGCATTAGCGATGGGCGTAACGGCTACCTTCGGTGAAAAGTACGGCGATTTTGTGCGCGTAGTCGCCTTCGACCCTGCCTACTCGCTGGAATTGTGCGGGGGTACCCACATCCCGGCTACTGGTGAAATCGGTCTGTTCAAATTTACGTCCGAAGGCTCCGTTTCGGCGGGGGTACGTCGCGTGGAAGCTATTACCGGCGAAGCCGCGCTGGAACGCCTGCGCGAGCAGGAAGTGACGCTGGCCCAGATCAAAGATCTGCTGAAAGGCCCGAAAGATCTGGCCAAAGCCGTCGAAGCCCTGCTGGAAGAACGCACGGTTCTGCAGAAAAAGGTGGAGGCCCTGGAAAACGAAAAAGTACAGCAATTGAAAGGTACCCTGCTCATGAAAGTCAAAGCTTCGAACGGCAAAAACCTGCTGATCGAGCGCGTGGAGGTACCCAACGCCGATGCCCTGAAACAACTGGCCTACGAACTCAGGACGCAGGTAGACAATCTGGTGGCCGTTTTCGCCACCGAACTCAACGGCAAACCCCAGTTGGCGGTCTATATTGCCGAAAATCTTGTGCAGGAAAATAACCTCAACGCCGGACAAATCGTGAAAGAACTCGCCAAAGAAATACGCGGCGGCGGCGGCGGTCAGCCTTTCTTCGCCACCGCGGGCGGCTCCGATGCCAGCGGGCTGGAAAAGGCATTGGCGAAGGCGGAAGGGATGTTTTAACGAGAAACCATTTTTTTTATTACAAAAAACAGGAACTTCATGAAGAAAATACTTTCACTAGTTTTATTGTTTTTATTGGGAACATTTGCGTTCGCCCAAACCCCAAAAAATACCTCCGGCAATCCCGTCTTTCCGGGTTGGTATGCCGATCCGGAAGGGATCATATTTGATAACAACTATTGGATCTATCCTACCTATTCGGCTCCCTACGAAAAGCAGGTGTTTTTTGATGCATTCTCTTCACCTGACCTTGTCAACTGGACCAAGCACGAGCATATTCTGGACACCACGAATGTCAAATGGGCCAAGCGGGCAGTATGGGCACCCGCCATCGTGCAGAAGGACGGAAAGTATTTCCTGTTTTTTGGAGCCAATGATATTCAGTCAGATAAAGAATACGGCGGCATTGGAGTAGCTGTGGCGGATAATCCCGCCGGGCCTTTTAAGGATCACTTGGGTAAGCCGCTCATTGACAAATTCTACAACGGTGCGCAGCCCATCGATCAGTTTGTGTTTCATGACAAAGACGGGCAATACTACATAATCTACGGTGGCTGGCGGCACTGCAACATCGCCAAACTCAACGCCGATTTTACGGGCTTTGTTCCCTTTCCCGACGGAAGTACCTTCAAGGAAATTACGCCCGAAAGCTACGTGGAGGGCCCGTTCATGTTCATCCGCGACGGCAAGTACTACTTCATGTGGTCGGAAGGTGGCTGGACCGGCCCCAACTATTCGGTAGCCTACGCCATCGCCGATTCACCGTTTGGTCCTTTCCAGCGCATCGGGAAAATCTTGCAGCAGGACCCCAAGGTAGCCACCGGCGCCGGGCATCATTCGGTGATTCAGGTACCTAACAAGGACCAATATTACATCGTCTACCACCGCCGCCCCCTGGGTGAAACCGACGGCAACCACCGCGTGACCTGTATCGATGAAATGTCGTTTGACCAAGACGGCAAGATCAATCCGGTGAAGATTACGAAGGAAGGGGTTGAGCGGCAGAGTTTGAAGTGATTTTTAGGCTTTTGCTAGTTGGAGGCTTGCTTTATTATAAGGTGTCAACTAGCAAACTTGCGGCAGCGTGAGGCTTTGCTCTTTTTAAACAATATGTTGCTTACTTTCGGCAGCGGGTAAAATATCAACCCAAATTCCATCATCCAAACACCTCTCCCAAATCCACTCGCAACTCAGGAAAAATAGCGGATTGCACCACCTCCGTGGCGGGGCGGAGGCCGATGTAGTGTTCGTCTTCGTTAAGTACGTAAATCAGAACAACTTCATCGGCGGGCTGTACCAGCCAATATTCCCGGACGCCCGCTTCTTCGTACAATTCAAATTTTTCATTCATCTCGCGCTTGGTGTTGCCGGGTGAAAGAATTTCGATCACCAGATCGGGCGCGCCGTTGCAGCCTTGTTCGTCGAGCTTAGTTTCATCGCAGATGACACACAGATCCGGCTGCACCACGGTAAAGATTTCCTTACTGGCTTTTCGTGACTTTTTCCGGTTATATAGCCGCACGTCGAAGGGAGCATAGAAAAGCTGGCAGGATTCCTCCCGGAAAGCATGACCCATTTGCAAATGCAATCGTGCCGAAATTCTCTGATGCCGGACACTCGGAGCAGGCGTCATTTTGAGAATTTTGCCCCGAAGTAACTCCACCCGTTCCTGAAATTGCCATTTCAGATAATCGGCATATGAATAGGTACCGTCGAGGTCGAGCTGCGAGAGGTTAGTGATCGTGGACATAGGTTCAAGGATTAATTACTCAAAAATACGACGAATAGTCCTGACTGACTGCATAATCCGATGCTTTATCCTGTCTGGCTGCCAATAAGCGCGTTACGGCTACGTCTTCTTTTGCGTTATAATCAATTTCGCCCTATCTTCGTTCATTCAATAAAATAATGTATCAGATGATACCTACCACCAAAACTACCACGGAGCATTACCGGAACCTGACTAACCTGCTGGGCAAGGAGTACGTGAAAGGAAAAGTAGAAAGCTCGTTCGATTTCCTGCTTATCGCTACCCAGGGAGTCAATGCCAACATTATCAAGAACTTCCGGGATGGCTTCAACCTATCTTTAGAAGCCACGGCCCGTATGCTGAACACCTCGGAACCGACGATTTACCGCTGGACGCGCGACAACCGGAACCTGGACCGCAACTTCACGATCAAGCTCTTTGAGGTGGCCGATCTGTTTCTGTACGGCTCGGAAGTGTTTGGCAGTCAGGAGAATTTCTTCAAATGGCTCAACCTACCCAATGCCGCCCTCGGCGGCATGGAACCTCAGGCGCTGATCGAAATTCCTGAAGGCATCTCCAAAGTGAAGGACATTCTGGGGCGCATCGAATACGGCGTGTATAGTTAGGGATGCTGGTATACCGAATTACCGGAAAAAAGTACGCCCATGACCTGTCAGGGACGGGCGCGGCGCTGTTTGGCGGCCGCTGGAACCGCAAAGGCACCCCCGTTTTGTACACGGGTGGGACCCGGGAAATCGCGCTGCTGGAAACGGTTGTCCACACGCCGCCGCTGCTGGTTCCCGCGCTGGATCTGTTGATTCTGGAAATCCCCGACGATTCCATCACGGCCTTTACCGAAAAGCAGCTACCCAAAAACTGGCAAGACTACCCCGCACCGGCTGTTCTGGCGGAACTGGGTGAAAAATGGATACAGGGCGGAAAAACCATCGCCCTGAAGGTACCTAGCAGCATTGTCCCGGCGGCCCACAATTATATCCTCAACTGCCGCCATCCCGATTACGCCCGCGTGAAACTGATCGAACGTACCCACTTTCGATTCGATGGGCGTCTGGTGAAATGATTTATTTCCTCATAACTTCTGCCAAAAGTTCAGCCGTTCCCATCAATTTCCTATTTTTAGGCTCGTTCTATTTTCTGAACTTTTCAACCCCTCGATCATGCAAAGCCAGGCCGAAACTCCCGCCGAATACATCGATTCCCTACCCGAGGACCGGAAAGAAGCATTGCAAAAACTCCGGGAAGTTATTTCCGAAAACCTGCCCGAAGGCTTTATGGAAACGATGAGTTACGGCATGATCGGCTACGTGGTACCGCATCTGGTGTACCCGCCGGGGTACCATTGCGATCCGAACTTACCCCTGCCTTTTATGAGCATAGCTTCGCAGAAAAACTTCGTGGCGGTGTACCACATGGGTATCTATGCGGATGAGAAATTGTTGGAATGGTTTACCAGCGAGTACCCCCACTATTCCAAAACAAAACTGGATATGGGCAAAAGCTGTATGCGTTTCAAAAAGTTGGATCAGATTCCTTTTGCATTGATTGGAGAATTGGCAGGCAAAATGAGCGCGCAGGAGTGGATCGGGTTATATGAAACCAAGTTCAAACGCTAACCTACCCTTTTCCCTCCTCTCCCATGTACCCCATTATTCTCGCCCTCCATTCGTTGGTACGTTGGCTGGTTCTGATCAGTCTGCTTTATGCCCTCTTCCTGGCGTACCGGGGCTGGCTGGGCCAGCGGACTTTCACAAAACACGACGATACGGTCCGGCATACCACGGCTACCATCGCCCATCTCCAGTTTATGTTGGGCCTGACCCTTTATTTCATCAGTCCCATCGTCAATTACTTCCTGCATCACTTCCAGGAAGCCATGCACGAACGCCAAATCCGTTTTTTTGGCATGGAACACATCACTATGATGCTTATTGGCATCGCCCTGATTTCGGTAGGTTCGGCCAAGGCCAAACGCAAGGCCGAGGACCGCGACAAATTCAAAACGATGGCGATTTGGTTTACCATCGGTCTGCTCATCATTCTTTCATCAATTCCCTGGGCCTTCTCTCCGCTCATCAGTCGCCCGTATTTTCGGGGGTTTTGAAAGGTACGGGAAAGTCCAAAGGCTTTATTGAATTAATTCAACACGAAACAGAGTAACGTTAGCTTTTTAGAACCTACAGACCAATTGGGTTTGCAGACTTAGCTGATACGTTTGTTCGCTTGCCCGTGCACCAAACACAAAAGTAGGCTGGATGATACCCGCCAGGTGCTCATTGAATCGATACCGGGCCCCGGCTCCCACTAGATATTTGAGTTGCGGCTCTATCGCCAGATCAATCAACACAATATTCTCACTGGGCTTTGGGTTGGAATGCTGAAAGTACATAAGCTTTTCCAAAAGCAGTCCAGCCGAAAAGTAGGGAGTTAAGCGCTTGTCTGTACGCTGATAATGTACCAATAGGGGTACCTTAACAGTGTCATGGGTAAGCTTGGTAAGTGAGCCATAATCTACATTTCCGGCACTCTTCCATTCCAACCACAAGCCCGATGACACCGACCAGCGCGGCGCAAGCTGTGCGTGGAGTGAGGTACCGGCTCGGAATCCCGCCATATTCATAGTCTCAAACTGGGGGTTGTGGACTTATACCGAAAAAATTCATTTAAGGGCGAAGCTTCCACCGACATAGAAAAGCGACTTTGTGCCAGCGTTCTTTTGCTCGCTCCTAGTAAAAGGGCGACAATCCCGATTTGGATCAGTATGGACGGTGTCTTTCTTAAAAACATACCTTTATTCATCGGTCCGGGTTGAAAATTGATACAGCAGTTGGGCCTGCAGGCTCAGTTGCCTGTTACTCGGGTATAAAGTCCGGTCCAATTTACTAGGTGCCCCGAGGGTCAGAGCGGGTTGGACATTGAAGGTAAGATGCGTGTTGATTCGGTACGAAAGACCTGCTGCCAAGAGTAGCCTGGCAATCAGCCCCTGTTCTTCCCGCTTCGACACCAGCAGGGTACCCCCTGAAAAATAAGGAGATACTTTACGGTCGGCAGGTCGAAAATTCAGCAGCAAAGGGATGGCTATATTACGCTGATTGATACGGTACGCGGAAGAGAAAATACCATCTCCTGCTTTGACCGATGCCGTTTCGTACCAAAATCCCGATGTAATTGACCATTTTTTGGTAAAATCGATTTGGGCCTGTAGGCCCAGGGCAATCCCGGTGCTGTACCGAAAACTGGCATCTGGCTGGCGAGGCTCTCCTGCGTAAGACGAAAAAGGAGCCAGCAACGGACCCATGCTTACCGTAGGCTGCGACTGAACCGGAAGGCACCCCCCAACCAAAACTCCCGCTAGTATTAGAATGCGTTTCATAAAGATTCTTTTGCCAGGGAATGGATATATTTTGTAAATACAAGTTTACAAGCAAAAAATACAAAAACAAATTCATACATTAAAAATGCCTTCCCATTCCCTTATTGGATGGAATTATTTCCCAAGAAAAATTGCACAATGAAATTTTTAAAAAAATCCATTTTTATCTGGATTCCAGTGACGATTGTGGCACTCCTGGCGTTCGGGGCCAGGTCCATCAAATACACTGGAACAGCCCAGGTACCACCTTCCACACGCCCTAACGTTCTCGTCATTCTGGCCGACGACCTGGGTTATGGGGATTTACAATGCTACAACTCCGATTCGCAGGTCAAAACCCCAAACCTGGATCGATTGAGCGCCGAGGGGCTTCGGTTTACCGACGCGCACTCCGGCTCGGCCGTATGCTCACCTACGCGTTATGGATTAGTGACAGGACGTTATGCCTTCCGATCGCCCTTGAAAAGAGGCGTGCTGGGTGGCTACTCGCCATCGCTGATCGAGGCCGACCGCTTTACGATTGCCGATTTACTGAAGCAGGCCGGGTACCAGACGAGTGTCATCGGTAAGTGGCATTTGGGTCTGGATTGGCCCAAAATTCCCGGTGCCCAACCCGAACCGCCGCATGAACCGCACCAATGGCCCAAGGGAGATAATCTGAATATTGAAGCCGACCTCACACAAGGTCCCAAGGAGTTAGGTTTTGAATATAGCTACATCATTCCCTCTTCGCTGGATATTCCACCCTACCTGTATTTGGAAAACGGCCAGCCCAGCAGCCGGGAAATCGTAGAAATTGCAGGGAGCGACCAGCCCCGGGGTGTTTACTGGCGGACGGGTAAAGGTTCGAAAGATTTTAAGCTGAAAGAAACGCTGGATCAGCTGGGTACCAAAGCGCAGGAGTTTCTGGTAGAAAGACGCAAAAATCCGAAGCCCTTTTTATTATACCTACCCCTCACCAGCCCCCACACGCCCTGGTTGCCCGCCGAGCAGTTTCGGGGAAGATCCGGCGCGGGTACCTATGGTGATTTTGTGGCCCATACCGATGCCGTGGTAGGTAGGGTACTGAAAACGCTGGATAGTCTGAGGCTGAAAGATAATACCCTGGTCGTATTTACCTCCGACAACGGTGCCGACTGGAAACCGGGCGACAAGGAAAAGTACCCGCTCCATAAAGCCAACGGCATATTGAGGGGAGAAAAATCGGATATCTGGGAAGGTGGTCACCGGGTACCCTTCATCGTTCGCTGGCCGAATACTATCAAACAGCCCCGCCAATCGGACCAGCTGCTGTGTCTGAACGACCTCATGGCTACCCTGGCCAGCCTGACTCAACAAAAATTGCCGGCTGATGCGGGACAGGACAGCTTCGATTTCTCCCCCATCCTGCTCCATGAAAAGTATCCCACTCCCATTCGGAACAGCTTGATCCACCATTCCATCGAAGGTATGTTTTCGATCCGACAGGGCAAGTGGAAGTATGTGGCCGGGCAAGGTAGTGGCGGCTGGTCCAAGGACGAATCAGCGACGAAAGATTTACCCGAGCAACTCTACGACCTGGAGGCTGATCCAGGCGAAACCCGAAATGTAATTCAGGCCAATCCCGCCATAGCCCAACAACTCAAAGCATTGCTGGAAAAGCAGAAAAAGCAGGGCTACACACGAAAAGGGGCTTCGGCCTAAACGAACCTGCGAGGGTACAGGAGTACAGGGTACCCTCACAGGTTCTGCTCATCAGTTCGGGCAGGGCTCAGCCAAAAATTCATCCAGAGATTTCTTATCTGCGGCTGAGTAGAAGTTCGCGCAGCTTTTATAAAAATCCCGGACGGTATTTTTGTAGGCTTCACAGTTGGCCTTCGTGGGGGCTCCTCCATAGACAACAGCCGCATCCACTACTTTTTGGGAGTTAGCCGAGCAGTTGGCTGGGGTTGGCGCTGTATCTTTACCACCGCAACCCGTAACCAGCATAATTCCGAAATAGGCCGCAAAGACGGCTAATGTTTTCGTTGTGTTTTTCATAGCATTCCTTTTTTTGAACTAAAAGTAGTGGTGTCTACCGCTCATAGCAAGCCAGAAGCACGTCCATCTAGTGAACGGTTGGCGATACTGAGTAAACGGTCGGGAACCGGACTACTCCGCGATGTTCACACAATAGGACTACTTACCAAATGATTTATATCTCTGAACCATGAAAAAAACTGGCGTTTTACTTTCCTTATCCCTACTCCTTTTTCAACTCGCCTTGGCCCAGAGCCGACAGCTTTGCGTGACTGTGGATGATTTACCCACGGTGGCCTACGGCGAAGGGAATCACGAAGAAATAACCCGCAAGCTGCTGGCTAACTTTCAGAAATACAGCATCCCGGCTATCGGATTTGTGAATGAAAGCAAGCTCTATGAAGGAGGCAAAATACAAACAGACCACGTGGCCCTGCTTCGGCAATGGCTTGACAAGGGTTATGAGTTAGGCAACCACACCTTCGGCCATGTCGATTACCATGAGGTACCTTTTGCCGAATTTTCGACCGACTTGCTCAAAGGCGAACAAATCACCCCGCCCCTGAGCAAAGCCGCTGGATTGCCGTGGCGGTACTTCCGACATCCTTACCTGCATATTGGCAAAAACCAGGCTTCCTACGATTCGCTGGCTGTTTTTCTGGACGACCACGGCTACATTGAAGCACCCGTGACCATTGACAATACCGATTATCTGTTTGCCAAAGCGTATTCCAACGCCCATAAAGTCAACGACAAGGCAGCAATGAAGCGGATTGGCACCGATTACGTAGCCTATATGGAAGAAAAGGCGAAATTCTATGAGGCGTCCAGTTTAAAGCTTTTCGACCGGGAAATTCCGCAGGTACTCCTCATCCACGCCAGTCTGCTGAATGCCGATTATCTGGGCGAGCTGGCCGCCATGTACCAGCGTCGGGGCTATCAATTCATTAGCTTACCCGTTGCTTTGCAAGATGCTGCCTACCGGGAAAAAATCACCAAATTTGGCAGCTACGGGATTTCCTGGCTCGATCGCTGGGCGCTCAGCCGTGGGGTACCCCGCGATTTTTTCGCCAACGACCCCGAAACACCGGCGTACATCGTGGAAGCGTCGAACTAGAATCAGTACGTCGTACCAATCCCCCTAAGAGGGTACCCTCACAATTTTAAATGAATGGAAACTGTAAAAAATAAAAAACGGATTTTAGCCATTTCGGGCAGTACTCGTCGTAACTCGTCCAACGAATTGATTCTGAAATTCATTGGTCAGCACTACGCCGATGTACTGGAAGTCGAGCTGTACGAAGGAATCGACTTGCTGCCTCATTTTAATCCCGATCTGGTTAAAGAAAATCCTCCCGCCGTGGTAATTGAATTCCGAGAGAAAATCCAGGCCGCCGACGGTATTCTGATATGTACGCCCGAGTATGTATTTAGCTTGCCGGGTAGTATGAAAAATGCGCTGGAATGGACAGTATCCACGACGGTTTTTTCCGACAAACCCACTGCATTCATCGTAGCTTCTGCATCGGGTGCTGAGGCTTTTCAATCGCTGAACCTGATTCTGACCACGATTCAGGCAAAAATTGCCCTTGACTCCCGCTTGCTTATCCAGGGCGTCAAGGGGAAAGTAGGACCACTTGGCCAGATTAACGATTCTGCTACACGTCAGGGGATTGACACTTTGGTAAACTCTTTGCTGAATTCGATCGATTAACACAAACTGCTGGAATAGCTCGTCAAATTGTAAGACTCCTCCCAAAAAGTGTAGAACAATTACCCCTCATTTTGAAGGGTATTATATTTTCCACATTTGGCAAATTATCGTAATGTTCTTAAAATCAGATTTTTAAATACGGTTTTACAAAATCACCTACCTTCTTGGAACAGGAATTTGTCCTATCCTCCCTAACATACGTCATTCGTATGGCCATAAAACCAGTATTCATTTATCGTATTAATTGCATGAAAAAAATCCTTCTTTGTTCCGCACTCGTGCTTGGAATCTCAGGGATAAGCTTTGCCCAGGAGAATGTTTCCATCGGGCCCATTGTCGGCGTATCAGTTGCCAATTTGCGGGGCGACATCGCTAACAATGACTGGAAAGCCGGCCTTACTATCGGGGGCTTTTACAATTATAGTTCTCGAACCGGACTCGGGTTCAGTGGTCAGGTGCTTTATACCCAACTCGGGGCGCAGGTACTGGACAAAACCAACGACATCCGGCTCAATTATCTGCAGGTACCTTTGTTATTGACCTACTTTCTGGGAGAATACGGAAATCCCATCCGGCCGAAATTGTTCATCGGTCCGCATGTCAATTTTCTCCTCAACGCCAAAGACCGTAATGGAAACGACCTGTATGGAGAAAGCAATAATCGCAATTACAATCCCGTTGATGTCGGACTTACGGCGGGAGTCGGCCTGAATTACCGGATCAAAAATAAGGTTTGGCTCAACACCGATATTCGGTATGGCCTGGGCCTGGTGGATATCACGAAATCCAATTCCACCAGCATCATGAATCATAATATTGGCGTCAATTTGGGCATTTCCTTCCCTTTTGGCACCTATAACAAAAATACGGGTACCCTAAGAGCCCGATAAAGAAACGCCATATATCCATATCTGAAAGACAGAGAAGGAGTTCCGATTGGGCTCCTTTTTTTATTTGTGCTCCGTCTGAAAAGAACAAATCTCAAATTATAAGCCCGGAGATAAATAAACCAAACCGATTGGTATTGCTTTTCTATAGATTACACCTATAATTCAGGACTTTTCTGAATTCCTTTTAGGTAGATTTACTACGACCTTCACCAACCATCCAGGATTCCCTTTGAATATCCAGCAATTAGAATACATCGTGGCAGTCGATCGGTATCGCCATTTTGTGCAGGCTGCCGAGCACTGCCATGTCACCCAGCCTACCCTTTCGATGATGATCCGTAAGCTGGAGGACGAACTGGGTGTCAAAATATTCGACCGCGCCCGGCAGCCCATACTACCCACCGAAATCGGCGTGCGGGTCATCGCGCAGGCTCAGGTCATTTTACGGGAATCCGCCCGTCTGGCCGAGTTGGCCAATCAATACAAAGATCTGATGGCGGGTGAGCTCCGGGTAGGCATTATTCCTACCATCGCCCCTTATCTGTTGCCCCAGTTCATCCAGAATTTTATGGAAAAATACCCGGCAATTCACTTACAGATCACGGAGATGATTACCGATCGGGTACTGCACGAATTGAAAAGCGGCACGATCGACGTGGGCATTGTGGCTACTCTGGCCGAGGGAAACACCTTTCAAAGTGCCCCGCTCTACCGCGAGAAGTTGTTTGTGTATGCTTCCGAACGGATCGTCCTATACGAAAAAAAGTACATCCTTCCCGAAGATATCGATCCGAACGAATTATGGCTTCTGGAAGAAGGACATTGTTTCCGGACCCAAATTCAGAAACTGTGCGAACTCAGCCGAACCGGACCCACCGGCCACAGCCTAAGCTATCGGGCGGGGAATATCGAAACGCTGATCCGGATGGTGGAGCGCAGCGGGGGGCTCACCATCATTCCTGAACTGGCCGTCCTGGACCTGGTACCTTCCCGGCTGGCTCACGTGCGGGAGTTCCAGGCTCCGGCCCCGGCGCGGGAAATTCATCTCATTTATAACCGGGAACACGTCAAAACCCGGTTAATCGAAGTTTTGCGGGAGGACATATTGACCCACATTCCCGAAGAAATGAAGCTCAAAACCGAAAGTCTTCGGGTACTATAATTTGGGTTTGGCGGGTTTTACAGGGGCTTCAAAACTGTTGGAACCCCGGACTTTAAGCTTGCGGCGATAGATTTTGCCCCCGGCCGCCACGTAGAGTTCATTAAATTCCGGCCCTCCCAGAACCACATGATCGGCCTTTTCTTCGGGGGTAGGTATGATTAAATTGACCCGACCCGTTTGGTCCAGTACCTGCACACCCAAGGCGGTAGCCACATACACCCGGCCGTCCCGGTCGCACACCACATCGGTGGCCCCGGCGTTGTCGGCCGTATCCGGCGCATGAAGCCAGCCGTAACGTTGCCCGTACCTGAAGGTACCATCGGGCTGTACCTGGTACACCCACACCCAATGCGAGGCGGCATCCGTAGCGTACAATTGTGTCTGATCGGGTGAAAGAGTGGCTCCCCCTACCTTGATACCTGGGTTACCCACCAGTTTCGGGCGCACGGGGATGGGCGGCAGGCTGTCCAGTTCAGCCAATTTTCCATCGGCTCCAAAGCCACTGGCTTTTTTGCCTTTGGCATTCTGAAAATACACGTCGCCGGCCGTCGTAATGCCAATCTTATCGTATCCTTTGATCATTTCGCCCATGGGCTCCCAATCGACATTGGGAATAAGTACCTCCGTAAACATCTGGTTTTTGGAAGCTCCGGCTTCGATGGGAGTGGGCCAGCCTTTCCAGAGGTACCGCATGGCCTCGGGGAAAATAGCAGAACCGTGCCGCCCGTTATGCGCGCCGGTACCCCACACGTGATCCACCTCGTAGCCCGCAAACGTAAGCGCGCGCAGTATGGTCTGATTGGCCATCCACCAGTCGCCCGCGTAGATGTTCAGGTCGTTTTCGCCATCTTGCAGGAAAATCCGCAACGGCTTCGGTTCATACTTGCGGATCAGCGTCGGGTAGCGGTCGGCCCCGCGTAGCCCCACGTAGGTACCTATGGCGCTGAACACCCGCGAAAAAGCATCGGGCCGCTCCCAGGCCGCGGTGAAGGCACACACCGCCCCGCTGCTCGACCCACCGATGGCGCGGTCGTTGCCGTTTTTGGACAGCACGATGGCCCGCCCGTCGGAGGTTTTCTGCTTTTCTACTTCCGGCAGAATTTCGTCTAGAATAAAGCGAGCATAGGCATCACCCAGCCCGTCGTACTCGAAGCTGCGATTGAAGCGATCAAGCGCTTCGTCGGGCTTTTGGGACAGCACCCGACCCGGCGTCACGAACACGCCAATGGTGACTGGCATCTCTTTCTGATGGATCAGGTTATCAAAAACCGTCGGTGCGTTCCACTGAATACCGTCCTGATTGACATACACGCAGGCAGGTCGCTGCGGATCGTACTGCGCCGGGACGTACACCCAGTACTCCCGCCAGGTACCGGGGAAGATTTTGGATTGATCGAAGGTAAACTTCAAGATTTCGCCCTTAGGTACCCCCGGCTGAACCAGCGAAGCCGAATCGACGGGGTACTCTTCGAAGGTACCTTGAGCCATGAGTGAGGCCGAGCAAAAAGCAATTATGATCAGAAAGAGGTATTTCATATCTTTTGGGGTTGGATGCTGCTTTTGAAAGTCGGTGAGGTGCATTTTTTACCTGAAAGGTAATGATATAGAATTGGAAGTAAAAAGGTAGAAACCGAACCCTGGGCTCTCTTTTTTACCCCCTTTCGACAAAGCTCAGTATATACTTTTTCATGTGCTTATTGACGGCTATGGGTAGGAATAATGAAGTGGTACTAAAAACAGCTCAGACCATGCATCGGGAGACAACAATACAAAAAGTACGACATCAAAAGTACAAGAGAAAATAAGGAAAGTACCAAAAATTACTGCAAAACTTGCGTATATGCAAGAGTTATGCGGCACCATAGGGCGACAGCCACTATTGATGGATGAATATAGTCTTAAAGTAATTGCCCCAGCGGGGCCATCTGTTAATAGTTCAGGTGAATGTATTTTATCACCACCCCGGAGGGGTCGACCCCTCCGGGGTGTAAAGACTGGTTAATAAGGACATTTACTATTAACCGCCGACGCCTCTGGCGTGAAACTTAGGTACTTTATAAGTTAATTCACTCCTCTATAATAAAGAATGACAGAACAAAAAAACATATTCCTTGACAAAGATTTAAGATGCGGTGGCTTCTATGAACTTGCTATTCAGGTTTGCCCAAGTATTGACAATAACCCAATAAAACTCTACACTGACTTTATTTGGACACTTAATAATGTTTCAGGACCTTTTGACGAAGACTTTAATAGTATACAAACAGACATTGAAAATTTTCAACACCGTGGACTTATAAGACTTGACAATTTTGTCATTCCATTTACGACTTATAATGTTCGAGAAACAGAACCAATTGATATAGGCTTTAATTGGTTTGACATCTGTTTTTATACAGCAGCGATTGAATACGTTTTTGGATCAGAGTATCAGACTTGGACGGAAAATCCAAAAGTCCCAAAAGAATTGACCGACTTTTTCACCAAGACATTGAAAGACTTGTATAAAATATTTCCATTTGAACTTGCAATGTTAGACTTTGAGGTTTCGGGGCAGTATTACATAGATGATTTATCCAAACCTCTGACAAACAATTGGTCAATTTCCACTTTTTACTTGGGACAAAAAAGCTATGGCTTAATAGCAACTGAAAATAGAAAATTCATAAAACGGATTGAAGAACTTTGAAGGAAAAATAGAATAGCGACCGCATAACATGGGTTTTGCGTCAGGCGGGGTGACGTGCAAACTTGGAACTTTGTACTTCTATTCAAGTTGAGTTCTGGTTGACAGTTTTGTGCTCCGAAACCCGCCCGAACTCAAAGCCCAAAAACGTTAGCTGTAATTACAAACGACTTTGTTATAAATATTCATAACTAATCCTGAACAGAATATTAAACAGATGATCAATAAGTATTCGGTTTTAATATACTTGGCTACTTCGGTAGTATTAATGATTATAGCATCGTTTTCCTATCCAGGCGGTTCATTGCTTGACAAAAACTCTATTGGATTTGACTGGTCAAAAAATTTTGTAAGTAATTTGTTTGCAGCAAATGCGATAAATGGTTCAGAAAACCCTGGTAGGATATGGGCAATTATTGGAATGGCATTCCATTCGGTTGGTTATGGAATGTTTTTTATCAATATGTCTAAAAAGATACATTCAAGGCCATGGGATAATATTCTAAAATTTATTGGCATTATCAACATAATCTTTATTTTCTTAATCGCAACACCCTTGCACGACTTAGGAGCAATATCAATCGTCTTTACATTATTTGGTTTGTTTACTATTACAGTGTTTATCCTAAAATCAAAACTTCATTTTCTCAAAGTTTTCTGTATTATTTGTTTAATGACTTATTACTGCTTTTTTTTCGTATTTAGTTTTGGTTATTGGATTCTGGCAGCTATAATGCAGAAAGTATATGTTATTAGTTCGATGCTGTTAGTCTTAGGCTTAGAGTATTTCACCAAATATGAAGACTACATACCAATTAAATCAGGAGAGCAAAAAATATTGAACTCCTAACATTGGGATTGAGTGTTGTAGCCTCTTGCCTTTATAACGTGAAAAATAGAATAAGAAAACAGTTATTAGGGTATAAAAATTCAATATATGCAAAAATTATTGACGCATTTAAGGCAGAAAACAGTACTAATAAAAAATATAAAACAATGCAAACTGAAAATTTATTAAAACAAGTAAACTTTATCAAAGAAATTGATAAATTAAAATATATTCAACGTAAAACTAAATTATTCAACAGCAATCGGAACGAAAATGACGCTGAGCATAGTTGGCATTTAGCCATGATGACTATTGTGTTAGCGGAGCATTCGGATAAACCCATTGATGTGCTTAAAGTGTTGAAAATGGTTTTAATCCACGACATCGTAGAAATTGATGCGGGTGATACGTTTATTTACGACACGGCAAAAAGCCATACCAACACTGAGGAAGAATTGATGGCCGCAAAACGAATTTTTGGTCTTTTACCAGCCGAACAAGCCGAAGAATTCATTACCATCTGGACGGAATTCGAAGAAGGAATTACCGATGAAGCAAAATTTGCCAGATCGATGGATCGGTTTGAACCCTTACTCCAAAACACATCGAACAATGGGGGAACCTGGGCAGAATTTGATGTACCCTATCAAAAAGTTTACGATAAGAAAAAGGCCATTAAAAATGGTTCAGCGACCCTTTGGAACTACGCAGAGAATTTGATTAATGAAAGTGTGGACAAAGGCATTTTAAAAAAATAATTGATGTACTCCGAAAAAACCCGCAATCAACAATGAAGCCCTAAAGACAAGGTACCTCCCACCCACATTCCCAATCCTTAGCCTTCTTCCCACGCCAATCCGCGGCAAAGCCGTATCTTTGTGCCTTTCTCTACGTAGCGTACTGCGTTTACCGGCTCAATATGAAGTTTGAAGATTATTCCATTGCGTTTGAAATCAAGAAAAACCTGGCCAAAATGGGCTTTAACCGCCCTACGGATATTCAGTTTAAGGCCATCCCATCCATTCTGAAAGGGGAAGACGTGCTGGCGATAGCCCAGACAGGTACCGGCAAGACGGCGGCCTTTGCCATTCCAGTCGTCAGCCAGATCCACGAACGGAAGCAGTACGCCCGCACCGAAGGCATCCGCTGCGTGGTGATGGTACCTACCCGCGAGCTGGCGTTGCAAATCACCGAAGTATTCGACCAGATAGCCCGGCATACACGCGTCAAGACGGTCTGCGTTTTTGGCGGAGTGGATCAGGAGCCGCAGATTGCGCGGCTGGACAAGGGCGTGGATATCCTCATCACCACGCCGGGCCGCATGTTCGACCTCACCAGTCAGGGCCACATCGACCTCAGCCGGGTGGAGGTACTCATTCTCGACGAAGCCGACCAGATGCTGGCGCTGGGTTTTTATAAAGACATCGAGGATTTGATCAAAAAACTCCCCCGCAAACGGCAGACGTTGTTTTTCTCGGCGACCATCGACGACAAAATAAAGAAGCTGGCCTACTCGATTGTCAGCAAACCCATCCGCATCGAGATTGCGCCTAAAGACCGGGTGTCCAAAAACATCACGCACTCGGTGGCGCACATTCCAATGGACGACAAGCGTTTTTTCCTCGAACGGATCATCAAACAAAATCCGGAAAGTAAAATTCTGGTGTTTGTGCGTACCAAGGTCCGGGCCGAGCGGGTGGCCGCCGCCCTGACGCGCATGGGACTCGAAAATCAGACCATCCACGGCGACAAGGAACAAACTGACCGCCTGAAAGTGATGCAAAATTTCAAGAGAGGTACCTTCCGCGTGATGATCGCCACGGACGTCAGCGCGCGTGGCATCGACATTCCTGAGGTAGATTTTGTGATCAATTATGACCTACCCGAAGAAACTGAAAAGTACGTGCACCGGGTGGGGCGTACCGGCCGGGGGGTACATAAGGGCCGAGCGGTTTCGTTCAGCAGCCCCGAGGAGCAACCGCTGCTGGAGGCCATCGAAGGATTTCTGGGGTATCCTATCAATGTGCTGGAAATCCCCAAAGAAGATTACGAGCAAACCATCGACCTGACTCAGGACAATATCACCTTCGATTTGAAAGGACTTTTGAAGGAAGTGGAAGAACAAGAGGAGCGGAAGAAGAAAAAAGGGAAGAAAAAGAAGTAAGCTGTTTTAGCTATTGGCCGATTGCTGATAGCTATTGGCTTTTTTTGCTCGTCTGCGGCTAGAATTGTGGCACCTAGTACACAAACCGGAATAAAAAGCTATCAGCCAATAGCCATTAGCTAACAGCCCTCTATACCCCCTTCATACTCAATGCAATCCGCTTTCGCGCCAAATCTATCTCCGTTACCCGTACCTTGACCGTTTGCTGCAAGCGGACCACTTCATTGGGATCTTTGACAAAGCGGTCGGCGAGTTGAGATACATGGACGAGGCCGTCCTGCTTCACGCCAATGTCCACAAAGGCCCCGAAAGCGGTGATGTTGGTTACGATGCCGGGAAGTATCATCCCTTCGCGCAAATCGTCGACGGTGCGTACCTGTGCATCGAAAGCAAAGGTTTCTCGCTCGGCGCGCGGATCACGGGCGGGTTTTTCCAGTTCTTTCAGAATATCCTGCAAGGTAGGTAGGCCAATGTCGTCCGTGACGTAGCGACTGGGTTGAATCTGTTTCCGCAGCGCTTGATCCTGCATCAGTTGGGGTATCGTGGCGTTCAAGTCTTTGGCCATTTGGGCCACTAGTTCGTAGCGTTCGGGATGCACGGCGCTGTTGTCCAGCGGATTTTTACTTCCCTCGATCCGCAGAAATCCGGCCGCCTGTTCAAAAGCTTTCGCTCCCAGGCGGGGTACCTTAAGGAGTTGCGCGCGGGACTGAAAACCACCCGCTTTGGCCCGGTAGTCCACGATGTTCTGCGCCAGCGCCGGGCCAAGTCCCGAAACATACCTTAGCAAATGCTTACTGGCCGTGTTGAGATTGACGCCCACGGAATTCACGCAACTTTCCACTACGGTATCGAGGGTACCTTTCAAAGCAGATTGATCCACATCGTGCTGGTACTGCCCTACCCCAATGGACTTCGGGTCAATCTTGACCAACTCCGCAAGTGGGTCCATCAAACGGCGACCAATCGAAATAGAGCCGCGCACGGTGACGTCCTTGTCGGGAAATTCCTCCCGGGCCACGTCGGAGGCCGAGTAAATGGAAGCTCCTTGTTCGCTCACCATATATACCTCCACCGCTCGCTCTTTGCCTAATGTGACCAGCAGTTTTCGGGTAAAATCTTCCGTTTCGCGACCCGCCGTACCGTTGCCGATCGCAACGGCTTCAATTTTTTCCGATTCCAGCAACCGTCGAAGTACCGTCTGTGCTTCGGTAGGCTTGTCGAACGGATAGATGACGGTATCCCGGATCAAGGTACCCTGCTCATCCAGCACCACCACTTTACAGCCCGTCCGAAAGCCGGGGTCGATGGCCAATACCCGCTTTTGCCCCAAGGGTGCGGCCAGCAGTAATTGCCGCAGGTTCTCGGCGAATATTTTGATGGCGTAAGCATCGGCTTTTTCCCGGGACAGGTTGGCAAATTCCGTTTCGATGGCAGGTTTCAGAAGCCGTTTGTAGCTGTCTTTCAGTGCCAGTTCGATTTGCTCCTTGCCCAGGGGCGGACCGATCACAAATTGTCGACTCAGCGCGGAAATTGCCCGGTCTTCATCCGGCGAGATGCTGACACTCAGGTACCCTTCCTCCTCACCCCGGCGCAAAGCCAGCAAGCGGTGCGAAGGAATGCGGGCCAGGGGTTCCGAGAAATCGAAGTAGTCGCGGTACTTGGCACCCTCTTCTTCCTTTTTCTTCTTGACTTTGGCTATGATTACGGCATCCCGTTCAAAGAAGTTGCGCAGTCGGTTGCGGGCGTCGGCATTTTCGCTGATCCACTCGGCCATGATGTCGCGCGCGCCCTGCAAGGCATCCTCGACGGTAGGTACCTCTTTGTTCAAAAAAGCAGTAGCTTTTCGTTCCGGGTTCATTTCCTGGCCTTTAAAAATCGTCAGGGCCAGCGGTTCCAGGCCGCGCTCTACCGCCTGAACTGCCCGGGTTTTACGTTTTTGCTTGTAAGGCAGGTACAGATCTTCCAGCTCTGTCAGGCTGAAAACGCCTTCGATTTTTTTTCGTAGTTCGGCAGTCAGTTTTCCCTGTTCATCAATGGCTTTCAGAATGGCTTCGCGACGTTTTTCCACTTCCTGCTGTTTCTGCCAGGCATCTTTGAGGGTACCTATCTCCACTTCGTCCAGCCCGCCGGTAGCTTCTTTGCGGTAACGGGCAATGAACGGCAGCGTGGCGCCTTCCTCGAAAAGTTGAATAGTGTTTCGAACTTGCTTTTCTGAGATACCCGTCTGCCGGGCTATGTGGGAAAAATTCATGGAAAATGCTTTAAGACGTAGGCAACAGCTCAGCTATTGCCTACCTTTTCAATTTACATGTATGGTACCTATTTTTTGATAAAGAAATACGCCTGGCCCTAGGATCCCTCCACTACTCCAGCCATTCCACCGCCGAATTCTCAAGGGTGAGGAGTGCCCCCGACAAAGCGGATGCCCCATCGACTGGTACGCTTGCAAGGCTCTACCGAGTTGGCGACGGGAATCGTCGCTACCCGTACCGGCCACGACATTCATGAGTGCTTCGCTACCATCGGGCAAGGACACCAGCCGGTCGGCGATGAGGATTTTGCCTTTGGGGAGCAGAAATTCTCGCTTCAGACGAATCTTGGCATTGGGGGCAAAGTAGGGTGAAAGGGATTCAAGATTGAGCAATTCGGCCAGGGTACCCTGCAACCGCCCGGCTTCGCTGGCCTCCACAATGCCTTCGGTGGTCAATTGTCGGACTACCTTGGGAATATCCTGCTGAGTGCCGATCAGCGACAGCGCATAGCGCATTTTTTGCAGACGATCCTTCTTTTTTTCGAAAGTCTCCACGTCGAATATCCGGTCGGCCATCCGGCGCAGCCGCAGGCGGTCGGTACGGTCGGTACTGATGATAGTTTGCAGAGGAAAGCCTAAAGCGTCCCCTTTGGCGTGGCTATGGAAAATATCGCCCTGTCCCTCCCACAGTATGTACTGGCTTTGGGTCGGGTTCCAGGGTACCGGCGAAGCGGGGCTATTCAGATAGTCGTACAGCCAGCGATTTACCGCATTTTTGCTTTTTGAACTGTTCCAGTTTTCCGAATTCTTTGCCAGGATATACAACCGCTGTACTGGCCGGGTGAAGGCCACATAAAGTAAATTCAGATTTTCGAGTAAAGTGCGGGTCAGTTCATCGGCATAGTCAGGAGCCAGGGCCGTTTCCGAAAGTTCTTTCACCACCGAAACTACCGAACTATTCAGACGCCTGACTACTATTTCCTCATCAGGTACCCCACTTTCAATAGTAAGCTCGGGCGCATCGACGTGCTCCATATCCACCCAAATCCGATCGCGGGTAGGATTGGACGTAAATTGCCAGTCGCAATTGGGTACGATCACCACGGGGTACTCCAGCCCTTTTGATTTATGGATCGTTGTGATGCGGAGGGCGTCCGCATTGGCGGGCACGGTGATGGAAATCTTGGCTTTGGCGGTTTCCCAGTAAGCCAGGAAGTCGGCCAGGTGATTGCTGCGCCGGGTACCGAATTCAAGAATCGCATCCATGAACCGGAACAGATAGGGGCCTTCGACCTGCGCATCGAACAGTTTGAAGCTCGTGATCAGCTTTTCGCATAATTCGTATACGCCCAACTGCCGTAAGCGGAAGGCACTCAGATTCACCTCAAAAGCCTCGAAATAATGCAGAAACGAACCCGTGTCGCGTTCATTGCACATCCGGCGGATCTGCTCGTGCTGGGCAGAATCGGGGATTTTGGCCAAAATGACCCGATGAAAGAGGTAGGCTGCCTCGTACCTCGCCAGCGCGTGGTCGGGAGTCTGCAGTACCTGCATGAACGACACCAGCAGGTTGACCGTTTGGGAGTAAGTCAGCAGCAGGGAATCATCCGAGATTAGGGGGGTACCCCGTTCTTTCAAAGCCCCGGCAATGGCTGCTGCTTCGGTCTTTTTGCGGCACAGAATGGCGACATCGCGCCAGTCGTAGCCTTTCACCCTCAGCTCGTCCACGAGCTCTAGGGTACGTTGTACCATTGGATCGACCGGGTTGGTGTCCGTTTCCTCCTGTTCCTGGAAAATGTTGATAAACTCGATCTGAATATGGCCGTGGGTACGTACGTCAGCGGTCATTTCCTGCTGAAAATGCTCATCAAATACCTGACCGACGGACGGATTCTCGTGCTGAACCGAATCCGCGATTTGCCGGAAAAAGCCGTTGTTAAAGGTCGTGACCTCGCGGAAGCTGCGGCGGTTGGTACGCAGATGCGCTACTTCAAGATTACTTTCCACGCCAAAGAGTCGCTCTTCGGTAAAGGGGCTATCGCCCAGAATCCCGGCGAGTTGGCCGATCTGGTTTTTCGACAGGTGGAGAATGAGATCCATATCGCCGCCCCGAAACCGGTAGATCGACTGCTTAGCATCGCCTACGATGAGGTTAAAATGCCCAAAACCCAGCGCATTATCGATCAGCGGCAGCAGGTTAGCGAATTGGAGTTTGGAAGTATCCTGAAATTCGTCAACGAGAATATGGTTATACTTTTCGCCCAGCCGCTCGAATATGAAAGGTACCGGCTCGCGGGCCACAATTTCCAGTACTTTCCGGTTGAAGTCGGAGATATGTACCTGGTTACCCTGCTTCAACAGGGCATCGAATTCTTTTCTGATTTCGCCCAGCAGGGACAGATTATACAGGTGCTTTTCGATTTGTTTAAAAAGAAAATACCGCTCCCGCTGCTGGGTTTGATGGGACAAGATACAGTGGTAAAGCTCTTCCAGTTTTCCTTTGATTTCCCCGATTCTAGCCTGATTGGCTTTGGTGGCTTTGCTGCCATTCCATTTGTCTTCTTCCAGATTCTTTATAACCGAATCAGTCGCTAGTTTTTCCCACCATTCCTCGTTGTCCTCTATATCTGGGTTGAACTTTTGAAAATGCCCGATGATCCCCCTCTGCCCCCCGGCAAAATCACTCGTCTCCAATCCATTTTGTTGTACCAGAGCCACGGCTTCCCGCGCCAGTACCTTGCAGTAGGTATCCTGCGTGATGGAATCGAGGGTCTGTTTCATTTTTCCGCGAATGCCGATCCAGTCGGACATGGTCAGGTCTTTTACCTTCTGCATCGCTAGGTAGCTTTTCTCATTCAGCAGGTCGTAAGCGGCCTTACGAATCCGGTGCGGCAGGCTACCCCAGCTTTTGCCCTCTTCGGCGCTTTCGCGGTAGTAGGTTTCGACCACTTCGGTCAGGATAGCTTCCCCTTCCTGGCCAATGCGGGCCAGCATCCGGTCGACCGCGTTGGCCAGCTGGTCGCTGTCTACCTGGGTTTCGAAGGCGAAAGGAATACCCAGTTCGTCCGTGAAGCTGCTTACGAGCCGCTGCGTAAACTTGTCGATGGTCATTACCGAAAAATCGGAGTACCGGTGCAGAATTTTTCGGAAAAGCTTCTGCGACCGAATCCGGTAGAGTTCGAGAGTTTGAGCGAATAAATCGGAATCGTCAGCTATTCCAGGGTACAGCTCCGTCACCAGATCGCGTAGCATGGGGTGTTTTTGCCCTTCCGGCGAAGAAAAGGCGCGCAGCATGGTCATGATACGCTCCTTCATTTCGCTGGCTGCGGCATTGGTAAACGTTACCGCTAGAATAGAACGAAAGTAGGTATCCGAATCCGCCTGTAAGGCCAGCTTCAGGTATTCTTTGGTAAGGGTGTAGGTTTTTCCCGAACCGGCGGAGGAACTGTATACTTTGAACAATTGATAGTTGACAGTTGACAGTTGACAGTTGACAGTTGACATCCGTTTTGTACGGTCCGACAGCATCAACTCAATTTAGCAATTCGACAATTTACGAAAAAAGCAGGCTTTCGCCTGCCTTGTTCAATAGAAAGAATCATGTACACCCCATCGGGCCGCAGGTAGGTCCTGTATGCCAAAGTAGGGTACCTTGCCTCACAAATTCAGCCGTACCCCGCCTGAAACATTAGGACTTGTGAAGAAAGGCCCAGGCAGGAGCTCGATGTAAAGCCCGCCTTCCAGGAATATCGACAGGCGGCCGTCGGGGAGAAAAAACTCGAAGCCGCCCAAACCGGAGCCTCCCAGAGAGACATTTTTCTGATAGTTAATTTTCTGATTCTGCTGGTTGTCAGGATAGTATCGACGGCTGTTGACCTGGGGACCAAAACCGTAGTAAATGTGCGCCTTCTCGGAATTGAAAAGCGCATTGTGCCACAAATAATGCGCCTGGAACGAAAATCCAACACTTCGGTACACTCCCTGCCGGTATTCGCGGTTGTTGGATAAAATACCCCCGTATGAACCTACCGTAACGTCGATGGCATTGACATTATTGAAATATTTCCGGATGTTGACTCCCGATGGCTCACCCAGTTTTACGCCGACGGCCCAGTTGTCATATTGAGCCTGAGCCAGCGTGAAAGTAAAAATACAAAGCAGGGTAAGAATTATTTTTTTCATAGCAATTTAAGTTTGACAGAACCTACTCCATGACAGGATTAGGGAAAAAGACCACTATGCAATAACGGAATTTTGTTGAAATTTCTTTAATGCTTTCAGCAAAACCTCATTTTCAGCTTCGGTTCCTACGGTGATACGAAGGCAACCCGCACAAAGGGTCACTTTGCTCCGATCCCGGACGATGATGCGTTCATCGATCAGGTATTTCATGGTTCCCGCAGCGTTATCGAACTCCACCAGAAGGAAATTAGCGTCGCTGGGATGAATTTTCACAACCCCGGGCAACGTGCTCAGCGCCTGTGCCAAATTTTCCCGATCCGCCAGAATCTGCTTCACAAGTTCATTCTTGGTTTGCACATGGTCTAGCGCCTGGTACAGTAAATGCTGCGTGGGCCCGCTCAGATTGTAAGGCGGCTTGATCTTGTCCAGAATCGCGATCAACTCGGATGAAGCAAAACACATGCCCAACCGCAGGGAAGCAAGCCCCCAGGCTTTGGAAAAAGTCTGGAGTACCACCAGATTCGGGAATTCATCAAGCCGCTGATTCCAGGAAGTGATGGCGGCAAAATCAATGTAGGCTTCATCTACCACCACCAGTCCGTCGAAGGCATCAAGCAGCGTTTCAATGGCCTCAGGCTGTACCAGATTGCCCGAAGGATTATTGGGAGAGCATACCCAGATTAGTTTTGTATCCGGCCGAATAGCATTAAGTACCTTCTCAGTGTCGATCTGAAAATCGGTTGTGAGGGGTACCTTGATGATCTCCACATCGTTGATCGCCGCACTTACCTCATACATTCCGTAAGTGGGTGGCAGTATGATCAGCGAATCCTGTCCCGGCGTACAGGTAGCCCGGACCAGCAGATCGATGGCTTCATCGCTCCCGTTGCCCAGGAAAATCTGTTCGGGTTTTACGCCTTTGATGGGTGCAAGTTTCTCTTTGGCCAGTACCTGATGCGGATCGGGGTAGCGGTTATAGTCTTTGGACAGTACGGACCCCAGTGGATTCTCATTGGCATCCAGAAATACGCCGATCTTGCCCGTATACTCATCGCGCGCCGAGGAGTAGGGAGTCAGGTCGAAAATGTGGGGGCGAATGACGCGCCGGAGGTCAAAGGATTTTTTCATGCGTTTCTATCGGAAATCAGGGAATTCAACCGGATGCTGACCGCTTTTTTGTGCGCCTGCAGCGATTCGGCCTCAGCCATCGCTTCAACGGTGGGGCCGAGGTTTTTGATGCCTGATTCGGTAATGTGCTGTACCGTAATTTTCTTAACGAAGCTATCCAGCGACACGCCGCTGTAGGCACGGGCAAAGCCGTTGGTCGGGAGGGTGTGGTTGGTACCCGAAGCGTAGTCGCCGCACGATTCAGGCGTATAGTTACCCAGGAATATCGACCCTGCGTTCGTGATTTTTTCGGATACCTGCTCGGCATCTTTAACGCTCAGAATCAGGTGCTCGGCCGCATATTCGTTCAACAGGTCGATTGCCTCCTCCGGGGTTTCCACCAGTATCGCCTTGCTGTTTTCGATAGCCTTGCGGGCCATGTCCCGCCGGGGAAGGGCTTCCAGTTGGGATGAAAGGGTGATATTCACACTACTCAGAAGTTTCTTACTGGTTGACACCAGCAGCACCTGACTATCGGCCCCGTGTTCCGCCTGGGAAAGCAAATCAGCCGCCACGAACGAAGGTACCGCCGTGTCATCCGCGTAGATAGCCACCTCGGAAGGCCCGGCGGGCATATCGATGGCGATCCCTTCCTTGCTGGCCAGCATTTTGGCCGCCGTAACGTACTGGTTACCAGGCCCGAATATCTTATACACTTTCGGTATGCTTTCAGTACCGTAGGCCAGAGCGGCAATGGCCTGCGCCCCCCCTACCCTAAAAGCCTTCGTTACGCCCACTAAACGGGCGGCGTACAGGATGGCCGGGTGATCGCTGGGTGTGCACAGGACCATCTCGCGGCAACCCGCCAATTGGGCGGGAATTCCCAGCATCAGGACGGTGCTGAACAGCGGTGCCGTACCACCGGGAATGTAAATACCTACCTTTTCGATGCCCACGCTTTTGCGCCAGCAGGTAACACCCGGCATGGTTTCGATCTTCTCGACCGGCTGGCGCTGCGCTTCGTGAAATTTCTTGATATTCTGATAGGCCTGTTGGATGGCCTTCTTCAAATTTCCATCCAGGGTACCCTCCGCTTCATCAAAGGCGGCCTCCGGAAAAGCAATCTCCCCGAGTTCCTGCCGGTCAAATTCTAGGGCAAAATCCCGCAGCGCCTGGTCACCTTCCTGGCGAACCCGCTGCATGATCGGTGCCACCTTCTGTTCGATGTCGGCCAGATCCAGGGTAAGCCTCGCCAGCAGATAGGGCCATTCCGTGCGCTTGGGAAACGAAAGTATTTTCATGGATTTATTTTGGGCGAAATGCGTACCCTTTGATCGCTGCTTTACTTAACCGTTCGGTGCGACCCGGTAAAAATCAAAGGTCGACAATCGTACGTCATTTTATACTACAAAATCATTTTTTCAATGGGAATCACCAGAATCCCCTCGGCTCCAGCCAGACGGATTTTCTCGATATTTTCCCAAAAATCATTCTCATTGATCACCGAATGAATCGAACACCAGCCTTCGGTCGCCAACGGCATCACAGTAGGCGATTTCATGCCGGGTAGGAAACGTGTCACGGCTTCCACCGCTTCGTTGGGGCAGTTCAGCAGGATGTACTTATGGTTTTTGGCCGTCTGCACCGACTTGATCCTAAACAAGAGCTGATCCAGCAAATTCTGCTGAGTGCCGTTCAGATTGCGGCTGGCGATCATCACGGCCTCCGAACGGAAAATCACCTCGACTTCCTGCAGGCCATTGCTCAGCAGGGTACTTCCCGAGCTGACAATGTCGCAGACCGCCTCGGCCAGGCCAATGCTGGGGGCTATTTCCACCGAGCCACTGATTTCGTGAATTTGCGCCGACACTCCATTTTCAGCCAGATAGGTACCCAACAAACGGGGATAGGACGTGGCAATGCTTTTGCCGTCCAGGTCATGAATGGATGTGTAAGGTACTCCCCTGGGAATACCAATGGATAGGCGGCATTTGGAAAAGCCCAGTCGATGTACCGTATCCACCTCGCGGTTTGTTTCTACCGATACATTTTCGCCCACGATACCGATATGGGCCACGCCATCTTCCACGTAGCCGGGGATGTCGTCGTCACGGAGGAACAATATTTCGGCGGGGAAGTTCGAGGCGGCGGTTTTGAGTTTTCCCGCTCCGCTATCGAAGCGAATCCCGCATTCTTTGATCAATTTGAGCGAATCCTCACTGAGTCGCCCGGATTTCTGTACGGCAATGCGTAGTACTTCGTTCATTGTATTGGCTTTCGGCTATTGGCTGTCGGCTGTTGAATCAACTGCCCAGACCCGCCTTGACTAGTTCAATAATTTCGTTGACAGAGACGGCATTTTGCTCGCCCGTTTTCATATTTTTCAGGGTCAAAAGTCCCGTTTCCATTTCCTGGGAGCCAATCAGTACTACGTAGGGTACCTGCTTGCGATCGGCATAATCGAGTTGCTTTTTCAGCTTTACGGCATCGGGGTACATCTCGGCATTGATTCCCGCATCGCGCAAACTTTTCAAAATCCGTAACCCGTACCGTCCAGCGGCTTCATCGAAGTTGGTTAGCAGAACGCGGGTAGTGATGGATTGGTCGGCCGGAAACAGGTCAAGTTCTTCCATGACATCATAAATCCGGTCCACACCCAGCGAAATACCTACGCCCGACAAGCCCGGTACCCCGAAGGTACCCGTCAGGTTGTCGTAGCGTCCGCCCCCACTGATGCTGCCGATATGCACGGGGGTACCATCGGGTTGGTGGGCTTTCACTTCAAAAATGGCGCCGGTATAGTACGAAAGCCCTCGCGCCAGCGTAACATCAAATTGAAGCTGGGGGTTTTCCAGTCCAAAATCTTCGACCATACTCCACACCTGCTTCAATTCCTCAATGCCTTTCAGGGCTATTTCAGACGAACTGAGCCAGTTTTTCAAAATTGCAAAAGGTTGTTTTTCGCTTGAAATGTCAAAAATAGGGGTCAGCTTCGAGGTACCTTCTTCGGTAAAGCCCCGCTCGTGCAATTCCTGCATCACTTTTTCCCGGCCAATCTTGTCGAGTTTGTCGATAGCCACACACAATGGCCCTTCGAGGCCGGGCGCACCGATCACCTCGGCAATTCCGGTCAAAATTTTACGATTGTTAATCTTGACCGTAAAATGCTGAATACCCAAATTCCGCAGACTTTCGTGCAGCATCATTACGATTTCGGCTTCACACAGCAGCGAATCCGTGCCGACCACGTCGGCGTCGCATTGGTAGAATTCCCGGTACCTTCCTTTCTGGGGTCGGTCGGCCCGCCAAACGGGTTGAATCTGGTAGCGCTTGAAAGGCATGGCCAGGGTGCCCCGGTTCATGACAACATAGCGCGCAAAGGGTACCGTCAAATCGTAGCGCAGTCCTTTTTCGGCGATTTTAGTGGTAAGTTGTTTGGCATCGCCTTGCCAGTCCTGCGCAGTAAGCTTGGCCGAAAATTCGCCTGAATTCAGGATTTTGAATAACAGCTGATCGCCCTCCTCTCCGTATTTTCCCATCAGTACCGATAGGTTCTCGATGGTAGGGGTTTCGAGGGGCTGGAAGCCGAAGCGCTGAAAGGTCTGGCGTATGGTGTCGAGGATAAACGTCCGTTTGACCATTTGTTCGGGGCCAAAGTCGCGCGTACCACGGGCAAGGCTGGGTTTTGACATAACGGGGGTGGCTACGGGCTAAAAGCGATGGCCGGTCGGCGTTCCGCTGATAGCATTCCTCTAATTTTGGGCAAAGGTAGGGAGCATGGGCAACTTTTCGCCCTATGTCTGCTTTTTTTAATTATAAACCGCTACTTTTGCGGTTCTTTAACAAAAAACAAGACAGACTACCATGGGAGTAACGGATTTGAAACGCAAAGGGCAGAAAAACAAGACAAGGGCCAATAATCGGACGGCCCAAATCAAGGATTTGCTCCGTAAGCCGGACATCAAGAACGTGGACGTTGAAGCCATCAAAGCCGAATTTGCGGCCAAGAATACGAAAAAATAAGCCGAAGGGACTATTTAAGGACGATACACGTGGAAAGAAGCTCTGTCAATTGGATTTGGTGGAGCTTTTTCTTTTCCGGTCGCGTGAGCGCTTGTTGCGTTCGCGGCTCGACAGCTTGGTTTCCAGCTTGCGGATACTCCTCCGGGTTTCGCGGCGCACATCCACCAGTACCCGGTATCGGATTGCCTGACCAAAAATACAGAGCCCGCCGTTGATCAGAACCAGACTATAGGTACCCAGAAGCACCCATTCGATGGTGGGGCTGCCGGTGTGTTTCAAGTGCCCGGCCTCACTGAATACGCACAGGCCATAGCCTACCAGCACCAGGCCCAGCGGCGCCAGGAGCATCCACTTGGTTTGGGTAGACATGTTGGAAATCAATTTCTTTCCGGGGGGGGTAGCGTCAGATTTATCTAAATACATTCTTGGATCGTTTTGTGTGAATAATCAAAAATAATAGGATTCCTACGAAATAGCGCATGAAAACCATCATAAGCTTTGTACTGAGGCATTTTCCGCGTCCTTTCCTGCAACGGATCGGTCATTGGTCGGCTCGGTTTCTGGGCATTTTTCATCCGGGCAATGCAGTGGAATGCCCGGTCTGCGACCATCAGTACGGCAAATTCTTGCCCTACGGCCGCAAAGGTCGCGACAACGCCCTGTGTCCCAACTGCCTGGCGCTGGAACGTCATCGCCTGATGTACCTCTACCTCAAACGGAAAACCAACTTCTTCACCGCTCCGCTCAAAGTACTGCACGTAGCGCCCGAATACTGCTTCATTGACCGCTTCGAGCGTATGAATAATCTGGACTACATCACGGCCGACATCGAATCGCCGCTCGCCAAGGTAAAAATGGACATTCATGCCATCCCTTTTCCGGACAACACCTTCGACGTAGCTTTTTGCAACCACGTCATGGAGCACGTGGACGATTATGTAAAGGCTACCAGCGAACTGCATCGGGTGCTCAAGCCGGGCGGCTGGGCCATCATTCAGTCCCCGCAGGATTTGGCTCGCGCCACCACGTACGAAGACGACAGTATCACTGATCCGCAGGAACGGGAGAAGCATTTTTGGCAGAACGACCATTTACGGCTGTTTGGGCGGGATTACGCACAAGAACTAGCCAAAGGCGGATTCAAGGTCAAAGAAGATCGCTTTGTGATGGACGAACTCACCCAGGAAGAGGTAAAACGGTACGCATTACCCGCCGGCGAATTGATCTATTACTGCGTCAAATAGTCACTTGCCTCAGAAAATACGGCGGGCACCTTCCCTCAGGAACCCAGTACCATAGCCGAATAATTGCACAAAAGAGGCCCCTATACTTAAAAATGCGACGGCCAGGCTCTTGTTTTTAACAAGGGAGTCCAGGAAAATTGTTCCGACAAAAAGCCCCAATACCGCCAGCGATATCCAGAAAAAAGGGCTAAATGCGAAGTACCATAGCGGAATAAATCCACAAAATACAACAAAAAACGCCGGAAAAGCGTGAACTGGCTTGATAAGACCAAGCCCGGGATGCAGCTCGTCAAGTAAAAAACGGGTGCGGCCAAAGGAGTGCACCTGCTTCCAGAAATCACGAAAGGTACCCCTCCGTTTGTGGTATACGTAAGCGTCGGGAATTAGGCCCATGCGGTAATTATGGCTCCGCAAGCGGATGCCCAGTTCAATATCTTCCCCCATGTCACGCTTGGCAAAACCACCTGTTTCCTGGAATACCCGCCGCGACATCCCCATATTGAAGCTACGGGGCTGAAAAGCTCCTCCCGCATTTTTGGTTTTCCCCCGGATACCCCCCGTCGTGAAAAATGACGTCATGGCGTAGCTGATGGCTTTTTGAAGGGTAGTGAAATTAGCATCGGCCCGGTCGGGGCCGCCATACGCATCGAGAAATTCCCGGCTGAGGCGCTGGTCGACGGTAGTAAGGTAGTGGGGCGGGATGATGGTATCCGAATCGAACACGATCAGGTAGTCGCCCTTGGCCTTGCTGAAACCGTAATTGCGGGCAAAACCCTGTCCGACGTTTTCGATAAAAAAATAGTGAATGTCGAGTCGGGTATTGTACTTGTCTACGATCTCCCAAGCCGTCCTGGTCGAGCCATCCTCCACCACAATGACCTCGAAGTCGCGGTACTGCTGCCGGGTAAGGCTTTCCAGCAGTTCGTCCAGTTCTTCGGGACGATTAAAAACGGGTACTACAATGGAGTAGGTACGCAAATTAGTGGTCAGTTGACAGGGGACAGTTGACAGTGTTTTCTATCTTGTACGTCAACTCTTCCCCTTGTATTGCGATTTGTTCACGGGTGTTCAGCCAGAATCTCTTTCAGGGATTCTTCATTTGCCCGCATGATTTCCTCCAGATGGCTATCCTCTAAGGCCGTGGACAGGAACATACTCTCGAATTGGGAAGCTCCCAGGTAAATTCCCCGATTGAGCATGGCGTGGAAGTATTTGCCATACAATCCCAGATCCGATGATTTGGCGGAAGGGAAATCACGTACGACCTGATCGGTGAAGAACAATGTGTACATCGAGCCGATCTGGTTGACGGTGTAGTTCAATCCTAACTTCTCCATGCTCGCCCTAAAACCCTGCGCCAGCTTCACTCCCGATTGATCCAGTTGCAGATATATTTCCTGATGCGTGTCCAGGTAGTCGAGCATCGCCAGGCCGGCTGCCATCGCAATGGGATTTCCCGACAGGGTACCTGCCTGATACACGGGACCAGCGGGTGAGACGTAATTCATGATTTCTTCTTTTCCGCCATACGCTCCCACGGGCATACCTCCCCCGATGATTTTACCCAGGGTTGTCATGTCGGGTAGTACACCGAAACGCTCCTGGGCACCGCCTTTCGAAAGTCGGAAACCGGTCATCACTTCATCAAAAATATAGATGATTCCTTCTTTGTCACAGATAGACCGTAATCCTTCCAAAAAGCCTGTTTCGGGCAGGACGCATCCCATGTTGCCCACGACGGGCTCAATGATGATGGCAGCAATTTGGCCGGGATTGGCATCGACCAACAGCTGCACCGCTTCCAGGTTGTTGTAGGGTGCGGTCAGGGTGTCCTGAGCTACCCCTTTGGGTACCCCGGGGCTGTCGGGGGTACCAAAGGTAACCGCCCCGCTGCCTGCCGCAATCAGGAAGCTATCCGCATGACCGTGGTAGCACCCCTCAAACTTTATGATTTTGTCGCGCCCCGTGAAGCCCCGGGCCACCCGGATGGCTGACATGGTGGCTTCGGTACCTGAATTCACCATACGCACTTTCTCGACCGAAGGTACCATACCGACGATGCGCTCAGCCATTTCCACCTCCCGCCGGGTCGGAGCACCAAACGAAAAGGAATGCTGGACGGCATCCGAAACCGCTTTTTCCACCAATTCGTGCCCGTGGCCCAAAATCATCGGACCCCAGGAATTGATCAGCTCAAGGTACCGGTTGCCGTCTTCGTCAAAAATATAAGGTCCTTTGGCCGACTTGATAAAAAGAGGGGTACCTCCTACGGCCTTAAAGGCACGAACGGGCGAATTGACGCCGCCTGGAATGAACTGATTGGCTTTTTCGAAAAGTGCCTGACTGGTGGGAATATTCATACGATTGGTAAGCGAATGGCTGGTAAGAAAGTATTTAGGGATAGCTAATTACAGCGGAAACTTTTGGCTAGAAGGGTCAATTGGGCCAGGGTACCCAGCGCGTGTCGTTGTATTCGAGAATGGCGGAAACGGAATTTTCGCGTGACTTGGTATAATCAAAGCCCGAAAGCAGGTAATCGTCCACATATTTCCGGAGCTCAATTCCGTCTTTCATGCGCTCGTTGTACTTGCCGATCATGCGCCCAAAAAACAGAAGTTGATCATACCCCTGGTACGAATACACAGAAGGTAGGGTGTTGGTTTTGTCAAAATAGTCTTTCTGGAAAGTTTTGACGCTATCTTTCATAATATCCACGTAGTCCGTTTCGATCAGGTACAGATTTCCGCCGTAGCCGGTGGGCCGCACTCGATTGAAATCAAAACTGTTGGCTACCGCGATGACCAGAATTCCGTTCAGCTGCCGACCCGCCAGTACGTTCATGAGCGAAGGTCCTGCTTTTGAATCGGTGGAAAACAGTACCACATGGTTAGGTTTCTCCTTTTCAAAATTCGACATCTGCTCATTCAACACCGAAGCCGAACCATCTATTTCCTTTATTTCCAGTACTTTTCCCCCCGCACGAATCAATTCGCTGCGGTAGGCGAAAGCCATGGACGAATCCTTGGCGTTGTGGCCATAGTAAATGGCCGCCAGGGGTAACCGGTTTTTGGTTTTGGCAAGCCGGACGGCCTGTCGGACCTGGGTTTGCAGAGAAGGGTGCGCGAGGTACACCAGTTTGCCATTGACCAGTATACTGCTATCCGTAGCCAGGGGATTGAGCAGGGCAATGTTGTTAAGATTGGCGTAGTCGGCTACCATCTCGAAAGTCTGTGAGTAGAGTGGGCCGAAAATAAGGTCCGCCTGCCGGAAATGTACATTGTTCACCATTTCCAGGATCTTATCCTCTTCATTTCCCACGTCGTAGGCCTGGATATTGATCAGGATACCTTCGGATTTGAGCTGCTGACGGGCCACCTGCATGCCGGAATAATAGTCGTAGGCGTACTGATTGGGCAGATACCGCTTGTTGGCTTTCAATTCGTCCAATCGAAAGGGAAACAGTACCGCCAAGTTATAGTACCCCTTCGTCCATTTCTTTTCGTAGGGTGGATTTTTGGTAGCAGTAGGATCTACGGCTGTCGGTTCCGGCTTGGCTACTTCGATACCGTACTGATTGGTCAGCCGATCGGATAGTTCCAGATCGGCTTTGGAAGACGAGGATTTCTGGATCAATTGCACCAGTGCCAGCGCCACCACGCGGTCGTTGGGATATTCCGAATTCAATGATTTCAGCACCTGCAGGTCTTTCTGTCCCGCAAGAAAATGTTGTTTGATTCCCTGAACGTCTTTACCCAGCGAAGGATCTCCAATCCGGTTGAGGAAGTCGAAGGCGCGCCGGAAGTCTCCCAGTTCGAAATAATTATTGGCTAGCAGGTAGTAAGCTTCGTCGCGCTGGGGCCAGGTGGCATAGCGGGTCAGCAACTGGCGCAGCATCAGGTTGCTTTCGTTGTACCGCTTCATCATATGGGCCGACAGGGCATAGTAGAAATGAGCCAGCGGCGCGTAGGTATCATTGGCATTGCTGGAGGTAATATCACCGAACTCCCGCATGGCCGCTTCGAATTTCCCCTGGCGGTAAAAGCTCATGCCCTCCATAAACTTGCGTTCCGGCTGATCGAAAAGCTGGGCCTGTGCCTCCACCGCAATCAGTGCAAAACAGGCAAAAAGTACATTACGAAACCGAGTCATAGGGACTTTTGTCGGGGTGATGGTTTAACCAGTAAAATACGAAAAGACTGGCAATCTAAAAAACAGGGGTACCGTTTGCCAAGCAAAACGCTACCCCTACCTTTCAAATTGGATGACTATCAATTTTTTGATTTACGTTTTCCCTGTTTTCTCTCAAGCTCAGCCTGCTTCTTTTTGGCTTCCTCCCCGGCTTGCAGCGTTTTTTCCAGGTACTGTTGAAACTTCGACTGCTTCTTTTGTCCGTTGGCATTCTTGGCACGGTTCTCATCAAGAATCCGCTTGATCTTGTCCTCATCTACAAACCGGCGGATGATCAACTGCTGGCCAATGGTAACGACGTTCGAGACAAAATAGTAGAAGGTAAGACCCGCCGGAAAATTATTCAGCACGAACATGAACATCAGAGGCATGACGTAGCTCAGGAACTTCATGTTCACGGGTCCCGGCTGGGTCGGCGTCATCTGATTGTTATAGTAGGCATAGGCAATGCTGGAGGCGGTCATCATTAGTGTGAATAAACTCACATGACTACCATAAAAGGGCAATGTAAAGGGTAGCTTGATGAAAGAATCGTAGGTCGAAAGATCTTTGGCCCATAGAAACGACTCCTGACGCAGTTCGATCAGATTGGGAAACAGGAAGAACAGTGAAAACAGGATGGGCATGGTAGCCAGCACGGGCACACAACCGCTGAGCGGACTCACGCCTACCTGCTGATAGAGCTTCATCTGATCCTGCTGTTGTTTGGCCATGTCATCCCCGTTCTTTTCCTTTAGTTCGGCCAGTTCGGGGGCCAGTACCCGCATCTTGGCCATACTCACGTACGATTTGTAGGTGAGGGGAGTCAGCAGGGTTTTGACGATCAGCACCAGGCAAATGATGAGGATACCGTAGTTGGAGAAAACATTTTCCAGCAGAGTAAAGAGGGGTACCAGAAAATACTTGTTGATGGGTTTAAGAAAAGCATAACCCAGGTACACGTTTTCGTCAAAGTTCTCGATGGGTAAGTTTTTCAGTATCTGGTAGTCGTTAGGGCCTAGATAATACTGGAATCGGGCAGTGCCATCCTGTGCAGCCGCGGAAGCCAGGGTAGCTTTCACGTCGAGGGTTTTCACGATCGTGCTGTCGGCAGGATTGACCTTCGCTTCCAGTTTGACATCCTGTAAAGGTGCATTTTTGGCGATCAGGCCGGCCAGAAAGTACTTATGCTTCATGGTAAACCACTGCACCGGACTTTCGGCATCGGCTTCCACATTACTGTCGGGGGTCGGCGACAGGCTCTCCAACTCGTCGGTATAATAGTTGATGGTAACGACCTTGCGGTTTTCCTGCATGTCGTTCTCGAACTGGAGCATGTCGTTTTGCCAGTTGAACAACATCGGCTTATCTGCTTGTCCTACCCCCTGGTTCTTGATTCCATAATCGATCACATAACCTGATCCCCGTACCAGATACGTTTGCTCAACAAACTGATTATCAGATAAAGCCAAACGATACGTGACCAGGGCCGAATCATTTTCCGCCAGGGTACGGTTGGTGGCCGTGGTAGTGAAATAGAGATTGGCCAGATCCATATTTCCCCGCTGGGTGGGCAGTTGGAGCTGAAAGCGGCTGTGCTTATCCGATATTAGATAGAGTGGCTTCTGATCATAGGTTTTGTATTTTTTCAACATCACCTCCTTCATCACTCCTCCTTTATTCGAGAATACTACCCGAACATCGTTGGTTTCGATCGTCAGATCCTGCGCCTGCCCCTGGGCTGCTGTCGCAAAATCACCATAGGTTTCTTTGAGTCGGGCGGTATCCGGCGCGGTGGCCGCCGCAGGTCCATAGAGGGTATCGGACACGGCAGGGGCCGGGGTAGCCTGGGTAACTTGTTCCTGCGTGACAGGGGTAGGTTCTTCCCGCGGCACCAACACCTGGTACCCGATCAGCATGAGCAGAATGAGCACCAGGCCAATAACTTGATTTCTTTCCATTAGTAGGCAATGAATTATAAAAAAGTAGTCTCAAATCCGGGATTAGAGGTACGCAGCGAACTAATATACTTTCTGCGATTGCCGGATTTGGGACTGCAAAGGTAAGGAAGATTTTTATGGATTGGGATTATTGTTCGTGATGATTCCATTAACCTACTGCATCACAGCGCGTTTCTGCAAAGAGTAAGCCAAAGCGGATTCCACAAAATTCACAAACAGGGGGTGAGGGCTCATTACGGTACTTTTTAATTCGGGATGGAACTGAACTCCGATAAAAAACGGATGATTCGGCAACTCCATCATCTCCACCAGGTTGTTTTCGGGATTGATGCCCGTGGCTTTCATACCCCCCTCTTCAAAAGCCTTGAGGTAGGCGTTGTTGAACTCGTACCGGTGGCGGTGCCGCTCAGTAATGCTGGTTTTTCCGTAGATCCGGTGGGCCATCGAATCTTTCTTAATCTTGCACGTATAGGCTCCCAGACGCATGGTACCCCCTTTATTGGTCACATCCTTCTGGTCATCCATCAGGTTGATCACAGCATGCTTGGCCTCTTTATCCATTTCATAGGAATGCGCTCCTTCAAGCCCCAGCACATTACGGGCAAATTCGATCACGGCCATCTGCATACCCAGACAAATCCCAAAGAAGGGAATACCGTTTTCACGTACGTAGCGAATCGCCTCAATTTTACCCTCGATTCCCCGCTCCCCAAAGCCCGGCGCTACCAGTACTCCATCCAGGTCGGAAAGTTTTTCAATGGCATTTTCCGGCGTAAGCGACTCGGAATGAATCCATTCGATATGGACCTTACACTCATTGACGGCACCCGCATGAATAAATGATTCGGCGATGGATTTATAGGCATCGTGCAATTCGACGTACTTACCTACCAGTCCAATCCGGATTGAATCGGTTGGATTTTTAAGCTTGGAAATGAAATCCTTCCACGAATCCAGCTCAGCGTCCTGATCATTGTAAATATCGAGCATATACAACGCCCGCTGGTCCAGGCGCTCTTTACGCATGAGCAGGGGTACATCATAGATGGTTTCGGCATCCATGGCTTCGATTACGGAATTAACCTGGACGTTACAGAAAAGCGCGATTTTCTTGCGCAGGTCGGTCGGTAGTGGATGTTCGGTGCGGCACACCAGAATATCGGGCTGAATACCCGCTTCCTGCAACATGCGCACCGAGTGCTGGGTAGGTTTGGTTTTGAGCTCACCCGCCGACGACAGGTAAGGAATCAGCGTAAGGTGAATAATCAGGGTATCGTTTTCACCCAATTCAAACTTGATCTGCCGTACGGCCTCGATGAAAGGCAGCGACTCGATGTCGCCCACACAGCCGCCGATTTCGGTAATGACTACATCATACTCCCCGGTTTCCCCGAGCAGCATCATGTTTTTCTTGATCTCGTCGGTGATATGGGGTACCACCTGCACGGTGCGGCCCAGAAAATCACCGCGCCGCTCGCGCATGATGACGTTGTAGTAGATACGGCCCGTGGTGACATTGTTGGCCTGGGAAGTACGGACATTCAGAAAACGCTCGTAGTGCCCCAGGTCGAGATCGGTCTCGGCCCCATCGTCCGTGACGTAGCACTCCCCGTGTTCGTAGGGATTGAGTGTACCCGGATCTACATTGATGTAGGGATCGAATTTCTGAATGGTGACTGAAAGCCCTCTGGATTGCAGTAATTTGGCCAGTGAGGAGGCAATGATACCCTTGCCTAGTGATGAAGTGACGCCGCCCGTAACGAAAATGTACTTAGCGGTCTTTTGCCCGTTAGAAGCCATAAGACGTTGCTTTTTTTCTTTGATTACGGGAAACAAAGGTACTAAAAAGCAATGGGCTTTTGGCTATTCGTTTCTGGTTTTATGACAAATGATCCTTAAAGCTCTCGTACCCATAGCTTCGCACCAGGCGAAAACTTTCGTCGGCTTGCCAGATCCCGATGGAAGGCAGATTCACGCCATTGAAGGTCGTCGTCTTCACCATCGTGTAGTGAATCATATCTTCAAAAATCAGTTGATCACCTACCGCCAGGGGTTTATCAAACGAATAATCACCCATGAAGTCGCCCGCCAGGCAAGTCATGCCCCCTAGGCGGTAGGTTGGCTTACCAGCCACAGGTTCGTGGTGAGCCCCTACGATGTAGGGTTTGTAGGGCATTTCGAGCGTGTCGGGCATGTGGGCGGCGAAGGAAACGTCCAGCACCGCCACCTGAATGCCCTGACTATCCATGATATCCAGTACCGTAGACACCAGGGTACCTGTCCGCCAGGCAATGGCCGAGCCCGGTTCCAGAATCACCTCGAGATCGTATTTTTCCCGAATTCCTCTCACCAACCGCACTAGCCGGGCAATGTCGTAGCCCTCGCGGGTCATCAGGTGGCCGCCGCCCATGTTGAGCCATTTGGCTTGGTGAAGCAGATCGCCAAATTTGGCTTCCAGCGCGGCCAACGTACGTTCCAGCGTGTCTGAACCATTTTCACAGAGGGTATGAAAATGAATTCCCTCCACCCCTTCGGGCAAGGTACCCCCAAATTTATCCCAGGTTTCGCCCAGCCGGGAACCAGGTACACAAGGATTGTACATATTGGCTTCCACTTCCGAATATTGCGGATTGACCCGAATCCCCATAGAAATTTTCTGTTCGGGATTTTGGGCATTGTAGTCCCCTACCCGATCCTTAAACCGATTGAACTGACTGAGTGTGTTGAATGTAATATGGCTGCTGCGTTGCAGCACCTCGTCGAACTCCCGGTCCAAATAGGCCGGAATGTAGGTGTGCGCTTTGACGCCCAGAAAATCGTTGATCAGTTTTATTTCGTTCAGCGAACTCGCTGTGGCCCCACTCAGGTACTCCCCCACGATCGGAAAAACACTATACATGGAAAAGGCCTTCAACGCCAGAATGATGGTACAGCCTGCCTCCTTCTGCACGCGGTCGATAAGTTCCAGATTGGCGCGGAGCAGTTTTTCGTCCAGTACGTAACAAGGGGAAGGTACTTTGGTATAATCGATGGACGGCTTCATTAGATAGGAGATATGAATTATTAGATATTTATGAGAATCGCTCGTAGCCAATAAGAGTTTTCCTGAAATAGGAAGGTACCAGCTATTCAAACCAAGAAGCAGAATTAGCTACTTTTGTTGCAAAAATAGCCGCCGATCGTGACCTAACCTATCTCATAATTCATATCTCCTATCTCATATCTACAAAAAATGCCTTTCCTTGTCCTCGATATTGAAATGACGGGCCCCGAGCCCGGCTGGAATGAAATCATCCAATTGGGCGCCGAACTCTTTGACGATCAATGGAACGCCCTGGGTACCTACCTGCAGAATGTGTATCCCGAAAATGAGGAAGCCTTTACGGCCAAATCGGAAGAAGTGCATGGTCTTTCGCTGGACGATCTGGAAGACGCTCCAATGATTTACGATGTGATTCCCGAATTTGAAAAATGGATCAAGTCCAAAACCAACGGCGGGCCGCTTTCCAAAGTAATCATCTGCGGTCAGAGCGTGATATATGACATCAATTTCTTACGCTTTGCCTACCGGAACGAGAAAATGCACTGGCCCTATAACAACAAAATGCTGGATCTGCACACGGTTTCCTACCTGTATTTTATGATATTGGAAAAGAACGGCATCTCGGTACCCCGGTCCCTGAGCCTAGGGGCGGTATCGGGCTTTTTTGGATTTGAGCGTGAAGAGGATACCCACAATGCCCTGGAAGACGCTCAGTTGACCGCCCGGTGTTTCAAGGCAATTTTCACCAAGCTCAAGGACGTAAAAATGGCTTAAAACCTATGGTTGATTACAATCCCAAGGAGTGGTTCCGGTTCATTTTCTTTTTCCCGCGGGCCGATACGGTACGCAAGCTTCTGCCGCTGCTGATTTCGATCGGGGTATATGCTACCCTGCTCGCCTATCTCATCATCGACTATTGGAAAATCGGCCAAAATTCGGATTTAAAAAATGTCTCCCTGATGCATTCGCTGTTGGGGTTCGTCATTTCATTACTGCTGGTATTCCGAACGAACACCGCCTATGACCGCTGGTGGGAAGGCCGTAAGCAATGGGGTACCCTGGTCAATATCAGCCGCAACCTGGCTTTGAAAATGGATGCGCTGCTGGATGAAAACGATCGGGAAAACAGAACCTATTTTCACGCTACCATACCCAATTTCGCTTTTTCGCTCAAAAACCATTTGCGGAAGAAGTACCTGCCCTCAGAGTTTGAAGATAGTGCCGCTTTTCCGCTTAGTGCGATCCAAAGCCAGGAGCACGTCCCGTTGCAATTTTCATCGGCAATTTCAAAGAAAGTCATTCAACTGCAAAAGAAAGGGGTACTTCTGCCGGAACACCTGCTGCTGATCAAGCCCGAACTCGAAGCCTTCATGAATATCTGCGGGGCCTGCGAGCGCATCAAGAATACGCCGATCCCCTTCTCATACAGCTCGTTTCTCAAAAAATTCATCTTCACATACTGCATAACCCTACCCCTCGGCTTCGTATTCAGCCTGCACTATCTGGTGGTACCTTTTGTTATGTTCGTTTTTTACATCCTGGGTAGCCTGGAAGTCATTGCCGAAGAAATTGAAGATCCGTTCGGAACGGATGCGAACGATCTGCCGACTGATACGATTTGCCGTACCATCCGCACGTCGATCCAGCAATTGCTCAATGAGGTACCTAATCAATAAGTGGTTTTTCCATAGTACTCTCCCATCACAACCTGCGCCTGTTTGTTTTGGGGTGAAAAAGGATCACGAGCCCGGTCGCCGCTCCGCAGATTGGGAAACCACTTCCAGGCAAAACCCCCGGCCATCCAGTCACTGGTCCACACTTCGCCAAACAGTACTTCGTAGGCTCTGGCCTGCAGTGCTTCATTCTCGGCAGCACCGCGTTCGGATTCCCAGGGACGCCGGGTGGCGTAGTCGCTGCTTGTATAGCCATATTCGGTGAACAGAATCGGCTTTTGCACTTTGGCCGCTAACTTCGCCATGGCTTTGAGGTGTTTCTGCCACCCTTTTTTCAGTTCCGGCAAGTCGGGGACTGCTCCTCTGAAAGGGGGAAGTACGCGTCGATGCCTATGAAATCCAGCTCCTGCCAGAAAGGTACCTCCTGGTACACATCCCAGTTTTCGGCATAGGTGAGCTGCCCTTTATAGATTTTCTTAATGTCCCGGATAATCTGGAACCAGAACTGCGGGCGTTTCTTCACGAAGGTTTGCATTTCGGTACCAATGCAATACAGTTCGACATGCGTGGTATCGGCAATACGGGCAAAATTCAAAAGATATTCTCCGTACCCTTTTTCAAAAGTCTTCCAGTCTTCCTCGTTGGTCAGGTCGTAGTGCCCCGTGAAAGTACCGTGCCCAATCCACATATGCGGCTTCAGCATCACTTTCAGCCCTTGGGCGTGGGCCATCTGCACGCAGTGCGCCACTCCCAGGGGCGATTCACCCCACCATTTCCACTGGTTGTTTTTACCGTATACAAAATTGGGGGTACCTCCCTCGGTAAAACCATAGGGCATCAGGGCTACCCATTCGGCGTTAATTTGTTTGACCGGCACATAGGTGGTATCGGCCAGCGAATCACGCGGAGCCACGAACGAGACGCCTTTTATTTTTGCCCCATTATAGCGGTAGGGCTTGTCCGATGAGACCGATGAGCAGGAAATAAAATTTCCTGCCAAAATACTGATCCAAATGGTAACAATCAGGTGATTCATAAAACGTACGGCCACGAGGATACTTGATTTGGGATAGGAAATCAGTCTATCTGCTTTCATTGCAGATATCAAGATTGCAAAAAATTTTCAAGCTCTAAAATTTACCTTTTTTCAAATAACACTTTCATAAAAGGGTCATTTTCTCTTATTTTTTGCAAAAACGCAATAAAGTAGTTTGCAAAACAACAGTTTCAGTCGGAAAAATGGATAATATTCTGTATATTATCACTAAATCATCACGAATCCAACTAATATTCCGAATTTGATTATAATATAAAATTATATTTTATTTGACCTCGGGCCAATTATAGTATAATGGCCTAACAACTCACCTAATCAACATACAAACATGAAAAAGCTACTATATAGCGCCTTAGCGGTCGCAACATTTCTATTTATCGCCAATACCGTATCGGCCCAGAGCAATACAATAGTCGATCCCGGCTATTCGGTAAACAACTATAAGCATCCCAATAAAGCAAAAAAGGCCAAAGCCATGCAGGCTGCTCCGGAAGGAACGGCAGCCAATGCCATTGTGGAGCCTCGCCGGGGCAATCGCTTTAGTCACACACCGAAATATGCATCCCGGCCAGGCTCTCGCGTCTTGTTGGGAACAGAATCGGGCCGGGAAGTATACCTGAACCCATTCCATTCACCGCACCACTACAAAACTCCCGGCAGTACCGTAATGCCTGAGACAGCTGAAAAGCGATATGCAATAAAACAGACTCCAGCTCGTCAGGATAGCACCATGCGGCTTGACTGAAGTAGTGTTTCAAACACTTTGGAGGAGGTTCATGTATTGTAGCAGCGCCCGGCCAATTCTGGCCGGGCGCTGCCGTTATAAGGGCATTTATCCCAAAAACTGGCTCACGTAATTGCGGCTTGTCAGGATCGCCGACTTCACATCGGTTATATTGGTTTCGTAGGCTTTATCCTCTACCTCGATCACCACGGGCCCCCGGTAGCGCACGTCGGTGAGTGCGGCGAAGAAATCGCGCCATCGCACGTCGCCCAGTCCGGGCAGTTTGGGCGAATGATATTCCAATGGATTGGCCATGATGCCCACCTGATCCAGCTTATCCTTATACACTTTCACATCTTTCAGGTGAATGTGGTGCAGCCGCTCCCGGAACTGGTAGATAGGCTTGATCTCATCCATCATTTGCCAGATCATATGCGAGGGGTCGTAGTTCAATCCGAACGCCCGGCTAGGGATAATCTCAAACATCCGGTTCCAGACCGCTGGGCTGATCGCCAGATTTTTACCGCCCGGCCATTCGTCGTTCGTAAAGAACATGGGGCAATTCTCAATGGCCAGCTTGATGTTATTATCCTCGGCTACCTTCACGATGCCCGGCCATACCTCGGCAAAGGTCTTGAGATTGTCAGTAATGTTTTTGGCCGGGTCACGGCCTACAAAGGTTGTTACTGTGGGTACCCCAAGCTTGGCCGCTCCCCGGATCACTTCTTTGATATGCTCCACAAAATAACTCGCTTTTTTCGGTTCCGGATCAAGCGGATTGGGATAGTACCCCAGCGCCGAAATGCCCACATTGGCCGTGCGCAGCGTGTGCCGAATGTCCTTTACTTTTGAACCGTCGAGTTTCATTACGTCGATGTGCGATACTCCCGCGTAGCGCCGGGCGTCTGCATTATCCTTGGGCCAGCACATGACCTCCACACAACCGAAACCATGCTGAGCCGCGAAATCGACCATATGCTCGAAACTGAAATCGGCGAGTATAGCGCTGTTGAAACCTAGTTGAAACATGCCGTTGAGAAGATTAGGTTGAAAAACCGTCCATTTTTTACAAGGGATCATCAGACCCCGCAACCGCTCATCCAAATCGGATATTGAAAAATCCTCGCAGGTTTAGTAATATTGACATACCAAAACAACGCTGGAGCAGGGAAAGACGGGGTAAATATACTCCCCTTCCTTTTGGAAGCAAAAGCGAACCGACTGGTTATTTACTTACCATTACGCCTAAACCACTACTAAAATGCCTGAATCTGAAAAGAGTTTGGGAGATAAACTGCTGGGCTTTTTTATTAAGGATCCAGAAGGCAAATCCCCTACCCCTACCCCTTCCGAGCCAATTGCTCCGGCAGTCCCTCCGGCACAGACCCCGAATGTCGTCAATGCGGCGGGTACCGCCGAGGTAGACCGCAAGTTTGTGGAACATTTTGTCGAGCTACTCGAAAAAGCCAACCTACCTGGCCCCGACTACTTTGAATTCAAACAAGCCCTGAAAAGCATGGAAGGATTGGGGTTGAGCGAAGAAAAACAGTACCAGGCCTCCTGGGCTAGCTTCAAGGCCATGGCTCAGGGTGTTCGGGATACTTCGATCCTGTCCACTTCCGCCAACCAGTATGTGGGTGTGCTGGATCGTGACCGGACCAGCTTTCTGAAAGATGTGGAAAAAGCGATCAGCGACCGCGTAGGCAGCCTCAATCAGGAGCTCAACAAGTTGCAGGAGGACAATAAAACCTATGCCCGGCAGATCGTGGAGTTGCAGGAAAAAATCAACGCCAACAACGGACGGCTGGAGAAGATCAATGGCGATATTCAGGAACAAAGCGCGAAAATCAACGCCAATCGCGATAGTTACGACATCACCTACCATAGCATGGTGGAGCAGATCAATTCTGATTTGGCAAAGATTAAGAAATATTTGAACTAGATTTTATGAGTGTATGAGTTGAAAGGTTTACGAGTCAGAAAAAGACTTTTATACCCTAGCACTTGGACTCCTACACTCCCAATCCGCAAGAGCGGACCCTTTATACACTTTAAACTCCAAAACAATGGCTGACTTTTCTCAAATAGGTGGTTCCGCAGAGGATACCAAAAAGTCGTACTGGTCGAAGCCAGAAGGTATTACGTCCATGCTCTTTCTGGGCGCGGCAGGTGCTTTGATTCTCTATTACTGGAATATCATCGCGCTGTTTCTCATTGAAGTAACGCAGAACACCCTGTACCTGGGCATTCTGCTGGCGGCCCTGGCTGGGCTCATCTTCCTGTTTACCAGCCGCGATGTACGTACGGCGGTGTTCTTTCTGTTCAAGACGCTCATGCGCAAAATCACGGGTACCATTGTCAAGCTGGACCCGATCGCGATTATGAAAATTTATATCAGCGACCTGAAAGACAAGCGCGAGAAAATGCAGGGGCAGATCAACACCCTGGCCGGACAACTTGTACGTCTCAATAAGAAAATCAATGAGAACAACGAGATGATCAAGCAGAAGTTTGCTGAAGCCAACAAGGCCAGCGAACTCTCGCACAAGCCCGGGATGCGCGAAACCGCCCAACTGGCCACTATTGAAGGTGCGGGCCTGCAGGAGATGAACGAGAAACTTTTCCCGCTCCAACGCAACATGAAGACCATTCTGGAATTCATGGAAAAAGTGAACAAAAGCGCCGACTATATTATCAAGGAAACCGAAATCAAGGTCAAGTTGAAGGAGACGGAGTATAAGATCGTCAAGGAAAGTTCGAACGCCCTGCGCACGGCCATTAGTATTTTCAAAGGCAACCCTGACAAGAAATTCTACTTCGACGAGTCGATGGAGTACATTCAGGATGACATGAGCCGCAAGCTGGGCGAAATGAAACGGGCGATGGATCTGTCGATGGATTTCATCAACGGCGTGGACGTGCAGAACGGCATACTTTCCGACAAAGGACAAAAAATGCTCGAAGCCTACAATCAGGGGCAATTCACCCTGGTCAACCTCGACGCCCCCGATCCCGTACCGGCTACTATCAACCTTAACCCTCCCAAAGACTCCAATTACCGGGGGCTTTTGGATTAAGAAAGGCTTAACGGGAAACGGGCAATCTATAAAAAACTTTGTGTCTTTGCCCCTCTGTGCCTCCCTTTTAAATTTTTAACTCTCAATTTTCCATTAAATGAAACGACTTACTGTAGCCGGGCGCCTGCTCATAACCGCCCTCATTCTTGCCGCTCTATACTTTGGATTCAAATATTTCGGGGGCCAGAAAGCTCTGGAATCCATGACCGATCGTACCCGTACCGAATCGGCGGAAGGTACCAGTGAATCGGAATACAAAACACCGGAACCCGGTTCCACGTCCAGCCCCGATAACGAAGCCTCCGATGTCGCAAGTTCTTCGTTTGATTACACGGCACCGGAGCCCGTCAATGGTACCCTCAAAGGGGTGGTAGAATTGGGTGCCAGCGGGTTCAACTCGTTCATCATCAAAGTGGATTCGCAAAAGCGCTGGAAACTGGAAAAAGCCGAGTTCGGCAACAGCCTCGTCACCGAAAACATGGCTACCGATGCCGATATCCGCATGGGTTTGAAAAAATACATCGGCAGTATGCTCGACTTCGGCGTAAGCGGCAAGAATATCCATTTCGTAGTAAGTTCAGGCGCGGCGAAGGCTGATGTCACGCAGAAAATAACCAAAGCCCTGCGGGATTTGGGCTACCAGGTCAATCAGGTGACACCCGAGCAAGAGGGCCAGCTGGGCTTTAAATCGGCACTGCCCGAACTGTACGACCAGCGGGCTTTCGTAACCGATATTGGCTCGGGTAATACCAAAATTTCGTGGATGGAGAACAACCGCGTACGGGCCATCGAGACCTACGGGGCCAAGTACTATCAGGACAACGTGGATGATTCAAAGGTTTACAATGAGGTACTTGCCAAAGCCAAGCAAGTCCCGACCGACCGGCGGAAGACTTGTTTCATCATCGGAGGGGTACCTTTCGAAATGGCTAAGGAAGTGCGCAAAGGAAAAGAGCGTTACACCGTCCTGAGCGCCCCTGACGCGTACAAACTCGAAAACGCCAAATCCAAGGCCGGCATCAATATTTACAAAGCCATCGCCGACGCTACGGGTACCAACCAGTTCGTATTCGACTGGGACGCGAACTTTACCATCGGATTCCTGCTTTCGCTTCCGTGATCAATTTAGAACGGGCGGTCCGCCGCGCGGCGGACCGCCCGTTCCATCCTTCCTTATGACCCTGAACGACGTTTTCAATTCCCTTGAACGGAATCCTCTGCCTATTCTGATGTATTTCGTGGCTTTGCCACTTCTGGCCTGGATCATGGGAGCAGCGGTTCAGGACAGGCAGGACATCAGTACGTGGAAGTACCTCTATGCCGTGCTGGTGTATGCCGTCTGCATTCCGGGAATTTTCGCCATGACGCTCAACGTGTACCTTTTCCTTTTCGAGCGCCAGAGCATTTGGCAGGCCGACTTGCTCTTGCAATTTCTGCCCATCCTCTCGATGGTGTTGACTCTGATACTGATCAAGAGCAAAATTTCGTTCGACTTCATTCCTGGTTTTGGTAAAATAGCGGGCTTCCTCACGCTCATAACCGCGCTCATCGGCATTATGTGGTTTTTTGATCGTCTGCACCTCATTGCCTTCACGTATGTACCCTTTTCAGCTTTACTGATCGGCTTTGTACTGGTACTGCTGCTCATCCGATTCGCCTGGAGCAAGCTGTTCTGAGTCAAAAGTCAGCTCCAGTAAAGCTGTACAGGGTTTTTCATTTCATGTTTCACTAGCAAATTCAATACGCGTTGACCAGGAAAAATCTACTTCTTCTCGGCTTCATCATTCTAAAGATAGCCCTCCATTATTTCCTGATCAATCCTGAGTACCAGCTCCACCGGGACGAGTACCTGCATCTCGACCAGGGGTACCATCTGGCCTGGGGTTACGTGTCGGTGCCCCCGGCTACCTCCTGGGTTTCCTACCTCATTTCAGTGCTCGGGGGGGAGTTTTCTGGGTTCATTTTTTTCCGGCGCTCTTTGGGGCACTGACGTTGCTGGTGGTATGGAAAACCATTGAATTGTTGAATGGGAGCTTGTACGCGCTTGTTTTGGGAGCCGTTTGCGTTCTATTTTCGGTGCTGCTGCGGATTAATATGCTCTACCAGCCCAACACCCTCGATGTTTTACTTTGGACTACCCTGTACTTCACCCTGGTCCATTATATCAAGTCCGAAAACCCGAAGTGGCTCTACGCAGCCGCGGTGTCCTTTGCCCTTGGTTTTTTGAACAAATACAACATAGCCTTTCTTGTTATGGGCTTTCTACCTGCCCTGCTCTTGACGCCCCATCGGAAGGTGCTTGCTAACAAACACGTATATTTTTCGATGGGTCTGGCTTTGCTACTCATTTCACCCAACCTGGTCTGGCAATACACACACGATTTTCCCGTCGTTCAGCACATGAACGAGCTGGCTCGTACGCAATTGGTCAATGTCCAGCGGTTGGATTTTTTGAAAGAGCAGCTGATTTTTTTCATCGGTTCTTTTTATGTAATCGTAGCGGCTTGGGTTTCATTTTTCACCTACCGCCCCTTTGCAACCTACCGGATTTTCTTCTGGGCCTACGTGTTCACATTAGGTACCTTTATTATCCTCAAAGCCAAGGGGTACTATGCCATCGGCCTGTACCCCATCCTCATCGCCTTTGGGGTGGTATACCTTGAATACCTGTTGCAAGCGGGCTGGCGCAGGTACCTTCGGCCCCTTGCCCTGTTCCTGCCTATTCTGGTTATCATTCGCTTATTCCCGGTCATTTTCCCCACGGCCAGTCCGGCCGAGATTCACCGCAATTCGGCACGCTACGAATCACTCGGACTGTTGCGCTGGGAAGATGGAAAAAACCACTACCTACCTCAGGATTTTGCCGATATGCTGGGTTGGAAAGAATTGGCCCACAAAGTAGATAGCGCCAGTGCGCTGGTGGAGGGTAAGGGACGTACCCTGATCCTTACCGATAACTACGGGCAGGCGGGAGCCATTAATTTTTATTCAAAAAACAAGAATCACCGCGCGGTTTCGCTCAACGCCGATTATATCGACTGGATTGACCTTTCCACAAAAATCGATCATCTGGTTCTGATTCAGGAAGCTTCTGATACCGATAAAGGCCGGGAGCGGGAAAAACCGTTTTTCGAGAAAATCCGTTATATCGGCAAAATTGAAGATCAGTTTGCCCGTGAAAAAGGTACCAGTATCTACCTGCTGGAAAACGCCCGGGTCGATATCAATAAAATCCTTCGCCAGGAAATTCGCGAACGGAAGCATGGGAATGACTGACAAGCTGGCCCTTACTATTTTCATCCTCCTGTTTTGCCTCATCAGCTGCCAACCCGCCGATCCGCTGCTGGCCACCTGGAAAATCGTGCGCGTCAGCTACGAGCCCAGTGGCCGGGCCACGCCCGAAGCCCTCGCGCGCGGTCGGCAAATACAGGCCATGAGTGCAGGGCTGCAAAATTCCACCTTTGCCCTGTACGAAGGTCAACGCTCCGCTTTTTTCTCCACCAAAACTCCTTATCGACAAGGTACCTGGTCGGTGGAAGGCGATCGCTTGCGGCTACAAATGAGTGAAAATGGAGCCGCTTATGAATTCGAAATCGCCGAACGCGATGAAAATACGCTGATATTGATTCTTTTGGATACCCGCACAAGCGATGGCGAACTGGTGGTGAGCTGCCGGAAAAGCAGACAGTACATTCATGATGGGGTGGATTTGCTTTCGCCCGAAGCTAACACCTGGCGTGTCAAACCCACCCGGAAAGAAACGCCGGAACAGGTCAAAGCGCGGGCCATCCAGCACCTGGATTATCTGATCACGTATTTTGAGGGAGTGAAAGAAAACAAGCAGGGGTACTTTGAAATCGGTATAATCAGTTCGCCTTTTGTCTTTTATGCCCATGGACTGGGGCTGAGCCGGGAAACTGCCACCGCCCAACGGTGGCGAGAATCTTTCTACGACGAACAAAATGCCGCCCAGGGCTTCGACTACCTCAGGGCAGCGTTACGCAGCCTGAAAAAATATCCCAAAGCCGATACCTTTACCGAGGAGTACCTGCTGGCTTTCCGAAACATGCGCGCCTATTTTGATCAATGAGTTCTACATACAGCTGACGGTGACTGACGAGCAGAAAGCGTACGCCCGGAAGCTCGTGGAGTATTCGCTCACCCACCACCGTGTAGCCAATATCTGGGACAAAGCCTCTGATAAAAAGAACCACACCCGGCTGCTACGCTTCACGGGTACCTTGGGCGAGGTGGTTTTTGCCGACCTGTACCAGTTGCCCCGCCCCATGCGCTCCTTTGGCGCCACGGATGGCCAGGATTGGGGCCAGGATTTCGTGCTACGGACCGACGGGGGCTTATTTTCGCTCGATGTAAAATCCATGAAGCGACAAACGGGTGTACTCGGCGCTGATTATGTCCTGAACATTCCCTCTACACAATTGCATAAGCCCAACTCCCGCACCACCCATTATTTTTGTCTGTCGTTCCACCAGTCCGAGCAGGTAGGTACCGTGGCATCCCTATTGGGGTTCGTTGACAAACAGGCGGTGGAGGCTGGAAAACTGGGTATTCTGTATCCCGCAGGTACCCGGCGCATCCGCGCCGACCGCACCGAATTCGTTTTTCAGGAGGGTACCTACGAAATTGTTTTCGGGGACATCAGTGCCCCTTATGTTACGGATCGCATCCGAAGTTTGCCGGGTTTTCAGGTTCGATTTCTGAAACCTGTCACCTCAGGTACTAAGCATCAATAACCCCCGTTATATAACCTGCCTCGTAGCCTGGCTTGCACAAATTTTATCGGTCAATGAGTAAATTGCGGCAATCCATGAATTTTGTGAGGTATCGGATGATCCATCACACTCAACTGCATGTCGTTTTCACTCCCCAATTCTGTCCGGTTGGACCGCGTTCAACAAAAGACAATCCGCGAGTACATTCGCAACAGAGGTCTCTTTATTTGCTCTGATTTTGACAATCTTAAAACCACCTGTTTCAAGCCTGCCGAAAGGGAAACCTACCATATCCATACGAAATCTTTCGAGGTAGATGCTGATCTGGACCAGGTCTGGAACACCTATCTGAGTATTTCGCCCAAAGAAACCTGGCGCTGTAGAACGGTGAGTTTTGGGTGTATGTACTGCAAAAAGAGTAAAGCAATCACTTACGCCAAAGACGAATACAAGGGCTTGCGCGAGGGTCAGGTACTTTTCCTGAACGTAGGGTTGTTCTGGGGCATGGTGAACATAGCCGTCGCTCATCAGATCACCCGCATCGAACCCGTAGAGAAGTACATCGAGTTCTCGTATATTGAAGGTGGTGAAACCGAAGGCAGCCAGCGACTTAGCTTCTCCCAGACCTCCCAGGGCACGACTGAAATCGTTCACAAAACAACCTATCGCGGCAAAACCAAATCACTTTTTCGGGAAAAAACGCTGTATCCCATTCTTCACGCCAGGGTCATTTCCGCTTTTCACTGGAATGTAAAACAAAAAGTAATTGCCGGAACCGTCAGCCCCGCCTAAAAAAAAGAAAGCCTCAAGCGAGGCTTTCTTTCCCAATCAATTACCTATGATAAAAATCTTCAGTTAAAATCAGACGATAAGCTAGCACAAATTCTGGCACAATTTGAGGCCGTTTTTTGTACACGTGTACTAAGGAGACGAAAAACTGATCAACATACCCTAGCCCTAATTCAGTTTTTTTTAAAGAAAATGGACAGGGTTTACTTCCAAATACCGAAATTTCCGCCACAGCTCTCATGTTTCACAAACTGTTTTTGAGTGCACTGATTTTACTGGCTAGCGTGTGTAACGCGCAGGTACGGGTCATTCTGGATGCTGATCTTGATTCTGATGTGGACGACGTGCAGGCCTTGGCGATGCTGCACGCCTACCGGCAGGCCGGGCTCGTCGACCTACTTGGCGTAGTGGTAACGAGCGACGATTCCTACTCGTTTGCCTGCGCGGATGCCATCAACACGTTCTACGGACAGCCGGGAATACCGATTGGCTTCCTGAAAAATCAGGATTCTTTGCGCAGTTTTTCAAAATATACCCGACAGGTTGCCGAAGAATTCCCACACGCGATTACGAAAGTGGAACAGACTACTGAATCGGCAGTTTTGTACCGTCAGCTCCTGGCGTCCAGTCCTGACAACTCGGTAGTAGTGATTACAATCGGTCATCTGACGAGTCTGCAAAATCTTTTGCAATCATCGGCTGACACGCTTTCGGAGCTGACAGGGCAGGAATTGGTGAAGAAAAAAGTGAAACGGTGGCTCTGCATGGGTGGGCAATATCCGGCGGGGAAGGAAGCCAATTTCTATCGTCCCGATCCGCAATCGACCGTATATTGTCTGGATGCGTGGGAGCAGGAAGTGGTGTTTTGTGGATGGGAAGTCGGCAAGGAAATCCTGACCGGGGGTACCTTCCTGCGTGATCAACTACCGGAGCACCATCCGGTGTACCGCGCCTACCAGCTTTACAATAATTTTGCCGGTCGCCCTGCCTGGGATCAGGTAGCCGTGCTACTGCTGGATGAAAAAGCGGATCAATATTTTGAATTAGAAAGCGAGGGTTACGTTGCGGTAGCCCCCGACGGCAGCAATGTGTGGAAAACTGGCGAGAAAAAAGCGGGAAAGAAACACGCCTACGTCAAAATCAAACAAGGTACCCCTCCCGGCACGATTGCCCGGTACATCGACTCATTAGTAGTACCCCCCAAAAAAGAATAATGCCTCACCGCTGGGCGAAATCCGGCCTACCCTGCACCTCGGCGGGCGGACGCGTTTCGATCCACCACAGTTTATCGAGTTTGGGGGCGTAATAGCGGGCGAGTTTGTTTTTCAAAATTGCTACCCGCACAATTTCCTCTTTCAGCGGCACCAGGTTGCTGCTGGTACCCAGCACCTGCCGAAACCCATCCAGCATGTAGGGTTCGTTTTGTAAAGTATCTATGTCAAAATTCGTAACTGCGACCCATTCCACAGTATTCTCATTGACCAGTTCAGCGGGTGGTGTATCTTTAAAATTGACAAAAGTTTGGTAGTAAATCTTCTTCGGAACTTTTGCACTTGTAAGAGGATTGCTATTTTGCCCAAAGCCAAGGGCGATTGGTCTTTGCTTGAATTCCCGGTTTACTTCTTCATACGTAGCTTGTTTGCCGTCAAGGTAGAATTCGGTCATTCCCTCGTACCCAATCAACTCCCGTTCTTTGTTAAAGTACCCCTCCCTGAATTTGGTGATGATATCACGCGGCTTCCAGTAAGCCTTTTTAAAATCTATTTTCAGGGTATGTTCGGCGGTGAATTTAGGCAAGTTCGCCAGCAGGAGTTGTTTAACCGTACTCGGTTCGTAGTCGACTGGGGTACCTACCGGATAGTTCGGTGGAAATACCAGATAATAATCCTGCCGAAGCCGATCCATCAAATTTTCAGTCAGGATAGCTACCTTGAACTCTGCACTTATTAATGGATTATGGCTGGCAAAGACGTTACTGCCCCACCAAAGTTCTTTATATTTCTTATCCTTCGGTTGAAGGCTATATGAAATATCCTCCTGCTCCTGCTCACGTATGTCTACTTTCCAGAAATAAAAACCATCGGCATCGGTATAGATTGTCCCCAGTACTTTTGGTTCCGGTTGCTTTTCTGCATTCATCACAAAAGGCGCATGTTCCTTCTCTTCAAGTGGAACATTGGCCAGAGGCTGACCCGTGGCGCCATCGATAAGGATTCCGGCCAGGTATGCGTAATTCGCTTCAACTGTTTGTAAGGTACCTTGAGGCGATTCCTTTTGGGCCAAAGCTTCGATATCGGTCCTGAACATCGCCAGCAATACCAGCATCATAGGTAATGCAAAGAAGAAGCGAACCATATATACTTTGGCAGTTTCCCTACGGTTCATCATGATGATCCGTTGCTTCAACGACGAGAAATTGAACTGGTTGGCCAGGCGAAATTCAGGTACCCCTGACACCTTTAAAAGCAAGAACTGGTACGCCCGCGCATCCACGCCGTTTTCGAGCACCGCGCGATCGGCAATGAATTCCAGATTCTGGCGGATGGCGTGACGAATCAGCCACGCGAAGGGATTATACCAGTTCAGGACACAAAGTACCTCCCCGAAAAGAATGTCGAACGTGTGCCGCTGCCGCACATGCACCAGTTCGTGCAGCATGATTTCCTGCAACTCACTTTCCTGATGTAAGGTAGGATTGATGAAAATGGCATTGCCAAACGAAAAAGGCACGATATTCCGCTCGACGTGGTAGATTTTCACACTTTCCTCCGACACCAAACGCGCCCGCCGCTTGATTCGCAGGTAGGCTACCCCATGCAGCAGCAACCGCAAAAACATGAAAACCACACCCGCAAGAAGCAAGAGCAAAACCCAGTCGCCCCAGGCAAGCTCTGACTCAGCCACAATCGCCCCCGGTGTTTCAAAAGCTGGTACCGGCCCGGGAGTACTCAGACTTTGGATCGTGGGTAGGTGTTGCACCAGAGGTACCTTGTCCAGATCGGTCTGTGGAAGTGCCCGGTTCAGGTCGATGAAAGGAATGAAGAACGAAAGGGCAGAGTATTTCAGCAGGTACCAGCGGTTTTCGGTGTAAAAAGTATGACGGCGCAACACCAGCTGGTAAAAAAGCCCGACCACCGCCAGGCTAATGGATAGTTTGAGGAGATAGTCGAAAATGGGCGACATGGCGGTAAACTTTAAGGGTGAATATATCCAGGGCTGAATTCAATCAGCTCTTTTTTCCTTCAATCAAATCGATGATTTCTTTCAATTCTTCGGTGGATATTTTGTTTTTCTCCACAAAGAAATTGACCAACTCTTTGTAGGAGTTTTCAAAGTAATCTTTCACCACCCCACCCAGAAATTTGTGTTTGTAGGCTTCTTCGGAGATTTCCGGCGCGTAAAGCAGCGTATTCCCGACCATCCGGCTGACTACGTACCCTTTCTTTTCAAGATTCTTGATCGTCGAAGCCAGGGTGGTGTAAGGTGGAATCGGTTCGTCCAGGTACTCCATAAATGCCTTGATGTTTCCCTCGCCCGTGCGCCAGACGGCGCGCATGGCATCTTCTTCCTGCTGAGTTAATTTTTCCATATCTACGATCTTTTCGTAAATCTACGAATATTTCGTAGATATGCAAATGAATTTATGTAAAATATGGACATTTGGCGCAGTCGGGGAAACAAAAAAGCCGCCCCAGCGAGCGGAACGGCTTTTCTGAATTAACGATTTGCAGCAATGCCTGCTGTCAAATCATTTCTCGAACTCATAAAACTTCCACTGGGTCTGGTAATCAGGAGTCAAAGGCTGATTGGTGAGGGTAGCCCGTACCATTTCGATGGGCATATTATTCTCGCGCATGACCGCTTCATGAAACTGCTGGAAAGTCATTTTACCACTATCCACCAGTTCCTTTTTGAGACTAAAAATCTGCAACCCGCCAATCAGGTAAGCCACCTGATACAAGGGACTGTACCCGCCCTCGAACGAACGCCGCACCTCGCCTTCAGCGTTGGCCCGTTCGTGCCCGACACGATCCACCAGAAAGTCAATGCACTCCTGGGGTGTCCACTTGCCCAGGTGGTAGTTGAGCGAGAAAATAATGCGCGCGCAGCGGTGCATGCGCCAGAACAACATCCCGATGCGTTCTTCGGGGGTTTTGGCAAAACCTTTGTCATACAGCAGTAGCTCCCAGTACAGCGCCCATCCCTCCGTCCAGAAAGGAGTACGGAATTCGTTGCGGTAGGATTTATAGCGGCTGCTCATGTAGTACTGCAGGTGGTGACCAGGTACCAGCTCGTGCTGCACCGTAGGCCGCGAAAAGTAGGGGTTGTTCCCGCGCATGCTCATGAGCTTGTCTTCGTGCTCCATCGTATGGGTCGGGTAGGATATGATGATATCCCGGCCACCGAGGAAAAAAGGATTCACCAGCTGCCGCTCGGGAGTCATCATTTGCATTCCCCAGGTTTCATCGGCGATTTCGGGGTACTGATACAGGTTATTTTTAATGATAAACGCTTTGGCGTCGTTATACAGCTTCATGATCAACTCCGGCTGACTGCCCGCAGGGACATAGCTGTTCTTGACTTTTTCCTGGGCTTTTTTCCATTCATTCCCGAAGCCCATTTCCTGCGAGGCTTTCAGCAATTCGGCATCACACCAGGCAAATTCCTGGTTGGCTAGGCGAATCAGTTCGTCGGGCGTGTAGGGAATCATTTCCGTTTTCAACTGCCGGATCAGTTCCTGCCGTCCGATGGGTACCCCCCTGATTCCACTTTTGTCTTCCTTTTGGGTGGTCACTAGTTTCCCTTTGGCCTTGATGCTTTTGCCTAATGCCCCCAGCAAACTGTCCAGCCGGGCGTAGGGCGCAGGTACCCACCAGCTGAACAGCGGGTCGTAGCCCGCATAGAAGTCGTAGGTACCTTTCAGGCGAGTCTTGATTCCGCGGATGGCCTCCTCTCCAAAATCCGCGTCGGACTTGTCCAGTGATTCAAGTTTTTTGACCGAAGTGGCCGCGGCTTCCACCTGAGTAGCTAATTCATTCAAGGTACCCGCCACCCGTTGCCCGTCCATTGTGGCCCCGCGCCGACGGGCTTTTTCAAGTTCATAGATTTTATCGGCAAAGGGAAGGTACCCCCTACCGTGGCATACTGCTTGTCCTCCTGCGACAAGCTCAGCAGGTGGTCATCGATGTTTCGTTTTAGCAGCACGTAGTCTACCTTGCCGTAAATGCTCATGGCGTTGAAATTCATCTTCACCAGTTTTTCAAGGTACCCCTGATCCAGAACCCGTAGTCGCGCGCGTTGCTCGGGCGAATTCAGTACCGAAACGCTATTGCCAAAGCCCCGACCCTGCTGAATCATCGGCGAGTAGAAATGCTGAATCGCCCGTATATCCTGCGCGTATTGCGTGATGAGCCCCGCCGTCTCGCTGGTCTGTTCATAGAGATTGAATGGGTCCGATGGGGTCTGAGCCAGAATCGCATGACTTGACACCAAACTGATCACAAAGAAGCTAGCCCTCAGGCATGAAGGGTATACACGTTTTATCATGGTATTGCAACGGAAGGTTTTTAGTTGGAGGATAAAGAATGACCTTGTCGTGTCAGACATTAAAGATACTACCCTCTGCCACTTTTATTTCTCAATTACCTCATAAACCACCAGTTCGGTGGGTGCCGGGGGAGAAATCTGGGGCGGACGATCCTGGTTGACGGGCAGGGTCTGCCAACGCATCACGTAGCGGCCGGTGTTATCGGTTTTGGTGTGAGCCTCCATGCCTTCGTTCAGCGCAAGTGCGGGAGGACCGGGTTCTTTTGATCCTGCATTGGCGGGAAGGGTACGGATCGGTTTCAGGGTTTTCGGGTCCAGAATCCAGGTACCGGAGCCATGCTTCTCGTGCGTGAAATGCAACGAGAGATTCCCATCGTCCGTGGGCGTCACGGCCCCCAGAGAAATTGACCGCTTGAGGGAACCTCCCAGATTCAGCGCCCAAGTGAAGTCGGGCCACTGACTGATCTGATGGATTTGCCAGGTACCTTTCTCTGCTTTATCTTTCTCCCATCGAGCTACAAAAGCCTGACTGATCCCCTGAGAGTCGTATTTGTGGTAGCTGATGCAGGGGGCTTTTTCCTGGTCCCAGCTCAATGTGTACGACATATTGATCAGGCCATTCCACGGCCCCACAGGGTCGGCCGTGGGCTTGCTGTCGCGCCACTGAATGGGCAGGGGTACCTTATCACCCCGCATATTTTCCCAGTTGATCAGATCCCGACTACGGATGCAGGCCAGGTTGTGGTTGGTGTTGGCAATGGGCGTCATGCGCCACATCCAAATGATATAAAAATAGCCATCGGGCCCCAGCCGCGGATTCGACATGTATGCACTTGCTTCCTTTTCGCCGTCGAAGAGCGGGGTGTCGAACAGGCTACGCCAAGTCTTGTTGGCGGTATCGTATTTGTTCCAATAGGTAATGCCGTTGCCGCTGCCACCATCTCGGTATTGAAAATACAGATCTCCGGCTTTATCCTCGAAAAAAATGGGGTACGTGACGTGCTCTTCGTTTTTCCCGGTCATGGCTAGTTTTTCAAACCGGGAAATATCTTCCGGCTTTTCCGACCGAAAATAAATCAATGGCACATTGTGCATGTTGCCCGATACGTGCAAGTACCCTGCCGCGTCAAGTGCTACCTCGATGTAGTTGTGGCTATCCCAGCCTACCTGGGTAGGTAGTACCGTCTTTTTCCAGGTCTTCGAATCCAGCGGACGCTGGGCAATCACCATGTTCCGATCGGCATCGTAATAGGCTACGTACTGAAATTTTTGGGAGGTGAGCAGATCGAACCCCACCGAGTGCCCCGACCACACCTGCGCGACCGGAATGGTTTCATAGGGTAACTTTCCAGCGGTTTTCTGCGCCAAACCGGTGCCGTGTATTCCGCTCAGGAACAGCAGGGCAAAAATTTTACTGCGAGAGATGAATGTAGGTAGCTGCATGAGTTTGTAGTTCAGGGTTAGGAAATTTTCAGTCGGTCAGGGCAGTGCCGCGCCGGCCGTGTCCTGTTCTTCCAGCTTACGTCCGTGCCGGGCTTTGTACCAGCCTTTTATGGCCCGGATCGCGGGTACCTCGACGTAGTAGGTAACCCCATACGACAGAGCGATGCAAAAGCCAATCGCCACCAGGATGGCCAGGTAAATGTTCATGTTCAGCCCGGTATTCAGGCTATGAATCAATCGGGTGCCGATGTATTGGTGCAGCAGGTACAGGCTGTACGATATTTTCCCTAAAAACAACAAGGGAGGAGCAATCAGAAAAGTCAGGCGGCCCACCACGAATAAAAAAAACACCAGGTGGTAAAAAACGATAATCAGATTGTGCTCGAGCCAGGTAACATGGTACATCGACCGACCGCCTTTGTCGTGCAGGTAGAAGGCCGCCAGCATGCACAGGAATATCAACCCCACATAGCGCCAGGCGAAGCCCTTGAATTTGAGCTTATAAAAAAGAATGCCCGAAAAGAATAAGGGGAAATGATTGAGCAGCTGTACTTTCCAGGTGATGTACCCGTAAAAATCGGGATAGAAATTCCTTCCCATGTGAAAGAGAAGTATAACCGCCGTACACACCGCACTGATCGTTACAATTTTATCCAAGCCCCTGATCAGGAATATGGCCAAAATCCAGAGATAAAAGATCATTTCAACCAGCAAAGTCCAGTATACCCCATCCAGATTTTCGATGCCGAAATACACCGGAAACATGGTCAGGTTAGCCAAAAGCAGTTTCCAGCTTACATATTCAGGCTCGTACCAATACACGCAGGCGGCGGTGATAAGCACGCACGTCCAGAAGGTAGGGTACAAACGGGCCAGGCGTGAAACCGCAAAATCCTGCCATTTCTTGACTTTCTGAATGGTCAGAAAAATGACAAACCCGCTGATGATGAAGAAAATATCGACCCCCGTCACTCCATACCGAAACTCCCAGCCCAGCTTGTCGGCATTTTCGTTGATCGTAAAATGGAAGACCACCACCCCCAATGCGGCAAGCCCTCGCAGCGAGTCCAGTTCAAGTAATCGGTTTTGTTGAGTCGTGGGCACTTATTCGTGGGTATTGTTGGAGGAATTGGCCAAAGATACATATTTAGAAAAAGTATCGTAGGCACCCCTATTTCAATTGATAAACATTTCGTCCACCAGCAGCAGGGCTTTATTTCCCTTGCTCCGGTGCCAGTCCGGGATCTTGGTTACGGGTTTAGCGACAATCTTGAGGTACCTTACCGATACCTGATCAAAGGTTCCGGCTATTGATTTCAGCGTGGGGGTATCCCCTTGGGCGGGCATGGGGGCTTTTATTCTGGTCAATAGCTTCATCGAATTGCGATCCGGGCCACCCCATACCTCCACTTCCTGCGGCGGAAAAATACCAGTATCTTCTTCCACCATGTAGTGCAGGCCCACGGAACTGATTGCGGTGGGCTGTTTGAATTCAGCCATCATCCCCAGGTCATTGTTCCGGACGCCCGCCCAGTAATTGGCCCAGGCAGGATTATTGGCTCCAATGACCCCGAGCTTTTGGTTAAAGAAGGTTTTAGCGCCTTCGGCCAGATGTACCCGATTGAGCGGAAACAACAGTTCGACGCTGTCGGGCTGATAAGTATTCTTAAAAAAATCAAAAGTAGCAACCTCACTTCCAAACCAGCCCTTTTTGAAGGCCTGCGCTTTGATTGTGGCGCTTTCGGTTAGCACCGTTTTAGCATTGAACACCGGAGAATTGATGCTATCGGGCTCGGTACCGTCGGTAGTGAAGCGGATTTCCACGCCTTTGATCGGATGTCTGAGTTGCAAGGGTACCGAACCGGCAAAAACAGTCGTGGAATTAGCTACCTGGGGCGGATTGAGTTTTAACGGATTTTTGCCATCGTCCACAAAACCACCAATGATGGTAAGCCGAGGAAATGCTTTTTGCAATTGGGCGATTTCTGCGGGTGTTAGACCTGTTTCCCAAACCGTTACGGTTTCCAACGCTTTGAATGCGGATAGCTGAGTGCGGAGATCCCGGACATTAAGTGGGGTACCCGAAAGTGTCAGCGTTTTCAGGTACTTCAACGAAGCCAGTTCTTTCAGCCCTTGCGCGGTAATGTTGGTGAAGTTTAGATCCAGTTTTCGGAGATTTTCAAAGGTACCTACTGTCTTCAGATCCGCATCCTGAACGGGCATTTTGTTCAAATTGAGCGATACGATCTGTTTTATGACTTCTTTCAATTCCTCCAATTGGGCGGAAGTATAGGCGTTCTTGTTATAAATTGTCACCGCCAGCCCGGGCGATTCGCGCGCCAGAGGAGCCACGGTCCGATAGTCGGTATTGAGTTTTTTGACCGTTTCCTCGTCGGCGGCTGAGAAATCAAATTGTTCCTTTTCGGCTGGGGAAGATTTCAACCGGGCGGCTGACAAAATCCGCAGCGAATCGGTGAGGGGCAGGTCCGTTACTTTTTGATCGAAACTCGGGTGGTCTCTTACCCAAAGCGTCAGCAGGCTGATTTCTTCCGGACTCAGCTGGGTTTTGCCGGAAGGCGGCATGTGTTTCTTGGCATCCTGTGGTAAATGTACCCTTTGGAGCAGCAGGCTAATTTCCGGATTGCCAGGTACGAAAAGTTTACCCGTTTTGCCGCCTTTCCGCACCGACTCCGCATTTGTGAGCATCAGCTGGCCTTTCAGCTTATCGGCATTGTGGCAACTTACGCATTTCTGTTCAAAAATCGGCTGGATCACATCGGTAAAAACAACCGCCTGCTCGAGGGGTACCTCCGCTTTTTCGAAGGTACCTTCCCAGGGTTCGAACAGGAAATTATCCCCGTGGGTAAGCGATGCGCCGTAATGCCCGGCCAAAACCAGGGCAATGAGCAGGGTGCCCCCGCCCGCCCAGGCTACCGGAGCCTTGTACCAGCGGGCGTTTCGGACAAAATACAGGAGGGTAGCCAGGAAAAAAATGCCCGCCCCGGTCCATTTGTGCCAGAAAAGTGTGTCTCCCGCGTAGCCTTCTTCCCGCGAAAGGAATAGGCCCATCAGCACCGTTACGGCCGCCAGCAGGGCTCCGGATAAAAGTAGATTTTGGGAGAAAGTATGGTAAAAGGTATTCTCCAAGTTTTCGGGTTTGAAGCGAAAAAACTCCATCAGCATTGCCAGCAGAAGCAAGACAATGGGAAAATGCAACAGCAACGGGTGCATGCGCCCAAAGCTTTGTAGCCACACTGGAACGACCAGTTTGCTTTCAAAAAGTAAGAGAAAAGCTATGGTAATGGTCAGACCCAGTAGAATATTCTCGGCAACAATTCTGATTTTCATAGTAAGCTATTGGCTGATGGCTTAGGGCTATTAGCTCAAAATGTCCCGCACTACTTTGCCCGAGACATCCGTTAGGCGGTAGCGACGGCCCAGGTGTCTGAAGATCAATTTTTCGTGATCCAGCCCCAACTGGTTGAGTACAGTAGCCTGAAAATCATGTACATGGACGGGATTGCTGGCAATATTATAACCTAGCTCGTCGGTTTCGCCGTACACCAAGCCCGGTTTGATACCGCCACCCGCCATCCAGATCGTGAAGCAGCGTGGGTGGTGGTCGCGGCCGTAGTTGTCGGCGGTGAGCTTACCCTGCGTGTAGCTCGTACGGCCAAATTCGCCACCCCAGATCACGAGAGTTTCGTCCAACATCCCCCGTTGCTTCAAATCCATCACCAGTGCGGCCGAGGCCTGGTCCACATCTTTGGCCTGTTTGGTGATTTCGTAGGGTAGGTTGCCGTGCTGATCCCAACCCTGATGGTACAATTGTACAAATCGGACGCCGTTTTCGGACAGTTTGCGGGCCAGTAAGCAGTTGGCGGCATAGGTACCCGGCACCAGGCAATCGGGGCCGTAGAGTTTGACGATATCATCTGATTCTTTGGATAAATCCATCACCTCCGGCACAGCGGTTTGCATGCGGTACGCCATTTCGTACTGCTTTACTTTGGCCGCAATTTCGGGGTCACCAAATTCCTGGTACGACAGTTCGTTGAGTTGTGAAAGATTGTCTAACATTTCCCGGCGGTCTTTCCGATCCAGTCCCTCCGGGTCGCGCAGGTACAGCACGGGATCTTCGCCCTTGCTAAATTGCACACCCTGATGCACGGAGTCCAGGAAACCATTGGACCAGAGCTTGGAGTATACACCCTGCCCATTACCTACCCCGCGCGACAACAGAACCGTAAAGGCAGGCAGATTCTGATTCTCGTTGCCCAAACCGTAGCTCAGCCACGCGCCCATACTAGGACGATTGCCCTGCTGCGAACCCGTTTGCAAAAATGTCAGGGCCGGATCGTGGTTGATGGCCTCGGTGTACATGGATTTGACGAAACAAAGTTCATCCACGATTTTGGCGGTGTAGGGCATTAAATTACTCACCCACGCCCGCGACTGGCCATACTGCTGAAAATCCACAAAGGAGCCCACCAACGGAAACGAAGCCTGATTGGCGGTCATGCCCGTGAGGCGCTGATCGCCCCGCACCGAGGGCGGAATTTCCTGCCCCAGCAAGTCCCGAAGTTTGGGTTTATAGTCGAACAATTCCTGCTGGGAAGGCGCGCCGTTCTGGAACAGGTAGATGACCCGCTTAGCTTTAGGCGCAAAATGCGGAATGCCGGGCGCCAGTCCGTTTTCTTCTGCGCCGCCCTCGCGAAAAAGGTCGGGCATGAGCAGAGAACCTAGCGCCACGCCGCCAATCCCCAGGCTCATGGACGACAAAAACCGCCGCCGGTTGAAGGTGAATCCGTGTTCTATCTGTTCCTTTTCCACTGGTGTTTTTTGTGTTTTGTTTTCTGTGTTTTGTTGAAACCAAAGGTTTACGATCTTAGCCGCCCCTACAATTCCACAAAAAACATAAAACAGTTCAACATCCCTTTCTATGTTTTCGTAATCGTTTCTTCCAGATTATAGATCGTGGAAATCAGCTGCATGAGCGCGGCCTGCCGAATCTTATCCACGTTTTTTGTCAGCGGGTACTCCCCTACCGTCAGCATGCGGGTGGCAGTTTCGGGCGTAATGGTTTTGATTTCTTTTTCGTAGTAGCGCATCAGGATATCCAGTTCCTTTTCCGTCGGCTGACGGCAGACGATCAACTGGAAGGCCTTGGTGATCTTAGCCTCAAGGGTACCTTTTTCCTGCAGCAGTTTGCCCGCCAGTACCCGTGAAGCTTCCAGCACCGCCGGGTCGTTCATCATCACCAGCGCTTGCAGGGGTGTATTGGTTTTCAGGCGGCGCACCTCGCACAGGTCGCGGTTGCTGGCGTCGAAAATTCCCATCGTGGGCGGAGGTACCGTGCGTTTGATGAGCGTATACATGCCCCGGCGGTACAGGCTGGCACCATGATCTTGTTTGTAGACCGAAAGCAGCCCCCGGCCCGAGGTCGCGCCTTCCCATAGGCCGTCGGGCTGGTAGGGTTTCACGCTCGGTCCGCCGATGGTTTTGTTTAATAAGCCACTGCTCGACAGTACCAGATCCTTGATAAACTCGGCGTGAATCCGGTAGCGGGGTCCGCGCGCCAGCAGAATATTTTCGGGATCGACCGCCAGCTTTTCTTTACTGACGGTAGCCGCCTGGCGGTAGGTAGCCGAAGTGACCATTTGCTTCACCAGCCGCTTGACATCCCAGCCGTGTTCCATAAAATCCACCGCCAGCCAGTCCAGCAGGGCCGGATGCGAGGGTAAGTCGCCCTGCATCCCGAAATCGCCGGATGTTTTCACAATGCCCCGGCCAAAGAACTCCTGCCACAGGATATTGACGTACACGCGGGCCGTCAGGGGATTCTTTTTATCAAAGAGCCATTTTGACAATCCGAGACGATTTTTGGGATAGTTCTTATTGAATGGCAAGATGGCATTGGGGGTACCCGGCTGCACCTCGTCGCCCGGCATATCATACGCGCCGCGTTTGAGAATATAAGTCCGGCGCAACGTGTCCAGATCGCCCATGACCGATACGATCAGACGGTTGGTATCGGGTTTATTCACAAAACTCAGGATACTTTTGGCATCCTCATTGCTGATTTCCATCAATGGATTCTTGGCGTAGGTCTCGGGCCCGCCAATGACGGATTCGATGCCTTTTTCGTCCACATTATTAAAAAACGCGAACATCTGGTAGTACTCTTTTTGCGAGAACGGGTCGTACTTATGGTCGTGGCAATGGGCACATTCCAGCGTAACGCCCAGCAAACCCTTACCGAACAGGTCGTTGCGATCGGTCACGTACATAATCCGGTACTCCTCGGGTATCACACCCCCTTCTTCCGTAATCTTATGGTTGCGGTTGAAGCCGGTGGCCAGCAATTGTTCCTTCGTGGAATTGGGCAATAAATCACCAGCCAGCTGCCAGGTCACGAATTTATTGTAGGGTAGGTTTTCGTTGAAAGCATGGATCACCCAGTCGCGCCAGGGCCATTGGGTACGGTAGCCGTCGTCCTGGTAGCCGTGAGAATCGGCGTAGCGCGCCAGGTCGAGCCAGTGAATCGCCATTTTTTCGCCGTAGGCGGGATTTTTCAGCAACTGATCCACCACGCGCTCGTAGGCATCGGGTCGGGTGTCGGCCTGAAAATCGTCCATCATTTTCAGCGTAGGTGGCAAGCCCAGAACATCCAAGCTAAGCCGTTTGAGTAATCGTTCCTTATCGGCTTCTTCGTTAGGTTTCAGGCCTTTTTCTTCCTGTTTTTGCAGAATGAAAAAGTCGATTTCGTTGAGGGGCCAGTCCTCCCGGTCCACTTGGGGAAGCTTTGGTTTTTTGGGGGCAACAAAGGCCCAGTGCTTTTCGTATTTCGCGCCCTGCTTGATCCATTTCCCGATCAGATTTATTTCGCGTTGGGACAACTTAAGATTAGAATCCATGGGCGGCATGCGCTCGGCGGTATCCTGGGTGGTGATGCGTAGAAAAACCTGCGAGAGTTCGGGCTTTCCCGCCACCAGCGCGTGGGCCCCCGGATTTTCTTCCAGCGCCCGGAAGGCATTCTCGGCGATGTCGAGCCGCAGGCCCGCCTTGCGTTTGTTGGCGTCGGGACCGTGGCAGGCCAGGCATTTGTCGGAGAGAATCGGCCGAATATCAAAGTTATAGCTGACTACATCAGGTAGTTTCTCACTGGTTTCGGAATAGGACGCATCTTTACCACAGCCCAAAAGCACAGCCGCTATAAAAAGGATGGAAACCAAAAGACTCAGAATCTGCCGCATTTCTTTCAACATAACTGTCCACTATCAACTGTCAACACTCAGCTTCTTTAATTTTTGCTTCACCACATCGGAAGGGTACCTAAGCGCCAGTTCTCTGATTTCGTATGTAAAGTCCGAAAAGGTTTGCTCCCACAGTTCGGCTTCGCCAGGTTCGTATTCATAAAACCCTTTGCCGTTGGCCACGCCGCGGCCTCCTTCGCGCACCACTTTATCGATCAATTCGGGTACCTCCGTGCTATTGTTGAGCGTAGGTAGCAAGCGCTGCATCACGGTATGGTAGGCATGTACCCCCGTCAGGTCCATCCAGCGGAATATGCCCACCATGGTCATAAAGTACCCCGCGTTGTTCCGGCACGAGCGATCTACGTCTTCAATGGTCGCGTAGCCGCCTTCCACCAGGCTAATGGCCTCGCGGTACATGGCGTACATCAACCGATTGGTGATGAACCCCGCAATATCCTTCCGCACTAGTATGGGCTCCTTGCCCCAGGCGTGCGAGAGTTCGTAGAGGTACTCCCCATTTTCGACATCAGTCTGGTCGCCGCAGATGATTTCCAGAAAGCGGGTCGTATGGGCAGGTTCGGTCCAGTGCAGTCCCAGAAAACGGGCGGGATGCGCGGTCAATTGTTGTAAGGTACTGATCGGAATCGCCGAGGTATTGCTCGTGAGCAGGGCATCGGCACTGAGGTACCTTTCGATCTTTTTATAAACGGATCCTTTAATGCTTATATTCTCAATCGTGCATTCGACTACCAGCCGGCAATCAGTGAGGGCGGCATAGTCTTCCGTAATGGTCAGGTTCTGGAAGTAGGTTTCCGGTAGGTTGGGGGTCAATTTGTTGGAAAAAGCTTTTTCCAGATGCTCCCGGATTCGGGCTTCGGCGTGGAGCAGGTCGTCGGGAATGGGAGCTAGGGCTACCACCGGATGCCCGGCCAGCAGCAGACAGGTCGCAATGCTGCACCCCATCAGGCCAAGGCCCACTACAGCTACCGGAATTCCCCTGGTTTCCATGGTATTTGACACGTTCAGCGCTTTGAGTGATTCTCCTACGTAAAGGGCAAAACCGCTCTTTCCTACTAGTTATCATGGATCGGTACCTATGAATTCAATCCTAGCCAATCAAACCATTACTCGGCTTACAGGGGAAGTATTACTACGTGCTATTACGCCCCCTACCACTCAATCAATAGCGTACTTAAACGGATGCCATTGCGTAGAATCACGCATTGTAATTATGGCATATAATTCCCTGATTTGTAAAGATTTACAGAAGATCAAACTGAACCTTAAAAAACTGTTTTTCTAAAAATTTCCCCTGAACCCTTTAACCCGTTACAGCTATGCTCGTAATCCCCGGCCGCAAAATCCTGAAAAAGGATTGGCCCCCTTTTCTCCTGCGCAAGCGGGTCAGTATCAAAATGGACGACCATTTTTTTGTGGGTTCGTACAGCAAAGTATTTTTAAAATTATCCGGTATCACCATCGATGACCTGGATTTCCGTCTGCCCGATGGTCCCAAAGCGGGCGTAATTTCTCTATGCCGCGATGCTGAGTTCGACCCCGCCTTCCCGGATGTCATGCTGTGCATTGGGTACGAGCCCGGTGAATACACCTTACAGGTGGTGGAGCGTACCTCAAACATCGTAATGGCCGAAGGTACCTTCAAGGTTTCGACCGACTGGACCGACGAAAAGCAAGGGCCGGGCATTTCATTCACAGGCATCAGTGAAGGGTTTTCTTCTTTCCCGGCCTGGGGCGGCGGGCCGGCCGGCCCACAGAACGTCAATGTGCTGCCCGCGCCGCCAAACCGCCGCCTGGCGATTATCCTGATCGATACCGCCGACGCCCGCTACACGACCGATGTACCTACCCAGGATGGTATCAAAAACCGTTGGATGGATGAGGTCATCAATGGCGTGGGGGCCAACCTGGAAAGTGCCCGCAACTACTACCGGGAGGTATCCTATAATAATTTCGACCTGACCGCGGATGTGTTTGGTCCCGTCAACCTACCCAACAACTGGGCGACGTATTTCGACACCAATGCCGATCCCAATATAGGGCGTCCGCTGGCGGGTTTCTGGCAGGCAGCCGTGACGGCCAGCGACAGCGTGGTGAATTATAATAATTACGACAGTCTTATTTTCATTTCTGAGCAATTTGTCGATACCGATGGTACCGTATTTAATGCCTGGCCCTATGGGGGGCAGGTACCTATTCGACCGCCGAAGGGAGTAAGAGTTTGGGACGGGTTTCTATGCCAAGGGAATGGGGCGCGGCATTCCGGCCTACCCGTACGGTACGTTCCACGGTTATTCATGAGCTAGGCCACAGCCTAGGGCTGGGCGACCAATATACGCCCAACACGGGCCGTAACGTGGGCAACTGGGACCCGATGCACGCCGAAGGAAATCTGCCGCACTTTTCCATCGCCCACCGCATGATGCTGGGCTGGGCGCAAGGCGGCTGGCTTAAAACCTACAACTTTGCTACCGGAGGTACCCCCGTCAACGAAACCATTACGCTCAATCCCATTGAAAAAGGAGCGCCTTCAGCCGGGAATAGCGCCGGAATTGAGATACGGCTGTCCGACGGCTGGAATTACTACGTGGAGTATCGGTCGGGGCAGGGTACCCACATTGGCGACCGCAACCTGGACACCAACAATGCCGTGCTGGTGACGGATGTGGACTCTACGCCGGGCGATGCGCCCATTAGCCGCCCCATTATTGTGCGCGTCAACAACGATAGCGACAACGACGGTAGCGTACTGGTCAACGGTTTGGATTACCGGGAAACCGATACGACCGACCCTACCTTCCCCACGGACTTTCGGCTTAGTGTAAGTGGTATTAACGCTACCAAGGCCGATGTGAAGGTAGAGTATGGTGTCAACAGCCGCCCTGATCCGGCCATCCGACCCTGGCCCGCCAGTCCCGATCGACAGTGGCAAAGCCCCGACATCGAGGTACAGAATGCCCGCAACTTGGCCGATCCGGCCAACTGGTTTAATGTACCCTGGGCGGGAAATCCCAACACGGTAATTGCCCGGGTAAAAAACAATGGTACCCTGGCGGCGCCCGGCGTGAGGGTGGAGTTTTACGTCAAGAACTTCAATGTGGGCGGCGCGCCCGAAACATTCCTCGGCGCCGATACCCGCGCCATTCCGGCGCTGGGTACGGTAGATTTCCAGACCGGCTGGAATCCACCCGGCAATGGACATTACTGCCTCATCGTTCGAATTCCTGGCTACTTTCTACCGGGTCCTCCGCCGGTGCTTGAGATGTCGATTTTCAACAATGAAGCACAATCTAACTACACGCGCTTCATATCGGCGGATGCTTCGCCGGCTACCCGGGAAGTCACCTACGTGGAAGTGGGTAATCCTTATGAGAAGCCGACGCGCGTGTTTGTCCGGCCCGGCCAGACCAACCCGCTCTACCGTACCTACCTGGAACATACCAGCGTCATGCTCGAAGCGGGCGAATCACGCAAGGTGAAGATGATGTTCGAGTACGACGACACCAATCTGTTCAAAACACCGGTTTTTATTGGCAACAACACCACGATTGATATTACCGGACAAAACCGAGAAAGTAAAGCCCTGGCCGAACGTACCCTGCGAAAATACCGCCAGGTACCTAACCGCGTGGGCCTGGCTACCTACATTGATAATCCGCTCGAAAAACACCCGCATACGCCCGCGCTGCTGGGTGGGGCGCAGGTGGAGGTAGTGACCGGGCGCAAAACCAAATTTGAGTATTTCTATCTGGATGGGCGTATTGGGGGTCGGGTGATCGAAGACACCAACAGCCGGGTAATCCGGGGTGTGAGCGGCGGCAAGGTGCTGGTGATTTTCCGCAACGATGAGGATCGGGACAATCCCAAAGTGGTATACGAGGAGGTCAAGCTCGATTGGGACGGTCGGTTTGTTACCAAAGAAACCAATGAAGCGATCAGGATCAAGTACCTCACGCTGCAGGGATATTACGTACCCGCGGCAGGCTACGGAGATTGCTATAGTGAAATCATCAAGCGCAGGTAGGTGCCTGGTAGCTGGCAGATGGCTAAAAATGAGCATCTGAAGATTACCAGGCTCAAATATTTCATAGCCATGAGAAGTAGGCCGCGAACCGATCCTCGGTTCGCGGCCTTTCTTTTAGTTTTTCCCAAAAGAAAAATTCCGCGTCAGGCCGATGATGAAGGTAATGCGTTGGTATTTAAAGCCCTCGAAACTGTTGACCACCTCCACCCGGAAGGGGAAACGGATACCTACATCGAGTCCGTAGCCCAGCTCGAGGTAGTTGTCAGAGGCGGGTGTGGCGAGATAGTGTGCCTGGAAATTCTCCTTGATGCCCATCACGCGGAACCACTGGATTTGCGTGAGCAGGAATTGCCGCAATTCGGCCAGGGCATGTACTTCCACAAATTGCTTCGCCGTACTGAATTGGTAGTAATCCAGCATGCGGAAGGTACCCACCGGATCGCCGTACTGGAAGAAGAAGCGATTGCCCGCAAAGTGTTGGTAATCGGGAAAATACACCGACTTATCGTTCAGGAAAGCGCCCGCCGCCACTTTGTAGCTCAGTTTGCTGCGTACGCCCGTGGGGAAGCCATGGGCGATACCGAGTTGCACAAAATCAAAATCGACATCGCTGCCGAAGGTACCCTTGATACCCTTGCGGTAATTGACCGAGAGTTTGGGCGAATCGTCGTCGTAGTAGGTCGTTTTGCCGTTTTTGATTTTGTATTTCTGCCAGGGTTTGTAAAAAGCGGAAACGCCAACTGTCAACGCCTGATGATCCGGCATGAACGTCCCACCGGGATCGGGGCTTTCATATTCTTCATTATTGGGTTTATTAGACGTAAACGATCGCTTTTTCCAGTCGATCCAGCGGTAGGGATTCGTGTTTTCCAGATTTTGTAGCGAACGGCGGTCGGCGTATTCGACGTTCGCTTTCAGCTCAAAATGTTCATTATTCTGATTGTTTTTGAAATCCAGCCGGACGAAATCTTTCTCATAGTTCTTGATGAAATTCTGTTCCAGAAACAGCGTCGTCAGGCTGTTCAGGATCGGCGGCATCGGACTGTCGGGATTGAACTGCGAGACGGTCTGTCCGCCCGTTACGCTGAGCGCGTTCCGATTCCAGGCGTAGTCCACGCCGCCCGTGGCCATCAGTTTGTTACGGCCAAACGAGTAGCGCGTCAAACCGTTGAGCGACAATTCGCCGCTTTGCCGTCGGCTGTACCGCTTCACGCCGTTGGTACCTAGCTGAATCACTTCCTGGTCTTTCGTTGCGGCTCCGCCACCCGTCTTGTATTTAAGTTTCAGGCCTGTTCCGTCCAACACCCAGCCCTCCGTGGTATTCACCTGAAAGCCCCATAATGGGCCGACGTACTGTAGTCGCCACGGACTTTGCTTGCCACCCAACCGAAACGTGTGGCCCGTCAGCAGGTCGCTCAGAAAGCCCGAGCCTCCCCCACCGTTGCGACTTTTACCATTTTTCGTCGTGTCTCCCTGCGCTACTTTCATGCTGTCGCGCTGTGCTCTGGTACCTTCATTGATAATAATGAGACTGTCGAGACGGGTGTAGCTTTTTACCTCGGCCTTGGTAAGGGGTACCGAACGGATCGAATCCCAGAAAGCCATCGTGCGCGTCCCGGCCAGGGAATCCACCACCGTTGAATCGCGGCGGGTGTTTTCCATATCCAGATCGAGGCCTTTTTCTTCTTTCTCTTTCAAATCCTGCTTTTCGTACTCTTTCATCACCTTGCGCAGGTCTTTGGCCGAGAATTTCTTCTGCTTGCTGATGAGTTCGTCCAGACTCTGGTTCTTGATTTCCTTGTTCGATAGACTCATCCGGCGGGCGTCAGCCTTTTCTTTTTTAGCATCAAGCACCACGATGTCGGGCTGGAAGGCCGGATTTATTTTTAATGTAGAGAACGTCTGCGAAATCACCAGGTCGCCGTTGCCTTTGAGGCCATAGATACCGCCCGCTACGTGGAATTTCTGAGTCGTCGGCATCCACACCTCCTGCACCGGGCTGTACAGTTGCCGGATATTGATCGTAAAACCCGTATTCACCGTTTCGAGGTCGAGGCTGTAAATACTCCATTCATTTTCGATGATCTGGATGGTACCCCGGTACACCCCCTCACCGTACGAGCGGGGAATCACTTTGATTTTGTTGACCTCCACGCCATTTTCCCGAAAAGACCCCAGGTACTCGAACTTGTAGTAGGAAAAAGCCCGGGGCGAAAGGGGCGACACGGCTTTAACGACCTCGGGCTGGTAGAAACTGGTAAGGAAGTAGGCGTTGGCGTTAGAAAAATTCTTGTCCTGGCTGTTGCGGGAAGCGATGATCCGTTGCTTGTAGCTGTTGGGTTGTGTAAAATTGACGATAGAGACCGTCTCGTTGAGGATGGGTACCCCCTTCTTGAAATTCTCTTCCTTTTCAATTTCCTTCAATTCTTTTTTATACAAAAACTCCAAAGGTAGGTCCGTGATCACGAATGACGATTTACTGTAGGCCTTGGCCGTGTAGCTCTGCACCTGCAGGTAGTGGTAGCGACTCTTGGCGATAGCCCGGCGCATAATGGTGTAGGCGGGGTCTTCGTCGCGGTTACCGATGCGTACCTCACCCAATTCCAGAGCTTGTTCCTGCAGTACCGGGTCGAAGGTTTCCATCCGGTTTTCGATCGTGAAGGCTTTCATCCCGTTCTGGAAACCCAGGTACTGGAAAATGATTTCGTAGTAGCCGGGTTTCAGGTCGAGCTGGTACCTACCCTCCTCGTTGGAAATGGTGCCGATGTTGGTGCCTTTCACCCAAATCCCGGCGAAGGGAAGCGGTTCCCCTTTGGTCGATTTGATGGTGCCCTTCAGGCCGGACGCCGGTTTATCCGTCTGGGCAAAGGCGATCGCTGAGAAAAAGATATACAGGAGGGATACGAGTACAAAACGTGGTATTGAAGATAACATGGTGGACTATACTAGCAAGGTGGGTGGTTGAAAAGTAAGTGCTGTTCAGCTTGTGGATGATTATTTGGACGATAGGGTTGCTTCCGGGCTACAAATTTGCAGAACTTCATAAAAACCCCGATAAAAATAACAGGAAACCCTACCAATTCTCACCTTGTGGAGAACAATCCACCGTATAGATACACACAGTGGATGCAATATAAATTTATCTATAAAAACTATTGTATAAAACTCCGAAAATTAGCGTGTGATTTTGAGTCATATTGTCCATTTCGAGTAGTATGAATCCTGATTTGTTCCCACAAATCGCCTTGGCACGGATATAATATCCTTGTGCAACAATTGTCCTGAATATGGATATTTCTTAGAAAAAACTACCCAACCCTAACGACTAGTATCCCCTATGAAGCACCTACCCAAGAACCTGCTGTGTTTTTCACACCTACGCTGGGATTTTGTGTACCAGCGCCCCCAACATTTACTGACCCGGTTCGCAAAGCATACGGCGGTATATTTTCTGGAAGAGCCCATTTTTGCTTCCACGGATGTACCCTACCTTACTTTTTCACAACGCATGCCCAACCTTTGGGTTTGTGTACCACATTTACCGCAACGGGAAGCGACCGATGTGAACCAACAGCTACGGGAATTGATTCAGGTATTTTTTGCCAATAAAGAACCCCAGGAATTTACGTTCTGGTACTATACCCCCATGGCGCTCAAATTCACGGACCACCTCACTCCCGGCCTTACCGTGTACGACTGTATGGATGAGCTGTCAGCTTTCAAATTTGCCCCTGAAGAGTTGAAAAACCTCGAGAAAGAACTCTTTGACCGAGCTGACGTGGTGTTCACGGGTGGGGCATCGCTGTTTGAGGCAAAAAAACTCCAGCATCGTAACACTTACCTTTTTCCAAGTAGCATTGATAAGCAACATTTTGCAAGGGCTCGCACGAAGCGGCATGAAGCTGCCGACCAGGCGAAGCTTTCGGGCCCTATCATCGGTTTTTACGGGGTAATCGACGAGCGGTTCGACATCGAATTGATCAGGGAAATCGCCCAGGCGCGACCCGCCTGGAATATTGTACTGATTGGTCCGGTGGTAAAGATCGATCCTGCGCAACTACCCCAGCACGCCAATATCCATTATCTGGGAGCCCGAAGCTATGATCAGCTACCGAGTTACCTGGCGGGGTGGGATGTGGCCCTGATCCCCTTTCTACTCAACGAATCGACGAGGTTTATCAGCCCGACCAAAACTCCGGAGTATTTGGCCGGAGGAAAGCCCGTGGTATCTACACCGATTCGGGATGTGGTGAGCCCCTATGGCGAGCGCGGCCTGGTCTCAATCGCACAGACTGCCGAAGAATTCATATCGGCGATCGAAGGTTGGCTTGGTGGAAGCAATAAAGACTGGCTCTCGGAGGTGGACCTTTTTCTGGATACCAGTTCGTGGGACTTGACCTGTGCCGGCATGACCGAAGCCATGGTCGAAACCCTCAATCAAAAGACCTGGATTTTGCCTTTTACCCAGGGAGTCACCGGTGTCCAGATAGCCTTGTGAAACAACCAAAGTTTTTTTATGGTACCTGTTTGCTCGGCTACCTACCTGTCCATTCAAGATGAAAATCAATAATCCATTCCGATCCTTCTGGATGGGCGGCTACGAGTGTACCGACCAGCTGAATGTGCACGGCAACCGGGTGGATTTTCTGCATGTGAACTCGCATTTCGAGTACCTCCGGGAAGATTATGCCCTTTTGGGCCGATTCAACATGGCCACGGTCCGCGAAGGCCTGCGCTGGAGTCAGGTGGAACGCCAGCCCTACCGATACGATTTCAGTACTTTTGAAAAGATGCTCGAAATAGGCTGGGAATGCGGAATTCAGCAAATCTGGGACCTTTGCCACTTTGGCTACCCCGATGACATGACACCTCTGCATCCCCAGTTTGCTCCCCGATTCGCCGCGCTGTGCCGGGCGTTTGCTTCGTATCATCAGACCCTTTTGCCCCGCGAAACGCTCATTGTCACGCCCATCAACGAAGTCAGCTTCATGTCGTGGCTGGGAGGCGATGTTGCGGGCACGTCGCCCTATTGCCGAAACAATGGCTGGGAGGTAAAGTATGGCCTTATGCGGGCCTATATTGCGGGTGTAAAAGCATTGAGAGAGGTCAACCCTAACATCCGTATCCTTACGACCGAGCCGCTGGTCAATGTGGTACCCCCTTTTGACGCTACGCCCGAGCACCGGGACCAAGCTACCCTGCACCACGAATTGCAGTATCAGGCGTTGGATATGCTATGCGGCAAAATCTGCCCTGAGCTGGGCGGACAACCGGAGTATCTGGATATCCTTGGGTTCAATTACTACTACAACAATCAGTGGGAAACCGTGAGCAACTTTCGCCTGCCCTGGAACGAGGTCATCATGGATTCCCGGTGGCGAACCCTTACTGATTTGCTACGGGAAGCCCATCTCCGGTATGACCGTCCGCTTGTACTTACCGAAACCAGCCATCCCGGCGAGGATCGTGCCATCTGGATTGAACGAATTGCCGAAGAGTGTAGCCTGGCCATCGAAGAAAACCTACCTTTGTGGGGAATCTGTCTGTATCCCGTCATTGATCGGCCCAATTGGGACAATCTCGATGAATGGCATCAGGCTGGGCTATGGGACGTCGATACCAGCAACATGCGGCGCATCTTGCATGATCCTTCGGCAGAAGCCATGCTTTGGGCGCAGCAACGTATCCAAAAGGCAGTTCGCTCGGCGTACAATCAAAGGCATTACCGCCCTCAAAACAAAGGAGCGTCGGTTTCTATGGCTTCAAAGCCCTGGGCTTTTTTTAAAGATCTGATCAATTGAGGTTTCAGAAAATATTCATCAACTTACATTGAAGTTATGTCCCGCTAACGAGTTGTATTCCCTGATCACACCCAAATTTGGATACCAAAAGCCTCCTCAGCCGTTTTTTGTCCTCTCCCCTAGCCATCCTGATCCTTTTTATGGTGGCTGCCCTTTTTGCCAGTGCCCAATCCTACCTGTCCGACCTCAAAACCTTTGTGGAAGGGGGCAGGCTTTATACTTCCTACAATAACTATATCATTTTCAAGCAGTCGTTTTTCCATCTGTTGGAAGGGAAAGATTTGTATATCCTGCATGAGGAAGTGCAGTGGGATTTGTTCAAGTACAGTCCTACGTTCGCCCTGCTGTTTGGTGGTTTGGCGGTACTTCCCGATTTCGTCGGGCTTGCCCTCTGGAATCTCTTGAACGCCCTGGTACTGTTCTATGCTATTTATTTTTTACCTCACCTAAACAACCGCACAAAAGGCCTGATCCTTGTTTTTGTCCTGATCGAACTTCTTACTTCGCTACAGAATGAGCAAAGTAATGGACTGATTGCCGGACTTTTGATATTCACTTTCGGAGCACTTGAACGGGAAAAATACTGGATGGCGAGCTTTTGCCTGGTAGCTACGATTTTCATAAAACTTTTTGGAATCGTAGCGCTAGCCTTGTTTTTGCTATATCCCAATAAACTGAAACTCGCCTACACAACGGCCAGCTGGGTGCTTCTTTTTGGACTATTGCCCCTGTTGGTGGTAAGTTTTGACCAATTTGTTTTCCTGTACAAAAGCTGGTGGTACATGCTGGCCAACGACCATTCTACGTCCGATGGCTTATCAGTAGTGGGGTGGTTAAAAACCTGGTTTGGATGGGAGGTGAATAAAACTTTGATAAGCGGAGTTGGTGCCTGCCTGTTTTGCCTGCCCTTGCTGCGTATCAGTCAGTATGGTACCTATATTTTTCGGATCTGGCTACTGGCTTCGGTCCTGTTATGGGTGGTGATATTCAACCATAAGGCAGAATCGCCCACCTTTATCATCGCCGTGTGTGGAGTCGCACTTTGGTATTTTTCTCAGGTACCCAAACCAGAAAATCGTGTACTACTACTCCTGACATTCGTCTTTACCATCCTATCGGCCACCGATATCTTTCCCCCTTCGGTAAGGAACGAATGGTTTAAACCCTTTGTGGTAAAAGCCATACCCTGCATCCTGGTTTGGGTAAAAATTACAGTCGATTTACTAACGAATAAAGAGAATATTCAAGCCTCGCTGTCGAAGACAACCTAATGCTTTAAGGCAGGTAATATGTTCTTCCGAGAGCACTATTTCAGAGTCCGGATGTAGGAAAGCAAGTCAGCTACTTGTTCATCGGTATACTGGTCAATCAGCCCCTTAGCCATAAAGGATCGCCCCGCCAGAAAACCCTGACTCCGAATGGAACCTTCCTCGATGAACTGTTTGCCCCCGCCCATGAAGGCCAACGTGGTGCCCCGGTCGTCGCGGCTGACCAGGTACCCCTCAACGCTGGTACCGTCTTTCTTCATGACCCGGTATACGGCATAGCCCGATTCAACGGCAGCATCAGGATTGAGGATGGCCGTGAGCATGGCCTCACTTTCACGATTGGCCGAGCCATCCAGCGCCGGGGCTATAGACTGCCCCTCTTTACCTACCTGATGACATAGCAAACAGGTTTGGAACAGCTGTTTGCCCGCTTGGGGATTGCCTGTCTTTTTTTCGGCGATGGCCATATAGCGCGCCAGCCGGACATTGAACGCCTTCTTTCCAGCAACCTCCCGTTGGCGGGCTGCGTCCAGTAGCGTAGTAGCGGGGCCGTCGTTGCGGTGGAAATTGGCGATGCGCTCGGCGGTGGGTAGGTCGAAGGCGGACAGGGCGAGCTTTTTCTGAGCAAAGAGGCCCACCACTACCCTTGAACCCCGTTGAGAGCCTGAAAGTAGGGCTACCAATTCATTTCTTTGCGATTCAGCAAGTTCAGGTACCCATTGTTCCAATGTTTTGGCACCGGCTACCGAATCGACTTTAAGCAGGCTATTCAGGGCCAAGGCCCGGATGTCGAAAGTCAAATTTTTGTCCTGCGCGATGCGACGGTATTCTCCCGGCGAGGTACCCGGCTGGGATTCCAGGGCTTTCAGAGCGAGTTTCAGCGTTTTGTCGGTGGCTGTATTGGAAATGAAAGGGGTGATTTTATTGGAAGGAACACTGATTTTGTAACGACCCAATGCATCGAGCGCCAAATTCACTTCTTCCGTATCCTTGCTTTTGAGTAGTTCCGATACAGGTACCCCGAGCACTTCCGTAAGTTCTGGAGACTGGATCTGCGCCTGATTCTGCAAAGCAAACGTGACGTAAGTTTTAGCCTGCCCAGGATTTTGCAGCATGGGTTTCACAGCCGCGTTGATTTCGGCATTGCCCAACATCCCGGCTATGCCCACAAAGGTAGGTTCATCCACGCGGGTCAGCCGGGTTCTTGGCCAGATTTTCAGAAAGGCCGCTTCCTTTTGGTTCTTTGGTAAACTCTCGATGGCCCACAGCAGGTTCGTAACGGGAATATCCTGGGGGGTACCCTGGTCGAGGTACTTCTGTAAGGCATCGGGGTACCTTTCCAAAGCCCGGCGGGCGAGGTACCTTTCGAATTTCCGCTCATAGGGCCCACCCATGGCATTGCCGGGCAATTCGGGTTTACAGGCGCGGACTAAATAATCCACCATGGCCTGGTCGGCTACGCCAGCTTCTTCGAAGGTCCGCAGAATCTGCGCCCGGACGGTTGGGTCCTTTTCATTGCTTAACTCCCTGGCGTAGGCCGCCATTTGGGGAGGGTCGATCTTAAAATTCACCAAAGAACGAAATCCCTCGCGGCGCAGATTGGCACTGGACGAGGCCAAAAGCACGGGAAGTACCGTTCGGTCCGGAGAATCGAGATTTTCGAGGGCCCACAGGGCATGAATCCGGGTGGCATCGTCAAGAGTTTCGTCCCGAACCAGCTTTACGGTTTCCGGAACGAGCGACCGGGTTACGGCGGCTGGACGATCGGCAATCTGGTGCCACGCGGCGCGCTTGGCCCAGAGCGACGGTGATTTGAGGTGAAGGATCAGGTTTTCCGTCGGCATGGTGTAGAAATCAGGTACCTCCCCAGGTTGCTGACTCACGTGCCGGATGCGCCAGATGCGGCCGCTGGACTTGTCGCGGTCGGGATGGGTGGTAGGTAGTTCATTGTGCGATACAATCTTATTGTACCAGTCGGCGATGTACAGGCAGCCGTCCGGCCCAAATTCCATATTGACCGGCCGGAACCAGTCATCTTCCGAGGTGAGTAGGTCGGGCAGATGCTGAGCCGTCACGCTGCCGTCAGCATTGCGGACAATCCGCACGGCATTGATGGTACTGGTAATTGGATTGGCCAGAAAAGCTACGTCCCTGAATTCAGCCGGAAAAGAACCCGAAGCATCGTCGGCAAAGGCCGTTCCCGAAATGCCCGTCCCGCCTACCCTGAACTCGTGCAGCACAGGTACGAAAGGCTGGTAGGTGCGCAGGCGTTCATTGCCGATGCCTGGAAAAGCCGAGCCGGGTTCCAGAGGTACCACCGAGTAGCCCAGGTCGTTGGCTTCGGAACCGTACCATTGGCCATTGCCCCGCAGCTGAAATCCCCAAATGTTGTTCAGCCCCGCATTGACCAGTTCCAGCTTCTTGGCATCCAGCGAAAAGCGGGCGATTTTACTATAATCCAGTTTCAGGGTACCCCCGCCGGTCAAAGACGACACTAAACCTTTGTTGAGTGCGCCCTGACTGAAATGAATCCAGTCGCCGGGTCCGCGCACCAGGACGTGCGACATGGTATGCGTATCCGTAAAGCCAAAACCCGTGAGCAGGGGGTACGTTGGTCGGCCTTCCCGTCGTGATCGGTATCACGCAAAAAAAACAACTCGGAGCCCTGCGCCACGTAAGCCCCGTCCTTGTAGGGCAGCACGCTCATCGGAATGGTAAGGCCATCGGCCCATACACTGCTTCGGGCGGGTTTACCACTGTACAAATCGGAGAGAATCAGAATCTGGTCGGTACCTTTGGTTTTGCCCTGATACAGATCGAGAATGCGCCGGAAGGCCGGATGATTCTTCTGCGCCTCTGCATCATCCATCAGTTTCAATAGGTCATTCCACTGAATGTCGGCCACCGGATCGAGGGGGTACATGCGGGCGGTTTGCGTCCAGAGGCGGCCGGCGTCGTCGAACGTAAGGTCAACGGGATTGATCACCCCTTCGCGTTCGCTGGCCACCAGTTCGATCACAAATCCCTCAGCCAGTTTGAAGCCCGCCAGTTCTTCCTCGGGAGTGTAGACCCTGCTTCGCTGCGACTGGGTTTTCTTGTCCTGCGCTTGGGCTAAAGGTACCTTGAAGCAACAAGTAAGTACAAGAACACACGATAGAAGGGAGAGATACCTTTTCATTGTAAGGAGCTTATAGCCATTTGCCGAGGGCTAATGGCTTTTTATACATTGCTAGTAGATAAACATTTACCCTAAACCTTGACGTTGGAAATATCAAAAGTTATCAGCTCAAAAAATCACTTCAATTCCGTAATCGTCAAATCCCGGAACTCGACCTGGGCTACCCCGCCACTATGGATTTGCACCGCAATTACCCCTTTCCGGGGAATACTGGCGTCTTTTTCAGTATACTCACAGGTTTTCACGCCATTAATGTACAGCTCGTGGAAATTGCCCCGGCAGCGGATGATGTAGCTGTTCCAGCCATCCTTGTTGAGCACATGGCGGAGGGTACTCAGATCGCCCCCCACGAGTTTTTCGCGCCGGTGTTCATCGTAAATATCGCCCCAATATCCGTCACCAATATCAGCCTGATAGCCCACGATTTTACCATCTTGCAGTATTGAACGGTACTGGATACCACTGTTGATCATCCCGGTCTTGGGGTCGCCCGTCAGTTTGAACAGACACCGGAATTCGAAATCCTCATACTCCTTTACCGTATGCAGGTAGGTATTGGCGGGTATCTTATGAATGCCGTCTCCGCTCCTGATCACGCTGTCGGCCACCCACCAGAGTTTTTGGTTGGCGGGATCTACGGTTTTCCACCCGTTCAGGGTTTTTCCATCGAATAGCGACACCGTTTTTCCCAGGCTTTGGCTTTTCCCCTCGGGCCCTACGGCCATCCACATCAAAAGACACAGCAACAGAATAGCGGTTAGGGGCCTTCTGCCGGCTGAAAACACATAATCCCGATAGGCTTTCATAGAATACACGTTGGTTTGGAAGTTGAATTACGCGGACCATTCATTTCCAATAAACTACCTACTGCCCCCAATCTACTGCCAGGACACCGGCAAGTAACCCCACTAGCCCATTGGAGCGGGTCGGCAGTAGTATTAGGTACCCCCGTTCTTATCCTTTATTTTCGGGTAAGTAGCGCCCGGTAGGTTAAAAAGTATTCGGCATGAAAAAGAGAGATTTCCTGAAATTAAGCGGCATTACGGTGCTGGGTGGCGGACTAGGTACCCCTGCCCGCCCGGAAGTATCCCTGCCTATGGACTTCCCGTACCGACAGCAATTCAATATGTCGGGGTACCGGGCTCCTAAAATCGATACCGTTCGCATGGCGTACATCGGACTGGGTAACCGGGGTGGCGGCGCAGTCAAGCGCATTATTCATCTGGAAAATGTGGAGGTGAAAGCCCTTTGCGACATCCGCCCGGAAAAAGCCAGCGCCGCGGCCAAAACGTTTGAAGGTACCCCGCACAAACCCCAAATCTACTCGGATACTGCCGAATCCTGGAAGAAAGTCTGCGAGCGTCCTGACATCGACCTGGTGTACATCTGTACGCCCTGGAACCTGCACGCGCCCATGGCCCTGTACGCCATGGAACAGGGCAAGCATGTAGCGGTGGAAATTCCCGCCGCCACGACCGAAGCCGATTGCTGGAAGCTGGTGGAAACCTCGGAGCGAACCAAGAAGCATTGCATGATGCTGGAAAACTGCTGCTACGATTTCTTTGAACTCCTCACCCTCAACATGGCCCGGCAGGGGTACTTTGGCGAAATCGTCCACGCCGAAGGAGCCTACATCCACGATATTCTGGATTCATTTTTTGACAAAAATGCCCGCTACGATTTGTGGCGGCTGAAAGAAAACCAGCGCAACGGCAACTTGTACCCCACCCACGGCTTAGGGCCGGTGGCACAAATACTCGACATCAACCGGGGCGACCGGATGGAGTACCTCGTCTCGGTGGCTACCGACGATTTCATGCTGGGCCCGCGCGCCCACGAACTCGCCGCCAGAGACCCCGATTTCCGGCAATTTGCCGGTAAAACGTTCCGGGGCAACATGAACACCACCACCATTCGGACCAGTAAAGGCAAAACCATCATGCTTCAGCACGATGTCAGTTCGCCCCGCCCCTACTCCCGTATACACCTGGTGAGCGGCACGAAAGGTGTGGCGCAGAAGTACCCCCTGGAGGGCGAAGCACAGCGCGGCCGGATTTCCCAGGGACACGAGTGGATTTCAGAGGAGGAATACAAGGCCCTGGAACAGCAGTACCAGCCCGAAATCGTGAAGCGCATCGGCGAACTGGCCAAACAGGTAGGTGGCCACGGCGGCATGGATTTCCTGATGGACTGGCGGCTCATCGACTGCCTGCGCAATGGTCTTCCGCTGGACCAGGATGTATATGATGCCGCGGCGTGGAGTGTGATTGCCCCGCTGACCGAAAAATCGGTGGCCAGTCGTTCCAGTTCGGTCGATATTCCTGATTTTACGGATGGAGCCTGGAAAATAATCGTCCTGTGGATATTTCGCTGATGGAGGGTGGAAATACGCGGGTAAGGTCCTGATTTTAAAAGAAATACTTTTTACCTTTATATTCCGCCATACCTTCTTTGCAGACTAGTCCACTCATAAAGGAAAAACACATGCTAACTCGTCCTCTACTTGTTATTGCCTTCTTTCTGATTTTCAACGATTCAATTTGCCTGAGCCAAAGTGCCCGGGATACGATCGGAATTGAATTGTTGAAACGGTATACCTCACAATCGCCCCGACAGGTGTTCGGGAAAGGCGCGACCATGGTACCCAGTACCTTTCTGCTGGTTCCTAATTTGGCCGCAATGACTAATCTGGCCAAGCATTCTGTACCCGGATACATCTCATTCCAGCTACCGGTTTCAGGTACTTCATCACTTCCTGTCCTTATAAAGGAATCGTCAGTTCTGGCAAAAGGATTTAAGGTCACTACCCCTTCAAACAAGAAAGTTGATTTGCCAGCAGTGAAATTTTATACGGGCAAGCTGGCAGGCGATAATTCTTCATCTGTAACCTTATCCATTTCGGAAGAAAGTATCGAGGGCCTCGTGTATGGAAAAGGGTACTCCTACACGGTTGGCAAAATGCGAGGCAGTAATTCCAAAAACCTTCACATGGTGTACCAGACACATGAACTACCCGAAAGACCTTCCCTGGAATGTACGAGTGTAGAGGCCGTGGTCACGAATTCCTTAAAATCCGCCGTCAGAATCTCAAATCCAACCGCCCGAACAGCCGACGGTGGGTGCCGCCGGGTAGGAATTTATATAGAGGCTGATTTCAACCTCTACCAAACCTGGGGCAGTAACATTCCCTACATCACCAGTCAGATCACGGCGCTCTTCAACAACGTGAAGACGCTGTACGCTAACGAAGGGTTACCTATCGAATTAAGTGAGCTGAAAATATGGGACACACCGGATCCCTACATTTCCGCAGGTAACCGGAACGAATTGTTGGAGCAGTTCAAGAATTACTGGAACGGCCAAGGCAATACTTTCAACGGAGACATTGCCCACCTGCTCTCTTCCAGGATCAACGGCGGAGGGATAGCCTTTGTATTTGTACGAGGAAGATCTAATGCAAATTCTATCGATGATATAGCTTCGGTCTTTTTTAAGCCCGCTTCGCGGGAACTTGCTTTCGGGGTTTCAACGGGGATTGGTGATTCGCCTGTACCCCCGCTGCCTGAGTATTCCTACAAAACCTACCTACTTGCACATGAGTTGGGTCATAATTTCGGACTCCCCCACACGCATTCCTGCCTATGGCCTGGTGGCCCCCTCGACAACTGCGCCACACCGGAGGGTACCTGTTCTACGGGCCCTAATCCCACAAACGGGGGGACCATCATGAGTTATTGTGCTAACCTGGCCAATGGATTCGGGGCTCAACCTGGTGCTAAATTGAGATATGAATTTTTAACGGCTCAAAACCTAATGCATCCTGGTGGTGATCCACCCGGTATTTCGTCCTCTCAAAATACTGTTATGAAAGGGAAAAACGTCGAGATTTCGATTTCCAATTGCTCAGGCTCAGTCCTCTGGGACGATGGGATAGTTACTGGTTCGAGTCGCATCGTCGTCCCAAAGGCCCCGACTGAATATTCGGCACTTTGTATAAATAATGATTGCATGAGTACCTCCGTACAGGCATTCATCAACACCATTTGCGTTCAGTCATCAGCTTGCGCAATAAGTTACTCCACCGATCTGAGTAATATCCATGGCATTTCTGAATTCAGCCTCGGATCCATTACGACTAATGATTTCTACGGTGCTCCCGAAAATCTGAGAACCTCCTACGAAGATTTCACCTGTACCCAGCACGCCATTCTGAAGGCAGGGGAATCGTATCCGTTTAGTTTGAAGGGTACCTATGATAACGGTCAATACGCCCGAATCTACATCGATTATAATGGAGACGGTACTTTCAGCGATGTCGACGAACTGGTGTATAATGGCACCACCTCTACTTCACACCACACCGGAAACATCACTGTTCCGAATTCTGCGCTTCACAACATGCCGATACGTATGAGGGTAATGATGAACCCGCTTTCGCTGAACTCTGCTTGTGAACTTCCCAGCAATGGCCAATACCGATCGGGCAAGGCGAACGACTATGCCGTCACGATAACGGCCCCTACATGTCCGCCGGGTCAGCGCGAAACCGTACAATCGGGCGATTGGAACGATCCGCTGGTGTGGAGTTGCGGTACGCTACCCGATGTTTCCGATTTTGTAAAGATCAATCCTGGTCATTTCATTTCTTTGCCTACTGCCTACACCGGCCAAGCATCGGATATCGAGCTGATCGGTACAATCCAGTACGGGACCGATGCAACACTACAACTGAATCAACATTGAATAAGAAAATCATCAAGGTACCAGAAGCCTGCCTTACCTCTACCTCCCCCCAAAAGTTGCATGAGACAAACCGCTTCCTCCGCCGAAACAGCTACCGTCGCCATATTAAAGCCCAGCCGCCTGGCTTCTATCGATGCCCTGCGTGGCTTCGACATGCTGATGATTGCGGGTGGGGGTACCTTCATCCAACTTCTCGGGGGTAAAACCGGCCTGGCCTGGGTAGACGCCCTGGCCAATCAGTTTGAACATCCCGAATGGCATGGCTTTACTTTCTATGACTTTATTTTCCCCCTTTTCCTTTTTCTGGCGGGTACCTCCCTCCCATTTAGTCTGCAGTCAGGATTAGCGAAGGGTTATTCAAAGGGCAGTTTGCTGCGCAAGGTAGGTAAGCGGATGCTGGTGCTGATCTTACTGGGAATCCTGTATAAAAACGCCCCGCTCGATCCGTTCGATCCCGCCCATATCCGCTACGGGAGCGTATTGGGTCGCATTGGCCTCTCCACTTTCGTGGCCGCGGCGCTTTACCTGCATTTTTCCCCTACACAAAGGTTATTTATCGCCTTGGGTACCCTGGTGCTATACTACCTGGCCCTCGCGTTGATACCAGTTCCCGGCTTTGGGGCGGGCGATTTTTCATTTGAGGGAAATCTGGTAGGCTGGTTCGACCGGCATTTTATGCCCGGACGGCTTTTGCAAAAAACCTATGATGAACTGGCCCTCCTCACCCAGTTACCCGCCGCTTGCCTGGCCATTTTTGGTACCCTGGCGGGTGATACTTTGCTGAATAATGCCTCTGCTGCCCATAAATTGAAAAGACTCCTCATTTTGGGTGTAGTCGGCGTGGTAGTGGCGATGGTATGGAATTTCGCTTTTCCGATCAATAAGCATTTGTGGTCCAGCTCGTTCATCCTGCTTACCGCCGGGCTGGCTTTCCTGCTCCTGGCGCTGTTTTACTGGATCATCGATGTGCGGGGATTCAAGAAATGGACTTTTTTCTTCCGGGTCATCGGCATGAATTCGATAGTCATGTACCTGGCCTACCGGTTCATTGATTTCGACGAATCCGCCCGCCTGCTTTTTTCGGGAATGTATGGCCATGCGGCCGAGACGTGGCAACCCGTGTTCAACGCCCTGGGCGGCTTATTGATCGCGTGGCTGCTGCTGTATTTCCTTTGGCGAAAAAAGGTTTTCGTGAAGGTGTAAAACCACCCACGATTGAATTGCACAAAGTTTTACTCGACACACACTATGAAAAAACCGTTATTCCTATTCGTAGGCACCTCGCTCCTATGGGCCTATTCCCTGGCCTCCGGCCATGCCGACGATCTGTCGGACACCCTGAAGACCACTTTATTCAAACCCTATCGAAATCCTGCTGCCCGGGTAGCGACCGATCCCAATTTATCACAGACTCCGGGGGCTTTTCTGGTAACGCCCGATTTGGCAACCATCCGGCTGCTTGAAAGGTACCCCCGCTCCCGGTACATTTCCGTTGCGTTACCCATTTCCGATCTCCGGACGCTCCCCCTGCTCATTCATGAAATAGCCGTAGTAGCTCCCGACTTTGGGGTGGCTACGGCCTCGGGTAAGCAGGTACCTCTGCCCGCGCTCAAATTCTACGCCGGCCACGTGGTAGGCGACAAGGCCTCCACCGTAGCGCTCAGCGTATCGGCCCTTGGCATTGAGGGGTTGATCTTCGGGAAAGACTATTCCTACACGGTGGGTAAAATCCGGACGACTACTTCAGAATCGCTGCACGTGGTGTACCCCACTCACAAAATACCGGCCCAGTCTGAATTCACCTGTGCGCCGGTGGAGGTACCTTTCCCCGACCCTGATGACCTGCGCCAGGAGGCCACAAGCCGCCGGATGCTTTCCTCCGATTGCCGCGGGGTAACCCTTTATCTGGAAGTCGACCATCAACTTTACCTGGATTGGGGGAGCGATGCCAGTTCTATCACCGCCAAGGTACTGGCTACCCTAGCGAATGTCGTCATACTGTTTCAGAACGAAGGTGTCGAACTGGAAGTAAGCGAGCTAAAAATCTGGGACATCCCCGATCCCTACGAACAGGCAGGTACCCCCAGTGAAATACTCTTTCAATTCAAAAATTACTGGAATGCCCGCGGCAACGCGTTCAACGGTGATATTGCCCATTTGCTCTCGACGCACGTCAGCCGCGGCGGATTGGCTTACTACGGCATTTCGCGCCGGACCACCATCGCCACCCTGAACGATATTTCGGCCGTTTTTTCCAATCCGGCCTCCCGCAGCTTTGCCTTTAGTCTATCTACGGGTGTCCATGACAGTCCCACGCGCACCTTACCCGATTACTCCTACAACGTCTATCTCATCGCCCACGAGCTGGGGCACAACTTTGGTCTGCCCCATACCCAATCCTGCCTGTGGGAGGGCGGCCCCCTCGACGACTGTAGCAGCGTAGAGGATGGTACCTGCCCACCGGGCCCACACCCACCGGACGGGGGTACCCTCATGAGCTATTGCCCCAATCTGGCGAATGGATTTGGCCCACAACCCCGCGCCAAAATGCTATACGAACTGCTGGTGGCCCAAAACCTGGGCCACCCCGGGGTACCTTCCCTCCAGGTTATTCCCGCCGAGGTGACGGCCAACCAGGGTCAGTATACGCATCTGGAACTATCGAACTGCCCGGGTACGGTGCTGTGGAGCGATGGCGTTTTCAGCGGCAATACCCGTACCCTTCTTCCCCAGGTATCCACCACCTACTATGCCGCTTGCCAGACCGACGGATGCCTCAGTGCGGCCGCCCCGGTTTCCGTGACTACGGTATGTGTGAAGGAGTCCGCGTGTACCATCAGCGCTTCCGGTAGTTTGAGCCTGCTGTACGGCATTGCGGAATTTTCCTTCGGTACCCTTTGGTCCAGTGATCCCAATGCGGTACCCGCCAATCTGGGTACTGTCTATGAAGATTTCACCTGTACCCTGCAGACCGTCCTGAAAGCTGGTGAAAGCTATCCCTTTACGCTGTCGGGTACCCTAGGCAATAGCTTGTTTGCCAAAATCTACATGGATTATAACGGCAATGGCCAGTTTAATGAAGCAAACGAATTGGTTTATAACGGTCTTTCGCTTTTACAGCATTCCGGCAGCATAACGGTACCCACTACGGCCCTCCGCAATACTCCCCTGCGGATGCGGGTCATGCTCAATCCGCTCCTGATTCTGAACGCCTGTTCGCTGCCCAGCAATTTTTTGTTCAAAGCCGGAAAAGTCAACGATTACACCGTCACCATTACGGACGGTAGTTGTCCCCCCAATTATCGTGAAACGGTGAAATCAGGCTACTGGGATGATCCGCTGATATGGAGTTGTGGTACCCTACCGACGGCGGTCGACGAGGTAAAAATCAATCCAGGACACTACATTACCCTCCCCGGTAACTACACGAGCCTGACCCGGGGGCTTGATTTGCAGGGGACTATCCAACCGGCCATCAACAGTTGGCTCCATGTGGAGTACCCCTGATTGCATACAAAAGGTACTTACGCAAATCCTTAAGTACCAGGGTACCCTAATCCTTGGGGATGTTGCATTTCTCCTGGTAGCTCGGTTGAAAAGCTAGTAAAAAAAAGAGATACGGAACTTTGTCAACCAGGCGCGGTAGCTATCGATGGCTGCCGCCTATTCCTACTCTTTTTCAATCCGTTAAATCCATGGCGAAGTACCTACCCTTTCTCCTCTTGCTTGGCGTTTCGATGCCGGTTTTTTCCCAAACGGCCAGTACCACTTCGGGCACGTATCCTCCGTTAGTCACCTTCACAGCCCAGCAGGATCATGCTAACATGATGAAGCAACTGGGTATCGAGGCGCTGCGACCGGGTCCGAGTGGTAACGAGTCGGCACCGAACCATGCCAATTACGACGAAACCCAGGCCGATCCGTGTCCCCAGCTGCCGGAGGTACTCACCACCAAAAGTGGCAAGAAAGTAACGACGCCCGAGCAATGGTGGCAGCAACGCCGCCCGGAAATTCAGGAAGATTTTGAAAAAGAAGTGTACGGACGCCTGCCCAAGAACATTCCGAAAGTGACCTGGACGGTAAAAATCACGGATCGGGAATTTGTGGGTTTTACGCCGGTCATCGCCAAGCAGGTCATTGGCCACGTCGACAACAGTACCTACCCTTTGATCAACGTCGACATCAATATGCTAGTGGTGGTGCCGGCAAACGCCAAGGGTCCGGTACCCGTGCTGATGATGTTCGGGCGGCCCTCCTTTCCGGCTCCCGCCCAGCCGGCCCCGGAGCAGATGGAACAAATCAATGAGGCGCTGAAAGCATTGCTCATCAAAGAGAATCCAGAATTGAAGGCCATTTTCGATCAGTATCCGGCCTACACGCCCTTTACCCGCACTACGCCTTCGTTTGGCCCGCCGCCCGCCGGTGACCCTTCGCCCACGCAACAACTGCTGGCCGCGGGCTGGGGGTACGCGACCATCGAGCCCGCCAGCATTCAGGCCGACAACGGCGCGGGTCTGACGCGGGGCATCATTGGCCTGGTGAACAAGGGACAACCCCGGCAACCCGACGACTGGGGTGCCCTGCGCGCCTGGGCCTGGGGTGCTGCCCGGGGCCTCGACTACCTCGAAACCGACCCGATGGTAGACGCCAAAAAAGTAGGCATTGAAGGGGTGTCGCGCTATGGCAAGGCGGCCCTGGTGACGCTGGCGTTTGAGCCGCGCTTCGCCACGGGGCTGATCGGCTCTTCGGGCAAAGGGGGTGCCGCGCTGCACCGCCGGACGTTTGGCGAGGCCGTGGAAAGCCTGACCGGCAGCGGCGAATACCACTGGATGGCCGGCAACTACCTCAAGTACGGCACCGAGCAGGGGACCTTAGGCCGCAAAACCGGCTGCGACCTACCCGTAGATTCGCATGAACTCATCGCGATGGCCGCGCCGCGCCCTGTCTTCATCAGCTACGGCATTCCCGAGAAAGGCGACGCCCGCTGGCTCGACCAGCAGGGTAGCTACATGGCTACCGTGGCGGCGGGACCGGTATTCAAACTCCTCGGTGCCAAAGACCTGGGTACCTCCGGCAACTACCAAACGGAAAAAATGCCTCCCTATAACACCGACGTGCTGGAAGGTACCCTGGCCTGGCGGCAGCACGACGGCGGCCATACGGACGCGCCTAATTTCAAGTACTTTATTCCCTGGGCGAATCAGGAGTTGGGGTATGTGGTGGAGCGGTAGGTGAAATTTGGGTGCCGTTGGATAACTTTTTTACAGATTTTTTTGCGGATTGGGGTAGATTGGGGAAATTTTTATAGAAGTTAATACATTCAGCCCCTTGTTTGTGGGATAAAGACATCTTCGGAAGAATACGACGACCCGAGGTGGTATCGACTGGTACTTTTCCAGGGCGAATTAAAATTGTTCTATGGTAGTAACCTTGAAATTTTTAATTATAATCTTGCAGGTATTACCGTTGAATAAAATATTTATAAAAGTTTCAAATATTTACGAGTTCGTTTGAATATTCAAAAGTTATTTATGAGATTTAACGCGTCGATTAGCTAAGGTCCGTACGCCAGTGTTTGAGTATACATCTCTAACAGATGTAGTAACCTTGCAAAATTAGGTGCAAGGTGGTGAACTGTTCGGCTGGTTCCTTTCTGTAAGGACCACCGCCGTGACTAGCTCAATGGTTGCTGTAAGCATGGTGAATACTTCTGGTAGAATGTTCATGATTGTAACACAATTATTGTTCCAAAGGCACGCCCAAAAGATTGTTATCAATTAATAAGGCATTAAGACGCTACTGGCTACACGTAATAGATTAGATCCCTTTGGGTGGGTGTGTTTATTACTAAAAGGATAGTGCATAATTTAGCTAATCGACACTTTTTATGAGTAGCTGGCTCAGATTGCGACAATACCTTCACATCTCCCCTAAATTTTCAAGTGGCGAATCAAAGGAAACCGACAAATCCAAATACTTCATTATATCTTATGTAACTAACACTACAAATATAAAGCATCATAAATTCTCTCCACTTCTACACTATAAAATCCTGGAATCCAGATTTAGAAGAGATTAAAGATTTATATTAAACGATAACAAAATAGGAAGAAGCCACAAGCTAAAACCAAGAGAAATATATTACTGCAACCATCTCGATTCTCAAATTTTCTCCTACTATGCCAATAAAATTAATGCAGAATTAAAAAAGGTGTACGATAGTAACAAACTTTTAAATAATTCTGTAATAGGATATAGAAAAATAAAAACTAATGATTCTACTAAACGTGGAAAATGCAATATTGATTTTGCATTTGAGGTATTTGATTATATCAAAGAGCATAAATCCCAAAACATATCAGTATTATGTCTGGATATAGAAAAATTTTTTGACAGTATTGATCCCCAGATTCTAAAAAGAAGCTGGGTAAACTTACTAAATTTAAAAACCTTACCAGATCACCACTACGCGGTATTTAAAGCAATTACAAGAGCAAGCTACATTGATTTAGAAAAATTGTTAAAAATTCATCCATATTTTGATATAAAAAAACTCAAATACTTTAAAAACTCTAACAAGAATTCGTTATTTGAAAAATGGGATGACCTCAGGAAATTAAATGATAAATATAAAATCATTCATAGATATAATGGAAAATTAAAAAAGGGAATACCGCAAGGTACACCTATTAGTGCAGCACTTTCTAACCTATATTTTCTGGAAGTTGATATTGACTTATCCAACTTTGTTAATACTTGTAATGGGATATATAGGAGATATTCTGATGATATATTAATTGTATGCGAAACAAAGAATTTATCTAAAATCAAAGATTACATACATGATGCTATTGAAAAAAAGCTAAATTTAAAAATACAAAAGACAAAAACCCAAGAATCATACTTGTTTCGACAAACTGTTGATAGCAAATGGAATCTAGAAACATTTCATTATAGAACTCATTTAAAAAAGTCAGTCATATCATATTTGGGTTTTGATTTTGATGGAGAGTACATTAGAGTTCGAAATAGTAGCATTTCTAATTTTTACAAAAAAATTAGAAGAAGAACTCATTATGCTAGACTTTCTAAAAAAATTAATAAGATGTCTATAAAAGCCAAAGATGAATGGATATTTAGGCGGTCTTTATTCAAGTCCAGTTCTCATCTTGGTGTTAATTTAAAAAAGAAACGCTCCACATCAAAACGCGGAAATTATATCGCTTATCTATATAATGCTGCAAATAGATTACCTGAAACAAATAGGCAAAAAATTATTAGCCAGATTAGAAACCACTGGAAGATAATTTATAAATCTATTAAAGAAAATGAGGAGAAATATGAATTACCAAAACCACCAAAGCCAAAAATGAAAAGATATAAACGTTACAAAACCCAAATCCGTGGGCTATGAGATACAGCTCTTAGGTCCGCCCGTAGCCATTTTATCAGCGATTAGGTCGTCACGACTTATAAATGAGATGATAAGGCTGTTGATTTCAGAAATTCCCCTTCTTGAAAAAGTATACACCGAATTTCACCGGTGCTTTAATTTATCGATAAAGTCCTTCATCTTACGATGACGCTCCATCACGAGGGCGAAATTAGTAGAATTTATTGACGGTGAGCTGGCCTTCATTTCCTGAAAGCTTTTATATTTCTCTTTCTTTTTCATGAGAAAGCGACATTTTATACAAACAAATATAGATAAAGCCCGGTAAAAAAGGAAAATGTAGCTAGTGGAGTCTTTCATTTCTTAATCCGTGGGCTGTGTCCCACAGCCCCTACCCAAACGCCAAAGTACCACGGTTTGAATTAATAACACTAGCCGCGCACCGAATACTAATTTTCGATAAGATTACTTGATCACTCTTTCAGAATTCTCCCCTGGAAAACTTGTCGCTTTTTTGGGCTCACGGCCTGTAAAAAAAACTACCCTGCGTACGGCCAGCGTCTGGCAAAAGGGGGCATGGAGTCCCTATCGTATGGATTCTCAAAAAGCCTCCCCGATAAAGAAGTAAAAGCCCGGGCCCTCGTTGGTCAGGGCGACATCGAGGCGGGTGTAGACGTCTTTCTTGGGGAATATCAGGAACCGCACCCCGGCCCCACCCGACCACACGATGTTGTCGAAAGAGAGCTTACGGAAATCATTGAAAACAGTACCACTGCTGCCGAACACGGCCGCTCCCCACCGTTTGGCAAAAGGGAAGGGGAGCATCCGGTATTCGACCTGAGCGGCCAGCTGGTTTTTGTCCCGAAAGCGACCCAAATAGTAGCCCCGGTTGATGCTTTCGCCCCCCAGCTGAGCCAGCTGATTGAACGGCGTGTTGCCGACGTTGAACTGACCCAGGACTTGGGCAGCCAGCACATCGCGCTCATTGATGCTTTTGTAGAACCGGTTGTCGGAAATAATTGTGGTGAAGGAGAAATCGCTGCCCCAAGTTTTGTCGTACCGCAGCAGGGCCAGCTCCGAGAAGACACCCTCCCTGACATTGAGAACATTGTGGCGCGTATCATACATCAGCCCCAGGCCAAAAGCCAGGTTGGCCGAACCGGTCCCCCGGTGGGTAGCTCTACATCCGAGGAAGAAGCCGGCACGAAACTGACGGAGCTCAACCGTTGAAAGTCCAGCTCCAGTCCGGCGTAAAAGTTGGGTAGCATCTGCCGCAAGGCCCGCTCTTTGATTTGCAGCTGTCTGGTATTGACCAACGCGACGTGCTCGGCGGGCGAATCGGGACCAATGCCATGGAAAAGCACGGGAAAGCTCTGGTAACGGAATCGGCCCGGAAATATCCATTTGTTCTTATCGGTAAACAGGTTGTGGTCAAACCAGAGCCCGTACTGGTTTTCCAGGGTAAAGAACGTGAAACCGTTGACTTCGCTGAGGCGGTTGGTGGTGTCCCCTTTGGCATAATAGACATATAGGCTGCTCAGCCCAATCTCCCAGCTGGTTTCGGGTGCATAGCCGATGGTAGGGTACACCAGAAACTGGGGCCTTGCATTGGACGAAGTGTCGTTGGCTAGACTGTTGATGTAGCGGGTAAGAAAATTTGTTTTCTGGGCCCAGGCCGAGGTTTGACACAGAAGGGCATATAAAGCAAGGGTTAGCAACCAATTTTTCATAGAGATTAGGATACAATACTGTTAAACTGACTCGCGGGACGGTACCATCGACCTATTAACACGCAGCGGAACCTTTTGATTGGATAAGCCGGTAAAATGGGCAAGGTACTGTCTGGTACCCCCGCGACGCCTCTGGCCGAAGCCCTGTCCCACGGCCCGGAATCCAACTTCCGGAAGAGGTACCTTACCCGGCTGTCAAAGCTCCTTCCGGTCCGCAGGTGGCAGCTTTTCCTGTCTGGCCAGGTCGTCCAGCCAACGCATGCGGTAGGCATTCATGGCCGTCTTGCCCAGGCTGTCGATGAGCCGGTAGTTGACCACCAGCCCCACGGCGGCTCCCACGCCGGGGATGAGCTGGGCCATCTTGGCCAGGTCGATGTAGTCGCGGTACTCGAGCTGGAAGGTGAGCCAGTCAAACTGGTTGATGTCGTCGGGCAGGAGTTGGCTTTGCTCATCCCACCGCTCCATCTGTCCATACACCTCCCGACGCCGCTCCTGGCTCGAAAAAGCCAGCTGGAAAATGTGCAGAATGTAGAGCCGCTCGCGGTAGTCGTCGATGGGGTACCCGTAAAGGGCCGCTATTTCGAATAGCATTTTCATTTTGATGGCCAGCAGCAGCGGGAAGTCGGCCATCGCCAGCCAGAAGCCCCCCGCGCCAGTGAGCGCACCTTCAGTCGCCCCGGTTTTCTTATAAAATCCGATCCGATCCCGCACGTCTGCCTCGCGCACTTGCAAAGACGCATCGGTGTCCGGCAGGCGGGTGGTGTACCCCGCGCCGTAGAGTACTCCCCGGGTCATCTGCTTAATGGTCGCCGTTACGGCCTGGTGTACCTTGGCGGGTATGATGCGATTGAGGCGCCGCTGCACCGCCTTGGCCAGCCGGTTGGCTGCCGACGGGGGGCGCTGCATTTTTTGCTGCCACTGCAGCAGCTCGTGCCGGGTGAGTTCTTCGTAAAGCGTCATGGTGTTTTGAAATCAAGGTACCTTGGTAGGGCAAGGTCACTCAATATACTACTTTTCAGGTCAGTCGCTTTGCTTTTTTTCTCTTTTGACAGGTCATGTCAACCCTTTTCAAAACAGAACCGTGTACGGCTTATATCCAGCCTGAGCCCAATCAAACGGTGGAAATTTGAAATAAAGGATTCAAAAGCTATATTTCAATCTGATTCTGGATTCAAAAACCCTACCCCTTATGCATAAAACACTTTACGCCTTGTCACTCCTGGCGGTCGGCTGCACCCAACAGCCCGCTGAACAGGCAAAAAATCCCTTCTCCTCCGGCCAATGGATAGACCTGAGCTACGAATTTTCGGACGAAACCCCGTACTGGCCCACCAGCGGGCCCTTTCGCCTGAATACGGATTTCGAAGGCATCACCCCCGGCGGGTATTACTATTCGGCCTACAACTTCTGCGCGGCCGAACACGGGGGTACCCACCTGGATGCGCCGGTCCATTTTGCCGAGGGTAAGTGGAGTACTGAGCAAATCCCCCTGGAAAACCTGACGGGCGATGCTGTCGTAATCGATGTTTCAGAAAAAGCCCGTACCAATTCGGATTACCAGGTTACCGTCGGCGATATTGAAGCCTGGGAAAAAACCAACGGCCCGATTCCCGACCAGGCGATCGTTTTGTTTCGGACGGGGCATGGTACCTTGTATCCGGATGCCAAAAATTATTTAGGTACCGACGAACGGGGCGCGGAAGCCGTAGCCAAACTACATTTTCCGGGCATCGATCCGGAGGCGGCCGAGTGGCTCGTGGGTAACCGGAAAATCAAAGCCGTAGGGATCGACACCGCCAGCATCGACTTCGGCCAGTCGAAGGACTTTAAAACCCACCAGCTATTTTACGGGGCCAACATCCCGGGTTTTGAGAATGTCGCCAATCTGGATAAGGTACCCACGAAAGGGGCGTATGTGGTGGCTCTTCCCATGAAGATAAAAGGCGGCAGCGGGGCACCGCTGAGAATCGTTGCCTGGTTGCAGGATTGAGTACCTACCCTACCTTTCACAAAGTAAAAAAAACGAATTAGCAACCGGGTAGGGATTCGGCAGAGAAATACGTGAGATTTGACCTCTGATAATACGCAATCAACGAAGGTATGAGCCGCCTTGCATTCTGTCTGCTATTTTTTATCGCGGCCTGCGGTACTACCCCCGCCCAGACGGCCTCGCCCCAGCAGTCCTTGAATCAATACGTGGCTTTTCTGAACCAGTCGGTGGAAGAGGTAATCCGCCGGTTCGACATGGTGCGCGCTTACCAGGAAGATGTGACCCGTTATCGGAACAAGCCTGATTTCCTGTTGAGGTTGGCTTCTTCGGGGCCGTTGGAAGAATTTTATTACCAAAAAGCCTTGGCGGGCAGCGGACTGACCGCCAGCGAAAAACAACACCTCAACGCCGGTACCGAAGCGCTCTGGCAGCTGCTCACCCAACTAGATCAAACCGGCAAAGCCCTGGAAACCTACGTCCGGCTGAAAAACTACCAGAACGACAATCTTCGCCAGTCCGATCAATTGATTAGCGAAATGCAGGCTCATTTTTTGGCGTTCAGCCGGGATAAAACCGCGCTTTTTGAGCAGATTCAGAGCGTGTACCGTCATTACCTACCGACCTCGCCTACCGACCCCTACCTGGCCACCGAAAAAGATATGGAGCAAATCCTACTGAGTCAGCAGCAACTACTCGATTCGCTGCCGTACTACCTGCAGGAAGATCAACCCACCGTATGGCCTGTGGACCGGGTGCAGGCAAGTATGCTGGCCGATGAAAAATGGTTGGGTACTTTTGGTAAGGCTCAATCAAAAATTGCCTACCCTGCTTCCGATATGGTGAATGCTTTCAAATCGGAACTCCTGGCCATACAGGCCGTAAAGCAGCGAGCCATTGACGAAAACACCTATGCCGCCCGGCAGTCGGCCCACTATGGCAATGGGGTTTATCTGTCGTTGATCAAACAGTACAATCAGGGTCTGCTGGGCATTCATCGCAGTTTTGTCCTGTACAGCAAATCGGCCCGTCCGCTACTCGACTATCCGTCGTATAGCCCAGTCTTTACACCGCAGTCTTCCCAATCGGTCGCTCCGACCACAGCCCGGACGGTACCTTTTCAAGACAAACCCCGTCCCGACTTTACCCTCAAACCGTCCGCCACTCCGGCTTCCCGCGCGCTGTTTGAAACCCTGAATGGCTACGTGGAATGGATCAATGAGTCGCTGCGGCAGATGCATACCTTACAGGTACTTGTGCGCAACTATCAGCAGTCGGCCGAATATTACCGTGATCCGGCCCGCGCTTCGCAACGGGCAAACCTCACGTATTCCCACGAGGACTTTAAGGTACCTCTTTCGGCCTATCAGCTCCTGATGACCCACAGCACATCCTTACCCGGACCGTACCGCACGGCGGTTCAGGATCAGGCGGAGGTACTTAGGAGTATGTTACAGGAAATGGATGGCCTGAGCATTGAGTTGATTTCGTACACCCGTGAAAAACAGTATTTGCAGGATCGATTGACCCGTTCCGATGCCATACTGAACCGTTACGCCCATCTGTTCGATACGTTCGATCAAAAGAAAGAGCAGCTATATACCGACATCAGGCGCATTTATGAAAGCTACCCGGCAGCTAGTCCCACCAGTTCGTGGCAGGTAGCCGGGCATGCTTTACAGCGTACGCTGGATGAGGATCATGAAATTTTGTTTGGCGTAAAAGGGTACCTGAAAGGGGAAGCCAATCAGCTACCCGGCACCACCCGGGCAGAAACCAGCGCCCGGCAACTGATTGCCGATGAGTACCAGAACCTGAAGGGGTTGCCGCGCTATGGGCGGAGTAATGGCCTGTGTCCCTACTCGCCCTACGAAGACCTGGCCGAGAACACATCCCGTTTCGCTGGCATGGCACAGGCCGTCAAGCCCGTCCCGGCCAATTATACCCGGCACCCGTACGAATCCTTTTACTACTTCTACAACAATGAGCTGGTTTATCAGTACAACAAGTTCAGCGAACTGGCGGCCGGGAAAAACATCCTGTTGCTCAAAGCAGTTCGACAACCCGACCTCTTCATTCTCCAACGCTTTCCTGCCCGGGCGGCAGTAGCGGCCAACACCCGACCTTCCGCCAAGCAAGGGGTACCTGACAACAAGCCGATTGTAGAAAACAAACCAGCCGAAAAACTTTCCGGGAAGCCCGCGAATGAATCCATCGCAGCAATTGATCCACAAAAGCCACAGATAGTTCGCGACACGGTTTATATAAAAGAAACCCGGGTAGATACCGTTTACATCGACCGAACCGATCAGCGGGAGGTCACGCGTTCCTTGGCCGGTTTTGCAGCGAACAACATGATTTTGCTGCTGGATGTGTCGGGATCAATGGATTCGCCGGTCAAACTACCTTTGCTGAAGCGCTCCATCAAATCGTTGCTCCCGCTGCTCCGTCCCGAGGATCAACTCTCGATCGTGGTGTATTCGGGCAAGGCCCGGATTGCCCTTAAACCTACCTCGGGCGCCGAAACGGCCATGATCGCCCGGGTCATCGACCAACTCAGCTCGACCGGCGAAACGGATGGAAACGGCGGGCTCACGCTGGCTTACAAGGTAGCCAACAAACAATACATCCGGGCGGGAAACAACCGGATTATTCTGGCCACCGATGGCGAGTTTCCCGTCAGCAATGAAGTACTTCAACTGATTGACGAGAACGCCCGCCAGGATATTTTTCTGACGGTATTTACTTTTGGTCGAAATCCGTTTATGGGGAAAAATCTCAAAAAACTCAGTCAGGCAGGCAGGGGTACCTATACCCACGTTACCGACCAAACGGCTGATTTGCAGCTTATTCTGGAAGCCCAGGCGAAGCAGGTACCTTCTAAATAATAGCAGTTTGGCAGCTAGGGCTTGTTAGCCGATTCGCTAACTCAATCTCGTTTCCTGATCAGCCCCTCCTGCACCACGGAGGCTACCAACTGCCCCTGCTGATCGAACACGCTGCCCCGGGTGAAGCCGCGCGCATTAGAGGCGCTGGGGCTATCGAGTGCATAAAGCAGCCACTCATCGATGCGAAAAGAGCGGTGAAACCACATGGCGTGGTCCAGGCTGGCGAGGAACAGTTCGTTGGGTTTTACCTTATCCCAATGGGGCAAGGTAGCGGTAGTCAGCAGATTATAATCGGAGGCATAAGCCAGAATCGCCTGGTGCAGCCGGATGTCGTCGGGTAGCTCGCCCTTGGCCTTCACCCACACGTGCCGAAACGGCGCGTACTCCTTACCCGACATCGGGTTCAACTTTTCGACCGGGCGAAATTCCAACGGCCGGGGAAAGGTGAGACTCCGGTAAATTTCCGGAGCTGCTTCTTTGAATACCTCCGCGAGCTTCTCGTCCGACACCAGCATGTCGGGCGAAGGTACATTGGGCATACTGATCTGATGGTCCAACCCTTCCTGCACCGACTGAAACGACGCGCCCATGCTGAAAATGGGGGTACCTTTCTGGATCGCGACAACGCGGCGGGTGGAGAAACTCCCCCCGTCCCGGATGCGGTCGACTTCATAAATGATCGGCTGGCTGATATCACCCGCTAGAATGAAATAGGCCTGCATGGAATGTACCAGCCGGTCGTCGGGTACGGTACGCTGACAGGCGTTCAGGGCCTGCGCCAGTACCTGTCCGCCAAACACCCGTTTCCAGGGCGCCTGGTAATTGGCCCCCCGATAAATATTTTCCTCAATTTTTTCGAGGTTAAGAAGGTCGATCAATTCCTGGACGTTGGTCATTTTGGGGCTATTGGCTGTTAGCCATTGGCTGATGGCTTAATGATTATTATAAGTTATTTATTCGCTATCAAGATAAGAGCCTTCCTCGGTCTTGGTGGAGTTGGCGATCATGCGGTTGATCTCCTCCATTTCCCGAGGCGTCAGATTCCGCCATTTTCCGACGGGAAGGTTATCGAGTGTCACGTTCATGATGCGCACCCGTTTGAGACGGGTTACCGAATAACCCAGGTAGGTGCACATGCGTCGGATCTGGCGATTCAGGCCCTGAGTCAAAATAATTCGGAAAGTATGGCGGCTTAGTTGCTCCACCAAGCACTTTTGCGTCACCGTATCCAGAATAGGTACCCCATTCTGCATTTTCCTGATAAATTCGGCCGTAATCGGCCGATCCACGGCCACTTCGTACTCTTTCTCATGTTGATTGCCAGCCCGCAGGATTTTGTTCACAATATCGCCATTGCTCGTCAAAAAGATGAGTCCTTCGGAGGGTTTATCCAGCCGGCCTATTGGGAATATGCGCTCAGGATGATGGATGTAATCAATAATATTTCCCTTGATGTGGCGCTCCGTGGTGCAGGTAATGCCCACAGGTTTATTGAACGCAATATATACCTCGGCTTTCTTTTGAGGGTTGATCGATTTTCCCCCTACCCTTACCTCATCGGCTGATGTTGCTTTATCACCCAGCACGGCTACGCGTCCGTTAATAGTGACCTTGCCCTGTTCGATCCACTTATCCGCTTCCCGCCTCGAGCAGAATCCTGTCTCGCTGATGAATTTGTTTAGCCGGGTACCTTGCTCCTGTTCCATACCTACCGCATTGATTATCTTTTTCCGATCTCCTGCCACGTTTCTACATCGTGTAAAAAAACGTTAAAATCTACGTATCCCCTAATTCCGTCCGCCACGCCCCGTTCGCTGTGCTGCCAGAACAATACGTTGGTACTTTCGGCCAGGTCGTTCAAATGTACCCGGGAGTACCCCGCCAGCCAGAGAGGATATTCGTCAAAATTTCCGGCGATGTATTTCTGGTAAAAATGCTCGTTGGTGTAGATGATCGGACGCACCCTGTACTGCTTTTCGATAATACTCAGCCAGTTGCCTACCCCTTTGATGATGATTTCGGGTGGCTTACCCGCTTCAATTTCCAGATCCAGCACGGGTGGCAAATCACCGGCCTGCATCGTAACCCGCTTAATAAAATTCTCCGCCTGCAAATTGGAATATACCCTCGGGTTGTAGAAATGGTACGCGCCCCGCCGCATACCCACCCGGCGTGCTTCGCGCCAGTTGCGGGCAAACTCCCGATCGAAATGCGTTGCACCTTCGGTAGCTTTGAGGTATACAAAATCGATGCGCACGCTACCGCCCTGTACTTTTTTAAGTTTATCCCAGTCGATACGGGCATTGTGATGCGATACATCGATGCCATGAATGGCATAACGCAACGGCAGGCGAATCCCGAAGCTGCGCACGTAAGTCCATTCGTTTTCATTCCGATGGCTCAGCCACCAGATCCCCAGCGAAACAACCAGCACTACGCCCCCCAAAATAAGCCATCCTTTCAGTGGAAGTGGTGGGTTTCGGGGTGGTTTTGTCAAAATTGTTTTCTTTCGTTTATGCGCCATGCCGGGGCGAAATTATAAAAAAAGCCGCTCCAACAGGAGCGGCTTTTTTTATATTATAATAGTAAAACCGATTATTTGTTGGGCTGTGGTGTGTAGCGCAAATAAGGTTTAACCATTTTTACTCCCTTCGTGAATTTCTTCTGAGCATCCTCCGTACTGATCGAAGGTACCACGATCACATCGTCACCATCCTGCCAGTCGGCGGGGTAGCTACAGAGTGGTTGGCGGTAAGTTGCAGGGAATCAATCACACGAAGCAATTCATTGAAATTACGTCCCGTAGAGGCAGGGTACGTCAGCGTCAGTTTTATTTTCTTATCGGGGCCAATGATGAATACCGAACGTACCGTCGACTTTTCACTGGCGTTAGGGTGGATCATGTCATACAACTCGGCTACTTTCCGACCTTCGTCGGCAATGAGCGGGAAGTTCACCTCGGTACCATTGACCTCGTTGATGTCGGGCAACCAGCGATTGTGCGAGTCGAGATCGTCTACACTTACGGCCAGTACCTTTACCCCCCGCTTCTCAAATTCACCTTTTAAAAGGGCGGTTTTCCCAAGTTCCGTAGTGCAAACAGGGGTAAAATCAGCCGGATGCGAGAATAGCATTCCCCAGCTGTCACCGAGCCATTCATGAAATTTGATCGGACCTTGCGTTGTATTCGCTTCAAAATCGGGGGCGATATCTCCTAATCTAAGTGACATAATGTTGATTGGTTTTGGGGTTTTAAATTCTATTTAGTAATCTATCAAAGTGATAGACTTTGAGAACACCAACGCCCCTTGTTTCATTCCCCGTTTCGCTACAATTTATCGGGAGCTGGTCCAAAAAAGGATCCCGACGGTTTTGCCGGAATCTTCTTTTGTGGTGAACAATGTACTACCTGGGGTCGATTCCGTCAATTGTAAAACAGCCTGACCGCGCTTGTAGCCAGGCTATTTTACAATTGACGGGTTATTCTTTTGGGTTACTTATTTACATGAAAAAGCCCCTCCTGTGAGGGGCTTTTTCTGATTCAATTGCTTATTCTATTTTGCTTACAACTCCCGGGAGTCAGGCTTTGTTTGCTCGCTGCTGAAATAATTACACGCGATGAGAGCAAGTCCTCGAATAAAGCAGTCAGGCCGCGCAGGCGGCATTTTTTATCGGTCGGCGGGCGCAGGGCCAGAGGTTCTGAACGGGTTGTGTAGCCCGGTCGGTTTGGGTTTTCCTATGCTTTTCCCAGTATCCGGATGGTTACTCGCGGCAGTGACCGGCGGTGAGTCTTTATGAATACGTGGTAGCAGCAAGGCCAGCAGCAGGCCGGACACAAGGCCAATGACCAGAAAAAAGTTCAGGGTGAGGTCAGGAAAGAAACAGCGAAGCAGCAGGCCCGTAAGGAGCCAGGCGATGCATGTGGCGAACCATACCCCCACAAAATGGAGGCCATGGTTGAGATGGGAGGGTAACATACGCTTTTAGGGTGTGTAAGTATTTGAAAACAAAAATAATAGAATAACTGAGATTTACATAATATTAGTAATATTTACCTAAAAAGTTGGCCATAATTCATTTTTTTGGAATAGTGTATAAAAAGTGAAACGGCCGGACCGCTGGATCAGAATCACCTTTCGGGAAAGTTGGGGCGGGATACTTCGCAGTGCTATAAGTCGTAGAAAGTGGGGACGACGCACGTCGTGGAGGCGAAGACTGTGATCGAAATGCTAAGTAAGCACAGTGCCTGATCGTAAGGCTATGACCAGGCACCGTGGCTCAGTGATTGTGCTCGGCGTTCAGTTTGGCCTGTAAGGCGTAAAGCATCGTCATCAGTTCATCAATATCGGCCTGGGTGAATTGGCTGGCTTTCTTCCGGATCGGAGCTTTCATCTTTTCCGCATCGAATATATCGACGGAATCCTCAAACCCGACGAAATCACGGATAGCGATCCAATCGGACGCGAGCGTATGAGATAGGTCCTTGGGGATGATCAGGTGAAAATAGCCTGCCTGGTTGGCCAGGGTATGCTTTAATTTTTCCTTATCCCGTTCCAGGTTTTGGATGAGTTGGGTAAGCACGACATCGACATAGATGTTCGATTTTCTGTCCGGGTCGGGACTAGCCGCCACGGGCTTCTTTCTTCTGAATAGCATGTCTAGAGGGGGACATTAAGTATTAAAATTATGAAGGAGTGGTTATATAATAGGTATTAAAGTTAATAATTCTTACAATCAATTCTCTCTGTCCCCCTTTGATTACCCTGTTTTTAATAAAAATTTAATAGACAATCATCTAATACCCATATAGTAATGGAAGTTAAGCTCGTAATACCGTCGCATAAGCGGTGGTACCGGGTGCGGCCGACTAGTGCGGTGTATGGAGCGGCCATGTGTATAGAATAGAGCCAGGCGGATCTGTACCTGAAATGAAATCTTGGCATTGAGATCATTTCGTATCCCAACAGCGTGATCGGGCTGACCCGGAAGTGGGACTTGTTGATCCAGGACCTGGAGGATATGTTCACGCTCAACAATGACATCGATCATCTGCGCCGGTATACGGCGAGTCGGACGTGGCGTATGCAATAGTCCAGAAGACGGCTCATGCGGCCCGGAAGGCGTGGGCCTACATGTACAGTTTTGCGATTTCACCGAATTCGATCCAGCTGAGTGGCTACGTAACGGGTTAGGTCCATGGGGTACTCTCGGGCTTCAAATTGTAGTACAATTGCGATATCTATTGCAACGAGGATTACTGGGTTTCGCTGCTGAATGCCTACCACCACTCTGTATGAAGAAATTTATCTCAGTAAAGAATTAAAAATCAATTCCCTAACATCTAAGTACAATACGAAAAATGGCAATCGCGGCTCAAGGTGATCATGCAGAAATGGGACCGCTCACTCTACCGCACAAAAGACAATGAAACCAAAAGCTTTTAAGAAGCTATCGCGGGAGGACCAGAAAGCCCTACGGGAATTGCTAGCAGAACAGCCCAGCGCTATGGGTGGGGTATAGAGAAATAGGAAAAGGGGCTACTCGGACCTACCCCTATTACAGAGTAACGACCAGAAGATGCTTTTAGAGAACGGAAAGCCCGCTCATTGAGCGGGCTTTCCAGAGCACTACTATTACACTATTGCCAGAGTTCTCTGACCAATAGAATAAGCATAGTAAAATTACCTATAATCCAGAAAAGAAAAAATCCCGGCTGGTAGGCCGGGGTCAAATCAATCAACCAATCACAGTTAACTAATGCGAAGCGATGGCAAATGTACAGTACACCGAGCATTACGCATAGGGTACCGGGTGCGTCGGAATGTTTTCCGGCAGGACAAGCGGATGCAGCGTAATAATTAGCAATATGTTTACAAGAATAGAAAAGACACAAAAAAAGCTGCCGAATGGGCAGCTAAATTGGCTGATAACAGCGATTATGTATAAATGTGGAGAATATCGGATTGTAGTCCAATAGCCGGGTAACTCATTCTATGCCAATTTAAAAGCTAATGAAATCTAATTTGTGCGTGTGTGAGCGCTATTTTGTGCGCTATTGTGTGGGCGTTTTCCCTCTGTAAATGTCCACCAGGGACGTAAGAAGGCCGTTTTCTTTTTTCAGCATAGTATTTTCTTCCAGGCATTGCGTGAGTTTGGCGGTATAGCCTGCCACGTTTTCCGCTACATAATTTCCGGAGTGGGGTAAAGCATCGGAAAAACCAAAAAAGTACGTCATGGGTACCCCGAAAACCTCACACGCCCGCCGCAGTACAACCGTGTTTAAATCTTTCTTTTTGAAGTAGTTAGCGAAGTTATTCCTTGCTACCCCGAACTTTTCCGCCGCTTGTTCTTGGGTGTAATCCGAGCGATCAAACGCCCGCCGAAGCATAGAGCCAAAATGTACTTCGTTGCTGTTTTTCATGGAATTGTATCGTTTAGTATTGCATTTAATGTAATTATTTTCGTAACATTGTGCTATAAAGTAGTAAAGTGCTACTAGAAAACAATACAAAAACCCACAAACTTATTTTATGGCAACTTTAAAGCAAGTGTACAGCGAAGCGCCCAATTGGGCCAAGAAAGCAGTTAAGAAAGCGCTCAAAGAGCGCCGAGGTATTACCGATCAGGGTTTTTATCACCTGATGAATGGTAAGGGGAAATTTACCGTAGAAGATTTCCGCACGATTTACGATAGCAGTTGCATTGGGTTTCATCACGAAACCGGCTTTTTCTTCGATTACGAAGCCGCCAAGGAAAGAGACGTAACCGAGGACGCCCAAACCGCCGAGGTATTCGGGATGAAGTTATGAAAATTGACATTCCAAAAATCATTGATGAATACCTACGTCAACGTTCCCTTTTGATTGAAAAGGTCACGGCAAAACCTAATCCCTACAATCGGGAGATTGTTGTACTTACTTCCCGCATTGATACCGTTGTAGCTGAATTAATCGATTTAGCGGAGGGTATCGAAACCGTACCAAGTGAGGACGAATCCTAAATTTTTTTTGCCCTGTAATGACATGATAAACAAGGCACTGCCACGAAGAATAAAGCAAATGCCCGCTAGTCGGGCCATGCTTTTACAGTTCGCCCTTACGGCCCGTAACCCTACGGAATACAGCACCCGGAAGTTTTGGAGCAACTACAATTTAAAGCCTTACCGCGATGGAAGTAGAGAAAATCGATACCAACCTGACGTTGGCTTATGCCACGTACAAAGAGCGTGAACCCAAAGCGATGAAAGCCGCTGAGGATATGGGCAACTATTTGAAGTCCCTGGAAGCCAAACGCCGCGAAGGCTTACACGTAAGCCCCGACCGCCTACCCGGCATGATCCAGTTTTATCGGATTTGCTTTGATGATTTGATAGACTTTGCCAATGCCGCCACGGCTTTAAATGCCGTTTACGAGCAACGTTTGCAAGCCTTGAACTTTCCGACCCGCCCTAACTATGACCCCTATACGGTAGCCAATAAGCCCCCGCGCCTGAGCCTTTTAGAGTCCCAATTTTTAACCCCTGAATTATGCAGTACGAACGATTAGATTTCTCCTACAACTGGAATAATAAATTGGATTGTAAAGCATTTACAACCCTACGTTTATTGAACCCTAAACGCTACTTTATAGGAGCCAAGTTTGAAGTATTTTATAAAAACAAAACCTATGGAATATTTGAAGTTAAGAAGCTTACCCCGTTGACCCCGGAAGGTATTACGGATTTAATCGCGTATCTGGATACAGGATATAACGCGAACGAATGCCGCGACGTCCTGAGAACCATGTACAAGAATAAGCCTAATTTTAATGATAGTACCCCGCTCGCTTATTGCTTATTGGTACAGGTTGTAAAACCGGAAGTTTCCCCAAAAAATCAAGTTCCATTATTTAATTAAATGACTATGGATAAGCAGAGTTTTTTAACCGAATGCGCTAAAAGATATGATCAATTTACAAAGGATGCGAAATCCCCGCCGAGCGTTTATTATTTGGCTCTTAGTAATGAATTAGGTTGCGATATATCCAGCAAAGGGATTCTAAGCGTGAAAGGTGTTATTCATACACGCGAATCAATGGATAATTATTTTCATAAGATTCTAACGGGAGGTTTTGAAGGTTGCTATTTTTTGCCGCCCGTATCAGATAATTAATTCTTTCTTAACCCCTACGCTATGCCTACCCCACAAACAGAGGAATTGCAAAGCCTTACCGAAAACCTGAGCCACACGAAAGGCGAAATAGAACACCTTCAAAAGATTTACAATTTGTTTGGCCAAAACCATTCATTTCTGATTGAAGGCCGTTTGTTTTCGGTCAATGATTGCGCGCCCGGCCTTTGGCTGATTATGTCAAATTTGCAATGGAAATCATTGGAAATTGCCGGACGAATCAAAGCCCTAGAAGCGCTGCAAAGCGAACCCGTTTAATTTTAATTTATTTATTCACTTCTAAATTTTATTTCACTTATGACAAAGGAAGAATTTTTATTTAAAGCTGAAATGCTATACGACCGCTACACCGAAAGGCACGACAACCCCGCCACCGGTTTTGTACTCATACAGATCCATCCTGATGATTCCGTAGTTAATGCCGGGGGACTTGCTACCGTTGAGCAGTTGCAGGAATGTATTTTGTTAATGGAAGGATTTGTATTTAAGTCCATGACAGCCGTTAAAAAAGCCGCCCAGGATGGCGACCCAAAAGGGCTAATTGTTGCAATTGCCTAATCCCTACCCTACCACCTAAAAAGCCCCGGCCAGGGGCTTTTTAGGTTTGATTTCTACTTTTATCATTTACCGCTATCATTATGGATTATTCCAATTATACTACGGTAGAGGGGCGACTAGATCAAATGGTTAACCAAGTGGGGAAAATTGGCCTACATGGTTTAGTATCATTGTTTCTTGAACAGTCCTTCATTATTGCCGAACACGTCGAAGGCTGGAATTTTACTGAGGTAGAAAAGGCAGCCACGCGGGAGCGGGCAGTAAGTACCCTTCTAGCGAAGTCCCTGGATTTGTGGAAAGTGGCCGATAGAATCGAACAGCTTGATTCTGCCGAATTGAAAAAACAAGCCCGGACATTTTAGCCTTTTTACCACCTAAAAAGCCCCCGCCAGGGCTTTTTAGGTTTGGTTTATCTACGTGTCGACTCTGCAACAGGTACCATAGCAACGCCCTATTTACCATGTCAGAACGTCCGCAAGCGCTGACAATGTGGCATTTGTGCCGAAAGTTTGAAACGTTTTACGTACCATTGCATCCCCTACGCTTTTCCTGCCTGCACCCATGATTGAAAGTATAGCCCTGTTCAAGCCGCATTCCGTGGTAGTATACCAATCCTTTGAAGGCGGACGTACCCAGGAAAACGCCGCCAGCCTGGAAAATTTGGAAAAAGGCGCAAAAGGCGACTACAACGGCTATATGTCGCCCGCCACCCGCCGACAGGTTAAAAAGTACCTGGATAATTGGTTGTTGAGTATGACCATCACCACCACCGGTAAAATAACCCGGAACAGCATTTACCCTACCTTCATCACCTTGACCCTACCCGCCGCCCAGGCGCACGACGACAACGACATAAAACGGAATATGCTAGGGTACTTCATTACGCAGCTAAAACGCTACCACCACGTAAAAAACTACTTTTGGCGCGCCGAACCCCAACAGAATGATAACATTCATTTTCATTTGGTCGTAGACGCCTACATACACCATGCCCAGGTAAAAAAAGCCTGGAATTCGATCTTAGACCAATACGGGTACCTTGAAACCTACCGGCAGAATCTGCGCGAACACTACCGCGCCGGTTTCCAGATCAACGGCCAGGAAGCCAAACAATACATAAAACGCGAAGCCGAAAAACTCACCCGCGCCGGAAAGAAGCCGAACGAAAAAGTACTGTATTGGGCCAGCGTGACCCAGCAGCGCCAGCGCTACGAACGCGGCCAGCGCGACAATTTTAACACCACCCAGCCGAATAGCACCGACATACACAAGTTGAAAAAATTGCGATCCATCACCGCTTATATTTCAAAGTACCTGACCAAAGCCAATGACGTAGATAGCCAGATGAAGGAGAAAGGCCGCGACTTTATGGATAGGAAAATTAACGGTAGAATTTGGGGCTGTTCCGATGATTTGAAAACACTTACCTACCACGCCGAAACCGTCGCCATCGAGGATTTTGATATGAGTACGACCAACGACGAAGTAAAAAATTACCTGGATAAACTAGCCCAGGTACTAAAAGCCGAGGACGTCATAAAAGATGAAAATTTCACCGTGTACCGGCTCAATGTTGAGAATCGAAAGCTGATGCAAGAACACGCCCCCAGCCTACACCACCGCTACCAAACCCACTACAACAACACGTTCTTACAATTATACGGAAGCCTACAAACGTCATTTACTTAACTTCCAAATTCTTACTCCTATGGCTATCAAAAATTTCAAATTCAAAGAAGGGAAAAAGGTACCCTTGCTTTACCTTGGAGAAATCAAACAAGCGTTGATTTTAGAAGTTGGTGAGCGAAAAACTAAGCTATTCTTTAACGGCTCTAACTTTTTGACAGAGTTTACAAACAAGGAATTATTGAATAGATATTTAATGAAGGAGTCAAACTATTTTAAAGGCAAATTCTAAATCCTTACTCCAATGGCTATCAAGAATTTAAGATTCAAAAAAGGGGCTATTATTGAAATTCCGTTAGAAGGCCATTTACACACGTGGCGGAAAGTCAAGGTGTTACTTTCCATGAAAGAAAAGTGCTTTGTAGAAACTCTATTCCCTCACGAAGGGTTTGAGCGTACTACTATGACCCATGATGAACTTTTTATCCTGTACCTGGAAGCATCAGGAGCAAAATTGAAAAGCGCCGCTATTATGGGTATCGTAGCCAGCGGGTTTTGTTTATGTTCTTCCCGAAGGAGTTCTAAATTCTATGAAGAAGTAATGTATAAGTCACTGCAATACGTTGTCAGTAAAGCGCCTTTGAACGCAGGGAAATTAACACTATCATAAAAAATAAATAGACAAATCTTATTTATTGATTTGTTCAATAGTTGTAGTTTATTTATTTGTTTATGAAACTTGAATGCCTCTTTTAATAAAATATTTTTTATACCAATCCTTTAACAGAGTTTTAACCAATTCAAATTGTATATTTTTATTACAGGATAAAATGTAGTTTTAGGAATCGTTCACATCATCCTACGCCCCATGCAAAACAGTACTGACACCGATTTACAAGCCATCCAGAACTTAGCCCGCGAAGCCGACACCATAACCCATTTAGATGAACTGTTTTGCGGGTACCTGCTTTCCCCGGCTTGCGAAGATCACGAACCCAGCCAACGGGCCAACATTTTCGAAACCTACATTTCCCTACGGGATTTCCTTTCACGGCTCACGTCCACCAAGCACAAAGCAAAAGCCCCGGCCATCTGACCGGGGCTTTTTTATTTGATCTCCGAAAATTGTAAAGCGTCCCATCGGGAAAGTACCCACTGTTCACCGTGTTTATTATAGCTTACCAGCATCCGGGCATAGAACCTTTCTCCGGTAGCCTGATCTTGTAGCGTCATGGCCAAAGTCTTTTCCTGGTAATTATCCCGTACCTGTTCATTCTCCACTTCTACGCTTTTGTATTCCGCCAGGGAAGCAAATACCCATTGCTTTTTTACTTTCGCCAATGCGCCCTGATGCCAATAGCTGACGGACTGATTCAGTAAATCTTGTTTGATCTGATCAACCGTAATTGATTTTTTCGCCGGTACCGGGGGTTTGGCTTTTGGCCGTTCAGCCGGTTCATTCTTTTTTGTTGCAAGCTGATTTTTCAATAACTCGTTTTGCTCTTTCAAAAGCCTAATCTGTTCGGCTTCTTCGGTTGATTTTTCAGTAGAGCAAGCGGCCAGCAGCAGGAACCCAAGTAATAGCGTAGCGTATTTTTTCATAATGGTGTAAGCGATTGAGTGAAAGGAAAAACAAATAAAGTATTTTTCTTCAGTCAGCTACCCAACAAAAAAGCCCTGACCATTTGGCCAGGGCTTTTTTATGTGGGAGTAGGTACCCTACTTTTTGGCAATCACAGCCGTATACCCTACCCGTATATCCAACACGCCGCCGCCGATGATTGCGCTCAGTCCGTCCGTCCGTACCGTATTCCCGGTTTGATAGGTCGTATAAACCCCGCTGACGTCCTGCCAGGGTGCAAGATTGATTTTTCCCTTTTGGGTTATCCGTATCTGATTGGTACCCGTACCCACCACTTCAAACGTCACCATTCCAGCCGGAAGGCTTGAAACCTTATCGTTTACGGTCACGGTCTGCGCGGTGTAAATGCCATCCGGCACCACTGCCGAGGGTTTCGGATCGTTGCCCCCACACCCAAGCGCCACCAGCGCCAGCACTCCAAAAAATAGCTTTTTCATAATCTTGTCAGGTTTGTTTACTGCCAAATAGGAAAAAAAAACGGACAATCAAAAAATATTTTTTTGGGTGTAGCATCCCTGCAATATGGGTGCAAAAAGGTTCGTACAAGCTGTATTTAAGGGTGCGTTTTGTGGGGCTACACGCTATGAACGCTTGACTAGTGGGGTGTTTTGATAATTTGTAATGCTAAACGTTGCACAATTGAAATAAACCGTATATACTTGCATCTGCAATTATGGCAGTATAACGGTAAATATGGCAGACTACATAACAAATCGGCAAAACGGACAGGGAACGTACTACTACCCGGACGGATCGGCCGTACCTGTCAACATTTCATCAAAGCCGTTAGACTTGCCGGTATTCCTTACCCGCTCCTACGGGCCGCGCAACGCTGACGGAAGCGTCGATAATACCCTAAGCATTGCGTTCGATCAGATCAGAACGCTAGGGTACGCGCCGGTTTTGGGTACCCTGCCGAATGCCGCCCCGATCTTTAACCCCAATACCCAACAGTATGAACTGAGCCTAAATGTTACTTACCGTCCTGAGTACTTCGCTCAGGCTGCCAGCGCCTACCAGGGTACCACCTCCGAGGAACGGAAAGCTTTCCTAATCGATCAGCTTTCCAAATTGGTACAAAGCTGGAATCAATACGCCGAGGAAATCGCATTTCTTCAAACCCAGGCCGCCCAGGCCAACGGAAACAGCAGCGTAGCCGCGTGGGCTGCCACCGTGGGCGGTGTGGCCATTGCCACGGCCAACCCCTACGCCGTGGGAGCCGGGGCCGTGCTGACCGCCGCCAGCATCGTACTAGGATTCATTAAAAAGCGCCAGGACAGCCAGCAACTAAAAACGCTTCAACTGCGCGCCGAATACGTCGCCGCCGAAGCCGCTCAGATAGCCGCCTACCATGCGACCTACTCCAAAGAATTGAAAGGTTCACCCCTGGCCGCTCTGCTTATCGGGGGCGTCGGACTCTATGCCGCCTATCATTACGACCTACTCTAACTATGCCCGAATTCTTTTTCATACGTCGTTCCAATCCCACCACGCCGGTAATCGGTAGCAATCCTGTTATTAACGTCAATCCGACTATTGTTAGCAGCCCTACCCTGGTCATTAATCCCACGGTCAATAGTCCACTGTACCCCAATCCCTACGCGCTGAATCCTGCCGTAATTGTTGACAGTGATCCGGGACTCACCAGCGACCCCGCGCCGATTGTCACCACCACGCCCACCGGCCAAACCCTGACGCAAACCGAAACGGAACGCAACTCCAAAGTTTTCGCGTATAGTGGGCTTATCTCCTACGTTTCGGGCCGAAGTGGCCAGGATTGGGAAACCCTACGCGCCATCCTGAGCCGGGAATATACCCGCCTGATTGATAGCCCTACGGTAAGCGTTGAGGACATAAATTATATAAAAGCCGTCACGCAAAATCTGGATGCCTACGCCAAAGGGTACCCCCTGGCCTTGCTAGTCGGTGAGTTGGTTGACGCCCTCATACGCGGGTACGAGCCTACCCAGGCTTTACAATTCGCAAAAAACGCCGTCGACGGAAACCAGTACATAACCACACCCGGCGACCCCGCGCCCATCCAGGGAACCGACGCCACGCCCACCGGCACCCCAAGCACCAAAGTAGAGTACGGCAAAATAGCCGCTACCGTGATCATAGGATTTTTATTCAAGCAAGCCGTCGAATCCTTATGAGCAAGAAACGTAAAGGCATAAGCAATCAAGATTTGATGATAGCCGGGGCCGTGGGAGCCGGGGCGTACGTCCTGAGCAAAGCCCGCGCCGCCAGTAACCTGGACGTTACGCCCGGACTACCCAAGCAACTACGGGTAAGTTTGGGCCAGGGCCAACTAACGTTTTTGTTGCCCCTCAATTTCTGGAACCGCACGGCGACGAATATTAATATTCAATCGCTCGACCTTACCGTAAGCATCAACACCGCCACCGTAGGCCGGGCGTATCGGTACGAAAAATTCAGGATCAACCCCAGCGGACAAACCCAGGCCGACGCTATTGTAAATATTCAGTTGCTCGACCTAATCAGCATCATTCCCGAAATCCGGGATTTAGTGCAGGGTAAAACGATACAATTCAACTTCAACGGATTTGTAAAAGCCGAGTTGCTAAACTTCCCGGTTCAATTCTCCCAAAGTATCAAAATCCCTAGAATCATATAAATATGCCGTATTCAGTCTATGGGGTTGACCCTATCCTAATCAGTCAGGCCGCGCAGCAAGCCCAGGCCGGCACCACTCCCAAAAGCGGGAACGTAATCACCACGATTAGCAGCGCTATAAGTGGCATTGCTGTACCCCTACTGACCGCCTTGTTTCCGGGCGGTATCAAAGGCAACGGCAGTATTACCCCTTCGTACGGTTCCGTTCCGTACGACCCTAACCAATACCGCAGCAACAGCAGCAGCGGCCTACTGGATAATATACCGTTGTTGGCCCTGGCTGCCGTGGCTGCCTACTTCCTATTTTTTCGGAAGAAAAAACGAAAGCGTAACTAAATAATTTTCAAACCAATAACCCCCAATTTTTCACTTTTCACTATTTCAAAATCTATTAGCTATGGCCGAAATTAAAATTTTAACCAACGTCGGTACCATCACCGGAAACAACGGAGTAGGCAACGTCTACGCCGCCAGTGAAAGCACCGAAACCAGCAAGCCCAAAATTCTGCTTTTGCCTGAACTGGTAGGCAGTGATGTAAAGTACCGGTACCTAACGCGCGACGCCATGCGCAACTGGCTCAACAGCGGTAACGCTTCTATCTCAACGGATTTGAACCTGGAACTTTTCAGCAACAAAACCAACTGGGATTTTGTCGACGCTGACGGCTTCATCGTAGAGGATGCCATTGTAGACGAAACCGGAATCGAGCGCATTTTCAGCGGTCAAAACCTGTACTCGATCAAAGGAGTAGGAGCCACGAACGCCGAAATTGCCGCCATCCGGGTAAGCGTAAGCGGAGCATCCGAAACAGGCGGAAGCGCTACGACGACCACAACGACCGGCACCGGCACCGCCGCCACCAAAGGCATTATGGACTACTTTAATGAGTTCATTTCCGACCCGTTCAGTTTCATTACCAATAACCCGCTGATTGCCGCCATGATTGGTTTGGGTGTTTGGTATTTCTTCTTCCGTAAGAAAACGAAGGCGCGCCGCCGCCGCTAGGTAATAACCCCCGACGCCCGGAAGCGTAAGCGCCGCCCCTACTAGGCCAGTTTCCAACCGTGAACGCCCTGGCTATTCCGTAGCCAGGGCAATCACACCAACCCCCAACGAATCACTTTTTTTTAACTCTTAAATTCCAAAATTATGCGCAAGCCAAAAATGGGCAAATTGCCGAAAAAACCTAAGCTGACGGCCAGCCCCGAGCAAAAGAAAAAGTACCTCTCAAAGGTTGCGTCCATCAAAAAGGACTATAACAAGAAAATGAGCGAGTACAAAAAATCTATGGCCCTGAGTGCCAAGATTGCCAAAGTATAGCCGCCCGCTACCATCCATCCAGAGCAAGCCCGCCAAACCGGGCTTGCTTTTCCTAAATCACTTTACCCCTACTACGCAACATGGATACGACACAGCAAGCAAGCGACTTTTTGAAACAGGAAAACATGGCTTTCTGGCAACTATGGAAAGGTACCAGTAAGGTAAGCGAGTGCGAAAAAGACAACAACCCCACCGCCGACCCAGCCACCGCCCAGGAGCATTTTAAAAACGTCCTGGAACTACTGCCGCCCAACAGCTACCGCCTATCGGTATACCGCAACGCCAGCGGCCAGCGGAGCGCCAACAACTTTGAATTTACCAAAGCCGGAGCCGCCGCCCAGCAAGCCGGGGGGCTTTCAAGTGTAAGCAGTTTGCGCGAACAAATGCGCGCCGAACTCATGCAAGAATTCCGTATGAAAGAAATGGAAGATAAAATCAAAAAGCTGGAAGAAAATCAAAACAAGCTTTTTGAAATCCTGGAAGATTTGACGGACGGCGACGGCAACAATGATTTTGCCCAAAGTCTGATTAAGGAATTTGCATTGGGAGCCATCAAGAATAAAACCGCCGCGCCGGTTGTGATCAATCAGATTCCCCGCGCCAGTGGCGGATTTAACAACCTCTAAACACCTACGTACTTTTTAAAACGCTTACACAACGGAACCAATGGAAAAGGACTTACTACAACTTTTGAAAGATTTTGGCCGCGCCTACGATGAAGTACTAGGTACCGAGGACACCATAAAACTAATTGAAGCCCTGACCGAATTTGTAACAAACAACCCGGATGCAGTGCTACAACTGCAAACCGAAATCCACGACAATAACGCATTTTTTGCCCGCCTGTTGACCAGGGAAGGCGTTGACGAAGCCCGCGCCGCCATTGCCCTATTTTCCAAGTTTAACACGGTCAAAAACCCGATGCAGCTATTCAAGCAAAAAGCCAGTCTATGAAGAATTTAACCGCCGCCGCCGCCCTGGCCAGCCAAGTAGACAAAAAGACCGTCGCCAACGTCGGTAAAGTCTTGGTTGCTATTGCCCTCTATCTATTATTGCGATCCAGCGCCCGCAAGCGTTTGGCCCAAAATGAATATGATAAAGTCGTAGCGGGCAACGGGGGAGCGGTCAACCCCGCCAATATAGCGCTGCAATTCCGGCAAGCGCTCAGACCGTGGGGATTCTCATTTTTAGGCATCGACGGCGGCACCGATGAAGATACGCTTTACTATCTGGCCGGGGTTTGCCGGGGCAACGTCTGGTCTGAGGTTACAGCCAGTTATCGGACACTTTACAAAAGCGAACTCATACAGGACATAAGCGACGACGCCAACCCCGAAGTTTTCGCCAAGTTTGTAGCCATCCTGCAAGGCAATGCCGCCCCTACCACGCCCACCGGGGGAGGTGCCACCACCGGCAAAGGCTACACCGCCGAAACCATCCGACGTACTCCGCTCTTATCCGCCAGCGATAGCAGCCAAACCGTTACGACGTTGCCGCTGGGTACCAAAACTGAATTTAAGTACTACACCATAGCCAAAAGCGGGGGCGTAGAAACTCAGTACGTTCTGGTCACTTATCGGAACTGGATCGGGTACCCCACGGACGGATATATTAAGCGGGCCGACGTCCGCGTATACGCAAACTAAAATACTATGGGAACGACCTCACAAAGCGGAATTGATTTTATAGCCCTGGAAGAAAACGCGCCGTTGTTTTCCAAGCCTGACAGCTTTTTAACCCCTGCCTATAAGGACACCAACGGCCCCGCCATCGGGTACGGTTGCACCTTCTACGAGGACGGTAGTAAAATCCAGTACGGCCAGCAGATCACCAAAAAAAGGGCTGATCAACTCTTATTGTACCACGTACGACTAAACGAAGGGTACCTAAATAGCTACCTGAACGGGAAAAATATCCGCCTGACGGTTCCCCAATTTGACGCCGTGGTTTCGTTCGTGTACAACGCCGGGCCGGGCAACTTTTTGAAGTCGCAGCTATGGCAGCAAATACAGGTAAATCCCAACGACCTGAACGCCATCGAAGCCGCCTTTAAATCCTGGCCCTACAACGCCAACCGCCGATTGAAGGAAGCCCAGGCGTACGGCCAGCCGGTTTTTAGGAGTGAGGTAACAACCAACATTGCCGGAATCGGGGCGATCCTGTTAGCCCTGGCGGGCGGCTACCTCATAAACGAAAGCCGTCAATGATATGCCCGATAAAGTCACAGCCTTTGAACGGCTTTTAGATTTTGCCATAGGCGGGGGCGCGCTGGAAGGTATCCGGTATATATTTTCCAAAAAAAAGAACGATGCCGAAACGGACAACATCGTGTCTGATAACTGGAAAAAGTACGCGGAACATTTGGAAGGGCGGTTTAATCTGCTTATGGAGCAACACGAAATTTTGACGAAAAAGTACAACGAACTCGAACGCAAGTATCAAGAGCTAAACTTAGAAGTCCATGGCAAAAGTAATTCTAACCGCAGGCCACGCCGTAGTTAACGGCATAGGTACCGGGGCCAAAGTGCCAGGGTTTGACGAAGCCATCGAAGCCGTAATACTTCGTAATGCCATCGCTACGCGGTTGATTGAACGGGGCGTCAACGTGTACGTCGACCAGAACGACACCACCAACGCCGAAACGTGGAGCAAAATCAAGGAAATCGCTCACTTTGAAGATGTTCTTTTGGATTTGCATTTTAACGCCGCCAGCCCCCAGGCCACCGGCACCGAGGTATTTTATAAAACCTCACGCTTTTTGCAGCCCCAACCGACCGCCGCCAAACTGAGCGCCAGCGTTGCCGATGCCCTACGGATAAAAGACAGGGGAGCCAAGAACGAAAGCCAGAGCCAACACAACCGTTTAGGCGTGTTGCATCTGAACCCGGAACGTAGCTTTTTGCTGGAAACGTGCTTTATCACGAACCCCGGCGACGTCCGAGAATACCGGTACTATTTTTCCGATGTAGTGCATAATGTTACTGAATTTCTGGCCGAAGAAAGCACCCGCAAAGCATGAAATGGAATGTAAAGGGTACTTCGTGGAGCGTGTTGCTATTGGGTAGTATCATCCTGTTTGGAGCCGGATACTTTGCCCGCCGATACCAGGAGCGCCCGCGCCACGCCGTCCAGGAATTGACCGCCGAGCGCGCCGCCCATATTGATAAAATCAGATCCATCGATCAACAGCTAATAACTGAATATGCGAAACTTGATAGCCTGTATAGTAGCCGCCCTGCTGACCCTGACAGCGCCGCCCGCGCACTCTTGGAACGCTACCGCGCAGCCGGATACCTTGACACCTACGGAAGTCCGCCAGTTGACCAGCCTAACGCCGCAGATCATCAAAGAACTGAAAATATGCGACGAAGCCCGCCAGATTAACGGCTTGTTGAATGCCAAAATTCAAACCCTGATTGCGGAAACCAGCCGCCAGGAAACCGAAATAAACGACGCCCAGCAGGGACTAAAAGAGGAAACCGCCCGCCGTTCTGTCATGGAACGGCGGGCCAAACGCCGGGGAAACGTCGTACTAGTCGAAACCTTAGTAATAGCCGCCGCCATCGTAACCAAAATTTTTCTATGAATAACCTCACGACCCAAGTAAACCTAATCGGAGTAGCCGCCGCCTACTTTACGTGGAAATACGGCAAAGCGGCCAAATGGAAGTACCCCGCCGTGGGTGCCGCCATCGCGTATTTGTTAATGACCAAACTCGTAAAATAATGGGTACCAGTCAGAAGCGTTTGCAGTCGGTTTTGAAAGATATGCCCTATGAGAGCATTCAGGACTTTATAGCCATCCTGCAACCTACGTTTAGCCTGGAATCTTTTAAACGGTTTGGCGACCCCAACAACCTAACGCCCGGATTGCGCCGGTTTTGGATCAAGAAAACGGCCAAAGGCATTGACCTAGCCGCCGCCGAGTTAAAGGAGTTTTCCGGAAGCAACCGCGACGAAGACACCTTAATACAGGACATTCTAGAATTTGCCCAGCAGTACGACACGAACGCCAAGCTACAAGCCTACGTACGCCGCCGCGTGAAGGAAGGCCAGAGCGCCCGCAGTACCTACGAGCGCCAGAAAATAAAGGACGTCGACACCTTCGTGAAAAACGGATTGCGTACCCTACGCGCCGACACCTTTAAAAAGGAACTGGCCGAAGTAGCCGCCAACCCGCGTTTTTACTTTGGGCCGTTGCTCGAAATTCCGGAATCGGAAGGTAGTTTTTGGGCATTGACCGACGACCAGCAAACCAAGTTTGCTACCCAAGCCCTACAACTATTGAAGGGTAAGAAGCTGAAAGGCAAGAAAGGCCGCGCCCAAAACGCGCCGATTAAATTGGACGCCGCCTTTAAAATGGAACGTTTGGCCCGCGTCGCTCAGTACCGCGCCCAACAGGCCAGCGGGATCGTAGAACTTGCCAAAGAAATGCAGCGCAGTTTGCGCAATCCCAAGAGCGCCGCCAGGGATGCCAAGCGAACGAGTAAAAAGGTATTCCCCGCGACCGAAGCCGGTTTACTGGCGTGGGCTGCCAACCCTGGCAAGGGGGATATTTTAGGCGTCGACGGATAACAACCAAGTACCAATACCAATCTATTAGCCATGAAAGAATTTATTTTGATTGCCTTCGCTCACTTCGTTTTATTCCAAATCATTTTTGGAATCGTCTTGCTGGATGCTGTGCTAGGTATCACGCGCGCCCTGATCAAACGGGAGTTCAAGTACGGGTACCTGACCCAATACCTATACAAGCTTTTAGCCTATACCGCTGTACTCATTGCCGGGAATCTGGTAGAATATGCCAGCCAGCTAACCGGGCATACGATGGAGTTAATCGGAATCATACCGGTATTTGTCACGATTGCGACGGCGGAACTTGGCAGCCTGAAAAAGAAATTCCAATCTGTAACCCCCGCGCCCGATGAAGCCTAACACTATTTTGATAGCCGTGTTCGTCTTTCTGGTTTTGCGATCCAGGCGAACCGCCACCCTGACCGGCACCGGCTACCCCACCGCCGCCGACTTTGACGCCCTTAATAAGTTGGTCGTTCATCAAGCCGCCGTAATCAAAGATTTACAGGAAGATTCGGCCACTCTGATTGAACGCCTCAATCAATCACCTTTTGCTATATGAAACGCCTTGTAATACTCGCCCTACTCTTTGGCAGCCTGACCGCCCAGGCGCAAATTTCCGCGCCCGCCGTAAAGGATACCATTACCAAAATACTACCCGACAGCCGCCCGCGCGTCGTAACGCCCGCTAGTATCCGGCAGGCTATATTTCAGGTAGTGGATTTTGCCGACACACTGACCGGGGTACCAGGGCCACAAGGCCCGCAGGGGGTAGCCGGGCCGCAGGGGGCAACCGGGGCGCAAGGTATTCAGGGGCCGCAAGGGCCGCAGGGAATACAGGGGCCGCAGGGCGTACAAGGGCCGACCGGCCCCGCGCCCGACGTTTCCAACTATGCGACCCTCGCCGGAACGCAGACATTTACGGGGGTCAAGACTTTTACGCAGGATATCTACATTAATTCGCTACGTGTTGGTTTGGGGGGGGGAATCTTAATGGCAATACTGTATTGGGTTATTTAGCTGGTAACGCCAACACGACCGGAAACACTAACACCTTTATAGGGTATCATGCTGGGCTATCGAACACCACCGGAAATAGTAATATAGTACTAGGCTATCAGGCTGGGCTATCGAGCACCACCGGAAGCAATAATGTGTTTCTAGGCGTACACGCGGGCTATTTTGTCACAACCGGAGGCAACAATCTTTTTTTAGGAAGACAAGCGGGAAGGTATATAGCCGACGGGACTACCGTACTGAGCAATCCAGCCAATTCCCTTTTTTTAGGCTACAATACCAAAGCGCTCGCAGATGGACAAACCAACCAAATTGTAATTGGTCACGATGCCACCGGGCTAGGTAACAATACGACCGTACTGGGTAATTCTTCTACCACCTTTACCCGGCTTTTTGGAAACGTTGGTATAGGCACTTCCACTAATGCCGGGTATGGATTGGATGTGAACGGTACGGGGCGGTTTACCGGTTTAACGACATTTCAGGCCGGAACCGAACACACCACAGCCGGAGCGGGAATAATACTCAAAACGCCGGACGGTACCAAGCGCTACAAAATCACCATCGACAACTCTGGCAATCTAATTACCACTTTACAGTAATTTCCATGAAAAAGCTATTTTCAATTCTACTGCTATTCCTTTCCCTGGCCGCGACCGGGCAAGATGTTACCATTCCTTTGGAGGAATTTACCTTGGAAATCCCCAGGGTGAACGCACTAGTCGTGCGACCCATCGGAGCGCCTTATCTGGCTCCCAATCCGGCGGATACCGTGCAAAAAATAATGGTTCAAAATGTCTACTACGAATTGCGTTCAGCGGTACTTACCAGAGCCGCCGAAGAGGGCAACAAGACCCTACCAAACTCAAAGTACCAGCTCGTAAATAAGTACATTGATAGAAGTGTAACCCCTTCGGATACCGCCGAAATAAACGCTTTTTTTAGGTACGTTAATTGGCCTTTAAAGGTGAAACTACCTAGCCAGGAATGACACGCTTTCCCAGGATCGTAGTTCAAAAGGTGTACGGCGAAAAATCGGATTGGTGGGCACTCAGCGACCCCGCCGTAATCCCACACCCGCAAGGGGAATACACGATTCCGAAAGGCTACCGAACCGATTTTATTAGTGCGCCCTGGCTCTTGTACCCGATCATTCACCCGCACGGAGCCGGATCAAACGAAGCCATACCACACGACTACGAACACGAAAACGGCCTGTTTCGGGATCAATTAGGCGACCGCCACGCCCGGCATTTATCCAACTTCATGTTAGCCGTGAGAATGGTTCAGGGAAAGGCCCCGATTTGGAAAGTATTCGCCATGCTGATTTATACAACGCTGTTCAGTTCAATTACCTGGAATCGTAATAACCGTAAAAAATGAAAACGAACGACCTTTTTCTTTTTGGGCTGGCCCTGGCCGTCGTGTACTTGATGTACAAACAGATGCCAACCGGAGCCGGACCCACCCAAGCCCAATTTGATGCCTTACAAGCCCAGGTAAACGGCTACACCACGCGAATCACTACGCTGGAAACTTCCGTTTCTGGAATCACTACCCAACTAAAAAACCAAGACGCTGCCTAATGAAAAAGCTCTTATTTCTCCTTTTATTTCCCTTCCTGGCATTGGGCCAAATGGTACCCGCTGATAGCACGGTACGCGCATTGATTCAATCCAAGATACCCACGCGGGGAGCCAGGACAACCGGGTACAGTGCCGCCGACGTGCGTACGGCAATGGATGGAATCATAGATTATGTCAACAAAAAGAACCCTATTGTTACGCCGGAAATGTTCGGGGCATTGGGCAACGGCACGACGGACGACACCCAGGCATGGCAAAAACTACTCAACTGGGTTGCGCTATCCTCGAAAGGGGCGGAAATTTACGCGCCTGGAAAGTACTTCATTACGTCCTCGCTAATACAGGTCAACGCTACCGTACGCGGGGCGGGGCTTCGTATCCGGGGAGCGGGCCGCGAAAAGTCGGGATTTATTACCCACAATCTGAACGGGCCTTTGTTCCTGCTGGATGGGAATAACGATAACATCCCCAACAACACCACGTACTACAATACCTATCGAACCGAGTTGTCGGATTTTTTTATTAAAAAGTCAGCAAATACCGTAACCGGTACGGTAACGGGGATTCTCCTAAGCAGTCAGAAAGATTTTTACATTCATGATCTTTATATGCCCGCTCTCAGTGGCGACGGGATCAAAATAACCGCCGTTGGGTTCTCCGACTTTGGGGAGTCCTCAAACGGGTTAATCGAACGGTGTTGGATAGACGGCCTGAATGGGAAGGGGATCAATATAGTAGGGGACGTTTCCTCTGAATTTGTCGCGTCACATATCATCATACGCCACAATTCTATTTTTTACTGCAATACGGGAATTTACTCTGAACTCTCCGAACAAGTAGAAATAGACAATAACCAAATCATTGGAAACACGAACTACGGTATTGTAATCGGGTACGATGGCCGGGGCGTTTCCCGGCTCATTACCATTACACACAATGAGTTAGGGAATAACAATCTACTGGGTTCTATTTGGATTCAGGCGGTTGTAACGGGTGTTGTAGAAGGGAATCGGTTTGTTAACAACCTTACGGAAACGTTTGGCAATCAGCTTACGACAGGCAAAGCGGACGGGAGCGGCCCGGTACGAAACCTTACCATACAGCGGAATTACATCGTACAAGCCAATCCCAACTTAGCCGGACATTATCAGTTTTTTATTCATCCCGGATACAGTAATAATATTTCGATCCTGGACAACTACAAAATAGTACTTGCAAGCGGGGGCTTTACAATGATATTTCACGGATCAACATTTTACGCGAAATCGACGAAGAAAGCGGATTGATTGTAAATGAGAAACGCGGAGCCAGTGAAACCGTTATTCTTCCCAATCCGACAAACCTTGTTCCGAAGGTGTGGAAATCGTACCGCGCAACGTTTACAGCCAGTACCGATCTTGTTATTTCTCCGCCTACCGAAGTCCCCCAGGAGAAAGACGAATTTTACGTTGCGCTTTTCAATAACAGCGCTTCACCGATTACCGTCAACATTACCACCGGGAGTGGCTTTATTCTTGGCGATCCTATTGTTTTTCTTCATCGACACAGTACGAAGGCTTCATACTTATGTACAAGTACTTAGCCGGAAACTGGTACAGAGTCAAATAAAAAACGCCTGAATTATAAATGAAATGGACGCACTCGAAAAATACCTAAGCAGCGCCGCCAACCGGCAGCGCATTTTGTGGATAGTGGGTGCAATCCTGCTTTACTTCTTTATCCGAAAGTATAAAGCCAAAGCCGGTACACTTGGCCCGCCCGTCGTTCAGCTTCCCAATATTCCCGTAAGCGCTGGCGATCGTACTAGCGGGGGGTCGACCGGGATTGGTAGTATTTCGGGCAACTTCACGCCGGTAATCCTTTCTCGAGGTTATGCCTCTCTGGCGAACTTTGAAATTTCCGGCAGTTCTAACAACTGGCGTATTACCGATTTATCCACCCGCAGCCCGGCACCGGGTTATGAATGGTACTACATCGTAGGCGAAAAAGTAGTAAGGCAATCGGGCCGCTTGATTGATGAACCCTGGCAAACCAACCTACCCGGCCACGTTCTGAAGCATTCGATCAAAGTCGGTTTGGTCAGCCTTGAACAGCATGCTTCCACACCGGAGCAACAAAGTAACCCCTACTATGATCCGAACGGAATAGAGTTTTTTGATAAGGGCGACGTAGGCGCTCAGTTCGTTTTTGCATTCGTACCCAATTCAAATTAATATGGCAACCCAAATTAACACCGTCAACCCGGTACCGGATAATTACAACCCTGCAAGCCAGTTGCCGCAATGGATGGAAGTAGGTAGCAATTTTGCGTTACCGAGCGGCCATTTTCACCAAGCAAGCCCAAACCGGGAAGATAGGGGTATTGAACACACCTTCAATAAAGGAGTCACGCACTTTTCCTTATTGGATGCCAACGACGAAGCCGGAGGAGCCGCCGCATTCCGCGCCCGCTTTCCGGGCCGGGCCTATCAGGACGTCCCCCGGATACAGGATATTTTCAACCTTGCCCGCCAGGGGCCGGACAACTGGCAACCCACGACGGGCGGAAATTATAACCTGGCATTCTGGCCGGGCGGGCCTATGACTACCCAGCAAGCACTAAACGCCGCCAATGGGTTAGATTTGAACATAGGTTTGTTTGTGGGGGAATTGTTAGAGGGCGACGCCTATTTACCCGAATTGCACCCAAGTTGGAAAGTATTCATTGATCGGTGTATGGAGCGGCTACCGGATGGGGCATTGTTCGCCGCCAACTACTTCACGCGCTGGCACGGTGGAGTAAATTACAATTTGGGGGAAGCGTCCCGGGCGGCTCATGAAGGAATGCTTACCAGCAATAGCAATACGTGGCCGACCAGCATTTACCACCCAGGTAATAATTACAGTGCAACAAACCTAATCGTAGAAGGAATCTATCTGAACGCACCCGACCAGACCGCCAAGCAAATGCTACAGGCAATTTTTCGAATGCGACTATCAAAGAAATTGGGTAAAGCGGCTGGCCTTTTTGTATTCGACGTAAACGAATGGCTACCCGGCTACGCGCACAATACCTACCTACCCAGCGGAGTATTTGAGCGGAGCAACAAAGCCGCCCACAATCCGCAATTAAGTTTATTATGGCCGTTCCTGGCCCATGAGTACGGGAACGTTTCTATTGAGTGGGGTTTGAAGCGCCGGGCCAAAGTGGACAAAACGAAAATCCTGGACATTTCTTTTTATATGTCCGGGAAGGATCGCTTTTACCCTAGCGGGTCATCCACGCCGACCACGTACCCCAACTACGTGAACGAGGGGAGCAATTACTACGACATTCCCGCCTTCCTGGCCGACTTCCCTAATTTTGGCCTTCGTGCCTGGAATGTTACGGGAGGTCGAACCGTAGGCGGCACCGATTACTATTGTGATTATAGGATCAACGGCGGGAACTGGATCAACAAAACGGCCAATGGCACTGAGGAAGTAAGGCAATACTACGATAAAACCTATGTGGTAAAAGCCCGGATCAAAGGCGGGCAAATGTCCGTATTAGCCTATAATTTTTGGGCCGACAACATACGCCGAACGTTGGAGTTCAGGCACCCGACCAATAGCGGTATAACGTACCAAATGGACGTTTGCGGAATTGGCCCATTCGCGCAACTTATCAACCTGTAAAGTCCACCTTTCCCGCGTGTAGTGAAGTTAAAGTATCGTATCATAAAGCCCCGCCGATTTTCGGCAGGGCTTTTTTGTGCTCTTGACATTATAGTTATTTCTGTCTATTTTTCCGGGGTCATAGATAGAACTGACTGTGCCAGCTGTATTCTCCGGAAACCATAGATAAAAATAACTTGGGTACCTGGTTTGCTAGTCAGCTTCGTCTATGCTGGCCATGGTCGGCCGACATAGACATAAATAACTGTAAGGTCCAGAATGAAAAAAGAGAATCAGATTTTTAGAACCTATCCAGGCGGAAAGAACGGGCAAGGGGTATTCCACAATATTATAAATGTAATCCGCCCGCATAGTGTATATATGGAATTGTTCGCCGGAAGTGGCGCCATTTTTCAGTACAAGCGCCCAGCCTTGTACAATCTGATCAACGACATTGACCCCGAAGTTTCTGTAAAGTGGCGCGGGTACCAGATAGACGGATACGGCTATGAAGTACTCCAACAGGACGCCACCGAGTTTTTAAGCCGGTACCCCTTCCAGGAATCGGAGAAATACGTAATTTATCTTGATCCACCGTACCCGCGCGCCAGCCGGAAAAGTAGCCGGGATTTGTACCGCTACGAAATGACCGACGCCCAGCACGTCGAACTATTGCAAACTGTACTCAGCCTTTCCGCCCCCCACATTGATTTTGTCATTTCAACCTATCAAAATCCCATATACAGTTATTACCTGAAAGATTGGGAATTGAAGGAATTCCAGGCCCAAACCCGCAAAGGCCCAGCCACGGAACTTTTGTATATGAACTACGAAAATCATTTAGGGTACCTTCATCAATATGATTTCTTAGGAGAAGATTTCACCGACCGCCAGCGGATCAAAAGGAAGATTCACCGTGAAATAAAGAAGTTGTATAATCTGCCCGCTACCGAGCGGAACGCCATTATTCAGGCGGTTCTAACGTGTAGAACATAGATATATAAATCTATGTCGTCGATCCATTCCGTCGACCATAGATAAAAATGACTTGGGCGGATCCGATATCACATAGATCCATTCATCTATGATCGATCGTAAACTGAATTTTTTGTGATCCTCCGGATTAAAGTGACTCGCCGGCGTTCACGTTACCGGGTGCATTCACGTTTGTGATTGCCCGCGGTACTGCATCCCTGGGATGCTCACATTTGTGATTGACCTGGTAACGCAAGAGCCAGGTCAATCACGTTTTTTTTCTGTGATTGCGCCGGCGTGAATGAGCCGCGCGTTTTCACACTTGACAACTCACATTTTACACCGTACCTTTAAATCAAAAAAAAAGTGTGAGTATGCAGCAGCTAACAACAGAGGGCCCGCCACAGTTGGTACTATCCGTTTATTCTGGAATTGGCCTTTTAGATTCCGGTTTTGAGCAAAACGGATTTTGTGTAGTCCGAGGGCCGGAGAAAATAACGGGCGGAGATATTCGCGCGTTTCGGTCGATGCCCGGCGTCTTTTCGGGGGTTATTGGCGGCTCACCCTGCCAGGATTTCAGCCGCGCCCGGCGTACCCCTCCAACCGGCGAAGGCTTGGAACTTTTAGGGGAATATTGCCGGATCGTTCAGGAGTCGTTACCGAATTGGTTTTTACTTGAAAATGTCCCAGGAGTACCGGATATTGAAATAGTAGGGTACCACGTTCAGCGGTTCGACCTCTCCCCTACTCAATTGGGCCACTCACAAAGCCGGTTAAGGCATTTTCAATTTGGGTCAAAACGTGGCCTAATCCTGAACATTCGCCGCAGCGCGTTCACAGGAAAACGCGAACCCTGCTTAACAGCCAGCGAAGGCACCCAAAAAGGACGGCGTACATTTTCCGAGTTTTGCCGGTTGCAGGGTTTACCGCCCGATTTTGATTTACCCGACTTTCATAAAGCCGCCAAGTACAAAGCCGTTAGTAACGGCGTTCATGCCGCCGTCGCTCAGGAAGTAGGCCGCGCCATTTGGGAAGCGACCACAGCTGCCGACCCCATCACCATATATAATGCAAAGGTATGTTTGTGCGGTTGCGGGCGCATTCTGAGCGGAAAGCAGAAAGCAGCAAACGCGACATGCCGGAAGCGCCTACAAAAAAAGCGTGAAGCCGCAGCGCTTTGTAATACTCGATCAGTCACAGCCGTGACCCGTCGACCGCAAACAATACGAGCTCACTCACAGAAGTGAGTGAGCTCGTATTGTTGACCCTGGCCAATTCACAGTTACCAGCTAGAATTTAACAGCAGGGTATTTACCCGAAGCCCCAGCGATTTTAAATAAACCTCCGTAGTAGATAAATGCTGATGCCTTAGAAGTTGCTGTAAACTGACGATATCCACCCCCGCCAGATAGGCATTTACAACGCCGGTATGTTTCCAGGAATAAAGCGTGTAATCCAGGCCCGCCAGCCCACAGGCAGCCAGCGCCACCCGGTGACGCTCATAGGCCGCATTTTCGGCCAGGACACCCGGCCCGCCCAGCGTTAACCCTTTCCCAAAAACCCTACCCCTACCTTTCCCCGACCGCGGCCAAACATGATCAGTCAACACCACCCGGAACGGTTCGACAATGGCCGCAGGTTGCAGCTTTTTGTTTTTGGATACCAAGCCCGGCACCATCACCGCCCGCTGAGTAAGGTTTATATTTTCAAACCGAAGCGCCGCCAGTTCACGCGGACGGATGAAGGCGAAATACAGGAAGCGCGTAAAAACCCATAAATCGAAATCATTGGCCAATAGCCAAGCTTCGATGATTTCCTGATGTTCCGGCAGGAAAGCAATATTTTTGCCGCTGTCCGTTTCTCCTAATTTCTTCGTCTTTACTTTTCCTTTATCGATCCAGCCGCGCCCATCCATCAAATTGAACAAAATCTTAATTTGATTATTGGTATTGTTCACCGTGCGGGCATTGTTACCGAGTACCGTTTGCATATACTCCGTAAAGCGCGCGCCCAGGTTGTCAGGTACCCGAGCCAGGGGCATAGGCTTAATGTCATAGTACGCAAAGAATCCCCGCAGCTTGTTTACAGCACTTTGATAGGTACCTTTTGTTTTCTTTCGAAAGTTGGCCGCATTCAATTTTAGTATTTCATCCAGCGCCGCCAGGACGTCAGCCGGTACCCGCTCTTTAAAGAAATCCGCTTCTTTTTGATCGGTACCCGCTGCAAAGTGCGCGCCCTCATTCAGCAGCTTATTTAATCGATCCACGACAGGCCCCGCCCAGGCCCGCCGCGCCTTATCGGTTTTGTATTTGGCCGGGCATTGTTTCCGCCCGCGCCGTAGTTCGCCCTTATCTACGTCCCAAGCGTACCACTCAATGTACCAATACTTCGAAACGTCGCCGCCCCGATCTTTCAACGAAGCCAGTACAAAAGGGTAGTTGCCGCCCCTACTCATTCCGTAAAGATTTGGTGAATTTGTGAGTACTGCCGTGAGCAGAAAGAAAAAACCCCCTATGGAGATCATAGAGGGCATATAGTGGAGAATATCGGATTGTAGTCCAATAGCCGGGTAACTCATTCTATGCCAATTTAAAAGCTAATGAAATCTAATTTGTGCGTGTGTGAGCGCTATTTTGTGCGCTATTGTGTGGGCGTTTTCCCTCTGTAAATGTCCACCAGGGACGTAAGAAGGCCGTTTTCTTTTTTCAGCATAGTATTTTCTTCCAGGCATTGCGTGAGTTTGGCGGTATAGCCTGCCACGTTTTCCGCTACATAATTTCCGGAGTGGGGTAAAGCATCGGAAAAACCAAAAAAGTACGTCATGGGTACCCCGAAAACCTCACACGCCCGCCGCAGTACAACCGTGTTTAAATCTTTCTTTTTGAAGTAGTTAGCGAAGTTATTCCTTGCTACCCCGAACTTTTCCGCCGCTTGTTCTTGGGTGTAATCCGAGCGATCAAACGCCCGCCGAAGCATAGAGCCAAAATGTACTTCGTTGCTGTTTTTCATGGAATTGTATCGTTTAGTATTGCATTTAATGTAATTATTTTCGTAACATTGTGCTATAAAGTAGTAAAGTGCTACTAGAAAACAATACAAAAACCCACAAACTTATTTTATGGCAACTTTAAAGCAAGTGTACAGCGAAGCGCCCAATTGGGCCAAGAAAGCAGTTAAGAAAGCGCTCAAAGAGCGCCGAGGTATTACCGATCAGGGTTTTTATCACCTGATGAATGGTAAGGGGAAATTTACCGTAGAAGATTTCCGCACGATTTACGATAGCAGTTGCATTGGGTTTCATCACGAAACCGGCTTTTTCTTCGATTACGAAGCCGCCAAGGAAAGAGACGTAACCGAGGACGCCCAAACCGCCGAGGTATTCGGGATGAAGTTATGAAAATTGACATTCCAAAAATCATTGATGAATACCTACGTCAACGTTCCCTTTTGATTGAAAAGGTCACGGCAAAACCTAATCCCTACAATCGGGAGATTGTTGTACTTACTTCCCGCATTGATACCGTTGTAGCTGAATTAATCGATTTAGCGGAGGGTATCGAAACCGTACCAAGTGAGGACGAATCCTAAATTTTTTTTGCCCTGTAATGACATGATAAACAAGGCACTGCCACGAAGAATAAAGCAAATGCCCGCTAGTCGGGCCATGCTTTTACAGTTCGCCCTTACGGCCCGTAACCCTACGGAATACAGCACCCGGAAGTTTTTGGAGCAACTACAATTTAAAGCCTTACCGCGATGGAAGTAGAGAAAATCGATACCAACCTGACGTTGGCTTATGCCACGTACAAAGAGCGTGAACCCAAAGCGATGAAAGCCGCTGAGGATATGGGCAACTATTTGAAGTCCCTGGAAGCCAAACGCCGCGAAGGCTTACACGTAAGCCCCGACCGCCTACCCGGCATGATCCAGTTTTATCGGATTTGCTTTGATGATTTGATAGACTTTGCCAATGCCGCCACGGCTTTAAATGCCGTTTACGAGCAACGTTTGCAAGCCTTGAACTTTCCGACCCGCCCTAACTATGACCCCTATACGGTAGCCAATAAGCCCCCGCGCCTGAGCCTTTTAGAGTCCCAATTTTTAACCCCTGAATTATGCAGTACGAACGATTAGATTTCTCCTACAACTGGAATAATAAATTGGATTGTAAAGCATTTACAACCCTACGTTTATTGAACCCTAAACGCTACTTTATAGGAGCCAAGTTTGAAGTATTTTATAAAAACAAAACCTATGGAATATTTGAAGTTAAGAAGCTTACCCCGTTGACCCCGGAAGGTATTACGGATTTAATCGCGTATCTGGATACAGGATATAACGCGAACGAATGCCGCGACGTCCTGAGAACCATGTACAAGAATAAGCCTAATTTTAATGATAGTACCCCGCTCGCTTATTGCTTATTGGTACAGGTTGTAAAACCGGAAGTTTCCCCAAAAAATCAAGTTCCATTATTTAATTAAATGACTATGGATAAGCAGAGTTTTTTAACCGAATGCGCTAAAAGATATGATCAATTTACAAAGGATGCGAAATCCCCGCCGAGCGTTTATTATTTGGCTCTTAGTAATGAATTAGGTTGCGATATATCCAGCAAAGGGATTCTAAGCGTGAAAGGTGTTATTCATACACGCGAATCAATGGATAATTATTTTCATAAGATTCTAACGGGAGGTTTTGAAGGTTGCTATTTTTTGCCGCCCGTATCAGATAATTAATTCTTTCTTAACCCCTACGCTATGCCTACCCCACAAACAGAGGAATTGCAAAGCCTTACCGAAAACCTGAGCCACACGAAAGGCGAAATAGAACACCTTCAAAAGATTTACAATTTGTTTGGCCAAAACCATTCATTTCTGATTGAAGGCCGTTTGTTTTCGGTCAATGATTGCGCGCCCGGCCTTTGGCTGATTATGTCAAATTTGCAATGGAAATCATTGGAAATTGCCGGACGAATCAAAGCCCTAGAAGCGCTGCAAAGCGAACCCGTTTAATTTTAATTTATTTATTCACTTCTAAATTTTATTTCACTTATGACAAAGGAAGAATTTTTATTTAAAGCTGAAATGCTATACGACCGCTACACCGAAAGGCACGACAACCCCGCCACCGGTTTTGTACTCATACAGATCCATCCTGATGATTCCGTAGTTAATGCCGGGGGACTTGCTACCGTTGAGCAGTTGCAGGAATGTATTTTGTTAATGGAAGGATTTGTATTTAAGTCCATGACAGCCGTTAAAAAAGCCGCCCAGGATGGCGACCCAAAAGGGCTAATTGTTGCAATTGCCTAATCCCTACCCTACCACCTAAAAAGCCCCGGCCAGGGGCTTTTTAGGTTTGATTTCTACTTTTATCATTTACCGCTATCATTATGGATTATTCCAATTATACTACGGTAGAGGGGCGACTAGATCAAATGGTTAACCAAGTGGGGAAAATTGGCCTACATGGTTTAGTATCATTGTTTCTTGAACAGTCCTTCATTATTGCCGAACACGTCGAAGGCTGGAATTTTACTGAGGTAGAAAAGGCAGCCACGCGGGAGCGGGCAGTAAGTACCCTTCTAGCGAAGTCCCTGGATTTGTGGAAAGTGGCCGATAGAATCGAACAGCTTGATTCTGCCGAATTGAAAAAACAAGCCCGGACATTTTAGCCTTTTTACCACCTAAAAAGCCCCCGCCAGGGGCTTTTTAGGTTTGGTTTATCTACGTGTCGACTCTGCAACAGGTACCATAGCAACGCCCTATTTACCATGTCAGAACGTCCGCAAGCGCTGACAATGTGGCATTTGTGCCGAAAGTTTGAAACGTTTTACGTACCATTGCATCCCCTACGCTTTTCCTGCCTGCACCCATGATTGAAAGTATAGCCCTGTTCAAGCCGCATTCCGTGGTAGTATACCAATCCTTTGAAGGCGGACGTACCCAGGAAAACGCCGCCAGCCTGGAAAATTTGGAAAAAGGCGCAAAAGGCGACTACAACGGCTATATGTCGCCCGCCACCCGCCGACAGGTTAAAAAGTACCTGGATAATTGGTTGTTGAGTATGACCATCACCACCACCGGTAAAATAACCCGGAACAGCATTTACCCTACCTTCATCACCTTGACCCTACCCGCCGCCCAGGCGCACGACGACAACGACATAAAACGGAATATGCTAGGGTACTTCATTACGCAGCTAAAACGCTACCACCACGTAAAAAACTACTTTTGGCGCGCCGAACCCCAACAGAATGATAACATTCATTTTCATTTGGTCGTAGACGCCTACATACACCATGCCCAGGTAAAAAAAGCCTGGAATTCGATCTTAGACCAATACGGGTACCTTGAAACCTACCGGCAGAATCTGCGCGAACACTACCGCGCCGGTTTCCAGATCAACGGCCAGGAAGCCAAACAATACATAAAACGCGAAGCCGAAAAACTCACCCGCGCCGGAAAGAAGCCGAACGAAAAAGTACTGTATTGGGCCAGCGTGACCCAGCAGCGCCAGCGCTACGAACGCGGCCAGCGCGACAATTTTAACACCACCCAGCCGAATAGCACCGACATACACAAGTTGAAAAAATTGCGATCCATCACCGCTTATATTTCAAAGTACCTGACCAAAGCCAATGACGTAGATAGCCAGATGAAGGAGAAAGGCCGCGACTTTATGGATAGGAAAATTAACGGTAGAATTTGGGGCTGTTCCGATGATTTGAAAACACTTACCTACCACGCCGAAACCGTCGCCATCGAGGATTTTGATATGAGTACGACCAACGACGAAGTAAAAAATTACCTGGATAAACTAGCCCAGGTACTAAAAGCCGAGGACGTCATAAAAGATGAAAATTTCACCGTGTACCGGCTCAATGTTGAGAATCGAAAGCTGATGCAAGAACACGCCCCCAGCCTACACCACCGCTACCAAACCCACTACAACAACACGTTCTTACAATTATACGGAAGCCTACAAACGTCATTTACTTAACTTCCAAATTCTTACTCCTATGGCTATCAAAAATTTCAAATTCAAAGAAGGGAAAAAGGTACCCTTGCTTTACCTTGGAGAAATCAAACAAGCGTTGATTTTAGAAGTTGGTGAGCGAAAAACTAAGCTATTCTTTAACGGCTCTAACTTTTTGACAGAGTTTACAAACAAGGAATTATTGAATAGATATTTAATGAAGGAGTCAAACTATTTTAAAGGCAAATTCTAAATCCTTACTCCAATGGCTATCAAGAATTTAAGATTCAAAAAAGGGGCTATTATTGAAATTCCGTTAGAAGGCCATTTACACACGTGGCGGAAAGTCAAGGTGTTACTTTCCATGAAAGAAAAGTGCTTTGTAGAAACTCTATTCCCTCACGAAGGGTTTGAGCGTACTACTATGACCCATGATGAACTTTTTATCCTGTACCTGGAAGCATCAGGAGCAAAATTGAAAAGCGCCGCTATTATGGGTATCGTAGCCAGCGGGTTTTGTTTATGTTCTTCCCGAAGGAGTTCTAAATTCTATGAAGAAGTAATGTATAAGTCACTGCAATACGTTGTCAGTAAAGCGCCTTTGAACGCAGGGAAATTAACACTATCATAAAAAATAAATAGACAAATCTTATTTATTGATTTGTTCAATAGTTGTAGTTTATTTATTTGTTTATGAAACTTGAATGCCTCTTTTAATAAAATATTTTTTATACCAATCCTTTAACAGAGTTTTAACCAATTCAAATTGTATATTTTTATTACAGGATAAAATGTAGTTTTAGGAATCGTTCACATCATCCTACGCCCCATGCAAAACAGTACTGACACCGATTTACAAGCCATCCAGAACTTAGCCCGCGAAGCCGACACCATAACCCATTTAGATGAACTGTTTTGCGGGTACCTGCTTTCCCCGGCTTGCGAAGATCACGAACCCAGCCAACGGGCCAACATTTTCGAAACCTACATTTCCCTACGGGATTTCCTTTCACGGCTCACGTCCACCAAGCACAAAGCAAAAGCCCCGGCCATCTGACCGGGGCTTTTTTATTTGATCTCCGAAAATTGTAAAGCGTCCCATCGGGAAAGTACCCACTGTTCACCGTGTTTATTATAGCTTACCAGCATCCGGGCATAGAACCTTTCTCCGGTAGCCTGATCTTGTAGCGTCATGGCCAAAGTCTTTTCCTGGTAATTATCCCGTACCTGTTCATTCTCCACTTCTACGCTTTTGTATTCCGCCAGGGAAGCAAATACCCATTGCTTTTTTACTTTCGCCAATGCGCCCTGATGCCAATAGCTGACGGACTGATTCAGTAAATCTTGTTTGATCTGATCAACCGTAATTGATTTTTTCGCCGGTACCGGGGGTTTGGCTTTTGGCCGTTCAGCCGGTTCATTCTTTTTTGTTGCAAGCTGATTTTTCAATAACTCGTTTTGCTCTTTCAAAAGCCTAATCTGTTCGGCTTCTTCGGTTGATTTTTCAGTAGAGCAAGCGGCCAGCAGCAGGAACCCAAGTAATAGCGTAGCGTATTTTTTCATAATGGTGTAAGCGATTGAGTGAAAGGAAAAACAAATAAAGTATTTTTCTTCAGTCAGCTACCCAACAAAAAAGCCCTGACCATTTGGCCAGGGCTTTTTTATGTGGGAGTAGGTACCCTACTTTTTGGCAATCACAGCCGTATACCCTACCCGTATATCCAACACGCCGCCGCCGATGATTGCGCTCAGTCCGTCCGTCCGTACCGTATTCCCGGTTTGATAGGTCGTATAAACCCCGCTGACGTCCTGCCAGGGTGCAAGATTGATTTTTCCCTTTTGGGTTATCCGTATCTGATTGGTACCCGTACCCACCACTTCAAACGTCACCATTCCAGCCGGAAGGCTTGAAACCTTATCGTTTACGGTCACGGTCTGCGCGGTGTAAATGCCATCCGGCACCACTGCCGAGGGTTTCGGATCGTTGCCCCCACACCCAAGCGCCACCAGCGCCAGCACTCCAAAAAATAGCTTTTTCATAATCTTGTCAGGTTTGTTTACTGCCAAATAGGAAAAAAAAACGGACAATCAAAAAATATTTTTTTGGGTGTAGCATCCCTGCAATATGGGTGCAAAAAGGTTCGTACAAGCTGTATTTAAGGGTGCGTTTTGTGGGGCTACACGCTATGAACGCTTGACTAGTGGGGTGTTTTGATAATTTGTAATGCTAAACGTTGCACAATTGAAATAAACCGTATATACTTGCATCTGCAATTATGGCAGTATAACGGTAAATATGGCAGACTACATAACAAATCGGCAAAACGGACAGGGAACGTACTACTACCCGGACGGATCGGCCGTACCTGTCAACATTTCATCAAAGCCGTTAGACTTGCCGGTATTCCTTACCCGCTCCTACGGGCCGCGCAACGCTGACGGAAGCGTCGATAATACCCTAAGCATTGCGTTCGATCAGATCAGAACGCTAGGGTACGCGCCGGTTTTGGGTACCCTGCCGAATGCCGCCCCGATCTTTAACCCCAATACCCAACAGTATGAACTGAGCCTAAATGTTACTTACCGTCCTGAGTACTTCGCTCAGGCTGCCAGCGCCTACCAGGGTACCACCTCCGAGGAACGGAAAGCTTTCCTAATCGATCAGCTTTCCAAATTGGTACAAAGCTGGAATCAATACGCCGAGGAAATCGCATTTCTTCAAACCCAGGCCGCCCAGGCCAACGGAAACAGCAGCGTAGCCGCGTGGGCTGCCACCGTGGGCGGTGTGGCCATTGCCACGGCCAACCCCTACGCCGTGGGAGCCGGGGCCGTGCTGACCGCCGCCAGCATCGTACTAGGATTCATTAAAAAGCGCCAGGACAGCCAGCAACTAAAAACGCTTCAACTGCGCGCCGAATACGTCGCCGCCGAAGCCGCTCAGATAGCCGCCTACCATGCGACCTACTCCAAAGAATTGAAAGGTTCACCCCTGGCCGCTCTGCTTATCGGGGGCGTCGGACTCTATGCCGCCTATCATTACGACCTACTCTAACTATGCCCGAATTCTTTTTCATACGTCGTTCCAATCCCACCACGCCGGTAATCGGTAGCAATCCTGTTATTAACGTCAATCCGACTATTGTTAGCAGCCCTACCCTGGTCATTAATCCCACGGTCAATAGTCCACTGTACCCCAATCCCTACGCGCTGAATCCTGCCGTAATTGTTGACAGTGATCCGGGACTCACCAGCGACCCCGCGCCGATTGTCACCACCACGCCCACCGGCCAAACCCTGACGCAAACCGAAACGGAACGCAACTCCAAAGTTTTCGCGTATAGTGGGCTTATCTCCTACGTTTCGGGCCGAAGTGGCCAGGATTGGGAAACCCTACGCGCCATCCTGAGCCGGGAATATACCCGCCTGATTGATAGCCCTACGGTAAGCGTTGAGGACATAAATTATATAAAAGCCGTCACGCAAAATCTGGATGCCTACGCCAAAGGGTACCCCCTGGCCTTGCTAGTCGGTGAGTTGGTTGACGCCCTCATACGCGGGTACGAGCCTACCCAGGCTTTACAATTCGCAAAAAACGCCGTCGACGGAAACCAGTACATAACCACACCCGGCGACCCCGCGCCCATCCAGGGAACCGACGCCACGCCCACCGGCACCCCAAGCACCAAAGTAGAGTACGGCAAAATAGCCGCTACCGTGATCATAGGATTTTTATTCAAGCAAGCCGTCGAATCCTTATGAGCAAGAAACGTAAAGGCATAAGCAATCAAGATTTGATGATAGCCGGGGCCGTGGGAGCCGGGGCGTACGTCCTGAGCAAAGCCCGCGCCGCCAGTAACCTGGACGTTACGCCCGGACTACCCAAGCAACTACGGGTAAGTTTGGGCCAGGGCCAACTAACGTTTTTGTTGCCCCTCAATTTCTGGAACCGCACGGCGACGAATATTAATATTCAATCGCTCGACCTTACCGTAAGCATCAACACCGCCACCGTAGGCCGGGCGTATCGGTACGAAAAATTCAGGATCAACCCCAGCGGACAAACCCAGGCCGACGCTATTGTAAATATTCAGTTGCTCGACCTAATCAGCATCATTCCCGAAATCCGGGATTTAGTGCAGGGTAAAACGATACAATTCAACTTCAACGGATTTGTAAAAGCCGAGTTGCTAAACTTCCCGGTTCAATTCTCCCAAAGTATCAAAATCCCTAGAATCATATAAATATGCCGTATTCAGTCTATGGGGTTGACCCTATCCTAATCAGTCAGGCCGCGCAGCAAGCCCAGGCCGGCACCACTCCCAAAAGCGGGAACGTAATCACCACGATTAGCAGCGCTATAAGTGGCATTGCTGTACCCCTACTGACCGCCTTGTTTCCGGGCGGTATCAAAGGCAACGGCAGTATTACCCCTTCGTACGGTTCCGTTCCGTACGACCCTAACCAATACCGCAGCAACAGCAGCAGCGGCCTACTGGATAATATACCGTTGTTGGCCCTGGCTGCCGTGGCTGCCTACTTCCTATTTTTTCGGAAGAAAAAACGAAAGCGTAACTAAATAATTTTCAAACCAATAACCCCCAATTTTTCACTTTTCACTATTTCAAAATCTATTAGCTATGGCCGAAATTAAAATTTTAACCAACGTCGGTACCATCACCGGAAACAACGGAGTAGGCAACGTCTACGCCGCCAGTGAAAGCACCGAAACCAGCAAGCCCAAAATTCTGCTTTTGCCTGAACTGGTAGGCAGTGATGTAAAGTACCGGTACCTAACGCGCGACGCCATGCGCAACTGGCTCAACAGCGGTAACGCTTCTATCTCAACGGATTTGAACCTGGAACTTTTCAGCAACAAAACCAACTGGGATTTTGTCGACGCTGACGGCTTCATCGTAGAGGATGCCATTGTAGACGAAACCGGAATCGAGCGCATTTTCAGCGGTCAAAACCTGTACTCGATCAAAGGAGTAGGAGCCACGAACGCCGAAATTGCCGCCATCCGGGTAAGCGTAAGCGGAGCATCCGAAACAGGCGGAAGCGCTACGACGACCACAACGACCGGCACCGGCACCGCCGCCACCAAAGGCATTATGGACTACTTTAATGAGTTCATTTCCGACCCGTTCAGTTTCATTACCAATAACCCGCTGATTGCCGCCATGATTGGTTTGGGTGTTTGGTATTTCTTCTTCCGTAAGAAAACGAAGGCGCGCCGCCGCCGCTAGGTAATAACCCCGACGCCCGGAAGCGTAAGCGCCGCCCCTACTAGGCCAGTTTCCAACCGTGAACGCCCTGGCTATTCCGTAGCCAGGGCAATCACACCAACCCCCAACGAATCACTTTTTTTTAACTCTTAAATTCCAAAATTATGCGCAAGCCAAAAATGGGCAAATTGCCGAAAAAACCTAAGCTGACGGCCAGCCCCGAGCAAAAGAAAAAGTACCTCTCAAAGGTTGCGTCCATCAAAAAGGACTATAACAAGAAAATGAGCGAGTACAAAAATCTATGGCCCTGAGTGCCAAGATTGCCAAAGTATAGCCGCCCGCTACCATCCATCCAGAGCAAGCCCGCCAAACCGGGCTTGCTTTTCCTAAATCACTTTACCCCTACTACGCAACATGGATACGACACAGCAAGCAAGCGACTTTTTGAAACAGGAAAACATGGCTTTCTGGCAACTATGGAAAGGTACCAGTAAGGTAAGCGAGTGCGAAAAAGACAACAACCCCACCGCCGACCCAGCCACCGCCCAGGAGCATTTTAAAAACGTCCTGGAACTACTGCCGCCCAACAGCTACCGCCTATCGGTATACCGCAACGCCAGCGGCCAGCGGAGCGCCAACAACTTTGAATTTACCAAAGCCGGAGCCGCCGCCCAGCAAGCCGGGGGGCTTTCAAGTGTAAGCAGTTTGCGCGAACAAATGCGCGCCGAACTCATGCAAGAATTCCGTATGAAAGAAATGGAAGATAAAATCAAAAAGCTGGAAGAAAATCAAAACAAGCTTTTTGAAATCCTGGAAGATTTGACGGACGGCGACGGCAACAATGATTTTGCCCAAAGTCTGATTAAGGAATTTGCATTGGGAGCCATCAAGAATAAAACCGCCGCGCCGGTTGTGATCAATCAGATTCCCCGCGCCAGTGGCGGATTTAACAACCTCTAAACACCTACGTACTTTTTAAAACGCTTACACAACGGAACCAATGGAAAAGGACTTACTACAACTTTTGAAAGATTTTGGCCGCGCCTACGATGAAGTACTAGGTACCGAGGACACCATAAAACTAATTGAAGCCCTGACCGAATTTGTAACAAACAACCCGGATGCAGTGCTACAACTGCAAACCGAAATCCACGACAATAACGCATTTTTTGCCCGCCTGTTGACCAGGGAAGGCGTTGACGAAGCCCGCGCCGCCATTGCCCTATTTTCCAAGTTTAACACGGTCAAAAACCCGATGCAGCTATTCAAGCAAAAAGCCAGTCTATGAAGAATTTAACCGCCGCCGCCGCCCTGGCCAGCCAAGTAGACAAAAAGACCGTCGCCAACGTCGGTAAAGTCTTGGTTGCTATTGCCCTCTATCTATTATTGCGATCCAGCGCCCGCAAGCGTTTGGCCCAAAATGAATATGATAAAGTCGTAGCGGGCAACGGGGAGCGGTCAACCCCGCCAATATAGCGCTGCAATTCCGGCAAGCGCTCAGACCGTGGGGATTCTCATTTTTAGGCATCGACGGCGGCACCGATGAAGATACGCTTTACTATCTGGCCGGGGTTTGCCGGGGCAACGTCTGGTCTGAGGTTACAGCCAGTTATCGGACACTTTACAAAAGCGAACTCATACAGGACATAAGCGACGACGCCAACCCCGAAGTTTTCGCCAAGTTTGTAGCCATCCTGCAAGGCAATGCCGCCCTACCACGCCCACCGGGGGAGGTGCCACCACCGGCAAAGGCTACACCGCCGAAACCATCCGACGTACTCCGCTCTTATCCGCCAGCGATAGCAGCCAAACCGTTACGACGTTGCCGCTGGGTACCAAAACTGAATTTAAGTACTACACCATAGCCAAAAGCGGGGGCGTAGAAACTCAGTACGTTCTGGTCACTTATCGGAACTGGATCGGGTACCCCACGGACGGATATATTAAGCGGGCCGACGTCCGCGTATACGCAAACTAAAATACTATGGGAACGACCTCACAAAGCGGAATTGATTTTATAGCCCTGGAAGAAAACGCGCCGTTGTTTTCCAAGCCTGACAGCTTTTTAACCCCTGCCTATAAGGACACCAACGGCCCCGCCATCGGGTACGGTTGCACCTTCTACGAGGACGGTAGTAAAATCCAGTACGGCCAGCAGATCACCAAAAAAAGGGCTGATCAACTCTTATTGTACCACGTACGACTAAACGAAGGGTACCTAAATAGCTACCTGAACGGGAAAAATATCCGCCTGACGGTTCCCCAATTTGACGCCGTGGTTTCGTTCGTGTACAACGCCGGGCCGGGCAACTTTTTGAAGTCGCAGCTATGGCAGCAAATACAGGTAAATCCCAACGACCTGAACGCCATCGAAGCCGCCTTTAAATCCTGGCCCTACAACGCCAACCGCCGATTGAAGGAAGCCCAGGCGTACGGCCAGCCGGTTTTTAGGAGTGAGGTAACAACCAACATTGCCGGAATCGGGGCGATCCTGTTAGCCCTGGCGGGCGGCTACCTCATAAACGAAAGCCGTCAATGATATGCCCGATAAAGTCACAGCCTTTGAACGGCTTTTAGATTTTGCCATAGGCGGGGGCGCGCTGGAAGGTATCCGGTATATATTTTCCAAAAAAAAGAACGATGCCGAAACGGACAACATCGTGTCTGATAACTGGAAAAAGTACGCGGAACATTTGGAAGGCGGTTTAATCTGCTTATGGAGCAACACGAAATTTTGACGAAAAAGTACAACGAACTCGAACGCAAGTATCAAGAGCTAAACTTAGAAGTCCATGGCAAAAGTAATTCTAACCGCAGGCCACGCCGTAGTTAACGGCATAGGTACCGGGCCAAAGTGCCAGGGTTTGACGAAGCCATCGAAGCCGTAATACTTCGTAATGCCATCGCTACGCGGTTGATTGAACGGGGCGTCAACGTGTACGTCGACCAGAACGACACCACCAACGCCGAAACGTGGAGCAAAATCAAGGAAATCGCTCACTTTGAAGATGTTCTTTTGGATTTGCATTTTAACGCCGCCAGCCCCCAGGCCACCGGCACCGAGGTATTTTATAAAACCTCACGCTTTTTGCAGCCCCAACCGACCGCCGCCAAACTGAGCGCCAGCGTTGCCGATGCCCTACGGATAAAAGACAGGGGAGCCAAGAACGAAAGCCAGAGCCAACACAACCGTTTAGGCGTGTTGCATCTGAACCCGGAACGTAGCTTTTTGCTGGAAACGTGCTTTATCACGAACCCCGGCGACGTCCGAGAATACCGGTACTATTTTCCGATGTAGTGCATAATGTTACTGAATTTCTGGCCGAAGAAAGCACCCGCAAAGCATGAAATGGAATGTAAAGGGTACTTCGTGGAGCGTGTTGCTATTGGGTAGTATCATCCTGTTTGGAGCCGGATACTTTGCCCGCCGATACCAGGAGCGCCCGCGCCACGCCGTCCAGGAATTGACCGCCGAGCGCGCCGCCCATATTGATAAAATCAGATCCATCGATCAACAGCTAATAACTGAATATGCGAAACTTGATAGCCTGTATAGTAGCCGCCCTGCTGACCCTGACAGCGCCGCCCGCGCACTCTTGGAACGCTACCGCGCAGCCGGATACCTTGACACCTACGGAAGTCCGCCAGTTGACCAGCCTAACGCCGCAGATCATCAAAGAACTGAAAATATGCGACGAAGCCGCCAGATTAACGGCTTGTTGAATGCCAAAATTCAAACCCTGATTGCGGAAACCAGCCGCCAGGAAACCGAAATAAACGACGCCCAGCAGGGACTAAAAGAGGAAACCGCCCGCCGTTCTGTCATGGAACGGCGGGCCAAACGCCGGGGAAACGTCGTACTAGTCGAAACCTTAGTAATAGCCGCCGCCATCGTAACCAAATTTTTCTATGAATAACCTCACGACCCAAGTAAACCTAATCGGAGTAGCCGCCGCCTACTTTACGTGGAAATACGGCAAAGCGGCCAAATGGAAGTACCCCGCCGTGGGTGCCGCCATCGCGTATTTGTTAATGACCAAACTCGTAAAATAATGGGTACCAGTCAGAAGCGTTTGCAGTCGGTTTTGAAAGATATGCCCTATGAGAGCATTCAGGACTTTATAGCCATCCTGCAACCTACGTTTAGCCTGGAATCTTTTAAACGGTTTGGCGACCCCAACAACCTAACGCCCGGATTGCGCCGGTTTTGGATCAAGAAAACGGCCAAAGGCATTGACCTAGCCGCCGCCGAGTTAAAGGAGTTTTCCGGAAGCAACCGCGACGAAGACACCTTAATACAGGACATTCTAGAATTTGCCCAGCAGTACGACACGAACGCCAAGCTACAAGCCTACGTACGCCGCCGCGTGAAGGAAGGCCAGAGCGCCCGCAGTACCTACGAGCGCCAGAAAATAAAGGACGTCGACACCTTCGTGAAAAAACGGATTGCGTACCCTACGCGCCGACACCTTTAAAAAGGAACTGGCCGAAGTAGCCGCCAACCCGCGTTTTTACTTTGGGCCGTTGCTCGAAATTCCGGAATCGGAAGGTAGTTTTTGGGCATTGACCGACGACCAGCAAACCAAGTTTGCTACCCAAGCCCTACAACTATTGAAGGGTAAGAAGCTGAAAGGCAAGAAAGGCCGCGCCCAAAACGCGCCGATTAAATTGGACGCCGCCTTTAAAATGGAACGTTTGGCCCGCGTCGCTCAGTACCGCGCCCAACAGGCCAGCGGGATCGTAGAACTTGCCAAAGAAATGCAGCGCAGTTTGCGCAATCCCAAGAGCGCCGCCAGGGATGCCAAGCGAACGAGTAAAAAGGTATTCCCCGCGACCGAAGCCGGTTTACTGGCGTGGGCTGCCAACCCTGCAAGGGGGATATTTTAGGCGTCGCGGATAACAACCAAGTACCAATACCAATCTATTAGCCATGAAAGAATTTATTTTGATTGCCTTCGCTCACTTCGTTTTATTCCAAATCATTTTTGGAATCGTCTTGCTGGATGCTGTGCTAGGTATCACGCGCGCCCTGATCAAACGGGAGTTCAAGTACGGGTACCTGACCCAATACCTATACAAGCTTTTAGCCTATACCGCTGTACTCATTGCCGGGAATCTGGTAGAATATGCCAGCCAGCTAACCGGGCATACGATGGAGTTAATCGGAATCATACCGGTATTTGTCACGATTGCGACGGCGGAACTTGGCAGCCTGAAAAAGAAATTCCAATCTGTAACCCCCGCGCCCGATGAAGCCTAACACTATTTTGATAGCCGTGTTCGTCTTTCTGGTTTTGCGATCCAGGCGAACCGCCACCCTGACCGGCACCGGCTACCCACCGCCGCCGACTTTGACGCCCTTAATAAGTTGGTCGTTCATCAAGCCGCCGTAATCAAGATTTACAGGAAGATTCGGCCACTCTGATTGAACGCCTCAATCAATCACCTTTTGCTATATGAAACGCCTTGTAATACTCGCCCTACTCTTTGGCAGCCTGACCGCCCAGGCGCAAATTTCCGCGCCCGCCGTAAAGGATACCATTACCAAAATACTACCCGACAGCCGCCCGCGCGTCGTAACGCCCGCTAGTATCCGGCAGGCTATATTTCAGGTAGTGGATTTTGCCGACACACTGACCGGGGGTACCAGGGCCACAAGGCCCGCAGGGGTAGCCGGGCCGCAGGGCAACCGGGGCGCAAGGTATTCAGGGCCGCAAGGGCCGCAGGAATACAGGGG